>NZ_JBVJFB010000006.1:0-333663 GCF_055588065.1 Streptomyces sp. NPDC046308
CAGACCCTCGAACACCGTCGGCACGGTGTGACCGCCCATGCCGTTGCCCGCGTCCACCACCACCTTCAGCGGACGGATCCCCGACAGGTCCACCAGACCCCGCAGATGCGCCGCATACCCCGGCAGGCTGTCCAGCTCCCCGATCGTGCCCGCCACCGTGCCCTCGGCCACCGCCGGCGCACCCTCCCGCGACCACCGCTCCACCAGCTCACGGATCTGCGACAGACCCGTGTCCTGACCCACCGGAGCCGCACCCGCACGACACAGCTTGATGCCGTTGTACCGCGCCGGATTGTGCGACGCCGTGAACATCGCACCCGGCAACCCCAGCGAACCCGACGCGTAGTACAGCTGATCCGTCGAACACAGACCGATCAACGTCACATCCACCCCACGCGCCGCCGCACCCCGCGCGAACGCCGCCGACAGACCCGGCGACGACGGCCGCATGTCATGACCGATCACGATCGCCGAAGCACCCGTCACCTCCACGAACGCACCACCGAACAGCTCCGCCAACGACTCGTCCCACTCGTCCGGCACGACACCACGCACGTCATACGCCTTGACGATGTTCGAAAGATCTGCGGCCACTGCCTGCCCTCCTGAGGTTCTGTCCGGTTCGGCAAACCTACCCTGAACCGGGAGCGCCTTCCGAGACGAACGGGGCGTCAGGAGTCGGGCGATCTCAGGACGCGCAGGTGTCCGCGACGGGTCTCGCCGGTGGCCGGGCGGCCCTGGCCGGAGCCGCCGGCCTCGGCCGCGCGCCCGGGCGGGCGGGCGGCTTCGCGGACCGCGTTGGCGAGGGCTTCGAGGTCGTCGCCGCTGGGGCGGGACGGCCCGGAGCCGTCGGACAGGCGGACGACGTCCCAGCCGCGCGGGGCGGTCAGGCGCTCCGAGTGCTCGGCACACAGGTCGTAGCAATGGGGTTCGGCGTAGGTGGCGAGCGGGCCGAGAACTGCGGTCGAATCGGCGTAGACGTACGTCAGTGTCGCGACGGCAGGGCGGCCGCACGCGGTGCGCGAACAGCGACGTACAAGGCTCACGACGTTGGACGGTACCGCACTCTTGACCGGGCCGCGACGACTCCACCACCGCTCACTCCCCCGTGTCGTGCTCGGGGCTACCCTGCGGGGGTGATGGACACCCCTTTGCCTCCCTGCCCCGGCGAGCCCCCCGCAGGGGCCCCCACCGAGCCGCGTCCGCGCCGGCGGGACCGGCACGGACGCGGGATGCGCGGGCCGGTGGCCCCTCCTCAGGTGCCGCTGGCGGCGAGCCGGGCGGAGCTGTTCGGGGACCTCGTACGGGACTCCGTGGAGCGGCTGGAGCGGCGCTGGCCGCAGCTGGCCGAGGTGGAGTTCCTCGTCGGTGACGTCCCCGGTCCGCCGGGTGGCGCGGACGGCGGCTGGAACGACGAGGCGGTGCCGCTCGGTGCGGTGTCGGAGTCCCGTGAAGGGCGGCCGGCCCGGGTCGTGGTCTTCCGGCGGCCGGTGGAGATCCGTACGAAGACGCGGGACGAGAAGGCGATGCTGGTCCACGAGATCGTGGTGGAGCAGGTGGCGGAGCTGCTGGGGCTGTCGCCCGAGACCGTGGATCCGCGGTACGGGCAGGACTGACGGAGGCGGGGACCCCCATGGGTCCCCGCCTCGGCGTCCGGTGGAGCCGTCCGGCCCGGCCGTCCGGCTGGGCCGGGTTACCTGGTGAGGACCGAGAGGTCCTGGGCGGCCCGGGGGACGGCGACCGTGGAGTGGTCGTCCGAGAGGGTCTGCACGGTGAACATCGCGATGCCCTCGGCGGGGAGGGACAGCGTGCGGGCCGCGTGGACCGGGCCGCCCGAGAGGGTCTCGACGGTGAGCGCGTAGGAGCCCTTGCCGCCGGCCGGGGCCAGGGTCAGCGTCTGTGTGGTGCCCGCCTTGACCGTGACCTCCTGGGAGGCCGGCTCGCCGCCGCCGGTGCCCGGCGAGGCCGTCACCTTGACCTTGGCGTCCGCGGTGGGGGCGGTCAGCGACAGCAGGGTCGTGTTCTCGTCGGGCCGGTTGTCGGCCACGGTCGCCCGGGTCCCGACCGGTCCGGCGGCCGGGACGAAGCCGAGCTCCTGCTTGGCGCCGCTGCCGCGGACCACCCGTACCGCGGCGACGACCGGGGCGGCCTTCTTGGCGTCGACCGGGCCCAGCAGCAGCGAACCGGGCTCGCCGCGGGTCAGGTCCTTGAGGTCCAGGACGGCCGTCATACCGGCCTTGACGTGCAGTTGTTCACTGCCGGCCGGGCTGATCGCGCCGCCGGGAGCCGCCAGGCGCACCTTCAGGTCCGCGTCCTCCTCGCCCGGTACGAAGGCCACGAGCCGTACGGAGGAGGCGTCGGCCGGGATGCCCGGCAGCACCAGCGAGCCCGCCGGGTCCGTGGCGGCCGGCAGCCAGTCCGCGCCGACGCCCTCCTCGGCGACCTGCACCGAGGCGCCCACCCGGCCCGCGCGGGTCGTCACGTGGGCGGTGGCGTCGGCGAGCTGGGCGCCCGGGACGAGGGAGGAGAGCAGGACGGTCTTCGTGGACTTGGGGTCGACGCGGATGTTCTCGCTGGTGCCGCCCTCGGGCTTGGCCAGTCCGTCCGGGCCGAAGAGCTTGATGTCGACGATGGCCGCGGCGTCGTCGGGGTTGGTGAGGTGGACGTAGTCCTCGCGGCCCTTGGCCGTGCTCACCGCGGGGAACCAGAAGTCGGTGCCGGGCGCGGTGCAGCCGACGCCGAGCACGCCGCGGGCGCGGCCGACCGAGACCTTGGTGGTCAGCTGCGCCGTCCAGCCGGGGGCGAGGAGCCCGTCGGCGCTGCCGGTGAGGGCGGGCGCGTCGGCGCCGTTGGCGGTGGCTCCGACGGGCTTGCCGGGTTCCTTGGCCTCCAGGACCGGCTTGGCGTCCTTGGTCGCGCCGAGCAGCCGGGCCGAGCCCTTGCCGTCTCCGGCGGGGGCGCCGGGCGTGAAGGAGGCGTACGTGGTCTCCGCGATGTCCGAGGAGCTGGGCCCCGGGCACACCAGCAGGGACCGCTCCACCGGCATCCGGGCCGCGGCCGCCGCCTTGCCGTCGGCGGTCCTGCCGTCGGCGGCGGGGGCGGTGAGGGCGGCGATGCCGGTGAGGGCGGCCAGCGCCGCGGTCACGGCGGCCAGCGTCAGGGGTGCGCGCTGCTTCACTGCTGGGGGCTCCCGTCAGGACGCGGGTCGTGCGGTGCGTGGGGGTCGTACGGTGCCTGGGGGTCGTACTGGTCGTACTGCGCCTCGCCGTACGGGTACTGCTGCGGGTACGGGGCCTCGTAGGCCTGCTGTCCCGGTTGGCCCTGGTATCCCTGCGGGTCCTGCTGCCCCTGCTGGCCCTGCTGGTCGTATCCCGGGTACTGCTCGTACGGGATCGGCTGCTGGGACTGCGGTTCGTAGGCGTAGCCGCCCTGGTCGCCGTAGGGCTGGTAGGCGTACGCCTCCTCGCCGTAGACCGGCTGCGCCGGGATCTGCGCGTACGGGTCGGCGACCGCGGCGGTCTCCACCGGTACGGGGGCGGGCTCGGCCTCGGCGCGCAGCCGGCGGGCGCGGCGGCCCTCGCCGGCCTCGCCCGGGCCGGGCTGGGACGGGATCGCGGCCTCCTCCTCGGGCAGGTCGTCGTCGAGCTGGGCGCGGCGGCCCGGCAGGGCCATCACCAGCAGGACCAGGGCGAGGAGGCCCTGCGCCCAGTACCAGGCGCTCTGCAGGAGGGAGTCCTCGTGGACGAGGTCGAGGCGGCCGCCGGCGGCGGGCAGTTCGAAGCCCTGGGCCCAGCCGTCGAGGGTCTTGGCCTTGAGGGGCTTGCCGTCGAGGGTGGCCTGCCAGCCGGCGTCGGCGCGGTCGGCGATGCGCAGGACGCGGCCGGCCTCGCCGGAGGGGATCTTTCCGTGGGCCTCGACGGGTCCGGCGGCGACCGGGATCGGGGCCTCGCCCTGCTTGCCGGAGATGATGACGGCGCGGGGCAGCCAGGGCTCGACGCCCCACAGTGAGGTGCCGTCCTGCTGGTGGCGCCGGCTCAGGCCCGGGGTGGCGTCGAGGACGCGGCGGACCTCTTCGGGGCCGCCGGGGCGGAACATCACGAAGCGGATGGCGTAGGCGCTCAGCTGGCTGGACTGGTCGGCGCCGGAGCCGGCGACCAGGTTGGAGACGACCTTGTCGAGGCGGGGGTCGCCGCCGGTCCGGGCGGTGATCTCGGCGTCGCCGAGGCGGCCGCCGGAGCCGCGGACGAGGCTGTAGGAGACGGTGGCGGGCGGGTCCAGGGCGAGGATCAGGGTGCGGGTCTGGTTGTCGTCGCCGCCCGCGTCCGCGACGAAGGCCGGGACCTGAACGGGGTCGCGGCGCTCCAGCGGCCCGTCGGCGCCGGCGATCATCCAGGTGGCGGCGGCGACCAGCGGGCCCGCGGCGGCCGCGAGGGCGATGAGCGCCGCCAGCGGCTGGCGCCAGCCGAAGCTGCGCGCGGCGACTCGCTCCTTGGCGCCGTCCGCGCCGAGCGCGGCGGCCGCGAGCAGGGCGAGTCCGTAGACGAGGGTGGCGGGGCCGGCCCAGGCGGTCCGGTTGGCGAGGACGGCGAAGAGCAGCGCGGCCAGGGCGGCGGCCCAGGCGGTGCGGACGGCGAACCGGCGATCGGTGCGCAGCAGGGCGGCCAGCGCGGCGAGGACGATGCCGGCGAGCAGCAGGCCGGCGCCGGTGCCGGGGCCGCCGGGGTTGATGCCGAGCAGGTCGAGGGCGCCGGCTGCGCCGGTTCCGTAGGGCAGTCCGGCCTCTTGGAGGAGGCGGCCGGGGTGCGTGAGCAGGCCGATCGACCAGGGGGCGAGCACCAGCAGCGGGACGGCGAGGGTGGCGAGCAGCCGGGGGCCGTACGCCTTCCAGTGCGCGCGGCGCAGGACGAGTGCGGCGGTCCCGAGGACGGCGGCGAGCGGCCAGAGCACGGGGGTGAAGGCGGTGGCCAGGGTCAGCAGGAGCGTGTACGTCCACACCGCGCGCCAGCTGCCGCGCTTGTCGGCGGTCGAATCGCCGCCGCCGAGGGCGAAGGCGGCGACGGCGGAGCGGGCGATGAGCGGCAGCACGACGGCGAGGACGGCGGTGCCGAGGCGGCCGCCGGCGAGGGCTCCGGTGACGGCGGGGAGGAAGGCGTAGGCGATGGCGGCCCAGGCGCGCAGCAGTCGGGACTCCACGAGCGGCCGGGAGGCGAAGTAGGCGGTGAGGCCGGCGAGCGGGACGGATCCGACGAGCAGCAGGGTCAGTGCGGCCTGGGTGGAGCCGAACAGCAGGGTGGCGAGGGCGCCGAGGACGGCGAGGTAGGGGGGCGCGGAGGCGGTGGAGCCGGTGCCGACGGCCTGCCAGCCGTCGGTGTAGGCACGCCAGAGGTCGGGGCCGCTGTCGGGGGCGGGCAGCAGGGCGCCGCCCATGAGGGAGCCGCCGACGAGGAGGCCGCGGCAGGCGGCGAGGGAGACGAGCAGGAGGAGGCCGAAGAGGAACGGCGCGGGGTTGCGGGCGATCCGCTTGAGGCGGGCGAAGCGTTCCTCGGCCACGGCGTAGTCGCCGTCCTCGCCGGGGGCGGTCAGGATGCTGCCTCCGCCGTGCCGGCCGGCGGGGGCGACGTCGGTGTCGCGGTCGCCGCCGAAGTAGCCGGCGAGCTGTTCCGCGTTGGCCCGCAGGGAGGCTCCCGGCGGGGGGAAGAGCGGGCGCAGGTCGGCGGCGGGGACGGCGGGGCGGCGGCGGGCCTTGCGGGCGGCGAGGATCCGGCCGGGGCGCAGCAGGGTGGCGAGGAGGCCGGTGATCTCGTCGACGGCCTGGCCGGGGGCCTTGCCGATGAGGTAGGCGAGGGTGCGCAGGACGGTGCCGAGGAGGACGCGCAGCAGGACGTAGGGCAGGGCGCGGCCGGAGCTGTTGGCGAGGATGGTGTAGACGGCGCCGGCCTTGTCGACGCGGTGCGGGCCGGCCGCGGTGCGGCCGGCGCAGTCGACGGTGCGGCGTTCGCGGGCGGCGGCCTCGGCGTGGCGCAGGACGGCGTCGGGGGCGACGAGGACGGTGTGGCCGGCGCTCTGGGCGCGCCAGCACAGGTCGACGTCGTCGCGCATCAGGGGCAGGCGGCGGTCGAAGCCGCCGAGGTCGTCGTAGACGTCGCGGCGGACCAGCATGCCGGCGGTGGAGACGGACAGGACGGGGCGGACCTGGTCGTGCTGGCCCTGGTCCTGTTCCCGGCGGTCGAGTCCGGTCCAGCGGCGGCCGCTGCGGGCGATGGTGACGCCGGCTTCGAGGAGCTGCTTCTTGTCGTACCAGCCGCGCAGTTTGGGGCCGATGACGGCGGCGTCGGGGTTCTCCTCGGCGACGCGGAGCAGTTCGGTGAGGGCGTCGGGTTCAGGGGCGCTGTCGTCGTGCAGGAGCCAGAGCCACTGGACCGGTTCGCCGTGGGGGAGTTCGGGGAGGTCGTACGTGTCGTCGCGCCAGGTGCGGCTGACGGGATCCCAGCCGCTGGGGCGCTTGAGGTACGGGAGGTCCTCGGGGGTCAGGGTGCCCGCGCTCCGGGCGGCTTCGTCCACGGCCGTGCCGAATCCGGTGCGGCGGGCGAGGTGCAGGACGCGGTCGTCGCCCAGGGCCTCGGTGAGCAGCCGCGCGGATTCGTCGGCGCTGCCGGTGTCGGCGGCGACGTGGTTCTGCGCGGGGCGTTCCTGGCCGAGGAGGCCGGCGAGTGTCCGGGGCAGCCAGCGGGCGCCGTCGTGGGCGACGAGGACCGCGGTGACCACGTGCCGGGGGAACTCGGGTGTGGCGGGGGCCTGGTGGGAGGCCGCCGACTGGCTGTGCAGGGACATCGCGCTACTGGCCCTCCGGCCTGGGGGTCCCTCCGGCCGGGGCCGGGGGGAGGGTCCGGGGGTGGTGTGCCCTCGGAGGCTGCTGGACAGCGCCCCACCCTAACGGCTGGCAAGACAACGGTCCGCCTCCTGCGGGGAAGGTGCAGGAGGCGGACCGTTTGCCGTGCTCTGTGTGATGTCTTTCGCGCGTTCGATATGTCGTGCGTTGTGCGGTGGGTGCCGGGTCGGTGGTGCCCCGGCCGTTTCAGACCGCTGCCTTTTTCAGCCGGCGGCGCTCGCGCTCGGACAGACCGCCCCAGATGCCGAATCGCTCGTCGTTGGCGAGGGCGTACTCGAGGCATTCGGAGCGGACTTCGCAGGCGAGGCAGACCTTCTTGGCCTCGCGGGTGGAGCCGCCCTTCTCGGGGAAGAAGGACTCGGGGTCGGTCTGGGCGCACAGAGCGCGCTCCTGCCATCCGAGCTCTTCGTCCGCCTCCTCGACCAGCAGTTCCTGAAACAGCTCGGTCATGTGCGCCCCTCGCTCTGTCTGTGCGTCCCCGTGGTGATGCCGTTACTGATCGCTACGTAACGACACGAGTGAAATTACAAGTGCGTGGCTCCGGAGCAGTCAAGCCGGGATCTGCTATTGGGCCCCTTATTCACTCTGCGGAACCAAGCGTATGCAGAAAGTGTTCAAATCGCCAAAAATCGTGACACATGCATCGGGTGTCGCGAGACTTCCCCCTTCACCCGTTATCCACGTGCCCACTGGAGGCGGGGTTGCGACCTGCCGGGAGAAGCGGCGTAGATCACATTCCGGTCACGAGATGACGGGTTGGGTTTGAGCCCTCACACAGCGCCACATCCCCTGGCGTGGATTGCACAAACCTTTCTCCGCGCACAGCAACCGGATGAGGTGAAACATTTACGCCAAACCGGACATTGGGTTGACAGTCCGACCTCCGAACCGTTCTCCTTGTTCGCATGTCAGCGCCCGCAGCCGCCACCCGGACCCCCATTCGTGGGTTCCTGTGCGCTGCCCAGGTTCGCTGTTGCTGTTGCAGCTGTTGATGCCCCCGGAGCCCCGGCTCCCGTGAGCTCCGGCCCGCCCCCACAGCAACCGCCAGCACGACTGACATCCGTCGAGGTAACCCCCACGATGAACAGCACGTACAGCGCCACCCCCACCGCCGCCCCTGCCGCTCCCGTGACCGCGCCCTCGGCGACCGCGGCGCCCGTCGAGAGCGACCTGCAGATCGCCGGCGACATCCTCGCCGTCCAGCACCTCCTCCAGCCCGCCCGGGAACACCCGGCGACCGTCGCCGAGTTCGTCGGCCTCGCCCGCTCCATCGCCGAGGACCGCGCCTCCTGGCAGCACCTCGTCCGGTACGACGCCACCACCCGCTGGTACCACCGGCTGCGCACCGGCCCCGGCTACGAGGTCTGGCTGCTCAGCTGGGTCCCCGGCCAGGGCAGCGGCCCGCACGACCACGGCGCCTCCTCCGGGGTCCTGACCGTGCTCGAGGGCGAGCTCACCGAGCACACCTCACGCGGACGGCTCACCCACCGCCCCGGAACCCAGCGCGTCCTCGCCCCCGGCTTCGCGCACGAGGTCGTCAACGACACCCTCGACGGCGCGGTCAGCCTGCACGTGTACTTCCCCGGCCTGACCGAGATGCCGATGCACAGCTGCTCCCCGGCCGAGTCCGAGTCCGTACCCGCCTGACCCGCCCGCCGCACCGCTGACAGACTGTCCGCATGCGCATTGTTGTTCTGGCCGGCGGTATAGGCGGCGCCCGGTTCCTTCGCGGACTCAAGTCGGCAGTGCCCGACGCGGACATCACGGTCATCGGCAACACCGGTGACGACATCCACCTGTTCGGGCTCAAGGTGTGCCCCGACCTCGACACGGTGATGTACACCCTCGGCGGTGGCATCAACGAGGAGCAGGGCTGGGGCCGCACCGACGAGTCCTTCACCGTCAAGGACGAGCTCGCGGCGTACGGGGTCGGCCCCACCTGGTTCGGCCTCGGCGACCGCGACTTCGCCACCCACATCGTCCGTACGCAGATGCTCGGCGCGGGCTACCCGCTGAGCGCCGTCACCGAGGCCCTCTGCGACCGCTGGCAGCCCGGAGTGCGGCTGCTGCCCATGTCCGACGACCGCGTCGAGACCCACGTCGCGATCACCGAGGCGGGGACGGGAGAGCGACGGGTCATCCACTTCCAGGAGTACTGGGTCCGGCTGCGCGCCGCGGTGGACGCGGAGGCCGTCGTACCCGTCGGCGCCGAGCAGGCCAAGCCCGCGCCCGGCGTGCTGGAGGCCATCGCCGCCGCCGACGTGATCCTCTTCCCGCCCTCGAACCCCGTGGTCTCGGTCGGGACGATCCTCTCCGTGCCCGGCATCCGGGAGGCCGTCGCCACCGCCGGGGCGCCCGTGATCGGCCTGTCCCCCATCGTCGGGGGCGCGCCCGTGCGCGGGATGGCCGACAAGGTGCTGGCCGCGGTCGGCGTCGAGGCGACGGCCGCGGCCGTCGCCCTGCACTACGGGACCGGGCTGCTCGACGGCTGGCTGGTGGACACCGCCGACGCGGACGCCGTCGCCGAGGTGGAGGCCGCCGGCATCACCTGCCGCGCGGTACCGCTGATGATGACCGACCTGGAGGCCACCGCGGAGATGGCCCGGGCCGCGCTGGAGCTGGCGGAGGCCTCCCGGTGACGGAGCCGACCACGCAGCGCCCGCCCTCGTACGAGGTGCGGGCCGTCGGCGGGATGCCGGAGGTCAGGCCGGGCGACGACCTGGCGAAGCTGATCACGACGGCCGCGCCCGACCTGCGCGACGGGGACGTCCTGCTCGTCACGTCGAAGATCGTCTCCAAGGCCGAGGGCCGGATCGTGGAGGCGGACTCGCGCGAGGCGGCCATAGACGCGGAGACCGTACGGGTGGTCGCGCGCCGCGGCCCCCTGCGCATCGTCGAGAACCGGCAGGGCCTGGTGATGGCCGCCGCCGGGGTGGACGCCTCCAACACCGCCCCCGGCACGGTGCTGCTGCTGCCCGAGGACCCCGACGCCTCGGCCGCCGCGATCCGCGCCGGGGTGCGCGACACCCTGTCCGTGGACGTGGGCGTGGTCGTCACCGACACCTTCGGGCGGCCGTGGCGCACCGGACTCACCGACGTGGCGATCGGCTCGGCCGGCGTGCGGGTCCTGGACGACCTGCGCGGGGGCACGGACGCACACGGCAATCCGCTGAGCGCGACGGTGGTGGCGACCGCGGACGAACTGGCCGCCGCCGGCGACCTGGTCAAGGGCAAGGCGGCCGGGCTGCCCGTGGCCATCGTGCGCGGCCTGGCCCACGTGCTGGGCGAGGGCTCCTCGGCACGGGACCTGGTGCGCACGCCCGCCGACGACATGTTCCGGCTCGGCACCTCGGAGGCGGTACGGGAAGCCGTCACGCAGCGCCGTACCGTACGGGCCTTCACGGCGGAGCCGGTGGACCCGGGCGCGGTCCGGCGGGCGGTGGCGGCGGCCGTGACCGCCCCGGCCCCGCACCACACGACGCCGTGGCGGTTCGTGCTGCTGGAGTCCGAGGCCTCGCGGACCGAACTGCTGGACGCGATGCGGGACGCCTGGATCGCGGACCTGCGGGCGGACGGCAAGTCCGAGGAGTCCGTGGCCAAGCGGGTGCGGCGCGGGGACGTGCTGCGGAACGCCCCGTACCTGGTGGTGCCGTGCCTGGTGACCGACGGCGCGCACCACTACGGGCACGCCCGGCGGGACGCGGCGGAGCGGGAGATGTTCGTGGTCGCGATGGGCGCGGGCGTGCAGAACCTGCTGGTCGCGCTGGCCGGGGAGCGGCTGGGGTCGGCGTGGGTGTCCTCGACGATGTTCTGCCGGGACGTGGTGCGGGAGGTGCTGGGGCTGCCGCGGGACTGGGATCCGATGGGGGCGGTCGCGGTGGGCCACCCGGCCTCGGCTCCGGCCGGGCGGCCGCCCCGGACGGCGGAGGACTACATCGAGGTCCGCTGAGCCTTCGGGTCGGCGGGTCAGAGCAGGCCGATGTCGGTGCGCGGCATGCGGGGCGTGCGGCGGGGCGGGGCGTGGCCCGCGAGGAGGATGAGCCGGGCGGCACGGTGGCGCTGCCCGGCGTACGGGGCGAGGAGCTCCAGCATGGCGTCGTCGTCGGTGTCGCGGTCGCCGACGAGGGCGTAGCCGATGATGCCCGGCAGGTGGAGGTCGCCGGTGGTCACGGCGTCGGGGTCGCCGTTGCTGCGCTGGAGGGTTTCGGCGGAGGTCCACGGGCCGATCCCGGGAACGGCCTCCAGCCTGCGCACGGCCTCGGCCGGCGCCATGGCGGCGGCCTCCTCCAGGCGGTTCGCCACGCGGGCGGCCCGGACGATGGTGGCGGAGCGCTTGGCATCGACGCCGGCCTTGTGCCAGCCCCAGGACGGGATCATGGCCCAGGTGCGGGCGTCGGGCACGACGTACAGGTCCTGCGGCCCGGGCGCGCGCTCGCCGTACTGCCTCACGAGGCGGCGCCAGGAGCGGTAGGCCTCGTCGGAGGTGACCTTCTGCTCCAGGATCGTGGGGATCAGGGACTCCAGGACCATGCCGGTACGGGTGAGCCGCAGGCCCGGACGGCGGCGGTGGCTGGCGTGCACGAGCCGGTGGCGGGGGACGAAGGCGGCGGGGTCGTCGCCGGCGCCGAGGAGCACGGGGAGCTGTTCGAGGAACCAGTCGGCGCCGGGGCCCCAGGCCTCGGCGTGCACCTGCTCGCCCGCGCGGGCCACGCGGAGGGTGGCCGGGCCCTGCGGGGTGCGGGCGGTGCGCCAGACCGAGCCGTCGGGGGTGGTGCGGAAGGTGGGGTCGGCGGGGCCGCGTCTGAGGGGGCCGAGGGTCAGGCCGAGGTCCAGCGGACCGGCGGGGGTCCAGCGGCGTTCTTTGGCGCCGGCGGTGGCGGTGGCGGTGGCCTCCCGGCCCGGGGGGACGTCGGTGCGGCCGCCGCGCACAGCGGTACGGGTGAGTGGATCGAAGCGGCCGGCCATGCGTCGAGCGTAGCCCCGCCGAGCGCCAGCCCCGAACCCCGCCGGGCTCCGCCCGGACCCGCGCCTCAAACGCCGGCGGGGCTGAATATGCGGAGCTCCGCTGAAAGGTGCCTCCCGACGAGGCTGGACGGCCGCGGAGCGGCATTCCCAGCCCCGCCGGCGTTTGAGGCGCGGGCGCGGAGCGCCGTAGGGGGTCCGGGGCGGAGCCCCGGCAGCGGTGGGACCGTCGGGGGCGGACAGGGGCTGCGGCCCGGGGGTGGAGCCGCCCGCACGGCCCCTGCGGGCCGCCGGAGGCTAAGGGCGGCCTTGGAGTTTCGCCGAGTTCGTCCGCGTCGTCGGGAGCTTGCCGTACAGCTTCTTGCCCGGGCATTCCGTGGCGAAGCCGTCGCGGTGGCCCGAGATGACGTTCATCGACACGTTCTTGCCCTTGGGGTAGCGGTTGCCGCCGCCCGACGTCAGGGTCGTCTTCCCGCGCGGGTCGCGGCCGAAGAGGCCGAGCTTCCAGGCCGTGAGGCGGGCGACCGCGTCGACCGCCGCGGCCGGGGGCGCCGCCGAGGTGTAGGTGCCGAGCACCACGACACCCATGCTGTTCGTGTTGAAGCCCATGGTGTGGGCGCCGAGCACCGCCTTGGAGACGCCGCCCGCGCGGCCCTCGTAGACGGTGCCGCACTTGTCGACGGCGAAGTTGTAGCCGAGGTCGCGCCAGCCGCTGCTGATCACGTGGTAGCGGTACAGGCTGCGCAGCACCGCCGGGGCGTCCTTGCAGGCGTAGTTGTTGCCGGAGGCGCTGTGGTGGACGAAGGCCGCCTTCACCGTGCTGGTGTAGACGAAGGCCTTCTCGCGCAGGGACTCGTCGGCGCCCCATCCCTTGCGGGTGACGATGCGCGGGCGCGGGCCGATGAACGGGGCGGCGGCCGCGGTCAGTTCGCCGTCGCTCGCGAAGACGGCGTCGGCGGTGGAGTCGGCCTTGTTCAGCTCCGCGATCTCGTCGGCGCCGAGCGCGGCGTGCGGCACGTTCGCCGCGGAGGCCTCGGCCATCTCCATCGTCATGCCCGGGGCGACCACCTCGCCCTTGTCGTCTCCGACCGGGCCGCCGTTCTTGCCGTCGGCCGCCCTGACCGGCGCGTCCGCGCCCGGGTCGACGAGTTCGATCCGCAGGCCCGACGGCAGCCGGGATCCCGGGCGGGTGGCCGGGGCGCCGCCGGGTTCCGCCTGGACGCGGACCTCGACGCCGTCGGACTCGCCGACCCACAGCGGGGCGGTGGCGCCGCGGACGCGGCCGGACGTGCGTTCCGCCGCGCCGGGGTCGGCCGCGTGCTCGTTGTGGATCTCGACGTCCTGCCAGTCGGACCAGGTGGCGGTCCGGGCGGAGCGGGTACGGACCTGGACGCGCCCGTGAAGTTCGGTGTCGGCGTCGTCCCAGACGACGCCGACCAGCGAGAACGTCTTGACCTCGCGGGCGCCGAGGCCCTGCGTCTCGGGCCCGCGGGGCGCGGCGCTCATGCCGGGCACGCCGGGGGTGCGGTCCGCCGAGGGTCCCAGGGGGACGAGCGGCAGCGACTGGGTGGACCCGCCTGGGGTCACGGGTGCGACCGCGCCCGTGGAAGGAGTGGCCAGGGCCTGAGTAGGGAGCGCGAGGGGCAGGGCCAGTGCGGCGGCCGTCGCGACGCCGATCGAGGAAGCAAGGAATCCACGCATGAAAAGGATGGTGAGCACCCGCACGGCCCGGCGCCATCCGAGAACTGACGGTGCGTCCGATGACGGGCCGGGTACCCCTCCCCCGTACGGTGGAGCCGACGGCCCCCGTACGGGGGACGGGCCCGCGTACCCTGTGCCGGGTGAACGCCACTGACCGCACCCCTGCCGACCTGCTGCGATCCGCGCTCGCCGCCGATCCGGGCCGCCCGCTCGTCACCTTCTACGACGACGCCACCGGCGAGCGCGTCGAATTGTCCGTCGCGACCTTCGCCAATTGGGTGGCCAAGACCGCCAATCTGCTCCAGGGAGACCTGGGCGCCGAGCCCGGCGACCGGCTCGCGCTGCTGCTCCCGGCGCACTGGCAGAGCGCGGTCTGGCTGCTCGCCTGCGCCTCGGTCGGGGTCGTGGCCGAGATCGGCGGCGATCCGGCCGGTGCGGACCTCGTCGTCAGCGGGCCGGACACGCTGGAGCAGGGTCTCGCGTGCCAGGGCGAGCGGATGGCGCTCGCGCTGCGGCCGCTGGGCGGGCGCTTCCCGCAGGCGCCGCCGCCCGGGTACGCGGACTACGCGGTGGAGGTGCCGGGCCAGGGCGACCGCTTCGCCCCCTTCGCGCCGGTGAACGCCGACGGCCCCGGGCTGGTGGTCGGCGGCGAGGAGCTCTCGTACGCGGCGCTCACCGCCCGCGCCCGCGAGGACGCGGCGAAGCTCGGCCTCGGCGCGGAGGCGCGGGTGCTGACCGGGCTCGGCTACGACACCTGGGACGGGCTCTCGGCCGGGCTCTACGCCCCGCTGGCCGCGGGCGGGTCCGTGGTGCTGTGCCGGAACCTGGACCGGCTGTCGGCGCAGGCGCTGGCCCAGCGGACCGAGAGCGAGCGCGTCACCCACACCGTGTAAACCGTCCGGCGCCGCCGGGGCCGGGCCGTCCGGCCCGTCCGGGGTCCCTGCCCCGCCGTCAAGGCGAGCGTGTCCGCGACCGTCACCCACACTGCTCAACTGCGGGAACAGGCGATTTGTCACCCGGACGGCCCTAGACAGACCCCCGCCCCCAGGCTGCTCCGGTGGCCCGGGGGCAGGATCGGCAGTGGCCGCACTCACCCGTACGGCCGGGCCTGAGGTCGTAGCGGCGAGGGGACGGACGCCAGTGACGGGCAGCGCAGGCATACCGGGCGGCACCGGTGGGGCCGCGGGAGCCGGACGGCTCCCGCGCAACCACCGGCGCCGGCTGCTGCGCTGGATCGGCCTCGGGCTGGCCCTCCTGGTGCTGGCGGGGGCGGCCACCGGCTGGTGGCTCTACAACAAGCTCGACGGGAACATCACCGAGGACACGTCCGCGGCGGCCGAGCTGGACCGCTACGAGCGCGACCGCCCGGCGCACCTCGCCACCGGCTCCCAGAACATCCTGCTGATCGGCTCGGACTCGCGCTCCGGCAAGGAGAACGCCCCGTACGGGCAGGACCAGGGCACCGAGCGTTCGGACACCACGATCCTGCTGCACCTGCCGGAGGACCGCAGGAGCGCGACGGCGGTGTCGATACCGCGGGACCTGATGACGGAGATCCCGCCGTGCCTGAGGGCGGACGGGAGCCGCACCGGCGACCGGTTCGCGCAGTTCAACTGGGCGTTCCAGTGGGGCGGGGCCGCCTGCACGATCCGTACGGTGGAGGAGCTCACCGGGATCCGCGTCGACCACCACATGGTCATCGACTTCGGCGGGTTCAAGAAGATGGTCGACGCCATCGGCGGGGTCGAGATCTGCCTCAAGGAGCCGGTGAACGACTCCGAGGCCAAGCTGAGGCTGACCGCCGGGCGGCAGACCCTCCAGGGCGAGCAGGCGCTGGGCTTCGTCCGCGCCCGGTACAGCCTGGGCAACGGCAGTGACACCGAACGGATGGAGCGCCAGCAGCAGTTCCTCGGCTCGCTCGTCAAGAAGGTGAAGAGCAACGGGGTGCTGCTGAATCCGGCGCGGCTGTACCCGCTGCTGGACGCGGCGACCTCCTCGGTGACCACGGACCCCGGTCTGGCCTCGCTGCGCGGCCTGTACGAACTCGTGCGCGGGATGCGGGACATACCGACCGACCAGGTGAAGTTCCTGACCGTGCCCCGCCGGCCCTACGCCGCCGACCCGAACCGGGACGAGCTCGCGGAGCCGGACGCGGCGCGGCTGTTCCAGCAGTTGCGGACGGACCAGCCGGTGACGGTGGCCCCGCCGGAGGCCGTGACCACTCCCACTGCCACGCCCTCGACTACACCCGCGCCCTCGGCCACGCCCGCGCCCACCTCCTCCGGCGCCGCCCCCGCCACCCCCTCGGCCACGCCCCCGCCCGCCCTCACGCCCGGGCCCACGGACGGCACCGGACCGGCCACGACGGCCGGGACGACGGCGGGGACGGCCACCGGTGGAACCGTGACAGCCCCCGTTCCCGTCCCCACCTTTACCGGCACCACGGCGGAGAACGTCGACTGCCGGTAAAGCAATCCCAAAAGCCGGTGACCGAACCGAGTGGGATGGGCGGTTCACCCCGTTATAAGGGGAGTGGAATTTGTCACCAGCATGGTTTGCGGCCGAACAGGGCGGATAGGGTGAGCGATCCGGTGCCCGGCCGGACCAGAGATCGGGCGCCAGCAGCCGGATCGTTGACCGGGCGCCTGGGGGAGGCGCGTCGCGAGGCACCGACGGAGGATTCGAGCAACCGTGGATGCGCAAAGCCGTGGACGGGCGGACGAGATCGACCCCGCCGACCAGTGGGTGCTCAATCCCCGCACAGGCAACTACGAACTGCAACTGGGCGACTCCGCTGCGCAGGCGCAGCCGCGTCCCAGGGTCGGCGCGCCCCGCAGGTCGGCCTCGGCTCCTGCCGCTCCCACCGCCCCCTCCACCGGCGTACCGAAGCCCCGCCGCGGTGACGCCCCGCCCGGTGGCCGGCGCGGCGGCCGCTCCCGCAAGGGCGGCGGTGGCGGCGGACGCCGCAAGAAGGCGCTGCTGATCACCAGCGGGACGCTGGCGCTCCTGCTGGTCGGCGGCGCCACGGCGGCGTACCTGTACTACGACCACCTGAACGGCAACCTGAGCGTCACCGACGTCGCGGGAGCGGGCACGGGCGGTTTCAAGAAGGACCAGCCCATCAACATCCTGGTCATCGGCACCGACAAGCGCAGTGGCGCCGGCAACGAGGGCTACGGGGACAAGGACAGCGTCGGGCACGCCGACACCACGATCCTGTTCCACGTCTCGAAGGACCGGACGAACGCGACCGCGCTGTCCATCCCCCGCGACCTGATCACCAACATCCCGGCCTGCCCGACGAAGCAGCCCGACGGTTCGACGAAGACGATCCCGCCCGTCAGGAACACCCGCTTCAACACGAGCCTGGGCCAGGAGGGCCGGGACGCGGGCTGCACCATGCGCACGGTGAAGGAGCTCACCGGGATCGAGGTCGACCACTTCATGATGGCCGACTTCAACGCCGTCAAGACGCTGAGCACGGCGGTCGGCGGCGTACCGGTGTGCCTGGACAAGGCCGTGAACGACGAGGAGGGTTCGCACCTCAAGCTGGGCCCCGGCGAGCACCGGCTGGAGGGCGAGCAGGCCCTGGCCTTCGTCCGTACCCGGCACGGCTTCGGCAACAACAGCGACCTCGACCGGATCAGGATCCAGCAGCAGTTCCTGGGTTCGATGATGCGGGAGATGAAGTCCAAGGAGACGCTGACCAGTCCCAAGAAGTTCCTGTCCCTCGCGGAGGCGGCCACCAAGTCGCTGGGCGTGGACTCGGGGATCGGGTCCATCTCCAAACTCACCGATCTGGCCGGTGAGTTGAAGGGCATCGACACGAAGAACGTCACCTTCACCACGCTGCCCGTGAAGGACAACCCGGCCGAACCGGAGGGCAAGAAGGCGACCGTCGTCGTCGAGAAGTCCCTGGCCGACCCGCTGCTGCAGATGATCCGGGGGGACGTCTCGCTCACGGAGGTCGAGAAGAAGGAGCAGGCGGCCAAGGAGGCGGCCGACGCGGACGCGAAGGCCAAGCAGGACGCGCTGCTCCAGGGCAACCGGGCCGCCGCGGCGGACGTACGGGTGAGCGTCTACAACGGCGGCGGGCCCTCGGGCGCGGCCTCCACCACGTTGAACTGGCTGCAGAACACCAAGGGGATGTCCAAGTCCAGCAACCAGGGCAACGCCCCGGCGAAGGTCGGTGCCACGCAGCTGGAATACGCGCCCAACCAGGCCGACCAGGCCCGGGCGCTCGCGGACGCCCTGGGGCTGCCGGCCACCGCGCTGAAGATGGGGACGGCGGACGCGGCGGCGAAGGCCCCGATGAAGCTGACGCTGGGACCGGACTTCGACAAGCCGGGGGCACCGCTCGGGGCGCCGGTCCCGCAGCAGCTTCCCGAGGACGTCCAGCAGGCCCAGGCCGACAAGGCGATCTGCGCCAAGTAGCAGGACGCAGCCGGTCGCACCGGCACACAGACGACCAAGCAGGATCTTGAGGGGGGACGCGTGAGGCACAGCAGCGTGCGGGGGGAGGGGGCGACCGCCCAGGCCGCCGGGGACGACATACCCGGTGGCGGGGCGGACGCGCCCGGCGTGGTGCCCGCACCACGGGGCGGCTCCAGAGCCGCCCGGCGTGCGGCCGACCGCCAGCGCCCCACCAGGCGGGGGCGGCGGCGCGTGCTGCGCTGGGTGTCCGCCGTCCTGTCCCTGCTCATACTCGGGACCGCGGCGGCCGGATACCTCTACTACCGCCATCTGAACGGCAGCATCCAGACGGACGCGCTGAACCTCGGCGAGACCAAACTGGGCGGTTCCAAGCCCAACGCCTTCGGGCAGACCCCGCTGAACATCCTGCTCATCGGCTCCGACGCGCGCGACGACGCGGAGAACCAGGCGCTGGGCGGGGCCACGAACACCTTCGACGGCCCGCCCCTCGCGGACGTGCAGATGCTGCTGCACCTGTCCGCCGACCGCAGCAACATGTCGGTGGTCTCGATGCCGCGCGACACGATGCTGATGATGCCCAAGTGCACCGAGCCGGGCGGCAAGGTGTACCCCGCCAGCAAGGGGCTCGTCCAGACGAACGAGTCCCTCCAGCGCGGCGGGCCGGGCTGCACCGTCGCCGCGTGGATCGAGCTGACCAAGATCCCCATCGATCACTTCATGATGATCGACTTCAAGGGTGTGGTGTCCATGGCGGACGCCATCGGCGGCGTCCCGGTCTGCGTCGAGCAGAACGTGCACTCCCGCACCCGTGACGGCAAGGGCTCGGGCCTGAAGCTGCCGAAGGGCGAGAACGTCATCCAGGGCGAGGTGGCCCTGCAGTGGCTGCGCACCCGCTACGGCTTCGAGGACGGCACCGACATCGGGCGCACCCACGCCCAGCACCAGTACATGAACTCGATGGCAAGGGAGTTCCGCAAGAACGCCAAGCTCACCAACCCGGTGAAGCTCAACAGCCTGGCGCAGGCGGCGATCCAGGCCATGGTGGTGGACACCGGCCTGAACAAGATCGACAAGCTGTACGACCTCAGCATGGAGCTCAAGAAGGTCCCGCCGGGGCGCATCACCATGACCACGATGCCCTGGGTCTACAGCACGAAGCCCGGTATGGACGGACGCGTCGAGCCCATGGCGGGCGAGGCCGAGGACCTGTTCCGGATGGTCCGCGAGGACATCGCGCTCGACGGCAAGGGCTCCGGCACCCCGGAGGGCGGCGCCTCCCCCTCGCCGGGCGCGAGCGGTGCCCCGTCCGCCCCGGCCCAGCAGCCGACCACCGCCCCCACCACGGCCCCCGCGGCCGCGCCGGCGAAGATCGTGGTCGGGGTCCGCAACTCCACGGGCGGCAAGGACGGCGCCCAGGCCAGGGTCAAGAACCGGGCGAACGACGTGACGGCGCTGCTCGCCGCCAAGGGCTTCACCAAGGCCGGCGCGGAGACCCAGACGGGGGCCGAGGACACCACGGTGGTCCGCTTCGCCACCGACGGCCAGGCGGCCGACGCGGCGGCCGTGGCCACCGCGCTGGGCCTGCCCGCCGCCTCGGTGCAGAAGTCCGACCAGGTGGCCGGGATCGTCCTGTTCGTCGGCAAGGACTGGCGGACCGGCGACGCGCCGGCCGCGCCGCCGCCCGCGCCGACGGTGGCCCCGACGTCCGCCCACGCGCTCAACGGCGACAACGACAAGGCCTGCATGCCGATCCAGCCGGGCTTCACCTGGTAGCGGGTCCCGGACCTGCCGAGCACGCGGGAGGGGCCCGGCGCGGAGCTGTTCACACAGCCTCCGCGCCGGGCCCCTCCGTACGTCCCGACGCGCGGGTCAGACCTGTGAGGAGTCCCGGTGCACGGCCGGGCGGCGGCTCGCGATGACCTTGTTCGCCAGCGCCCGCGGGCTGGTCAGGAAGCCGAAGCCCCAGCACAGGTGCATCGTCGCCAGGGCGACGGGGATCTGCGCCCGGGCCCGCGGCGACAGGCCCTTGCCCGCCGGAATCGAGCCCGCGACGATCGCCGCCAGGTAGCCGGCCGGAACGGCGAAGCCCAGGGGGGTGACCGCCACGCCCACGACCACGCCCGCGGCCAGCGCGCAGACCAGGGTCGGCGGGGCCATGTAGCGCGGGTTGATGGAGCCCGAGTGGTAGCGGGCCACCACGTGCCGCCAGCGCCCGTAGTCCTTGTACTGCTTGGCCAGTGCCTTGACGGAGCGCCTGGGGCGGTACTGGACCTTCAGCTCCGGGGAGAACCAGATCAGGCCGCCGGCTTCGCGGATGCGGAAGTTCAGCTCCCAGTCCTGGGCGCGGATGAACTCCTCGTTGTATCCGCGCTGCTGCTCGAGCGCCTCGCGGCGGAAGACACCCAGGTAGACGGTCTCGGCAGGACCGGCCTGGCCACCCGTGTGGAACGGGGCGTTGCCCACGCCGATCCTCGAGGTCATCGCGGCGGCGACGGCGTCTTCCCAGGCGTTCTGGCCCTCGGCGTGCATGATGCCGCCGACGTTCTGCGCACCGGTCTCCTCCAGCAGGCGGACCGCGGTGGCGATGTAGTTCGGCGAGAGCATGCCGTGGCCGTCGACGCGTACCACGATCGGGTGACGCGACGCCTTGATGGCGGCGTTGAGCGCCGCCGGGGTCCGGCCGGTGGGATTCGGGACGGTGTGGACTCGGGGATCCTCGGCGACGAGTTCGGCGGCGATCTCGTCGGTGCGGTCCGTGGACGGCCCGAGTGCGATCACCACCTCCATCTCGCCCGCATACTCCTGTTCCAGGATGTGGCGGACGGAATCACGGAGGTAGTGCTCCTCATTGAGCACCGGCATGATCACCGAGACTGCGGGCTGCTGGGCGGGCATGTGGTCCTTCAAGGTCGGGTATCGGTGTCACGTTACCGCGTACGGGGGAACCGGGTGCGCGCCGAGTGATCGGTAAGGACAAACGCTGATCGTATGGGCCTACTGTTCTGTCGAATCAGCTGAATCCGACCCGTCTCTCGACCGGTCTCCCTGCTGCTCCCGCGGAGGTGTCCACCGTGCCCCAGCCGCACCGTCCCACCCGTCCCGCCGGGCCGTCCCAGCCGCAGCGCGCACGGCGCGGCGGCGGCGTGGGCGGCCCGGCCCGGCGTCGGGGCGAGCGCCCCCGGTGGGGGGTGCGGCTCGCGGCCGGGCTGTCGGTGGTGGTCCTGGGCTCCGGGGCCGTCGGGCACGCCGTGATGACCGGCCTGGACACCGGGATCGAGCGGGTTGACCCGTTCAAGGACATGAAGAACCGCCCGCAGGCCGGGCACGGCCTGAACTTCCTGCTGGTGGGCACCGACGGCCGGGAGAAGATCACCCCGGAGGAGAAGCGCGAGTACCGCCTGGGCGGCGCGCCCTGCCACTGCACCGACACGGTCATGCTGGTGCACCTGTCGGCCGACAGGGAGCGGGCCAGCGTCATCAGCCTGCCCCGCGACAGCTACGCGGAGGTGCCCGCGCACCGGGACCTGGTCACCGGCAAGGCGCACCGGGCCCACTCCCTGAAGCTGAACGCGGCGTACGCGGAGGGCGGCCCCAACCTGACCGTGCGGACCGTCGAGAACATGACCCGCGTGAAGATCGACCACTACCTGGAGGTCGACTTCACCAGCTTCATGAAGACGGTCGACGCGATGGGCGGCGTGGACATCTGCACGGCCAAGACCATGCGCGATGCGAACACCGGCCTCGACCTGCTGCCCGGCACCCACCGGCTCAGCGGCGGCCAGGCCCTGCAGTACGTGCGCTCGCGCCATGTGGACGGGGCCTCCGACCTGGGCCGGATGCAGCGTCAGCAGCGCTTCGTCGCCGCCCTGATCAAGCAGGCGACCGGCGGCGGGGTGCTGCTGAACCCGGTCAAGTTCAAGGAGGTCAGCTCCACCCTGCTCGGCTCGGTGCGGGCCGACAAGGACTTCGGCTCGGAGCAGATGCTGGCGCTCGGGCAGGCGATGCGGGACTTCACCCCCTCCTCCTCGGAGTTCGCCTCGGTGCCCATCGGCGACCCCTCGTTCCGCGTCAAGGGCATCGGCTCCACCGTGAAATGGGACGAGCCGAAGGCGGCCAAACTGTTCGAGGCCCTGCGGGAGGACCGCCCGCTGGCTCCGGCCCGGCCCGGCAAGACCGGCGCCGGCCGGCCGGTGGCGGTGCCGGTGGACGTGCCCCCGCAGCAGATCCGGGTCCAGGTGGAGAACGGGACGCGGATCGACGGGCTCGGCGGGCGGGTCGACACGGCGCTGCGCGCCACCGGCTTCGACACCACCCGGGCCCCGGGCAACGGAGCCAGCCGCGACGTCAAGCGCACGGTGATCACGTACGACCCGCGCTGGGACCGCTCCGCCCGCTCGGTGGCGACCGCCCTGCCGGGCAGCCAGCTGCGGGCGGTGGCGGGCCAGGGCCGGACGGTGCTGGTGATCGCGGGCTCCGACTACCGCAAGGTGGTGCCGGTCCGCGCGGAGGACCCGTACCAGGGCGCCTTCGGCGTGGTCAGCGGAGACCAGGTGGTCTGCGGGACCTAGTGCTGTGACCGGCAAGGTTCACCGGGTTGCGACACCCGGCACGGCACCTCGCCGCGTTGTCGGACCGCGCAAGTACGTCCAGTACGAGCCGCGGCCCTCCGCCTTGCGATCCACCGCACCGGACGCCGCAACCCGGCAAACCTTCCCGGCCACAGCACTAGGGTGCCCCGCCGCCCGCGGTGGGGACGTCAGTCGTCGAAGCCCTGGGCCGCCCGCTCCTCGCGCAGCGCCATGATCGCCTGGCGGCGGGCGAGCCGGTGGGTGCGGCGGATCTGGGCCTCCTGGTAGCGCCGCTCGTCCTGTTCCGTCTCGGGGAGCACCGGGGGGACCTGGCGGGGCTTGCCGTCGGCGTCCACGGCCGCGAAGACGAGGTAGGCGCTGCCGACCTGGGTGGCGGGCGTGGACTCGTTCCACCGCTCCGCGAGGACCCGCACGCCGATCTCCATGGAGGAGCGGCCGGTCCAGTTGCACTGCGCCTTCACGTGGACGAGGTCGCCCACGCGCACGGGGGCGAGGAAGGCCATCTCGTCCATGGACGCGGTGACCGCCGGGCCGCCGGAGTGGCGCCCGGCCACGGCGCCCGCCGCGTCGTCCACCAGCTTCATGATCACGCCGCCGTGCACCGTGCCGAGGAGGTTGGTGTCGTTCGCGGTCATGATGTGGCTGAGGGTCGTACGGGAGGCCGCGGTCGGCTTCCCGGGCAGCTCGCCCGGTATCTGTGTCATACGGACACCTTAGAGCCGTACCGGAGGCATCAGCTCTGCAACAGCCCCGGTACGGATCCCTCCCCGGGCTGTCGTCCGGCACGCCCGGGCAGGCATCCTAGGGCGCATGAATGACTGGCCAGAAGGTCGTGACGACGGCTACGGGCGCGGCAGCGCCCAGCCGCAGCCCGAGGGCGTACAGCGGATGCAGCACGTCCGGCGGCAGCCGCAGCAGCCCCCGCGGCCCGCGCAGCAGCCCCCGCGCCCGCAGCGCCCGGCGGGCCCGCCGCCCGCGTACGGCGTGCCTCCGCAGCAGGCCGGCGGCCACGACACGTACGGCGGTTACGACAGCGGCTACAACACCGGCCAGGTCTACGGTTCGCCCTCCGGCGGCGCCCCGGGCGGTCCGGCCGGTCCCGGCGGACCCTCCGGCCCCGGCCGTCCCGACCGCGCGCCCGGCCCCGCCCCGGACTGGCGCAGGCGGATCAAGATCGGCTCGATCGTGCTGGTCTCCGCCCTGCTGGTGACGACGGTCTCCACCTACTTCTGGGCCGACTCCAAGGTGCGCCGCGAGGTCGACCTCTCCAAGGTCATCGAGCGCCCCAAGGAAGGCGACTGCACGACGTACCTCATCGTCGGCTCCGACAGCCGCGAGGGCATGTCCGACGAGGAGAAGAAGAAGCTCCACACGGGCTCGGCCGAGGGCAAGCGGACCGACTCGATGATGATCCTGGCGAAGTGCTCCAGCGGGAACACCATGATCTCGCTGCCGCGCGACTCGGACGTGGAGATCCCGTCCTTCGTCGGCTCCCAGTCCGGCAAGAAGTTCCCCGCGCAGGGACGCCGGGTCAAGCTCAACGCGGCGTACGCGGAGGACGGCCCGGAGCTGCTCGTGCGGACGGTGGAGCACAACACCGGTCTGCGCATCGACCACTACGCGGAGATCGGCTTCGCCGGCTTCGCGAACATCGTGGACGCGCTGGGCGGCGTGGAGCTGGACATCGAGGAGGGCTTCAAGGACGAGAAGTCCGGCGCCGACTTCAAGGCGGGCAAGCAGACCCTGAACGGCGAGCAGTCGCTGGCCTTCGTACGGACCCGCTACGCCTTCGCCGAGTCGGACCTCCAGCGCACGAAGAACCAGCAGAAGTTCCTGTCGGCGCTGGCGAGCCAGGCGGCGACCCCGTCCACGGTCCTCAACCCGTTCGACCTGTACCCCCTGCTGGGCGCCGGACTGGACACCCTGATCGTGGACAAGGACATGGGCCTGTACGACATGGGCCAGATGTTCTTCGCGATGAAGGGCGTCAACGGCGGTGACGGCGTGTCGATGAACATGCCGATCTCCGGGCAGCGCGGCGGCAACCTCGTCTGGGACAAGGCGAAGGTGCAGCAGCTGGTGAAGCAGATCCAGAACGACGAGAAGGTCACCGTCCGCGGCAACTGACCGCGGCGGTGACGCCCGCCGGCTCCCCGGACTGCGCTCAGGCGTCCGGGGAGAAGCGGATGGCGGCGGCGGGCAGCCGCGCCTCGCACCACACCCGGGCCCCGGCGCGCAGTTCGTTGTCGGCCCCCACGACGGCCCCGTCGCCGATGACGGCGCCGTCCAGCACGGTCCGCGCGCCGACGGCGGAGCGGGCGCCGATCAGGCTGGCGCTCACCTGGGCGTCGGGGCCGATCACCGCCCCGTCGAGCACGATGCTGCCCTGGACGACCGCGCCGGCCTCCACGCGGGCGCCGGCTCCCACGACGGTGCCCCCCGACAGCTTGGCTCCGGCCGCCACTTCGGCGCCCGGCAGCACGAGGGACTCGCCGCGGCGTCCGGGGACGGCCGGGGAGGGGACCACGCCGCGGACCAGGTCCGCGGAGGCCTGGATGATGGACTCGGGCTTGCCGAGGTCCATCCAGTAGGTGTTCTCGGTGACGCCGTGCAGCTTGGCCCCGGAGGCCAGCAGGCCGGGGAAGGTCTCGCGTTCGACGGAGACCGGGCGGCCGGCCGGGATGGCGTCGATCACGCTGCGGCGGAAGACGTAGCAGCCGGCGTTGATCTGGTCGGTGATGATCTCCTCGGGCGTCTGCGGCTTCTCGGTGAAGGCCAGCACCCGCCCCTCGGAGTCGGTGGGGACCAGGCCGAAGGCGCGCGGGTCCTCGACGCGGACGAGGTGCAGGGAGACGTCGGCGTCGGCCGCCTCGTGGGCCTCGACGAGACCCGCGATGTCGAGGCCGGTGAGGATGTCGCCGTTGAAGACGAGGACGGAGGAGTCCGGACCGCCCGTCAGGCGCCGCCCGGCGTTGCGGATGGCGCCGCCGGTGCCGAGGGGTTCGTCCTCGACGACGTACTCGAGGGTGAGGCCGAAGTCGGAGCCGTCGCCGAAGTAGGGCTCGAAGACCTCGGCGAGGTAGCAGGTGGCCATCACGATGTGCGTGACACCGGCGGCGGCGGCCCTGGCTATCTGGTGGGCGAGGAAGGGGACCCCGGCCGTCGGGACCATCGGCTTCGGCGTGTTCACCGTCACCGGACGCAGGCGCGTCCCTTGTCCGCCGACCAGCAGGATCGCTTCCGTCATTGCGTTCTCCCCAACCGATTCCGGCGTACGAAGGTCCAAATTTAGCCCATCCTGGGCGTGCGAAGGCCGGAGACGGATGTGGGCATCCGCCTCCGGCCTGGGAGGACGTTACGGCAGGTTGCGGGCCATGACGATCCGCTGGACCTGGTTGGTGCCCTCGTAGATCTGGGTGATCTTGGCGTCGCGCATCATGCGCTCCACCGGGTAGTCACGGGTGTAGCCGTAACCGCCGAGGAGCTGGACGGCGTCCGTGGTGACCTCCATGGCCACGTCGGAGGCGAAGCACTTGGCCGCGGCGCCGAAGAAGGTGAGGTCTTCCTTGTCACCTCCGGCGGCAACCCGCTCCGACTTGGCGGCGGCCGAGTACGTGAGCTGGCGGGCGGCCTCGATCTTCATGGCCATGTCCGCGAGCATGAACTGCACGCCCTGGAAGTCGCCGATCGGCTTGCCGAACTGCTTGCGCTCCTGGACGTAGCCCTTGGCGTAGTCCAGGGCGCCCTGCGCGATGCCGAGCGCCTGGGCCGCGATCGTGATGCGGGTGTGGTCCAGGGTCTTCATCGCGGTGGCGAAGCCGGTGCCCTCGGCGCCGATCATGCGGTCGGCGGGGATCCGGACGTTGTCGAGGTAGACCTCGCGCGTCGGGGAGCCCTTGATGCCGAGCTTCTTCTCCGGGGCGCCGAAGGAGACGCCCTCGTCGGACTTCTCGACGACGAAGGCGCTGATGCCCTTGGAACGCATCGAAGGGTCGGTGACGGCCATGACCGTGTAGTACTCGGAGACGCCCGCGTTGGTGATCCAGCGCTTGACGCCGTTGAGCACCCAGAAGTCCCCGTCGCGCACGGCGCGGGTCTTCATGCCGGCCGCGTCGGAGCCCGCGTCGGGCTCCGAGAGCGCGTACGAGAACATCGCGTCGCCCTTGGCGAGCGGGCCCAGGTACTTGGCCTTGAGCTCCTCGGAACCGGAGAGGATCACGGGGAGCGAGCCGAGCTTGTTGACGGCCGGGATGAGGGAGGAGGACGCGCAGACGCGGGCCACCTCCTCGATCACGATCACGGTGGCGAGGGCGTCGGCGCCCGCGCCGCCGTAGGTCTCGGGCACGTGGACGGCGTGCAGGTCGCTGGCGACCAGGGCGTCGAGGGCCTCCTGCGGGAAGCGGGACTCCTCGTCGACCGCGGCTGCGAACGGCAGGATCTTCGCCTCGGCGAGCGAGCGGACCGACTCGCGGAGCATGTCGTGCTCCTCGGCCGGGCGGTACAGGTCGAAGTCGGCAGAACCCGCCAAGATCTCTCACTCCCCAGGGTGATGCGTGATGCTAACTACCGTTAAGTAACCCAAGCTTAGTGGCCCGGTCACGGATGGCGATATGGACGGCCTACGTGAGTTGCGTGACAGCGGTGTCGACGGCGGCCGCCTCCTGGGGAACGTCCCCGCCGACGGGCCCGACTATGCTCAGTGGCCGCAAACGGCCCCGCACCTCTGGAGCACCCATGGCCCCCCTCAGGATCACAGTGATCGGCACCGGATACCTCGGCGCGACCCACGCCGCGGCGATGGCGGAGCTGGGGTTCGAGGTGCTGGGGCTGGACGTGGTCCCCGAGAAGATCGAGATGCTGGCGTCGGGCCGGGTGCCGATGTACGAGCCCGGGCTGGAGGAGCTGCTGGCCAAGCACGTGGCCGGGCTGCCGGGCTCGACCGGGCGGCTGCGGTTCACCACCTCCTTCGAGGAGGTCGGCGCGTTCGGCGACGTCCACTTCGTCTGCGTCAACACTCCGCAGAAGCACGGCGAGTACGCGTGCGACATGTCCTACGTCGACTCCGCGATGGCCTCGCTGGCCCCGCACCTGACCCGGCCGGTCCTGGTCGTCGGCAAGTCCACCGTGCCGGTGGGCTCGGCGGAGCGGCTCGCGGCCAGGCTGACCGAGCTGTCCCCGGCGGGCGAGGACGTGGAGCTGGCCTGGAACCCGGAGTTCCTGCGCGAGGGCTTCGCGGTGCAGGACACCCTGCACCCCGACCGGATCGTGATCGGCGTCCAGGGCGAGCGCGGCGAGAAGCTGCTGCGCGAGGTGTACGAGACGCCGATGTCGGAGGGGACCCCGCTGGTCGTCACGGACTTCCCGACCGCCGAGCTGGTCAAGACCGCCGCCAACTCCTTCCTCGCGACGAAGATCTCCTTCATCAACGCCATGGCGGAGGTCTGCGAGGCCGCCGGCGGCGACGTGGTGAAGCTGGCGGAGGCCATCGGCTACGACGAGCGGATCGGCGCGAAGTTCCTGCGGGCCGGGATCGGCTTCGGCGGCGGCTGCCTGCCCAAGGACATCCGGGCCTTCATGGCCCGCGCCGGCGAGCTGGGCGCCGACCAGGCGCTGACCTTCCTGCGCGAGGTCGACTCCATCAACATGCGGCGGCGCGGGCACATGGTCGAGCTGGCGCGGGAGGCCGTGGGGGGCTCGTTCCTCGGCAAGCGGGTCGCGGTGCTCGGCGCCACGTTCAAGCCCGACTCGGACGACGTGCGCGACTCGCCCGCGCTGAACGTGGCCGGACAGATCCACCTTCAGGGCGGGCAGGTCACCGTCTACGACCCCAAGGGCATGGACAACGCCCGGCGCGTCTTCCCGACCCTCGGGTACGCGGACTCCGCGCTGACGGCGGCCCGGGGGGCGGAGGTCGTCCTCCACCTGACCGAGTGGCGCGAGTTCCGGGACCTCGACCCCGCGGAGCTCGCGGGCGTGGTGACGGACCGGCTCGTGCTGGACGGGCGCAATGCGCTGGACCCCGTGCGGTGGCGCGCCGCCGGGTGGACGTACCGGGCGATGGGCCGGCCCCGGGCCTGACCCCCTGCGGGGTTGCTCGGCGGGGTTGCTCGGCGGGCTTGCCCGACACCGCTGCATCCTGGGTGCGGCGCCTCCCCCGGACTCCGTCCGGGGGACCCCCAGGGGGCTCTGCCCCCGGGCCCCCGCGCCGCAAACGCCGGCGGGGCTGGTTTTGCCCGGCGGGGCTAGTTGTGCCCGGCTGGGCTGACCTTCGCGCGGCGAGCCGTGAACTCCGCGTCACGGACCACGCGGAGGGCGTTGCCCCAGGTCAGGAGGGCCAGGTCGGATTCCGGCCAGCCCCGTTCCAGGAGTTCCGCGATCAGTCGCGGGTAGCCCGAGGGGTCGGTCAGGCCGGCCGGGCGGGAGCCCTGGGGTTCGGTGCCGAAGGCGGCGCCGAGGCCGACGCTCTGCGGGCCCGCGACGGCCCGTACGTGGTCGAGGTGGTCCGCCACCGCGTGCAGGGAGTCCCCGGTGCGGGCGGCGTCGAAGGTGACCATCGCCAGGCCGTGCGCCTCGCCCAGCGCGAGCAGCACCTCGTCGGGCACGTTCCCCGGATGCGGGTTCAGCGCGGCCGCCGCCGTGTTCGAGATGATCGCCGGGGACTTGGACGCGCCCGCGATCTGGCAGGCGACGGCAGGCGGGCAGCCGTTGACGTCCAGGATCATCGCCAGCCGGTTCGCCTCCCGGACCACCTCGTGGCCGAAGGCCGTCAGGTCGTCCTGCGCCCAGGGCGCTCCCGCGGGCGCGAGGATCCGTACGCCCAGCGTGTGGAAGGCGCGCAGCGCGCCCAGCGAGTCGGTCAGCGTGCGGCCGGGCACCGGGCCCAGGAACGAGGCGATGCGGCCGCGGTTGTGGGCGTCCGCCATGTCGTCGGCGCTGAGCGCCAGGCGCAGGCTGTCGGGGTACCGGCGGATCAGGGCCAGCGCGACGTCGATCTGTTCCAGGGTGTCGGAGACCACCTGGTCACCGGTCATGTCCCCGCGCGGGCGGCCCTGCGGTACGAGCAGGGACCAGAACTGGGCCCCCACTCCCCCGGCGCGCAGCCGCGGGATGTCGGTGTCGACGTTGAGGTCGGGGGTGTCGATGTCGTGGTACGGGCTCTGGCGCAGGGTCCAGACGAGGGTGTTGCACCCGTCCGCCACGGGATGCACGGACAGCAGCGCGACGGCGCGGTCGAGGGCGCCCGTCGGCGCCTCGGGTGCGGGGAGGTCTTCGGCTCCGATGCCCACGGAGTGGGGTTCGTCCTGCAGGTCGGCCATGGCGTTCGCTCCGGTCTCGGCGGCAGCAGGGAGAGATGGGATGGAGCCACCGTGACATGCGGGACGGCAGGGACGCCCGACGGATGTGGCGTTCGGGTGAACCCGCAGGTCACACCCGATCACCCCATCCGCCGCGCCGCCGCTAGATGACCGCGTTCGACGGGCCCCGGGAGGCCGAGAGGTCCCGCGCCACCGCTTCCGCGTCGCGCAGCACCCGTACCGCGTTGGACCACGTCAGCTTCGCCAGGTCGGCCCGGGACCAGCCGCGCGCCAGCAGCTCGGCGACCAGGTTCGGGTATCCGGCCACGTCGTCCAGCCCGGACGGGGTGAAGGCCGTGCCGTCGTAGTCGCCGCCGATCCCGATGTGGTCGACCCCGGCGACCTCGCGCATGTGGTCCAGGTGGTCGGCCACCGTGGCGGCCGTGGCCACCGGACGCGGGCGCTCCGCCTCGAAGGCCCGGTGCAGGGCCATCGCCTCGGGAGTGGTGTCGAGGTGGTGGAAGCCGTGCGACCGCAGGTTCTCGTCCGCGGCCAGCGTCCACTCGACGGCCGCCGGGAGGATGAACTTCGGGACGAAGGTCGCCATCGCCACCCCGCCGTTGGCCGGCAGCAGCGCCAGCACGTCGTCGGGGATGTTGCGGGGGTGGTCGCAGACCGCCCGCGCCGAGGAGTGCGAGAAGACCACCGGCGCGGCCGAGACCGCGAGCGCGTCCCGCATGGTCGTCGCGGCGACGTGCGAGAGGTCCACCAGCATGCCCACGCGGTTCATCTCGCGGACGACCTCGCGGCCGAAGTCGGTCAGGCCGCCGTGCCGGGGCTCGTCGGTCGCCGAGTCCGCCCAGTCGATCGTGTCGTTGTGCGTGAGCGTCATGTACCGCACGCCCAGCCGGTGCAGGGCGCGCAGCGTGGCGAGCGAGTTGTTGATGGAGTGGCCGCCCTCGGCGCCCATCAGCGAGGCGATCCGGCCGTCGGCGCGGGCCGCCTCCATGTCGTCCGCCGTCAGCGCCCGCACCAGGTCGCCGGGGTAACGGTCGATCAGCTGGGCGACGACGTCGATCTGCTCCAGCGTCGCGCTGACCGCCTCGTCACCGGCGTAGTCGGAGCGGACGTACACGGACCAGAACTGCGCGCCGACCCCGCCGGCGCGCAGCCGCGGGATGTCGGTGTGCAGGTGGGCGGACTGGTCGCCCGCGATGTCCCGTCGCGCCAGGTCGTATCGCACCTGCTCGCGCAGCGCCCAGGGCAGGTCGTTGTGGCCGTCCACGACGGGGTGTTCGGCCAGCAGCTCGCGCGCCTCGTCCAGACGCTGCGCCGCGCTCACTTGCCGAACCCGAAGGACTCCGCGTTCGCGACCTTCGTACGCAGCCGCTTGCCCTTCTCGGTGGCCTGGTCGTTCAGCTCCTGCTGGAAGTCGCGCATCCGGGCCAGGAGGTCCTTGTCGTGCGCGGCCAGCATCCGTACGGCCAGCAGGCCCGCGTTGCGCGCGCCGGCGACCGAGACGGTGGCGACGGGCACCCCGGCCGGCATCTGGACGATCGACATCAGCGAGTCCATGCCGTCGAGGTACTTCAGCGGCACCGGCACGCCGATGACGGGCAGCGGCGTCACCGAGGCGAGCATGCCGGGCAGGTGGGCGGCCCCGCCCGCGCCCGCGATGATCGCCTTCAGGCCGCGGTCGGCGGCCTGCTCCCCGTACGCGATCATCTCGCGCGGCATCCGGTGCGCGGAGACGACGTCGACCTCGTAGGGGATCTCGAACTCGTCGAGGGCCTGCGCGGCCGCCTCCATGACGGGCCAGTCCGAATCGGATCCCATGACGATGCCGATGACGGGGGCGGCGGTGGAGGTGCTCATTCGGTGACCGTTCCTCTGAGGTAGTCGGCAGCGTGGCGTGCGCGCTCCAGCACATCGTCCAGGTCGTCGCCGTAGGTGTTGACGTGGCCGACCTTGCGGCCCGGTTTCACGTCCTTGCCGTACATGTGGATCTTCAGCTGCGGGTCGTGGGCCATGCAGTGCAGGTACGCGGCGTACATGTTGGGGTAGTCCCCGCCCAGCACGTTCGACATGACCGTCCAGCGGGCCCGGGGGCGGGGGTCGCCCAGGGGGAGGTCCAGGACCGCGCGGACGTGGTTGGCGAACTGGGAGGTGACGGCACCGTCCTGGGTCCAGTGGCCGCTGTTGTGCGGGCGCATCGCCAGTTCGTTGACCAGGATCCGGCCGTCGGTGGTCTCGAACAGTTCCACGGCCAGATGGCCGGTCACGCCGAGTTCCTTGGCGATGCGCAGGGCGAGGGCCTGGGCCTCGCCGGCCAGGGCCTCCGAGAGGTCCGGGGCGGGGGCGATCACCGTGTCGCAGACCCCGTCCACCTGGCGGGACTCGACGACGGGGTAGGCCACCGCCTGGCCGTGCGGGGAGCGGACGATGTTCGCCGCGAGCTCGCGGACGAAATCGACCTTCTCCTCCGCGAGGACCGGGACGCCCGCCTTGAACGGGGCCTCCGCGTCCTGGGGGGTGCGGACGAACCACACGCCCTTGCCGTCGTACCCGCCGCGCACCGTCTTGAGGATGACGGGGAACCCGCCGACCTCGTCCGCGAAGGCGGCCGCGTCCGCCGGATCGCTCACGATCCGGTGGCGGGGGCTCGGGGCGCCGATCGCGTCGAGCTTCGCGCGCATCACCCCCTTGTCGGCGGCGTGCATCAACGCGTCGGGCCCCGGGCGGACGGGGATGCCGTCCGCTTCCAGGGCCCGCAGGTGCTCGATGGGCACGTGCTCGTGGTCGAAGGTGATCACGTCACAGCCGCGCGCGAAGGCACGCAACGTCTCCAGGTCGCGATAGTCGCCGATGACGACATCGCTCACGACCTGGGCCGCCGAGTCCTGTGGGGTGTCACTGAGGAGCTTGAATCTGATGCCGAGGGGGATACCCGCCTCGTGGGTCATGCGGGCGAGCTGACCGCCGCCGACCATGCCGACTACCGGGAACGTCACTCCTCCAGGGTATCCGCCGGTATTCCGCCATCCGGACGTGCCCTGGCCCGAAGCCGTCGGTGTGCCGTGCGTCGCACGGTGTCCGAAGGCACAGACTGGGCTGCGGGGGGACACTTACGATGGGCGGGTTGACGCAGAACACCGGACGTCCTTAGCGGGGCGGTGACCGACAGGGACTGACCTACTGATGAGCACGCCGGAGAACGGATCTGTTCTCGAACGCGTACGCGGTCTCCTGCGGGAGGTCGCCAAGTTCGGGGCGGTCGGCGGTCTGGGTGTGCTGGTCAACCTGGGTGTCTTCAACCTGATCCGGCACACGACCGACCTGCAGGTGGTGCGCGCGAGCGTGATAGCCACCGTCGTGGCCATCGCCACGAACTACCTCGGCTTCCGCTACTTCGCCTACCGGGACCGCGCCCAGAGCGGCCGTACGCGCGAGCTGGCCCTCTTCGCCGCGTTCAGCGGCATCGGCCTGGTCATCGAGAACGGCGTGCTGTACACCGCCACCTACGGCTTCGGCTGGGACGGCTCGGTGGCCAGCAACGTCTTCAAGTTCATCGGCATCGGCACCGCCACCGTGTTCCGCTTCTGGTCGTACCGGACCTGGGTCTTCAAGGCCCTGCCCGAGGTCGCCGAGCCCGAGCCGGAGCCCGTGGCGGCGCCGCTGCCCAGGCCCGAGCGGCGGCCGGAGCCGCTGCCCGAGCCGGAGCCCGCGAGCAACTAGGGACGAGCAGCAGGGGCCGGGGCACTAGCGCACCGTGGCCTCGGGCTCGACGCGTTCCGGCGCCGTCCGGCTGAGGAACAGCGCGAACACCGGTGGCTGCGTCTGGAGCAGTTCGAGGCGCCCCCCGTCCGCCTCCGCGAGGTCGCGGGCGACCGCGAGGCCGATCCCGGTGGAGTTGCGGCCGCTGATGGCCCGCTCGAAGATCCGGTTGCCGAGGTCGGGCGGGACCCCCGGCCCCTCGTCCGTGACCTCCAGCACCGCCTGGTTGCCGATCACGCGCGTACGCAGCGCGACGGTGCCGCCACCGTGCATCAGGGCGTTCTCCACGAGCGTGGCCAGCACCTGCGAGACCGCGCCCGGGGTGCCGACGGCGCGTACGCCCTGCTTGCCGGAGCGCACGATGGCCCGCCCCGCGCTGCGGTAGGCCGGCCGCCACTCCTCCACCTGCTGTTTGACGACCTCGTCGAGGTCGAAGGGGACCGCGGAGCCGGTCCGCGGGTCGCGCGAGTTCGTGAGCAGCCGCTGCACGACGTCCGTGAGCCGCTCCACCTGGGTGAGGGCGATCGTCGCCTCCTCCCGCACGGTGTCCAGGTCGTCGGTGACGGTGATCTCCTCCAGCCGCATGGACAGGGCGGTGAGGGGGGTGCGCAGCTGGTGCGAGGCGTCGGCGGCGAGGCGCCGTTCGGCGGTCAGCATCCGGCCGATCCGTTCGGCGCTGGAGTCCAGCACGTCGGCGACGCGGTCCAGCTCGGGGACCCCGTACCGCCTGTGCCGGGGGCGCGGGTCGCCCGATCCGAGGCGTTCCGCCGTCTCGGCGAGGTCGGTGAGCGGGGAGGCCAGCCGGTTCGCCTGGCGTACGGCGAGCAGTACGGCGGCCACGACGGCCAGCAGCGCCACCGCGCCCACGACCGCGAGGGTCCGCCCGACCTCCTTGGTGACCGTCGAGCGCGATTCCTCGACGGTCACGACCTCGCCCTGTTCGCCGCGGGCGGTACCGCGGATGACGCTGTCGGGGATCGGGGCGCCCACCTCCACGGCCCGCCGGCCGGGGACGGCGATGCGGGCGTAGTGGCCGGCGTCGAGCTGCTCGGCGAGGGCGACCGGGTCGATCGGCTTGTGCTCCAGGACGTTCGCCTCGACGATGCCCACCAGCCGCAGCGCCTCGGACTCGATGCGGTCCTGGGCGCTGCTGGTGATGGTCCGCGTCTCCACGATGACGAGGGAGACGCCGAAGACGGCGATCACGACGAGCACCACGGCGAGCGTGGAGTTGATGAGGCGGCGGCGCATGCCTTAGAGCATGCCCCAGGGGAGCCGCCGCCCCCGCCGTCAGCTCTTCTCGAAGCGGAAGCCGACGCCGCGGACGGTGGCGATGTAGCGGGGGTTCGCGGCGTCGTCGCCGAGCTTCTTGCGCAGCCAGGAGATGTGCATGTCGAGGGTCTTGGTGGAGGACCACCAGGTGGTGTCCCAGACCTCGCGCATGAGCTGGTCGCGGGTGACGACCCGGCCCGCGTCGCGGACGAGGACGCGCAGGAGGTCGAACTCCTTCGCCGTGAGCTGCAGCTCTTCCTCCCCCATCCAGGCGCGGTGCGATTCGACGTCGATCCGTACGCCGTGGGTGGCGGGGGCCTGGGCGGCGTCGTTGGCTCCGCGGCGGAGCAGGGCCCGGACCCGGGCGAGCAGCTCGGCCAGACGGAAGGGCTTGGTGACGTAGTCGTCGGCGCCGGCGTCCAGGCCGACGACCGTGTCGACCTCGTCCGCGCGGGCGGTGAGGACCAGGATCGGGAAGCCGTGGCCCTCGGCCCGCAGCCGGCGGGCGACTTCCAGCCCGTCCATGCCCGGCAGGCCCAGGTCGAGGACGACGAGGTCGACGCCGCCCTGCAGTCCCGCGTCCAGGGCGGTGGGGCCGTCCTCCCGGACCTCGACCTCGTACCCCTCCCGGCGCAGGGCGCGGGCCAGGGGCTCCGAGATGGATGCGTCGTCCTCGGCGAGCAGTACACGCGTCATGTGGGTGATGGTAGTCCGCGGCGACCTGATCGAGAGGCCTCCCTGCACACCCCTCTCTATCTGCGCTTATGAACTACTAAGCGCCTTCGAATATGGTCGAACGGTTCCCGGCGCGCCTGTGATCCATCTCTCAAGTCCTTTCATATGCCGCAGTGTCGTGTCGTATGGTGGCGAGACGCCTGATGCACTACCTCAGGGACCTTTGTGCCGAAAAGCGCGCCAAAGGTCTCTATTTCTGTCCTGACCGGACAGGCCAGTCTTGTGGGACTCACCTGTCCGGGCTTGATGACAGTGAATGACCTGTGGGCCGGGCCCCTCGCGCGAAGGTGCGCGAGCGGGCGTGGATCCCGGTTACGGATGTTCTCCTCGCTCCCAACCCCATGGGGGGCGAGACCCCGAGGCGTGGGGTGGGAGATCCGTCGCCGGTGCCGGCCACCCCCCACCGGGCGCGGATGAGCTCACGAAGCCAAGCGTCCCGAGCAAGCAAGGATCGACCATGGCTTCCAGCCTGACGACGGCTTCTCAGAGCCCCGCTCACGAGAAGACCCTCTTCGGCCACCCGATCGGCCTGGCCACGCTGTTCATGACCGAGATGTGGGAGCGCTTCTCCTACTACGGCATGCGTGCGCTTCTCGTCCTGTACCTGGTCTCCGGCGGCGTCGACGCCGCGACCGGGAGCCAGGGCGGCGGCCTCGGCTTCACTGCGGCGACGGCCACGGCGATCTACTCCGTCTACGTGGCCATGGTCTATCTGATGGCCATGCCCGGCGGCTGGTTCGGTGACCGCGTCTGGGGCGCCCGCAAGACCGTCGCCATCGCCGGCGGCGTGATCATGGCGGGCCACGTGTCGCTCGCGCTGCCCGGCCAGATCGCGTTCTTCGTCGGTCTGCTGCTGGTCGCGGTCGGCTCCGGTCTGCTGAAGGCCAACATCTCCACGATGGTCGGCCACCTGTACCGGGGTGTGGACGACCCGCGCCGTGACAGCGGCTTCACGATCTTCTACATCGGCATCAACGTGGGTGCCCTCCTCGCACCGGTCGGCATCGGCATGGTCGGCGAGCTCGTGAACTGGCACCTCGGCTTCGCGCTGGCCGCCGTCGGCATGGGCATCGGCCTCGTGGTCTACCTGCTCGCCGGCCGCACGCTGAGCCCGAAGAGCAGCCTCGTCCCGAACCCGCTGAGCCCCGCCGAGCGCAAGGCCGTGATCGTCAAGGCGCTCGCCGTCCTGGCCGTCGTCGCCGTCTTCTACGCCGCCGTGGTCGCCGCGGACATGTACACGATCAAGTGGGCGCTGTACCCGATCACCATCGCCGGTCTGCTCATCCCCGTCGCCGTCCTCGTGCGCATCAAGCGGGACAAGGACCTGTCCACCGTCGAGCAGACCCGGATGAGCGCCTACATCTGGTTCTTCGTGGCCGCCGCCGTGTTCTGGATGATCTACGACCAGGGTGGTTCGACGCTCTCGCTGTTCGGTGACAAGAACTCCGAGCGCGCCCTGTTCGGCTGGGAAGTCCCCACCGTCATCTTCCAGTCGCTGAACCCGCTGTTCGTGGTCGCCCTGGCCCCGGTCTTCGCCGCCGCGTGGGTGGCCCTGGCCCGCCGCAACCGCGAGCCCAGCACCATCGTGAAGTTCTCGGTGGCCCTGATCATCGTCGGCGCCTCGTTCTTCGTCTTCGCCCTGCCGCTGAGCCAGACCGCGGGCAACGACACCAAGGTCACCATGTGGTGGCTGGTGCTCATCTTCCTGATGCACACGCTCGCCGAGCTGTGCCTGTCGCCGGTCGGCCTCTCGGTCACGACGAAGATGGCGCCGCAGAAGTACGGCTCCCAGATGATGGGTGTCTGGTTCCTCGCCGTCACCGCCGGTGACTGCGTCACCGGTCTGATGGGTCTGGCCGACGTGCAGCTGAACGGCGTCGGCGTGATCCTCTTCCAGGCGGTCGCCGCCGTGCTCGCCGGTCTCGCGATCTTCATGTACCGCAAGAAGGTCAACGAGCTGATGGGTGCCACGGGCTGACGTTCGCGCCCCCACCACGCAACGGCCCGGCACACCGGAAGGTGTGCCGGGCCGTTCGCGTGTCAGCGGGTGCCGCGCAGACGGCGCCACGGGGTGAAGGTGAACACCGCCCCGCCGAGCAGGATCACCGTACCGGCGACCAGGGCCAGGGCCTTGATGCCGCCCTCGTCCTCCGCGCCGGTCTCGGCGAGGCCGCCGCCGGAGGTGCCGCTCGCGGAGGCCGTGGAGGAGCCGGAGCCGCCCGGCTGGGCGGTGGTGTCCAGCTCCAGCGAGACGCCGCTGCTCGTGGCCTTGCAGGGGACGTTGATCGGCGTGGAGCCGGGGGCCATCGTGACGTCGATGGTCAGCTGGTCCGGGCTCAGCGTCACCTTGCCGGACTTGCCGGGCTTGTAGGTGCCGGTCATGTCGCTGAGGCTGACGGGGGCCTTGTCGGGGATCGGCTCGGCGTTGGCCGGGCCGGAGACCTTGACCGTGCCGCTGTCCGCCCCGCCGAGCTTCACGTCCATCGAGGGCTTGAGGGCTCCCGCGGGCAGGGCCATGGGCGCCGCCATCGCCCCCTTGGCCGTCTTGACCGTGAGGTCGTAGCTGCCGCCGTTCTTCTTGGCGTTGACGGTGACAGGGGTCTTGATGCCGCCCGGGACGACCGGCCCGCAGTCGAAGGCCACCTCGACCGCCTTGCCCGGGAAGTCGCTCTGGCCGCCTCCGCCGCCGGTGGTGGACCCGCCCGAGGTCGTACCGCCGGTCGTCGTGCCGCCGGTGGTCGTACCGCCCGTCGTGGTGCCGCCGGTGGTCGTGCCACCCGTCGTCGTACCGCCGCTGGAGCCGGCCGACACGTCGATGGTGGCCCCGACGCCCACGGCTCCGGTCGGCGCGCACTTGGTGACGAACGTGCCGAAGGAGAAGGTGACCGCCACGTCGTACTTGCCGGGGGTCAGCGTGATCTTCCCGGCCTTGGTCAGCTTCAGCTTGCCCTTCATCACGGACATCTGCATGGGCGCCTTCTTCGGGATCGGCGGGTTCTTCTTCTCCCCGACGACCTTCAGCTCACCGCCACCGCCGCTCACGGTGATCCAGCCGGTGGGCTGGACCGCGTCCTGCGGGATGTCCATCAGGTCCGTGTTGTTCGAGGCCGGCTTCACCGTCTCCCAGGACACGTCGACCTCGTCGCCGACCTTCGCCGAGGCCGGAGCGGTGACCTTGGCGGTGGTCTCCCCCTCCACGGGGCTGCCGCCCCCGGCCGGGGGGACGCATTTGACGTTGAACGTGGTCTCCGCGGCCTGGGCGGGAGAAGCCGTGATGGCGATGCCCGCGCCGCCGAGCAGCAGCGCGACCACGGCCGCGCTCACCCTCCGTTGGGTCTTCACGATGGTCCCTTCGTCGTCGAACGGTTCTCAGACGGTGCGGACGTCTGTGGTGCTGTCTCCGGCGCGCTGTCCGGGGTGAACCACGGCAGGACCGCCGTGGTGGTCGAAGGGGGCTCCGCGGGCTGCTCGGAGCGGGCCGGTCCGGCGGCCGGGCGCAGGGCCGGGATCCGGGGCAGCCGGGCCGTCACGGCCGTCGCCGCCTCGGCGGGCCGCGCGCCCCGGTGGCGGCCGGCCGCGGGCACGGCGCGCGGCCGGACCCGGTCGACGACGGCCATGCCGACGCGGAAGAGCGCGGCCGGGATCACCAGCAGGAGCAGGCCCCAGAAGAGCAGCACCCCGTACGGGCGGTCGACGCCCCAGGGCTGGGTGGCCACCACGGTCTCGCCGTACTTGAGGGAGATCGTGTAGTCGCCGTGGGCGCCGGCGGTGAGGGCGACGTCGAGCGCGATCTCCGCCTTGCCGCCCGGCGGGATGGTGCCCTTCCACCGGGCCTCCTCCCACAGCGGGGCGAACACCCCGTGGGCGGTGCCGAGCTGGAAGACCGGGTCCTTGACCGGGGCCGAGCCGAGATTGCCCACGGTGACCCTGAACGTGCGGCTCGGCGGGGCGCCGAACCAGGTCAGCACCCCGTCCTCGCCCTCCAGCCGGACCCCGGTGAGCATCGCGAGGCGGGCCGTGCCGGATTCGGCGGGCAGTTCGGCCACCGGATGGTCGGTGATCTTCAGGGGGGCCGCGACAGTGGACTGGTCGCCGTTAACGGAGGTGACGTTGACGACGCAGGGGCAGGGCTTGGGCGGCGCGACCACGGCCAGCCGGGCGGTGAAGCGCCCGTCGTCGGCGACGGAGACGGCGGCGCCGTCGGCGTTGGCGCAGCTGTTGGTGCCGCCGATCATGTTCTGCCCGCAGACCAGCAGCATCACCAGTGTCCTGGCCCGCCAGCCGGTGCCGGTGACGGTGAGCTCGGTGCCCTTGGCGGCCTCCTGGAGGGAGAGGGCGACGGTGGGTTTGCCCTCGTCGGCCGCGGCCGGGGCCGCGGGGAGCAGCGCGAGCGCGCACACCGCCAGCCCCGTCAGGAGGGACCGGACCGTGCGGCCGGCCTTGCCGCGGACCTTGCCGCCGACCATGGCGCTCACCTGGACGCTCCCGTCAGTTCGTGTTCCGGTGCAGGGGTCGGGCCGGGCCTCCCGGGCGTCTCGCCGGGGATCTCGCCGCCGGGCGGGTCCTGCCGGGTGCGCCGGCCCCGTACGAGGAACAGCGCGGCCAGCGTGGTCCCGCCGAGGGCGAGCAGGCCGAGGCCGGTCCAGCCGGCGGCCCGCCACGGCAGGAACCAGGCGGACGCGCTCCCCTCGGCGCGGGCTCCGCCGGGGGCGGTGACGGTGACGGTGACGCGGACCTGGTCGAGCACGGGGGCGCCGGGCCAGGGTTCGGTCAGCTCGATCCGCCGGCCCGGGAGCAGTTCCACCGGCAGGGCCCGGGCCCCGCGGCCCGGGACCTCGCCGAACCGGCCCTCGGCGCGCAGGGACAGCTCGGGGGCGAGGGCGACGTTGCCCCGGTTGACCAGGGTGTACGCGACGACCGCGGCCCCGCCCCGGCCCCGTACGGCGACGTCCTCGACGGTGAGGGCCGCCAGGGCGGGGCCGCCGACCCGCAGGTGGACCCGTACGCCCACCTCGCGGCCGGCCTCGGTGGCGACCACGGCGGCGGGGTGGTCGCCGGGCGGGGACGAGGGCGGCACGGTGACGGTGAAGGGGACCACGGCCCGGGTGTGGGGCGGGATCTTCACGGTGGTCCCGGCGCCGAAGCTGATCCAGGCGCCGGCGCCGGTGGATCCGGCGGCGGGGCGCACGGCGAAGGCCCCGTCGGCGGTGTTGTAGGCGTCGGCGCCGCGCAGAGTGACGGTGTGCTCCTGGTCGCTGGTGTTGGCCAGGGCGAGGCGGTCCTCCAGCACGGTTCCGGCGGTGCCCGCCATGTAGAAGTACGGGCGCGCGGAGGGCGGGGGGTCGCCGGCGCGGGGTACGGCCTGGCCCGCGGCGGGTTCGGCGGTCCAGCCCGGCTCGTCGGCGGCGCTCCCGTACGCGGGCGGTGCGGGGGCCGCGTAGAGGGCGGCGGCGAGCAGGAGCAGGCCGGCGCACCGGGCGCGCCGGCGGACGCGGGGGACGTGGGGGACGTGGGGGACGTGGAGCACGGGCATGGCCTGGGGCGCTCCGTTCAGGGCCGGGCCCGCTGGCCGCGCCGGGTCAGCCAGAGCACGCCCGCCACGCCGGAGAGCAGCACGGTGCCGCCGAGCGTGCCGAGGGCGAGGGCGGAGTCGGTGGGCCCGGTCTGCGGCAGGGTCTCCTCGCCCGAGCCTCCGCCGGACCGGGTGGCGGCGCCGCCGGCGGCCGTGACGTCGAGCTCCAGGGACGGGCCGGGGCTGTTGCCGGGGGTGCAGGTGGTCGTGGTGCCCATCGCCTTGATGGTGAGCACGCCGGCGGTGAAGGTGATCTTGCCGCTCTTCGCGGGCGTGTAGGTGCCCGAGAGGTCGGTGATCTTGATGGGGGTGTCGGCGGGCACGGCCTCGGGGTTGGGCGGCCCGGAGACCGGTACGGACGCCTTCTCGGCGCCGTCGACGAGGATCACGGCGCTGGGGCTCATCGCGCCCTTGCCCAGTTCGATGGGGCTGGACGAGACGCCCTTCTGGAAGGACATCGTCAGCTTGTACGCCTCGCCGTCCTTGACCGCCTTGATCTCGATGGGCGAGATCGCCGACTTGTCGCCGATCGGGGTCTTGCAGTCGTAGGCCACGTCGACGACGGCGGCGTGGGCTGCGGGGGCGGCCAGCAGGACCGCCGATCCGGCCAGCGCGGAGGCCAGCGCGAGCGCGGTGGAGCGTTTGCGGTCGGACACCTTCGTCTTCCCCTCGGGCCACAAATAACTGACGACACATCAGATGGGTGGCTCAAGGTACGCCCGGGGTCTTACGGAGGGAAGACAAAGGACGGCCCCGGATTGACCGTTCGTCAGTACGCCCGGCGACCCCGCTGCCAGACGGCCGAGACGAGCGGGACGCCCGGGCGGTAGGCGAGGTGGACGTGGCTCGGGGCGTCCAGCAGGGCCAGGTCGGCGCGGGCTCCGGGGGTCACGGTGCCGATGTCCGCGCGGCGCAGGGCGCGGGCTCCGCCGGCGGTGGCCGACCACAGGGCCTCGTCGGGGGTCATCCGCATGTCGCGGACGGCGAGCGCGACGCAGAACGGCATGGAGCTCGTGTAGGAGGAGCCGGGGTTGCAGTCCGTGGACAGGGCGACGGTGGCGCCCGCGTCGATCAGGCGGCGGGCGTCGGGCCACACCGCGCGGGTGGAGAACTCGGCTCCGGGCAGCAGGGTGGCGACCGTGGTGTCCGCCGCCTGGGCGAGGGCGTCCACGTCGGCGTCGGTCAGGTGGGTGCAGTGGTCGGCGGAGGCCGCCTCCAGCTCCACGGCGAGCTGTACGCCGGGACCGTGGGACAGCTGGTTGGCGTGCACGCGCGGGATCAGACCGGCGGCGGCGCCGGCGGTGAGGATCGCGCGGGCCTGGTCGCCGTCGAAGGCGCCCTTCTCGCAGAACACGTCCACCCAGCGGGCGTACGGGGCGCAGGCCGCCAGCATCTCGCCGGTGACGAGGTCCACGTACGCGGCCGGGTCCTCGGCGTAGTCGGGGGAGACGATGTGCGCGCCGAGGTAGGTGACCTCCTCGGTGTGCGCGGCGGCGATGCGCAGGGCGCGGGCCTCGTCGGCGACGGTGAGGCCGTAGCCGGACTTGGTCTCGAAGGTGGTGGTGCCCTGGCGGCGGGCCTCGTCGAGGTGCCGGACGAGGTTCGCCTCCAGCTCGGCGTCGGTGGCGGCGCGGGTGGCGGCGACGGTGGTGCGGATGCCTCCGGCGGAGTAGGCGCGGCCCGACATCCGGGCGTTGAACTCCTGGGTGCGGTCGCCGGCGAAGACGAGGTGGCTGTGGCTGTCGACGAAGCCGGGGATCAGGGCCCGGCCCTGCGCGTCGAAGGCCTCGTCGGCGGCGGGCGCGTTGGCGGCGGGGCCGACCCAGGCGATGCGGTCGCCGTCGATGACGACGGCGGCGTTCTCGATCAGGCCGAGGGGGCTTCCGTCGCCGACGGAGGGGTCGTTGGTGACGAGGCTGCCGATGTGGGTGATGGCGGTGGTGGTCATGGTTCCTCTCGGTTTCCTGGGGCTCCGCCCCAGACCCCGCGCCTCAAACGCCGGCGAGGCTGAATTCTTCAGCCTCGCCGGCGTTTGAGGCGCGGGCGCGGAGCGCCGTATCTGTCAGCCGCGCAGGGCCGCGATGGACTCGGCAAGGGCGGACGGGACGTCCTCGACGAGGGCGTGGGCGCCGTCGCGGACCACGTGGCGGCCGCCGACCACCGTGTGGCGGACGTCGGCGGCGGTGGCGGCGAAGACCGCCGTCTCGGCGCCGAGCCGCGGCAGGGCACCCGCCGTGCGGACGGAGTCCAGCGCGATCGTGGTGAAGTCCGCGAGCGCGCCCGCCTCCAGGCGACCCGCGTCGGCCAGGCCGAGCGCCGCATGGCCGTCGGCGGTGGCGGCCGTGAGCAGGGCGTTGGCCGTCCAGTGCCCCCGGGTACGGCTGCGCAGGCGCTCGTTGAGCTCCATCGCGCGGGCCTCCTCCAGCAGGTCGATCACGGCGTGGCTGTCGCTGCCGAGCGACAGCGGGCTGCCCGCCTGCTGGAGGCGGGTCGCCGGGCCGATGCCGTCGGCGAGGTCGCGTTCGGTGGTGGGGCACATGCAGGTGCCGGTGCCGGTGCCACCGAGCAGGGCGATGTCGGTGTCCGTGAGGTGCGTGTTGTGGACGCCGGTGGTGCGCGGGCCGAGCACCCCGTGGTCCGCGAGGAGCCGGGTCGGGGTGCGGCCGTGGGCGGCCTGGCAGGCGTCGTTCTCGGCGGTCTGCTCGGAGAGGTGGACGTGCAGCGGGGCCTCGCGCTCCTCGGCCCAGCGGGCGACGGTGGCCAGCTGGTCGGCGGGCACGGCGCGCACCGAGTGGATCGCGGCGCCGATCAGGGCGTGCGCGCGAGGCTTCAGGGCGGACGCGCGCTCGGCCCAGGCCTCGGCCGTGCCGTCGGAGAAGCGCTGCTGGTGCGGGTTCGGGGCCTCGCCGAAGCCGGCCGAGAGGTAGGCCGTGTCGAGGAGGGTGATCCGGATGCCGGCCGCGGCGGCGGCCTCGATCAGGGCCTCGCCCATGGCGTTGGGGTCGGCGTACGAGGCGCCGCCCGGCGCGTGGTGGACGTAGTGGAACTCGCCGACGTTGGTGATGCCGGCCAGCGCCATCTCGGCGTACACGGCGCGGGCGAGCGCGAAGTAGGTGTCCGGGGTCAGGTTCTGGGCGACCTTGTACATGAAGTCGCGCCAGGTCCAGAAAGTGCCGGAGCCGACCTGGACCGTGGAGCGCAGGGCCCGGTGGAAGGCGTGGCTGTGCGCGTTCGCCAGGCCCGGGACCGTCAGGCCGCGCAGGACCTCGGCGCCGGGCGGCGGGGTCTCGACCCCGGTGCGCAGGGCTCCGATGCGGCCCTCGGCGGTCACCTCCAGGGCGACGCCCGGCTCGACGTGGGTGCCGAGCCAGGCGTGCTCCAGCCAGTACGTCGTCAACGACATGCCAGGCCTTCCAGTACGTCGGCGAGGGCGAGGACACCGGCCACGCAGTCGTCCTCGGCGGCGAACTCCCGCGGGGAGTGGGAGACGCCGGTGGGGTTCCGTACGAACAGCATCGCGGTCGGGACGGCCGCGGAGAGGATTCCGGCGTCGTGTCCCGCCCCGGTGCCGAGGACGGGGACGGCCCCGCCCAGGATCCGGTTCATCTCGTCGCGCAGGGCGTGCTCGAACTCGACGACCGGGGTGAAGGACTCCCGGACGATGCCGAGGTCGATGCCGTCCTGGTCGGCGCGCTCGCGGGCGGCCTTCTCGATGGCGGTCACGACCGTGTCGAGGGTCGCCTGGTCGGCGGCCCGGGAGTCGAGCCAGCCGCGCACGAGGGAGGGGATGGCGTTGACCCCGTTGGGCTCGACGGAGATCTTCCCGAAGGTGGCCACGGCCCCGGCGAGGGCCGCCTCGGTGCGGGCGGCCAGGACGGTCGCCGCGTACGTGAGCATCGGGTCGCGGCGGTCGACCAGCCGGGTGGTGCCGGCGTGGTTGGCCTCGCCGCGGAAGTCGAACCGCCAGCGGCCGTGCGGCCAGATCGCGGAGGCGATGCCGACGCGGTCCCCGCTCAGGTCCAGGGCCCGGCCCTGTTCCACGTGCAGCTCGACGAAGGCGCCGATGCGGGCGAGCCGTTCGGGGTCGGCCCCGATGGCCTCGGGGTCGTAGCCGGCGGTCTCCATGGCCTGGGGCAGGCCGATGCCGTCGGCGTCGCGGAGCTCGTACGCCTTCTCCTTGGTGAGCTGCCCGGCGGCGAGCCGGGAGCCGACGCAGGCGAGGCCGAAGCGGGCCCCTTCCTCGTCACCGAAGTTGGTGATGGCGAGGGGCCTGGAGAATTCCGCGCCCCTCCTGCGGAGTTCGTCCAGGGCCGCGAAGGAGGACACCACCCCGAGGGGGCCGTCGAAGGCCCCGCCGTCGGGTACGGAGTCCAGGTGCGAGCCGGTGACCACGGCGTCCCCCGCGAGGGGGTCGCCGAGCCAGGCCCACTGGTTGCCGTTGCGGTCGGTCTCGTACGTCAGCCCGCGCGCCTCGGCCTGCTCCTGGAACCAGGTCCGGCAGTCGGCGTCGGCCCCGGTCCACGCGTGGCGCCGGTAGCCGCCGGACTCGGCGTGGCGGCCGATGGGGGCGAGCTCGTTCCACATGCTGTGGAACGAGGCCGCCCCGGCGGGGTTGTCGCTCACGCGTCGTCGCCCTCGCGCATCGGGACCCGCACGCCGCGCTCGTCGGCGACCGACTCCGCGATGTCGTAGCCGGCGTCGACGTGGCGGATGACGCCCATGCCCGGGTCGTTGGTGAGGACGCGGCGGATCTTCTCGCCGGCCAGCGGGGTGCCGTCGGCGACGGTGACCTGGCCCGCGTGGATCGAGCGGCCCATGCCGACGCCGCCGCCGTGGTGGATGGAGACCCAGGAGGCGCCGGAGGCGACGTTGACCATGGCGTTGAGCAGCGGCCAGTCGGCGATGGCGTCGGAGCCGTCGAGCATGGCCTCGGTCTCGCGGTACGGGGAGGCGACCGAGCCGCAGTCGAGGTGGTCACGGCCGATGGCCAGCGGGGCGGCGAGGGTACCGTCGGCGACCATCTCGTTGAAGCGCTCGCCGGCCTTGTCGCGCTCGCCGTAGCCGAGCCAGCAGATGCGCGCGGGCAGGCCCTGGAAGTGGACGCGCTCGCCCGCCATCTTGATCCAGCGGTGCAGGGACTCGTTCTCCGGGAAGAGCTCCAGCATCGCCTTGTCGGTCTTGTGGATGTCCGAGGCCTCGCCGGACAGCGCCGCCCAGCGGAAGGGGCCCTTGCCCTCGCAGAAGAGGGGGCGGATGTAGGCGGGGACGAAGCCGGGGAAGGCGAAGGCGCGGTCGTAGCCGGCCAGCTGGGCCTCGCCGCGGATGGAGTTGCCGTAGTCGAAGACCTCGGCGCCGGCGTCCATGAAGCCGACCATGGCCTCGACGTGCTTGGCCATGGACTCGCGGGCGCGGGTGGTGAAGCCGGCCGGGTCCTTGGCGGCGTAGGCGGCCATGTCGTCGAAGTCGACGCCGACGGGGAGGTACGCGAGCGGGTCGTGGGCCGAGGTCTGGTCGGTCACGATGTCGATGGGCGCGCCCTCGGCCAGCATCTGCGGGAGCAGCTCGGCGGCGTTGCCGAGCAGGCCGATGGAGAGCGGCTTGCGGGCGTCGCGGGCCTCGACGGCCAGCTGGAGGGCGTGCCGCAGGTTGTCGGCCTTGACGTCCAGGTAGCGGTGCTCGATGCGGCGCTCGATGGCGCGCGGGTCGACGTCGATGCAGATCGCGACGCCGTCGTTCATCGTCACGGCCAGCGGCTGGGCGCCGCCCATGCCGCCGAGGCCGGCGGTCAGGGTGATGGTGCCGGCGAGGGTGCCGCCGAACTTCTTGGCCGCGACGGCCGCGAAGGTCTCGTAGGTGCCCTGGAGGATGCCCTGGGTGCCGATGTAGATCCACGAGCCGGCCGTCATCTGGCCGTACATGGTCAGGCCCAGGTGTTCCAGGCGGCGGAACTCCTCCCAGTTGGCCCAGTCGCCCACCAGGTTGGAGTTGGCGAGCAGGACGCGCGGCGCCCACTCGTGGGTCTGCATGACGCCGACCGGGCGGCCGGACTGGACGAGCATCGTCTCGTCCTGCTTGAGGGTCCGGAGGGTGCGGACCATCGCGTCGTACGAGCGCCAGTCGCGGGCGGCCTTGCCGGTGCCGCCGTAGACGACGAGCTTGTCGGGGTGCTCGGCGACCTCGGGGTCGAGGTTGTTCTGGAGCATCCGCAGCGCGGCCTCCTGCTGCCATCCCAGGGCGCTGAGCTCGGTGCCTCGCGCGGCACGTACGGGGCGGGGTCCTGACATGGCGGCGCCTCCTCCGATGTTGGTGTTTCCATTCACATCCTGACGTCCTGAATAGATTCAGTCAACAGCTGCGGGCGGCCCTGTCGAATGATGGGATGGCGGACATGGCTGCACACACGCACGCGGACGCCGATGCCGCCGCGCGCCGGGATCCGGCCGTACGGGCCGCCGTCGCCCAGGGGCTCGTGGGCGGGGCGGACTCCGCGCCGCCCCTGACCTGCCTGCTGGACACCGCCGGGATCCGCGCCTCCGCCGCCGCCCTGAACAGCGCCTTCGCGGACGCCCTGGCGCCCGGCACCCCCGTCCTGCACGCCTTCGCCGTCAAGGCCGCCCCGCTCGTCCCGGTCCTGCGGCTGCTCGCGGACGCCGGGCTCGGCTGCGAGGTGGCCAGCCCCGGCGAGCTGGCGCTGGCCCGGGCGGCCGGGGTACCGGCCGGGCGGACCGTCCTGGACTCCCCCGCCAAGACGGTGGCCGAACTGCGCGAGGCCCTGGCCCTGGGAATCGCCGTCAACGCCGACAACCCGCAGGAACTGCAACGGCTCGACGCCCTGGTCGGCGCGGGCCCGCCCCGGTCCCCGATCGGCGTACGGATCAACCCGCAGACCGGCGCCGGGACCATCGACGCGCTGTCCACCGCCACCTCGACCTCGAAGTTCGGGATCGCCCTGCGGGATCCCGGCGCGCGCGCATGGCTCGTACGGGCGTACCTGGACCGGCCCTGGCTCACCCGCCTGCACGTCCACTCCGGCTCACAGGGCGTTCCCCTGGCCCTGATCGCGCAGGGCGCACGGGAACTGCACGCGCTGGCCGAGGAGATCAACGGGGTGGCCGGGCGCCGCCAGGTCGACACCCTCGACATCGGCGGCGGCCTGCCGGTGAACTTCGCCTCGGACGAGCACACGCCCCGGTTCGCCGCGTACGTGGCCGCGCTGCGCGAGGCGGCGCCCGGGCTGTTCTCGGGAGCGTACGGCCTGGTCACGGAGTTCGGCCGGGCCCTGCTGGCCAAGCACGGGCTGGTGCTGGCCAGGGTCGAGTACACCAAGACCAGCGGCTCCCGGCCGATCGCGCTCACCCACGCCGGGGTGCAGCTGGCGACCCGCACCGCGTATGCCCCGGCGGCCTGGCCAGTGCGGATCCTGGCGTACGACGCGAAGGGCGTGCCCAAGACCGGCGACCCGGTGGCGCAGGACGTCGCCGGGCCGGCCTGTTTCGCGGGGGACCTGCTCGCGACGGCCCGGGAGCTGCCGCTCCTCGCGCCCGGCGACCTGATCGGGGTCCCGGACACCGGCGCGTACTTCTTCACCGCGCACTACGGGTACAACAGCCTCCCCCGCCCGGCGGTCCACGGCTTCACGGTGGGCCCGCGGGGCGAGGTCAGCTTCGGCCTGGTCCGGCCGGCGCAGTCCCTCGAGGCCATCGTCGCGGAGGCGGGCGGCGCTCACGCCGAAGCCCTGCTGTAGCCGGCGGACGGGCCCTCCCGGGCTCCGCCCGGCGGGGGTCGGGGCGGAGCCCCGGCTTGAAGCCGTGCCGGCTACTCCACGAAGAGGCCGCGCGCCGCGGCTCGGGCGTCGAAGGCCTCCAGGCGGGCCTGGGCGTCCGGGAGGGCGTCCGCCATCGCCTCCAGCAGGACCCGCCCCAGCAGCATCGGCGCACACGCCGTGTCGAAGGCCAGCCCCGTCCCCACGGGCGCCGGGATCAGCAGGTCCGAGTGGCGGGCCACCGGCGCGAAGGCCGAGTCGGCGACCGTCACCACGGTCAGCCCGGCCGCCCGCGCGTGCTCCAGCGCCTCCGCCACCTCCCGGGGATGGCGCGGCAGCGCGAAGCACAGCAGCGCCGAGGCCCCCGCGCCGGCGGCCGCGTCGATGCGGTCGGCGAGCATCGAGCCGCCCTCGTCGAGGAGGCGTACGTCCGGGTGCACCTTGGCGGCGAAGTAGGCGAACCCGCGCGCCTGCGAGGACGCCGCGCGCAGCCCGAGCACCGGCAGCGGGGCCGAGGCGGCGAGCAGCCGTCCCGCCTCCTCCACCGGCCCGGGATCGGCGAGCATCTCCGCCAGCTGCCGCAGGTTCTCGATCTCGCCCAGGACGGCCTGCTGGTACTCGTTGTACGAGTCCTCCTGCGCGACCTCGACCCGCTCGGCGGGAGCCACCTCGCGCAGGTGCCGGCGCAGTGCGGGATATCCGTCGAAGCCCAGGGCCACCGCGAACCGGGTCACCGACGGCTGGCTCACCCCGGCCAGCTCGGCGAGCTCGACGCTCGACAGGAAGGGCACCTCGGCCGCCCCACGGACCATGCAGTGCGCGATGCGCCGCTGCGTCGGCGTCAGCCGGTGCCCCTCGAACAGCTTCTGCAGCCGCGCGGCCGGGCTGTCGCTCATTCCCGTCCCCTCCGTCCCCGTCGATCCATTCAGTCACCGAGCACTCTGCATGTGGTTATGCAGCTCGGCAAGCCGCGCCCGCGATGCGGATGCGGCGGATGCGGCGGATACGGGGGCTAGCACCAGTGCCGGGGCCCGCGGCGCTTCCTACGGTGGGGGTATGGACGCCCACGCCCAAGAGCTGAAGAAGGAACTCGACGCCACGCTGGACGCCCGGCGGGAGCTGGGTCCGGAGTACGAGACCGCGCTGGTGGACTCGTTCGTCGAGAAGGTCGAAACCCAGGTCCGGCGGCGCCTCGCGGAGGAACGCCTGTCCGCGGCCCGCGGCGAGACCCGTCCCTCCGCCTCGCCGGCGGACGGGAACTTCGGCGAACGCTTCGGCTTCGGGATCATCACGCTGGTGCTGGCGGTCCCGCTGTCGGCCATCGCGGCCGCAGAGGCGCACTTCAGCGGTCTCCTGGTCGCCTGGGCCGGGATCGTGGGCGTGAACTTCATCCACGCCAACAAGCGGTTCGGGCGCCGGTCCGCCGAATAGTTTGTGCGCGGGGACCGCCGCACCCTCGGTCGCCCGAGGGGCGGGACGACGGCGGTCCCCGCGAAGGACACGGCCGGGTCAGGGCCGTCCGCGTCCGTGACGTCCGCGTGGTCCGGGAGCCGCTCCGGAGGTACGCGTACGCCGTTCGGTGGTGCCGGCGGGGTTCCGGTCTCCCGGTCTTCCCTGCCGACGACCACCACTGTGCCCCAGCCGTGTTAAGCCGGTGCTGCCGTCACGTGTCGTGCCCGTACCGTTTGCACGAAGGCCACGCGCGGCCCCGTACGGGTTACTTGGAGCCCTTGGCGAGGAACGCCAGCAGGTCCTGACGGCTCACCACACCGGTGGGCTTGCCCTCGACGAGCACGATCGCCGCGTCCGCCTCGCCGAGCACCGCCATCAGCTCGGACACCGGCTCGCCCGAGCCGACCTGCGGCAGCGGCGAGCTCATGTGCTTCTCCAGCGGGTCGGTCAGGGAGGCCCGCTGCGCGAACAGCGCCGCCAGCAGTTCCTTCTCGACGACCGAGCCGATGACCTCGGCGGCCATCACGTCCGGGTGACCGGCGCCCGGCTTGACGATGGGCATCTGCGAGACGCCGTACTCCCGCAGGACCTCGATGGCCTCGCCGACGGTCTCCTCGGGGTGCATGTGGACGAGGGACGGGATGCCGCCCTCCTTGTCGCTCAGCACGTCACCGATGCGCGCGGCGGGACCGGCCTCCTCCAGGAAGCCGTGGCCCGCCATCCACTCGTCGCTGAAGATCTTGCTCAGGTAGCCGCGGCCGCTGTCCGGGAGCAGCACGACGACCACGTCGTCCGGGCCGAGGCCCTCGGCGGCCTTCAGCGCCGCGACGACCGCCATGCCGCAGGAGCCGCCGACGAGCAGGCCCTCCTCCTTGGCGAGGCGGCGGGTCATCTGGAAGGAGTCCTTGTCGGACACCGCGATGATCTCGTCCGTGACGTCGGGGTCGTAGGCGGTCGGCCAGAAGTCCTCGCCGACGCCCTCGACGAGGTACGGGCGGCCGGAGCCGCCGGAGTAGACCGAGCCCTCGGGGTCGGCGCCGATGACCTTGACCTTCCCGCCGCTGACCTCCTTGAGGTAGTTGCCGGTACCGGAAATCGTGCCGCCCGTGCCCACGCCCGCGACGAAGTGGGTGATCTTCCCGTCCGTCTGGTCCCACAGCTCGGGGCCGGTGGTCTCGTAGTGCGAACGGGGGTTGTTCGGGTTGCTGTACTGGTCGGGCTTCCAGGCACCGGGCTCGCGCGCGAGGCGGTCGGACACGTTGTAGTACGAGTCCGGGTGCTCGGGGTCGACGGCGGTCGGGCAGACCACCACCTCGGCTCCGTACGCGCGCATCACGTTGATCTTGTCCATGGACACCTTGTCAGGGCAGACGAAGATGCACTTGTAGCCCTTCTGCTGGGCCACGATGGCGAGTCCTACACCCGTGTTGCCGCTGGTCGGCTCCACGATGGTGCCGCCGGGCTTGAGGGCTCCGCTCTGCTCGGCGGCCTCGATCATCCGTACGGCGATCCGGTCCTTCACGGATCCACCGGGATTGAAGTACTCGACCTTCGCAAGGACGGTGGCCTGCAGGCCTTCGGTCACACGGTTGAGCTTCACCAGCGGGGTGTTGCCGACGAGGCTGATCATCGAGTCGTGGAATTGCACCATGTTCTCCAAGGAGGGGACTCCACGGGTTCTCCGGGAGGTCTGGCCAGAGTATGCGTAAAGGGATTGGCCGACCGTGCGTACGGGGCAGGTAGGGATCAATGAGGAGGACCGAGGAGGTGGCCTGAAGGGTGTCCAGGGCGAGAACGGCCCGCCGGATCGCGGCGGGGGCAGCGTACGGCGGAGGCGGACTCGGACTGGTCGGGGCCGCCGCGGTGGGTCTGGTGCTGGCCGAGGTGCAGTTCGCCAAGCGCACGGTGGGCACCGGTCTGGGCGATCCGCCGCGCGCCGACGGGCTGTACGGGAGCGAGTTCGGCGGCCCGGAACAGAGCCCGGGACCGCTGCGCCTGGGCATGCTGGGCGATTCCACGGCCGCGGGGCTCGGCGTACGGCGGGCCCGGCAGACACCGGCGGCCCTGCTGGCGTCCGGGCTGGCGGCGGTGGCCGAGCGCCCGGTGGAGCTGCGCAACGTGGCACTGTCGGGGGCCATGTCCGACGATCTGGACCGGCAGGTGGGGCTGCTGCTGAACGACGGCAGCCCCGCCCCGGACGTGTGTGTGATCATGATCGGCGCGAACGACGTGACGCGCCGGATGCCGCCGACCCAGTCCGTGCGCTGCCTGACCTCGGCCGTGCGGCGGCTGCGGATGGCGGGGGCCGAGGTCGTCGTGGGCACCTGCCCCGACCTGGGCACGATCGAGCCGGTCTACCAGCCGCTGCGCTGGGTGGCCCGGCGGGTCTCGCGGCAGCTGGCCGCCGCGCAGACCATAGGAGTGGTCGCGCTGGGCGCCCGTACGGTCTCCATGGGTGACCTGCTGGGCCCGGAGTTCGCCGCGAACCCGCGCGAGATGTTCGGCCCGGACTCCTACCACCCGTCGGCGGAGGGGTACGCGACCGCCGCCATGGCCGTGCTGCCGACGCTGTGCGCGGCGCTCGGCCTGTGGCCCGAGTCGGACCGGCTGGACGTGTCCCGCGACGAGGACATGCTCCCGGTGGCGAAGGCCGCGTCCGCGGCGGCGGACCAGGCGGGAACGGAGGTCACGGCCGCCCGCGGCCCGTGGGTCCTCCTCAAACACCGCCGCCGCCGCCGTGTCCCGGGCGAGGACCCGACCCCCACCCCCGACCCCGGCCCAGACACCAGCCCCGCCGGCGTCTGAGCCGCGGGGTTGGGGCGCAGCCCCGCCTCTCCCAGCCCCGCCGGCCCTTGGGCGCGGGGCCCTGGGCCGGAGCCCCGGCCTCCCAGCCCCGCCGGCGCTCGAGGCGCGGGTCTGGGGCGCAGCCCCGGCCTCTTCCAGCCCCGCCGGCCCTTGGGGCGCGGAGCCCCGGCCTCTCTCAGCCCCTCAGCGCTTGAGGCGCGGGGTCTGGGGCAGGGCCCCGGCCTCCCAGCCCCGCCGGCCCTTGGGGCGCGGGGCCCTGGGGCGGAGCCCCGGCCTCTTTCAGCCCCGCCGGCGTTTGAGGCGCGGGGTCTGGGGCAGGGCCCCAGCAGCGGCGCCGCACATTTCGACGCACGGCCCCGCCCAAGGGATCGCACCCCCGCGGGAGCGACCGGCATCACACTCCCACCCCGGTGACCTCGACCGTACGGGGCGGTAACTTCGCATGCGGTCCCGCAACGACGCACCCCTTGGAGTCCCGATGCCCGAAGCCGTCATCGTTTCCACCGCCCGCTCTCCCATCGGGCGCGCCGGCAAGGGGTCCCTCAAGGACGTCCGCCCGGACGACCTGACCGCGACCATCATCCAGGCCGCCCTCGCCAAGGTCCCCGAGCTGGACCCGCGCCAGATCGACGACCTGATGCTCGGCTGTGGTCTCCCCGGCGGCGAGCAGGGCCACAACCTGGCCCGCATCGTGGCCGTGCAGATGGGCATGGACTACCTGCCGGGCACCACGATCACCCGCTACTGTTCCTCCTCGCTCCAGACTTCCCGCATGGCGCTGCACGCCATCAAGGCCGGCGAGGGCGACGTCTTCATCTCCGCGGGCGTCGAGACGGTCTCCCGGTTCGCGAAGGGCTCCTCGGACGGCCTGCCGGACACGCACAACCCGCTCTTCGCCGACGCGGAGGCCCGTACGGCCGCCGTCGCGCAGAGCGAGGGCTCCTCCTGGCACGACCCGCGCGAGGACGGCCTGATCCCGGACGCCTACATCTCGATGGGGCAGACCGCGGAGAACCTGGCCCGCCTCAAGGGCGTGACCCGTCAGGACATGGACGAGTTCGGCGTGCGCTCGCAGAACCTCGCCGAAGAGGCCATCAAGAACGGCTTCTGGGCCCGCGAGATCACCCCCGTCACCACCCCGGACGGCACGGTCGTCTCGACCGACGACGGCCCGCGCGCCGGCGTGACCCTGGAGGGCGTGCAGGGACTCAAGCCCGTCTTCCGCCCCGACGGCCTGGTCACGGCCGGCAACTGCTGCCCGCTCAACGACGGCGCCGCGGCGCTGGTCATCATGAGCGACACCAAGGCCCGTGAGCTGGGCCTGACCCCGCTGGCCCGGATCGTCTCCACCGGCGTCACCGCCCTCTCCCCCGAGATCATGGGCCTGGGCCCGGTCGAGGCGTCGAAGCAGGCCTTGAAGCGGGCCGGCCTGACGGTCGGCGACATCGACCTGTTCGAGATCAACGAGGCCTTCGCGGCCCAGGTCATCCCGTCGTACCGGGACCTGGAAATCCCCCTCGACAAGCTGAACGTCAACGGCGGGGCCATCGCCGTCGGTCACCCCTTCGGGATGACCGGTGCCCGCATCACCGGCACGCTGATCAACGGCCTGCAGTTCCACGACAAGCAGTTCGGCCTCGAGACGATGTGCGTCGGCGGCGGCCAGGGCATGGCCATGGTGATCGAGCGGCTGAGCTGAGCCGTAGCGGTGGCGGAGCTCAGCGCGACCAGGAAAGCGAGCGGCTGAGCCGGAAACCGATCACCCGAGCCCACTGGATCAAGACCCGCGCCCAGTCGCCGCAAGGGATCCCGCCGGATCCCTTGCGGCGCAGGGGCACCGGATCCAACCCGGTCGCGGCCGACCTGTGACCGAATCTCCCCCAGGATGTGACCTATCTCCTGGGGGATTGGCATTTGTGCAGGTCAGCGCCAGTACGGGGGGTGCGGGTGTGACCAAAGCCCTGTCCAATTCGTGACGTAATGCACTGCACGCCATTCCCAGGTCGGGACACTCTGATGTAGGAAGTCGGGGGATCGAATCACCTCAGGAGTTAGTCAGTGAGCGCCATGTCTCTTGCCCTGCTGCTGACCACTGCCGCCGCCGCGGCCGTGGGCGCTGCTGCGCTGCACGCCGTCCACGGTCTGCGCAAGCAGGTCACCGCCCTGCGCACCGAGCTGGCGGCGCCGGTCCACCACCGCGGTGCGACCGTCCCGCACGCCCGCAGCGCCGGCGCCGTGGAATCCCCCGCCGCCGAGATACGAGCCGCCGTGGCCGAGGCCCTCGCCGAGGAGCGCGAGCGCGAGCTGGCCGAGGCGCGCGCCTTCTGGGCCGCGCAGGAGGCCCGCGACGCCGCCGACGCGCCGTCGCTGCTGGGCGGCCTGTCCGGGCTCGGTGAGGACAGCCCCGTCTTCCTGCCCCGGCAGGCCGACATGGTGGGTCTGGAGCCCGTTCTGGGCGAGGAGGCCCTCGACGAGCTCCCCGGCTACCCCGAGGACTCGGCCGAGCTGGCCGCCGCCCGTCGGCGCCACCCCTCGCACCCCGACTTCGTACCGGCCCAGGCCTCGCACCCCGGCGCCGACCACGAGCGCACCGTCAACCGCCTGGAGGAGCTCGCGGAGGCCCGTACGGCCCTCGCGGACGTCCGCCCCGGCCCGCTGGGCACGCTCGACGTGTACGTCTTCACCGACGGCACGACGCTGTGCATGACCCCCGGGCACCGGGAGACCGCGGAGCGCCTCGCCGAGGCCCTGCGTTCGGGCACGGCCCCGGTCCTGCTGGGCGGCTCGGGGATCTCCGGCGCCTACGCGCTGACCTTCTCCTGCGGTGACTCCGAGGACCCCGACAGCAACGTCTACATCCTCGCGGACCGCGTCATCGCATCGCTCTGATCTCCGCCTGCTCCACCAGCCCCACGGCCTCGTCCAGCACCTCGGACGGGGCCGTCGCGCCGTCCGGGCCGGCCGCACCGGTGCGCAGTGCCTCGGCGAGGTCCAGCCCGGCGACGGCCACCTGGTCCCCGACGACGAAGATGCCGGCGTCGGGCAGCTCCCGGGGCGCCTGCCCGGGGGTCTCCAGCCGCTGCGCCCGTACGGAGAGCTCGCGGGCCAGTTCCAGGGCCACGGCGGCGGCCCCCTGCTGCAGGCGGCTCTGCGGCAGGGCCCGCAGCCGGTCGGCGAAACGTTCCACGACGGCGGTCAGGGGCGAAGTATCAAGCACCCGGCCGACCTTACGCGCCGCCCGGGCACCATTGCCAACGGGCGAACTCTCCGGCACGGTGGCGTGAAGAGAACAGCACGGCGATACCTCCGGAGGCGCCCATGTCCGTAGAGTTCTCCGAACAGACACACCGCAACATGATCGACAGAATCCCCCAGACCACCGGTCGTGAAGTCTCCGACTGGCTCCGCACCGTCGACGAAGGCCCCTCCCTCGTCCGGTTCGAGGAGAAGGTCAGCTGGCTCCGCGGCGCGCACGAGCTGTCGTACGGCCAGGCCAAGGCGATCATCCACGAGTACGACCTGCGCAGAGCAGCGCGCCGGTTCGGCTGACCCCCTCCCCCGACCCCCGTTCCCCTGGACGCGGGAAGGCCCCGCGAGCGGTGTGCTCGCGGGGCCTTCCCCATGCCGTGTGCCGTGTGCAGGCCGGGGTGGCCTGCGGGTCCTGCTAGTCGTCGCCCGAGAGGATCGAGAAGATGCGCAGCATCTCCACGTAGATCCACGCCAGGGTGACGGTGAGGCCGAAGGCCGCCAGCCACGCCTCGTCGCGCGGAGCGCCGTAGGCGATGCCGTCCTCGACCTGCTTGAAGTCCATGGCGAGGAAGCAGGCGCCGAGGATGACGCCGATGGCACCGAACAGCAGGCCGAGGCCGCCGCTGCGGAAGCCGAGGCCGTCACCGCCGCCGAACACCGCGAACAGCGTGTTCGTCAGCATCAGCAGGATGAAGCCGAGGGTCGCGGCCATCACGAAGCCGTAGAAACGGCGCGTGACGCGGATCCAGCCCATCTTGTACCCGAGGAGCACGGCGGCGAAGACGCACATCGTGCCCATCACGGCCTGGATGACCACGCCGGGGCTGAGGTAGGTGCTGACGGCGGCGCTGATGACCCCGAGGAAGACGCCCTCGAACGCCGCGTAGGCCAGGATCAGGCCGGGGACGGCCTTGCGCTTGAAGGACTGGACGATCACCAGGACGAAGGCGACCAGGCCCGCGGCGAAGCCGATGCCGTACGACTTGCCGAGGTTGGCCGGGTCGACCGGCAGCAGCACCCAGGAAAGGGTGGCCGTGACGATGAGCGTGCCGAGCGTCATGGCCGTACGGCTCACGACGTCGTCCATGGTCATCGCACCGGCGCGCGCCGGTGCCGGCGGCATGCCCGTGGTCGGGTCGGTCGCGTACGGGTTCGTCGCGTACGGGTTGGTCCCGGCCTGCTGGTGCTGCGGCGTCGCAAAGCCCGCGTGGCCACCGTTGTCGCGGCTGAACCCCCGTCGCGAGAAGACCGGGTTACTGCTCCTCATCTCACTCCTCCGTGGCCGCCGAGCGCGGCCTTGCAACAAGAGTAATGCGCTCGCAAAGAAAGCACCCTACTGCTGGAGGAGGATCTTAGGAGAAGGCAGGGCGAAGCGCAGGAGATAAAGGAGCGGGCCTCGCGAGAACTGCGGAGTGCCCGGAGCCGGACTTGAACCGGCACGGCCCGAAGGCCAGCGAGGTTTAAGCTCGCCGTGTCTGCATTCCACCATCCGGGCAGGGCGTGGCGGCCCCCGTGGAAAAAGCCTTCGACGCTTGATCCGAGCCTATCCGTAACGCCGCCGCCGCTGACCTGCCGTCAACCCGATGTTGTCTGATTTTATTGGCGCTTGAGGGTTCGTCAGACCCGAGAACGCACGGTCGGCCCGTTCTGGGAGCCGCTCACCACCTGTACGGGATTGACGGGATTTCGACGGCCGCGCCACCCCGCGCGCCACCCGCTGCGCCACCCCGGGCCACCGCCCCGCGGATCAGGGCTCCTGTCATACCAGAGGAGGAGACGCGACGCCCCTCCGTCAGACTCGAGTGGGCCGGGAAACAAGCTCGGCGGCTGATCCGGAGCGGGGGTGCCCGCGGCGAGGATGGGAACGTCCCCGCACCGCAGACCGAGGAGCCGTCCCGTGACCACCATGAACTACGCCCCGCACACCACCCAGGCCGTGGCCGCCCGCGCCACCGGCCTCTCCAAGGTGTACGGCCAGGGCGAGACCCAGGTGGTCGCCCTGGACAACGTCTCGGTGGACTTCGGACAGGGGCAGTTCACCGCGATCATGGGCCCCTCGGGCTCCGGCAAGTCCACGCTGATGCACTGCGTCGCCGGTCTGGACACCTTCTCCGCCGGCTCCGTCCGCATAGGCGAGACCGAGCTGGGCGCCCTCAAGGACAAGCAGCTCACCCAGCTGCGCCGGGACAAGATCGGCTTCATCTTCCAGGCCTTCAACCTGCTGCCGACGCTGACGGCCCTGGAGAACATCACCCTCCCCATGGACATCGCCGGCCGCAAGCCCGACAAGCAGTGGCTGGACGACGTGATCAGCATGGTCGGCCTCACCGGCCGCCTGAGCCACCGCCCCACCCAGCTCTCCGGCGGCCAGCAGCAGCGCGTGGCCGTGGCCCGCGCCCTGGCCTCCCGCCCCGAGATCATCTTCGGTGACGAGCCCACCGGAAACCTCGACTCCCGCTCCGGCGCCGAGGTCCTCGGCTTCCTGCGCAACTCGGTGCGCGAGCTCGGCCAGACCGTCGTGATGGTCACCCACGACCCGGTGGCCGCCTCCTACGCGGACCGCGTCATCTTCCTGGCCGACGGCCGCATCGTCGACGAGATGTACGGGCCCACCGCCGACGGCGTGCTCGACCGCATGAAGGCCTTCGACGCCAAGGGCCGCACCAGCTGACCCGGGATCTCCCTCCCCCGCCCTCCTCCAGACCCCAGCCCCAGGACTGAGATCCCCCATGTTCCGTACCGCCCTGCGCAACGTCCTCGCGCACAAGGCCCGGCTGCTGATGACGGTCCTCGCCGTCACCCTCGGCGTCGCCTTCGTCTCCGGCACCCTCGTCTTCACCGACACCCTCAAGAAGTCCCTCTCCCACCAGTCCGCCAAGAGCTACGAAGGCGTGGCGGTCTCGGTCACCTCGTACGGCCAGGGCCGCGACGACAACGGGCAGAAGGAGGGCGAGCCCGGCCTCAGCCAGCAGACCCTCGACAAGGTCAAGGCCCTCGCCGGGGTCGCCTCCGTCTCCGGCCGCGTCTCCGGCTTCGCCGGCGTGGGCGACGAGAACGGCAAGCTGATCGGCTCCGGCTGGTCCAACAAGGGCTCCAACTACGCCCCCGTGAAGGACGGCAAGGACCCGAACTACGCCTTCGCCCAGGGCGCCGGCCCGGCCAAGGCCGACGAGATCGCGCTCGACAAGGCGACCGCGGACGCGGGCGGCTACCACGTCGGCGACCGGGTCCGCGTCGCCACCAACGGCCCGGTCAAGGAGTACTTGCTCGCCGGTGTCTTCACCACCGAGGACGGCGCCGTCCAGGCCGGCGGCAGCCTCGTGCTCTTCGACACCAAGGTCGCCCAGGAGCTCTACCTCAAGCCCGGCTACTTCCAGGAGCTGTCGGTGGCCGCCAAGGCCGGCGCCTCCGCCGACCAGCTGCTCGCCGAGATCAAGCCGCTGCTCGACGACAAGCACACCAAGGCGCAGACCGGCGCGGCACTCGCCAAGGAGCAGGCCGAGCAGATCGAGAAGGGCATGAGCAACATGAGCACCATGCTGCTCGTGTTCGCCGGCATCTCGCTCTTCGTCGGCGTCTTCCTGATCTACAACACCTTCACCATGCTGGTCACCCAGCGCACCAAGGAGCTGGCCCTGCTGCGCGCCGTCGGCGCGAACCGCGGCCAGGTCATGCGCTCGGTCCTCGCCGAGGCCCTGGTCGTCGGCGCGGTCTCCGCCGCCATCGGCCTCCTCAGCGGTCTCGGCCTGGCGATCGGCATGCGCTCCCTGATCGGCTCCTTCGGCGCCAAGCTGCCGGGCGGCGACCTCGTGGTCGCCCCGGGCACCATCGTCGCGGCCCTGGTCATCGGCGTCCTGGTCACCACGCTGGCCGCGCTGCTGCCCGCCTGGCGCACCGGCCGGATCGCCCCCGTCGCCGCCATGGGCAGCGCCCACCTGCCGGCCTCGGCGAAGTCCCTGATCGTGCGCAACGTCATCGGCTCCGTCATCGGCGTCCTCGCCGTCGGCCTGGTCCTGCTGGGCGTGTCCAAGGGCGGCTCCACCGGCCGCATGATCATGGGCGGAGGCGCGTTCTTCATGCTCATCGGCCTGATCGTGCTGCTGCCGCTGCTCTCCAGGCCGGTCATCTCGGCGGTCCGCCCGCTGCTCCAGAAGGCGTTCGGGGTTCCCGGCAAGCTGGCCGCGCAGAACGCCGTCCGCAACCCGCGCCGCACCGCCGTCACCGCCGCCTCCCTGGCGATCGGCCTGACCCTGGTCACCACCCTGTCCGTGCTCGGCATCACCGTCGGCAAGGTCGTCGACCGCATGAGCACCGAGAAGCTCAAGGCGGACTACCGGGTCTCCATGGCGGGCGACATGGGCAGCCTGGACAAGTCGGTGGCCGAGACCCTGGCCAAGGCTCCCGGCATCAAGGCGGTCTCCCCGCAGGCGGCGGGCTTCCTCAAGATCGGCGAGGACTTCCGCGCCGCCTCCGGTGTCACCCCGGGCGCCATCGACCAGATGCTGAACATCGAGGTCCTCAGCGGTTCGCTGGACGCCCTCGGCAAGGGTGAGCTGGCGGTGGCCGAGAAGACGGCCAAGAAGGCGAACCTGACCGTCGGCTCCACGGTCCAGGTCCAGTTCGACGACGGCGGGCAGGGCAGCCTGAAGGTCGGCGCGGTCTACAAGGACCTGGAGGGCCTGCTCTCCCCTTACGTCATCGACAACAAGATCCTCAGCGCCCACAGCGAGGAGCAGTACATCCCCGAGGTGTACGTCAACGTCGCCGGCGGGGCCTCCGCGGCCGGCCAGCAGAAGGTCGTCGACGCCCTCGGCAAGAACCCGGCCATCACCGTCGCCACCCAGCAGGACATGCGCAACGAGATGGGCGGCATGATCAACACGATGCTGAACGTCATGTACGGCCTGCTCGGCATGGCGCTGATCATCTCGGTGCTCGGCGTGGTCAACACCCTGGCGATGTCCGTCTTCGAGCGGACCCAGGAGATCGGCATGCTGCGGGCGATCGGCCTCGACCGCAGCCGGGTGAAGAACATGATCCGCCTGGAGGCCGTGGTGATCTCGCTCTTCGGCGCGGTCCTGGGCGTCGCCATCGGCGTCTTCCTCGCCTGGGCCGTCGGCACCACGATGGCGAAGTCCATGCCGAACTACGAGCTGGTCCTCCCGTGGGACCGGATCGGCATCTTCCTGCTGCTGGCCGCCGTGGTCGGCGTCCTGGCCGCCATGTGGCCGGCCCGCAGCGCCGCCCGCCTGAACATGCTGACCGCCATCAAGACCGAGTAGCGCGCCGGACGCGGACCGGCGACGAGGCAGGGCCCCGGGGCAACACGCCCCGGGGCCCTGCCCGTTGTGCGCATACGTTTCCGCTACGGGGTCCGCGCCCCCCAGGTGCGCAGCCGCAGCGGCAGGCCCGAGTCGCCACCCGCCGCGCACTTCACCGCGAGGACCTGGTTGACGCCGAGCCGGCCGTGCTCGAAGCCGAGCGCGGAGGCCGCCATGTAGAGCTGCCAGACCCGGGCCCGGCCCGGGGAGGTCAGCCGGACCGCCTCGTCCCAGTGCTCCTGGAGCCCCGCCACCCAGGCCCGCAGGGTCAGCGCGTAGTGCTCGCGCAGCGCCTCCACGTCGCGCACCTCGAAGCCGGCCCGCTCCAGCTCGCCGACGGTGGTGCCGAGCGGGGAGAGCTCCCCGTCGGGGAAGACGTAGGCGTCGATGAACTCGTCGATCCGGTACGCCTCCTCGTCCGGCTCCGGCGGACGGGCGATCTGGTGGTTCAGCAGCCGCCCGCCGGGGCGCAGCAGGGCGTGCAGGGTGCGGGCGTACTCCCGGTAGCGGTCGGACCCGACGTGCTCGGCCATCCCGATGGAGGAAATCGCGTCGTACGGGCCGTCCCTGACGTCCCGGTAGTCCTGGATGCGCAGCTCGACGAGGTCGGCCAGGCCCGCCTCGGCGACCCGTTTGCGCCCGTACGCGGCCTGCTCGCGCGAGAGCGTGATCCCGGTGACCCGGACCCCATACTCGCCGGCCGCGTGCAGCGCCATGGAGCCCCAGCCGCAGCCGACGTCGAGGAGGCGGTCGCCGGGCCGCAGGGCGAGCTTGCGGCAGACCAGGTCGAGCTTGTCCCGCTGGGCCTGCTCCAGGGTGGAGCCGGGGCTCCAGTAGGCGCAGGAGTACACCATCGAGGGGCCGAGCACCCGCTCGTAGAAGTCGTTGCCGACGTCGTAGTGGTGGCTGATGGCCTGGCGGTCGCGCCCCTTGCTGTGCCGCGGCCCGCCCCGCCGGACCGCCTCCTCCGCGGGGGGCGGGGGCGGCGGCAGCGGTCCGGCGAGCGCGATCAGCTCCCGTACGGCCGCCCGGTGGGCCGGGTCCCGCCATTTGGCCCCCGGCAGGTCGGGCAGCCGGGGCAGACGGGGCAGCCCCGGCCGGGTCGCGATGCCCTTCCGGGCCGTGCGGGGCCCCGGGCGGCCACCCGGCACCACGGCCTCGGGCGTCCGCTCCGGGCCCGCCGTGCGCGCCCCCGCGGGCCCCGCGGGGGCGGCGGGCAGCGGGGTGCGCCCGCGTTCCCACAGGACCCCCGCCACGCGGTCCAGCAGGGCGAACAGGTCGCCCTCGACGGTCAGTTCCCCCGCCACCCAGGCGCGGGCCAGGCCCAGCTCCCCGGGCTTCCACAGCACCCGCCGCAGGGCGCGGCGGTCGTGGACGACGAGCACGGGGCCACCCGGCGGACCGGCCTCACTGCCGTCCCAGGTGCGGACGCGCACCGGCAGCGGGGCACCCAGCAGTGTCTCGGCAACAGCAGCCAGCCGCGGCGCGGCGTCGGTCATGGGCGCACCTCCACAAAAGCTCCGACCCCTCCGTCTACCCATCCCGGACCCCGGGTACGCCGAAGGGGCCGCCCGCACCACGGATGGCGGGCGGCCCCTTCGGGGACGTGCGGGTACTGCTCAGGGTCCTGCCGGCCGGCGCCGGGTCAGGAAGCCTTGGCCTTCTGGGCCGTGGCGGCCGGAGCCGGGGCCGGCTTGGCGGCCTCGTAGAACTCCTCGCGCGGGGTTTCGAGAGCACCCAGCGAGACGACCTCGCGCTTGAGGAACATGCCGAGGGTCCAGTCGGCGAAGACGCGGATCTTGCGGTTCCAGGTCGGCATGGCCATGCCGTGGTAGCCACGGTGCATGTACCAGGCGAGCCGGCCCTTGAGCTTGATCTTCATCTTGCCCATGACGATCATCGCGACGCCCTTGTGGAGGCCGAGGCCCGCCACCGCACCCTTGTTGGAGTGCGAGTACTCCGACTGCGGGAAGCCCCGCATGCCCGAGATGACGTTGTCGCCGAGGACCTTGGCCTGGCGCAGCGCGTGCTGGGCGTTGGGCGGGCACCAGGCGTTCTCGACGCCGGCCTTGCGGGCGGCGACGTCGGGAACCTGGGCGTTGTCGCCGGCGGTCCAGATGTAGTCCGTGCCCGTGACCTGGAGGGTGGGCTGGGCGTCGACGTGGCCGCGGGGGCCCAGCGGCAGGCCGTAGCGGGCCAGCACCGGGTTGGGCTTGACGCCGGCGGTCCACACGATGGTGTTGGAGTCGACCTCGAGGCCGTTCTTCAGCACCACGTGGCCGTCCACGCAGGAGTCCATGGAGGTGTTGAGGTAGATCTCGATGCCGCGGGACTCGAGGTGCTCCTTGCCCCAGGTGCCGAGCTTGGGCCCGACCTCGGGAAGGATCTTGTCGGCCGCGTCGACCAGGATGAAGCGCATGTCCTCGCGCTTGATCGTGGAGTAGTACTTCGCGGCGTCGCGGGCCATGTCCTCGACCTCGCCGATCGTCTCGGCGCCGGCGAAGCCGCCGCCGACGAAGACGAAGGTGAGGGCCTTGCGGCGGACGTTCTCGTCCGTCGTGGACTCGGCCTTGTCGAGCTGCTCGAGGACGTGGTTGCGCAGGCCGATGCCCTCTTCGACGCCCTTCATGCCGATGCCCTGTTCGGCGAGGCCGGGGATCGGGAAGGTGCGGGAGACGGCGCCGAGCGCGATCACCAGGTAGTCGAAGGGCAGCTCGTACGCCTCGCCGACCAGCGGCGTGACGACGGCGACCTTGCGGTCCTGGTCGATGCTGGTGACCCGGCCGGTGAGAACCTCTGCCTTGGGCAGCACGCGTCGCAGCGGGACGACGACGTGCCGAGGCGAGATGCTGCCTGCGGCCACTTCGGGGAGGAAGGGCTGGTAGGTCATGTACGAGCGCGGGTCGACGACCGTGACGGTCGCCTCGCCGTAGCGCATCTTCTTCATGATGCGCTTGGCTGCGTACAGGCCTACGTACCCACCTCCTACAACGAGGATCCTGGGACGCTCCGTGGTGCTCATGGAACGAGTATCCAGCACCCAAAGGGGTGTCGCTCGTGAGCCCCTTCACAAGGAGTCGGAAGGCCTCTGCTACACTCCGCCGCCCACGTGACGGACGTCATGGCGCGCGACGGGAACCACCGTGTAACGGGAGTCGTTGTTCACCCGTCCTGAACTGGCCTCCAAGGCCTGAAGCGGACTGGACCACAGGGGTTCGTCCATACCTCTGACGCGGAACCCGCAGCCTCCGCCGATCGCACGAACAGACGCAGAAAAGGGCCCGGCGGCCTCCGGAGGGGCCCAAATGGCCCTCCCGTCGGCCCCACCGGACTCTTTTCCTTGTGAAGAACTTCACGAACTTTCTGTGGATCACCGGTCCGAGACCCCTCAACCCCACCTTCGAAGGTCGTTCAGGCGATCGACCACGCGATTCCGTCCGGAATCGTCGGCGAACCCGCACACGTTCGACGCCACAGCGGCGTGTACACATTGAGGCGTACACTGCGGTCATGAGTGAGAACGCTGTGACCGTGCGCGAAGCCCGTGCCCATCTCGCGGACCACATCAATCGGGCGGAGCAGGGCGCTCCGACCATCATCACCCGTAACGGCGCCCCGGTGGCCGCCCTGGTTCCCATCGCGGACTTCAACGCGCTGGAAGAGGCAGCCGACCAGCTGCTCGCACGCGAGGCGGAGGCCGTGCTCGCCGAAGGCGGGCCGACCGTGACAATGGCCGAGCTCCTGGCCGACCTGTTCAGCGAACGGGGTGACGGCGCGGCGTGAAGTACGCCTTCCGGTTCACCACCGCGGCGCAACGGCAGCTCCGGGCCATCGACAGGCCGGCCGCGATGCGGATCCTCGCCGCCCTGACTGCTCTGGGAGACGATCCGTACCGCGAGGACGCCGACATCAAGAAGCTCACCGGCCCCTCCGGCCTCTACCGGCTCCGGGTGGGCAGTTACCGCATCGCCTATCAAGTCCTGGACGGCGAGCTCGTCATCCTCGTCGTCAAGATCGGCGACCGCCGCGACATCTACCGCAACATCTGAATCCGACCGCGACGGCGGCGCTTCGGTCAGTTGACCGGAGCGCCGCCGTCCGGTGTTTTCCGCGGGTCAGGAGCGCTGCTCGTCCGACTCGACCTCTTCCGCGGTCTTCCAGGCGATTCCGTCGAGGATGTCGTGCTCGGAGACGATGACCTCGGTGGCGCCGATCCTCTCCATGATCGCCAGGAGCACCAGCACGCCGGCCCCGATCACGTCCACCCGGCCCGGGTGCATCACGGGGATCGCCGCGCGCTCGGCGTGGGTCGCCGTCAGCATCCGTTCGCTGACCTCGCGGACCTGCTCGTAGGAGATCCGCGCGTGGTGGATCTGCGAGGAGACGTACTCCGGCAGGCCCAGGACGATCCCGGCCACCGTGGTCACCGAGCCGGCCAGGCCGACCAGGGTGCGCGCCTCGGCCAGCGGGACGCTCTCGGCGGCCAGGTCGAGGGCGGCCTCGATGTCGGCCCGCATCGCGGCGATCTGCGCCGGGGACGGCGGGTCGGTGACGACCCCGTCCACCGTCAGGTGACGCTCGGTCATCCGGACGCAGCCCACGTCCACCGAGCGGGCGGCGCGCACGTGGTCCTCGCCGACCACGAACTCGGTCGAACCCCCGCCGATGTCCACCACCAGGAACGGCTGTTCCAGGTGCTCGTGGGCGACGAGCTCCCTGGTGGCGCCGGTGAAGGAGAACTCGGCCTCCTGGTCGCCGGAGATCACCTCGGGCTCGACGCCCAGGATGTCCTTGACGCCCTGCACGAACACGTCGCGGTTCTCGGCGTCCCGGGAGGCGGAGGTGGCCACGAAGCGCACCCGCTCCGCACCGAGTTCCTTGATGACCTCGGCGTACTCGCGGCAGGCGGCGAAGGTGCGCTCCAGCGCCTCCGGGGCGAGGCGCCCGGTCCGGTCCACGCCCTGGCCGAGGCGGACGATGATCATCCGTCGGTCCAGCTCGACCAGCTCGCCGGTGGTGCCCGCGCCGGAGGCGCCGTCGGACACCGTGCAGTCCGCGACGAGGAGCCGGATGGAGTTCGTACCGCAGTCGATGGCCGCGACCCGGGTCACCGGGACTCCTCTTCCTTCTTCTCCCCGCACGGGGTGACGCAGGCGCCCTTGGCCCACCACTCGGGCAGCATCGCGAGCGCCTCGTCGCCGAACGGGTTCACGCCCGGGCCCGCGGCCAGGGAGTGGCCGACCAGCACGTGCAGGCACTTCACCCGGTCCGGCATCCCGCCGGCGCTCGGGAAGCCCTGGAGCACCTCGATGGCGTCGCGGCGCCGGATGTAGTCCTCGTGCGCGGCCTGGTAGGCGGCGGCGAGCTCCGGGTCCTCGGCGAGCCGGGCCTGCATCTCCTTCATCACGCCGTTGGCCTCCAGCGTGCCGATCGCGGAGGCCGCGCGCGGGCACGTCAGGTAGTACAGCGTGGGGAAGGGGGTGCCGTCGGGGAGCCGCGGGGCGGTCTCGACCACGTCCGGCTGCCCGCAGGGGCAGCGGTGCGCGATGGCGCGCAGCCCGCGCGGCGGGCGGCCGAGCTGCTGCTCGAACGCCTCGATGTCCGCGTCGGTCGGCTCGGTCCGGTCGGTCTGGGGCGGGGGCGTCTGCATGCCTGGAGGAAGTCTCTTCGTTCGGTTCTCTGACGGATGGATCTGTTCAGTCGCCGGGGCGGTCGGCCTTGTCGACGCCGTCCCAGACGTTCGAGTACCAGGGGCGGTCGGAGCCGGCCTGGCCGGCCCGGTGCGGCTCCTGGGGCTGGGCCCCGGGGTCGCTCATGATGTAGCCGATCTCCCCCGGGCGCAGGAAGTGCAGGTGCCTGCGGGCCTGCTGCTCCGCGTAGGCGTCGTCCTGCCAGCGGGCCTTCTCGTCGCGCAGCCGCTCCAGGCGGTCCCGCGCGGTGGCGGCGGCCCGCTGCTGCTCCGCGATCTCCGAGCGCTGGGAGACGTACTGGCGCATCGGATACGCGAGGGCGACGACCAGGGTACAGAGGACCAGCACGAGGAGCGCGGCCCGGCCCGTGAGCCGGCTGCGGCGCACCTGCCGGCGCGACTGCGAGCGGTAGACGTGGGCGGCGGTCCGCTCACCGAGCTGCTTGAGCCTGGTCGCGGTGGAGAAGGTGGAGAACCGATCCCGGCTCCCGGCCATTGGTCCGCCTCCCCTGTGTCCGCACTACGCAAATACGTCCCCGCACACGGTACGGGACCGAGTGCGGGGACGTACGGAGGCGAGGGCGTGATTAGCCCTTGAAGCGCGGGAAGGCGCTGCGGCCCGCGTACACCGCGGCGTCGTCGAGGATCTCCTCGATGCGCAGCAGCTGGTTGTACTTGGCGACGCGGTCCGAGCGGGCCGGGGCGCCGGTCTTGATCTGACCGCAGTTCACGGCGACGGCGAGGTCGGCGATGGTGACGTCCTCGGTCTCACCGGAGCGGTGCGACATCATGCACTTGAAGCCGTTGCGCTGGGCCATCTCGACGGCGTCCAGGGTCTCGGTCAGCGAACCGATCTGGTTCACCTTCACGAGCAGGGCGTTCGCGGAGCCCTCCTCGATACCGCGGGCCAGACGCTCGGGGTTGGTGACGAAGAGGTCGTCACCGACGATCTGGACCTTGGAGCCCAGGCGGTCGGTGATGGTCTTCCAGCCGGCCCAGTCGTCCTCGAACAGCGGGTCCTCGATGGAGACGAGCGGGTACGCCTCGACGAGCTCGGCGTAGTAGTCCGTCATCTCGGCGGCCGAGCGGGATTTGCCCTCGAACTCGTACTGGCCGTCCTTGTAGAACTCGGACGCGGCGACGTCGAGCGCGAGCGCGATGTCCGTGCCCGGGGTGTAACCGGCCTGCTTGATGGCCTCGATGATGAGGTCGAGCGCGGCGCGGTTGGACTCCAGGTTCGGCGCGAAGCCGCCCTCGTCGCCCAGACCGGTGGAGAGGCCCTTGGTGTGCAGGACCTTCTTGAGGGTGTGGTAGACCTCGGCACCCCAACGCAGCGCCTCGGAGAAGGACTCCGCGCCGATCGGGGCGATCATGAACTCCTGGATGTCCACGTTGGAGTCGGCGTGCGACCCACCGTTGAGGATGTTCATCATCGGAACGGGCAGCAGGTGCGCGTTCGGACCGCCGAGGTAGCGGAAGAGCGGAAGGTCCGAGGCCTCGGACGCGGCGTGCGCGACGGCGAGGGAGACACCGAGGATGGCGTTGGCGCCGAGGGAGCCCTTGTTGTCGGTGGCATCCAGGTCGAACATGGCCTGGTCGATCAGGCGCTGCTCGGTGGCGTCGTAGCCGACGAGCTCCGGGCCGATCTGCTCGATGACGGCGAGGACGGCCTTCTCGACACCCTTGCCGAAGTAACGGTTGGGGTCACCGTCACGGAGCTCGATGGCCTCGAATGCACCGGTGGAGGCGCCGGACGGGACGGCAGCACGGCCGGTGCTGCCATCGTCGAGGCCCACCTCGACCTCGACCGTGGGGTTGCCTCGGGAGTCCAGGATTTCCCGGGCTACGACGACGTCGATGGACGGCACGAGCATCTCCTTCTGGGATGTGACGCTGGGTGTGCGGTGGCGTGTCAGGCCGGGGGACGGCCTTGCCGCTTAGAGCCTAACCGGCCCGGGGCACTCGACCGGCCGACCGCCCGACCCCTGGGACGAAAAAGGGGCCGAATACCCCTCTTCCGGGACATAGGTCTCCGGATCGTCGCCCGTCATCCGGTACGCACACCACCGCCCGGCGCGTGGGGGGAGACGCGCCGGGCGGGGGGAACACTGTGCGTTGCGTACGCTCCTGCGGCTATTGCCGCAGTGTTCAGCTGAGCTTCAGCTTCTGACCCGGGAAGATCAGGTCGGCGTCCGAGACGATGTCCTTGTTCAGCTCGAAGAGCTTCTCCCAGCCGCCCTTGACGCCGTTGGCCTCGGCGATGGTGCCCAGGGTGTCGCCCGACTTGACCTCGTACGAGCCGTTGCCGGTCTTCGGGGCCTCGGGGGCCGCGGGGCGCTCGGAGCGGGTGGTCGGGGCCTCGGAGCGCTTGGTCTCCTTCTTCGGCGTGGCCTTCGGGGCGACCTTGGTCTCGGTCTTCTTCGAGTCGGCCTTCGGCTTGTTCTGCGTCGAGCCCTCCGTGCCGCCACCGGCGTAGGAGGAGTTCGACAGACCCTTGCCGCAGACCGGCCAGGCGCCCTTGCCCTGGCCCTTGAGGACCTTCTCGGCGATGGCTATCTGCTGGGACTTCGAGGCCTGGTTGGCCTGCGCGGCGTACGACTTGCCACCGTAGGCGGCCCACGTCGAGGACGAGAACTGCAGTCCGCCGTAGTAGCCGTTGCCCGTGTTGATGGACCAGTTGCCGCCGGACTCGCACTGCGCGACCTTGTCCCACTCGGACGCGGTGGCGGCGCTGGCGGAGCCCGCGGCCATCAGGGGGGCGGCGACGGCCACACCGGCGACACCGGCGAGCGTGACGATGCGGACGGCCTTGGAGGCTCGACGGTGCTTGCCCTTGCCGGAAAGCAGCATGGATTTTCTCCTCACCGACGCCTACGAGGTGAGCTGTCGGGTTCGGGCGAGTGAGTTGCCCGGCCGTGCGACCTAGCGCACGTCTTGACCCCTAGCCGGTGGCGTGACCGTCTCTCAACGGCCGCTCCCGGCGCCTACCTTGGTTCCCCCGCTCCTGCCTTCGGCGCTTGACGCGACGACTGTTCCCCCCGTCCGCCGGCAGGATTCGGCGATGCGGTCGAAGGAGCCCGCGGTGGCGGGCGAATCAGAAGGTAGACAGGTCTCTCCCCGATGTTCAACGAGGAACATCGGGGAGAGAGGGCCCCTACTTGCGCTGTCCGCAAGGACGTTTGCGCAGGTGAGGGCGGGGTTTGCAGCAGCCCCGGGGCGGGACACGCCAGTTGACCGGAAGAGACGCATGTCTCACTTACAGATAACCGACAATCAGTTCTTTCCGGACGCCTGAAGTGTCCCTATTACGTGGTTAGATCCAGGTTCTGTCCGGGCTTGATCAGATTGGCGTCCTCGCCGATGACCTGCTCATTGGCCTCGTAGAGGCCGTTCCAGCCGCCCTTGACTCCCTTGGCAACCGCGATGGTCGCCAGGCTGTCGCCCTCCTGGACCGTGTACGTCGGGGCCGACGCGGCGTCAGACGGGACGGGGGCCTCGGCCGCGGGCGCCCCGCGGTGCTTGCCGCTGCCCTCGGTCGGAGAGGCTCCCGGAGTGGCGCCCGGGGCGGTCGGGGACGCCGGGTCCGTCGGCGTCGCACCCGGGGTGGCGGGGGCGGTCGTGGGCGGGGTGGTGGGCGCCGAGGGGTCCACCGGGAGGGTCGGAGCCGTCGGGTCGACGGGCGGCAGCGGCGTGGTGCCCGGGGTTCCGGGGACCGTCGGCTGGGACGGGTCGACGGGAGGCGTCGTCGGGGCGTCCGGCGCCGGCATGACGGGCAGTCCGACGGACGGCGCGTCGGGGATCAGGAAGGGGCTGCCGGTCGGGCTGGGCGCCGCGTGGGTCGGGGCGCCGAAGTCCTTGGCCGGCTCGCCTCCGGTGGTGGACGGCACCGCGTTGTCCGGGCGGGAGGGCGAGGGGGCGATCGGGCCGGAGCTGCCGGGCAGACCGGGGTCCACCTTGGCGGCGGGGCCCTGCTGCTCCAGTCCGGCCGAGGTGGCGCACAGCGGCCACGCCTGCGGCCCCTGCGAGGCCAGCACCCGCTCGGCCACGGCGATCTGCTGGGACCGGCTCGCGAGGTCGGCCCGCTCGGCGAAGTCGAGTCCGCCGGCGTTCTGCCACTCCTCCTGGGTGAACTGCAGCCCGCCGTACGCGCCGCTGCCGGAGTTGGCACTCCAGGAGCCGCCGCTCTCGCACTCGGCGACCTTGTCCCAGGTCGTGGTGTCGGCAGCGGTGGCATTGGTGGCGGCTAGCAGCGGCAGAGCCAGCGCGGAGCCAGTGACTCCGGCTGTGACTACCAGCGCGGGGACCTGGCGGGGGCGTCTGTGGCGGCCGTTCCCGGAACGCATGAGGGTGCACCTTTCGCATAACAGCGGGGTAACGGCAGAACCTAGCGGCCTTCGAACGATTGTCACAAGTTCAAGCCGGATCTGACTTTTCATCAGAAGCGGCGCAAGTGTTTTGAGCCGTGAACCGGACGGGAAGAGTACGTAGCCCTCGCATGATCAACCCCCCGCGCCAGCGCAGGTCTTGGGGCGCAGCAGCCAGTTCCAGATCCGGCAGGCGCGTCAGCAGGGTCGCGAGCGCCGTCTGCCCTTCGAGCCGCGCGAGCGGGGCGCCCAGGCAGTAGTGGATGCCGTGCCCGTACCCGAGGTGCTGGTTGTCGGTCCGGGAGAGGTCGAGCGTATCCGGTTCCGCGAACCGCTCGGGATCCCGGTCGGCGGCCGCGAGGACGACCAGGACCGGGTCACCGGCCTCGATCCGCTGTCCGCCGAGGGTCAGCGCCTCGGTGGCGAACCGCCACGTCGCCAGCTCCACGGGCCCGTCGTAGCGCAGGAGTTCCTCGACCCCGGTGGCCAGCAGGCCGCTCTCGCCGGCGGCGAGGGAGCGCTGGAGGCGCTCGCGCTGGCCGGGGTTCATGAAGAGGGAGTGGACCCCGTTGCCGATGAGGTTCACGGTCGTCTCGAAGCCGGCGAAGAGCAGGATGAAGGCCATGGCGGTGGCCTCGGCCTCGCTGAGGTGGTCGCCGTGGTCGCTCGCGCGGATCAGGTCCGAGATGAGGTCATTACCCAGATCATCCCTTTTGCGATGGATGAGTTCGCCGAGATACGTCCGCATCTGCTTCACGGAGCGGGCGACGCCGCCGCGCGGGCCGCCGCCGTGGCGGATCATCATCCCGGCCCAGTCACGGAAGTCGTCCTGGTCCTCGCGCGGTACGCCGAGCATCTCGCAGATGGCGTAGATGGGGAGCGGGAAGGCGAACTCGTGGATGAGGTCCGCCTCCCCCTTCGCCGCGAAGGCGTCGATCAGGTGGTCGGTGAGCGCCTGCACCCGCGGGGTGAACTCGGCGACCCGGCGCGGGGTGAACGCCTTCGACACCAGCCGCCGCAGCCGGGTGTGGTCCGGCGGGTCGATGTTGAGCAGGTGCGTCATCAGCTCCGCCTTGCGCTCCCCCGGGATCCCGGTCTTGCCCTTGGCGTGCGCGGGCTCCGCGTGGTGCGCCGGGTTCTTGCTCAGCCGCTGGTCGGCGAGGGCCTGGCGGGCGTCGGCGTACCGGGTGACCAGCCAGGCGTCGACCCCGCTGGGGAGCTTGGTGCGGTGCACCGGCGAGTGTTCGCGCAGCCAGGCGTAGGCCGGGTAGGGGTCGGTCGCGAACTCCCAGTCGAAGAGGGTCGGGCCCTCGGCGGAAGGGGTGTCGGCGGGGTCTGCGGGGGTCTGCTCATGCACGGCACGACCGTATCCCGGCGCCGGACCCTCATCCCATATGGCCCGTTCGTCGCGGCTGTCCGTAGATCGGCCATCGCTTGACCTCACCTTCCCCGGCATTCCTACTTTCGGTTTTGTGGATGTGAGGATCTTGAAACGCAGTTTCGCGGTGGTGGAGAGACGGGCCGAGCACGCGGTCAAGTTCTTCTACTCCCACCTCTTCTGGCACAACCCCGGAATCCGTGAGCTCTTCCCGGCCTCCTCCGAGGACATGGAGCGGCAGCGGGACCGCGTGTTCGCCGCGCTCACCCACGTGATCGCCCACCTCGACGACGAAAGCCTCCTCCCCTATCTCCGCGACCTCGGGCGCGACCACCGCAAGTTCCTGGCCCGCCCCGAGCACTACGTGGCCGTGGGCACCAGCCTCCTCGCCGCGCTCGCCGCGACCTCCGGCGAGGCCTGGACCCCTCAGGTGGAGAAGGCCTGGACCGAGGCCTACCAGGTGATCGCCGACACGATGACGGCCGGCGCCGACGCGAGCGAGGACCCGCCGTGGTGGGACGCGGAGGTCGTGCGCCACCTCCGGTACGGGCAGGACATCGCGGTGCTGACCCTGCGGCCGCACGCCCCCTTCCCCTATGTACCGGGCCAGTACGCGAGCGTGTGCAGCGAGCGGGTCCCGGCGACGTGGCGCACCTACTCCCTGGGCAACGCCCCCCGCCCCGACGGCACCGTCGACCTCCACGTCAGCCGGATCGACCAGGGACGGCTCAGCACCGCCCTGGTCAGCGAGACGCTGCCGGGCGAGGTCCTGCGGCTCGGGGCCGCCGGCGGGCAGCTGACCTTCCGCCGCGCCGGCCGCCCCGTCAGCCTCATCGCCGCCGGCACCGGCTGGGCGCCGATCCGGGCGATGCTGGAGGACCTCGCGCAACACCCTCCCGATCAGGACGTACGGCTCTTCGTCGTGGCGCGGGACGGCGCGCACCTCTACGACCGCCCGCTCATCGACACGTACGCCGCCTCCTGCCGCTGGCTCGGCGTCACCTACATCACGCCCGCCCCCGGGCGCCACCGCAACCAGGCCACGGACCGGCTCGCGACGGCGCTCGGCCACCGCGGCCTGTGGCCGGACCAGGACGTCTACCTCAGCGGGCCGCCGCAGTTCGTCGAGGAGACCGTTCACCTGCTCCAGGAGCTGGGCGCCAGCCCCGGCCGCCTCTTCCACGACTCCGTACCCGCCGCCGGCAAGGGGCAGGGCCCCGGGGGCCGCCCGCTCGGCTTCGGCGAGTGGTTCCTGAACCGCCTCTCGCCGCACTGGCACGACCCCGCGGCCCGCGCGCCCCGGGAGTGGGGTTAGGGGGTCTACTCGCCGACGCCCTCGGCGGCGCGGATCGCGTCCCGGTAGACGCGGGCCGCCGCGCGCAGCGCGGTCTCCGGGTCGGTCCCCTCCGCCTCGGCGCGCGCCGCCAGCGCCAGCAGTTCGTACCCGATGCCCTCGCCGCGGGGCAGTTCCACGGGCACGCCGCCCGCGCGGACCCGGCCCGCGAGCTTGGCCGCGAGTGCCAGACCGGGCTGGCCCACCGGGATCCCGTCGGTGACCGATTCCCGCTGCTTCTCGACCGCCTTGGTGCGCTGCCAGTGCGCGCTCACGTCCTCCGGCGTCTCGGCCTCGGCGTCGCCGAAGACGTGCGGGTGCCGGCGGATCAGCTTCTCCACGAGGGTCCCGGCCACGTCGTCGATGGAGAACGCCTCGTCGGGATCCTCGTGCTCCTCGGCGATCCGCGCGTGGAAGACCACCTGCAGCAGGACGTCGCCGAGCTCCTCGCGCAGCTCCTCCCGGTCCCCGTCCTCGATGGCCTCGACGAGCTCGTACGCCTCCTCGATCGCGTACTTGGCCAGGCCCTCGTGGGTCTGCCGCGAGGTCCACGGGCACTCCCGCCGGACCCGGTCCATCACCTGGACCAGGTCGATCAGGCGCGCGCCCGGCAGGTCGTACGAGCCGGGGAGCAGTTCCAGATCGGGCATCGAGACGCGGCCGGAGCCGGCCAGGCGGGCCAGCCCGTCGGTGAGCCGCTGGTCGCCCTCCCCGCCCGGGAGCAGCACGACGGTGCGGCCGCCCGCGCAGGCCTCGACCAGCTCGTGCGCGTCCGGGGTCCCGAAGGCGACGTCGATGCCCGCCTCCCGCAGGTACGGCAGCTGCGGGTGGCCGGGGCCGGCGCACAGCACCCGGTCCGCGGCGTGCAGGATCTGCCACGCCGGCCAGGACAGCACGCCGGGGGCGACCCGGTGGCTGGTGGTCAGCAGGACGATGCGGCCCGTGGGCTCGGCGGCGGTGGGCTCGGAGTGCTCGGTCACCCTCCGAACCTACCTCCGGCCGCGCGCGTCAGGCTCCGGCGGGTACCTGCTCGGGCTGGGTCCGCTGGGTGATCCAGGGGGTTTCCCCGGCGCCGAGCTTGATCTGCTTGACGTCCCAGGCGCCGTAGCGCGGGTTGACCTGGATGTGCAGGTCCGTCGCGGCGGCCCGGGCGGGCTCCTCCAGCTTCCCCTGCCCGTACTTCGCGGTCAGCTTGGTCAGCAGGACCCGGTCCCGCAGGAAGCGGTCGACCTGGCCGGGGGCCATGGCGCCCTTCTGCAGGAGCAGCGCCTCGAACTGCTCGGCCCCCTTGTTCTCCTCCACGTACGCCCGGCGTTCGTCCTCGATCTCCTTGACGGTGACGGAGATGCCGGCGGTGTCGGCCATCTTGTCGATGACGTGGCTCTGGAGCATCGAGTCGAGCTTCTGGCGCTCCAGGTTCGGGGTGCTCGCGATGAGCTCGGCGGCGGCCTGCCCGGTCCGGTTCTGCGCCACGCGGACGTCGTTGACCTGGGCCTGGAGGGCGGAGGTGGTGATCCGTTCGCCGCCGACGACGGCCGCGGTGCCGGGCCGGGCCTCGCCCGAGCAGGCGGACAGCAGGGGCGCCGCGACGAGCAGGGCGGCGGAGACGGAGAGCGCTGTGCGACGGTGCAAAGGAGCCTCCAGGGCCGGGAGATTGTGCGTCGGTGCACAAGGGCCGTGCGGTGATCGATGGTATGCAGTCGGGGTGGTCCGAGCCACCGGTTCGACCAACGATTCCCGAGGTGTCGGGGTGCGCGTTCATCTGGCGGCCATCCTTCGGTCCCCCGGTGGTGCCAGGGTCGGCCCACCATGTCGACACCGCACCGCTCGCCGCACCGCTCACCGCACCGCTCGCCGCGCCGCCCGAGCCTGTCCGGCTCGGCGCTCGCCGCCCTGCTCACGGCGGTGGCCGTGGGTGCCGGGGACGCCGCCGCCCGCGTCTTCCCGTACGGATCGCGCCACCGCAGCGTCAACGACCTCGGCAATCAGTTCGTACCGTTCCACGCGCACCTGTGGGACCTCCTGCACGGCCGCGCGGAGGGCGGGCTGCTGTTCAACTGGCAGTCCGGGTACGGGACCAGCTTCCTGCCCGACCTGGGCACATATCTGACGAGCCCGCTCTCCGTCCTCGTCGGGCTCTTCCCGCGCGCGGACATAGACCTCGCGGTGTACGTCGTGACCGTGCTCAAGACGACGGTCGCCGCGGCGGCCATGGCGTGGCTGCTGCGCACCCAGCGCCGGGGGCCGTGGTGGGCGGCGGGGCTGCTCGGGGCCTCGTACGCGCTGTGCGGCTGGTCGGTGATCGAGGCCTCCTACAACCCCATGTGGCTGGACGGGCTGATCGCCTTCCCGCTGCTGTGCCTGACCGGCGAATGGGCCCTGCGCGGGCGCCGGCCCGTGCTCGCGCCGCTGGTCGTCGCCGTCTGCTGGACGGCGAACTTCTACACCGCCTACATGGCGACGCTGGGTGCGGCGCTGGTGCTGGTGGTACGGGTGGTGCTGACCCGGGACGGTCTGCGGACCCGGACGGCGGTGATCGCACGGGCCGCCGGGACGACCCTGCTCGGGATCCTGCTCGCGGCTCCGGTGCTCGTCCCCCTCTTCTTCAGCTCGGGGCAGGCCTACCCGGGGTGGGTCAAGGAGTTCCGGCCGGTGTCCTGGGCGGACCTCTTCGCGCGGCTGCTGCCCGCGACGTACTCCTTCTCCTCCCCCGCCGTCTTCGTGGGCACCGGCACCCTGCTCCTGGTGGCCGCGCTGCCCTTCCACCGGGCGGTGCCGGTGCGCACCCGGCTCTGGTGGGCGGGGCTGACGGCGGCCGTAGCGCTCTCGCTCCAGTGGGCCCCGACCCACCTGGCCTGGCACCTGTTCGCCACCCCGAACGGAAGCCCGTACCGGCAGACCTTCGTGCTCGCCGGCATCGCCGTGATCGCCGCCTGGACCGGGCTGGCGGCGGGCCCGCCGCGGCCGCCGGCGCTCGCGGCGGGGGCGGGCCTGCTCGCCGCCGCCGTGCTCTGGTCCCGCGGGAGCACGCTGGGGACGGACTGGGGGTACGCGCTGTTCGCGGGCGGGCTGGTCCTGGCCGGCGCGGCCTGGTGGGCGCTGCGCCACCGCCGGCTGGTGCTCCCGGCGGCCGGGCTGCTGGCGGCGGTCCTGCTGGCGCAGGCGGCCGCGACGACCGCGTACGGGCACAAGGGGAAGCTGGGCGGGCTCGACGACTACCCGTCCTGGGGGGCGGCCCACACCGCGCGCGCCGAGGCGCTGGCCGGCGCCGAGGGCTGGCCGGCGTACCGCACCGACCCGAGCCGGCCCGCCCTGTCGGGCAACGACCCGCTGCTGCTGGGCGGGGAGGGCGGCTCGTACTACAGCAGCCACACCCCGGAGGTGTTCACGCGCACGATGGTCGCCCTCGGGGCCGGCTGGACCTCGCGCGGACGCAACGTGCAGAGCATCGACAACCCGGTCACGGACGCCCTGTTCGCGGTCGGCGCGCGCCTGCAGCCCGACGGCACGGTCCGCCGTGCCGAGGTGCCCCCGCTGGTGACGACCCGCCCGCCGGGGGCGCCCCTCTCCTACGGCGACTCCCCCTTCGCCAACCAGGAACTGCTGCTGGGCACCCGGGTGTACGAGGACCCGCTCGCGCCGGGTGTCTGCCGCGCGGGCACGGAGGCGTACCTGTGGGCGCCGGAGTACAACGCCACGGCCCGCCTCGCGGACGGGCCGGCCTTCCGCCTGAACGGCAACGCCCCTCGCAACCGGGCGGCCCTGCAGCCGATGGGCGTCTCCCGCGGGGCCTCCTCGGCCCTGGTCTTCGACGCGGCACCGCCCGCGCGGTGGACCCTGTCCTGCCTGGACCGGGCCCGCCTCGACGGCGCGGTGGTCGTCCTGCGCGCCACGGCGGCGACCTCGCTGCACGTCGGGTCCTCTCGGATCCGGGCCGAACTGCCAGCGGGGGCCACGGGCACGGCGGTCCTCTCCGTCCCCGCGATCGCCTGCTGGACGTGCAACGGCCGCCCGGCCGCGGCCCATCTGGGGCTGGTGGCCCTCCCCCTGGACGGCAGCACCACCACGCTCAGCTGCTCGTTCCGACCGCCGGGGCTGGTCCCCGGCGCGGCGGCGGCCGGACTCGCCCTCGCGGTCCTGACCGTCGTGGCGCTCCGGCGGCGTCAGCGCATCTGACCGAGCCACTGCAGGGTGCGGCGGATCTCGGACGGGAAGGGGTGCGCCGGGCCGTGCAGCCGCTCCGCGTCGAACAGCAAGCGGGCCAGGGTCTCGTGGGCGGCCTGCCGGTCGCCGAGGGAGAGCAGCAGGTGCGCGATCCGGCGGCGGACCTCCAGCGGCAGGCCCGGGTCCGGGTTGGCGTAGTGGTTCTCGAAGAGCGGGAGCAGCGAGCGGTACTCGGCCAGGGCGGCGGCCGGCTCGCCCAGCTGCTCCAGGCACTGGGCCGCGTCGTAGCGGAAGCGCAGGGACTGCGGGTCGCCGGCCGGGAACTCGTCGGCGAGGCGGCGCAGTTCCGGCAGGGCGCGGCGGTACTGGCCGTCGTCCATCAGCGTGGCGGCGTACTGCTTGCGCAGGGAGCGGACCACCGGGGAGTGCTCCCCGTGCTCGGCGGCCGCCGCCGGGAGGATGCCGCCGAGGATGTCCCCGGCCTGGGTGAGCCGCCCCTGGTCCAGGAGCTTGCGGGCCTCGTCGACGGCGCCGGGGATGTCGGGCCGGGCGGGCGTCGGGACCGGGGTGGGCGGTGAGGTCGGCTGCGGCGGGATCACGGTGGCCCGGTCCGGCCAGGGGGCGTGCGGGCGCAGGAAGGGCCGGGTCGGATCGAGCGGGCCGGCGGGGGCCCGGCTGCCGCCGGCGGGCAGCAGCGGCGCGAGGGCCTCGTAGACGGCCTGGGCGGAGGCGGGCCGGTCCTGCGGGTCCTTGGCGAGCAGCCGCATCAGGAGCGTCTCCAGCTGCTGGGGGATCTCCGGGCGCTTGGGCCGGACCAGGGCCGGGGGCTCGTACAGGTGGCGGTGGAGCACGCCGAGGGCGGTGGAGCCCGCGAAGGGGACGTTGCCGCTGAGGAGTTCGTAGAGCAGCACGCCCAGGGCGTAGAGGTCGGTGTACGGGCCGACGGCGCCGCTCATGGCCTGCTCGGGCGCCATGTACGCGGGGCTGCCGATCGGGGTTCCGGTGCTGGTGAGACGGGTGGTGTCGGTGTCCATCACCGAGGCCACGCCGAGGTCCAGGACGAGCACGGTGCCGTCCGGGCGGACCATGACGTTGCGCGGCTTGAGGTCGCGGTGGACGATCGGCACCGCGTGCACGGCGGAGAGCACCGAGCACAGCTGCGCGACGACGGCGACCGCCCACTGCCAGGGGTAGGGGCCGTGCTCGGCGAGGTGGTCGGCGAGGTCGGTGCCCTCGACGTAGCCCATGACGAGGAAGAGTTCGTCGCCGTCGCTGCCGGCGTCGTGCACGGTGACCAGGCCGGGGTGGTCGACCTGCGCGGTCACCCGGCACTCGCGCACGAAGCGGCGGCGCAGTTCCTCGGCGACCGTGCCCGGGCCGGCGACCTTGTCGGGGCGCAGCAGCTTGACGGCGACGCGGCGGTCCAGGCGCTTGTCGTACGCGGTCCAGACCTGGCCCATGCCGCCCTGCCCCAGGATGGAGGCCAGCTGGTAGCGGTCTCCGATGAGGCGGTCCGTCACTGGTTCGGGTCCTGGACCGCGGTCTGGTTCGGGTCCTGGTAGGGGCCGCCGGGCGGCGGGGTCTGCTTGCGCAGCAGCTCGCTGAGCTCGTCGAGTTCGGCGCGGACCTGCCCGATGCGCGGGGGCGGGGTCGGCTGCGGCGGCACCTGCGGCGGGACCGGGGCGGCGGCGGGCTGCCGGGGCACGGGCGTCTGGGTGTGCGGGTACCCGTAGGCGGGCGTGGTCTGCTGCGGGTGGGCGTAGGGCGCGGCCGGGTACCCGTAGGCGGGCAGTGCGGCCCGCCGGGCCTCGTGGTGCTTGATGTCCGCGACGAGGAAGTACACGCAGATCGCGAAGCCGGTGAAGATCGAGCCACCGGCCCCGAGGTTGCCCTGCCAGCCGTTGACGTCGGGCGTCGGGTCGAGCTGGATCAACGTCATCCACAGCACGGCGAGCGCGCCGCTGACCACCAGCAGCACCCAGTCACGGGACTTGCGGGTCACCAGGGCGAGCCGCAGCATCGAGCCCCAGGCCAGGAAGCCGCAGCTCAGGATGGGCAGCAGCATGAACACCACGCGCAGTGCCACCACACCCCCGTCGGTGGACTGGGGGGCGTGCTGCGGCGGAAGGCCGGGGCCGTGCATCGCTGCTCCTGACGGGCCGTGCGGAAGAAGTTTCGGCTCTGAGGGTATACAGCGTTCCCGGCCGGGAGTGAGGGGATGCGCGCAACCGTTGCACGCTCGCTGCACGGCAGTTCACCCGCGCCCGGAACGACCCCTCAGGGGCGAAACGCCCCGGATGTGCGCGGCGTCGGGACGGACCGGGCGTCCGCATCGCGGACGCCCGGCCGCCGCGTCGGTCAGGAGCCGAGGATGGTGGTGAGGAACTCTCCCGTCCAGGCCAGCAGTTCCCGCCCGACCACCGGCTTGCCGCCGACCTTGCCCGTCTTCGGGCGCGGGACCAGCACCTGCGAGGTGGCGGGCTTGAGCACCGTCCCCGGGTAGAGCCGCTTGAGGCGCAGCTCCTGCGACTCGCGCAGTTCCACCGGCCCGAAGCGGACGTTGTTGCCCTGGAGGGTGATGTCCCCGACCCCGCAGGCCCGGGCGAGCATCCGCAGCCCGGCCACCAGCAGCAGGTTCTCCACCGGCTCGGGCAGCTTGCCGTAGCGGTCGGTGAGTTCCTCCCGTACGGCCTTGATGTCCGCCTCGGAGTTGGCGGAGGCGATGGACCGGTACGCCTGCAGGCGCAGCCGCTCGCCGGGGGCGTAGTCGTGCGGGACGTGCGCGTCGACCGGGAGCTCGATCTTGACCTCCAGCGGCGGCTCCTCCTCCACCCCGCCCTCGACGGCCGCCCGGTAGTCGGCCACGGCCTCGCCGACCATGCGGATGTACAGGTCGAAGCCGACGCCCGCGATGTGACCGGACTGCTCGCCGCCGAGCAGGTTGCCCGCGCCGCGGATCTCCAGGTCCTTCATGGCCACGTACATGCCGGCGCCCATCTCGGTGTGCTGGGCGATGGTGGCCAGGCGCTCGTGGGCGGTCTCCGTGAGCGGCTTCTCCGGCGGGTAGAGGAAGTACGCGTACCCGCGCTCGCGGCCGCGGCCGACGCGGCCGCGCAGCTGGTGCAGCTGGGACAGGCCGAAGTTGTCGCCGCGCTCCACGATGAGGGTATTGGCGTTGGAGATGTCGATGCCGGACTCGACGATCGTCGTGGAGACGAGCACGTCGAACTTCTTCTCCCAGAAGTCCACGACGACCTGCTCCAGCGCCTGCTCCGACATCTGGCCGTGGGCCGTCGCGATCCGCGCCTCGGGCACGATCTCGCGCAGCTTGGCGGCCGCCCGGTCGATGGACTCGACCCGGTTGTGGATGTAGAAGCACTGGCCCTCGCGCAGCAGTTCGCGGCGGATGGCCGCGCCGATCTGCTTCTCCTCGTACGGGCCGACGAAGGTGAGCACCGGATGGCGCTCCTCCGGCGGGGTGGTGATCGTCGACATCTCGCGGATGCCGGTCACCGCCATCTCCAGGGTGCGCGGGATCGGCGTCGCGGACATCGTGAGCACGTCCACGTTGGCGCGGAGCTTCTTCAGCTGCTCCTTGTGCTCGACGCCGAACCGCTGCTCCTCGTCGACGATGACCAGGCCCAGGTTCTTGAACCTCGTCTCCTGCGAGAAGAGCCGGTGCGTACCGATGACCACGTCCACCGAGCCCTCCTTCAGGCCCTCCAGGGTGGCCTTCGACTCGGTTTCGCTCTGGAAGCGGGACAGCGCCTTCACGTTGACCGGGAACTGGCTGTAGCGCTCGGAGAAGGTCCCGAAGTGCTGCTGCACCAGCAGGGTGGTCGGGACGAGGACGGCGACCTGCTTGCCGTCCTGGACCGCCTTGAAGGCCGCCCGGACCGCGATCTCGGTCTTGCCGTAGCCGACGTCGCCGCAGATCAGCCGGTCCATGGGGACCGACTTCTCCATGTCCTCCTTGACCTCGGCGATGGTGGTGAGCTGGTCGGGCGTCTCCGCGTACGGGAAGGCGTCCTCCAGCTCGCGCTGCCAGGGGGTGTCCGGGCCGAAGGTGTGGCCGGGGGCCGCCATGCGGGCGCTGTACAGCTTGATGAGGTCGGCGGCGATCTCCTTGACCGCCTTCTTCGCGCGCGCCTTGGTCTTGGTCCAGTCGGCGCCGCCGAGCCGGTGCAGGGTCGGGGCCTCGCCGCCGACGTACTTGGTGACCTGCTCCAGCTGGTCGGTGGGGATGTAGAGGCGGTCGCCGGGCTGGCCGCGCTTGGCCGGCGCGTACTCCACCAGCAGGTACTCGCGGGTGGCGCCCTGCACGGTCCGCTGGACCATCTCGACGTAGCGGCCCACTCCGTGCTGCTCGTGCACGATGTAGTCGCCGGCCTCGAGGGTCAGCGGGTCGATCGACTTGCGGCGCCGGGTCGGCATCCGGCCCAGGTCCTTGGTGGCGGTGCGCTGACCGGTCAGGTCCGTCTCGGTGAGGACGGCGATCTTCAGGGCCGGGTCGACGAACCCGTTGTCGACCGAGCCGCAGGCGACGTGGACGATCGACGGCTCCAGGGCGCGGAGCTCGGCCTCCAGCCGGGCCGGGATGCCCTCGCCGCCGAGCACCTCGACGGTACGGGCGGCCGGGCCGTGGCCCTCGGTCAGGTAGACGGTGTACCAACCGTCGGCGATCCAGCCCTTGGTGTCGGCCAGCGCCCGGGCGGTGTCGCCGCGGTAGGCCTCCGGCGCGTGCATGCCGAGCTTGAGCGTGTCCCCGCCCACCGCCTCGTCGGCGGCGAAGGGGGAGACCGACCACCACATCATGTTCAGCTCGCGCGCCCGGTCGCGGACGTCCGCGATCCCGCGCAGCGAGGCCGCGCCGACGTCGATGGGGGCCTCGCCGCCGCCCGCGGTGGCCGCCCAGGAGGCCGTCAGGAACTCCTGGCTCGTCGCGACGAGGTCGGCGGCCCGGGTACGGACCCGCTCGGGGTCGCAGACCACGGCCATCGACCCGGCCGGCAGGACGTCGATCAGCAGCTCCATGTCGTCGACGAGGACCGGGGCCAGGGACTCCATGCCCTCGACGGCGATCCCCTCGGCGATCTTGTTCAGCAGTTCGCCGAGCTCGGGATGGGCCTCGGCGAGGGCCGCGGCACGCTCCCGTACGGCGTCGGTCAGCAGCAGCTCGCGGCAGGGCGGGGCCCACAGCCCGTGCTCGGCGACCTCCAGGGACCGCTGGTCGGCGACCTTGAAGTAGCGGATCTCCTCGACCTCGTCGCCCCAGAACTCCACGCGCAGCGGGTGTTCCTCGGTGGGCGGGAACACGTCGAGGATGCCGCCGCGCACGGCGAACTCCCCGCGCTTTTCGACGAGCTCGACGCGCGCGTACGCGGCGGCGGCCAGCGCCGCCGTGATCTCCCCGAGGTCGGCGCTCCCGCCCTGGCGCAGGCTGACCGGGACCAGGTCCCCGAGCCCCTTGACCTGCGGCTGCAGCACGGACCGGATGGGGGCGACGATCACGCTCACGGGACCTGCCGCCGGGTCGTCCTTGCTGGGGTGCACCAGGCGGCGCAGTACGGCGAGCCGGCGGCCCATCGTGTCGCTGCGCGGGCTGAGCCGCTCGTGCGGGAGCGTCTCCCACGACGGGTAGTCCACCACCTCGTCGGGGGGCAGCAGCGAGCGCAGGGCGGCGGCCAGGTCCTCGGCCTCGCGCCCGGTGGCGGTGACCGCGAGCACCGTCCGCTCGGTCCGCCGGGCCAGCGCGGCGATCGTGAAGGGCCGTGCGGCGGCGGGGCCGACCAGGTCCACGTGCATGCGGTTGCCGTCCCCGGCCGCGGTGACCGCCTCGGCGAGGGCGGGGTCCCGGGTGACGGCGTCGAGCAGTCCGTGCAGGCTCATGAAGGAGGCTTTCCGTCCGGTGAAGGGGCAACGCGAAGGACCCGACACGTCGCACGGGCCGGGGGTTCCCACCCTACGACGCGCCCCGCCGCCGCGCGCGGGGGATTCGGGTCGCCCGTGCGGGTGACGGCCCGGGCGCCCGCACGGGCCCGGACCGAAGGGCTCACGGAGGCAACCGGGGGTGCGTTCGAGCCCCTCTACGATGACGAGGTACTGACGTCGGAGCTCGCCGAGGGGGCACGAAGGCCGTGACGAGCGATGCCATAGTCCGGCCGGACCCCGCGGCGGATCCGGCGCGGCCGGACCCGGCGCCGGCGACACCGGCGCGGCCGAAGCCCCTCGGGAACCGGTGGGCCGGACCGTACGCGGTCGCCGCCGGCCTCTTCCTCGTCTACCTCGTCCTCTCCGTCGGACGGTTCCGGCGGATGGACTGGGCCTCCTGGGACCTGGGCATCTTCGAGCAGGCGATCCGTGCGTACGCGCACCTGCGGGAGCCCGTCGCGGACCTGAAGGGGCCGGGCGCCAACATCCTCGGCGACCACTTCAGCCCGATCATCGCGCTCGCCGCGCCCGTCTACCGGCTCTTCCCCGGCCCGATCACCCTGCTCGTCGTGCAGGCCGCGCTGTTCGCGCTCTCCGCCGTGCCCGTCACCAGGGCGGCCGGACGGCTCCTGGGCCGGGCCCGCGGCGCCGCGATCGGCGTGGCGTACGGGCTGTCCTGGGGCGTCCAGCGGGCCGTGGAGTTCGATTTCCACGAGATCGCCTTCGCCATGCCGCTGCTGGCCTTCTCCCTGGAGGCGGTGCTCGCCCGGCGGTGGCAGGCCGCGCTGCTGTGGGCCCTTCCGCTGGTCCTGGTCAAGGAGGACCTCGGCTTCACGCTCGCCGCCCTGGCCGTGGTCGTGGCCTGGCGGGCCTGGACCACCGACCGCCGGACCGCGTGGACCGCGCTCGGCGTCGCCGCGTTCGGCGCCGTCTTCGCCGCCCTCGTGTTCACCGTCGTCATACCGGCCTTCGCCACCGAGGGCTACGGCTACTGGCACAAGATCGACGGCGGCGGCCCGTTCTCCGGCACCGGCACCAAGCTCGCCACCCTGGCGTGGGTGCTGATCCCCACCTCCGGACTGCTCGCCCTGCGCTCACCGCTGCTGCTGGTCGCCGCGCCCACCCTCGGCTGGCGGTTCCTGTCCGGGGACGACCACTACTGGTCCACCGACTGGCACTACAGCGCCGTGCTCATGCCCGTCGTCTCCCTCGCCCTCGTCGACGCGATCGACACGTTCCGGCGCAGCGAGCGGCCCCGGCTGCGCGCCTACTGCCTGCAGCTGCCCACCGCCGTCCTCGCCGCCGGCCTCGCCCTGGCAGCGACGGCCATGCCGACCGCCAAGCTCGCGGAGGCGCGTACGTACGAGAAGCCCGACCGGGTCACGGCCGTCGAGCGGCTCCTCGGCCAGATCCCCGACGGGGCCACCGTGGAGGCCGACACCACACCGCTGACCCGGCTGACCTCCCGCTGCCGCGTCCTGTGGATCGGCGGCAGCAAGGGCGTGGTCCCCGACTGGATCACCATCGACAACTCCTCCAAGTGGGCCGGCGAGGACCCCGTCGTCTACGCCGGCCAGCTGCACCCCGGTGAGCGGTACACCCTGGTGGGCGAGGCGGCCGGGATCGTCCTGATGCGGCGCGGCTGACGGGCCGCTGAGGGGCGGAAAACGAGGCGCCGGAAAACGAGGCGCCGGCCCGGGACCAAGGTCCCGGGCCGGCGCCCTCCCCCGTGCGACCGCCCGGCGGTTACTCGCTGGCGATCGCGTTCAGGACGTTCATCCGCCCCGCCCGGAAGGCCGGGACCAGTGCGGCGAACAGGCCCACGAAGGCGGAGGCGACGAACACCCCGATGATCGTCGGCCACGGGATCTCCAGGACCTTCAGGCCCTGGAGGGCCAGCAGCTTCTGGGCGCTGGCGCCCCAGCCCATGCCCAGCCCGAGGCCGAGCAGCGCGCCGAAGAGGGCGATGACCACCGACTCCAGGCGGATCATGCGGCGCAGCTGGCGCCGGGAGAGGCCGATGGCGCGCATCAGGCCGATCTCGCGGGTCCGCTCGACCACCGACAGGGCCAGGGTGTTCACGACGCCCAGGACCGCGACGATGATGGCGAGGCCGAGGAGCCCGTAGACCATGTTGAGCAGCTGGCCGACCTGGTCCTTGAGGGACTGCTTGTAGTCGGCCTGGTTGCGCACCTTGTACTGCGGGTACTCCGCCATCGCCGCCTTGACCGCCTTGTACGCGGCGGCGTCGGACTGCCCGTCCTTCGCGCTGGCCAGCAGCATGAAGGGCAGCGGCAGCCGGTCGGCCGGGACGTTCGCCCGGGCGGTCTCGGTGCTGATGTACTTCATGGTCTTGTCGAGGTTGCCGGCGTCGCTGGTGATCGCCGCGACCTTCAGCTTGACCGTGTTGCCGCCGGTGAAGGCGACCGTCAGCTCGTCACCGAGCTTGATGCCGTGCTTGGTCGCGTACTCCGAGCCCACCGACATGGAGCCCTTGCCGTACGCCGCCGCGTGCTCGCCGGCGACCATCTTGCGCCGGATGTCCTTGGCGTACGTCGGGTCGTTGGCGCCGAGGCCGTCCTCCTCGGTGCTCCCGTCGGGGGCGGTGATCCTGGCCGCCACCTCGCGGTAGGCGGTGACGTGGTCCAGGCCCGCGGTGGCGCGCAGTGCCTGCTCGGCCTGCGGCAGCATGGGCTGCCCGGTCTCGGAGTTGACGATGTAGTCCGCCCCGACGGACTTGTCGAGCTCGTCGGTGGCGGAGGCCACCATCGAGGAGCCGACCACCGACAGGCAGGCGACCAGCGCGAGGCCGATCATCAGCGCGGCGGCGGTGGCGCCGGTGCGGCGCGGGTTGCGCAGGGCGTTGCGCTCGGCGAGCCGGCCCACGGACCCGAAGGGCCGCAGCACCACGCCGGAGAGCACCCGTACGACGCCCGCGGCGAGCAGCGGGCCGATCACGATGAAGCCGATGAGGCTGAAGACGACGCCCAGGGCCAGCCACAGCGATCCGGGGCCGGCCTTCTCGGCGGCCGCGGCGAGGAACAGCCCCGCGGCGCCGATGCCGGTGAGGAGCAGGCCGAGGGCGGCGCGGATGCGGCCGGCCTTCTTGTCGCCCGGGGTGCCGGACTCGCGCAGTGCGGCCATCGGGGAGACCTTGCCGGCGCGGCGGGCCGGGACGAAGGCGGAGACGACGGTGACGAGGACACCGAGGACGATGCCGACGACCGGGGTGGTCCAGGCGACCGTCAGGTCGTCGGTGGACAGGTGCATGCCCATCTGGCCCATGAGCTTCATCAGGCCGACGGCCAGGCCCACGCCCGCGCCGACTCCGAGGACCGAGCCGACGACGCCGAGCAGGAAGGCCTCGACGACCACGGACTTGAGGACCTGTCCGCTGTCGGCGCCGATGGCGCGCATCAGGCCGATCTCGCGGGTGCGCTGGGCGACCAGCATGGAGAAGGTGTTGAAGATCAGGAAGATGCCGACGAGGAAGGCGATGCCGGCGAAGCCGAGCATCACGTACTTCATGACGTTCAGGAAGGAGCCGACGTCCTTGCGGTTGGCGTCCGCGGCTTCCTTCGCGGTCTGCAGCTTGTACGTGTCCGCGCCGACGGCGGCGGCGATGTTCTGCTTGAGCTGCTCGTCGCTCACGCCGTCCTTGGCCGTGACGTTGACGTGCGTGAAGGAGCCGGCGGAGCCGAGCAGGGCCTGCTGCGAGGTGGCCGTGTCGAAGTAGACGACGGCCGCACCCGGGTTGGTCACGGTGAAGGTGGCGATACCGGTGATCCTGGCCCTGATGTCGCCGGTGATGGCGATGGTGCGCAGCTCGTCACCGAGCCCGAGGCCGTGCTTCTTCGCGGTGTCGGCGTCGACCATCACCTCGGTGGGGCCGCGCGGCGCCCGGCCCGAGGTGATCTTCATGGACTTGAGCTCGTTGTCGCTCCAGTTGCCCGCGATGGTCGGGGCACCGGTGGTCGAGCCCATGTTCTCGTTCTTGGAGTTGACCACGGTGACGGACATCGAGACGACGCCGCCCTCGGCGCTCTGGACGCCCTCGGCCTTCTTGATCTGCTCGACGGCCGAGCCGGCGAGCATCTCGGGCCTGCCGCGGTCGGGGGTCTCCTCCCCGGCCTTGGCCTCCTTCGGGCTGACGGTCACGTCGGAGTTGGTGACGGCGAACAGCTTGTCGAAGGTGGTGTTCATGGTGTCGGTGAACACCAGGGTGCCGCAGACGAAGGCGACGGAGAGCAGGACCGCGACGGCGGAGAGCGCCATCCGCCCCTTGTGCGCGACGAAGTTGCGCCGCGAGGTCTTCAGGACGGTGTTGCTCATGATGTCCGCCCGCGCGCGTCGAAGTCCTTCATGCGGTCCAGGACCTGGTCGGCGGTAGGCCCGTACATCTCGTCGACGATGCGGCCGTCGGCCAGGAAGATGACGCGGTCCGCGTAGGAGGCGGCCACCGGGTCGTGGGTGACCATGACGATGGTCTGGCCCAGCTCGTCCACGGAACGGCGCAGGAAGCCGAGGACCTCCGCCCCGGCCCGGGAATCCAGGTTTCCGGTGGGCTCGTCACCGAAGATGATCTGCGGGCGGGCGGCGAGGGCGCGGGCGACCGCCACACGCTGCTGCTGGCCGCCGGAGAGCTCGGTCGGGCGGTGCTTGAGCCGGCCGGCGAGGCCGACGGTCTCCACGACCCGGTTCAGCCACTCCGCGTCGGGCTTGCGGCCCGCGATGTCCATGGGGAGCGTGATGTTCTCCAGGGCGTTGAGCGTGGGCAGCAGGTTGAAGGCCTGGAAGATGAAGCCGATCCGGTCCCGGCGCAGCTGCGTGAGCTTCTTGTCCTTCAGCCCCGTGATCTCGGTGTCGTCCAGGTGGATCTGCCCGCTGGTCACCGTGTCGAGACCGGCGAGGCAGTGCATCAGCGTGGACTTTCCGGAGCCGGAGGGGCCCATGATCGCGGTGAACTGGCCGCGCATGATGTCCACGTCCACGTCGTCGAGGGCGACGACGCGCGTCTCCCCCGAGCCGTACGCCTTGACGAGCTTCCGTGCCCGGGCCGCGACGGCTTCATGCCCTCCAGTACCCCCGTGCCTGGTTTCGGTCATAGCCGTTGTCACGGTCTTTCTCCCTTTTCGCATGTGTGCGTCTGCGTGCGTCTGTGTGCCGCGTGCCTGCCGCGTGCGTCGTCATGAGTCTGCGGCGGGTGGGGGTCCTGGCACGCTGGTGCCCATCGCCGTATCCACCCGGGGGTTATCCCCACCCCCCACCTCCCGGTCCGTATGTTCCAGTTAAGGAGGCGGGGGGCGCCCCCACCTCCTCCGCCGGGAGGAACCGCCCCTGGCCCGTTGTGCGGAGGGACCCCTAGGGGATGTCCACCCTTCGAGCGAGAGGGCCTGGGGGATACCGCCGGGCGCGGGGGCGGTGAGAAGGTGTTCCCCGCAGTTACGTGCAGGGGGAAGGAATCTCGGTGGCCGCAGCGGAGAGCACGGGCGCAGGCCACGACGGCATCCCTGCGGGGCCCGCTGACCACGCGCCGGGGACGGCGGGGACGGCGGGGGCGGCCCCTCCGGCCACGGGGTCCCGGGCCTCGACAGGGGCGGCAGGTGGGGCCGGTGGGGCCGGTGCGGCCGGTGCGGCCGGCGGCGGGAACCCGGCCGGCGGCCCCTCCGGGGGCGCCCGGAAGGCCGGCGGCGGGCCGCCGACCCCCGTGGTCGCCTCGCTGATGCTCGGCATGGCCCTCGTCGCCCTCGACAGCACCATCGTCGCCACCGCCGTCCCGCAGATCGTCGGCGACCTCGGCGGGTTCTCCGTCTTCTCCTGGCTCTTCTCCGGCTATCTGCTGGCCGTCACCGTCACCCTGCCCGTCTACGGGAAGCTGTCCGACACCTTCGGCCGCAAGCCCGTCCTCCTCTTCGGCATCGGCCTCTTCCTCGTCGGCTCGCTGCTGTGCGCCCTCGCCTGGAACATGGCCGCCCTCATCGCCTTCCGCATCGTCCAGGGCCTGGGCGGCGGCGCCCTGCAGGGCACGGTCCAGACCCTGGCGGCCGACCTCTACCCGCTGAAGGAACGCCCGCGGATCCAGGCCCGGATGTCCAGCGTCTGGGCCACCTCGGCCGTGGCCGGCCCGGCGCTCGGCGGGCTCCTCGCCTCGTACGCGCACTGGCGCTGGATCTTCCTGCTCAACCTTCCGCTGGCCGCCCTCGCCCTGTGGATGGTCACCCGTCACCTGGTGGAGCCCGTACGGTCCCCCGGGCGCCGGGGCCCCGTCGACTGGGCGGGCGCCCTGGCCGTCTTCGCCTGCGGCGGGCTGCTGCTCTTCGCGCTCGTCCAGGGCGGGGTCGCCTGGCCGTGGCTGTCCACGCCCTCGCTGGGGCTGCTCGGCGCGAGCGCGGTGCTGGCCGCGGTGGTGGTCGTGGTGGAACGCCGGGCCGAGGAACCGATCCTGCCCGGCTGGGTCTGGCGGCGGCGCACCATCGCCGCGGTCAACCTGGCCCTGGCCGCGCTCGGGCTGCTGATGGTCGCCCCGATGGTGTTCATGCCGACGTACGCGCAGTCCGTGCTCGGCCTCGGGCCCGTCAGCGCCGGGCTGGTGATGTCGGTGATGACCCTGAGCTGGCCCATCAGCGCCGCCCTCAGCCAGCACGTGTACCGGCGCATCGGCTTCCGGAACACCGCGGCCGTCGGGATCGGCCTCGCGGCGGTGATCCTGTTCTCCTTCACCCTGCTGCCGCACCCCGCCCGGCCCTGGCAGCCCGCTCTGATCATGCTGCTGCTGGGCGGCGCCCTCGGCCTCTTCCAGCTTCCGCTGATCGTCGGGGTCCAGTCCACGGTGGGCTGGGCCGAGCGCGGGACCACCACGGCCTCGGTGCTCTTCTGCCGGCAGGTCGGTCAGAGCGTGGGCGCCGCCCTGCTCGCCGCCGTGGCCAACGCGACCATCGCCGCCCGCCTGGCCGGCGCGCCCGTACCGGGGCTCCCGGACCACCTCGACGACGTCGCGAAGGCACTGGAGCGGCCGGGGCTGCTCCCGCAGGCCGCCGCCGACTACCTGCGCGAGGCCGTCGCCACCGCCGTGGAGCACATCTTCCTCGGTGCGAGCGCGGCCGCCGTGGCCGCGCTGCTGGTCCTGCTGTTCGTGGCGCCGCGCAGGTTCCCGGTCCTGCCGGAGCTGCGCGAGGAGTAGCGGGCAACGACCGGACTTGTCATGGCTGGGCCAGTGGGCGACCCTCGTACGCAGCACCGTCATCCGGGGGGGGGGGACGACATGGCATCCGCACTGTGCGCACTGCTGTTACTGGCCGCGCTGGCCGGACCGATCGGCCTGCGGCTGCGCAGGAACCCGGCGTTCGTCACCGGCCGCGACGGCCGGCTCTCCACCTCCACGACGCTCGCCCTGGCCTGGACGGTGATCCTCGTCTGGCTCCTGCTCGCGATCCTCGCGTACGGGCTCACCGCGGGCGGCGGCGTCGGCTACTTCGGGGCCGCCGACGGCCCGCTGTCCCAGCTGACCACCGTGTACCTGCCGCTGCTCGGCGGCCCGTACGTGGCACTGATCGCGGCGAAGACGGTCGTCGGGCTGCGCGTGGAGAACGGCACGCTGGCCAAGCCGGCCGCGAAGCCCACGCGGTCGGGGCGGCGGCCGCTGCGGGAGCTGATCGCCAACGACGGCGGGCGCACCGATCTCGTCGACGTCCAGTACGTCGCGCTCAGCGCGGTCACGATGCTGTACGTGGTGCTGTTCTTCCTCGCGGACGTGGGGGCCGGGCTCCCCCGGCTGCCGGCCGAAATGTGGGCCCTGACGGGCGCCCCGGCCGGGGCCTACCTGGTGAACAAGATGGCCGTCCGCGCCAACCCGGTGATCACCGACGTCTGCGTGGCCGACGGCCTGCTCACCGTCGAGGGCGGCGGCTTCGGCCCCGGCCCTGCGGGCACCCCAGCCCGGGTGAGCGTGAACGGCGCCACCGCCCCGGCCTTCCTCGACCCCGCGACGGGCACCCTGAGCGCCCCGCTCCCGCCGGGCACGGCCCCGCCGTTCGCGGTGACGGTCACGGCCCGAGGCCTACGCAGCGACCCTTACCGGTACGAGCCCCCGATCAAACCGGCCGCACCGTCGGATCAGCAACCGGCCGCCTAGCCCCTCCGGGGCCCACCCCGCGCCTCAAACGCCGGAGGGGCCGAACTTGCGCGGCCCCGCCGGAAGATGCGGCCCCGGCAGCGGCGCCGCCGGGCGATCCGCGTCAGCCCTCCGCGGGGGCGCGGCCCGTCAGGGCCGCCAGGCTGGAGCGGACGTGGTTCATGTGGGCCCGCATCTCGTCCTGCGCCTCCGCGTGCTCCCGCAGCACGCGGTCCGTCTCCCGCCCGATCCGCTCCTCCCGCACCCGCGCCGCCGCCACCAGCTCCGCGGCCCGCGCCTCCGCGTCCTCCTGGCCGTGCCGCGCCGACTCCTCCGCCTCCGCGAACCCCCGCCGCGCCGCGTCCAGGCGGGCCTGCGCCTGCTGCTCCAGCTCGGCGTGGCGCGCCTCCAACTCCGCCTCCCGCGCGGCCAGGGCCCGCTCCGCGGTCTCCCAGCGCTCCTTCTGCTCCTGCTCGCGCTCCGCCAGCTCCGCGTCCGCCCGCCGCCGCGTCTCGGCCAGCGCTGCCGCCGCCTCGGACCGCCACGCCGCCGCGTCGTCCCGGGCCTGCGCCCGTACGTCGTCCGCCTCCCGCTGCGCCCGCAGCAGCCCCTGCCGGACCCGTACCTCGGTCTGCTCGCGCACCGCCTCCGCGTCGGCCCGCGCCAGCTCCGCCGCCCGGTCGGCGCGCGCCTCGGCCGCGCCCAGCGTCGCGAACGCGTCCGCCCGCGCGTCCATCCGTACGGCGTCCGCCTCCTCCTGCGCCAGCAGCAGGATCCGGCGGGCCCGCTCGCCCAGTTCGTCGTACGTCTGCGGGGCGAGCCCGGCCACCGCCTCCCGCAGCCGCGCCGCCTCCGCCTCCATCTGCTTGGCCAGGACCGTCAGCCGTGCCACCCGCTCCCAGGCGTCGTCGCGGCTCCCGGAGAGCCGGGCGAGATACCGGTCGACCTCTTCCATGCGGTAGCCGCGACCGCGCACGGTCGCCATGGGTGCACTCATCCTGGATGCGCCTCTCTCGCGGGGATTCCCGTCAAGGATGCGCCATTTGCTCCCAGAAGCCCGAATGGCCGGGCCGAGACCCCCTCCGAGGGTCCCGACCCGGCCATTGCACCGGTCACCCGATCAGGGCGACCTCAGAGCAGTCCGTCCCACATCTGCTCCAGCAGTACCGACCACCAGCTCTCCGGCGACGCCAGCGCCGCACTGTCGAGCCCGGCGACATTCGCCTGGAAATCGACGGTCCACCGGCCGGCCTGTTCCGGCGTCAGATGCTGGCGCAGCCGCCACATGTGACCCAGCATCGCCAGCGAACGCACGAACTGCGGCAGGCTCGAGTTCACGAACTGCGGCGGCACCGGAGCACCGCCCGGACCGCCCTCCACCGGCACCGCCACGATGTGCGCCGTGCCGTACTGCACGCAGAGCGCCTTGCCGAAGTCGCTGCCGACCACGAGGTACGAGCCCGCGTCCGAAGCCGGCTGCACCTGCCGCTGCGCGGCCATCTCGGCGAGCGTCGGCACCGGCTGACCCGGCACCGCCTGCGCCCAGAAGAACGGCCCGAAGTCGACGGGCAGACCCGACCACATCAGCGTCTGCGCCACGATCTCCGGCACACCCTGACGGGACACCGCCCGCTGGTCGAAGCGGAACACGCCCTGCGGACCGAACGCCCCCGTCAGCTCCTGCGCGATCGCCTCCAGCGGGATCGCCGGCTGCAGCGGGACCTGCGGCAGGGGCGCCCGTACCGGCGCGGGGCGCGCCGGACCGTCCGCCACCTGGTGCAGCTCGCCCTGATGGGTGAGCAGGTGCCGCATGCCGGCCTGTCGGCCCGCGTGGTCCTTCCCGTACGGGGCCACGCTGGTGATCCGCACCTGCGGCCAGGTCTCCCGGATCATCCGCGCGCAGTAACCGCCGGGCAGCTCACAGGACTCCAGTTCGGTGTGCAATTCCAGCACCTGCTGCGGCGGCACGTTCATGGCGCGCAGTTCGTGCAGGATCTGCCACTCCGGGTGCGGGGTGCCGGGCGCCGAGCGGCGGATGAGCTGCTGCTCGGAGCCGTCGGGCGCGCGGTAGCGCAGCACGGCCTGGTATCCGGGGCCGACGGTGGGCGCACCGGTCGGGACCTGGACCGGGGGCTGCGCCACGGGGCCGCCCGGCGGCGGACCGGGCGGGCCGGGCGGCTGCGGTACGCCGGGGCCGGCCAGCATCGTCGCGGCGTGGTCCAGCCCGCCACCGGGCGCGCCGGGCGCACCGGGAGCGCCGGGAGCCCCCGGCGGACCGGGCGGCTGCGGTACGCCGGGCCCCGCGAGCATCGTCGCGGCGTGATGGGCACCGCCACCGGGCGCCCCGGGAGCCCCGGGCGCACCAGGGGCCCCGGGCGGACCGGGAGGCGCCGGGGGCTGACCCGTCACGGCCGGACCGGCCAGCATCGTCGCGGCGTGGTCGAGCCCACGACCGAGCGACCCGGGAGCCCCGGGCGGGCCGGGCGGACCGGGCGGTTGCGGCGCGCCGGCGCCGGGGGCACCGGGCGGGCCGGGCGGCGCGGGCGGCTGACCGGTCACGGCGGGGCCGGCCAGCATCGTCGCGGCGTGGTCCAGCCCGCGGCCGAGCGACCCGGGAGCCCCGGGCGGGCCGGGGGGCGCGGGCGGCTGACCCGCACCGGGCGCACCCGGAGCACCGGGCGGGCCGGGAGGCTGCGGCACGCCGGGCCCCGCGAGCATCGTCGCGGCGTGATGGGCACCGGGAGCACCGGGCGGACCCGGCGGCGTCGACTGCTGCCCCGCGCCCGCACCCGGCGCACCGGGGGCACCGGGGGGCGTCGACTGCTGGCCCGCGGGCCCACCCGGCCGGGAGACCTGCGCCTTGCTCGTCGGCGCGTCGGCGATGTCGGCGGCCGGCGAACCCAGCGCGGGCACGACGGCCGTCCGCGGCAGCTGGCTGCCGCCCGGCATCAGCGTGGTCTTGGCCTCGGGGGCCACGCCGGAGGACGGCCGGTCCTCCAGGTCCGACCCGGACAGCGGCGGCGCGAACACGGTCGCGGGCAGCGGCACGGACGCGTCGTCCGTACCGGAGTTCACATCGGTACCCGCCCACGGCGTGGCACCGGTGGGCACCGCGGGCGCGGCCGGGGCCGGGGCCGGCGCCGGGGCGCCCGCCGGGACGCCGTCGTTGGCCGTCGGCTCGTACGGGATCTCACCCCCGCGCCGCAGCGGCACCGCTTCCACCGGCGCCGGGGGCGCGGCCGGAGCCGCGGCGGCCGGCTCACCGGCAACGGAAGCCGGAGCCGGAGCCGACGCGGGCGCCGGCGCGGGCGGAATCCCCGCCCGGTCCGCGGCCTCCTGCAGCCACTCCGGCGGGCTCAGCATGAACGAGGTCTGCTCCGAGTCGATCCGCGGCGGCGGAACCGAAGCCTCCGAAGCGGCCGAGGCGGCGACCGCCCCGTACTCCTCCTCGTACCGGCGGATCACCTCACCCACCGGCAGCCCCGGCCACAGCGTCACCTCCCCGCTGTCCCGCGCGATGACCAGCCGCTGCCGGCCGCCCCCGGACACCGGACCCGCCGCACGGTCCTCCGCCCACACCACGAACCCGAGCCCGAACTCCCGTACGCGCACCTCACGGTGCTGGTACGCGGGCACGTCGCCGTTGATCCACTCCTCGGCGCGCTCCTGCGCCTGCGCAAAGGTCACCATCGCGCCGTCACCCCTCATCCGAACCGGTACGCACCGACGGAACCGGTCCCGCCACGGGAACCGAGCGTGCGAATCCGCCGTCCACCATCAGACCGGCCACCGTCTCCAGCTCCGGCGGGTTGCCCGCCAGCCGCTCCAGAAAGGCGTCGAAATCAGCACCGCACGGCAGCAACAGCCGCTCCACGCGCTCCTGTACCGACCAGCCGTCCTGGTCGCGCGCGTCGTCGTACGGGGAGAACCACACCGAGCCGATGGCCTCGCCCTTCACCTTCAGGGCGAGCAGCCCGCCCTGCGCGAAGGCCACGCACAGGTAGTCCTTCGTCAGGTGGTCCCGCAGGCACTTGTTGACGTACACCAGGTCGTTGACCGCCGCCTCCTCGCGCACCGTGAAGAACGGCTGGTCCACCAGCAGACCCAGGTCCACGTCCAGGCCGGCGCCCACCGGCGCGCAGCCGCCCGCGGCCTTCAGGAACGAGCGGTACGCCTCCGGCAGCCGGTAGCCGAGGTCCTCCTCGACGCCCTGCACCAGTTCCTCGGACACCGAGACCACCGACTTCGGCAGCCCCATGTGCACCGGGCGCAGCTCCTGCAACGGGCGCGTCCCGCGCTTCTCGTGGTCCACCGGCGCGGTCGCCAGCCCCGCGTGGTGCCGCAGCAGGGCCTTCACCTCGACCGGGACCAGCTCCATGCGCCGCGAACCCGCCACGTGGTGCCAGGTCCAGCCGTGCGGGGTCGCCACCGGCCCGACCGTGTCCCACAGCTCGTGGCCGGCGGCCTTCATCGCCGCGTTCGCGGACACGTAGTCCGTCAGCCGCAACTCGTCGACGCCGAACCCCTCCGGGGGCTCGGCGATCTCCACGGCCGCACGCGCGTACGCGGAGAAGTCCGGATGCCCGTTGCCGTCCATCCGCACCCCGTGGGGATGCCGAGCGGCCCGGACCGGGTCCGGGAAATGCACGACCTGCCCCGAGTAAGCGGCGTTGGGTGGCGCGGCCTGCTGCCCGAGCCGACCTGTCGTCATGGCGGTAGCCCCCTGCTGGATCTGGCTGGTTCACCACAGCCTATGCGCTGGGGCAAGAGCCTCACCCGCGCGCGACCGGCCCACCCCCCGCGGGGCCAGGAACATCCGAATTGATACGAATATTCGACCCCGCTTCCACACGACAGGTGACATTTGACAGGCTGTCCCCGCAGCACGGGGGCGTGCGCGACAGCGGTCACCACCGCCGCCACGGGAGGGAAAGCGCGACCATGCACCACACGGCAACACGCACAGAACCGGGCGACACCACCCCGGAGGCGCCGGGCACACCGGCGGCCGCGGGCCCGGCCGGCGAGGCGAGCGGCCCCGCCGGCGACCCCCGCCTGCGCTGGAGCAGCACCGACGGCCGCCCCGTCGCACCCATCCTGCGCTTCCGCCGCGACGGCATCCTCCCCACCGTCGCCGCCGCCCTCTCCGTACGCGGCGAAACCCTCACCGGCACCGCCGGCAAGGCCGACCAGCCCCCGGTGCTCCACCCCCTCGTCCAGGACTTCCTCGACACCCTGACGAGCGGCCAGCGCGAACGTTTCACCGGCCGATGTCCCGAGGCGATACTGCTCTCCCGCCACCTCGCCGCCGTCGAGGCGGCCCGCTCCCGGCGCGCCTCCCGCAAGCCGCTCTCCGCGAGCGAGGCCCGCCGCTCCCTCAAACACTCCAAGATCACCGCGCGCCGCATCCGCGAGGACGGCGACCCCCTCCACGGCAGCTACGCACCACCCTGCCGCTCCTGCGACGCCCTCCTCGCCCACTTCGGCGTACGCCCCGTCGACCTCACCCCAGCCGAGTAGCCATGACCCCCACCTCCGCCTCCTACGACCGCTCCTCGGCCACCCGCTTCCCGGTCGCCGTGGACTCCGCCCTGCGCACGGCCGGCTGGGAACCCGGCCGCTGGGACATCAAGCAGGCCGAGTACTGGGCCGACGCGCTCCGGGACCACACCACCCCCGCCGGACACCGGCACACGGTCTTCCCCGCCGCCGTCGAGGCCTGGGCCGAATTCGGGGGCCTCACCGTCAGCGCCCCCGGGCCCGGCCGCCAGATCGCCCCGACGCCGGTCCGGCTCGACCCGCTCACGGGCCTCCACCTCGCCCGCACCTTCGCGGACCTCGGCCGGGCCCTGTCCACCCAGCTCTGCCCCCTCGGCGTCGAGGCCGACGGCGGCTCGCACCTCGCGCTCGACCGCGAAGGCCGCGTCTACGGCATCGACCACACCGGCGACTGGTACCTCGGCTCCACCCTCGACGAAGCCCTCACCCTCCTCCTGACGGGCCTCCAACCCACCCGCCTGACGACGGCGTAGCGAGCGGCGCGGCGCCCAGACCGGGGCTCCGCCCCGCGCCTCAAACGCCGGCGAGGCTGAATTCGCGCGGCCGCTGCGGCTCAAAGCCCGGGGCCCCGCCCCAGACCCCGCTCCTCAATCGCCGGAGGGGCTGAACTTGCGCGGCCCAGCCGGAAGGTAAGGCCCAGCTGACCGGTGCGGCTCAAAGACCGGGGCTCCGCCCCGCACCCCGCTCCTCAAACGCCGGAGGGGCTGAATGGGTGCGGCGGAGGCTGAAGTGGTGCGGCACGGCTGGACGGTGCGGCTCAAAGACCGGGGCTCCGCCCCGGACCCCGCTCCTCAAACGCCGGAGGGGCTGAACTTGCGCGGCGAGGCCGAATGTGGGCCAGCACCGGAAGGTTGGTCGGCCGGGGCGGTTGGGGTGGGGGTGGGTGTGTGTCGGGGTGATCCCCGCAGGGCGCCAAACGCACTGCCGCCCAGCTCTCCGACACCCCGACACGTTTGGCGCCCGAGGAGACGCCCCGGCGCGCGCCCGCCCCCACCACAACCGACCCCCGCACCCGACCAGGCCCCGGTGCAACTGGCCCCCGTAGCCCGCCCGAGCGGCGCAGCCAACCGGCGGCGCAGCCAACCGGCGGCTAGCGGACCGGTAGGACCGCCGACACCCTGAACCCGCCCGCGTCCGTCGGCCCGGACACGAAGACCCCGCCCAGCCCGAGCACTCGCTCCCGCATCCCGACCAGCCCGTTCCCCCCGCTCGGCAGTCCGACCCCGTCCGTCTTCCCCTCGCACGGCCCGTTCTCCACCTGCATCGCCACCTCCCCGTCCCGATGCGCGAGCCGCACCACGACCCGCGCCCCCGGGGCGTGCTTGTGGCAGTTGGTCAGTGCCTCCTGGACCACGCGGTACGCCGTCTGCTCGACCTCCGCCGCGTACCCCGCGGCCGCCCCCTCGCCCTGCACGAGCATCTCCACGGCCATCCCGGCCGCCCGGGACTGCCCGACCAGCACCTCCAGCTCGTCGAGCGAGGGCCCCTCCTCGCCACCCCCGACGAGCCCGACCGCAGCCACCGGCACGGCGGCCACCGCGGCCGCGGCTGCGGCTGCCGCAACCACCGGCTTCGGCGCAGCCCTCAGCACGCCCAGCATCTCCCGCAGTTCCGTCAGCGCCTGCCGCCCCATGTCACCCACCAGCGCGGCGTTCTTCGCCGCGCGCGCCGGGTCCTTGACGGCCACCGCCTCCAGCGCGGCCGCGTGCACCACCATCAGCGACACCCGGTGCGCGACGACGTCGTGCATCTCCCGCGCGATGCGGGTCCGCTCCTCCGTACGGGCCCATTCGGCCCGTTCCTCCGCCCGGTCCGCCAGCAGTGACAGCTCCCGCTCCAGCGAGTCCGCCCGCTCCTGCAGGCTCTCCATCAGCCGCCGCCGGGCCCCTATGTAGAGCCCGAGCAGCAGCGGCGGCACGGTCAGCGCCACCGCGACGAACCCCGAGAGCGCGACCACGAGCTTCGGATCGGCCTCGACGTCCCCGCGGGTCTGGACGTACATCACCACGAAGGTCGCGACCAGGGACATCGAGGCCAGGGTCGCGATGATCCGCCGGGGCACCCCGGAGGAGGCGAGGGAGTACATCCCCACCACCGAGAGCAGGAACCCCATCGCGGCGGGCGTGACGGCGATGCCCACGAGCACCACGGCGATCGGCCAGCGCCGCCGCAGCACGAGCGTGGCCCCCACCACCAGCCCGAACGTCACCCCGACCGCGGTCGGCAGCCCCGCCTCACGGGCGAAGGTGACGCCCTCCCACGCGCACTCCACGGCGGACACCCCGGCGAGCGTCACGTCCGTTACGGCATCCCGTCGCCGCGCCCACCACAACGGCGGCCCAGCGCGGCCTTCCACTTCCCCCGTACTGGTCATGCCGTCCAGCGTACGGGCGGGCCCGGCGGGGGCTCCGGCAATTCTCCGCCTCCGAAACGGCGGACACGAGTACCGTCGCATTGAGGCCGGGTGGTACGGCATAGTAGGGACGGCCAGCTTGATCGGATTGCGGAACTGTCCGGTTCGGCCTGATTTACCATCCCCTGTGGTGTAATTGGCAGCACTGAGGCTTTTGGTGCCTTATGTTCGGGTTCGAGTCCTGACAGGGGAGCTGCACAGCCCCTCGGGTCCTGACCACCGGTCGGGACCCGCTCTCATTCCGGCCCCTCTACCCGCCCTCCACCCGCCCTCGTTTCGGCTCCTTTGCACCCCGGTATCCTTCACGGGTCCACCCCCGAAGCCGAAGGGCATCCCCGTGAGCGCCAACCGCCCGGCAGCCGTCGTCGTACTCGCAGCGGGTGAAGGCACCCGCATGAAGTCGGCCACTCCCAAGGTTCTGCACGAGATCTGCGGGCGCTCGCTCGTCGGTCACGTCGTCGCCGCCTCCCGCGAGCTGGACCCCGCCCACCTCGTCGTGGTCGTCGGGCACGCCCGGGAGCAGGTCACCGCGCACCTGGCCGGCGTCGACGCCGGCGTCCGCACCGCCGTCCAGTACGAGCAGAACGGCACCGGGCACGCCGTCCGCATGGCCCTCGAAGAGCTCGGCGGCCCGCTCGACGGGACCGTGATCGTGGTCTGCGGCGACACCCCGCTGCTGACCGGCGAGACGCTGGCGCGGCTGGCGGCGACGCACGAGGCCGACGGCAACGCCGTCACCGTGCTCACCGCCGAGGTACCGGACTCCACCGGCTACGGGCGGATCGTCCGGGACGCCGGCGGCGCCGTGACGGCCATCGTCGAACACAAGGACGCCACCGACGCCCAGCGGGCCATCCGCGAGATCAACTCCGGCGTCTTCGCCTTCGACGGCAGCCTGCTCGCCGACGCGCTCGGCAAGGTCCGCACCGACAACAGCCAGGGCGAGGAGTACCTCACCGACGTCCTCGGCATCCTGCGCGAGGCCGGGCACCGCGTCGGCGCGGCCGTCGGCAGCGACCACCGCCAGATCCTCGGGATCAACAACCGCGTCCAGCTGGCCGAGGCCCGCGCGCTGCTGAACGCGCGCCTGCTGGAGCGGGCCATGCTCGCGGGCGTGACGGTCGTCGACCCGGCGAGCACCTTCGTGGACGTGACCGTCACCTTCGGGCAGGACGCGCTCGTGCACCCCGGCACCCAGCTCCTGGGCGCCACGCACATCGCCGAAGGCGCCGAGGTCGGCCCGAACACCCGGCTGAAGGACACCACCGTGGGCGCGGGCGCCCGGGTGGACAACACGGTCGCGGAGAGCGCGGTCGTGGGCCCGCAGGCGTCCGTGGGGCCGTTCGCCTACCTGCGTCCGGGCACGAACCTCGGCGCGAAGGCCAAGGCCGGCACGTACGTCGAGATGAAGAACGCGACGATCGGCGAGGGCACCAAGGTGCCCCACCTGTCCTACGTGGGCGACGCGACGATCGGCGAGTACACGAACATCGGCGCGGCCAGCGTCTTCGTGAACTACGACGGTGAGCACAAGCACCACACCACCGTCGGCTCACACTGCAAGACGGGCTCGGACAACATGTTTGTGGCTCCCGTCACGATCGGGGACGGCGCCTACACGGCGGCCGGGTCCGTGATCACCAAGGATGTGCCGCCCGGTGCGCTGGCCGTGGCCCGCGGCCAGCAGCGGAATATCGAGGGCTGGGTGGCCCGCAAGCGTCCGGGAAGCGCGGCCGCCACGGCGGCCCAGTCGGCGGGCTCGGAGGATTCCGAGCGCCACTGAGGTGAACTGACCGGAAACAGGTACGCCCGCGACGGCGTACCGTGATAGGTGCACGCAATTCGGCTGGCTCACCGTGTGCGGGACGGACGCACATGGGGGCGAGCAGCTTCAACACGTCTGAGGAGACAGTGCTGTGACCGGGATCAAGACGACCGGCGAGAAGAAGCTGATGCTCTTCTCCGGCCGCGCCCACCCCGAGCTGGCCGAGGAGGTCGCGCACCAGCTGGGAGTCGGCCTCGTGCCGACCAAGGCTTTCGACTTCGCGAACGGTGAGATCTACGTTCGCTTCCAGGAGTCGGCTCGCGGCGCGGACTGCTTCCTGATCCAGAGCCACACGGCTCCGATCAACAAGTGGATCATGGAACAGCTGATCATGATCGACGCGCTGAAGCGCGCGTCGGCGCGCTCCATCACCGTGATCATCCCGTCCTACGGATACGCCCGCCAGGACAAGAAGCACAAGGGCCGCGAGCCGATCTCGGCCCGCCTGGTCGCCGACCTGCTGAAGACCTCGGGTGCGGACCGCATCCTCACGGTCGACCTGCACACGGACCAGATCCAGGGCTTCTTCGACGGCCCGGTGGACCACCTGTCGGCGCTGAACGTCCTCGCGGACTACGTGGGCGCCAAGGTGGACCGCACCAAGCTGACGATCGTCTCCCCGGACGCCGGCCGCGTGCGCGTCGCCGACCGCTGGTGCGACCGCCTGGACGCGCCGCTGGCCATCGTGCACAAGCGCCGCGACAAGGACGTCGCCAACCAGGTGACCGTCCACGAGGTCGTCGGTGAGGTCAAGGGCCGCGTCTGCGTCCTGGTCGACGACATGATCGACACCGGTGGCACCATCTGCGCCGCGGCCGACGCGCTGTTCGCGCACGGCGCCGAGGACGTCATCGTGACGGCCACGCACGGCATCCTGTCGGGCCCGGCGGCCGACCGCCTGAAGAACTCCAAGGTCAGCGAGTTCGTGTTCACGAACACCCTGCCGGACCCGTCCGACCTGGAGCTCGACAAGATCACGGTGCTGTCGATCGCCCCGATGATCGCCCGCGCGGTGCGCGAGGTCTTCGAGGACGGTTCGGTCACCAGCCTCTTCGAGGAGCAGCAGTAACAGCGGCAACCGCTCCGCGGTAGATCGTTTTGGGTACGGCCTCCCCTGCCGGGTACACTCCATGAGTTGCTCGGCGAGGGAGGCCGTACCTGTTTCCGGTACGGACGCTCCGTTATCGACGCGCTCTTCGTAGCAGGCCGTTCCGGCCGGGTGACCGTCGTCCTTTTCCGTCACCCCACGAGGAGTGAGCATGTCCGAGGTCAAGCTTTCCGCCAAGGTCCGCACCGAGTTCGGCAAGGGCTCTGCCCGCCAGGCCCGTCGTGACGCCCTGACCCCCGCCGTCATCTACGGCCACGGCACCGACCCGAAGCACGTCAACGTCGACGCCCACGCCCTGCAGCTGGCGCTCCGCACCCCGAACGTCCTGATCTCCCTGGACATCGCGGGCGAGGGCACCGAGCTGGTCATCCCGAAGGCCGTGCAGAAGCACCCGCTGAAGCGCTCGGTCTCCCACGTCGACTTCCTGATCGTCCAGAAGGGCGAGAAGGTCACCGTCGACGTCGCGATCGTCACCGAGGGCGAGCTGGCCGCCGGCGGCAACATGCTGGAGACCCTCCAGAACACGATCTCCGTCGAGGCCGAGGCCACCCACATCCCGACCGAGGTCACCGTCTCCATCGCGGGCCTCGAGGCCGGCGCGACCATCCACGCCAAGGACCTGGTCCTCCCGGCGGGCACCACCCTGGCCGTCGACGGCGACATCGCCGTCCTGCAGGTCGTGGCCCCGCAGGCCGAGGAGCCGGCCGCCGAGGCCGCCGAGGGCACCGAGGCCTGAGCCTCGCCTTCCCCCCTCAGCAGTTGCTGACCGACCGCCGTCCGGCTCCACTGGAGCGGGACGGCGGTCGTCTTCGTTCAAGGCCTTAAGGAGCTTTTGATGTCGGACGACGCGGCACCCTGGCTGATCGTCGGCCTCGGCAACCCCGGACCGGAGTACGCGGGCAACCGCCACAACATCGGCTTCATGGTGGCCGACCTGCTGGCGGAGCGGATCGGCGGGAAGTTCAAGGCGCACAAGGCCCGGGCCCAGGTGGTCGAGGGCCGCGTCGGCGCGCCGGGACCGGCGAACCGCCGGGTGGTGCTGGCGAAGCCGATGACGTACATGAACCTCTCCGGCGGCCCGGTGACGGCCCTGCGCGACTTCTACAAGGTGCCGCTGGAGCGGATCGTCGCCGTCCACGACGAGCTGGACATCGACTACCCGACGCTGCGCCTGAAGCTGGGCGGCGGGGACAACGGCCACAACGGTCTGAAGTCGATGACGAAGTCGATGGGCCCCGACTACCACCGGGTCCGCTGCGGCATCGGCCGGCCGCCGGGCCGGATGCAGGTCGCGGACTTCGTGCTGAAGGACTTCTCGTCCACGGAGCGCAAGGAGCTGGACTGGTTCGTGGACCGGGCCGCCGACTCGGTGGAGTGCCTGATCCAGGATGGCCTGGAGCGCGCGCAGTCCACGTACAACTCCTGACGGATACGACGGAGCCCCCGCACCGGCCGGTGCGGGGGCTCCGTCGTATCCGGCTCCGAGGGTTCAGCCGGTGTTGCGCAGGCCCGCGGCCACGCCGTTGACGGTGAGCAGCAGGGCGCGGGCGAGGAGCGGGTCGGCCTCCTCGCCGCGGGCGGCGGCCGCGCGCTGGCGGGCCAGGAGGGAGACCTGGAGGTAGGAGATCGGGTCCAGGTAGGCGTCGCGGACCGCGAAGGTCTGCTGGAGGACCGGGTTGGAGTCCAGGAGACGGCTGCCGCCGGTGATGCGCAGGACCTCGTTGACGGTGAGCTCGTGCTCGGCCTCGATGCGGGTGAAGACGTGCTTGAGGTGGTCGGGCACGAGGGTGTCGACGTAGTGGCGGGCGATCCGCAGGTCGGTCTTGGCCAGCGTCATCTCGACGTTGGACAGGAAGTTGCGGAAGAAGTGCCAGCGCTCGCCCATCTCGGTGAGGGCGTCCTGCCGGCCGGCCTCGCGCAGTGCCTTGAGGCCGGAGCCGACCCCGTACCAGCCGGGGACGATCTGGCGGGACTGGGTCCAGCCGAAGACCCACGGGATGGCGCGCAGGCCGTCGAGGCCGGCGCCGGAGTCGGGGCGGCGCGAGGGCCGCGAGCCCAGGTGGAGGTCGGCGAGCTGGTCGACGGGGGTCGCCGCGAAGAAGTACGACGGCAGGTCCGGGTCCTCGACGAGCGCGCGGTACGCGGCGTGGGCGGCGTCGGAGACGACGTCCATGGCCGCGTCCCAGCGGGCGAGGGCCTCGTCGGACTGGCGGGGCGCGGTGTGCAGGGCGGAGGCCTGCAGGGTCGCCGCGACGGTCAGTTCGAGGTTCTCGCGGGCCAGCGACGGGACGAGGTACTTGTCGGAGATGACCTCGCCCTGCTCGGTGACCTTGATCTCGCCCTCCAGGGTGCCCCAGGGCTGGGCGAGGATCGCGTCGTGCGAGGGGCCACCGCCGCGGCCGACGGTGCCTCCGCGGCCGTGGAAGAGGCGCAGGCGCACCCCGTAGCGGTGGGCCACGTCGCGCAGCCGCCGCTGGGCGCGGTGGATCTCCCACTGGCTGGTGGTGATGCCGCCGAACTTGCTGGAGTCGGAGTAGCCGAGCATGACCTCCTGGACGTCGCCGCGCAGGGAGACCAGGCGCCGGTAGGAGGGGTCGGCGAGCATCTCGTCGAGGATGACGTCGGCGGCGCGCAGCTCGTCGGTGGTCTCCAGGAGCGGGACGATGCCGATCTTGGCCCAGCCGCCGTGCAGGTCGATCAGGCCGGCCTCGCGGGCCAGTACCGCGGCCGCGAAGACGTCGTCGGCACCCTGGCACATCGAGATGATGTACGACTCGATGACCTCGGGGCCGAACTTCTCGAAGGCGTCCTTGATGGCGAGGAAGACACCGAGGGTCTTCTGCCCGGCCGCGTCGAGGGGCGCCGGGGTGGGGGCCAGCGGCCGGCGCGAGCGCAGCTCCTTGGCGAGGAGCTTCTGCCGGTAGTCGCGCGGCATGTCGGCGTAGCGCCAGGACTCCTCGCCGAGCCGGTCGAAGAGCTGGCCGAGCGCGTGGTGGTGGGCGTCGGCGTGCTCGCGTACGTCCATGGTGGCGAGCTGGAGGCCGAAGGCGGCCAGGGTGCGGATGGTGCGGTCCATGCGGCCGTCGGCGAAGAGGGCGCCGCGGTGCTCGCGCAGGGAGGTCTGGATGAGGGTGAGGTCGGTGAGCAGCTCGGCGGTGCCGAGGTAGTCGCGGCCTTCCTCGTGCGGGGTGCCCTTGGCGAGGCGCTCGCGGGTGTTGAGGAGCTTCTGCCGGATGCAGGTGGCCTTGAGGCGGTACGGCTCCTCGGCGTTCAGCCGCTTGTAGCGCGGGCTGATCTCGGGGAGGCGTTCCAGGTCGGCCTGGAGGGAGGCGAGGAGTTCCTCGGTGGCGCCGGTGTAACGGATGGAGTTGGACAGCAGGCCGCGCAGGAAGTCGATGAGTTCGAGTGCGTCGGTGATGCCGTGCTCGTGCTGGAGGATCAGCACGTCGCGGGTGACGTCGGGGGTGACGTTGGGGTTGCCGTCGCGGTCGCCGCCGATCCAGGTGCCGAAGGTCAGCGGGCGGGTGCCGGCGGGCAGCTCGACGCCGACGCGCTGGAGCTCGGCGGCGAGGTCCTCGAGGACGTCGCCGACGGCCCCGGCGTGCAGCTCGTCGAGGTAGTAGATCGCGTTGCGGGCCTCGTCGGCGGGCTCGGGGCGGACCACGCGCAGCTCGTCGGTCTGCCACACGAGGTCGATGTTCTCGGCGAGCCGCAGGTCGTGGCGGCGGCGGTCGCCGGCGCCGGTGACGGGCTCCTCCAGCAGCGCGGCGATGCGGCGCAGCTTGTTGAGGACGCTGCGGCGGGCCGCCTCGGTGGGGTGCGCGGTGAAGACCGGGCGGACGTTGAGGTTCTTGACCGTCTCGCGCAGGTGTTCGGGGTCGGCGTCCTTCAGCATGTCGGCGGTGCGGGCGAGGAGCCCGCCCTCGGCGGCACGGTGGGCGCGCAGTTCCTTGCCGCGGTGCACCTGCTCGGTGACGTTGGCGAGGTGGAAGTAGGTGGAGAAGGCGCGCACGAGCTTGGCGGCGGTCTCCAGATCGGTGTCGCCGAGCAGCTCGGCGGCGGCCTCGCCGTCCGTGCGGGTGAGGGCGCGCACCTTTTCGACGAGGTCGAGGAGTTCCCGGCCCTCCTGGCGTACGAGGGTCTCCCCGAGGAGGTCGCCCAGGCGGCGGATGTCCGCGCGCAGCTCCGCGTTGGCGGTGGCGGCCGGGGTGACGGGGGCCTGGCCCTGGGGGGCCTGGTCAGCACTGCTCACAGGTGCGGCTCCTTGCAGTGTTCGAGCGCTACTGGGCGGTGGGCTGCCGGCCGCGCGCTTCGATGCCCCGCGGACTCGGTCCGGGGGATCGTCGCTCCTGATGCGCAGCTCGGGCTGCCCGTGCGGACCGCGCTGTCCGACGGGACCAGGATAGGTGTCCCGCGCGTGTGTCCGGGCAGACGTCTCACAGGGCGGCGCGTGCCCCGTCCGCGGGCGCGTCTTTCGCCCCGCCGCGTTCCTCTCTCCTCTTGCCCCGGGATCCGCCTTTGCCATACTTACGATGCCGTAGGTTACGGGTCCGTAGGTCCGTGACCGGAGAGCCTGCCGACTTCTCTCACCCCCCAGGGGACACCATGACCACCAGTCCCGATCTGATCGAGGGTGCTTCGGCCCCCTCCGAGACAACTGCGCCGTCCGCGACCCTCGGCGGCGAGAACAAGCGGTCCATCGAGCAGATCGCTCTGCTGCTGTTCATCACCGTTCCCTTCGTGGCCCTGCTGGCCGCGGTCCCCCTGGCGTGGGGCTGGGGGGTGAGCTGGCTGGACGTGGGCCTGATGGTCTTCATGTACTTCCTGGCCTGCCACGGGATCACCATCGGTTTCCACCGCTACTTCACGCACGGTTCCTTCAAGGCGAAGCGGCCGCTGCGGATCGCCCTGGCCGTGATGGGTTCGATGGCGGTGGAGGGGCCGCTGGTGCGCTGGGTGGCGGACCACCGCAAGCACCACAAGTACTCGGATCACGAGGGCGACCCGCATTCGCCGTGGCGGTTCGGCGAGACGCTGCCGGCGCTGATGAAGGGCCTGTGGTGGGCGCACATCGGCTGGCTCTTCGACGAGGAGCAGACCGATCAGCAGAAGTACGCCCCCGACCTGATCAAGGACCCGGCGATCCGGCGGATCTCGCGTGACTTCATCTTCTGGACGATGCTGTCGCTGGCGATCCCGCCTCTGGTGGGCGGTCTGGTGACGATGTCCTGGTGGGGCGCGTTCACGGCGTTCTTCTGGGGCTCGCTGGTGCGGGTGGCGCTGCTGCACCACGTGACGTGGTCGATCAACTCGATCTGTCACGCGGTGGGCAAGCGGCCGTTCAAGTCGCGCGACCGCAGCGGCAACGTGTGGTGGCTGGCGGTGCTCTCCTGCGGGGAGTCCTGGCACAACCTGCACCACGCCGATCCGACCTCGGCGCGCCACGGTGTGCTGCGCGGCCAGGTCGACTCCAGCGCGCGGCTGATCCGCTGGTTCGAGCAGCTGGGCTGGGCCACGGACGTGCGCTGGCCGTCGGCCGCCCGCGTCGACGCCCGGCGCAGGGAAAGCGACGCGAAAGCGGCATGATGGGGGGCGTGGCGATCGACGGCGGTAATTCCAGCAGCGACAAGCCCCGGCGCGGCCGCCGGGTGCGGATGACGGGCGCGGAGCGGCGCCAGCAACTGCTGGACATCGGCCGGGCCCTGTTCGCGGAGAAGGGTTTCGAAGGCACGTCGGTGGAGGAGATCGCGGCGAAGGCCGGGGTGTCCAAGCCGGTGGTGTACGAGCACTTCGGGGGCAAGGAGGGGCTGTACGCGGTGGTCGTCGACCGGGAGATGCGCCAGCTGCTGGACGGGGTGACGGGGGCGTTGACGGCCGGGCACCCGCGGGAGCTGCTGGAGCAGGCGGCGTTCGCGCTGCTGGACTACATCGAGTCATACACGGACGGTTTCCGGATCCTGGTCCGGGACTCCCCGGTGGCGCAGTCCACCGGCACCTTCGCCTCGCTGATCAGTGACATCGCCACGCAGGTCGAGGACATCCTGGGCCTGGAGTTCAAGGCGCGGGGCTTTGATCCCAAGCTGGCGCCGCTGTACGCGCAGGCGCTGGTCGGGATGGTGGCGCTGACCGGGCAGTGGTGGCTGGACGTCCGCAAGCCGAGGAAGGCGGAGGTGGCCGCCCACCTCGTCAACCTGGCCTGGCACGGGCTGGACGGGCTGGAGTCGAAGCCGCAGCTGGTGGGCCGCCGCAAGAGCTGAGCGGGCCGGACCGTACGACGCGCCCCGCCACCGAGGACTCGGTGGCGGGGCGCCGTCGTCTCGTGCGGGCCGCTCAGCCGCACTCCTCCAGGGCCTGCGGTTCCAGGGCGTGCTCCTCGAGGAACTCGAGCCGGTTGCCGACGGGGTCCTCGGAGTAGAAGCGGCGGTGGCCGGGCAGGTCGTCGTCCCAGACGACCTTGGCACCGCGTTCCTCCAGTCTGTTCGCGTACGCCTCGATCCCGGTCACCCGCAGTCCGGGGTGGGCCTTGCGGGCGGGCCGGAAGTCCGCCTCGATGCCGAGGTGCAGCTGTACCGGCCCGGCGGCGAACCAGCAGCCCCCGCGCGCGGCGAGGACGGGCGGTTTGGGGATCTCGGTCATGCCGAGGACGTCGGTGTAGAAGGCGCGGAGCCGGTCCTCCGAGTCCGGCGGCGCGGCGAGTTGGACGTGGTCGACGGCGGTGAGCACGGTCAGGCCTCCTTGCGGGCGACGGCGAAGATCCGGCGGAACGGGAAGACGGTGCCGCGCGGCCCGGTCGGGTAGGCCACGCGCAGCCGGTCGCGGTATTCGGTGAGGAAGGCGTCCACGGCCTCGTGGTCCTCGCCGAGGGCGGTGAGGACGGGCCGCAGGGCGGTGCCCTTGACCCAGTCGAGAACGGGGTCGGGGCCGGGGAGCAGTTGGTGGTAGGTGGTCTCCCAGACGTCGGCGGCGCAGCCGAGCGCGGTGAACCGGGCAAGATATTCGGCGGGTTCGAGGAGATGGATGTAACGGGCGCCGTGGCCGGCGAGCCGGGCCCGCCATCGCGGGGTGTCGCACAGTTCGGCGAGCAGGGCGTGGCTGGGGGCGGTGAAGTTGCCGGGGATCTGGAAGGCGAAGGTGCCGCCGGGGCGCAGGCCGTTGATCCAGGCGCCGAAGGAGCCGGCGTGGCCGGGGACCCACTGCAGGGCGGCGTTGGAGACGATCAGGTCGTAGGGCTCCTCGGGGAGCCAGCCGGCGAGGTCGCCGTGGCGGAAGTCGAGGCTGCCGCCGCCGGTGGTGGGGCCGGCGTGCTCCTGGGTGGCGCGGTGGAGCATCTCCGGGGAGAGGTCGAAGCCGGTGATGCGGGCGGCGGGCCAGCGGTCGGCGAGGAGCGCGGTGACATTGCCGGGGCCGCAGCCGAGGTCGGCGATGCGGGCGGGCCGGTTGGGGAGCTCGGGTATGCGGGTGAGGAGGTCCAGGAAGGGCCGGGTGCGATGGCCTGCGTGCCGCAGGTACTGCTGGGGATCCCACGTGGGAGCCGAGGGCGCGGTGGACGTGGGGGTCCCCGAGTGCGCGGTATCGGAATACATGTTCGAGCCTCCCTGCTGGCGGGGCGGTCGGAAGCGGAATCTGTTCCGGCCCCCTCCATGCCCCATGCTCGCGCGATTTATATCTCGACGTCAAGATGCTTGTGGTCAAGATACTCGGTATGAAGAGACTTCACGTCGACAGACCCCTTACACTGATCGGCATGGAGGACGAGGTCGACCGACTGGTGGCGGCATGGCGGCGGGAGCGCCCTGACCTCGACGTGGAACCGCTCGAGGTACTGAGCCGCGTCAGCAGGCTCGCGCGCCACCTGGACCGCGCCCGCCGGCTGGCCTTCTCCGAGCACGGCCTGGAGCCCTGGGAGTTCGACGTCCTCACGTCCCTGCGCCGGGCCGGCGCGCCCTACCAGCTCTCCCCCGGCCAGCTCCTTACCCAGACCCTGGTCACCTCCGGCACCATGACCAACCGCATCGACCGGCTCGCCAAGAAGGGCCTCGTCGAGCGGCTCCCGGACCCCAGCGACCGCCGCGGGGTCCTGGTGCGGCTCACCCCCGAGGGCCGGGACCGTGCGGACCAGGCCCTCGCCGGGCTGCTGGCGCAGGAGCGGGCGATCCTGGCCCAGCTCTCGCGGAACCAGCGCGGTGATCTCGCCGGGCTGCTACGCCAGTTGACCGCTCCGTTCGACAACATCCCCGGCTAGGTCGGCCGGTCGTACGCCGGCCCGCCGGGCCAGCGCCACCGCCGCCAGCGTGGAGTGCACGCCGAGCTTGCCCAGCACGTTCTGCATGTGCGTGCGGACGGTGTGCGGGGACAGGAACAGGCGCGCGGCCACGTCCTTGCGCCCCAGCCCCGCCACCATGCAGCGCAGCACCTCGTGTTCGCGCGGGGTGAGCGACTCCACGAGCCGTTCGCTGTCCGTGCGGTGCTTGCGCGCCGCGGTCAACTCGCGGAGCACTCCGGTCAGCAGCGCGGGCGCCAGATGGGTCTCCTCGCGCAGCACCCCGCGGATGACGGCCAGCAACCGCGAGAGCGAGCAGTCCTTCGCCACCCAGCCCGAGGCCCCGGCCTGCAGCGCCTGCGCGGCCCGGCGGGGGTCGTCGCGCTCGGCGAGCACGACCGTACGGACCCCGGGGTGGGCCACCCGCACCCCGGCGACCAGCGCGATCCCGTCCGCGCCCGGCGGCGGTGGACCCGAGCCCGGCTCCCGCGGGGCGGGCAGGGCCCCGGCGACCGCGCCGAGGTCGGCGTCGACCAGCAGGACGTCGAAGCGGCGGCCCTCGGCCACCGCGCGTTCGAGGCAACGCAGGGCGGCGGGGCCGCTGCCGGCCGCGGACACGTCCACGTCCGACTCGGCCGCGAGCGCGGCTGCGAGCGATTCGGCGAAGATGCGGTGATCGTCGACGACGAGAACCCGGATACGAACCACAAAACCCCCAAGGGTCGGGGAACGGACGACGGCGGGTACGGCGCCCGGACCGGGTGATCCGCAGCTGCCCCGGCCGCCGCCGTGACACCTCTGCACTACCCGGACCGGACGTCGTACCCGACTTGTCTCGACCCCTGAATCAACACCGGCCCCCACCGGTGTCACGCATCAGCGTAGAGCCGGGTGCCGCTCGCGGTTGGCCGAATAGCAGAAGTTTTCCCAGCGATTTTCCGGCGCAGGCGTTCTGAACCGCCTGCGCAGTGGCTTGAAATCACCCCTACCACCGGTCCGGATGGAGCTTCCGTACCGGCGCGTGCCACGGGCAGTTGCACGGTGGGCCATTCACCCGGCGTGTGCACGCTGGGCGCCCGCGCACAGCGCCCGGCGGCCGCGCACGGCCCCCACGCACGCGCCCCCCGCACCTGGCAGGGTGCGGGGGGCGCGCAGGACAGCGGTGTTCCGGGGGGATACCCGTGGGTCAGGCGGTGTGCGTGCGCGCGAAGTTCCACGCGTCCGTGATGATGCCGGTCAGGTCCGAGCGGCTCGGGGTCCAGCCGAGGCGCTCGTGCGCCGTGCGGGCGGAGGCGACCAGCATCGCGGGGTCGCCGGCCCGGCGGGGGGCGACGACCTCGGGGATCTCCCGGCCGGTGACCTTGCGGACCGTCTCGACCACCTCGCGGACCGAGAACCCGCTGCCGTTGCCCAGGTTGCAGATCAGGTGCTCCCCTTCGGCGGCGACCCGCAGGGCGGCCAGGTGGGCCTCCGCCAGGTCGGCGACGTGGATGTAGTCGCGCACGCAGGTGCCGTCCGGGGTCGGGTAGTCCTCACCGAACACCGAGATCGACTCGCGCTCGCCCAGCGCGACCTGGAGGACCAGCGGGATCAGGTGCGTCTCGGGCGTGTGCCGCTCGCCGAACTCCCCGTAGGCCCCGGCCACGTTGAAGTAGCGCAGCGACACCGCGGCCAGGCCGTGCGCCACGCACTCCCCCGCGATCATGTGGTCGACGGCCAGCTTCGAGGCGCCGTACGGGTTGGTCGGCGCGGTCACCGAGGCCTCGGTGAGCAGGCCCTCCGTCGGCTCCCCGTAGGTCGCGGCGGTGGAGGAGAACACCAGCTTGCGCACGCCCGCCTCGCGCATCGCGCCGAGCAGGGCGAGCGTGCCGCCGACGTTGTTCTCCCAGTACTTGCCCGGGTTCACCACGGACTCGCCGACCTGCGAGGAGGCCGCGAAGTGCAGCACCGCCTCGTAGGAGGAGTCCAGGTGGCGGGCGGCGTCCTGGATGCGGCCCTCGATGAAGGCGGCGCCCGCCGGGACGCCGACGCGGAAGCCGGTGCTGAGGTCGTCGAGGACGGTGACCTCGTGGCCGGCCTCCAGGAGGTGCGCCGCGACCACGCTGCCGACGTATCCGGCGCCACCGGTTACCAGGTACTTGCTCACTCGCCTACTGCCTCTCGCGGGGGAGCACGCGCGGGAGGCTGCGCGTGCTAGGACACTGGCTTACCCGATTCGACGCCCGCGGGGAAATCGGCGGCGGACGGCCGCACCGGCAGCGCCCGGTCCAGCAGGCCGGTACGGGCGGCCAGCGCGGCCGCCTCCAGCCGCGATCCCACGCCCAGTTTCATCAGCACCCGCTGCACGTGCGTACGGGCGGTGCTCGGCGCGATCTCCATGCCCGCGGCGATCAGCCGGGTGTCCTCGCCCTCGGCGACCCGCACCAGCACCTCCACCTCGCGCGGGGTGAGCAGCCGCAGCAGCCGGCTGCCCTCGTCGTCGGGCTGGGCGGCCGGGTTCAGGAGCTCCGCGAAGGCTCCCTGCAACAGCTGCGGCGCGATCGCCACCTCGCCCGCCCGCGCCTTGGCCAGCGCACGCTCCACGCCCTCGATGCGCTCGTCGTGGCGTACGTACCCGCAGGCGCCGGCGGCGAAGGCGGCGGCGATCCCGCGCGGGCTCGGCACCGGACCGAGGACGACGACGGCGATCTGCGGGCGCTCCCGCTTGATGCGGACCACGGGCTCGAAGACCCCGGCCTCGGCGGGACTCGCCGTCCCGAACAGGCAGACCTCGGGGGCGCGCCCGATGACCAGCTCGGCTGCGCCCGCGGCCGGGGCCGCGGCCGCCAGGACCCGGTGGCCGCGCAGTTTCAGGGCCGAGGCCAGCGCCTCGGCCAGCAACCGGTGCTCGTCGACCACCACGACCCGTACGCCCATTGCGGAACCCACCCCCCACCCTTCTGACCCGGCAAGCTACACGCTTGTTCGACGGTGCGCCGGGGTTACCGCGCAGAAGCCCCCGGAAGGCGGACCTTCCGGGGGCTTGCGGCGGCTCGCGCGGCTCGCGGCGTGCGGGCGTGCGGGCGTGCGGGCGTGCGGGCGTGCGGGCGTGCGGGCGTGCGGGCGTGCGGGCGTGCGGGCGGATCAGCTCGCGGTGAAGGCGGTGAAGATGAACTCCGGGTCGGACGTGGCGGAGTACGGCTTCTTGACCGAGGTGCGCGCGAGGAACAGCTTGCCGTTGTGGTAGCGGTACTCGTGGTAGTTGGGCGAGTAGGCCGTCTCGATGCGCTGGGTCGTCTTGTCCGACGGGTTCTCCATCAGGACGGTTTCCTTCATCGTCTTGCCGTCGATGCTGACGACCTGGCCGCCCTTGTCGTACGGGGGCTCCTTGTAGGCGATGACGTTCGACCCGTCCATGCGCAGCGGGTACAGCTTGTACCGCTCGCCCGCGTCGGCGCGGTCGGTGGTCTGCTTGCCGGTCTCCAGGTCGAAGGAGAGCAGCTCGTTGGTCTTGCCGTAGGCGTCCTTGCCCTGGTGCTCGTAGGAGGGCAGGTAGAGCTTGCCGTTGCCGACGATCATCCCGGAGCACCGCTCGACCTCGGTGTGGCACTCGCCGCCGAAGGTGCCGGAGGAGAGCGAGATGTGCGTCTTCAGCTGGCCCGCGTTGTCGATGACGAAGAGGTCGCTGACGCCGCTGGCGTTCTTGGCGGTCTTGCCGACGTCGGCGGAGACGATCAGGGGCTTCGTGGAGACGATGCCGGCGGTCTCGATGCCCGCGGAGAGCTTGTACGAGTACTGCGGGGCGCCGGTGTTCGGGTCCAGGGCCTGCGCGTACAGGGTCTGGTTGGAGCTCTGGCCGCACCTGCGGATGACGGCGAGGGCCTCGCCGCCGCCGTAGCCGACGTCGCGGCAGCCTTCGCCGTCGACCTTGGGCAGCCACAGGGACTTGCCGTCGGCGAGGCTCCAGGCGGCGCCGCCCGAGGGACCGCCGGCGGCGACGGTCTGCCCGCTGACGGTGACCTCGTAGTAGGACACCGGCTTGTCACCGCTGGTGGCGCCCTTGGCCTGGCCGGTCCACAGGAGCTTGCCGGCGTTCAGGTCGACGACGCCGACCTCGGTGCACGGCGGGTACTTGACCTCCGGGGTGGGCTTCGCGGGCCGGAAGATCACCGCGGTCTTGTTGTCGGTGACGTGCCGGGACGCGCCGCAGAGCTCACCGGGGAGGGGAACCTCCCACTTCTTGCCGCCGTCGACGACGTTGTAACCGACGATCTTGTACACGTCGGACTTGATGTAGGTGGAGTCGGTCAGCCAGGACCCGGGGACCTGGACCATCTCGTCCGGCGTCGGGCTCGGCTGGTTGACCAGCACCTTCGACTTGACGTTGGAGGGCACCTTCTCGCTGCCGCCCGCGCCGGGCTGGGACTTGTCGTCCCCCGGCTTGTCGGGACCGCTGTCCGCGGTGTCCTTCCTGCCGTCACCGCCGCCGTCGCCGGAGGCGTACCAGAGGCCGCCGCCGACGATGAGGACGATGGCCAGCAGGGCCGCGCCGACGATCATCAGCTGGGTGCGCTTGTCGTTGCCGCCACCGGCCGGGCCCTGGGCGGCGGGCGCCGGAGCGCCGGGCGAGCCGAAGGACGACGGGGCGCCGGGGGCGCCGTAGGGAGGCGGGGTGCCGGGGGCGCCGAACGGCGGCGGGGTGCCGGGCTGCTGCGGGTAGCCGTAGCCGGGGCCGGTCTGCGGGTACCCGTACGCGGGGGGCGCGGCCGGCTGCTGCGCGGGCGCCGGCGGTCCGGCCGGCGGCGCGGGCGGTCCCGCCGGCGGGGCGGGGGGTCCGGCGGGCGGCGTGGGGGCGCCGAACCCGCCCGGCGGAGGGTCCTGCGGCGCGCCGAAGCCGCCGGACGGCGGCTGGCTGGGGGGCGGCGGGGTACTCATGGGTTGCTCTTGCCTCTCACTGGGCTGCTCGTTGGACGCGTTGTCACTTGCCGAAGACCATCAGGAGCTTCTCGTCCGTGCCCTTGGCCTGCAGCCGGGACGTCGAGATGAAGAACCGCCCGTCCACGTAGTCGAGCTTCGGGGTGCGGAAGGAGCTCTCGATCGGCGCGGCGGGGCCCGACGGGTGGCGCAGGAGCGCGGTGGGGGTGCCGCCGCCGGCCGGGATGGAGATGACCTCGCCGCCCTGTTCCTCCTCGGCCTTGCGGTAGGCGATCAGCTGCCCGTTGGCGGCCTTGAGCGGGGTGAGGGTGCGCTTGTCGCCCGCCGGGGTGCGCCACTTGACCTTGCCGGTGGCCAGGTCGAAGGCGACGATCTCGTTGGCCTTGCCGGCCCCCGCCGCGGTGGGCAGGTAGAGGGTGCCGGAGTCGACGACGGCCGAGGTGCAGGTCGTCAGGGCCCGGAAGAGGCCGGTGTCGCCGCAGCCGACGGCGAAGCTGCCCTCTCCTGCGAGGGTGGCGGTCTGCTTGCCGTCGGGTCCCAGGACCACGATGGAGCGCTGCTTGCTCTCCTCGTTGCCGATGTCGAGGACGAGCGGGTCCACCGAGTAGATGCTGGTGACCTTGTACTTCTTGGGGAGCCGGAAGGCCCAGGCCTTCTGGCCGGTGACGGGGTCGACCCCGTGGACCTCGGCGCTGGCGTCCGCGTCGCTGCAGGTGGCGAGGGCGATCATCCTGCCGTTGCCGGCTTCGTAGCCGTCGGGCTTGCAACCGGTGCCCATGGCGCTGCCGAAGAGCTTGTCACCGTTGCTGATCTTGAAGGCGCTGGCGGTGCCGCCGCGGCTGACGGCGACGGTGTCGCCGGTCATGGCCAGGGTGGGGCTGGTGAAGATGTCGAAGAGCCCTTCCTTGGGCACCTCCTTCGACCAGACCTCCTTGCCGGTCTTGAGGTCGACCACGCGCATCTGGGTGCAGGTGGAGTTCTCCCCGTCGCCGTCGCGGTACATGACGACCGTCTTGCCCTCGGCGGTGGTGTCCCGGGCGACGGAGCAGATCGCGGCAGGGAAGGCGAGCGTCCACTTCTCCTTGCCGTCGGTGACCGCATAGCCGGTGAGGGACTTCCAGACGCTCTTGACGACGGTGTCGCCGACGACCCACTGGGCCGCGGATTCGACGCCCATGCCGGGACCGTCGACCTTCGCGGTCTTGAACCAGAGGACCTTGTCCTCGCCCTGCTTGCGGCCGGAGTTGAGGTCCGGCCCCTGGCCGCCGGCGCCGGTGCCGTTGCCGTCGCCCTTGTCCACGGAAGGCGAGCCGGAGGGCTTGGCGTCCGTGGACTCCTGCGCGACGGGCGGCTTCGGATCCTCGTCGGACCCGGAGAAGCCGACGTAGCCGATGACGGCCACGGCGAGGACGGCCGCGGCGGCCGAGGCGGCGATCAGCACGGTCCGCTTCTTCTTCGGCGGCATGCCGGGGCCGCCCGGCGCACCGGGCATCCTGGGCGGCGGGTAGCCGTAACCGGGCTGCTGCTGCGGGACGGTGGGCGGCTGCTGCGCGTACGGGGCCTGCTGCGCGTACGGGTTCTCGCCCTGCGCCGGGTAGCCGTACCCGTGCTGCGGCGGGCCGGGCAGGTGACCGTAACCGGAGGGAGCCGGTGGCTGGTTCGGCGGCTGGGGCGGCTCGGTCATCAGCGCACGCTTTCGGCTTCGGCGGTCGGGGATGATGACCTTTCTATCACTGACGGCGTTCGAACACCGGGCCGGTCCGCCCCCTGTTCCCAAGGGAGGACCGGCCCGTGACGCCGTCGTTATCCCGCCGGTTGGGCCGGCGGGGGGAGGGGACCTAGGCCTCCTCGGCCAGCTCCAGCCAGCGCATCTCCAAATCGTCGCGGTCGGCGAGAAGTTCGCGCAGCTCCGCGTCGAGCTTGGCCACCTTGTCGTAGTCGGTGGAGTTCTCGGCGATCTGCGCGTGCAGGTTGCCCTCGCGGTCGGCGAGCTTGTTCAGCTGCCGCTCGATCTTCTGGAGCTCCTTCTTCGCGGCGCGGGAGTCCACCGAGGCGGCGGTCTTCGCCGCCGCGGCGGCGGTGGCCGGGGCGGCGGCCGGGGTGGCCGCCTCGATCATCCTCCGGCGGCGCTCCAGGTACTCGTCCAGGCCGCGCGGCAGCATCCGCAGGCTCGCGTCGCCGAGCAGCGCCATCACCGTGTCGGTGGTGCGCTCGATGAAGAACCTGTCGTGGGAGATCACGATCATCGAGCCGGGCCAGCCGTCGAGGAGGTCCTCCAGCTGGGTCAGGGTCTCGATGTCGAGGTCGTTGGTGGGCTCGTCGAGGAAGAGGACGTTGGGCTCGTCCATCAGAAGGCGCAGGATCTGCAGTCGGCGCCGCTCACCACCGGAGAGGTCGCCGACCGGCGTCCACTGCTTCTCCTTGGTGAAGCCGAACTGCTCGCACAGCTGGCCCGCCGTCATCTCGCGTCCCTTGCCGAGGTCGACGCGGTCGCGGACGCGCTGCACGGCTTCCAGGACCCGCAGGGACGGGTCGAGTTCGCCGACCTCCTGCGAGAGGTAGGCCAGCTTGACGGTCTTGCCGACGGTGATCTTCCCGGCGGCGGGCTGGACGTCGCCCTGGGTGCGGGCGGCTTCCGCGAGCGCGCGCAGCAGGGAGGTCTTGCCGGCGCCGTTGACGCCGACGAGGCCCACGCGGTCGCCGGGGCCCAGGTGCCAGGTGAGGTGCTTGAGCAGTTCCTTGGGGCCGGCGTGCACGCTGACGTCCTCGAGGTCGAAGACCGTCTTGCCGAGGCGGGCGTTGGCGAACCGCATCAGCTCGCTGGTGTCGCGCGGCGGCGGCACGTCGGCGATCAGCTCGTTGGCGGCCTCGATGCGGTAGCGGGGCTTGGAGGTCCGGGCGGGGGCGCCGCGGCGCAGCCAGGCCAGCTCCTTGCGCATCAGGTTCTGCCGCTTGGACTCCTCGGTGGCGGCGATGCGGTCGCGCTCGGCGCGGGCGAAGACGTAGTCGCTGTAGCCGCCCTCGTACTCGTGCACGTGACCGCGCTGCACGTCCCACATGCGGGTGCAGACCTGGTCGAGGAACCAGCGGTCGTGGGTGACGCAGACGAGCGCGGAGCGGCGCTCCTGGAGGTGCTGGGCGAGCCAGGAGATGCCCTCGACGTCGAGGTGGTTGGTGGGCTCGTCGAGGATCAGCAGGTCCTGGTCGGCGATGAGCAGCTTGGCGAGGGCGATGCGGCGGCGCTCGCCGCCGGAGAGCGGGCCGATGACGGTGTCGAGGCCCTGGCCGAAGCCGGGCAGGTCGAGGCCGCCGAAGAGTCCGGTGAGCACGTCGCGGATCTTGGCGTTGCCGGCCCACTCGTGGTCGGCCATGTCCCCGATGATCTCGTGCCGGATGGTGGCCTTGGGATCGAGGGAGTCGTGCTGGGTGAGGACGCCCATGCGCAGACCACCGGACTGGGTGACCCGGCCGGTGTCGGGCTCCTCCAGCTTGGCGAGCATGCGGATGAGGGTGGTCTTGCCGTCGCCGTTGCGGCCGACGACGCCGATCCGGTCCCCCTCGGACACGCCGAGGGAGATGCTGTCCAGCAGGGTACGTGTGCCGTACACCTTGCTGACTGCCTCGACATTGACCAGATTGACGGCCATCAGACGCGCTCCAGGTGGGGTACCCCCGGACGGACTCTGGGGGAGGGTGTGGATCAGCCCCCCAGCCTAACGGTCCGCGCCGGGGCTGACCGTTCCACGAGCAGGGCGCCCGCGAGGGCCATTCCGATGGCGACCGGAGCGGTGACCGGAAAGGCGATCAGGGTGGCGCTGTGGCCGTCGAGCAGACCGCCGAGTCCGGTCATGGAAAGGCCCAGGATGCCGAGCAGGCACAGGGTGATGCCGAGGGCGGCGACGAGGCCGCCGACGCCGCCCGCCGCGGCGGGGCGCGGCTCGGCCGGGGCGGCGGGGGCTGCGGGGGCGGCGGGGGCGGCGGGGGCCGCGGGGGCCGCCTCGAAGCGGCGGAACAGCGCGACGAAGCCGGCCGTCAGGGCGCTCGCGGCCAGGATCCGTACGGGGACCTGCGCCCACCAGGCGGCGCCGGCCGGGGCCGGCAGGTCCACGCCGAGGGCGAGCTGGGCCCCGTACACGCCGAGCATGGCGGTGAGGTGCCACAGGAAGGCGGTCATGGCGATGCCGTTGGCGGCGACCACCCCGCGCCAGACGCGGGGCCGCGCCAGCCAGGCGGCGGCGGGCCGGGCGAGCAGCTGGACGGCGCCCACGAGCCACATGGCGTGCGCGAGCAGGGCGAGGGTGGGCGGCGCCATGTTGGACACCTTCTCGCCGGGCATCCCCACCATGGACAGCGGGTACGGGCCGTACGCCACCAGGAGGACGGCCCCGGCGAGACCCGCGGCGGCGAGGACCGCGGGCCGGCGGATCCGGCCGTCGGCCCGCAGGAAGCCGAGCTGGTGGACGGCGAGCCAGACGAGGGCGAAGTTCAGGAACTCCACGTAGGGCACGCCGAACGCGAAGCGCAGTACGTCGACCAGCGCGGCCGACCCGGCCAGCGCGGCGAAGGCGGCCCAGCCGTGGCGCTCGTGCAGCTTCAGCAGGGGCGGGGTGAAGGCGACCATCGCCAGGTAGATGCCGATGAACCACAGCGGCTGGGTGACCATCCGCAGCGCGGCCCCGGTCAGCCGGCCGCCACCGTGCCCGGCGAGCTGCACGGCGAGCGCGGCGGCGGCCCACACCAGGACGAAGACGAGGGTCGGCCGCAACAGCCGCCGGAGCCGGGCCCGGAGGAAGGCGGCGTAGACGGAGGCCGCGGGGTCGCTGCGGCGGGCCAGGGAGCGGTAGGACAGGGCGTGCGAGAACCCGCCGACGAAGAAGAACACCGGCATGACCTGCAGCCCCCAGGTGAGCACCTGGAGACCGGGCACGAGGGCGAGCAGGTTCCCTATCCCGTCACCGCTGACGGCGGCCATCAGCCAGTGCCCGCCGATGACGGTGCCGAGCGAGGCGACGCGCAACAGGTCGACGTACCGGTCCCGGCCGGGCGGGGTGGCGAGGGCGAGGTCGCGTGCGCTGGCTGTCATGGGCCTACGGTCGCCCGCGGCACGGGGGCCGCGACAGGGCGCGGATACTCAACTCGCGCCTAGGTACCGGGGCTCCGCCCCGCGCCCCGCTCCTCAAACGCCGGAGGGGCTGGATCTTCCAGCCCCGCCGGCGTTTGAGGAGCGGCAGTCCGGGGGCCGGCCGCCGGCAACGGTCCGCAGGGTCAGGACGGCAGGACCGTGGCGCCCGGGGCCGGGCTGGACGCCACGCGAGTGGCACGGCAGGTGCCCGAGGCGTCCAGCGCGGCAGCGACCTTGGCGGCCGTCCCCTGGTCCGCGACCAGGAACGCCGTCGTCGGGCCCGAGCCCGAGACCAGCGCGGCCAGCGCACCACCCTCCACGCCCGCCGCCAGCGTCCGCGCCAGCTGCGGCCGCAGGGAAAGCGCCGCCGCCTGCAGGTCGTTGCTCAGCGCAGCGCCCAGCGCCTGCGCGTCCCCCGAGGCCAGCGCCGCCAGCAGCGCCGGCGAGGCCTCCGGCTCCGGGACCACCACGTCGGCCGTGAGGCGGTCGAACTCGCGGAACACCGCCGGGGTGGACAGCCCCCCGTCGGCCACCGCGAACACCCAGTGGAACGCCCCCGCGGCCACCGGGGTCAGCAGCTCACCGCGGCCCGTGCCGAGCGCGGCCCCGCCGACGAGGCTGAAGGGGACGTCACTGCCGAGCTCCGCGCAGACGTCGAGGAGTTCGGCGCGCGGGGTGTCCAGGCCCCACAGGGTGTCGCAGGCCAGCAGGGCCGCCGCACCGTCCGCGCTGCCGCCCGCCATGCCGCCCGCCACCGGGATGTTCTTCGCGATGTGGAGGTGGACGGCGGGCTCGATGCCGTGGCGGGCCGCGAGGATCTCGGCCGCCCGCGCCGCGAGGTTGGTGCGGTCCAGCGGGACCTGGTCGGCGTCGGGGCCCTCGCAGGTCACCGTCAGCGTGTCGGCCGGGGTGGCCGTGACCTCGTCGAACAGGGACACGGCGAGGAAGACGTTGGCCAGGTCGTGGAAGCCGTCGGGCCGGGCCGCGCCCACCGCCAGCTGCACGTTGACCTTCGCGGGGACCCGTACGGTCACACCCGTCGTGCGCGCGCTCACAGTGCGGGCCTCTCCATCGCGGGCTTGTGCTCGGCGATGGCGGCGAACTCCTCCACCGTCAGGGACTCGCCGCGCGCCTGCGGCGAGACGCCGGCGGCGACCAGCGCCGACTCGGCGCCCGCCGCCGAGCCGGCCCAGCCGGCCAGCGCGGCGCGCAGCGTCTTGCGGCGCTGCGCGAACGCGGCGTCGACGACCGCGAAGACCTCCGCCTTGGTGGCGGTGGTCTTGATCGGTTCGGTGCGCCGCACCAGCGAGACGAGACCGGAGTCGACGTTCGGCGCGGGCCAGAAGACCTTGCGGCCGATGGCGCCGGCGCGCTTGACGTGCGCGTACCAGTTGGCCTTGACGGAGGGGACCCCGTACACCTTGTTGCCCGGCTCGGCGGCCAGCCGGTCCGCGACCTCCGCCTGCACCATCACGAGGGTCCGCTCGATGGTGGGGAAGCGGTCGAGCATGGTCAGCAGGACGGGCACGGCCACGTTGTACGGCAGGTTCGCGACGAGCGCGGTCGGCGGCGGCCCGGGCAGCTCCGTGACGAGCATCGCGTCGGAGTGCACCAGCGCGAAGCGGTCCTTCTTCGCCGGCATGCGGGCTTCGATGGTGGCGGGCAGCGCGGCCGCCAGGATGTCGTCGATCTCGACGGCGACCACCCGGTCGGCGGCCTCCAGCAGCGCGAGCGTCAGCGAGCCCAGCCCCGGGCCGACCTCGACGACCACGTCGTCCGGGCGCACCTCGGCGGTCCGCACGATCCGGCGGACCGTGTTGGCGTCGATGACGAAGTTCTGCCCCTTCTGCTTCGTCGGGCGTACGCCGAGTGCGGCGGCCAGCTCCCGGATGTCGGCCGGCCCGAGGAGGGCGTCGGGCGTGCCGGGGGTACTGGAGGAGGGGTTCTCGGGCTGCTGCTCTGCGGTGCTCACCGGTAAAGCCTACGGCCGCAGTGGGGCCAGGGGCTCGCCCCCCGCTGCACGTAGAGCTTCTTGGCCCGGTAGGTCTGCTCCGTGCCCGAGGCGTCCTGGGGGCGGCCGCTGCCGCCGAGGCCCTGCCAGGTGCGGACGTCGAACTGGTAGAGGCCGCCGTACGTTCCCGAGGCGTCGGTGGCCGAGGGGCGGCCGCCGGACTCGCACTGGGCGAGGGCCGCCCAGTTGAGGCCGTCGGCGCCGGCGACGGAGCTGGGCAGCGGTTTGGTGCCGACCTTGACGAGCTGGGTGACGGGCTCGCGCACGACCTCGTCGGCGATGGCGCGGGGCGTCTGGCGGACCCCGTTGACCGTGCGCAGGGAGTAGGTGACCCGGCGGGCCCCGGGCCGGCCGGCACGTTCGACGACCTCGGTGCCGGCGAACAGGTCGGGGTCGTTCACCTTCTCGGTCTCGAACGGGATGCGCTCCTCGCGGACCTCCCGGGTGCCGGTGATGCGGAGCACGGTGACGGTCTGGCCGTCGCGCGGGAACGCGGTGGGGGGTACGGAGGTGGTGTCCTGGCCCTGGAGGGTGATGCCGGCCTGGTCGAGGGCTTCCCGGACGGTGGCGGCGTTGGTGCGGATGGTGCGTTCGCGGCCGTCGGCCATGAAGGTGACGCTGCGTTCGGTGCGGACGCTCAGGGCGAGGCCGGCGCGCGGGACGGGCGCGGTGCGGGGGGCAGAGAGGTAGGCGCCCTCGGCGCGGATGCCGAACTGGCGCAGTGCGCCTTCGACGGTGCGGGCGGTGGTCCACACCTGGCGCTGCTGTCCGTCGAGGGTCAGGCGCAGGGGGCGGCCGTAGCGGACGACGATCTCCTCGCCGTCCTCGAGGGGTTCGCCGGGGGCGGGGGCGACGAGGTCGTGGGGGCCGACGCCGAGGCCTTCGGCGGCGAGGAGTTCGTCGACGTCGTCGGCGAAGGTGTGCAGGCTCCTCGGAACTCCGTCCACGGTGAGCCGTACGGACTTGTCGGCGGCGACGAAGGCGGTCGTGCCGCCGGCGAGGAAGGCGACGACCAGCGCCTGCGGAACGATCCGCCGCCAGTTCCCGCCGGGTGCGGCGGGGGCGCCGCGGGCGGCGCGACGGCGGCCGGTGCCGGGCGGCGGGGCCGGGGCGTCGGCGGGCGCGCCGCGGCCGCGGCCGCGCCGGCCCGTCCCGGGGGCAGCCGGGGCGGCGGGGACGGCGGGGGCGGGTGCCACGGCGGCGCCGGCCGCGCTCGCGGCCCGGCGGCGGCCCGAGCCGGGGGCGGCCAGGGTGTCGGCCTCGGAGAGCCTGGCCCGTTCGGCGAGCTCGGCCAGCTCCTCCAGCGCGGCCAGCCCGGCCAGCCCGGCCAGTTCGGCGAGTTCGGCCGGTGTCCCGGCGCCGTGGGGACCGGGCCCGGTCGCCGTGTCCGCGGTCCGGCGGCGGCGCCCCGCCCGCCGGCTGCCGGGGCGGGGGCCGGGGACCCCGGGGTCGGGGTCGGGGTCGGGGTCCCGGAGCGTGTCCCCCGGATCGCCCGTACCGGCCGTCCAGGCCTGGGGCCCGGCCCCGTACGCCTCGGGGAGGGGACCGCCACGGCGGTGACTGCCCTGCGTATCGCTCACGACGCTCGCTCCACTGGTGATCCGGCACCCCGGTTCGGGCACGGCACCCTAGCGGAGGAGTCGTCACGCTCCAAAGTCGGACGGACACCCAGCGTGTCGGATCCGGGGCGGCCCGAGGTTCCGGAACGCCGGTGGATCACCGGTGGAAGGACGGGCCGACGGGCGGATGCGGGCGGATTCAGTAGGCGAAGGCGCGGGCCGTGTTCGCGGCCAGCGCGGTGGCCATCGCGTCCTCGTCGATGCCGCGGACCGCGGCCATCGCCCGTACCGTCAGCGGAATGAGGTACGGCGCGTTGGGCCGTCCGCGGTACGGCGCCGGGGTGAGGTAGGGCGCGTCGGTCTCGACGAGTACGAGCTCCAGCGGGGCCACGGCCAGCGCCTCGCGCAGCGGAGCGGCGTTCTTGAAGGTGACGGTCCCGGCGAAGGACATGTAGTACCCGGCGGCGGCGCACTCGCGGGCCATGTCGGCGTCCCCGGAGTAGCAGTGGAAGACGGTCCGCTCCGGGGCGCCCTCCTCGCGCAGGACGCGCAGCACGTCCGCGTGGGCTTCGCGGTCGTGGATGACGAGTGCCTTGTTCCGCCGTTTGGCGATCTCGATGTGGGCGCGGAAGGAGCGCTCCTGCGCGGCCATCCCCTCCGGGCCGGTGCGGAAGTAGTCGAGGCCGGTCTCGCCGACCGCCTTCACGTGGTCGAGGGCGGCGAGCGCCTCGATCTCGGCGAGCGCCTCGTCCAGCGCGGCCTCGCCGCCGCCGACCCGGGCGCCCTGGCGCGACCACCCGTCAGGATCGCCGAGGACGATCCGGGGGGCTTCGTTCGGGTGAAGGGCGACGGCCGCGTGGACGTTCTCGTACGCGGCGGCGGTCTCGGCGGCCCACCGGGAGCCCTTCACGTCGCAGCCCACCTGGACGACGGTGCTCACGCCGACCGAGGTGGCCTTCGCGAGGCCCTCCTCGACGGTGCCCGCCTGCATGTCGAGGTGGGTGTGCGAGTCGGCCACCGCCACCCGGAGGGGTTCGGGCAGCGGGGGCAGTGCGTCCTTGGAGGCGGAGGAAGGGCTAGGGCTCATACGGCCGATCTTATGACCGGCGGAAGAAGCCCATCAGGCGGGAGAGCGGGCCGCGGCGCTCGCGGGCCTGGTCGACGGCGACGGGTCCGGGCGAGTCGTGCGTGCCCTTGCGGGGCTTCGGGGTCCGGGGGACGTTCGCCCCGGCCGGCACCGGTCCGGCGATCCCGGGGGCGATGCGGTGGTGGTAGAGGTGGTCGATCATGCCGAGCACCGAGGAGACCTGGCCCGCGCGCATGATCCGTACGACGTGTCCGCCGCAGTTCATGCAGGTCGGGTTGGACAACGGGGAGGGCACCCGCTCACCGCCGACCGTGTACATGATGAACGGCTCGCCCCTGCCGTCGACGTGGTGCTCGATGGCGTACGCCTGCTCCCAGGCGTAGCCGCACCTCATGCAGGCGAAGGAGTAGGCCTCGTGCACGGTCTGCACGTCGGCGCGGGAGACGGCGGCGGGGACTGCGGGGGGTACCGCGGCGGGGACGGGTACCGGGGTGTCAGCGATCTCACTCATGCCAGCTCCTCTTGTTCCACTGGTGCCCTTGCCAGTGGACGCCTCTTCGGGCGGGAGCGCATCAGGCCCTGTCCAGTGTTGGACGGTCTTTGGGCGAGTCCATGCCCAAAGCGCCCGGTGCCCGGTCTGAGCTTTGCTTTTCAGGTTAGCCCTTTACCGACTTACGGCATCTTCTGTGCCGCATTCTTTGCCGCGACCACGGCGTCGAACACCTCGCGCTTGGGTACCCCGGCCTCGGCCGCGACCGCCGCGATGGCCTCCTTGCGCCGCTCCCCCGCCTCCTCGCGCACCCGCACCCGGCGCACCAGCTCCTCGGCGTCCACGTCACCGGGTCCGGCGGCCGGGGCGCCCTCGACGACGACGGTGATCTCCCCGCGCACCCCCTCGGCGGCCCAGGCCGCGAGCTCGCCGAGCCCGCCGCGCTTGACCTCCTCGTACGTCTTCGTCAGCTCGCGGCAGACCGCGGCCCGCCGCCCGGCGCCGAAGACCTCGGCCATCGCGGCGAGGGTGTCGTCGAGCCGGTGCGGGGCCTCGAAGTAGACGAGGGTGCGCCGCTCGGCCTCGACCTCGCGCAGCCGGCCGAGGCGCTCGCCCGCCTTGCGCGGCAGGAACCCCTCGAAGCAGAACCGGTCCACGGGCAGCCCGGACAGCGCGAGCGCGGTGAGCACCGCGGACGGCCCGGGGACGGCGGTGACCCTGATGTCCTTCTCCACGGCGGCGGCGACCAGCCGGTAGCCGGGGTCGGAGACCGAGGGCATGCCGGCGTCGGTCACGAGCAGGACGCGCGCGCCGCCGGCCAGGGCCTCGACCAGCTCGGGGGTGCGCGCCGACTCGTTGCCCTCGAAGTACGACAGGACGCGCCCGGTGGTGTGAACGCCGAGACCCTGCGTCAGCCGGCGCAGCCGCCGGGTGTCCTCGGCGGCGATCACGTCGGCCCGCTCCAGCTCGGCGGCGAGGCGCGGCGGGGCGTCGGCGAGGTCGCCGATGGGGGTGCCGGCGAGGACGAGCGTGCCCGTCGGGCCGTCCGCCGCGGCGGCATGGGGGGTGGGCTGGGTACCGCGGGGCTGGTCGTTTGTCACGCGCCCATCCTCTCAGTCCCGCGCCCCGCCGCCCCCCGTCAGGCCCCGGCCACTGGGGCGTACACACTTCTCTTCCCTACGATGTGCCGGTGACCAGTACCGCGACGTCGTCGCCCAGCCCCGCGGGGGCCCCTGCCGCCTCGCCGGCGGGGCGCGAAGAAGAGCCGCCCACCTGGCTGCGCCGGCTGCGCGGCTTCGGCTACGTGCCGTCCGCCACCGCGTCGCCGCGCCCGGACGTCCGCACCCGGCTGGTGCCCCCGTACGCCCGGCCGTCCCGGCAGCTGTGGTTGACCTTCGGTCTGCCGCCGGAGGTGTGGGGGACCTGGCAGCGCATCCTCGGGTGGGCGGGGCCCCTGCTGGTGGCGCTGGCCGCCGGGGTGCTGCGGTTCGTGCACCTGGGCAGCCCGAAGGCGGTGATATTCGACGAGACGTACTACGCCAAGGACGCCTGGGCCACGATCAAGCAGGGCTACGAGGCGAACTGGCCCAAGGACATCGACAAGTCGATCCTCGCCAACCCGGACGGGGTCGGGCTGCCGGTGGACCCGGGCTACGTGGTCCACCCGCCCGTGGGCAAATGGGTGATCGGGCTCGGCGAGTGGATGTTCGGCTTCACCCCCTTCGGCTGGCGGTTCATGACCGCCGTGCTCGGCACCCTGTCGGTGCTGATGCTGTGCCGGATCGGGCGGCGCCTCTTCCGTTCGACCTTCCTGGGCTGTCTGGCGGGCGCGCTGCTCGCGGTGGACGGACTGCACCTGGTGATGAGCCGCACCGCGCTGCTGGACCTGGTGCTGATGTTCTTCGTGCTCGCCGCGTTCGGGGCGCTGCTCATCGACCGCGACCGGGTCCGGCTCAGACTCGCGGACGCGCTGCCCGTCGATCCGGAGGGCCGGACCCGGCCCGACATGAAGATCGCCGAGACGCTGCGGCTGGGCTGGCGGCCGTACCGGATCCTGGCCGGGGTCTGCCTGGGCCTGGCCGCGGGCACGAAGTGGAACGGTTTCGTCGTCCTGGCCTTCTTCGGGGTCCTCACCGTGCTGTGGGACGCGGCCGCGCGCCGCACCGCGGGCGCGGGGGCCCCGTACGCGGCGATGATGCGGCGCGACGCGCTGCCCGCGTTCGTGTCCACGGTGCCGGTCGCGATCGTGACGTACGTGGCCTCGTGGTCGGGCTGGATCTTCAGCCCGGACAACGGCAAGGGCGGCTACCTGCGCGACTGGGCGGCCAAGAACGACCAGCACAGCGCGCTGTCGTTCCTGCCGGAGTGGCTGCGCAGCCTGTGGCACTACGAGACCGAGGTCTACCGGTTCCACGTCGGGCTGACCTCGGGGCACACCTACGAGTCGAACCCGTGGAGCTGGCTGGTCCTGGGCCGGCCCGTCTCCTACTTCTACGAGTCGCCCGCGCCCGGCACCGACGGCTGCCCGGCGACCGAGGCGGGCAAGTGCGCCCGCGAGGTGCTGGCGCTGGGCACCCCGCTGCTGTGGTGGGCGGGCTGCTTCGCGCTGCTGTACGTGCTGTGGCGCTGGTTCTTCCGCCGTGACTGGCGGGCGGGTGCGATCGCGTGCGCGGTGGCCGCGGGTCTGCTGCCCTGGTTCAACTACCAGGAGCGGACGATCTTCTACTTCTACGCGGTGGTCTTCGTCCCGTACCTGTGCCTGGCGGTGGCGATGATGATCGGCGCCCTCCTGGGCCCGGCGGGCTCGTCCGAGCGCAGACGGGCCCTGGGCGCGATCGGGGCGGGGGTGCTGGTCCTGCTGATCGTGTGGAACTTCATCTACTTCTGGCCGATCTACACGGGCCAGACCCTCCCGATGGACTCCTGGCGCGGCCGCATGTGGCTGGACACCTGGGTCTAGCAGCCAAAACGACGGGCCCGGCACCTCCTGGTGCCGGGCCCGTCGTGGTCGTTGCCGGTGGTCGCCGGCCGTCCTGGGCCGCCCCTCGACGGCCCACAGACGGCCCAGATTCCAGCCGCATGCCGTCCCCCGCTGCTTGCGGCTCTAGTGGGCACCTCGGAGGCGGCACAGAACTTCGTCCAGCTCGCCCAGCCCTGGGCGTAGGCGCCGCGGGTGGACTCGCGGCGGCCGTCGGCGACCGTGCGCACGGCCTGGCGGTCGATGTGGTCGAGCGCGGCCCGAGTCGCGGTGTCGTAGTCCTCCGGCCGGGCCGGCGCGGCCAGGATGACGACCGCATCGAGCGTCTTCTTTATCCGAGATCCATGGCCGACCTGTTGCTCCCGCCACGGAGATCTCCACGCTGGGATTCCGCTCGGGAGCTCCGCCGTCCGAACGGTGACCGTGTACGTCCCTCGGCCGACTGAGCGCGCGGGGCTGCTGTCTACCGGTTCGAATTGCCCTATGACCAGGGCACCCCGAACGACGGCCGGCAGTCGGCTGCGGCGGATTGGCCAGCGGGCCGGCCAGCAGCAGCCTGCCCCAGACCCCGGTAACGGCTCCGCGTCCCGCAAGCGTCTGTGGAGGCGGGTGGAGAAGACGGTCGCCGTCCTGGCGTCTATCGGCGCACTCATTCTCGTCGGCTTCACCTGGAAATCGATTACGCAGGTCAACAGCGCACAAGACATCGACCGAGAAGGGCACATCACCGACCGGTACATGGCTGCTGTCGAGCTTCTCGGCAACAGGGACTCCGAGGAAGTGCGTCTGGGTGGGCTCTACGGTCTGCAGCGGGTCATGCAGGACTCTTCCCGTGACCAGCCCACCGTGATCAACGTCGTTTCGACCTTCATCCGTGCTCACAGCCCGAAACCGCCAGAGGCCAAACTGAGGGCTTTGCCCAGTGACATCACCGCTGCGCTCGCCGTCCTCAGGACCAGGGACGGCCGCCACGACGGAGATGTGCACATCGACCTGCACGACACGGACCTCCAGTCCGCCAATCTGCGCGAGGCGGTCTTGACCCGTGCGGACCTGCGCAATGCCTTCATGTTCGTCGCGGACCTGAGCGACGCGGACCTGGGCCGCGCTCGATTGGACGGCGCGGTCCTGAGCAACGCGAAACTGTTCCACGCTCGACTGGGCAGTGCGGACCTGAGCGACGCGAAACTGAGCGGTGCTCGACTGGGCGGCGCGGACCTGACCGACGCGAAACTGGGCCGCGCGGACCTGGCCAGCGCGAACCTGGGTGACGCGAACTTGCGCAGCGCGGACTTGCGCAGCGCGGACCTGAGCGCCGCGTACCTGGGTGGCGTGAACCTAAGCGGCGCGGACCTGTCCCGCGCGAAACTGGGCGGCGCGGACCTGCGCGACGCGAACCTGCGCCGCGCGGACCTTACCGAGGCGACGCTGGTCTGCGCGGATCTCCGTGCTGCAGTCCTGCAGGGCGCAGACATTGGAAAAGACCAGCTGATGTCTGCTCGGGTCAACACAGACACTTCTCTGCCCGCATCTCTGGCAGGTGACCCCGAGCTGAAGAAGAAGGCCGCATCACAGACCTGGCCAGACGACTGCAAATGGGGTGCTCGATGACCGACGTCGAAAGCTCCGTTCGGAGCCCCGCCCGGTGAATGACCGGCGGACCGCGGTCCGGCGATCAGCCACAGGATGAGGACGGCGTCGAGATCCTGGCTCTACCGGTTGACCACGGAGATACCGCGGCCGCCGGTCACCTCGGGAACATCCGGGCCCTGAGTCAGTACCTCGGTCATGCCGACCCGGGCTTCACGCTGCGACGTACACGCACCTGATGCCCAGCAGTGAAGGCCGACTCGCGCAGCGGTCGATTCCATCCTTCACACTACGGGCGACGGCGAAGTCGCCCAATGAGTCAACCCTTCCAACGTAGCCTATTCAGGAGCCAATGAGACGCAGCAGAAGTATCACGGCGACAAACACAAGAGATACCCACATCAAGGCCCGAAGGCTACGAATGAACTGTGCAGAGGACCTTCCAGTCGCCTCCTCAAATCGAACATCAATCAGCTGATGCTGACAGGAAACGAAGGGGGGCTCCATCCGCGAGAACATGATAGGCGACTTCGTTACCCATACCCAGCCTACCTGTCCCGATGCGCACGTCGATTCCGTCAATGCCACCGGAGGAGGGGCCGAAACGGACGGCCTAATCTCAGTATCTAGAAGCTGAAGAATCGGGGTCCCAAGCGAGAATTTAATAGGTTCACCGCGATCAAAATTTACGCTACTCACATCGCGACTACCTGCGTTCATGAGAACAATGCGCACCACACGCGGATCACCCAAAGGGGCTCCATTGAAGCGCACCTCTAGGAACGATCCCACCCCTGACGTGCTTGCAAGAGGCGCGTGTCTTGAACCCTTGAGAATATCCGCCGCTTTGGGTTACTCGCGCGCAGGGTAGCCCACATCGCACCAGCTCCGACACACAGCGCCACGATCACCGCGGCAGCAGCCCAGAACGTGCCAGACACGTAGAACGGACCCGCCAGAACCATGACTCTGATCTAACCAGCCGGAGGGGGTGCCGCCAGGGCTTTTCCGAACCTGCCATGCCCCTACCGTGCTCCGTGACGGCCCCCACGGCCCAGCGGGGTCAATCACCACCAAGAGCCAAAGAACCAGCTGGTCAGGGGGCGCCGCGTCCTGCCACCGCAATTTCATCTACTTCTGGCCGATCTACACGGGCCAGACCCTGCCCATGGACTCCTGGCGCGGCCGCATGTGGCTGGACACCTGGGTCTAGCAGCCAAAACGACGGGCCCGGCACCTCCTGGTGCCGGGCCCGTCGTGGTCGTTGCCGGTGGTCGCCGGCCGTCCTGGGCCGCGCGTGTCAGGGCAGGAGGGACGCGATCCGGGCCGCGCTCCAGTGGCCGGCCGCGCCGGGGCGGCGGGCGAGGTAGTCGGCGACGGAGGGGGCGTCCCAGGCCCCGGACTCCAGCAGGCCGGCCGCCAGGTGCGTGACGTACGCGGCGGCGGGGCTGACCCACTCCACCTCGTGCATCGCCCAGGGCGCGGTGAAGGTCAGCACCGGGATGCCGTCCAGGGCGCCGGAGCAGATCAGCGTCTCGTACCGGCCGGGTCCCAGCTCGTCGCGTCCGGTGCGCAGGACGCGGGTGAGGTCGACGTCGGCGTCGGCGCCGGGCTCCCGGTACATCTCCTGGGCGGCGATGTCGGAGAACTGCTGGGCGGTGACGAGGTGGGCCCGTCCGCGGGTGCGGCCCGGCGCCGTCGGGTCGTAGAACCCGCGGCCGCCCGTCCACACGGGGGACTCGGTGGCGAAGTAGAGGCTTCCGGGCAGTTCCACGGCCACCGAGCGGGCCGGTGGGCGGGGGTCGCGGCATCCGGGCTGGCTGCGGGCGCCGCCCGCCGGGGTGCCTCCGGCGAGGTAGCGGGAGAGCCGGCCGCGGTGCGTGTTCGAGCCGTAGGAGGTGTACCAGATCCGCTCGGGGGGCGGTCCGCCGATGCGGAGCGCCTCCACTGCCATGGGCCTCGTCGTGGTCATCAGTTCGTACAACGGTCTTCGCAGTCGCGATGTTCCGGTCCGGTAACAACGCCCGGAACGATTCGCTCCGCAGCGTAAGGTCCACACCAAGGGTTCTTTGAACATGTTCAGAGAGCCGTCGCTCCTGGGGAGGGGACGCAGTGAACGGGGCAGCAAAGGGTGCCGTCATCGGCGGGGTGTTCCTCGCGATGCTCGGCGGCGCCGGGTACGGGGTGTACGCCCTGGTCGGGGACAGCGGCGAGGCGAAGAACGGCGACACCGCCGTCCGGGCCGAGAAGGGCAGCGGGCCCATCGGCGCGAAGGAGACCACCGCGACCGCAAAGGCGTTCCTGGCCGCGTGGGCCGCCGGGGACGAGCGGGTGGCCGCCGAGCTGACGAACAACGCCGCGGCCGCGCAGAGCGCCGTCGGCGACTTCAGGACCAAGGCGTACGTCGCCAAGGCCGTGATCACCCCCGGCCCGGCGAACGGCACCACCGTGCCCTTCAAGGTCGAGGCCGAGATCACGTACGAGGGCGTCACCAAGCCGCTGGCCTACGACTCCCAGCTGACGGTGGTGCGCGGGGTGACCAGCGGGAAGCCGCTGGTCGACTGGCAGCCGTCGGTGATCCACCCGCAGCTCCAGAAGGACGAGAGGCTGCGCGCGGGCGCGGCGGCGAACCCGCCGGTCAAGGCCGTCGACCGCAACGGCGAGGAGCTGACCGCGGAGAAGTACCCCTCGCTGCGGCAGGTCCTCGACGAGCTGCGCCAGAACTACGGCGGCAAGACGGGCGGCCGGCCGGGGGCGGAGGTGTGGATCGAGCCGGCCCTCAAGGAGTCCCCCAAGCGGACCCTGCTGACGCTGGTCGAGGGCGAGCCGAGCACCCTCAAGACGTACCTGGACGCGAAGGTGCAGGCGGCGGCCGAGCAGGCGGTCGCCAAGTACCCGGAGGCGTCGGTGGTCGCCGTCCAGCCGAGCAACGGGCACATCCTCGCCGTCGCCAACCACCGCACGGACGGGTTCAACGCGGCGATGCGGGGAGCCAGGGCTCCCGGCTCCACGATGAAGATCGTGACGGCGGCCATGCTGCTCGACCGCGGACTCGTCGCGGCCGACAAGCCGGCGCAGTGCACGAAGGAGGTGCGCTGGGGCGGGCGCACCTTCCACAACCTGGCCAACTTCGAGCTGCCGGGCGCGAACTTCGCGACGAGCTTCGCCAAGTCCTGCAACACCGCCTTCATCAAGCCTGTCGCGCAGGTGAACGACGACGCCGCGCTCTCGAAGGAGGCCAACCAGGTCTTCGGCATCGGCCTGGACTGGAGGACGGGCATCCAGTCCGTCGACGGCACGGTGCCGACGGCGACGGGCGCGGAGGAGGCCGCCGGGTACATCGGGCAGGGCAAGATCACCATGAACCCGCTGAACATCGCGTCCGTCACCGCGACCGCGCGCACCGGCGTGTTCCGCCAGCCGCTGCTGGTCTCGCCGGAGCTCGACGGCCGGAAGATCGCGACGGCGGAGCGGCGGATGAAGCCCTCGGTGCAGCAGCAACTGGTCTCGATGATGCGGCAGACGGCGACGGCCGGCACCGCCGAGAAGGTCATGCGGTCGGTCGGCGGCGACAAGGGCGCGAAGACGGGCTCGGCGGAGGTCGACGGCGCCGGGAACCCGGACAGCTGGTTCACGGGCTACAGCGGCGACGTGGCCGCTGCCGCGATGGTCGAGGGCGGCGGCCACGGCGGCGACGCGGCCGGGCCGATCGTCGCGCAGGTCCTGAACGCGGACTGACCTGCCGCGCCCGGCAAGCCTCGGGCACCCCGGCCGACGGACGGAGTCCGGCGCAGCGGCCCGAAGCCCACGAGGCGCCCCCGGCGCCGAGCAGCGCGAGAGCCGCGTCAAAAAGGGGCCGCGGCCGGGCCCATCGTCGCGCAGGTCCTGAACGCGGACTGACCTGCCGCGCCGGGTGGGGTGTCCGCAGGGTGAAAGTGGGATGACGCCTCCGCGCGGCGGGGGCTAGCGTCCGGGCATGACCACCACCGCGCACCCCCGTTTCGCCGAGGCACTGGCCGCCCTGGGCATCGACGCCGAGGTACGGGCCTTCCCGGAGGCCACCCGGACCGCCGCCGAGGCCGCGGCCGCGATCGGCTGCGAGCTCGGCCAGATCGTCAAGTCGCTGATCTTCGCGGCGGACGGCGTCCCCGTCCTGGTCCTGATGGACGGGGCCTCGCGCGTGGACGTCGCGGCGGTCGGCCGCGAGCTGGGCGCGGCCCGGGTGGCCCGGGCGGACGCGGCCGTGGTCCGGGAGACGACCGGCTACGCCATCGGCGGGGTGCCGCCCTTCGGGCACCGCACGCGCACCCGGGTGCTGGCCGACCGCTCGCTGCTGGCCCACGACACGGTCTGGGCCGCGGCCGGTACCCCGCACACGGTGTTCCCGATGGCTCCCGGTGAGCTCGTCCGGCACGCCGGGGCCACCGTGGCCGACGTGCGCGAGCGGCCGTCGGAGCCGTCAGAGGGCTGAGCGCAGGGCCCGGACCAGGGCCTGGGCGCGAGGGTCCGCGGTGACCGACTTGGCCAGGGCGTTGGTGACGTAGCCGAAGCCGATGCCGGCGTCCGGGTCCGCGAAGGCCAGGGAGCCGCCGCGGCCGGGGTGCCCGAAGGAGGCCGGGGAGAGCAGCGGCGAGGCGGGGCCGTGCAGCATGTAGCCGGGGCCGAAGCGGGTGTTCACGACGAGCACCCGGTCCGGGCCCGAGGAGAGCTCGCGGCCGGCCAGCGCGGTGGTGGCCGGGGTGAAGATCCGCGCGCCGTCCTCGACCACGCCGATCGTGGCCCCGTAGAAGCGGGCCAGGGCGCGGGCCGTGCCGATGCCGTTCGTGGCGGGCAGTTCGGCGGCCCGGTAGGCGGGGTCGTTCTCGTCGGGCAGCGGATCGATGGCGCGGAAGGCGCGGCGGGTGAGGGAGTCGGGGTCGGCGTAGGCCTCGGAAACGTTCCTGCGCGGCCGGGTCCTGAGCATGCCCGCGCTCTCCGGCGGGTCCACCGGGGCCACGCGGCCCACCCGGTGCGCCTCGGTCTCCGGCAGTCCGATCCAGAAGTCGACGCCCAGCGGCTCGGTCATCTCCTCCGCCAGTACGGAGCCCAGCGTGCGACCGGTCACCCGCAGCACCAGCTCGGACAGCAGCCAGCTGTAGGTCTGCGCGTGGTAGCCGTGCTCGGTGCCCGGCTCCCAGAACGGCCGCTGCGCGGTGACGGCGTGCGCCCCGGACACCCCGTCCGCGGCCTCGGCGGCGCTCAGCCCGCGGTCGATCACCGGGACGCCGGCCCGGTGCGCGAGCAGGTCGCGGACCAGGATCCGCTCCTTGCCGCCCGTCTTGAACTCCGGCCAGTACGAGCCCACCGGCGCGTCCAGGTCGAGCAGCCCGCGCTGGTGCAGCAGCAGCGGCACGGCGGCGGCGACGCCCTTGGTCGCGGAGCGGACTATCTGCGCGGTGTCCCCGGTCCAGGGTTCGGTGCCTTCGGCGTCCTTGGTGCCGCCCCACAGGTCGACGACCTTGCGGCCGTCGCGGTAGACGGCGACGGCCGCGCCCCGGTCCCCGAGCACCTCGAAGTTGCGTACGAAAGCGTCCCGGACGGGCTCGAAGCCCTCCGCCACCACACCCTGGATCTCCACGAGCACTTCAACAACCGACGACCGGGGCTTATGCCACCGATACCGAACGGGGGTCGAAGCCGAAGGGGAGCTCCAGCCGGTGGGCCCGCATCAGCTTCTCGTCGCACAGCAGGTCCTGCGTGCGGCCGTCCGCCGCGATGACCCCGTCGCTGAGGATCACCGAGCGCGGGCACAGTTCCAGCGCGTACGGCAGGTCGTGGGTGACCATCAGGACGGTCACGTCGAGGGAGCGCAGGATGTCCGCCAGCTCGCGGCGTGAGGCCGGGTCCAGATTGGACGAGGGCTCGTCGAGGACCAGGATCTCGGGGCGCATGGCCAGCACGGTCGCCACCGCGACGCGGCGGCGCTGCCCGAAGGACAGGTGGTGCGGGGGCCGGTCGGCGAAGTCCGCCATCCCGACCTGGTCCAGGGCGGCCCGGACCCGCTCCTCCAGCTCGGCGCCCCGCATTCCGGCCGCGGCCGGCCCGAAGGCCACGTCCTCCCGGACCGTCGGCATGAACAGCTGGTCGTCGGGGTCCTGGAAGACGATCCCGACCCGGCGCCGGATCTCGGCGAGGTTGCGCTTCTCCACGGGCAGCCCTGCGACGGCCACCGCGCCGACCCCGCCGCCCAGGATGCCGTTGAGGTGCAGCACCAGCGTGGTCTTGCCGGCGCCGTTGGGTCCGAGCAGGGCGACCCGCTCGCCGCGCCCGACGGTCAGGTCCACCCCGAAGAGGGCCTGGTGTCCGTCGGGGTAGGCGTAGGCGAGGCCGGAGACTTCCAGCGAGGGGGAGAGGTTCACAGCGTCCATCCCATCAGACAGACGGCGAGGGCCGTCACCGGGAGCACGGCCGCGTACGCCCACTGGGCGCGCGAGGCCGTGACCTCGTCGATCACCGGCATCGAGCCGGCGTAGCCGCGGCTGACCATCGCGAGGTAGACCCGCTCGCCGCGCTCGTAGGAGCGGATGAACAGTGCGCCGGCGGTCTTGGCCAGCACCCCCCAGTGCCGGATCCCGCGGGCCTCGAACCCGCGGGAGCGGCGGGCGATCGACATCCGGCGCAGCTCGTCGGTGACCACGTCGCCGTAGCGGATCATGAAGGAGGCGATCTGGACGAGCAGCGGGGGCAGCTTCAGCCGCTGGAGGCCCAGCAGCAGGGCCCGCAGCTCGGTCGTGGAGGCCAGCAGGACGGAGGCGGCCACTCCGAGCGTGCCCTTGGCGAGGACGTTCCAGGCGCCCCACAGGCCGGAGACGCTCAGCGACGCGCCGAGCACCTCCACCCGCTCGCCCTCGGCGACGAAGGGCATGAGCACGGCGAAGGCGACGAACGGGATCTCGATCAGCAGCCTGCGCAGCAGGAAGCCGGCCGGGATCCGGGCCACGGCCGCGGCCGCGGCGATGAGGACGGCGTACAGGCCGAAGGCCCACACCGCCTCCCGCGGTGTGGACACGACGACCACGACGAAGGCGAAGGTCGCGGCGAGCTTGCAGTGCGGGGGCAGGTCGTGGACCGGCGTGTGCCCGTGCCGGTAGAGCTTGTGGGCGTGGCCGGCTCCCATGTCAGCCCGCCGAGACGGAGGTGGCGGTCAGCTCCCCGGTGCGGCGGCGGCGCACGGCCCAGAAGATCCCGGTGCCGGCGACGACGGTCACGCCGACGCCGATGACTCCGGCGAGGCCACCGGAAAGGCGGGCGTCGTCGACGTTCTTGACGCCGTAGTCGGCGAGCGGCGAGTCGGCGGCGGCGTGGTCCTCGACCTTCGCGTCGATGCCCTTGTCGGCGGCGACCTTCTCCAGGCCGTCGGGGCTGGCGGAGGCGTAGTAGGAGACGAACCCGGCGAGGACGAGCGCGGTGACCAGGCCGGTCGCCCACACCTTCCGGGTGGAGCGGGCGGCCACCGGGGCGGCGGCGGCCGCGGGGGCGTCGACGAGCTCGCCGCCGACGCGCAGCTTCAGCGGCGCGGTCAGCCCGCGGGCCCCGTGGACCAGGTCGGGCCGTACGGCGATCACGGCGCCCACGGTCGCGGCGGTGATGACGGCCTCGCCGATGCCGATGAGCACGTGCACGCCGACCATGGCGGTGAACACCTTGCCGATGGCCACGTCGGTGGTCCCGCCGATCGCGTAGACGGCGGTGAAGGCGGCGGCCGCGGCGGGCACCGAGAGCAGGGCTCCCGCGAAGGCGGCCGCGGTGACGGAGCGGCGGGTGGGCGGCAGGATCCCGAGCAGCCCGCGGAAGATCGCGTAGGCGACGACGACGGTGACGACGCCCATGACGGTGATGTTCACGCCCAGGGCGGTCAGCCCGCCGTCGGCGAAGAGGATGCCCTGCATGAGCAGGACGACGGACACGCACAGCACACCGGTGTAGGGGCCGACGAGTATCGCGGCGAGGGCCCCGCCCAGCAGGTGGCCGCTGGTGCCGGCGGCCACCGGGAAGTTCAGCATCTGCACGGCGAAGATGAAGGCGGCGACGAGGCCGGCCAGCGGGGCGGTCCGCTCGTCGAGCTCGCGGCGGGCGCCGCGGAGGCTGAGGGCGACCGCGGCTGCGGCCGCCACTCCGGCGGCCACCGAGACGGGTGCGTTGATGAATCCGTCGGGCACATGCATGGAGTGGCTCCGCTTCCGTACGCCTTGACGCAGTGTTTAACCGTTCAAGAATAGGGCCCAATTGCAAACCGTTGGCAAGAGCGGAGCCCTCACAAATGCATCCGTGCGGTTTCGTGGGAATGTGCGAGGCTGGAGGACGAACGGACGCAAATGTTCCGATTTCGAGGAGCCTGGTCGATGTCAGCCACCGCCGAGAATCCACCAGCCACCGTCACCGCGACCGCCACGGCGACCGTGACCGCGACCGCCCCCACGTCCTCGATCACGCCCCCGGTCGAGGAGCGGGTGATCGCCCGGGTGATCACGGACGATCCCCTCTACCGGACCATCCCGGTCGCCCTGCGCTTCGCCGCCTCCGAGCCGCTGGCCGTACGGATCGTCTTCCCGGCCGACCTGTCCCCCGAGGGCACCGACAACGAGTGGGTCTTCCCCCTCGCCCTGCTGGAGGCCGGCCTCCAGGCTCCGACCGGGACCGGGGACGTACGCGTCTGGCCCTGCGGCCGCGTCCAGGCGGTCGTCGAGTTCCACTCCCCCGAGGGTGTCGCCGTGATCCAGTTCGACATCGCCGCGCTGCGCCGCTTCCTGCGCCGTACGTACGCCCCGGCCGCCGCCACCCGTAGGGCGTAGGGAGTCACGGAAAACGGACCCGGCCCCGCACCACCCGGTGAGCGGGCGGTGCGGAGCCGGGTCGTTCTGTCGGCCGTACGGTGCGGGGTCAGGCGTTGACCAGCTCGCGGTCCTTGTCCGGGCCCTCGGGCGACTGCGGGGTCTTCGAGAGGTGCTTGCGCAGGCTCTCGCCCTCCACGTCCACGTTCGGCAGCAGCCGGTCCAGCCACTTCGGCAGCCACCAGGCCTTGTGACCGAGCAGTGCGAGCACCGCCGGCACGATGGCCATGCGGACCACGAAGGCGTCGAAGAAGACGGCGACGGCCAGACCGAAGCCGATCATCTTGACCATCTGCTCGCTGGCTCCGATGAAGCCCGCGAACACCGCGATCATGATGACGGCGGCGGCCACGACGACCCGCGCGCTGTACTGGAAGCCGGTCACCACGGCCTGGCCCGGGCGCTCGCCGTGGACGTACGCCTCACGCATGCGGGTGACGAGGAAGACCTCGTAGTCCATGGCCAGGCCGAAGACGACGCCCACCATGAAGATCGGCATCATCGACATGATCGGGCCGGTCTGTTCCACGCCGAAGACCGAGCCGAGCCAGCCCCACTGGAAGACCGCGACGACCGCGCCGAGGGCGGCGACGACGGAGAGCAGGAAGCCGAGGGCCGCCTTGAGCGGGACCAGGATCGAGCGGAAGACGAGCATCAGCAGCAGGAAGGCGAGGCCGACGACGAGCGCCAGGTAGGGCAGCAGCGCGTCGTTCATCTTCTGCGAGAAGTCGATGTTCATCGCGGTGGCGCCGGTGACCATGACGTCGTCCCCGCTGCCGTCGCGGATCTCGTGGACCAGCTCCTCGGTCTTCACGGAGGACGGGCGGTCCTTCGGGATGACGGTGATGACGGCGGCGTCGCCGGCCTCGTTCGCGGTCGGCGGGACGACCGCGACCACGCCGTCCAGGCCCTTGATCCGTTCGACGGTGGAGTCGGCGAGGGCCTTGTCCCCGTCGACGACGACCATCAGCGGGCCGTTGAAGCCCGGGCCGAAGCCCTCGGACAGCAGGTCGTACGCCTGGCGCTGGGTGGTCGAGACCGGCTGGGCGCCGTCGTCCGGCAGGCCCATCTCCAGCTTGCTCGCCGGGATGGCGATGACGCCGAGGCCGATCACACCGGCCAGCAGCACCATGACCGGGCGGCGCAGGACGAAGCGGGCCCAGCGGGTGCCGCCGTTCGCCTTCTGCTCGGCGCCCGCCGGCTTGCCCTTGCCGAACAGGCGGCTCTTCTTGCCCGCGGGCAGCACCTTCCGGCCCGCGAAGGCGAGGATGGCCGGGACGAGGGTCAGCGCGACGAACACGGCGATGACCACGGTGCCCGCGGCCGCGAAGCCCATCTTGGTCAGCATCGGGATGTTGACGACGGCCAGGCCCACCAGGGCGATGACCACGGTCAGACCGGCGAAGACGACGGCGGAGCCGGCGGTTCCGACGGCGCGGCCCGCGGCCTCGTCCCGCTCGCGGCCCTCGGCGAGCTCCACGCGGTAGCGGGAGACGATGAAGAGGGCGTAGTCGATGCCGACCGCGAGGCCGATCATCATCGCGAGGGTGGAGGTGGTGGAGCCGAGGTCCAGCACGTTGGCGAGCGCGGTGATGGAGGAGACGCCGATGCCCACGCCGATCAGGGCGGTCAGCAGCGGCAGCCCGGCCGCGATCAGCGAGCCGAAGGTGATCACAAGGACGATCGCGGCGACGAGGATGCCGATGATCTCGCCGGAGCCGGTCTCGGGGGCCGCCATCAGCGCGTCACCGCCGATCTGGACGTTCAGCCCGGCGGCCTTGGCGCTCTCGCCGGACTCCTTGAGCGCGTCGCGGGTGGCCTCCTTCAGCTCCATGCCGCTGACCTTGTACTTGACGCTGGCGTAGGCGGTGGAGCCGTCCTGGCTCACGGCCTGCGCCTCGTACGGGTCGGCGACGGAGGAGATCTCGGCCGCGCCCGGGCCGGTCTTCAGATCGGAGACGATCTTCTGGACCTCGGCCTTGGGGCCGGGGTCGGTGACCTTCGCGCCCTCGGGGGCCTTGATGACGATGCGGGCGGTGGCGCCGTCGGCGGCCATGCCCGGGAACTTCTCGTCCAGCAGGTCGAAGGCCTTCTGGGCCTCCGTGCCGGGTATCGAGAACGAGCCGGAGGTGGGGGCGCCGGCCGAGGCCGCGCCGAAGCCGGCGGCGAACAGCAGCGCCACCCAGAGGAGGGCGACGAGGCCGCGGCGCCGGAAGGCGCCCCTGCCGAGCCGGTAGAGGAAGGTAGCCACGTCGGTGGTTCTCCCGTTCAGGTCGTGGGATGGATCCGGATGGATCAGGGCGTAGAGAGCCGGCCCGACGACGAGAGCGGCGTGTCAGGAGCAGCGGGAAGCGGTGGAGCCGAAGGGGACGGGGTGGATCAGACGCCGAGGGCGGGGAAGACCACGGCATCGATGAACTCACCGAGGAAAGCCCGGTCCACGGGACGGTCCTCGATCAGCGGGAGCGCGATGAACGCCCCGATGAGCATGTGCGGTACGAAGTCCAGGGCCGGACAGTCCGGGCGGATCTCACCCCGGTCCACCGCGCGCTGGAGCATCACCTGGAGACCGTTGATCTCCGGGTCGACCAGCAGGTCCCGCAGGGCCTTGTGGAGCTCCGGGCTCTCGTGGACGGCATGGGCCAGGCCCCGCATCAGCGCGGTGTCCTTGGCCATCTGCGCGTCGTCCGAGTGCTCCACCATGAGCGCGAAGTCCCCGCGCAGGCTGCCCGTGTCGATCTCCCGCAGCGAGACGGGCTGCGTGCATCGCAGGGCCTTGGCGACCAGCTCCGGCTTGCTCCCCCACTGGCGGTAGAGGGTGGCCTTGCTGGACTTCGTACGGGCGGCGACCGCGTCCATGGTGAGCGCCTCGTAGCCGACGTCACGCAGGAGGTCGAGGACCGCCTCGTGCAGTTCGGCCTGCCGTTCGGGGGTGATCCGGCTGCGCCGGGCCGCCATCGCCTCGGTCATCTCCGCGCCTCCTCCGAACGAAACGATTCCGTACGCTTACTACGATACCCCCGCCCCAAGCGAAACGAAACCGTTCCGTTTCGCTCAATGAAGTGGCATGGATCACCTGTACGAGTTGCCAGGGCCCCTTGCCGCGGAAAGCATTGGGGGGTGAGTCACGACGTCGCGTACCTCCGGTTCCCGCACCTGCACGACGACCTCCTGTGCTTCGCCACCGAGGACGACCTGTGGATCGCCCCGCTGGTCCCCGAGGGGCAGACCCCCGGCCGGGCCTGGCGGATCACCGTCGACCGGACCCGGGTCAGCCACCCGCGGTTCTCCCCCGACGGCAGGCACATCGCCTTCACCACCTGGCGCACCCTCGACCCCGAGATCCACCTCGCCCCCGTCGACGGCGGCCCCGCCCGCCAGTTGAGCCACTGGGGCGCCACCGACACCCGGGTCTGCGGCTGGGACCCCGACGGCAACATCCTGGCGGTCTCCTCCCGGGGGCAGCCGTTCTCGTACTACTCCTGGGCGTACAAGCTGCCCACCGACGGCAGCCCGGGCGGCCGCCTGCCCTGGGGGCCCGTCTCCGACATCCAGGTCGCCGACATCGAGGGCGAGCACCGCACCCTGCTGCTCACCGGCAAGCCCCCGCACGAGCCCGCCGCCTGGAAGCGCTACCGCGGCGGGGCCACCGGCCGGCTGTGGCTGCACGGCCGGCAGCTGCTGGAGGACGTCGAGGGGCACCTGGACGCGGCGATGTTCGTGGGCGGCCGGATCGCCTTCCTCTCCGACCACGAGGGCATCGGCAACCTCTACTCCGTCCTGCCCGACGGCACCGACCTGCGCCGCCACACCGACCACGAGGAGTTCTACGCCCGGCACGCCTCCAGCGACGGCTCCCGGATCGTCTACCAGTGCGCCGGCGAGCTCTGGCTCGTCGAGTCCCTGGCGCCCGACGCCGTCCCGCGCAGGCTCCAGGTCCGCCTCGGCGGCCCCCGCGCGGGCCGGCGCCCCTACCAGGCCTCGGCCGCCAGCAACGTCGACTCGCTCTCCGTGGACACCACCGGCCGGGCCAGCGCGGTCGTGGTGCGCGGCAGCCTGTACTGGCTGACCCACCGCGACGGGCCCGCCCGGACCATCGCCGACACCCCGGGCGTGCGCGTGCGGCTGCCGGAGATGCTGGGCAGCGGCGGACAGGTCGCCTACGTCACCGACGCCGAGGGCGAGGACGCGATCGAGATCGCCTACCTGCCCCGGGCCTCAGGGGAACGCGAGCCGCGCCGGCTGGCCTCGGGCGAGCTGGGGCGCGTCACCGAGCTGCTCTCGGACCCGGACGGGGAGCGGCTCGCCATCGCCTCCAACGACGGTCGGCTGCTGCTGGTCAACGCGAGCGAGGACTCCAACGGGGAGGTCACCGAGCTGATCCGGTCCATCAACGGGCCCGTCACCGATCTGGCCTTCTCCCCCGACGGAGCCTGGCTGACCTGGTCGCACCCGGGCATCGGCCGTTCGCTGCGGCAGATCAAGATGGCCCGCATCTCCGGACCGGGCGCGCGCGTCATCGTCGACGTCACCAACGGCCGCTTCGAGGACGAGAACCCGGTCTTCACCCGGGACGGCCGATACCTGGCCTTCCTGTCGTGGCGCGGTTTCGACCCGGTCTACGACGTGCACACCGGCGACCTGTCGTTCCCGCTGGGCTGTCGCCCGTACCTGGTGCCGCTGTCCTCCGCGACCCCCTCCCCCTTCGCGCTCTCCGCCGAGGGCCGGCCCGCGGCGGGGGGACTGGACCCGGTCGAAGGGGAACCGGGCGACGGCGACGGCTCGGTCATCGTGGAGGTGGAGGGGCTGGAGAGCCGGGTCACCCCCTTCCCGGTGTCCGCGTCCAAGTACTCGGCCCTGTACCCGGTGCACGGCGGCGGCCTGGTGTGGCTGCGCTGGCCGATCTCGGGCGCGCTCGGCGAGACCTTCGCCAACCCGAACGACATCAGCGGCAAGCCGACGCTGGAGCACTTCGACCTGACCAAGGCCCGCAAGAGCGAACTGGCCTCGGGACTCGACTGGTTCGCGGTCAGCGGCGACGGCACCCGACTGGTGATCAACGACGACGGGGACCTGCGCGCGGTCCCGGCGACCGAGTCGGGCGACAGCGACTCGACCGTCTACCTGGACCTGCGGCGCATCCTGCACGAGGTGGACCCGGCGGCCGAGTGGCGCCAGGCCTTCGAGGAGGCCGGACGGATCATCCGCGCCTACTTCTGGGAGCCGAAGATGTGCGGCATCGACTGGGACGGGGTGCTGAGCCAGTACCGCCCCCTGGTCGAACGGGTCGCCTCCCCCGACGAGTTCGCCGACCTGCTGCGCGAGGTCCTCGGCGAGCTCGGCACCTCGCACGCCTACGTCTCCCCCGCGCGCCGCAACGAGGGTCCCCCGCACTACCAGCGGGCGATCGGCCTGCTCGGCGCCAACCTGTACCCCAAGGACGGGGCCTGGGTGATCGCCCGGATCCTGCCCGGCGAGTCCTCGGACTCCAAGGCCCGCTCCCCGCTGGCCGGCACCGGCATCCGCGAGGGCGCCGTGCTCACCCATGTGGACGGACGGCCCGTGGACCCGGTCGCCGGTCCCTATCCGCTGCTGGCGGCGGCGGGCGGGACCACGGTCGAGCTGACCTTCCAGCCGGCGGAGGGCGAGGGCCGCGCCCGGCGGGTCGCCATCGTGCCGCTGATCGACGAACGGCCGCTGCGCTACCAGGACTGGGTGTCCAAGCGGCGCGAGGTGGTCCGGGAGATCAGCGGCGGCCGGTGCGGCTACCTCCACATCCCGGACATGGGCGGCTCGGGCTGGGCGCAGTTCAACCGCGACCTGCGGATGGAGATGTCCCGGCCCGCGCTGATCGTGGACGTACGCGGCAACGCGGGCGGCCACATCAGCGAGCTGGTGGTGGAGAAGCTGACCCGCTCCATCATCGGCTGGGACCTGACGCGCGACGCCCAGCCGGTCAGTTACGCCTCCAACGCGCCCCGCGGTCCGATCGTGGCACTCGCCGACGAGGCGACCTCCTCCGACGGGGACATGATCACCGCGGCCTTCAAACTGCTGGGGCTGGGCCCGGTGGTGGGCCAGCGCACCTGGGGCGGGGTGGTCGGCATGACCGGCCGGCACACCCTCGGCGACGGCACGGTGATCACGGTGCCGATGAACGCCGCGTGGTTCCCGGAGTACGGGTGGTCGGTGGAGAACCACGGCGTGGAGCCGGACCTCGCGATCCTGCGCACGCCGCTCGACTGGGCGGAGGGGCGGCACGCCCAGCTGGACGACGCCGTGCACCTGGCGCTGGAACTGCTGGAGCAGGACCCGGCCGCGGTGCCGCCCGGCTACACGGACGTGCCGGACCGGCGCCGTCCGAAGCTGCCGCCCCGGGAGTAGGGGGTCCGCCGGCAACGGGCCCGGGAGCCACGGGCCTCGGGGAGGCATGCGGAAGGGGCGCGATCCACGTCATCGGGGATCGCGCCCCTTCGCAGGTCCTACGGCAGTCCGGTCAGGCGTCGAACTCGTCGCGCACCCGGTCCGCCTGCTCCTGCTGCGGCCTGCGCTTCGACTTCTCCCGGAGCTCGGCGGTGCGCTGGGTCGCCTCGTCCTTCGCACCCTTGGCGCCGTTCTGCGCGCGGTCCCTGAGCTCGTCGGCCTTGTCCTGGAACTGGTCCTTGATTCCCATGCTGTTCACTCCATGAGGGGTGTCGGTGGTGGGCCTCGACCAGACTTGCACGGGCGGACAAAGCTCGCATTTCGATCAGTGACGCTGTGTGCGCTCCTTCTCGTCCGCAGCCCCGCCGGCCCCCACAAGTCCCTTGGAAACACCGGACAGCCGCGGTTCGAAGTGCTTCATCTCGCGCTGTCCGACCGTGGCGATGAGGCCGGGCAGGTACCCGCGCACCCCCTGCATCCCCCGCAGCCACCACTGCGCGTACACGTGCGGGGAGCGCCGCTCGATGCCCGCGACGATCCGGTCGACGGCCGGGCCGAGCGGGTACGTGCGGTTCGACGGCCAGGGCAGCCGCTGCCGCAGCTCCCGCATGACCTCGTCCTGGTCGGCCCCGCGCACCATGTCGGTGTCGGTCCAGGAGAGGTAGCCGACACCGACCTTGACGCCCTTGTGGCCGACCTCGGCGCGCAGGCAGTGCGCGAAGGCCTCGACGCCCGACTTGGAGGCGCAGTAGGCGGTCATCATCGGCGCAGGGGTGATCGCGGCGAGGGAGGCGATCTGCAGGAAGTAGCCGCGGCTCTCGGTCAGTACGGGCAGGAAGGCGCGGGCGGTCACGGCGCCGCCGATGAGGTTGACCTCGATGACCCGGCGCCAGGCGTCGGGGTCCGAGTCGGCGAAGGGTCCGCCGGCGGCCACGCCCGCGTTGGCGACGACGATGTCGACCTTGCCGAAGCGCTGCTTGACCTCCTGCGCGACGCGGGCCATGGCCTCGTGGTCGGTGACGTCGGCGTACCAGTGGTCGCTGTCGGTGTGCAGGCGCTCGGAGACCTCCTTGAGTGCCTCCGGCTCCAGGCCGACGAGGGCGATCCGCGCCCCGCGGGCGGAGAGCTTGCGGGCGAGCAGCTCGCCGACCCCGCGGGCGGCGCCGGTGACGACGGCGACCTGGCCTTCCAGACTCCTGCGAGCACTCACGGCGTCTTCTCCTTCTCGGTGGTGTGGAGGTACAGCTCGGTCAACTCCCGCACGGCCCGGGTGACGGCCTCGGGCGCCTCGACCGGGGTCATGTGCCCCATGCCGGTGAGCTCGGTGAGGCCCACGCAGTTCGGCAGCGCGGCGGCGAGCCCGCGGGCGTGCACGATCGGGGTGAGCCGGTCGGCGGTGCCGCCGATGACGGCGGTGGGCACGACGAGCCGGGCCACCTGGGCGTCGAGGTCCAGCCCGGCCAGCACCTTGGACCAGGCGTGGCGCACCCCGGTGGGGCAGGCGTGGACGATACGGGCGCACGCCTCGACCTTGTCGGGCGCGGAGCCGGGGCCCATCGTGGCGTACTTGAGGATCCTCATGGCGAGGGGCGTGACCGGCCCGAGGGGGGCGCGGGACCCCAGGACCGCGCCGGTGACAAGGGTCCGGGCGCGCCCGGCGCGCACCGGCAGCACCTGCGCCTCGGCGACCAGCCGGGAACTTCCCGTGCTGCACAGCAGCGCGGCCGCGGCGTGCTCGGCGAACTCCGGGCGCCCGGCGGCCGCCATGATCGTCATGCCGCCCATGGAGTGCCCGGCGACGACCGCCCGCTCACCGGGGGCCAGGGTGGCGCCGAGCACCGCGACGAAGTCGTCGGCGAGGGCGGTGGTGCTGTGCAGCCGGGCGGCGGGGCTGCGCCCGTGGCCGCGCTGGTCATAGGCGATGACCCGGTGGGTGGCGGCCAGGTCCCGTATCTGCGCGGCCCAGAACGCGGTGGAGCAGGTCCAGCCGTGCGCCAGCACCACGGCCGGCGCTCCCTCGTCCCCGTGCACCTCGACGTGCAGGCGGGCCCCGTCGGCGGAGTCCGCGACGAGCTCCCGCCGCGCGGCGGGCGGCGAGCAGTGCCCGGAGCCGGCGCGCGTCAGCCGGCTCACGCGGCCTCCTCCGCTGCGGCCCCGCCGGCGGATCCGGCGGCCGCGGCCGCCACGGCCGGGACCGGCTCGCGCTCCCGTACCCGTACGACCTCGTACTCCGCCATGTCGACGGTCCGCGTCTCCCGGCGGAACTCGCCGGTCGTGCCCGGCCAGACGGTCGTGTTGCGGCCCTGCGCGTCGAGGTACCAGCTGGTGCAGCCGCCGGTGTTCCACACGGTCCGCTCCATGCGGGTCTGCACCTGCCGGTTCCACCAGTTCACGGCGGAGGGGCGCGCGGCCAGCGCGACCTTGCCGCCCAGCACGCCGAGCTGACGCAGGTAGTCCGCCATGTAGTTGAGCTGCGACTCGATCATCAGGATCATCGAGCTGTTCCCGAGCCCGGTGTTCGGGCCGATGATCGTCATCCAGTTGGGGAAACCGGCCGCGGTCGCCCCGCGCAGCGCCTGCATCCCGTCCTTCCAGGCGTCCGCGAGGGTCTGTCCGTCCGCGCCGACCACCCGGTCGGCGATCGGCATGTCCGTGACGTGGAAGCCGGTGCCGAAGATGATCGCGTCGACCTCGGTCTCGGTCCCGTCGGCGGCGACCAGCACCGAGCCGCGGATCTCCTTCAGGCCGGAGGCGACCAGGTCCACGTCGGGCCGGGCCAGGGCCGGGTAGTACTCGCTGGAGAGCAGGATCCGCTTGCAGCCGATCCGGTAGGACGGCGTCAGCTTGGCGCGCAGCGCCGGGTCCTTGATCGAGCGGGCCATGTTGGCCTTGGCCAGGGACTCGATCAGCCCGAGCTGGTTCGGCCGCTTGGTGAAGGCGCTGACCTGGAGCTCCCGGAGCCCCCACAGCAGCCCGCGGCGCGCCGCCCGGGTGAAGGGCAACTGGCGGTGGAGCCAGCGCTCGACGGCGGTGATGGCCCGGTCGGTGCGGGGCATGACCCACGGCGGGGTCCGCTGGAAGAGGGTGAGGCGCTCCACCTCGGGGGCGATGGCGGGCACGATCTGGATGGCGGAGGCACCGGTGCCGATCATGGCGACGCGCTTGCCGCGCAGGTCGTAGTCGTGGTCCCAGCGGGCGGAGTGGAAGACCTTGCCGGGGAACTCGGCGAGGCCGGGGACCTCCGGCGTCTTCGGGTCGGAGAGCGGACCGGTCGCCGAGACGACGACGTCGGCGGTGAGCTGCCCGGAGGAGGTCTCGATCTCCCAGTGCAGCTCGTCGGCGTCCCACCGCATCAACCGGACCTCGGAGTCGAGCCGGATGTGCGGGCGCAGCCCGAAGGTGTCGGCGACGTGTTCCAGGTAGGAGCGGATGGCCGGCTGGCCGGAGAAGGTCCGCGGCCAGTCGGGGTTGGGCGCGAAGGAGAACGAATAGAGATGGGAGGGGACGTCGCACGCGCACCCCGGATAGCTGTTGTCCCGCCAGGTCCCGCCCACGGAATCGGCCCGTTCCAGGACGACGAAGTCCGTGATCCCCTCGCGCCGCAGGCGTACGGCCGCGCCGAGCCCGCCGAAGCCCGACCCGATCACCGCCACCCGTACGTGCTCGCGCCCGCGCTCGTCCTTGCCGCCCATGCCCGCCGCCTTCCGCATCATCCGCAGATACCATCGGAACACTGCCAGCAATCACTGGCACAATCGGGAGGGTAGAGCAGCCCCGTACTCATGGGTAGGGGTCGGGCCGGGAAAGTTACTGCCGGTACGCCATAAGGTGCGCCTGTGGCGAAGGATGAGACGGAAGCGAAGACGGAAGCCCGGAAGGTGCGCGAGTACCGAACGGAGGAGCTGGCCGAGGCGGCCGGCATCCCGGTCCGCACCCTGCGCTTCTACCGCGAGCGCAAACTGCTCCCACCGCCGCGCCGCGAGGGCCGGATCGCCTGGTACGACGAGCACCACCTGGCCCGCCTGCGCACCATCGCCGCCCTGCTGGAGCGCGGCCACACGCTCGGCGGCATCGCCGAGCTGACCGCCGCCTTCGAGAGCGGACGCGACGTCGGCCAGCTCGGCGAGCTGCTCGGCATCGGCTGGTCGGAGGAGACCCCGGTGCGGCTCACCCCGGAGGCACTGGCCGACTACTTCGAGGGCGAGGTCACCCCGGAGAACCTGGCGGCCTCCCTGGACCTCGGCTACCTCGCCGTGGACGGCGACGCGATCGTCCACGTCAGCCGGCGGCTGCTGGACGTCTCCTCGGCGCTGGTCCGCGAGGGCGTCCCGCTGGCGGCGGTCCTGGAGACCGGGCGCCGTGTCCGCGAGCACGCGGACGCGATGGCGCTCCTGTTCACCGAGCTGATATCGACCCACATCTCGCCGTCACCGGACGCCCTCACGCGGCTGCGCCCGCTGGCGAAGAGCGTGGTCGAGGCCGAGCTGACGATGGCGATGGACCGCCTGCTGGCCTCCGCCGCCGGTCAGGAACCCAGTGCGTAGACGACCGTCACGGGAGCGTGGTCCGACCAGCGCTCGGGATGCGTCTCGGCCCGCTCCACGAAGGCCTTGACGGCCTTGGCGGCCAGCCCGGGCGTCGCCACCTGGAGGTCGATCCGCCAGCCGGCGTCGTTGTCGAAGGCGCGGCCCCGGTAGGACCACCAGGAGTACGGGCCCTCGGTGTCCGGGTGCAGCTCGCGCACCACGTCCACGTACCCCGCCTCGGCGTACACCTTGCCGAGCCACTCCCGCTCCTCGGGCAGGAAGCCGGCGTTCTTCCGGTTCGTCTTCCAGTTCTTGAGGTCGGCTTCCCGGTGGCAGATGTTCCAGTCGCCGCACACCACGACCTCGCGCCCGTCGGCGGCGGCCCGCACCTTCAGCGCGGTGAGGTACGTCAGGAACTCGTCCATGAACCGGTACTTCTCGTCCTGCCTCTCCGTCCCGGCCTCGCCCGAGGGCAGGTAGAGGCTGGCCACGGTCACACCGGGGAGATCGACCTCGACGTACCGCCCGCTCGCGTCGAACTCGTCACTGCCGAATCCGATCCGCACCCGCTCGGGCGCCCGCCGCGTGTAGAGCGCGACCCCGGCCCGCCCCTTGGCTGCGGCCGGAGCGAACACGGTGTGCCAGCCCGCGGGAGTGCGGACCTCCTCCGGAATCTGCGCTTCCTCGGCCCGCACCTCCTGGAGGCAGACCACGTCCGCGTCGGAGCCCTCGAGCCACGCCCCGAAGCCCTTCTTGGCGGCGGCGCGGATCCCATTCACATTCACGGACGTCACAGTGATCAAAACAAGCTCCCCACATCGCACAAAACGGGGGCAGCCTACCCGCCGGCCCCGCTGCCGGGCGTTCCGTCTCACGACGGAAGGGTTCCGTACGATGTTCGAATGCCTCACCGGATCCAGCTCCGCACCGTGCCGTACGACCACCCGGACGCGGTCAAACTCAACGACCAGGTCCAGCTCGAGTACCGGCAGCGGTACGACGGCGAGGGCGACGCGACGTTCCTGGACCCGGCGATGTTCGACCCGCCGCGCGGCCTGTACCTCCTGGCGTACGACGCCGCGGGCACCCCGGTGGCGAGCGGCGGCTGGCGCGTCCAGGACGAGAACGACGAGGGCTACTCGGACGGCGACGCCGAACTCAAGCGCATGTACGTCGTCCCGGAAGCCCGCGGCCTGGGCCTGGCCCGCCGCATCCTGGCCGCCCTGGAGGCCGACGCCCGCGCGGCGGGCCGCCTCCGCATGGTCCTCGAAACGGGCGACCAGCAGCCGGAGGCGATAGCCCTGTACCTCTCCGCGGGTTACACGATGTCCCGCAAGTTCGGCTTCTACCGCTTCCACGACTCCAGCCGCTGCATGACGAAGCCGCTTCAGTAAGCTTTTTTCAGCCCCGCCGGCGTTTGAGGCGCGGGGGTCTGGGGGCGGCGCCCCCAGCAGCCGAGCCGCAGGCGGCCCTACCGCGGGAGCCAGACGGCCCGGTCCGTCCCCCACCGCGACGGCCCCGCCGCCCACTCCCCGAAGGGACTGGCGGCGTGCCGCAGCACCCCGTACCCCGACGGAGTCTCCCGCAGCCACGGCCCGGCCTCGTACCCGCCGCCGGCCCCCGGCACCGGCGCCAGGTCCCGCACCAGCCACGACGCCGTCCCCGCCAGGGAGAACCGCAGCCACTGCCCGCCCCCGCCCGCCAACGCCCGGAGCACGCCCGCCGCCACCAGGTACCCGGTCCCGTGGTCCAGCGCCTGCGCGGGCAGCACCCCGGGCACACCCCCGGCCCCCGCACAGCGCGCGGCGATCCCGTACCCGGCCTGCACCAGCGAGTCGAAACCCCGGCGCGCCGCCCACGGCCCCGTCCACCCCCACGCGCACAGCTCGGCGACCACCAGCCCGGGCCGCCGCTCCAGCAGGTCCGCCGCCCCGAGCCCGAGGCGTTCCAACGCCCCCGGCCGGTACCCGCTCACGACCACGTCGGCTTCGGCCAGCAGCCCTTCGAAGACCGCCCGGTCCCCGGGTGCCGCGAGGTCCAGCCGCGCCGACCGCTTCCCGAAGCCGGTGTCCGCGTACGCGTCGTCCGCCTCCGGCAGCCCCGGCGAGTCGATCCGCAGTACGTCCGCACCCAGCAGCCCGAGCGTCCGCGTCGCGACGGGCCCGGCGATGACCCGCGTCAGGTCCAGCACCCGCACCCCCGTGGCCGGTCGACCCGACGGGGCCGCGCCGAGCGTCCGCCCCCGCGCGCCGGCCGGCCGTACGCACTCCACCAGCGGCTGCGGCGGCCCGTACTCCCGGGTCACGGCGACGGCGAGTGCGCCCGCCGCGTACGCGCGTTCCTGCGTTTCGACGGCCGTCCGTGCCGCCACCGCGGCGCGCAGCGCCTCCGGTGTGGCGGACGGCAGTCCCAGCGCACGCACCAAAGCGGCCCGGTGGTGCGGGTAGTTGGCGTGCGTACGGACCCATCCGTCGGCGGCCTGCCAGAAGCCCGACAGCGGGGCGAAGGTCACCGGCGCCCGGCCTTCCACGCGCAGGTGCCGTTCACTGGCGAAGGCCGTCGCGACCGCGCCCTCGTCCACCACCAGGGGAGGCGCGTCCCCCGGCGCGGCCGCGCCCCGCACCGCGGCGAGCTCGCCCGCCGCCAGTGCGCAGACGCTCACCGTGGCCCGCGCCAACTCCCGCACCGGCAGAGGGCCTCCTCCGAGGTCGCCGGCTCCGGTGAAGCGGACCCGGTGGGCGAGTTCCGGCGCTCCTGCGAGGGCCGCCCAGGCGCCCGCCGTCCCACGGTCCCGTTCGTCACTGATCCCCATGAACCCATCATTTCCCACCGTCCCGGCCTCAGGCGGGATCATCACGCATGGCGCGGACCGGGAACGGACCGAAGGCGAAGGGCCCGCCCGGTCGTGTGACCGGACGGGCCCTCGCGGTGTGCGCGGGTCCGTCAGGAGGTGAACCAGCCGTTCAGGTCGGCGATCACATCGGCGGAACCGGTGTTGTTGTAGAAGGTCACCCGGCCGTCCACGACGGGGACGACCACCAGGTTGGAGACCGTCTGTCCGGCCGTGAAGTTGAGGTTCGACACGTTGGGACGCGGGACTCCGTGCGGCTGGACGATCAGGTGGCCGTCCTGCGTGGGCGCCGTGACGGTGACGTTCAGGACCACCGCGGTCACCCCGGTCAGCGGTACGCCCTCGACGCCGGCGATCTGCAGGCTGACGACGCCGCCCTGGCCGACGGATCCGGCGCGGGCGCCGAGACCGTAGCGGGTGTCCAGCAGCCGCACCGGCGAACCGGCCGAGAACGTCGACCCGGTGGCCGAGTAGTACCCGGTGACGTCCGCGATCAGGTCGACGGAGCCCGAGTTGTTGCGCAGGTCGACCTTGCCGTTGACGACCGGGACCGTCACCAGGTTCGGGACGACCTGCCCGGCGGTGAAGTTGAGGTTCGACACCCCGGGGGCCGCCTGCCCGTTCGGGTAGACGGTGACGTGGCCGGCCTCGGTCGGGCCGACGGCGGTCACGTTCATGACGACCGCGGTCACCCCGCTCGCGGGGACCCCCTTCACACCGGCCACCTGGAGGGTCACGACCCCGCCGGGACCGACGCGCGCCTTGTTGGCCCCGGTGCCGTCACGCGTGTCCAGGAACCGGGTGGGCGTGATCGGCGTCAGCGCGGAACCGGTGGCCGCCTTGTCGGTGTAGTAGCCGGTGACGTCCGCGATCAGGTCGACCGAACCGGCGTTGTTGCGCAGGTCCACCTTGCCGTTGACGACCGGGACGGTCACCAGGTTGGGCACGATCTGCCCGGCCGAGAAGTTGAGGTTCGACACGGCGGGCTTCGGCTGCCCGTTCGGGTAGACCATCACGTGACCCGCCTCGGTCGGGTTGACGGCGGTCACGTTCATGACGACCGCGGTCACCCCGCTCGCGGGGACTCCCTTCACACCGGCCACCTGGAGCGTCACGACCCCGCCGGGACCGACGCGCGCCTTGTTGGCCCCGGTGCCGTCACGCGTGTCCAGGAACCGCGAGGGAGCGATCGGCACGAACCGGCTCTTCGAGAGCGCGGCCGCGGCCGTCACCGTGTACGCCTTGGGCAGGTAGCCCGGGGAGGGCACGCCGGGGGTGGACACGTAGCCGTCGCGCGCGATGTCGTACGTGCCCGGCGCCAGCCCGTTGGTGTCGACCAGCACGTCGAGCGCGGTGCCGTCGGCGTTCACGGAGAGCACCTTCATGACGGGCCTCGGATCGCCGCCCGTGTCACTGCGCACCAGGTGGAGCTTGGTGTCCAGGGTGAGTCCCGTACCGTGCACGACGGCGTGGGTCCGGGTGCCGGCGGCGCCCGTCGCCGGGCTGATGGACGAGGGCACGGCCCCCGGCTGCGGGAGGGTGCACTCGGAGTCGCACAGTCCCTGCATGCTGTACTCCACGGGCGTGGCGCTGCGGCCGGCGCTCATCAGGAGTACGGCCTGGCCGGCCTCGGCGTTGCCGAGGGTCAGGCACCGGGCGCCGAACACCCCCGAGAACTGGGTGCACTGGAACTCGACGCCCGTACTCGTCCACTGGGTCGCACCGTGCAGGTTCAGGGACGGGTGCTCGCTGTTGGTCGTGCTGCTGTTGCCGGCGATCCTGAAGGCCTGGTTGGGCTTCACGTCGACCACGGCGCAGTAGCCCGTCGAGGACTCGGAGAGCACTCCGCTCCGCGCCGGGAAACCCTTGACCGAGAGGGGGTTGGCCGTGCACTCCGGCGCCCACCCGTCGGCCGAGCCGACCTTCCAGGTGTCCACGTCGGTGTGGATCGGCTTGTCCTGGTAGCCGGCGGCGAGCACGATCACGACGTACGACGTCGACCCCGTGACCCGGCAGGACAGGCCCCACTGGCGGCAGGCGATCTTCCCGCTGGAGTCGACGGCCGTCAGCAGCGTCGACGGTGCGTACCGCGGGTCCGTGAGGGTCCGCGAGCTCAGCCAGAACTTGTCCGTGGCGGCGCCGGTCACCCGCACGCAGCGGGCGTCCAGGGCCGAGGTCAGGTCGAAGGGGGTCGACTGGCCGGCGACCTTCGTCGAGGCGGGCGCGGTGCACTTCGCGGTCGACGAGATGTCACGCCGGACCACCTTGTAGGTGTCCGTTCCCCAGCCGGTGAAGACGACCATGGCGGTGTACGGCACCCCCGCGCCGAGGGCGCAGGTGGTGGTCGAGCCGCCGACGGTCGAGCACACCGTGGTGCCCGAAGGGTCGACGACCTGGATGGAACCGTTCACCCGGTTCTGGCCGTTGGTGTAGTCGATCAACTCGGCGGTGGCGTGCTTGTCGGCCGGCAGGCTCAGGCACTGCTGCCGCGCTCCCTCACCGCCGAGCGGGACCTCGGCACCCCAGGACCCGTCGAAGCCGGTCTGCGGCCACGCGGCGCAGCCCGCGGCCTCGCCGGTCCGGTGGATGACCAGCCCGAACGCCTGGGACTGCGTGCCGCTCAGGACCGCACGGAAGGGTGCGGTCCCGGTCAGCTTGCAGACGTAGTACGCGTAGCCGTCCTCTTCGCACTGCTTGGTACCGGCGGCGTCGTAGACCGTGACGGCCGCGCTGGTGCCCTCGGCGGGCGGCCGGTTGAGCAGGTAGACACCGTTGCCGGTCGCCGTGGGCAGGGTCAGGCAGAGCTGCTGCCCGGGCCCGCCGAAGGTGCCGGTGGCGGGGCCTGCCACCAGGCCGTTGTCGTGCGTCGCGGTGCAGCCGCGGGTCTCCTTGGCGGAGTGGAAGGCCATCCCGAACGCGCCGACGTCGGTGCTCCGGGGGTCGACGGCCCAGGTGTGGTCACCGACGGTCAGGTCGCAGGCGCCCTGCCCGCAGGCGGTGATCGCGGCGCCCTGGGCGTCGAACAGCGCGCCGTACGGAACGCCTGCGGAGGCGACCGGGGCGAACGTGTGGTGCGCGGCCTGCGCCACCCGCAGGGTGCGGCAGCGGGCCGTGGAGCTCAGGTCCGGGGCTGCCCCGAACGCCTGCGGTTCCACCACCGCGCAGCCCTCGGGCCTGGAGAGCCGGGCCACGGTGAGGTCGTAGTCCTCGGCGGTGCCGGAGCCCTGGAGCACCGACATCCGGTACGGCGCGGTACCGGTGAGCTTGCAGTCGAGGGTCTCGCCGCGGTGGCTGTCGGTGCTGCAGACCATCTTGCCGGTGGCGTCGTAGACGTCCTGACCCACCCGGTACGTGGACGCGTAGCTGCGCAGCACGTCGTTCGCGGTCAGGTCCAGCGTGTAGCAGTCGCCCGCCGAACCGGCGGCCGTGGAGCCGTGGAAGACGGTCGGGGCGCCGAGTTTGCGGTCGGCGGCGCCGACCGCCTTGCAGGCGGTGGAGGACAGCAGCGGGACGTACGACACGGAGATGGCGTTCTCCGCACCGTAGGAGTCCGTGACCTCCAGCCGGTACGTGCCGGCCGTGCCCGTGGGGCAGCGCTGCGCGCCGCCGGCGCTGCCGGAGCCGAGGACGTTCTCACAGGCGACCGTGGTGCCGTCCGGGGCCACCAGCTTGTAGTTGGCCCAGCGTTGGGCGACGACCTGGTAGAGGACGACGTCCTTCTGCTGCGGCAGCGCGAGCGTGAAGGAGGCGGTCTTGTACGGGTCGACCGTGCAGGTGACGGTCGTGTGCGGCGCGAGGGCCGGCGGGCAGGCCTCGGCGGCGGCGCTCTTGCCGAGCGCCCGCACGGCGGCCTCGTGGTCGGCCTTCGGGTCCGCCTTCGGCGGGGCCTTGGGCCCGGCCGGCGCGGCGGGCTCCGCCTGCGCCGAGGCGGTGGCCCCGGGCGGCGCGGCCGCGGCGAACGCGGCTCCGGTCTGGCCGGTGAAGGCGGTCAGGACGGCGAGCAGCAACGCCCCGGGAACGACGCCCGCGCGGGCCCCTCTCCCCCGTCTGTCCCGCGGTCTTCTGCCGATCGGCAGCAAGCTCATGAACCCCCCAGTCAACACAGGCCCGACCCCGGTGCCATCACGGGAGTTGCGGGCAGCCGGAGTTTATCGACCAGTGGCTGAAGAAACGCAGGGGGTTTACCCGCCGGTACGGTCCCCGCGGGAGGGCACCGGGAAGCGCCGGGAAAGCAGAAGATCCCGCCCGATCTTGCGATCGGGCGGGATCTTCATCGTCTGTGGACCTGTGGGGATTTGAACCCCAGACCCCCTCGATGCGAACGAGGTGCGCTACCAGACTGCGCCACAGGCCCTTGCGACGTGTGAAACATTAGCATCCCCGCGCGGCTGCTCCAAAACGCGTTTCCCGGAGCGTCCGCGCAGGTCACCGATCACTCGTTGGCGGCGCGCGGGCGGTCGTCGCTCTCGTACTGGTCGAACAGCGGGGTGCGGCCGCCGGCCTGGCCGCGGGGGCGCGGGGTGGTCTGCGGCTTCGCCTCCGGCTGGGGCGCCGCGGGCTGGGCGCGCAGGCGGGGTTCCGTCGGCTCGGCCGTGCTGGAGCGGGTCGCGCTCCAGGCGTCCGGGGCCGCCGACCCGGTGGCGCGGGGGGCGACCGGGGCCGTCACGTACGTCGGCAGCGGGACCGGGACCGGCTCCCAGCTGTCACCGCGGGCGGGGCCGCGTTCGCGTTCGCGCTGCTGGTCCACCCACTCGGCGTGGTCGGTCTGCTCGACGAGCGCGCGCCGCCCGGCCTCCTGCGGGGAGACCGGCGGCGCGGGGTCCGGTTCGGCGCCCGCGGGGGCGGCCTCCCCGGCGTCGCGGCGCCTCGGCCGGTTCTCGCGCAGCTGCCGCGCGGCCGCCTCGGCGCGCCGCCGGTCCATCGTGAACTCGTAGCGCCGGCGCTCCTGGACCCGCAGGTGCACGATGTACGCGCTCAGCAGGAGGGCGGGCACGGCGGGGGCCCACAGGAAGCGCAGGCCGCCCACCGCCGCGACGACCGCGCCGAGGGTGAAGACCAGGAAGAGGAGCGCGGTGGTGCGCCGGCGGCGTGCGAGGACCTGGAGGCGCTGTTCGCGCCGGGCCCGCTCCGCGCGCTGCTCCCGCTCGGCGGCGGCCGGTCTCGGCTCCGCCCTGGTCGGGGGCACGCCGACGGCCCGGGCGTCGGCGTCGACGGAATTCACCTTTTCCGTCGCGGCGTCCGGGTCCGCGTGGGGCTGGGGCCCCGCCTCCTCGTCACCGCGCTCACGCAGCCCCTTGGCGTAACGGCGCTCCATTCCCGCCCGGCCGGAAAGCAGCCGAATGGCAGTGGAGAAGCGTTCCGTCGGACGGGCCTCGTTCAGCTCGTCCTGCCTCCGGAGCCACATGGGCACCAAGTAGGCGGCCCAGGCCCCGACAATGACTGCGTAGATGAGGCCGCTGCTGCTCACACCTCACACCGTAGAGGGGCGCGGGCGGCAGGATCGGCCAATTGGGCCGGTGTGTCGCGCGATCTCGCTGATATCACGGACTTTTTTTGTGATTCTTCGGATCAGGTTATGGGCGAATCGGTCCCCGACCCCTTGCCGCGCCCATTAATTCGAACGGTTATTCGGTTATCTATTTCGGCGGTGTCCTGTGCCGGGCCCGGTGCCAGCGGCGCAGCAGCCCCTCCGGCACCTCCTCCGCGGTGACCGCGTAGACGAGGTGGTCGCGCCAGGCCCCGTCGATGTGCAGGTACCGCGGACGCAGTCCCTCCTCGCGCAGGCCCAGCTTCTCCACGACCCGTCGGCTCGGCCCGTTCTCGGGGCGGATGCACACCTCGATCCGGTGCAGGCCGACCTTCCCGAAGCAGTGGTCCACCGCCAGCGCGACCGCCGTGGGCATCACACCGCGGCCGGCGACCTCGCGGTCCACCCAGTAGCCGACGTGCGCCGCGCACATCGAGCCCCAGGTGATCCCGGCGACCGTCAGCTGGCCCACGAGGCGGCCCTGGTACTCGATGACGAAGGGCAGCATCCGGCCCGCGTTCGCCTCCGCCCGCAGGTGGCGGACCATCTGGCGGTACGTGGGCCGCTGGACCACCGGGCCCCACGGCGCGGGCGGCGGAATCGTCGCCTCCCACGGCCGGAGCCAGTCCCGGTTGCGCCGGTTGACCTCGCGCCAGGCCTTCTGGTCCCGCAGTCTTATCGGCCGGAGGGTCACGTCGCCGTCCGTCAGGACGACCGGCCAGGAGGGGCCGTTCAGCTCTCGCTCCCGGAGGGTCCCGCCGGTCTGGGGTGGTCGCCGCCCCGGATCTGGTCCACGGCGTGCGGAAGGATGTGGGAGAGGACGGCGAGGCCGTCGCGCACCCCGCCCGTCGAACCGGGGAGGTTGACGATGAGGGTGTGCCCAGCGACTCCGGCGAGGCCCCGGGACAGGGCCGCGGTCGGTACGTGCGCCAGGCCTGCGGCGCGGATGGCCTGCGGGATCCCGGGGATCTCGTAGTCCAGTACGCGCGCGGTGGCGTCCGGGGTGCGGTCCGTCGGCGAGATCCCGGTCCCGCCGGTGGTCAGGATGACGTCGTAGCCGCCGGCCACGCCCTCGCGCAGCGCCCGCTCGACGGGGTCGCCGTCCGGGACGACGCGCGGGCCGTCCACCGTGAAACCGAGCTCCTCCAGCGCCTGCGCCAGCAGCGGGCCGCCCTTGTCGGCGTACACGCCCTGCGAGGCCCGGTTGGAGGCCGTGACGACGAGCGCCCGGCCGGTGGCGGCGGGGGCGGCGGCCGCGGCCGCGGGTTCCTGGGGCTGCGGGACGTGGCCCACGTGGCTGTGCACCTCACCGCCGCGCGGGGCGTTCACGAGCGCGCCCAGTCGCCGGACTTGCCGCCGGTCTTCTCCTCCACCCGGACGTCCGTGATGACCGCGCCCTTGTCGACCGCCTTCACCATGTCGATCACGGTGAGGCCGGCGACGGCGACGGCGGTCAGCGCCTCCATCTCGACGCCCGTACGGTCGGTCGTCTTCACGGTGGCGAGGATCTCGACGGCGTCGTCGGCGACCTTCAGGTCGACCTTCACGCCGGAGACCGCCAGCGGGTGGCAGAGCGGGATCAGGTCGGGGGTCTTCTTCGCCCCCATGATCCCGGCGATCCGCGCGGTGGCGAGGGCATCGCCCTTGGGGACGCCCTCGCCGCGCAGCAGCTCGATCACCCGGGGGGAGACCAGAACCCGTCCACTGGCCCGGGCCGTCCGGGTGGTGACGTCCTTCTCGGAGACGTCGACCATCCGGGCCGCGCCGGCCTCGTCGATGTGGGTCAGCCTGCTCTGCGTACTCATACTCTGCGCGTCGCTTCCGTCCGGGCCCCCGAGGGGCCTGTGTGGTGCAACACGCTACCCGCACCGGCCGCACTTCAGCCGAGCAGGACCACTTCCAGCTCGGTCCCGGGCTCCACCGAGGTGACGTCCTCCGGTACGACCATCAGCGAGTCGGCGTGCGCCAGCGCGGCGATCAGGTGGGAGCCCGATCCGCCGACCGGGCTGACCGTTCCGCTCTGCGCGTCGTACTTGCCGCGCAGGAACTGGCGGCGGCCGGCCGGGGAGCCGAGCGCCTTGTCCGCGGTCAGCACCGCCCGCACGCTCGGCCGCCGGACCTCGGACTCCGGCAGGCCCATCAGGGTGCGGATCGCGGGGCGCACGAACAGCTCGAAAGAGACGTACGAGGACACCGGGTTGCCGGGCAGGGCCAGCAGCGGGGTGTGGTCCGGGCCGATCGTGCCGAAGCCCTGCGGCTTGCCGGGCTGCATGGCGAGCTTGCGGAAGTCGATCCCGGCGCCGTCCACGTCCCCGGAGGCCTCGTCGCCCGAGCCGACGGAGGACAGCGCCTCCTTGACCACGTCGTACGCGCCGACGCTGACCCCGCCCGTGGTGACCAGCAGGTCGGCCCGGATCAGCTGGTCCTCGATGGTGGCGCGCAGGGTGTCGGCGTCGTCCGCGACGGCGCCCACGCGGTACGCGATGGCTCCGGCGTCCCGGGCGGCCGCGGCGAGCGCGAAGCTGTTGGAGTCGTAGATCGTGCCCGAGGTGAGTGCCTCGCCGGGCTGGACCAGCTCGCTGCCGGTGGACAGGACCACCACGCGCGGCCGCGGCCGGACCCGTACGGTGCCGCGGCCGATGGCGGCCAGCAGGGCGATCTGCGGCGGCCCGAGGACGGTCCCGGCGGCCAGCGCCAGGTCGCCGGCCTGTACGTCACTGCCGCGCGCGCGGACGTGCGCCCGTGCCTCGGCGGCGCGGTGCACCCGCACCTCGCCGCCCGCCTGCTCGGGGGCCGCGCTGGCCGGGGTCATCCCGGCGGCCGCGCCGCCGCCCGTGCCGCCGTCGGTCCACTCCACCGGTACGACGGCTTCCGCACCGGGCGGCAGCGGGGCGCCGGTCATGATCCGGGCGGCCTCGCCGGGGCCCACGGTGGGCAGCTCACCGCTGCCCGCCGCGACGTCCCCGACGACCGTCAGCACCGCGGGGAACTCCTCGCTCACGCCCTGGACGTCGGCCGTACGGACGGCGTACCCGTCCATGGAGCTGTTGTCGAAGGGCGGGAGGGCGACGGGCACGGTGACGTCTTCGACCAGGACACAACCCTGGGCGTCCAGCAGCTGGAGCTCGATGGGCTCCAGCGGCCGGACGGCCGCGAGGACGTCCGCGAGGTGCTCGTCCACGGACCACAGACGGTGGCCGCCCGCCGGTCGTGGATGCTGCGGTGCGGAACTGCTCAAGGTGCTACATCTCCTCCGTGACGTAACGGTGAAGCCAGGTGCGGAACTCGGGGCCGAGGTCCTCCCGCTCGCACGCGAGGCGGACGATGGCCCGCAGGTAGTCGCCGCGGTCCCCGGTGTCGTAGCGACGGCCCCGGAAGACCACGCCGTGCACCGGGCCGCCGACGCTCTCGTCGGCGGCAAGCTTCTGCAGGGCGTCGGTGAGCTGGATCTCCCCGCCGCGGCCCGGCTCGGTCTCCCGCAGTATGTCGAAGATCGCGGGGTTGAGGACGTAGCGTCCGATCACCGCGAAATTGCTGGGCGCGTCCTCGGGCTCCGGCTTCTCGACGAGGCCGGTGATGCGGACCACGTCCTGCTCGTCGGTGGCCTCGACGGCGGCGCAGCCGTAGAGGTGCACGCTGGCCGGGTCGACCTCCATGAGCGCGATGACGGTGCCGCCGGTGCGGGCGTAGATGTCGGCCATCTGACGCAGCAGCGGGTCGCGCGGGTCGATGAGGTCGTCACCGAGCAGGACGGCGAAGGGCTCGCGGCCGACGTGCGGCTCGGCGCAGAGCACGGCGTGGCCGAGGCCCCGCGGGTCGCCCTGGCGGACGTAGTGCATGGTCGCGAGGTCGCTGGATTCCTGGACCTTCTTCAGGCGGTCGTCGTCACCCTTGGCGATGAGGGCCGACTCCAGCTCGTAGTTCCGGTCGAAGTGGTCTTCCAGGGCACGCTTGTTACGCCCAGTGATCATGAGGACGTCGTCGAGCCCGGCCCCGACGGCCTCCTCCACCACGTACTGGATGGCCGGCTTGTCCACGACCGGGAGCATTTCCTTCGGGGTCGCCTTGGTCGCCGGAAGGAAGCGGGTGCCGAGGCCAGCGGCCGGAATCACGGCCTTCTTGATCACGGGGTGCAACATAGTCATGCCCCGAACGATAGTGGGTCCTGCCGAACGCCCGACGAGATCGCAGCAGGTAGATCCATGTATGACCCGATTCGCAAGGATATTTGATTTCCTCGTGACCGAGAACCCCTCCACCGCGTCCGCCAAGGCCCTGCTGCGCCGCGAACTCCTCGCCGCCCGCCGCGCCTTGTCCCCCGAAACCTGCCGCACGGCGGCCGCCGCACTCGCCGTCCGGGCCCTCGAACTGCCCGAACTGGCCGACGCGCACACGGTGGCGGCGTACGTCTCCGTCGGCACCGAACCCGGCACCCGCGCACTCCTCGACGCCCTGCGCGCGGCCGGCAAGCGCGTGCTGCTGCCCCTGCTGCTGCCCGACAACGACCTCGACTGGGCGGCGTACGAAGGCCCGCAGAGCCTCGCCGAGGCCGCCCACCCCGGGAAGATGCGCCTGCTGGAGCCCACCGGGCCGGCGCTCGGACCCGACGCGGTGACCGGGGCCGACGCCGTGCTGCTGCCCGGCCTCGCCGTCGACGGGCGCGGCATGCGGCTCGGCCGCGGCGGGGGCTCGTACGACCGGGTGCTGGAGCGGCTGGAGCGCGCCGGGGCCCACCCCGCGCTGGTGGTGCTCCTCTACGACGACGAGGTGGTCGCGCGGGTCCCGGAGGAACCGCACGACCACCCCGTACGAGCGGTGGCGACCCCGTCGGGGGTGCGCCGCTTCAGCTCATGAACCGGCCGGCTTGAGGGTCAGGGTGTCGACCGTGGCCTTCTCGACGGCGTCCTTGCCGAAGGGCCACTCCAGCAGCTCCCCCTTCGCCCAGAGCGTCGTCTGGTCCGTGTAGTGGGAGTTGTACGCGTGCCCCGAGGCGCCCGTCAGGTTGATCCAGCGGGACTTGTCGAGGTCGTTGAGGTTCACGACCATCCGCATCGACGGCACCCACGTGACCCCGTACCCGCCGGAGGCGTTCCAGCCGGTGGCGTTGACGGTGGCCTCGCCGCCGCCCAGGTTCCACGGGCCGCGGTTGAGGAGCCACTGCATGAAGCCGGGGCCCTCGGTGCCGATCGTCTGGTTCTTCAGGTTCAGCTGGTGCAGCCGGCCCCAGCTCCAGGTGGACTGGTCCTTGCCGAGCTTGGCGGTGAGCTCCCAGCGGGCGTCCTTCATGGCCCGGGCGAAGAGCTCGTCGCGGGTGGTGGTCGCGGGCTGGGTCAGGGTCCTCGGCGAGCTCCACCACTGCGACTTCTCGTCCTTGACCAGGCGGCGGACCACCTCGAACCAGCGGTCGCCGCCGTCCGGCTGCGCCGAGTCGGGGCCCCGGGTGCCGCATTCGCGGACGGTCTTGGCGAGGTCGTCGGCCGGGCCGGTGCCGTTGCCGAGGACGTTCATGCAGCTGCCCTCGATCCGCAGCTCCTTGGGCATCTTGTCGCCGAAGGACAGCTTCAGGATGTTGCGCCAGACCGCGTTGAAGTAGGCCGCGGCCGCCGAGTCGGGCTCCTGGGTGTAGTTCCAGCCGTCCAGCAGCTTCTGCGCGGCGCGCACGCCCGGGTCGGAGACCTGGATCTTCGCCAGCATCGGGGTCAGCAGCGCGGCGATCTCGCTGCTGTTGTCCATCTGCATGGTGCGCATGTCGTCGGTCGAGATCTTCCCGCCGTCCTTGATCTTCGCCTCGATGAGGTCGTTGATCCGCTGGCTGCGGGCGCCGTAGCCCCAGTCGGTGGTCAGCAGGTACGGGTACTTGCCCGCGCCGGTCCCGCTCTCCACGACGGCCTGGTTGGCGGTGACGATGTAGCCGCGCGACGGGTTGGAGTCGAAGGGCATCTCGCTCTGCGGGATGTAGCCGGTGTTGCCGTCCTTGCCGCCCTTCCAGGCGTACTTGGAGTCCCAGCCGGGGGCGGGCATCCGGCCGTCGCCCTGGTTGCGCATCGGGATGCGGCCCGGGGCCTGGTAGCCGATGTTGCCGGTGAGGCCCTTGTTGTCGGCGTAGATCAGGTTCTGCGAGGGCACCTCGAAGTCGGCGGCCGCCTTGCGGAAGTCGTCGAAGTTCTTGGCCCGGTCGAGCTTGAAGACCGCGTCCATGCTCTTGCCCGGGTCCAGCGCCGTCCAGCGCAGGGCGACGGCGTAACCGTCGCCGCGGTCGGGGGCGGAGCTGGCGACGGGGGCCCGGGTGCCGACCGTGGCGAGCTCCTCGCTGCGGTCGGAGACGAGCGGGCCGTTGTTGGTGGTGCGGACGGTGATCTTCTTGCTGTCGCCGCCCGCGACCTTGATGACCTCTTCACGGGTGGCGAAGGGGAGCACCCTGCCGTCGTAGACGTAGCCCTCGGGCTTGACCTGCTCCAGGTAGAGGTCGGTGACGTCGGCGCCGAGGTTGGTCATGCCCCAGGCGATGTCGGCGTTGTGGCCGATGACCACGCCCGGCATGCCGGAGAAGGTGTAGCCGGCCACGTCGTACTGGCACTGGGCCGAGACGGCGCGGCAGTGCAGGCCCATCTGGTACCAGACCGAGGGCAGCTGCGGGGACAGGTGCGGGTCGTTCGCGAGCAGCGGCTTGCCGGTGGTCGTGTACTTGCCCGAGACGACCCAGGAGTTCGAGCCGATGCCGCTGCCGTTGGGGCCGAGGATCGCGGGGACCTTGTCCAGGGTGGCGGCGAGCGCGGTCAGCTGGTCGCGCAGGCCCACGGTCGCACCCTGGGCGGTGACGTTGTCGGCGAGGCCGGTTCCCGCGGCCGGCCCGGTGCCGGTCCCCGCGGAGGCCTGGGAACCCAGGGCGGTGCCGCTGCCCGAGCCGGTGCCGTTGGCGCCGGAGCCGGAGCCCGTGGAGCCGGATCCCTGGGGCGCGTACTTGCCGCCCTCGACCTTGCCGCCCTCGACGATCGGCTTGTTGCGGTCGAAGGGGTAGGGCGGGTAGAGCTCGTCGATCTGCGCCTGCGAGAGCTTGCTCGCCATCAGCGCGCGGTCGATCTCGTCCTGCATGTTGCCGCGCAGGTCCCACGCCATCGCCTTGAGCCAGGCCACCGAGTCCACCGGCGACCACTGCTCGGGCTGGTAGTCGTCGCTCAGCTTGAGCGCCGCGTGCTCGACGGAGAGGTCCTTGCCGGACTTCCCCTTGAGGTAGGCGTTGACCCCGTCGGAGTAGGCCTGGAGGTACTTCTTCGTCTCCGGCGAGAGCTTCTTGTCGAACTCTTCCTGGGCGACCTGGCGCCAGCCCAGCGTACGCAGGAAGGCGTCGGTCTCGACCTGGCCGGAGCCGAACATCTCCGAGAGCCGCCCGGAGGTCATGTGGCGGCGTACGTCCATCTCCCAGAACCGGTCCTGCGCGTGCACGAAGCCCTGCGCGCGGAAGAGGTCGTCGTCGTTGTCCGCGTAGAGCTGCGGAATGCCGTTGGCGTCGCGCTTGACGTCGACGGTCCCGGTCAGGCCGGGCACCTTGAGGGAGCCGGTGGTCTGGGGGAAGGAGGCGCGCACGCTGTCCACGCCCCAGTACGCCCCGTAGCCGAGGCCCGCGAAGAGCGCCAGGACCAGTACGAGCACGATCAGACGGGCGCGTCGTCCCTTCTTCTTGGCGGGAGGAGCGGTTTCGTTGGCGGGCATCGCTGTCCTTAGAGGGGCAGGGTGGTCCTGGGAGTGCTGGGAGCAACCATAGGCGCAGGACCGCCTTCGTTGATCCTCCAGGGGTGGAGGTCCGAACGACAGGGGCGAACGGGCGTTTCACAATGTGGTTATCGCGTAAAGGGCGCGTCAAAGATTAGGTAAGGTAACGAACTACTTGCCGAACTTGTCGCCGGGAGGATCGATCCGCCGGGCGCATTGAGGAGGGCCGCCCGCTGACTGTCCACACGCTCAATGAGCTTCTGCTGGTCTGCTCGCTCGTACTGCTCGTCGCCGTCGCGGCGGTGCGCGTGTCCTCACGCAGCGGCCTCCCCAGCCTGCTCATCTACCTCGGCATAGGCGTCGCGATAGGCCAGGACGGCATAGGCAACGTCGTATTCGACAATGCCGAGCTGACCCAGGTCATCGGCTACGCCGCACTCGTGGTGATCCTCGCCGAGGGCGGTCTGGGCACGAAGTGGAAAGAGATCAAGCCGGCCCTGCCGGCGGCGATCATGCTGTCTCTGGTGGGCGTGGCGATCAGCGTGGGCGTGACGGCCGCAGGAGCGCATTACCTGGTCGGACTCGAATGGCGGCAAGCCCTGCTGATCGGCGCGGTCGTCTCCTCGACCGACGCGGCGGCCGTCTTCTCGGTCCTGCGGAAGGTCCCGCTGCCCTCGCGGATCACGGGCGTCCTGGAGGCCGAGTCCGGTTTCAACGACGCACCCGTCGTCATCCTGGTGGTGGCCTTCTCCACCGTCGGCCCCGTGGACGACTGGTACGTCCTGCTCGGCAAGATCGCGCTGGAGCTGGCGATCGGCGTCGCGATCGGCCTGACCGTGGGCTTCCTGGGCGCGTACGGCCTGCGGCACGTGGCACTGCCCGCCTCCGGCCTCTACCCGATCGCCGTCATGGCCATCGCCATCACGGCGTACGCGGCCGGCGCGATCGCGCACGGCTCCGGCTTCCTCGCGGTGTACCTGGCCGCGATGGTGCTCGGGAACGCGAAGCTCCCGCACTGGCCGGCCACCCGGGGCTTCGCGGACGGGCTCGGCTGGATCGCCCAGATCGGCATGTTCGTGCTGCTGGGCCTGCTGGTCACCCCGCACGAGCTGATCCACGACTTCTGGCCCGCCGTGGTCATCGGGCTGGTGCTCACGATGGTGGCGCGGCCCCTGGAGGTCTTCATCAGCCTGCTGCCCTTCCGGATCCCCTGGCAGGAGCAGGCCCTGATGTCGTGGGCGGGCCTGCGCGGCGCCGTGCCCATCATCCTGGCGACCATCCCGATGGTGTCCGGGATCGAGGGCAGCGACCGCGTCTTCAACATCGTCTTCGTCCTGGTCGTCGTCTACACCCTGGTACAGGGGCCGACCCTGCCCTGGCTGGCGCGCAAGCTGAACCTCGGCAAGGGCGAGCAGACCGCCTCCGACCTCGGCATCGAGTCGGCGCCGCTGGAGAAGCTGCGCGGACACCTGCTCTCCTTCGAGATCCCGCCCGCCTCGCGGATGCACGGCGTGGAGGTGAGCGAGCTGCGGCTGCCGCCCGGGGCCTCGGTCACGCTGGTGGTCCGGGACGCGAAGAGCTTCGTACCGCTGCCGTCGACCGTGCTGCGGCGGGGCGACGAGCTGCTGGTCGTGGCGACGGATCCGGTGCGCGACGCGGCCGAGGCCAGGCTGCGCGCGGTGGCCCGCGGCGGCAAGCTGGCGGGTTGGCTGGGCACGGGGAACGGGAACGGATCGCGTTAGAGCGACGTTCTAATTCGCTCTTTACGGTGCGATCTGCCCGGTTTCATCTCTATTTCCACGCCTCTCACGGGCGAAGCTTCCGTTAAACGCAGGTGAAGACACAGGTTGTCAGCGCAATCACAGGGCGTGGTAGAGGGATCGCCTGTACGATGAAGGCACAACAGATCGAACCAACTCTGCCTGACGCAGAGCTGGCGCGACCGCAAAGCGGCCGTGGCTCCCTCCCGCAGTGGGCGCCCAGGTATCACTCGGTTCTGCGCAAGAGGACAGCTCTCGGGGCTCCCACATGTACGGGTGCGGCCGCTCACAAGGCGAAGCACCGTCCGCAGACGGGGACGCTCTACCAGGCAGCGGAAAGGCAAGGCCGTGACATCCGCGGTCACGACCGAAAACTCCGCCCGCCCCGGCTACGGACAGCTCCTGCGCACGCCCGGTGCCCTCGGCTTCGTACTCCCCGGCTTCGCAGCACGACTCCCCTTCGGCATGCTGACCATCAGCATCCTGCTGCTGGTCCAGCACACCACCGGCTCCTACGGCGCAGCCGGCATCGTCGCCGCCGTCACCGGCGTCTCGATGGCGCTCTCCGCCCCCCTGATGGGCATCTTCACCGACCGCTTCGGCCAGAGCGCCGTCCTGCTCCCCGTGGTCCTCACGCACGCCGCCGCCGTCAGCGGCCTGGCCGCGCTCGCCCTCCTGGGCGCTCCGGTCTGGGCACTGGCCCTCGCCGCCGTCCCCACCGGCGCCTCGGTGCCGCAGGTCGGCCCGATGGTCCGGGCCCGCTGGGCCGCCAGGCTGGAGGGCTCGCCGCTGCTGCCCACGGCCGCCGCCTTCGAGTCGGTCACCGACGAGTTCACCTTCGTCGTCGGCCCGGTCCTGGCGACCGCCCTGTGCACCGGCGTCCACCCGGCGGCCGGCCTGGTCACCGAGGCCACGCTGACGCTGCTCGGCGGCCTGCTCTTCGCGGCCCGTCGCGCCACCCAGCCCAAGCCGCACGCGCCGTCGGCCACCGGTGAGAAGCGCGCGTTCGCGCTGTCCTACCCGGGCCTGCGCGTCCTGATCTTCGCCTTCCTCGGGATCGGCGCCGTCTTCGGCGGCATGCAGGTCTCGCTCGCCGCCTTCTCCAACGAGATCGGCAACCCCGGCGCCAACGGCCTGCTCTACGGCGTCTTCGCCGCCGGCAACATGATCGCCGGCATCGCCATGGGCGCCATCGCCTGGAAGATCGGCCCGCGTCGCCGGCTGATCCTGGGCTACATCGGCCTCACCGCCGCCGCGTCCGTCCTGTGGGCCGCCCACTCGGTGATCCTGCTGGGCGCCCTCGGCCTGGTCGTGGGCCTGTTCATCGCCCCGGCGCTGATCACCGGCTACACGATGGTCGAGCAGCTGGTCCCCGCCAACGCCCGGACCGAGGCCTTCACCTGGCTGACCGGGTCGATCGCCTTCGGCCAGGCCATCGCGGTCACGCTGGCCGGCCGTCTGACGGACGCGCACGGCTCCTCGTACGGCTTCCTGGTGCCCATGGGCGCCACCGCGCTCGCGTTGGCCACCCTGCTGGCGCTGCGCGCGAAGCTGGCCCCGAAGGCGCCGAGCCGGATCGTGAACTCGTCCGGGCCGGCGGCCGCGACCGCTGCTCCGGCCGCCGCCCAGGCCGCTGCTCCGAGCGCTGCTCAGGCCGCCGCCGGGGGTCCGAGCGCCTCCGCGCCGGCCGCCCGTGACCGGGTGAACGAGCGTGGGATGGGTCACCGCGTGCCGGTGACGGTGGACTGATCCGCCGGAATACGTCACCATGGAGTGTCGTTAGCACTCATTGAGTCAGAGTGCCAGGAGGAAATTCGTGCCGACGTACCAGTACCAGTGCACCGAGTGCGGTGAGGGCCTTGAGGCCGTGCAGAAGTTCACCGATGACGCGCTGACCGTGTGCCCGAGCTGCGACGGACGCCTGAAGAAGGTGTTCTCCGCGGTCGGCATCGTCTTCAAGGGCTCCGGTTTCTACCGGAACGACAGCCGTGGCGCCTCGTCGAGCAGCACCCCTGCCTCGAAGCCGGCCACGAGCTCGTCGTCGTCCACGACGTCGACGGCCGCCGCGCCCGCCGCCGCGTCCTCCTCGTCGTCCTCGAGCAGCAGCTCCACGTCGGCCGCCTGATCGCCCGACTGATCGCTTCACCCTGAGGCCCCGCCCGCCCTGACCGGGCAGCGGGGCCTTCGGCATGCCCGGTTAGGGTGGGCCGCATGGTGAACGCAGAGATCGGTGTCATCGGTGGTTCGGGCTTCTACTCCTTCCTGGAGGACGTCACCGAGGTCCAGGTGGAGACCCCGTACGGGCCCCCGAGCGACTCGCTGTACGTGGGTGAGCTGGCCGGCCGCCAGGTGGCCTTCCTCCCCCGGCACGGGCGCAGCCACACCGTCCCGCCACACAAGATCAACTACCGGGCCAACCTGTGGGCCCTGCGCTCCGTCGGCGTCCGCCAGGTGCTGGGCCCGTGCGCGGTCGGCGGCCTGCGGGCCGAGTACGGGCCGGGCACGCTGCTCGTCCCCGACCAGCTGGTCGACCGTACGAAGTCCCGTGCGCAGACCTTCTTCGACGGGGAGCCGCTGCCCGACGGGTCCGTTCCCAACGTCGTGCACACCACCTTCGCCGACCCGTACTGCCCGGTGGGCCGGTCCGTGGCGATCGCGGCGGCCCGCGGCCGGGACTGGGAGCCGGTGGACGGCGGAACCATGGTCGTCATAGAGGGGCCGCGCTTCTCCACGCGGGCGGAGTCGCGCTGGCACGCCGCCGCGGGCTGGTCGGTCGTCGGGATGACCGGGCACCCGGAGGCGGTCCTCGCGCGCGAGCTGGGACTCTGCTACACGTCGATGGCCCTGGTCACGGACCTGGACGCGGGCGCCGAGACGGGCGAGGGCGTCTCCCACACCGAGGTCCTGAAGGTCTTCGGCGAGAACGTGGGCCGGCTGCGCGAGGTCCTCTTCGACGCGGTGGCGGCCCTGCCGGAGACGGAGTCCCGCGCCTGCCTGTGCACGCACGCGCACGACGGCTGGGACCTGGGCATCGAACTGCCGTGACCGCCCGCCGCCATCGCCTGCCGCGGGCTCCGCGGCGGCGTTGTCGGTGGCGTTGTCGGTGGCGTTGTCGGCGGCGCGCCCTAGTCTGCCCGCATGGGGAATGGGGGCGGGACGGCCGTGGCGCGCGCCGCGGTGGCGGAGCTGCGGGAGTTCGCGGCCGTGGCCGGGTGCGCGGTCGACGGTGACGAGGAGCTGGGCGGCGGCTGGTCGGCCGTGCACTATCCCGACCAGCCGGACGGCGCCGCGGCGGCGCTGGCGCGGCGGACCGGGGCGCCGGTGCTCACGGTGGCCTACCTCGACAGCGACGTCGGCTTCGTCGAGGCCGCCACCTTCGCCGGGGGCCGCTGGAAGGCGCTGCTGAACCGGCGCACGGCCGAGGGCTACGGGATACCCCTCGACCGCTTCCCCGTGGAGGCGGCTCTGGCGGGCGCGCTCGACTGGGCGGCCGCGGCCGGGCTGGCCGCCGACCCGGACGGGATCCGGGCCGCTCTGACCGGGTCCGAGGTCTTCGCGGAGGACCTCACCCACCGGCTCCTCGGCGGGCTCGGGCTGGACTGCACCGCGCTCGGCGAGGAGAGCGCGTAGCGCCTGCGGGCGGGTGGGCGCCGCCCTCGACAATGACGGCGTGAACACGGACTTTTCCTTCGCCGACACGGACATTCCCTTCGCCGGCCGCGAGGTCGTCGTCGCCCTGGACTTCGACGACCGGCGGGCCGCCGAGGAGCTCGTCGAGCGCCTCGGCGACGCGTGCGGTTTCTACAAGATCGGTCTGGAGCTGCTGACCGCGGCGGGGCCCGGACTCGCACGGGACCTCGTCGAGCGCGGGCACGAGGTCTTCCTCGACCTGAAGCTCTTCGAGATTCCGAACTCCGTCGCGGGCGCCGTCCGGGCCGCCGGCGCCCTGGGCGCGTCCATGGTGACCGTGCACGGCATGGGCGGTACGGGGATCATGGCGGCGGCGGTGGAGGCGGCGCGGGAGTTCCCGCGGCTGCGGGTGCTCGCGCTGACGGTGGTCACCAGCATGACCGCCGGCGACCTCGCCGACATCGGCGTCGAGGCGGACATGGAGGAGCAGGTGCTGCGGCTGGCCCGGCTGGCGGTCGGCGCCGGCTGCGACGGGGTCGTCGCCGCGCCGGGCGAGGCCGGGGTGCTGCGTGCGCTGCTGGGGCCGGAGCGGCTGATCGTCACGCCGGGCGTGACCCTGGGACCGGACGAGGGACTGGGCGAAGGACCGGGCGGCGGGGCGGGCGGCGGGGCGGGCGGCGGGGCGGGCGGGCACGCGCGGCCGGGGACTGCGCAGGCCGCCTTCGCGGCCGGGGCGTCGCACGTCGTGGTGGGCCGGTCGATCGCCCGGGCCGCGGACCCGGTGGCCGCGCTGAGGCGGGCCCGGGCCGCCTGGTAACCCTTGCGGGTGAGGGGGTTGTCCACAGGCTGGGGATCGTCCACAGGCTCCGGCGGGATTCCGCGCGAGGCCGGATCGTGAGGGGTGTCCGGGCGGTGGGTCCGGGCCACAGCAACTCACTCGGTCTGGTGGTGTTCGTCATGTCCCCTTGTTCCACGGCCTCTACGGCTTCCAGGGCTTCCACGGCCTCTTCGACGTCCTCCGCGTGTCCCCCCGCACGTCCGGTCCCGCCGTTCCCGCCGCTTCGTGTGGGGCGGGGCGGGGACCGGCTGCGCCGGGCCGTGCGGCGCAGGCGGCGGGTGGCCTCGGCCGGACTGGCCGTCGTGGCGGCGGCCCTGGCGGTGGGCGGTACGGAGGCGCAGGCCTCCCGGGGCGCCGCGCCACCGCCGGCCCGGGCCGCGCAGGGTGCCGCAGCTCCCGCGGCGGTGCGGATGGTGTCGGCCCCGGTGCGCATCGCGGACGCCGCGACGGTGCGGCTGCTGCGGCCCGGGGACCGGGTGGACGTGGTCGCGGCGGAGCGCGCCGGACCGACCAGGGTGGTGGCCGCGGGAGCCCGGGTCGCCGAAGTCCCGCGTGCCGAGGAGGGGGTCGGGGACGGTGGGGCGCTGGTGGTCCTGTCCGTGCCCCGGGACACCGCGCGGGATCTCGTGGGGGCGGGCGCAGTGACGCGACTGGCGGTGACGTTGTGTTGATTCGCACACGAGGCCGGTCAATTCACCTTGACCTGGGGGGCGATTGGACACGGCGTGCCCGGACTGCCGTAGCTTTCGGAACCGTTGGCTCCGTGTTCGGCAGATGTGAAGAGAGGCTCAGTCGTGAGCGAGAAGAAGGAGAGCGTGCTGGCAGGCTTCAAGGCCTTCCTGATGCGCGGCAACGTGGTCGACCTGGCGGTGGCCGTGGTCATCGGCGCCGCGTTCACGAACATCGTGAACTCGGTGGTCAAGGGGCTCATCAGCCCGATCATCGGCGCGGTGGGCACGCAGAGCCTGGACGGTTACAAGTCCTGCCTCAAGAGCCCGTGCGGCGTCGGCCCGAACGGCCAGCCGACGGGTGTCGAGATCCTCTGGGGCTCGGTGCTGAATGCCACGCTGACCTTCGTGATCACGGCGGCGGTCGTCTACTTCCTCATGGTCCTGCCCATGGCGAAGTACCTCGCGCGGCAGGAGGCCCGCCGCAAGGCGCGGGAGGGCGTGCAGGAGGTCGTCGAGATCACCGAGCTGGAGGTCCTCAAGGAGATCCGGGACGAGCTGGTCGCGCAGCGCGCCAATGGCGGCGGCAGCCGGTCGGGGTCGCGCGACGGGTTCTGACCGGTCCGGCCGGTGCGACGGCACCGGCGGCCCGGGCCGGTCAGATGTGGTGCGGGGGCTTCTCGTCGAGGAAGCGGGCCAGGTCGGCCGCGCTTCCGCCGGCGGGCGGCCGCTCGCCCCAGCCCCGGTCGGTGTCGTCCGAGGACTGCCGGTCCAGCGGGTCGTCGAAGTCCAGCTTCGGCCTCGGCCGGGGCCGGTCGGCGCCGGTGGCGGGGGCGGGACGCGAGGACTGCGGGTCGGAGGCGGGGGCGCTGCTCATGCCTCCAGGGTACGGCCGCCCCTGGCCGGGGCCCCGCTCAGCTGGGGGCCCCGGCGCCCTTGCGGGCGTAGAACCACCAGCACACCGCGAGGCAGCCGGCATAGAAGCCGATGAACAGCCACATCACGCTGGTGACGGCCATCGCGGCGAACATCGCCGGGATGAAGAAGAAGCCGTAGGCGGCGATGGCGGAGGAGAAGCCGGTGACGGCGCCCGCCTCCGTCTCCGACTGCTTCAGGGCCGCGGCCCGCGCCTCGGGCCCCTTGCCCTCGGCCTCCCGCATGTGCGGGTCCCGGAAGATCACCGGGATCTGCCGGAAGGTCGCCGTGATGCTCCCGACCTGCCCCACCACGAAGGCCGCCGGCAGGGCCGGCACCGCGATCCACAGGTTGCGGGTCGCGACCCTCTCGCCGGTGGAGCGCCGGAAGGCCGGATCCTCCGGCGACCACCGCGTGATGGCGCGGCCCGGCCGGTACTGCGCCGGATCGGCGATCGGCAGCTGGCTCGCTGCGTCCGGCGTGAGTTCCGGCGTGGCGGATCTCATGGCGTGGTCCTGGTCCTGAACTGCGAGAAGGGGGCTGACCCGTCCAGACTCCGGTCCCGGGGGCACCCGGCGGCAGAGGAGAGGGCACCGTCGGACCACGGGACAAGGTCCCGGGACACCCGGTGCGTTGGTCGCTGCCCCGGCCGCTCGCGCCGGCCGCCGCCCGGGGCACAGCGGCGCCGCAGGCAGCGCGTCCGGCCTGCCCCAGGGCGGTCCCTCTGGTCTCCTGGCCGGTATGGCCTACTCCCCCATGACCGCCCGCAGCCGCGACGAGGACCACCGCGCGGCCACCCCGCTGGAGCTGTTCTTCGACCTCTGCTTCGTCGTGGCGATCGCGCAGTGCGGGCAGCGGCTGGTGCACTCGCTGGCCGAGGGGCATCCCGTCACCGGGGTGATCGGCTACTTCTTCGTGTTCTTCGGCGTGTGGTGGGCGTGGATGAACTTCACGTGGTTCGCCTCCGCCTACGACTGCGACGACGTGCCGTACCGGATCGCGACCCTCGTGCAGATCGCCGGCGTCCTCGTCTACGCGGCCGGCGTGAGCCGCGCCTTCGACGAGAACGACTGGACCGTCGCCGTCGTCGGCTACATCATCATGCGCGTCGCGCTGACGGCGCAGTGGCTGCGGGCGGCCGCCGGGGAGACCGGCCCGGCCCGCACGGCGGCGCTGAAGTACGCGACCGGACTGGTGCTCTGCCAGCTCGGCTGGGTGGGGCTGCTGTTCGCCCCGACCGACTGGAAGCGGTGGCTGTTCCTGGTCGTGGCCGCCTGCGAGCTGCTCGTTCCGGTGATCGCCGAACGCGGCCACCAGACGCCCTGGCACGCCCACCACATCGTGGAGCGGTACGGCCTGTTCACCATCATCGTGCTCGGCGAGACGATCGCCGCGAGCACGGTCGCGGTCAAGTCCGCGCTCGACGAACACGAGGCCCTCGACCTGCTGCTGCCCATCGCCGCGGGCGGGCTGCTGATCGTGTTCGCCGCGTGGTGGATCTACTTCGCCGTACCGATGCACGAGCACCTGACCTCGAACCGCGAGGCGATCCCCTGGGGGTACGGCCACCTGCTGATCTTCGCCTCGGGTGCGGCGATCGGCGCGGGCATCGAGGTCGCGGTGGAGCACGCGGTCCACAAGGCGCACATCTCCCAGCTCGCCGCCAACGCGGCCGTGACCGTGCCGGCCGCGCTGTTCCTGCTGATGGTGTGGCTGCTGCACTCCCGCCACTTCAAGCGCGGCCTGACCGAGCAGCTCGTGCTGCCGGTCGCCGCCGTGGTGACGCTCGCGTGCGCGTGGACGGGTCCGTACGCGGTGCTGTGGGCGGGGCTGGTGTCGGCTGCCACGGTCGCCGTGGGCGTGATGCTGTCGACGCGCACGCACCTGTGACACCTGCGGCGCCGTTGCCGGGCCCCGCGCGGGTCCGGTGGCGCAGCCCCCGCAACCCCCGCGCCCCCGCCACCGTTTCCAGGCCATGACACTCCCCCCGCAACGCCCCGGCGAGGACCCCGGCAGGGAACTGGCCGAGCCCGGTTTCTGGCAGCAGCCCCCCGCCCATCGACTCGCCGCGTTCGCCCGCCTGCGGGCCGTCGGCCCGCCCGTCTTCGTCCCCGAAGGGAGCGGGCACTGGGCCCTCGTACGGCACTCCCAGGTGCAGGAGGCCAGTCGCCTCCCCAAGGTCTTCGCCAGTGCCCCCGGTGTGACCACCCCCGAGCCGGCCCGCTGGGTCCGTGCGCTGTTCGGCGACTCGATGGTCAATCTGGACGGCCCCGACCACGCCCAGCTCCGCAAGATCGTCCAGCGGGCGTTCACGCCCCGCCTGCTGGCCGCGGCCGAGGAGGACATCCACGCGGTGGCGGCCCGCATCGTGGACGACGTGCTCGCCGACGAACCGGACGAGTTCGTCTCGGCGGTGGCCTCCCGGCTCCCCCTGGACGTCATCTGCAACATGATGGGCATCCCGGAGCGCTACCGCGCGGAGATCGCCGACCGCGTCAACCACGCCTCGGAGAACATCGGCGTCGAAAGGGGCCTGACGGCCCGTCTGCGGATGCCCGGGCGCGGGCTGCGCGCGCTCGCCCGCATGCAGCGGATGGTGGCGGGCATCGGCCGGGAGCGGCGCAAGAACCCCACCGACGACCTGATCTCGGCGCTGGTCTGCGCGAACGTGGACGGCCAGGCCCTCGGGGCCCGGCAACTCGGTGCGTTCTTCTCCCTCTTGATGGTCGCCGGGGTGGAGACCACCCGCAATGCGATCACCCACGGGCTGACGCTGCTCACCGACCACCCGGACCAGCGGGACCTGCTGCTCTCGGACTTCGAGAAGTACGCGGACGGCGCGGTGGACGAGATGATCCGCCACTCGACGCCGATCATCCAGTTCCGCCGGACGGTGGCCGCCGAGCACACCATGGACGGGCACGTGTTCCGGCCGGGCGACAAGGTGGTGCTGTACTACGCGTCCGCCAACCGCGACGAGGCGGTCTTCCCCGATCCGGACGCCTTCGACATCACCCGCTCGCCCAATCCGCACCTGGGGTTCGGCGGCGGCGGCCCGCACTTCTGCCTGGGCGCGCACCTGGCCCGGGTGGAGATGAAGGCGCTCTTCCGCGAGCTGCTCACCCGGCCGGTCGGGCTGCGCGCGGTGGGTCTGCCGGATCTGGCGGGGTCGAACTTCGACAACCGGGTCCGTTCGCTCAAGTTCGCCTTCGAACGCCCCTGACGCCGCCCGGGACGGAGCGGGACCGGCCACCGGGCAGGCTGGGGGCCCGGCGGCCGGAGCGGGTGGTGGCGGCACCCGGGGTGCGGCTACTTCTGCAGGCGCCGCACGGCGAGGACGCAGTGGGCGCTGCCCGTGAGCACGGACTCGTCGCCCGCGAACGCCTGCAGGGTCTGCGCGTCGACCGGCTGCCCGGGGACCGCCTCGGGCCAGGCGCGCGTGGCGAAGAGGAAGTAGGCCTGCCCGCTCTCGTCCGCGGCGGCGACCCACTCGTCGGGGGCGGTGCACTGCGCGTTCATCCCCGGGAGGGTGAGCGCGATCTGGTTGCCCTCCAGCAGGATCTGCACCGGGAAGGCGGCCGGGTTGCGGGTGCCGTCCATGACGACGTCGCCGATGGGCAGGCCGATCTCCTCCAGCAGCCCGCGCGCCGCCGCCTCGCCGGCCTCCCGGCCCCCCGGGCCGTCGCCGAGGGTGTAGGCGAGGAGGTACGGGATGTCGTGCGCCTCGGAGGGGTCGCCGATCCAGGCGAGCACCGAAAGGGTGCCGAGCTGGGACCTGTCGATTTCGGCTTGAGTAGAAGTCATGCGCCGCACCCTAGTGGTCCTGCCCCCGGGCCTTTCACGGCCTTTCACCCGGGCGGGCTAGACCTCCCAGGATCCCCCTCCGGAATTCGCCTGCATGTTCGCGTCCTGGTACTGGAGACGCACAATGCGCGCGTTTTCCGGGATTTCGAACACCACCCATCCCTCGGCCCGCTCACCCACCTCGAGGGAATCGAAGACGAGTGGTTTGCCGGTGGTCAGCTCGCCGGTGGGCACCACCGGGTGGCGCCCGCCCGCGCTGTCGTGCGCCCACACGCGTCCGAGCGCCCCGTACGAGGCCCCGCCCACGTTGACGAAGGACATCCGGGCGGCCACCCAGCGCTTGCCCGCGGGCGGGGCGTAGTTCTTCTCGACGCTGATCGCCGGGTCCACGTACGCGGCGAGCTCGGCCTGGAGGTGCCGCCCGACCTGCGTACCGTCCACCCGTACGGAGTCACCCACATGGGCGGCCTTCGCAGCGGGCCCTGCGGGTGCCTCCCCGCCCGGCGCCCCGTCGTCGACCGGGACGGCGGGCGCCACGGCCGGGGCGAGCGCGGCTTCCCCGGGAGCGCTCTGGCAGGCCGTGGCACCGAAGAGGAGGAACGGGAGGAGGGTGGCGGCGAGGACGGGGATGTGGCGACGGACGGCGGACTGACGCATTCGGGATCCCTTCGGGGATGTATTTCGGTCAGTCTCACGCGCCCGAGCGGGCAATTGCACTCACCGACACGAGTGCGCCCGGGGGGTGCGTGCGTCCGGTTGCGGCCAACTGCCAGCACAATGCGTTCCGGCGGATTCCCGTCACCCCGATCCATCTGGAGGAAGAATGCGCATGTCCGGCCGCCGAATGACACTGGCAGCCCTCTCCGCACTGGCCGCCACGACGGTATTCACCGTCCCGGCCGGGGCCACCGTTTTCGATCAGGGCATTTCCGTGTACCCCGAGGCCCGCCTCACGCAGGACGGCGGCGTCGTCCTTTCCGGCACCTACCACTGCGAGCAGGCGTCACCCAGGGGGGCGATGCAGATCAAGGCGACCCTCGTACAGGACGGCACCCGGCTCAGCCTCGGTGCGGAAGAGGTCGTCTGCGACGGCGCGGAGCGCAGGTGGGTCGCCCACGCGCCGGGCTCCTTCGTGCACGTGCGCCCGGGTCACGCGACGGTCACCGGGGAGCTCCAGGAGATCCGGCTCTCCGGCCTCATGCCGCGGTCGGTCACCACCGTCGCCGAGGACAGTGCGGACGTCGACGTCCGCGAGGGGCACTGAGCGACCGCACGCCAGCGGGCCCGTCGCACGGCCCGCCCTCCGGTGGCCGCCGCTGCCGGGACCGGCCTCCCGGCCCGGCAGCGGCGGCCACCGTCAGCGGCACTCGCGTGCGACGTCCGTCATCGACATGAAGGCCACCGACCGGCACTCGGCGTCCGCGTGCGGACGCCCTGTCGTCCAGTCCACGACGGTCGGCGCTCCCGCCGCCAGCAGGACCAGCGCCAGGACTCCCGTCACGGCGGCCCTGCTCAGCCCGCGCACCACACGATCCGTTCCATGGACCGCATCATCCCCCCGCCCCCGGCACCCCACAACCCGGGGTGATCGGACGGTCACTCGGCGCTCCGGGGGCTGCCGCCGACGGAGAACTCGCACCACACCGCCTTGCCGTCGCCCCGCGACTCCACACCCCAGTGCGTGGCCAGCGCGTCCACCAGCAGCAGTCCCCGTCCCGTGGTGGCCGCCTCGCCCGGGGTGCGCCGGCGCGGCCACACGCTGGAGCGGTCCTTGACCCACAGCCGGATCCGCCGGACCGGCTCCGGCAGCACCTCCATGGTCAGCACCGCCCCGCCGTCGGTGTGCAGGAGGGCGTTGACCAGCAGCTCCCCGGCGGCCAGCTCCACGTCGTCGGCGAGCTCGGGCATCCCCCAGTCGCGCAGCGCCTGGCGCAGGGCGTACCGGGCCTCCGAGAGGCCTTCCGGGTCGGCCTGGTGGACGTACTGGTGGATGCGCGGCGCCCGGTGGGTGCCCGGGTCGGGGGCCCGGCGCAGCACCAGCAGGGCCACGTCGTCGCCGGAGCCCCAGCGCTCCCAGAGCCGGTCCGAGAGGTGGTCGGCGAGTGCCTCGGGCGCCTGCGGGCCGCTGCGCACCGCCTGCGCGAGGGCTTCCATGCCCTGGGTGATGGTCGTGCCCGGCTCCTCCACCAGGCCGTCCGTGCACAGCACGAGGGTCTCCCCGGGGACCAGGTCGAGCCGGGTCTCGGGGAACTCCTCCTGCGCGAAGGCCGAGGCCACCCCGAGCGGCAGGCCGCCGCGCACGTTGGGCCAGCCGGTTCGCCCGTCCGTGTGCCGGATCAGCGGTCCGAGATGGCCCGCGCGGACCGCCCGTACGCCTCCGGTCTCCAGGTCCACCTGCGCGTACATGCAGGTGGCGAAGCGCTCGGTGTCCAGCTCGGCGAGGAAGCGCGAGGCCCGGGCCAGCACCGTGGACGGCGGATGGCCCTCCCCCGCGTACGCCCGCAGCGCGATCCGCAGCTGGCCCATGATGGCCGCCGCGTGCGTGTCGTGGCCCTGTACGTCGCCCACCACGATGCCGACGCGGTCGCGGGGCAGCGCGATCACGTCGTACCAGTCGCCGCCGACCTCCCGCCCGCTCCAGGCGGCGTGGTAACGGACCGCGATCTCGCCGCCGGTGATGTCCGGGATCCGGCGGGGCAGCATGGCGGCCTGCAGGCCCGTGGCGAACTCCCGCTCCTGGTCGAAGAGGAGCGCCCGCTGGAGGGACTGGGCCACGATGCCGGCCAGGCCCAGGCAGAGGTTGCGCTCCTCCGGACTGAACTCGCTGCGCCGCCGGTAGAACAGGACCAGCCCGCCGATGGCCTTGGCCTGCGCGATCAGCGGCAGGTAGGCGGCCGCGTCGAACCGGATCCGGTTCAGGTAGTCCGCGAGGAGCGGGAACTCGGCGCCGAGCTCGGCCAGCGAGGTGACGAAACGTGCCTGCCGGGTGAGTACCGCGTGTGACAGCGGCAGCGAGCCGTCCAGCCGGGTGAACCGGCGCTCGCCGAGGATCTCCAGCGACTCCCCGCTCAACGCGATGATCTTGATGGTGCCGCCCTCGACCAGTCCCAGGGCCAGCCCGTCCGCACCCAGCCGCTCCAGCGCGCCCGCGCCCGTCAGCGCGGCCGTGACGTCGTCCACCGTCACCGCCCTCGACAGGGCCTCCGTGGTCCGCTGCACGATCGTCGTCTGCTGGGCGCGCGCCGCCTCCAGCTTGCGCAGCAGCGTCGCGTGGGCCAGCTCCGCCGTCGCGTCCCGGACGATCCCGACGATGCACTGCGGCTGCCCGTCGCCGTCCCGCAGGACCCGGCCCGAGGTGTGCGTCCACTGGTCGAGGCCGTCGCGCCGTTGCACCGTGAAGTACGCGCCGTACGTGTCCCCACCGCTCTCCAGGACCCCCGCGATGGCCTCGGTCAGCCGCACCCCGTCCTCGGGCCGGATGTGCAGCCCGACCCCCTCCGGGGTGCCGTCGAACTCCCCCGGCCCCAGGTCGAAGACGGCCATCGCGGCCTCGTCCAGCACCACCGTCCCGGAGTCGAGGTCCCACTCGAAGCTGCCCATGCCGTTCAGCGCGAGCCGCTCCCCCGGCGCGGTCACGGGGGGCCGCCGGACCGGCTCCGGTCCCTCGCGCTCCGCCGCTGCCACCTTCCCCACCACCTAACGGCCGGGCCAGCACGGCTGCGAGATCAGCCGCTCCCACTCCTCGTCAGGATGCCCCGGAAGGGTGCGCCCGGCCTCCCGCCAGCGCTTGACGACCGACAGGTAGATCGTGGCCGGGTCGGCGGCCGGGGCACTCGCGTACGGGCCCCCGTACGGGCCCGCGTACGGAGCCGCGTGGGGGGCGCGCTCGAACCCGCCGGCCCTGGCCGTCGTGGCGGGCTGTTCCGCGCGGCTGGCGGGAATGCGTACCCAGCCGCGGCCCTGTGCTCGCTCCGCGCTCATCACGGACCCCTCTCACCGCGGATCTCACCGCAGATATGTCGTCGGATGCCCTGGGGGTACCCCCGGAGGACGCCCGGGGTAAGCAGCCCTGTCGAACCGGGCGACACCGGTGGAGCCCGGCCGCGGACCCCGGGCGCCGAGGCGCTTGCGGACTCCTCTCACCAGTCTCCCCGCCGTGAAGCCCGCGCCGTGCACGAATCGCATGGAAGGGCCGAATGAGGGAGCCGTCAGCAGCCCCGCGAAGAACAGCCCGGGCCACGAGGACTCGAAGCAGGGGCTCAGCTCCGGCGCCCCGCTGTTCCCCACGGTCTCCAGGCCCGCCCGCAGCCCCGCGTCGAGCAGCTCCAGCCGGGCCAGGTCCGGCACGAAACCGGTGGCCGCGATGACGTGCGCGACGTCCAGGACCACGGACTCCCCCGCCCGGGTGGACAGCCCGAGCCGGGTGCGCTCGCCCACCGCGACCGCCCGGTGCAGCCGGTGCCCGAGCAGCGCGGGGACGCGCCGCTCGAAGCGGTCCCGCAGCCACCAGGCGCCGGCCGGGCCCAGCGCGGTCGCCGCGATCCGCTCCCGGGTGGCCGCGGGCAGCCGGCGCACCGCCCAGGGCAGCTCCGACCACACCCAGCTGCGCCAGCCGGTGCCGAGGCCGCTGTGCGGATCGCGCAGGGCGCGCAGCGCGGGCCGCTCCAGGGGCTGCGGGACGGTGTTCCAGTTCAGCCGGGAGCGCCGGGCGACCAGGCACGGCCGGGCGCCCTGCTCGGCCAGCAGGGCGGCGGTCTCCAGGGCGGCCTGCCCGGCGCCGAGCACGGCGACCTCGCGGCCGGCGAAGCGGGTCAGGTCGCGGTGGCCGCTGCTGTGCGAGTAGTGGGCGGGCGGGAGCTCGCGCAGCCCCTCGGGGTGGTGGACGAAGGGCATCACCCCGACCGCGAGGGCGACCGTGCGGGCGAGCAGGGGCGGTCCCTCGGCGGTGCGGACGCGGAAGCCGTCGCCCTGCGGGGTCACCTCCGTGACGGTCACCTCCTCCACCTCGGGTGCGGCCTGCCGGGCGAACCACATCCCGTACGCGCTGAACGTGTCGATCGGCAGCGGAGTGCCGTGTTCCGCGGTCATTCCGCGCGTGGCGCAGTAATCGGCGAGGGTGTGCCGCCCGTCCGGCGCCGACAGGTTGGAGGACCAGGGCTCCGACTTCAGGTACATGCCGTCGGGCATGTGGTCGCGCCACGAGGCCATGGGCCGGCCCAGCAGCCGTACGCCGAGCCCCGCGCCCGCCGCGTGGGCGGCGACGGACAGCCCGTACGGGCCCGCGCCGATCACCACGAGGTCGTCGATCCGCGTCACGCCCGCTCCTCCAGCTCGATGGTGACCGGCCCGGCCCGGTCCGCCGCGCCGGCCCTGGTCAACGCGTCACCAGCTCGTCCGGCTCGGCCGACGCCTCCGGCGGGACGGGCCGGGAGGCGGACCCGGAGGCCGGAGCCGAAGCGGGCGCGGAAGGGGGAGCGGCGGCGGGCTGCTCCCCGCGCTGGCGGGGCGTACGGACGACCGCGCGCGCCGTGCGGCGGCCCTGCGCCGGGACCCCGCGCAGGACCCGTACCCCCTTGCCCGCGCCGCGCCCGAGGAAGGCGCCGAGCATCGCCAGGAACGGCAGCAGGTCGTCGGCGGCGAACCAGGCCGTCTCGACCCCGCCGCCGCGCACCGGCCGCACGGGCCGGTCCGCCGGCGCCGGCTGCGCACCGGCCGCGGCGCCGGGGTGGTCCGGGCGGGCCTTCGTCTCCGGCTCGGGCCCCGTGGCCCGCCCCGGGCCGCCCCGCCGGCCGGGGACCATCGGCGGGACCTGCTCCCCGTCGCCGTCCGGCCGGCCGGCCGCCGCTGCCGGACCGGCGGAACCCACCACGTGCTCCGCCGCCCGGCGGCGCGGCAGCGCACCGCCCCGGACCGCCGCCAGCAGCGCGTAGTTCTCGGCGACGAACACCCGGCCCGGACCGCCCGAGGGCCGCGGGACCCGTTGGCCCGTCAGATCGAGGTACATCGCCTGGACCACGTCCAGCCCGGCCGCGTCCGTGAACAGCCGGAACTGCGCGCCCGGCCGCGGGTTGAAGTCCACCAGCCGGAAGCAGCCCTGCTCGTCCCGGCGGAAGTCCAGGTCCAGGATCCCCTGGTAGCCCAGCCGTTCGGCGAGCCGCAGCGCCGCCGCCTCCACCGCCGGATCAGGCAGCCAGCGCCCCACCGCCGTCAGCCCCGTCCGCACCGGCCAGGACAGCTCCTTGCGGCCCGATCCCGCGAGCAGCGGACGCCCGCCCCGGGCGAAGGCACCGTGGAAGAACCAGTCGGTGTCGGGACCGGCCGGCAGGAACCGCTGGAGCAGCAGCCGGCTGCCGGCCTCCGCGGAGCGCTCGTACAGCCGGCGCGCCTCGGCGGCGGTGTGCACCAGCGTGGTGCTCCGCAGCCCGTCGGCCCCGCTGGGCAGCAGCCAGGGCCGGCTCCACTTGGCGACCACCGGCAGGCCGAGCCGCCAGGCCGCCTCGGCCGCCTCGGCCCCGCTCGCCGGGATCACGGTCTCCGGGTGCGGGACGTCCCAGCGCGAACAGAGCCGCGACAGCTCGGCCTTGTCGGCCACCCGGGCGGGCAGGTTGTCGGGCTGATGGGGGATCCGGAACCGTTCGTGGAGCATGGGCGCGACCCGGGACACGGCGATGGCGCTCAGGTCGTCCATGGCGATGAGCACGGCCTGACGGCCGATCCGCTCCGACACCCCGGTCAGGCACTCCAGCAGCGCCTCGGGCGCCTCCGGGTCCAACCCGCCGGCCGGCCCGGCGTGCACGGCGCGCAGGTACCGCGAACGCCCCATGGGACCTCCCCCGGCCTCGACGACGGCATGGACCTCCACGCCCTTGCGGCCAAGGGATCTGACGGCGCCGAGGGTTCCGTGGTGGAACGGATTCCGATCGAGTCTGAGCACAACGGCGGGCACATGGTTGAGATACGCGTGCATGGCAACGGTGTCTTTCACCTAGTCGGACCAAGCGGGGGTGGTGTGCACCTGCTAATGGCCTACGCGGCGGTCACCGAACAGGCCATTCGTCAGATCTGATGCCTAACGTCTTGGGCAAGCACACCGATTCAGGAAAGCTCGGGAGACGCCATGCCCAGACCACGCCGCCGACTGGCGAGCACCTGCATCGGTACGGTCACGGCCGGACTGCTCGCCACCGGCGCCGCGCTCGCGGCTCCGGGTGAGGACCAGTCGAAGGGCTCCGACATCGCCATGGGCGCCTACCTCGACTTCGGGCCGCCGGGAGTGGCCCGGATCCCGCACCTGTCGAACTGGCTGGGCGGCAGGGAGATCCGGGTCGGACACACCTATCTCCCCGGTGACCAGTGGGCCGGCATCGAGGGCCGGGTCTCGTTCCTGGAGGACTGGGCCGAATGGCGCCAGGCCGAGGACGACCGGATGTTCGTCCTCAACGTGCCCATGCAGGAACGGAACGAGAGCCGCGTGCCCGACTACGAGGTGGCGCGGCTGATCAGGGCGGGCGCCCACGGGCGCTACGACGGGCACTTCCGCAGGCTCGCCGAGCGGCTGGTGGCGCTGGGCGTCCCGGACACGGTCATCGTGCTCGGCTGGGAGATGAACGGCGTCACCTACACCCACCGCTGCGCGCCCGACCCGGAGAACTGGAAGGCGTACTGGAAGCGCATCGTCACCACGATGCGCGCGGTGCCCGGAGCGGAGTTCAAGTTCGACTTCGCCCCGAACCGGGGTACGGACGCCATCGGCTGGACGAACTGCTACCCGGGTGACGACGTGGTCGACATCATCGGCATGGATTCGTACGACCAGGCTCCCGGCAGGACCTTCGACGACCAGATCACCCAGCCGTACGGGCTCCAGAAGCACGTCGACTTCGCGAAGGAACACGGGAAGGAGATCTCGTACCCGGAGTGGGGACTCTTCCGCCGCGGGGACAATCCGGAGTACGTACGCCGCATGCTGAAGTGGATCGAGCAGCACAAGCCGCTCTACCACACCATCACCGACTACTGCCCGCACGGCGTGTGGCAGTGCAAGCAGAACCCGGAGTCCTCGAAGGCCTTCCGCGACGCGCTGACGCCCGAGCGGCCCGGCCCGGTGATCCCGACCCCGGTGGTGCCCACGCCGGTGGTCCCGACCCCGGTGGTCCCGACCCCCGTGGTGCCCACGCCGGTCGTGCCCACGCCGTCGGTCCCGACGCCCCAGGTCCCGACCCCGCAGATCCCCACGCCCACGGTCCCCACTCCCGACGTCCCGACGCCGCAGGTCCCGACGCCGCAGGTCCCGACGCCCGAGGTCCCCAAGCCCTCGCCCGTGGCCCCCAGCCCGGTGACGCCGAGCCCGGTGACGCCGAGTCCGCTCGTCCCCACGCCGGTCAGCCCGAGCCCGGAGGTCCCGGCACCCGTCACCCCGAGCCCCGAGGTCCCGGCACCCGTCACCCCGAAGCCCGAGGTGCCGACGCCCGTCACGCCCAGCCCGCTCGTCCCGAGCCCCGAGGTCCCGACCCCCGAGGTGCCCGAGCCGTCGCCCGAGGTCCCGGCCCAGTCGCCCTCGCCCTCGCCCTCCGCTCCGCCCGTCGTGCCCACGCCCGCCGTGCCGAAGCCCGACCCCGACCCCACGCCGCCGAAGCCCCTGCCCCAGCCGCAGCCGCCGGTCAACAGCTCGCAGTGGTGCGTGCCGCTCAACTTCGGCGAGTGGCTCTCCAAGCTGGTCGGCAAGCAGTCGGTCTGCATCAGGCTCGACTGGCGCAAGGACGTCGGCTTCTGGCCCTTCTAGACGGGTCATCGCACCCGCAGTTCGTTGAGCCGCGCCCGCCAGTCCCTGGCGGCCGGCAACGCCTCCCGCAGCGCGTCCACCGCCCGCTCGCGCCCCGTCAGCTGCGACTCGTGCAGCCGCAGCAGGGGCGCGAGCGCGCTGGTGGCCAGCAGGAACCGCTGGTTCACGACCGTCTCGGGCCGCCAGTGGTTCTTGTACGGCTCGTTGCCGCGCAGGAAGCTCACCACCGGCCTGCCCTCGGCGAGGGCCCGCCCGGCCTCGTAGCGCAGCAGCAGCGTCGCCACGTCCACCTTCCGGGTCCGCAGGTCCGGGTCGGCGCCGTACAGGTAGCCGCCGCTGAGTCCGGCCGACAGCAGCGTGACGTTGGCCGCGACCACCTTCCCGTCCAGCCGGAACTCCGTCAGCCGGCCCTCCCCCGCCCGCACCATCCGCCGGGTGGCCCGGGTCAGGTGTTCGGCGAAGCGGGGCCTCAGGTGTTCGGGGGTCACCCCGCGGCCGCGCCACTGCTTCTCGTGCAGCCGCAGCAGGGTCCGTACGGCACGCGGCACTTCCTGCTCGGTGACCTCGTGTTCCTCGATCCCGGCCGCGTCGGTCTTGCGCAGCTTGGCCCGCACCCGTTGGGCGCCGGAGGCCGGCATGCGTTTGACCAGTTCGTCGAAGGGCAGCGTGGGCAGCTCCATGCACGTGGAGTCGGCGAGCCGGGCGCGGACCCCGGGCCACTGCCGGTACAGCTCCTCGGCGGCCGCACCGGGACGCACCTCGCGCAGGTCGACGACGGCCCGGCGGGCGGCCCGGTGCAGCCCGTGGGCCAGCGCCGGGACGACCTGCCCGGCGTGCTCCGCGGCCACGAGCACGTCGAAGTAGTCGGTGATGGGGCCGCCGAGCGGCACCAGCAGCGGCATCGGCCGGTGGACGAGCATCAGCGCGGCCGCGCCGACCAGTTCCTCGCCGCGCCGGACGAGGACGATCCGGAGCCGGCCGTCCTTCCCGTACGACAGCCACCAGGAGTGCAGCCAGGCGTGGCTCTGGAAGGGGGTGGCGGTGGGACAGCCGCGGAAGAGCCGGTTCCACGACTCCTCCAGCGCGGCGAACTGCCGGGGGTCGCGGCACAGCGTCACCGACAGGGCCCCGGCGGAGCCCGAACTCATCGCACGGACTCCTTCTCCTTGGCCGAGGTGGGCTCACCCTGGGCGGGGAGCGAGGCGTACTCCTCCACCGGGGAAGCCACCGCGGGCTCGGCCGGCGCCGCGGCCACGGCCCGGGCCGGGGCCTGGACCGCGGGCCGGTCCCCGGGCTCCTCGGAGCGCCGCGCCCGGCCCGGCCGGGCGAGCAGCCACAGCCCGCCGAGCAGCCCGCCGGCGCACATCCCGACGGCGCCGCTGATGGCGGCGGACGGGGAGGCCGGCTCGGTCGGCGCCACGGCCTGGTTGAAGAGGAGCAGCTGGACCCCGGTGTTCTTGGCGGCCTGGTTGCTGCTCAGCGACAGGGCGTCGGCCACGGCGTTCGCGATGTCGGCGGCTTCGGACGGGCTCTTCGAGGTGCCCGTGATGGCGATCATCGGGGACTCGGGCGAGGTCTCGGCCCGTACCTGGGTCCGCAGCTGGCGGGCGGTGACGCCCGCGCGGGGCTGGGCGTAGCCGAGGGTGGAACTGCTGGTGGCGATCCGAGCGTACGCCTGCGCGAAGCCGAGGGCGGTGGCCGGCTCCGTGGTCTCGTCGGGCACGGCGACGACGTAGCTGGTGGCGGCGTACTCGGGGGTCTTGAGCACCCCGTACGCCCCGCCCGCGGCCAGCCCCAGCGCGGCGCACACGGGCAGCGGCCACCAGGCGGGCGGCTTCGGCAGCCGCCGCCTCGACCTCCGCTCGGAGCGGTGGTCCGGCTTGCGCTCGGCGGTCTTCCTCTCGGCCTTCTGCTCCGGCTTCTGCTCGGGCTTCTTGTCGGACTTCTTCTGATCGGCCGTCTCGGCCATGAGCGTGCTCGCTTCCTGGGTGGAGGGTGGTTCGGGGAGGGGACGGTTCAGCCGGTTCCGGTCGGATCCGCCGGTCCGGGGCCGGCCGGCTTGCGCCGGGCCCCGACGACGGTTCCGGTGGCGGCCGCGGCGCCGGGCCCCCGCCCGGGCACGGCGGCGCCCGGGACCGACGGCTCCGGCAGCGCCGGCTCGGGCACCGAGGGGTCCGGGCCGGCCTGGCCCGGGCCCGGCGGACCCGACGGGTTCGCAGCGCCCGGAACGCCCGGAACGGGCTGCGCGCCCTGGCCGCCCGGACTCCGGGCGGCCCCGGCGGTGCCCGGCGCGGCCGAGAGGGCGAGGTCGTACACGTCCAGCAGCTGCCGCGCGCTGCGGGCGATGTCGTAGCGGCGGACCACCGGCGGCGGGGGCAGCCGGCGCGCTCCCGCCTCCATGTGCCCGCGCAGCGCCGCGACCAGTTCCTCCGTGCCGGTGCCGATGCGGCGGGCTCCGGGGGCCTGGGCGGCGGGCAGGTCGTCGATGGCCGGGCAGGTCACGTGCAGGACGGGGAGTCCGGCGGCCAGCGCCTCCACGACCGCGAGCCCGAAGGCCTCCTCCCGCGAGGGGGAGACGAAGACGTCCATGGCGGCCAGCAGCGCCGGGATGCCCGGGGTGCGGCCGTCCGCGCTGTCGCCCAGCGGGTCGCGCTCCCCCAGCAGGTGGATCCGGCTCTGCGCGCCGAGCTCGGCGGCCAGCCGGCGCAGCCCCGCCCGCTCCGGCCCGTCCCCGGCCAGCAGCAGGTGCGCCCCCGGCAGCGCGGCCACGGCCCGCACCAGGACGTCGAACCGCTTGCCCGGCACCAGCCGCCCGACCCCGCCGACGACGAAGGCGCGTTCGGGCAGGCCGGTCCGGGCCCGGGTGGAGCGCCGGACGCCCTCCTCGAAGCGGAAGCGGACGGCCTCGATGCCGTTCGGCACGACGTGCACCCGCGCGGCCGGCACCCCCCACCCCTCCAGCCGGGCGGCGACGGTGTCGGACACGGCCACGGTCGCCGCGCCGAGGCGTTCGGAGGCCAGGTACAGGGCCCGCACCCCGCCGGACAGCGGCCGGCCCTCGATCTCGCCCTCGCCGAGGGAGTGTTCGGTGGCCACGGTCGCCCGGACGCCCGCGAGCCGGGCCGCGAGGCGCCCGTAGACGCAGGCCCGGTACAGGTGGGTGTGCACGAGGTCGTACTCGCCGCGCCGGATGAACCGCACCAGCCGCGGCAGCGCCCCCAGGTCCCGGTTGCCCCGCATCCCCAGGTGCACGACCCGCACCCCGTCGGCGCGCAGCCCCTCGGCCACCGGCCCGGGGTTGGTCAGCGTCAGCACGTCGCACTGCATCGGCATGTGCCTCAGCAGCAGCCGCAGTTGCTGCTCGGCGCCGCCGACCCCGAGGCCGGTGATGATGTGCAGGGCCTTCACCGGCGCACCGCCCGGCGACGCAGCTCCTGCGCCTGGTGGCGCAGCTGCTTGATCCGCAGCCGGGCGCCGCCGTCGGCCTGGCTGACGTGGGTGCGGGGCAGGGCGTGCGGGCCGGCGAGCCGGCCGGGATCGATCGCGCAGGCGTACGCGTAGCCTGCCGCGCGGGTGGCGTCGACGACCCGGGCGTCGAGGTGCCCGTAGGGGTAGCAGAACCCCTCGGGCAGGGTTCCGGTCAGCTCGCGCAGCAGGTCGCGGCTGCCGCGGAGCTCCTGCTGGAGGACGTCGTCGGGGGCCGCGGTGAGGTCCTGGTGGAGCAGACCGTGCGAGCCGATCTCCTGTCCGGCGTCGGCGACTTCGCGGATGCCCTCGGCGGTGAGCAGGGACTTGCGCGGGCCCAGCGGGTCCCACACGTTGTCCACGCCGAGCCGCCCGGGCAGCACGAAGAGGGTGGAGGTGAACTCGTGGCGGCGCAGCAGCGGCAGCGCGTGCGTGAGGAAGTCGGTGTAGCCGTCGTCGAAGGTCAGCCCGACCAGCCCGGCGCCGCGGCCGGCCGCCCGGGCCCGGAGGAGTTCGCCGACCGAGACCCCGCGCAGGCCGCGGGAGTCCAGCCACAGCAGCTGTGCCTCCAGCGTCTGCGGGGTGACGGTGATGCCGTACGGGTCCTCGGCGGGGTCGGTGAACTCGGCGACCGAGTGGTACATCAGGACCCACGGCGAAGCGGTCCGGCGGGCGGGGACCAGCACGGCGGCGGGGGCCGTGTCGGTGTCAGCGGACATTGCGGAACCTCTGCGTGAACTGGGAGATCTGACCGGGCAGGGCGGTGACTTCGAGGGCGCGTATGGCCATGCCGGTGGCTCCGAACATGGCCGGGACCAGCAGGCAGCCGAGGGCGGCGCTGAGCATCGGGTCGGGGATCATCGGCCCGGCGATCCAGCCGGTGGCGCAGGCCGCGACGGCGGCGACGGCGAGCCGTCCGATGCTGACGGCGACCCGGCGGACCTGGATGGCGATGATCCGCGAGCCGAGCCCGGTGAGCAGCAGGGCGGCGGTGGTGGTGATGCCGGCGGCGTTGGCGGCGGCGATCCCGTAGGTCCCCCACCAGCCGACGGCGAAGGCTCCGGCCACGATGTTGACGAGCAGTCCGGCGCCCATCGCGAACGCCGGGAACCAGGTGGGCCGGGCGGTCGAGAAGAAGGGCCGGGACAGTGCCCCGACGAGGCAGTGGCCGAGGAGTCCGAGCCCGTAGACCCGCATGACGGAGGCGGTGGCGAGGGTGTCCTGGTGGGTGAAGGCGCCGCGTTCGAAGAGGACCTGGATGATCTGGGGCGCGTAGCCGATGACGAGGGCGGTGCCCACGAGGACGGCGAGCGAGGCCAGCGCGAGGTCCTGCTCCACGCGGCGCCGCGCCTTCTCCAGCTCTCCGCCGGCCATGGCCTGGGCGACGACGGGGAAGGTGACGGTGCAGATCATCAGGGAGAGCACCATCGGCATCTGCGCGACCTTCTGCGCGTAGTTGAGGTGCGAGATCGCCCCGGGCGGCAGCGAGGCGGCCAGGAACCGCTCGACGAGCACCTGCGACTGCCGGAAGACGGCGAAGAAGATCACCGGGGCGATGACCCCGAAGGCGATGAGGGTGGGGCGGTCGCGGTCGCGCTGGCTGCGCGGGGCCCTCCTGGCGCGGGGCGGGCCGAAGCCCACGTTGCGGATGAAGGCGGGCAGCTGGACGAGGACCATCAGCAGCCCGCCGACGGCGACTCCCGCGGCGGCCGCCCGCACCCCCCACAGGGCGTGGAGGGCGACCATGGTGCCGATGATCCCGACGTTGTACGAGACGTAGATCGCGGCGGGCGGCACGAAGGAGCGGTGGGCTCGCAGCGCGGCGCTGAAGTATCCGGCGATGCCGAAGGAGATGACGGTCAGGGCCGTCATCCGGGTGCACTGAACGGCCAGTTCGGGGTCGGGCAGGCCGGGCGCGAGCACGGCGACGACCGCCGGCGCGGCCACGATGAGCAGCGAGGCGACGGCGGCCACGAACACGGCGAGCCGGGGCAGGGTGGCCCCCACGAGCAGCCGTACGGGGTCCTGCGCGCGGGCCTCCTTGCGGGTGAGGCCGGCCCGGCTGGCGGCCCGCCGGGCCAGGGCGTGGCTGAACGCGGGCACCATCAGCAGCGCCATGGCGTCCTCGATGAGCAGCGTCGAGGCCATCTCGGGCACGGTCCAGGCGATCAGGAAGGCGTCGCTGTCGTGCCCGGCCCCGAAGAGGTGCGCGATGGTCTGGTCGCGCACGAGCCCGAACACCGCGCCGGCGGCGGTGAGCCCGGCGGTGACCGCGGCGGCCTTCGCCAGGAACCGTCCGAGCGGCGGACTCCCGCCGGGGGTGGCGGGATCGGGGAGCTCGCCGCCCCCGACGGTCCGGCTGCCGCCGGGGCTGCCGGGGGCGCCGGCCGCGCCGGGCCGGCCCGCGCGACGGGCGCGACTCGGCCGGCCGGCCGCCTGCGTCGGGGCTTCGGGCGCGTCGGCCGGCGTGCCCGTGGCGTGCGCCGGTACCCGTACGCTGCGCCGTCCCGACGCGCCGCCCGGATAGCCGGCGGAGCCGAACACGGGCTGCCGCACGGCCGGCTCGCCGCCCGGCGCGGCACCGGCGACGAAGCCGGGATCCACCGGACCCCGCGCACGCGCACCCGGCGCCACTGGCGTTCCGGCCGAACGGGACACCCCCGCGCCAACGTCACGCCCCGGCACGGCGCGGGCGACGGGCCGCGGGGTCGCCGGAACGGGTACGGCCGGATCGGCCGCGGTGGCCGGACGGGGCGCCGGCCCGTGGCCGCCCTGGCCCGGCCGCGCGACGGCCGGACCGGGGGTGGCCGGGTCCGCCCCGGCGCCGGGTGACCCGGCCACGGGGACGTTCCGGGCGTGGCCGGCGGAGCCGAGCAGGCCCTCCCGCACGGCCGGCTCGCCGCCCGGCACGGCACCGGCCGGGTCCTGCCCGGCCCGGCGTCCGGCCGCGCGGCCGGGGACCGTCCGCGGGGTACGGGAGTCCGGGGCACCCGGGACACGGGCGTGGCCCGCCCCGGCCGGGGGGCCGGAGGCGGGCCGCCAAGGCGTGGTGTCCGTCACGGGCGAGCCGCAACCCCGGGGGCCCTACCCCGTGCACCCGCACCGTCGGCCGCCGCGCGCGGTGGACCCGCGTCCTGCGGCGAGGGCAGCGCCCACCAGGCCGCCAGGCCGATGATCACCCCGGTGAGGACCGTGGACGGCCCCCCGATGTCCGCGTAGAGGAAGTCGGTGAGCTGCCACACGAACAGCCCGATCGCGATCAGCCCGCAGTCCCGCATGCCCTCGCGGGCCGCGAGCCGCCGGAGCCCCGCCACCAGCAGCGCGGCCCAGCCGCCCGCCAGCGCGATCAGCCCGATCAGCCCCTGCTCGCTCAGGACCAGCAGGTACATGTTGTGCGGGGAGAGCAGCGGCTGGCGCAGGTACGCCTGTCCCGCACCCGCGGTGTCACTGCCGGAGGAGAGCCCCAGCGAGGAGTGCCCGTCGCGGTGGGCCGGGAAGCCCTTCAGCCCCACCCCCACCGCGGGCCGCTCGCGCCACATGGACTCGGCCGCCGCCCACATCGTGTAGCGGTCGGTCACCGACTGGTCGGGGGCGCTGGAGACCTGGGTGATGGACGTCAGCCGCTCGGCGACCATGTCGGAGCCGACACCGAGCCCGCCCACCAGGACCACACCCGCCGCGGCGAGCGCGAGGAGCACCTTCAGCGCCCGCCGGATCCCGGCCAGCACCATGACGAGCACCGCCGCGCCGGCGGTGGCGATCCACACGCCCCGGCTGAACGACAGCACCAGCGGCAGCACCAGCACCAGGGCCGCGGCCCCGCCGATCCGCCGGACCCGCCGCGGCAGCCCGGGCGCCAGCCCGACCGCCGTGGCCACGATCAGCCCGTACGCCACCACGGTGGCCATGCCCATGACGTCACCGGGGCCGAAGGTGCCCACGGCGCGGACGTCCTGGCCCTGGTAGGAGGCCCCGGTGTGGGTGGCGTACTGGACGACCCCCACCGCGCCCTGCACCAGCGCCAGGACCACGAAGCACCCGGCGGCCAGCCGGAACTCCGCGGCGTCGCGCACCAGCAGCACCACGGCCGCCGGGACGAGCACGAAGACCTGGAGGTAGCGGACGAAGCCCGGCAGGGCGGCGTACGGGTCCCCCGCGGTCATCGTCGCGATGGCGAGGCCCACGGCCGGCGTGCCCAGCACGAGCACGCCGAGCGGGGTCAACGCCCGCACCCGGCCGCGCAGCGCCTGCACCGCGCAGACGAACGCCAGCAGCAGCGAGGCGGCGTCGGCCGGGCCGACCTTCCCCGAGGCGGTCGCGTCCCCCGCCGGGAGCGGGGCGAGCAGGAACAGCACGGTCGCGGCGAGCGGCAGCAGCGGCCAGTGCCGGCGCAGCAGGTCCGGCAGTCCGGGCAGGGCCCGGTGACCGGGGACGACGAGGCTCATCAGCTGCCCCCCAGCCGGAAGCGGAAGAAGGAGGCCGCCGTGCGGGCGAGGATCCACAGGTCCTGCCACAGCGACCAGGTGTCGATGTAGTGGTTGTCGAAGCGGGCGCGGTCCTCGATGGAGGTGTCCCCGCGCAGGCCGTTGATCTGGGCGAGGCCGGTGATGCCGACGGGCATCCGGTGGCGGGCCTCGTAGCCGGGGTGGACGGTGGAGAACTTCGCGACGAAGAAGGGCCGTTCGGGGCGGGGTCCGACCAGGCTCATGTCGCCGCGCACGACGTTCCACAGCTGCGGCAGCTCGTCCAGCGAGGACTTGCGCAGGAAGGAGCCCACCGGGCTCATCCCGCGGTCGCCCGCGACGGTCCAGCGGGTGGCGGCCTCGTGCTCGTCGGCGCGCAGGGTACGGAACTTCAGCAGGGTGAAGGGGCGTCCGTAGAGGCCGACCCGCTCCTGCCGGAAGATCACCCCCGGCCCGTCCCAGAGCCGTACGGCCAGCGCGCACAGCCCCATCACCGGTGCGGCGGCGACCAGCGCGACCAGCGCGAGCACCGAGTCGATGCCCCGCTTGGCCCAGCGCTCCAGCGGCCGGGCCGGGCGCGGCAGCAGCGGCTGCACGGCGTACCCCCACAACTGGTCGGCGGGGTGCGCGAGGCGCATCCCGGTGACCTTGGCGGTGCCGGCCGGGTCGGCGAGCCACAGCCGGCAGCCGTGGTCGTGGAAGAGCCGGACGAGGGAGGCGGTGCGCTCGTCCGCCTCCGGCGGGCGGGTGAACACCGCGTGCCGGACGGAGTTCTGGATGACCGCGCGCCGGATGTCCTCGTGGGTGGCGAGGTGGGGCAGGGCGCCGCTGTCGGCCTCGGCGCCGGCCGAGGTGTCGGCGAGGCCGACCGGGCGCAGCCCGAACTCGGGGCGGCCGTGGAGGGCGGCGGCCACCGCGGCCGCCCCGGCGCCGGGTCCGACGACGAGGGCGGAGGCGGGCCGACGGACGGCCGCGCGGCGCTGGAGCTGGTTGACGAGGCCGCGTCCGGCGCAGGCCAGGACGACCTGGAGGCAGACGGCGGTGAAGAGGAGGTTCCAGCCGAGCGCCCGCGCCGGGTCCACGGCGGCCAGTACGGCGGCCGCCCCGCACCACAGGACGGCGGACCGGCCGGCCAGGGCGGGCAGTTCCAGGAGCGCGGAGGGCGCGAGCCGCGGCCGGTACAGCCCCGCCTGCGCGTGCAGCGCGGCGAGCAGCAGGGGGAGGGCGGCGACGGCCGGGACCGCCACCGGGGCCGGCAGCGCCGGTGCGGGCAGGGTGGTCGCGGTGAGTACGGCGGCCAGCGCGTCGGCGGTGAGCAGCGGCAGCACCCGGCCGCGGCGACGGACCCGCTGCGGGCGCACGGCGGACCTGGCCTGGTCCGTCCTGGGCCCGCGCGGGGGGTGGATGGCGGTCGCGGAGCGGCGGCCCGCCGCGTGTGGCGCGGGCGCGAAGGCGCTACCGCCGGCGGGCCCCTTGCCGCCCTGCCCGGTGTGCCGGGCGGGTGCGCTGTCCATCGTCATCGGCTGATGCGCTCCTGGTTCAAGGGCCGGGGCCTGCCCAGCAGTTCGTGGTACAGGCCGGTGACCGCTTCGGTGGTCCGCCGCACGTCGAAGTCGGTCCGGGCGTGCTGCCGGGCCTGCTCCCCCAGTTCGGCGAGGAGCCGCGGCTCGGCGAGCAGCCGCCCCAGGGCCTTGGCCAGCGCCGTCGGGTCCTCCGGCGGCACCAGGCACTGGCGTCCCTGACCGGGCGGCAGGCTCTCCCGGGCGCCGCTGACGTCGGAGACCAGGACCGGCCGACCACAGGCCATGGCTTCGAGCGGGGCGAGCGCCATGCCTTCCCACCGCGACGGCAGTACAACGAGATCGGCGGCCCGAAGCCACGGTCGGATGTCGGCGGCGGCGCCCGCGAAGAGCACGCCGGGTGGGGACGTTCGACGCAGCCGTTCGGCGTCGGGGCCGTCGCCGACGAGGGCGAGACGGGCTCCGGGGACGGTGCCCAGCAGCTCCGGCCAGGCCCGCAGCAGGATGTCCTGCCCCTTCTGGAGGCAGATCCGGCCCACGCAGACGGCGAGCGGACCCCCGGCCGTCAGGCTCTCCAGGAAGGCGGCGGGCAGCGACAGTTCGGCGCGCGCCCGGGCCCGGTCCTCTCCGGGGTCCGGTCCGCCGGGGCGGAAGTGGTCCAGGTCCACGCCGTTGCGGATCACCGACCAGCGGGCGGTGATGCCCTCGGTCTCGCCCGCGCGGCGTTCGGCCTCGCTGACGCAGAGCACCCGGTCGGCCCAGCGGGCCCCGTACCGCTCCCAGCGCAGGGCGAGCGCGCCGGTGGCCCCGCCGACCGCGTCGAAGGACCAGGCGTGGGGCTGGAAGACGGTGGGCACGGTGCCGCGCGCGGCGAGCCGCCCGGCGAGTCCGGCCTTGGCGCTGTGGGCGTGCAGCAGGTCGGGCCGCACCCGGCGGAGCAGCTGCCGGGCGCCGAGCACCTCGGCGGGCAGCCCGGGTCCCGGAGCCCGCCCGGCCCGCCAGGTGAGCACCTCGGCGCCGGCGGAACGGGCGGAGCCGCCGAGGGTGCCGCCGGGCGGGCAGCCGACGACGGCACGGAGGCCGTCGGCGGTCTGGGCGCGGACGAGGTCGGTGACGACCCTGGCCACACCGCCGTCGACGGGCTGGACGAGATGGAGGACGGTCGTGGGCTGTGCGGCACGAGGTTGTGTGGGCACGTGGAGCGGTCTCCTACGTTCAGCGGCGCGCGTCTGTCTGAACGAAGAGCACACCGAGGAAATGACCCTGACTTTCACCCGTGAACCTGAAGTTCAGGCTGCGGGCGCCACCGGACAGGGCGGGACTCAGGTCGAACACGTCCGCGTCATATCCGAGATTGTTCACGTGTTCGGGCTGTCGCACGAACGACTGGTCGCCGAATTCCGTGATCGTGGAATTCATAACATCATTAAAAGGATTTTCTCCGTCGCTGAGGCTCACCCGGCGCCCACTGTCGGCCGTCACGGTGAGTGAGTCCCCGAGGGTGCCGCGGTCCCCGTCGTAGGCGACCACCCCGACCCGGCCCGCGGACCCGGCCGGCGCGTTCAGGCCCTCGATCTCGACCGTCCCGTCCCCGGCGCGGGCGGCGATCCCCTCGAAGCCGTCCCACAGCGAGATCCGGCGCAGCGGCTCCTGCGGGTGCTCGTAGGCGACGACCAGCGTCCAGCCGCCCCAGGCGCCCACTTCGGAGTGGCCCATGGCGATGTTGAGCTGGGCCACCGTCCACAGGCCCGCGCCGCCCTTGCGGACCAGCGGGGTCACGTCGGCGGAGGCCTGGTAGGCATCGCTGCCCGCGTCCGAGCGGTGACCCATCACCGTGTCGGCCAGGACCTCCTTGTACGCGCCGCCGGGCTCGGCGACCAGCACCCGGCCGTTGTCCTCCGGCGGCTTCTGCTCGCCGACCCGCAGGTTCCCACCCCAGTAGAGGCGGGCGTACGAGACCTTCGCGCCCTGCGGGACCTTGAGCTCGGCGCGGGTGGAGTTGTAGGTGTCCGGGTCCTTGTCGACCTCGCTGTAGAACATCTCGAAGTCGCTGTTGACCCCGGCCGCGCCGCGCTTCACCTCGGCGCAGGGCTCGGCCTGCGGGGACTCCTCCCTGCGGCAGCTGATGCCGGAGTTGGAGGCCCGCACCAGCCCGCCGTGCTGCACGGCATGGTAACGCTGGGTGAACGGAACCCGGGGCAGCTCCTTGGGACCGGGCGCCGCCCACGCCATCGGGGCGGTCACGGAAAGGGTGAGGCAGGACAGCAGACCGAGCGTGCCGAGGATTCTGCGGGAGGAACCCATGACCCTGTCTCCATTTTCGATCAAGGGGACAAAACAGGAGTGAACTTTGGCAGAAATCGGGCCGGAAATCACGCCGGACTCGCTCGTACGGCCTTTTGGGCGATGGCACGCACCCTCGCAACGGGCGGGTCGTTATCCGAGCACCATTGTTCGAACCGAAAGGAAATGCGGAGATGAAGAAGGGGCTGGTGCGCGGCGCCACCGTCGCCCTCGCGGGCGCCGCCGCGCTCGTGGGCGGCGCGGGCCTCGCCTCCGCAAACGGCGGGGACGGTGCGACGGCCGACGGCTTCACCGGCGGCTCCCCCGGCGTCCTCTCCGGCAACCTGCTCCAGGTGCCCGTCGACGTTCCGGTGAACGCCTGCGGCCTGACCGTGAACGTGATCGCCCTGCTGAACCCCGCCTTCGGCAACACCTGCGTGAACGCCTGACCGTCAACCGCGCCGCCCGAAACGGCTGCATCCGGGTGAATGCACGCAACCCGAGCCGGGGCAGGTCCGTTGATCCGGGTGCTCCACTACCGGGCAATCCTGCAAAAAAGGGACGACAATGATCAAGAAGATGATGGCCTCGGCCGCGGTTGCCGCCTCGGTCGTGGGCATCGGTGCCGCCATGGCGCCGCAGGCGATGGCGATCGGGAACGACAACGGCGTCACCACGGTCCAGGGCAACGGCGCCGCGCAGATCTACGGCAACCAGGCCACCTACGGCAACATGAGCCCGCAGATGGCGCTGATCCAGGGCTCGTTCAACAAGCCCTGCATCGCGCTCCCCGCGAAGGCCAACGTCCAGTCCGTCCTGGCCCTGGTCAACGTCGGCGTCCAGGACATCCCGGTCCTGTCCAGCCCGCAGAACCAGCAGTGCACCGAGAACTCCACCCAGGCCAAGGGCGACGAGGCCCTCTCGCACATCCTGGACAACATCCCGGTCCTGTCCGGCAACATCTCCCAGGGCAGCTGACCGAGGGCCGCGCCAGCGAGGCCGTCGCACCTTCGGGTCGCGGCGGCCTCGCCGCATGTGAAGCCGGGCTTCGCGCTTCGCCGCCCCGGGAATTCGCGACACATATCCGCCGGCACCCCGAATTCACGCCGAGCATCGGAGTGAATTGCCGGCCCCCCGCCGAAAATCTGCGGTTTCTTTTCCCCTCGCCACTCGTTGTTAATTCTGCAGTGGATACGCCTCTGCGGGAAGGATCGAAAACAAAATGACGTACAAGAAGGCAGTGGTGCTGGCCGCCGGCGCCCTGATGGCAGTCGGTGCAGCCTCCCCCGCCATGGCCGACGCGGACGCCGTGGGCCAGGCCGTGGGCTCCCCCGGCGTCCTGTCCGGCAACCTGCTGCAGGTACCGGTGCACATCCCGGTCAACGTCTGCGGCAACACCGTGAACATCATCGCGCTGCTGAACCCCGCGTTCGGCAACACCTGCGTCAACGCCTGACGAAGCGCCTGCCCGCAAGGGCAAACCTCCTCGGGGTGGCCTCGGAGTGCACGGCGGTGCACTCCGAGGCCACCTTCGATTCAGCACCGGCCGTAGCGCCGGTAGACAGGGAAGGACCCATGCGACAGGTACTGAGCCGACAGGTACTGGGCAAGGGGATGCTCACGGCGGCCGCGGCGTCGAGTCTGCTGTCGATCGCGACCGGCGCGGCGTACGCGTACCCCGGGGCGACGGCCGAGGTCTCGCATTCGCCGGGCGTGCTGGCCGGCAACAGCGTCTCGGTACCCGTGACCTTCGCGCCGAACGTGTGCGGCAACAGCGTGGACGGCGGTGCGGCGCTCAACCCTGCGATGGGCAACACGTGCGCCACCTCCACCGGCTCGCACGCCCACGACGGCCACGACTACGGGCGCTACCTCAGCCCCGAGAACGCCGAGGCCTTCGAGCGCTACCTCGAGGAGCGCGGTGGCCGGCACACGGTGCCGGAGCAGCGCCAGGAGCCGCGGCGCCACGAGGAAGCGCGCCACGAGGAAGCCCGGCACGAGGCGTCCCGGCCCGACGAGCCCCGCCCGGCGGGCCCCCGGCACGCGAAGCCGCGCCACGAGGAGCCCCGCCACGAGGGCGGCTACGGCGGCCCCGGCGAGGAGGAGGGCAAGGAGGAGGGCAAGGAGGAGTGCGACGACCACGACGCGTCCGCGCCGCCTCCGCCCGAGCACCACGCGCCCGCGCCCGAAGCGCCGCACCCGATGCCGGAGCCCGTGGAGGAGCAGCCCCCACCGCTGCCCGCCCCGGAGCCGGTCCAGGAGGCACCGCCCGCCGAGGAGGCCCCCGCCCCCGAGGCCCCGGCGCCGCAGCCTCCCGCCGAGGAGGCCCCGCACACGCTCCCGGCGCCGGCGCCCGGCCCGGCGCCCGTCGTGGACGAAGCTCCCGAGCCGCGGCCGCCGCACGGGAGCCAGCCCGTGGAGCACCCGGCTCCGGCGCCCGAGGTCGTACCTCCCGCGGACCAGCCGCCGGCCGCCCCCGGCGGTGACGCCCCCGTCCACCTGCCCCCGGCGCCTGCCCCGGCACCTGCTCCGGCTCCGGCCCCCGCGCCGGTCCCGGCGCACGCTCCCGTCCCCGCTCCGGCGCACGTGACCGCGCCCGTGCTGGCCGAGACCGGCGCGGGTCAGCCCGCGGCCGCGGCGGCCCTCGCCACGGCCCTCGTCCTGGGCGGCGCCATTCTGTACCGGCGGTCCCGTATCGCCTGACGGGCAATACCGGTAATCAGAAGAAATATCGGCCGGAGAATCCCTCGTCGGATTCTCCGGCCGCTGTCATGCATCCGTTCCGGACCGCGCACGCGTTCGCGTTTCCGCAGCGGCGGGGAATCGTTACCCAGGGCGAAAGCGGTGCGACGGTCGCCGCTGACGCCGCTGCCCACGAAAAAGAAGAGGATTTCGATAATGAAGCTCACGAAGGTCGCCGCTGTCGTCGCCGGCTCTGTCGCCGCCCTCGGCGCCTCCGCCACCGCCTTCGCCGCCGAGCCGCCGGCCGCGATGCCCCCCATGAGCCTGACCAGCGGGGCGACGGAGGCGCTGAACGCCGTCGGGCCGTTCACCGAGTCGGCCCCGCAGACGGTGGGCAACGCGCTGGCCGAGCAGGGCGAGGGCGTGAACAAGGTCGTGGACACGGTCCAGCGGGTCAACAGGGTCCGCAACGAAGTGCCCGGCACGGTGCTCGGCCTCGCGAACGGCGCCACCCAGGCGTCCCCGCTGCTCGGCGGAGTGAAGCTCAACGGCGGCCAGGGCTGAACCGCCCCGGCTGAAACGCGTACCGACACGACTGTGGGCGCCACCGGCGAGGCCGGGGCGCCCACAGTCGGTCGTGCGGTGAACGTCAGTCGTTGAAGCAGTGGTTGCCGAACGCGGGGTTCAGCGCACCGATGATGTTCACGGTGTTGCCGCAGACGTTGACCGGGATGTGCACCGGCACCTGCAGCAGGTTGCCGGACAGGACGCCGGGGGAGCCCACGGCCGCGCCCTCGGCCTGCGCGTCGGCGGCGGCGGAGCCGGCGGCACCGGCCGCAGCGAGACCAGCGGTGGCCAGGACCAGGGCGGCCTTCTTGGCAGAGTTCATGGGAAGTGCACCTTCTGTTCGATGTTCTGCCCCGATTCCGGGGCTCACATCAAGCGAAACGGTCCACCCTCCCATGACGACACGGCCTCGCGCACGATCAGACCTGTTCGGCTCAATTGTCGTAACCATGCGGCAGGTTCCCGGTCGGTTCCGCGCCCTACGGCAGGGCGGGAAGGTCCGGAATCTCCGGAATCTCGGGGATGGCGGGGAGCTCCGGGACCGCCGGGGTTGCCGGAACCGCCGGGGTGGCGGGCACTGCGGGCACTGCGGGCAGCGCGGGCAGCGCGGGGATGAGACCGGACAGGTCGGGAAGCTCCAGGTCCGGGAGTTCCGGGAGCTTCGGCAGCTCGATCGGCGGCAGTGTCACCCCCGGCGGCAGCAGGCCTCCCACGGACTTGAGGAGGTCCTGGAGGGTCTTGGTGAGACCGGCGAGCAGGTCGTCGATCGGACCGGCGGCCGCGGCGCGCCGCTCGATCTTCTCGGCCTGCTGCCGGACGGAGGCCACCTTCCTGTCCAGCGCCGCGGAACCGCCACCGTCCGCGGCGCCCGCGGGGGCGGCCGCGCCGGACAGTATGACGACGGCGAGGGCCGACGGGACGAGGAGGCGGGCGCGGGACGGCTTCGTGCGGTGCATGAGCGTTCCTTCTGGTGGGGGCACACAAACGGACCCGAGCGATCCGCTTCCTCACCCACCGTGCGAACACCTCCTACAGAGCGCAACCGGAACCTGGGCCCATGCGGGGTGCGTACGGGCTTCGCGCACGCGTCCGCAGGCCACTCACCCGGGCCGGGGAAAAATTCGACAGGCGCAGGCCGTTTGAGTGAAGGAGCGGAACCAACCCCCTGGTAGGGCAGTTGACCAGGGCGCTCCATCAGCGGGCACTCGTGCGAAAAAAGGATCAAAATGTTCAAGAAGTTCATGACCGCAGCCGCGGTCTCCGCCGTTGCCGTCGGTGCGGGCGCTGCCGCTGCGGCTCCGGCCATGGCCATCGGCAACGACGGCGGGGTCACCACCGTCAACGGCAACGGTGCCCAGCAGATCTACGGCAACCAGAAGACCCACGGCGACCTGAGCCCGCAGCTCAGCCTGGTCCAGGGCACCCTGAACAAGCCCTGCATCGGCCTGCCGGCGAAGGTCAACGCCCAGTCGCTGATCGCCGCGCTCAACATCGGCGTCCAGGACATCCCGATCCTGTCGAACCCGCAGAACCAGCAGTGCACCGAGAACTCCACCCAGGCCAAGGGCGACGAGCCGCTCTCGCACATCCTGGACAACATCCCGGTCCTGTCGGGCAACCTCTCCGCCGGCAGCTGATCCCAGCTCGCGGAAACCGACGAGGGCCCCGGCGGCGTCCAGCCGCCGGGGCCCTCGTGCGTGCCGCGGCGCGGCACGGCGTTCCGGCCGCGTTCAGCCGGTCCAGAAGTCCCACCACCGGGTGAGGACCAGCATCCCGATCACTCCGATGTGCAGGGCGGGCGGAGCCCAGCCGAATTCGGCGAAGAAGCCCCGCAGCGGGCCGGGGGCGGGCAGGACGCGCGTACGGACGTTGTGCGCGGTGACCGCCCAGAACATCAGCAGGGTCGCCAGCCAGGCCAGGCAGCACCACAGGCACAGTGCGTTGATCTCGTAGAGCGACTGGACCATCAACCAGGTGCAGAAGCCGACGCCGAAGGCGGTGCCGGCGTTCAGTCCGAGCCAGAACCAGCCGCGGTAGCGGGCGCCGGCCAGCAGGCCCGCGCCGACGCAGACCACGACGGCGTACCCGACCAGCCCCAGCATCGGGTTGGGGAAGCCGAAGGCGGCCGCCTGCTCGCTCTGCATCACGCTGCCGCACGAGACGACCGGGTTGAGGCTGCACGCGGGCTTGAAGTCCGGGTCCTCCAGCAGGAGGAACTTGTCGAGGGTGATCACCCAGGAGGCCAGCAACCCGGCCGCCCCGGTGAGGGCCAGCAGCCAGGCCAACCCCCCGGACGGGGTGTCCTGTTCGCCCTCGTGTCCACTGCGGGGCCGTCCCTGCTGGCGCGGGACGCCCACTGTATTCGTTGCCATGTGGCCCATAGTCCCGCGCTCCCGCACAGATCGGGCCCAACCATGCCCATCCGTACGCAAGTTGACCTGAAGGGGTGGCGGGAACCTCCGATGCTTCCCGGACGTTTTACCGAACCCCGGACGTGATGTCAGAGCCAGGGGTTACGTTGAGCTTCCGCGAAGTGACAAGCTGCGACGGCCTGGAGACCCACCTTGAGCGATCCGTACGAGACAACCGAGGCGCACCTCGACCGACTCCTCGGCCGCGCCCTCAACTCCTTCGACCTGCCCGACAGGTTGGTCGAGCGCCTCGGCACGGCGCTCGCCCACAGCTCTTCGCTGTACACGACCCACCACAGCCCGGCGACGGGGGTCTGGCGGGAGACCCACCGGCACACCTATCTGCTGGCCGACGGCGGTTCGGTCTCCCTGTGGGAGCTGACGTACCTGCCGGAGGGCGCCCGCAGGGTCCGCCACGAGGTCTTCGCGAGCAAGGCGGAGACCTGCCTGGCGGTGTCCCGGCTGTTCGGCGAGTCCTCCGCCGGCGCCGCCCCGGATCCGGTGCTGCTGCCGGGCGACGAGGAGCCGGAGAACGACGTCGCGGCGCTGAGCGCGCTGTTCGCGGCCTCGGCTCCGGCCCGGCGGCACCGGGAGTACGCGGTGGAGCAGTCCGCCGACCACGCCCGGCGGGTGCTGCGCCGCGCGGAGAACGGCGACCGGCCCGGCGAACCGGTGGCGGCGTTACTGAAAACGGCGTACGCGCACCAGATCACGCAGGCGTTCGGCGGCCGGCAGTCCCTCACGGACGGGCGCGACGCCGGCTTCAGCCTGTACGAGCACGCCTTCGTGCTCCTGGACGGGACCGAGGTCAGCCTCTGGGAGGTCGAACACACGGCGACGCCCGACGGACGGCACATGTGCGAGGTGTACGACAGCGAGGCGGCCGCGCGCGGAGCCATGGAGCACCGCGCCCGCGTGCGGTGACGTCCGTCTGCGGACGTGCCCGCCCATGAGGGGCGGGCACGTCCGTGGTGTCCCTTGCCGAGGGACGGACGGGGCCTAGGCGACCGGGATCTTCTCGGCGGCGGGGCCGCCCTGCTCGGCGGCGTGCTCGGCGGCGCCCTCGCGCTGGTCGATCGGGATCGGCTTGCGCGGCAGCAGGAACATCACCGCGAAGATCACGAGCAGCACGGCCGCGACCCACCACAGCGCGCCGCGGAAGGCCTCGACGTACGGCGGGCCGTAGACCTTGTCGTCGTCCATCAGCCCGAAGAAGACGACGGAGGTCAGGGCGAGGCCCAGCGCGTTGCCCATCTGGCCGGTGGTGTTGATCAGCCCGGAGGCCGAGCCGGCGTCCTGGCGCGGCACCTCGGACAGCGTGGTGTCGTTGAGCGGGGCCACGATCAGGCCCATGCCGATGCCCATGAGGACCAGCGGAGCGGCCATCTGCCAGGAGGCGATCTCCATGCCGTAGCGCTCCGACTCCCAGATGTAGAGGAGCAGACCGCAGGCCATGATCAGCGCGCCCGCCTGGAGCACCTTGCGGCCGAACCGCGGGACGAGCTTGCCGACGGAGATGCCCGCGGCGGCCGAGACCGCGATCGAGAACGGGATGCCGGTGGTGCCGGCGCGCAGGGCGCTCCAGCCGAGGCCCATCTGCATGTACATCGTCCAGACCAGGAAGAAGATGCCGGTCGCGATGCCGAAGGTGAGCTGGACGGCGATGCCGCCGGCGAAGCTCTTGACCTTGAAGAGGGAGAGCTCGACGAGCGGGGAGCCGTCCTTCTTGATCTTGTACTTCTCGTAGACGATGAAGCCGGCGAAGACGAACGGCGCCGCACTCATGCAGACGAAGCCCCACAGTGGCCAGCCGTTCTCGCGGCCCTCCGTCAGCGGAAAGATCAGCATGACCATGGCGAGGGTGGCGAGGACGACGCCCACGAGGTCCAGGCGCAGGGCCTTGGGGGCCTTGGACTCGCTGATGAACTTGCGGCCCAGGATCACACCCGCGATGCCGACGGGCAGGTTGATCAGGAAGATCGGGCGCCATTCGAGGCCGAAGAGGTTCCACTCGGTGAGCAGCGCGCCGAGCATGGGGCCCGAGACGGCGCCGAGGCCCACGATCGCGCCGAACATGCCGAAGACCTTGCCGCGTTCCTGGGGCGGGAAGGTGACGTGGATGATCGCCAGCACCTGCGGGACCATCAGCGCGGCCATGCCGCCCTGGAGGATGCGGGAGGCGACGAGCATCCCCGGGTTCGCGGCGATGCCGCAGAGCAGCGAGGCGGCGGTGAAGCCGGCGATGCCGAGGAGGAAGAGGCGCTTGCGGCCGTAGATGTCACCGAGACGGCCGCCGGTGATCAGGCCGGCGGCGAAGGCGAGGGCGTAGCCGGCGGTGATCCACTGGATCGCGCTGGGGGACGCGCCGAAGTTCTCGCGCATGCTGGGTATCGCTATGTTGACGATCGTGACGTCGACCAGGTCCATGAAGGCCGCGGTCATCACGATGGCGAGCGCCAGCCAGCGGCGGCGGTCGGCGGGTGAACTGGGTGCGTCGTGGGCTACGTCGTTCCGCTCTTCTCGTACGGGCCCGTTCTCTCTTTCGGGCGATGCCTTGGGCGTCTCGGTGGTCATGGAGAGAAACCTAGACGCCATGTAGGTCAGTCGGTGTCCTATTTCGCTGGCAACCTGGATCGCATGACCGACACCCCGGCACGGCTGCTGTCCCTGCTGTCCCTCCTCCAGACCCCGCGCGAATGGCCCGGGAGCGAGCTGGCGCAGCGGCTGCGGGTCAGCGCGCGGACCATCCGGCGCGACATCGAGCGGCTCCGGGACCTCGGCTACCCGGTGGAGGCCACGCTGGGTTCGGAGGGCGGCTACCGGCTGGTGGCGGGCGCGGCGATGCCGCCGCTGCTGCTCGACGACGAGGAGGCGGTGGCGATCGCCGTGGGGCTGCGGGCCGGGGCCGGGCACGCGATCGAGGGGGTCGAGGAGGCCTCCGTACGGGCCCTGGCCAAGCTGGAGCAGGTCCTGCCGTCACGGCTGCGGCACCGGGTCAGCGCACTGCAGTCGGCCACCATCGCGCTGACCCGGGGGGACGGGGCGAGCGTGGACCCGCGGACGCTGACGGTGATGGCGTCGGCGGTGGCGGGGCCGGAGCGGCTGCGGTTCGCCTACCGGGCGGGGGACGGGGCCGAGTCGAGGCGGCTGGTGGAACCGTACCGGCTGGTGAGCACGGGGAGCCGGTGGTACCTCGTCGCCTACGACCTGGAGCGCGAGGACTGGCGGACCTTCCGGGTGGACCGGGTGTCCGAGGCCTTCGCGACGGGGGCGCGGTTCGCGGCGCGGGCCCTGCCGGTGGACGCGGAGGAGTTCGTGCGGCGGGGGCTCGGGCCGCGGGGCGCGGAGCGGTACGTGGTGGAGGTCGCCTTCGCCGCGGGGGCGACGGAGCTGCCGGAGTGGCTGCGCAACGGTGCCCTCCCGGGAGATGGCGGGGAGCCCGTGGTGACCGTGGTGCGCTTCGAGAGCGCGGATGCCCCGGAGTGGGTGGCGGCGCGGCTGGCGCTGACGGGGGTGCCGTTCACCGTGCGGGAGCCTGCGGCGCTTCGGGCCGCGGCCGGTGCGCTGGCCGCGCGGCTCACGTCGGCGACGGCCCCGTCCTAGCCGGGACCGCCCCGGTATGAGGGAGCCCCGGCGCCTGGGGGGGATAGGCACCGGGGCTCGTACAGGGGGCTTCGCTGCGGGCCGTGCTAGGCCACGGCGTCAAAGCCGGTGTCGCGCGCCATCCGCTTCAGTTCCAGCAGGGCGTGCTTCTCGATCTGGCGGATCCGCTCGCGGGTCAGGCCGTGCTGCTTGCCGACCTCCGTCAGCGTCCGCTCGCGGCCGTCGTCGATGCCGTACCGCATCTTGATGATCGACGCGGTGCGCTGGTCGAGCTTGCCGAGGAGCTCCTCCAGCTCCTCGCTGCGCAGCAGCGAGAGCACGGACTGCTCGGGCGAGATCGCGGACGTGTCCTCCAGGAGGTCGCCGAACTGCGTGTCCCCTTCGTCGTCGACCGACATGTTGAGGCTGACCGGGTCGCGCGCCCAGTCCAGTACGTCGCCGACGCGCTTCTCCGTCGTGTCGAGCTCGGCGGCGATCTCGGCGTGCTCCGGGTCCCGGCCGTTCTCGCGGTTGAACTCGCGCTGGACCCGGCGGATCCGGCCCAGCTCCTCGACCAGGTGGACGGGGAGACGGATGGTGCGGGACTGGTCGGCGATGGAGCGGGTGATGGCCTGGCGGATCCACCACGTGGCGTACGTGGAGAACTTGAAGCCCTTGGCGTAGTCGAACTTCTCGACCGCGCGGACCAGGCCGGCGTTGCCCTCCTGGATCAGGTCGAGGAGGGGCAGGCCACTGCGCGGGTAGCGCCGGGCTACGGCCACGACGAGGCGGAGGTTGGAGCGGATGAAGATTTCCTTGGCGCGCTCGCCTTCGGCGGCGAGCGCCTCCAGCTCCTCGCGTGCCGGGGAGTCGCCCTCTCGGTCTATCTCGCCGTCGAGGATCTGCCGGGCGTAGACGCCCGCCTCGATGATCTGCGAGAGCTCCACTTCCTTGGCGGCGTCGAGCAGCGGGGTGCGCGCGATCTCGTCCAGGTACATGCCGACCAGGTCGCGGTCTGCGATCTCCCCGCCCACAGCGCGGGCGCTGCTCGTGGACTGACGACGGGCGACGGCGCGGGTTGCCATGCGTGCTCCCTTGCGATGAAGTTCGGTCGCGGTGCGGCTGCCGGACGGCCACCGTGACGGGGTGGTACGTCCTCGGACACTCTCCCGAGTGCCCGCTTCTCAAGGAAACAACGACTGGAATCGGGACAGAATTCCCACGCCGCTCCCTCTCTTTCGAGATCTTGCAGTATCCTGCCCCGCCCCCAGACGGGGCCGGATACCGCGGAAACCCGAAGAGGTGCAGGTCAGGCCGGAACCGAGGTCGGTCCGGTGGCGCCCACGGACCTCCACGACCTCTCCGTCCGTGAGACGGCCGTCACTCCGGGACAACGCCGCCCCTTGCTGCACTCCCACCCTGAAGACGGTCCCCGACGACCTCTGGTTGCCTGCGCCGCCAGGAAATGGCCGGATACGCCACAAGTGACGCGTTCCGCCCGAAACCGGCCTCGAAACCAACTCCGAACCAGCTCCGAAACCGGCTGGAAGGGGTTCGCCGTCGACGGGGCTAGCCGAACTGGAGGGAACGCTTCGAGAGGCCCATCCAGAAGCCGTCCACCGGGTCACGGCGGGTGGCGAGGTCGCCGGTGGCCTCGGCCGCGCCGAGGGTGACGAAGAGCGGGGCGAAGTGTTCCGTGCGGGGGTGGGCGAGGCGGCCCGAAGGGGACTTGCTCTCGAAGTCGAGCAGGGAGTCGATGTCGCCGGAGGCCAGCGCCTCGTGCCCCCACGCGTCGAACTCCTTGGACCAGCCGGGGACGCCGCCGTGCCGCAGGGCGGCCAGGTTGTGGGTGAAGAAGCCGCTGCCGACGATGAGGACGCCCTCGTCGCGCAGGGGCGCCAGCTTGCGGCCGATGTCCATCAGGCGGCGCGGGTCCAGCGTGGGCAGCGAGATCTGGAGCACCGGTATGTCGGCCTCCGGGAACATCTCCACCAGCGGGACGTACGCGCCGTGGTCGAGGCCGCGGTCCGGTACGTCCTGGACCGGGGTGCCGGGGGCCTTGAGCAGCGCCCGGACCGAGGCGGCGAGCCGCGGGGCGCCCGGGGCCTCGTAGCGCACCCGGTAGTAGTGCTCGGGGAAGCCCCAGAAGTCGTGGACGAGCGGCACCTGCTCGGTGGCGCCGAGGGCGAGCGGGGCCTCCTCCCAGTGGGCGGAGACCATCAGGATCGCCGTGGGTCGGGGCAGCTGCGCGGACCAGGCGGCCAGCTCGCCCGGCCAGACCGGGTCGTCGGCGAGCGGCGGCGCCCCGTGGCTGAGGTACAGCGCCGGCATGCGGGTCCCCCGCGCCGTGGGGGGCTGGGCTGCAGTGGCCGGGGTCATGGGGCGCTCCTCCGTCGTCGGTACAGGGCTGCCCGAAAAGACTAACCCCGCTTGGTTCAAATTTGAACCAAGCGGGGTCGTCAGTCATTCCCGTGCGGGCACCGCCGTCAGTGGGCGATCACCGGAACCTTGAACTCGGCGTCCGCACCCTCGCCGGCGCCGGAGGCCACCGGACCGCCGACGTTCGGACGGCCGGTGTTGATCAGCGTCAGGGCGATGGCCGAGCTGGCGACCAGGATGCCGACCGCCCACCAGATGGCGGAGGCGTAGCCCTCGACCATGGCCTGCGCCTGGATCAGCTGCCCGGCCGGACCGCCCGCCGCGGCCTCGGCCGCGTGGTCGGTCAGGTACGCGGTCGTCGCCGAGGCGGCGATCGTGTTCAGCAGCGCGGTGCCGATGGCGCCGCCGACCTGCTGCGAGGTGTTGACCATGGCGGAGGCGACTCCGGCGTCGGCCGGGTTCACCCCGTGCGTGGCCAGGGACATGGCCGGCATGAACGCCGTGCCCATGCCGAGGCCGAGGAGCAACTGCGCCGGCAGGATCAGCGCCGGGTACGAAGACCCGACCTCCAGCTGGGTGAGCAGCAGCATGCCGACGGCGGCGAGCAGGAAGCCCGGCCCCATGAGCAGGCGCGGCGCGACCCGCGTCATCAGGCGGGCGCCGATCTGGGTGGAGCCCGTGATCATGCCCGCGATCATCGGCAGGAAGGCGAAGCCGGTCTTGACCGGCGAGAAGCCCTTCACGACCTGGAGGTAGTAGGTCAGGAAGAGGAACAGGCCGAACATGGCGATGACGGCCAGGCCGAGCGAGAGGTAGACACCGCCGCGGTTGCGCTCCAGCAGGACGCGCAGCGGCAGCAGCGGCGACTTCACCTTGGACTCGACGAGGACGAAGGCCGCCAGCAGCACCACCGAGGCGACGAACATCGTCACGGTGAGGGCGTCCGACCAGCCGGCCGACTCGGCGCGGGTGAAGCCGTAGACCAGGGCGACGAGGCCGGTGGTCGACAGGATCACGCCGGGGATGTCGAGCGGCGCGCGGTTGCGGCCGCCGGCGGGCTCGCGGATGACCATCCAGGCACCCACGGCCGCGACGATCGCGAAGGGGATGTTGACGAAGAAGGTCCAGCGCCAGTTGAGGTACTCGGTGAGGAAGCCGCCGAGGATCAGGCCGACGGCGCCGCCGCCGCCCGCGATCGCGCCGTAGATGCCGAAGGCCTTGGCGCGCTCCTTGGCGTCGGTGAACATCACCGCCAGCAGGGACAGGGCCGCCGGTGCGAGCAGTGCGCCGAAGGCGCCCTGGAGGGCGCGGGCGCCGAGCATCATGGCCTCGCCGTTCGCGGCGCCGCCGAGCGCGGAGGCCAGGGCGAAGCCGATGAGGCCGACGACGAAGGCGTTCTTACGGCCCCACTTGTCGGCGATGCGGCCGCCGAAGAGGAGCAGTCCGCCGAATGCCAGCGCGTACGCGGTGATGACCCACTGGCGGTTGCCGTCCGAGATCCCGAGATCGGTCTGGGCGGAGGGCAGGGCGATGTTCACGATGGTCGCGTCGAGGACGACCATCAGCTGGGCCAGGGCTATGAAGACGAGTGCCTTCCAGCGGCTGGGATCGGCAGCCAGCGGCGGTGTCGCGGCTGTTTTTGACATGGAGGTACCCACTTCACTGTGCGGAATGACTGAAAGAGGCTAGTTGGCGAGGTTTGCGCGCGTCACATGGTTTTTTGCCGGAGGTCGTCGAAAGTGGCCGCCGAACCCGGCAGTTCGGAGCGGGCCGGAGCCCTCAACCCGTCGAGGAAGAGCTGGAGGTGACGGTGGGCGAAGCGGTCGGTGTCGAGGCAGGCGGTGCCGGGCAGCGGTCGGCTGAGCTGGGACAGGGCGACCATCAGGTCGCCGACGCCGATGTCCGTACGGATCACTCCGGCGTCCTGGCCGGTGGCCAGCAGCGTCTCGACGGCCGCCTGCAAGGCGGTCTGGGCCGCGAGGAGTTCGGGGTGTTCACGGTCGAAGTCCTCGGCGAGCATCGGGCACAGGGCGCCGATCCGCTCGTCGGCCGCGGCGTGCGTGAAGCGGCACAGCGCGGCGAAGGCGTCCGGTTCCTCGGCGAGGGAGGCCTCGGCCGAGGCGGTGACCCGGTCCATCACGAAGAGCACGACCTGCCGGACGAGGGTGGGGCGGTCGGGGAAGTGCCGGTAGAGGGTGGCGTTGCCGATGCCGGCCCGCCGGGCCACCTCGTCGAAGGGGGCCGCGGAGCCGAACTCCACGAAGACCTCGCGGGCCGCCGTCAGGATCCGCTCGCGGTTGCGCACGGCGTCGGCGCGAGGGCGCGGGACGCCGCCGGCGCGGGACGCGCCCGTCCCGCGGGCGCCGGCCCCCTCCCGTGCGCGCGCCGGCTTCGAGGTCCCGGCCGGGGCCGGGTCCACGACCAGGTCCACGGCCGGGTCCGGGGCCAGGTCCATGGCCGCCGCGCGGGCGGACGGGGCCGCCGGAGCGGTGGCGGTGGGGCGCTTCATTCCGGGGCCTCCCTGGCACGGTGACACGCGGTACGGACGGTTCGCTGTACGGACAGCTCGTTCGGCCCACCCAAACGGGGAGCCGGTCCCCGCTTTGCGGGACTCACGTACAAACGGGGAACCCGTCCCCGGTTATTTCACTCCCCCGCGTGACCTGAGTCACAGCACCTTGCACGTTCGGCCTCTCCCGACGCGCGGGCGCGCCGCGCCCGTCGGAGGGTGATCGCACAGAGCGCAGTCCGGGACAGGGCCGGCTGCCGCGGACCCGAAGGCGATCTCCATGCCGCAGACCCGCCACCGGATACGCAAGCCTCGCCGCACCAGCGCGTTCATCGGCCTGACCGCGCTGGCCCTCGGCGTCTCCGCGACCGCGAGCACCGGGATATCCAGTCGCGGGCACTCGGCGGCCGGTCCGGTGGCCACGACCGTCGAATCGGCTCTCGCGCCCTGCCGGATCGCCGGCACCATGGGCGTGCAGATGTCCGAGGGCCTGCCGACCCCGCCCGGGTACTCGCGCTCCACCGGCGAGGTCCGCGCCCTGAACCTGATGGTCGACTTCCCCGACGCCAAGGGCGAGGGCGCGGCCGCGGACCGGCTGGCGGAGTTCTTCCCGCAGACCGCCGACTGGTTCCGCACCAGCTCGTACGGTCGGCTCACCTACCGGCCCGAGGCCCCGATAAGCACCTGGCTGCGGATGCCGATGCCCTTCGCGGCGTACGGGATCGAGCGCGGGTCCCCGTACGAGCCCGGCTACCGGCAGCTCGTCGAGCACATCGCGAAGGCCGCCGACCCCGAGGTGGACTTCAGCCGGTACGACCTGATCAACATCCTGATCACGCCGAACGCCGGGCCGTCCGCCCTGGACACCGTCCTGTCGGTGACCTTCTCGGGCAACGGCGAGGCACCCGTCGCCGACGGGGTGCCGCTGGCCAACACGTCCTTCGTCTACAGCCGGCAGGACGACGGCTCCGGGACCTACCGGGAGACGGGCTACCGGGTGCTCCCGCACGAGAACGGGCACGTCTTCGGGCTGCCCGACCTCTACACCGCCGACGGCGGGAGCACGGTCGGGCACTGGGACATCATGAGCGAGGACTGGGGCGCCAACAACGACCTGATGGGCTGGCACAAGTGGAAGCTGGGCTGGCTGGACAGCACGCAGATCAGCTGCGCGTCCAAGCCGGGCACCAGTGACCACACCCTGTCCCCGCTGGGTGTGCGGGGCGGTACGAAACTGGCCTTCATCCCGCTCTCGGAGAGCGCCGGGTACGCGGTGGAGGTGCGGACCCGGGCCGGGAACGACGAGGCCGTCTGCAAGCCCGGGGTCCTCGTCTACAAGGTGGACTCCGACGTGGACACCGGGCACGGCCCGATCACGGTGTCGGACAGCGCGAGCGCGAGCGGCGGCTGCACGCGCCGGCCCAACGTGCACGCGGAGCTGTCGGACGCCCCGTTCCGGCCGGGCGAGACCTTCACCGACGAGAAGGCGGGCGTCAGCGTCTCGGTGGTGGGCCAGCTGCGCAACGGCAGTTACCAGGTCCGCATCACGCGGCCGTAGGCCGTGGGCCGCCGGGGCGTCTGTCGTCCTGCGCGCTCGCCATCATCGGCCCCCCTCGCGCCGCGCGACGCCCCCGACACCAACGCGCCGAACCCGATCGCCCTGGCGCTGGGTCCGGCGCTCGTCGGCGTGCTGGCGGCGGGGCTGGTCGCCGTCGGCATCGACTAGGGCCACGGTTCGACCGGGCTATGGCCCTCGGCCGGAAGCGGTCTGGCCACATCGGCGTGTCCCGCACGCGGAGGCGGCGGCGCCGGCAGGTCGTCAGAATTCCGCGTCGAGGGCCCGGCGCAGGATCTCCCCGACCTCGCCCTTGTTCTCCTGGGCCAGCAGGAAGAAGTGGTCTCCGGCGAAACGGCGTACCCGGCACGGCCCCGTCGTGTGCGCGGCCCAGCCGTCGAGCGGCTCGTGCGGGACCAGCGGGTCCGCCGTGCCGCCCAGCACGTGGAGCGGCACGTCGAGGCGTACGTCCCCGAATCCCACGGCGGCCTCCCGGCTGAGCGCGATGTCGGCCCGCAGCACCCCGGTGACGTGCGCCAGCATGTCCGGATCCTGGAGCACCCACTCCGGCGTGCCCCCGCCCTCGCGCAGCAGCCGTACGGCGTCCTCCTGAGTGGCCGTCGCATGGGCCCGGCGCGTGGCCCCGCCGGGGACCTGGCCGCTGACGACGGCCGCCCGGCACTGCCCGCCGAGGAGGAGGGCCGCACGCGTCGCGAGGAGCGCGCCCAGGCTGTGCCCGAAGACCACCGTGGGCAGCGGGTCGCGTCCGAGCACCTCGTCGGAGACGGACTCCATCACCTGGTCGAGCCGGCAGCCCGGCGGTTCGCCGAAGCGGCGCTCCCGCCCGGGGAGCGACAGCCCGAGCACTTCCACGTGCGCGGGCAGCGCCTCGACGACGGGGTAGAGCGTGCCGGGGCCGGACCCGGAGTGCGGGAACACCAGGAGCCGTACGCGGGGCGCGACATCCCCGTGGGGCCGCAGCAGCGGCCACCAGGAGACGGCGCGGGAATCCGCAGCGGCACGCGACCCGACCATCAGTGGTTCTCCTCGTTCCTCGAGTCCTCGACCCCGACCGCTCCTGGCCGTTGCGGGTCCCCCGCGGTCAGCCTATGCGGCGGTCCGGGCCCCTTCACGCGGCGGTGACGCCGACCAACTGTTCCGCGCCACAGTCCGGCGCACGCCGGTCACCGGCCCGCGCCGCGTCGACTTGTCGCCGTCCGCGCCACGGCGGGCGGCTGTCACGAGAGCCACGAGCCCGACAGCCTGGGCGAGGATGCGGGGATGAGCCAAGAGACCGATGCGGTGAGCGAAGCCATCGCGTGCGAGCTGCGCCTGATGGACCCGCGCGTGCGCGCGTCGCAGTCGCTGACGCGGCCCCTCCTCGACCCGCAGTTCGTGGAAGTCGGCGCCTCCGGCCGCCGGTGGACGTACGAGGAAATCCTCGCCGCGCTGCCCGAGATGGACGGAGCGGCGCCGGACGGACCGCGCTACGAGCCCTCGGACTTCACCGGCGTCCTGCTGGCACCCGGGCTGGTGCACCTCACGTACGAGACCACGATCGACGGGGCCCGGGCCCGACGGAGTTCCCTCTGGCGCAGGCAGCAGCCGGACGCCGAGTGGCAGATGTACTACCACCAGGCCACCCCCGTCCCACCCGCCGACGCCTGACCCCGGCGGCCCGGCCTCACCACCAGGTCTCCGCACCTTGCCTTCATGGGGCTTGGCCGCCCGCCCGAGGACACCGGGCGGAGCGGCACCCGTACGGACGTCGGCCGAATTCGGCCGCCCGGCGATCCGGGCACGACGCCCGGGCCGCGCCCCGGCGCTCCCAGTGGCAGCGGTGCTGCTCGGCGCGCTCGCCGCCGGATGCTCCGGGACGTCCGGCGGTGGCGGCAGGGAAGGCAGCCGCTCGGCGGACCCGAGGACGTCCGACTGGGCCGAGGGGGCCACCACCGAGTCCGTCGCCCGGACCCTGCACGCGGAGGTCCCCCCGGCAGCGTCCTTCGTCCTGCCTACGGAAGCCGGGGATCCCTTCCTCGCCCAGCTGCATGCGCTGATCGACGAACGCAGTGCCCGCATCTACCTGAGAGGGTCGACTGCCACCCAACCGTTCGCGGAGGCAGCGGTGTTGCAAGCGCGCCAGCCCTGTCGTGCCCGCCAGCTCAGCACATCACCTCAGCTCAGAGGCCTATCGGCGGCACCGTCGACACCCGAGCTCACTGGATGGCCGAAACGGCCCTGTCAGCCTGTCTCGGGCATCGGCCATTCAGGGCACCAGGGACAGGGCACGGCGAGCTTCCGTCGCGGGCCGCTGGCCGTCGCCGTCGCCCATCGTCATGGTCATAGCGAAGAGCATCTGTTCATGTGTGAAAGCTGGCTCGCATCGCTCCTACCTCGCCTGTCCAAACATGATCAAATAGCGCCATGGTGTGGGATGAGTGGGACAAGGCGAAGGCAGATGTCTCTGGCGAGCGCCAGGTGTCGATGCGCCTCAACCAAGTGACGAGCGGACCTGGTGGTGGTCAGGCCGACCTGGTCGTACAGCAGGATGACCTGGGCGAAGTGGGTCATGAGGCTTTCCTGCTGCACGACCAACTCCAGAAGCAGGCGGACATCGCCGGCGCCGGTGCCGATGGTTCAGGAAGCGGCTCCACGATGCAGGCCGCAGCGTCTTTGAAGACGGCCGGCTTCTCCCTCGGCGGCGAGCTGGAGACCACCGTGTCCGTGTGGACCTCTCAGGTGAAGACGGTCCTGCAGGCATGCGCCCACATCTCGAACCACCTGGACTACTCCAAAAAGGCGCATGCCGCGGACGACGAGGCCATCGCGGCCTCGCTCCGCAACCGCGACGGCTCGGCCGTGTCCGTCTCCCGTATCGACGAGTACCTCAAGTAGGGGAGCACGGCATGGACTACTCGGACCTCATGGAACTCGACCTCACGAAGCTGGGATCCGCCGTTCAGGACTGGAAGCGCACGACCGACGCTCTTCAGCGCCTGGGGGGACAGGCGCGCGACGGGGCAAAGGCCAAAGCCGAGAAGGCCCGCTGGGAAGGCGTGAACGCCGGTGTGACCCGCGCCTTCGTCGGCAAGACGGTCAAGGAGATAGAGGACCTCCACTCGGAGGCCAAGAGCATCTTCAGCATCCTCCAGGACGCCCACTCCGAACTGGTGACCATCCAGCAGCAGGCGAAGAACGTGACCGCCGATGCCAAGGAGGCAGGCTTCAACGTCCGTGTGGGGCAAGGCGGAGCCGTGACGATCGAGGATGCCCTGGTCTGCGAGGTGGACGGTCCCGGCCAGCGCAAGCAGGACCTGATGCGCTGGTACGCCGACACCCTGAGCGGAGTGGTGAGCCATGCGGCCGAGGTGGATGCCGCTGCCGTACGCGCTTTGCGCGGCAGCCACGGCGCGGATCCGCACAACGCGGGCCACGCGACATACACCTCCCTCGACCAGGAAATGCTCCCCCGAGCACTGAAACTGGCCGGGCTCGGCGAAGACGCCAACGCCAAACAGCGGAAGGAGCTGCAGCGGCTCTGGCAGTCCCTCGGGCCCGAGGCCCGGGCCCAGCTGTGGACCCAGCACCGGGACGACCTTCTTGCTGCCGGCCTGCTCCGGCCTCAGGTCAAGCAGGTCGCCGCGGACGACGGCGCTGGACCGTACGACGTCGAAGCGCCAGGAATATCGGACTACTGGAAAGAGATCCAGGCCAACGGCATTTCGAACTCCGGCGACTTCATGGGCAAGACCGACGCGGCCCGTCACATGGATCACTACCTCAACGGCAGCGGCAAGACGCTCGATCTGGACGTCGACCGCATGCTGGCCGACGACCCGGCGCTCCGGGACGAGGTGGCACGGATCCGGGCCACAGAGCAGGACGAGTGGCGGCAGCAGGCGCTGGATGCCTTCGAGAAGTCAGGTGGCAAGCCTGTCGCCATCCCCGTGGAATCCGGCAGCAGCGGATACGAACACGAAAAGGGCCCGGACGGGACGAACAACTGGTACCTGGCCGTAGGCAGCGGCATGACCAACACGACCGGGGTGGTCACCGCCGTCCCCGGACCCGACGGGAAACCGCAGGTCAGCATCGACTACCAGGTCAATGTGTGGGACCGCTACAACTGGGACGAAACCAAGGCCACGCCGATCGGACCGACCACCGTCACCGATGCCGACATGGCCCGCATGCACACGACGGGACTGGCCAGGGAGTTCGACATGCGAGGAAGCAGCTCGGTACAGCGACACGACCTGACGGCAGGAGGGTCCTGGCCCGCGCCCGAGGACACCGGGCGGAGCGGCACCCGCACGGACATCGGCCGCAATTCGGCCGCCCGGTGATCCGCGCACAACGACCGGGACGCGCCCCGGCACTCGCAGTGGCAACGGTGCTGCTCGGCGCACTCGCCACCGGATGCTCCGGAGCGTCCGGTGGTAGCGGCAGGGAAACCGGCCGGTCCGCAGACCCGGGGACGTCCGACTGGGTCGAGGGAACCACCGCCGAGTCCGTCGCCCGGACCCTGCACGTGGAGGTCCCCGCGACAGCGACCCAGACCGCGGCGGCGCACCGCAAGGGGTTCCAGGACGACGGGTTGATCCTGTCCTTCGTCCTCCCCGCAGAAGCCGTGGACCCCTTCCTCACTCAGCTGCATCCGGAGCAGCCCCTCAGACAGCGCGAGCAGCCCTTCAGTGCAGAGGCAACACCGGCCACACCGTTCGCACGCCTGGGACTCCCGGAACCTGATTCACTTCCCAAGGTCCGGGAGGGGCAGGTCTGTGCTCCCTGCAAGGGCGACCTGAACTGGCTCAAGGTCGCGGTGGCGCAGATCGACGAACGGAGCAGCCGCGTCTACCTGAGAGGGGTTGACTGACGCCCCCGGCGAGGCCGGGATCCTGCAACACCGGAACGCACTGCGGCGGCACCCGTCCGACGGCCCCCTGGAGCAGCGACACACTCCGGTGCTGCCGGTCAGGGAACCAGCGACAAGGCCCGCCGCGACGCTGTGGCGGAAACGCTGACCACCGCCCGCCGTCGACCATCGTGATGGTGAGTCCGAAGAGCATCTTGTTCATCTCGTCCGAGGTGAGACCGAGCTCGGCTGCGACCGCCGCCGGCTTCATTCCTGTGGACCGCAGGCCCTGGAAAACCTTGGTGAGCACCTGAGAGGTCTCCCGCTTCTTCATGCCTTCGGGCTCCGCTTGCGGTAGCCCCGCTGGCTCAGCTCGGTGCAGGCGGAACGGTACTGCCAGTCGGTGAGGTGTCCGAGGTCGTGCATGCGGTAGGTCAGAGCCATCGCGGACACGTTCCAGATGGCCTTGCCCTTGAGGATCTGATCGACGTGTGCCCCGGCCGGCATGTTGCCCAGCACGCTCGAAGCGGGCATGAGGAAGGCGCTGGCGAAGTCGTTCGCCTGCCTCTCGGCCTCAGGACCAGCACACTCTCGGTCGCTGCCGTGCATGACGAGGTGCCCAAGTTCGTGGGTGGCGTCGAAGCGGCTGCGCTCGGCGGATTTCATCGTGTTCAGGAAGACGAACGGGGTTCTCCCGCGCCAGAGGGCGAAGGCGTCGACCTCCGCGTAGTCGGGTGCGAGCGAGAAGACTCGGACGCCGTGCGCCTCCAGTAGGTGCACCATGTTGGGTACCGGGGAGTTCCCCAGCCCCCACGTCGTGCGGACCATCTCGGCCGCGGTCTCAGGGTCGGGCTTGCCGAGAGAGGGGAGGTCGGCGACCGGCAAACGGAAGCGTTCCTCTATCCAGTCGTAGAGGAGCGCGGCCAGCGTTCCAGCCGCGCGCGGCGTCGAGAGTGCGGGCCGGGGTCTTGCTTCGAGCACGCCACGAGATGCCCTCGGCGGGCAGCTCGTCGATCTCCGGACCTGTGAAGAAGTCATCCGCCTCGACGACGGTACCCGCGTCTTCGAACCCGTCCTGATCATCAAACTCGAGCACCGGGCCGGCAGCACCAAGAGCCGCTGGTACCACCGCCTGCGGATTCCCTGCCGGCACGGGGCCCACGACTACCGCGTCCCCGTCGGCATCACCACCACCACCCAGGACCGCACCCTGCGGTGCGTGGACAACGGCCGACCCCTCAAGAGCGACAGCGAGCGCGGCTTCCACCGGGCCGAGCACCTCCAGCAGATCCCGCAAGACACCCTGGCCCACCAACTCGTCTACCCGTACCGCGCCGACTCCGAGTCGGTCCACAGCCAGTTCGACCTCAGCCTCTGGAATCGCCGCGTGATCGCCTACGGCGTCGAACGCCAGAAGCTGTTCGTGCTGGGCTTCGCCCTCTCCCAGAACGCCACCAGCCACCAGCTCCACCTCAGCAAGGCCGCGTAGACCGAGTTCCACAGACCCCGCAGACACCGCGCCGGCCGTGCCCCCCGAGGGCGCGGCCGTCTTTCGTGCCCCGGGTCCCCAGCCGACCAGAGCCACCCAGGACGCGAAACGGACATCCGAAAGCGCTTCGGCAACGCCACCACCGTCCCGACAGAGGCCCCACGCACCCGACATCGCCGAAACACGCAGGTCACAGGGCCCGAGATGGACGTGGCCAAGGCGCACGCCAATCGAGGCGACCTCGGCCAGCACGATCCGCTAGGCTGTCAGCGGTCAGACGACTACCAGGCGTGTGCCGGGGAAAGTGTCCGCGAGGGCAGCTCCACCCGGGCGGGCGCACGTCATCCGACCAGCACGCTTGCCGAAGCGGCTCTGGCAATCCCTCTGGGGTTTCCGGCAACGTTTCCGACAAGCCCCCGCCTTCGTAGCTCAGGGGATAGAGCACGGCTCTCCTAAAGCCGGTGTCGCAGGTTCGAATCCTGCCGAGGGCACACTTCGAGGACCTCCAGCCGGGAACGGTTGGGGGTCCTTCGTCGCTCTGTGGTTACATAGGACGCGTGTCGCGTGACGCCGCCTACTGAGATGTGGGCCGGGCGGTGGTTGGGCAGGCACCTGTTTTCGAAGGACCGGGCCCATGGGCATTCTCGCCACCGGCTACGGGTGATCTCCCTCGGTTTTGCCGCTGCCATCGCACGCACACACCGTGAGGACGTTCACACCCCGTGTCATTTTCGTTCAATCAGACTGTCATTGACGAGTTCAGGGCCCATGCCGGCCGCGTCGGCGGGCCCTTCGAAGGGTCCGAGCTGATCCTGCTCACCACCACCGGAGCCAGGTCCGGGAAGCCGCACACCGTCCCGCTCGGGTTCCTGCGCGACGCGGGCCGCGACGGCGGGGACCTGCTCGTCGTCGGATCCGCCGCCGGGGCGGACCGGCATCCCGCCTGGTACCACAACCTGCTCGCGCGTCCCCTCGTACGGGTCGAGACCGGGACCGAGGAGTACGAGGCCGTCGCCGTGCCCGCCGAAGGGGCGCGGCGGGACGAGCTGTTCGCGCGCGTGGTGCGCGAGGCGCCCGGGTACGGCGAGTACCAGGCGCGCACCCGGCGGGTGATCCCCGTCGTGGCGCTCCAGCGGACGCACGAGGCGGCTGCGGGCGAGGGCGGGATCGCCGGGAAGCTGCTCGACGTGCACGGCTGGCTGCGGGCGCAGCTGGCCCTCGTACGGGAGCTCGTACGGGAACGCGCCCGCGAGGAGCCGAGCGGCGGCCCGCTACCGCTCGGGCTGCAACTGCGCCAGCACTGCCTGGCGTTCTGCCACTCGCTGGAGTTCCACCACAAGAGCGAGGACGCCGGGCTCTTCCCGTACCTGGAGCAACAGAACCCCCACATGCGGGAGTTGTTCCGTAGGCTCGACGCCGAGCACCGCGACATCGCACGGCTCCAGCAGGAGCTGGTGGGGGCCCTGGACGCGCCGGGCGGCGCCGGGTTCGGTGAGCGCGTCGAGCGGCTCAGCCGCGAGCTGGAGGCTCATCTCGACGCCGAGGAGGCGCAGTTGCTTCCGGTGCTGCGGGCCCTGGGAGCGTGACCCGGGCCTCGGCGCCGCCCGTCTCCCGGTTGCGGAAGGCGAGGGTGGCGCCGAGGGTCCTGGCCTGGCCCACGGCGATCGTCAGGCCCAGCCCGTGGCCCTTGTTGGTGCCCTCCGTACGGAACCGCTGCGGGCCGCTGGCCAGCAGGTACTCCGGATAGCCGGGACCCTCGTCGGTCACGGTCAGGGTGCGGCCGTCCACGGTGACCGTGACCGGGGCCGCGCCGTGGCTGTGCGCGTTGGCCACGAGGTTGCCCAGGATCCGCTCCAGGCGGCGCCGGTCCGTCTCCACCCGCGGCGAGGAGAGCACCTCCAGGACCGTGTCCGTGCCCGAGGCGCGGATGGTGCGCGCCGCCAGGTCGGCCAGGTCGTGCGAGTCCAGCTCCACGCGCTCGCTGCGCGTGTCCAGCCGGGAGATCTCCAGCAGGTCCTCGGTCAGCGAGCGCATCGCCTGCACCCGGTCCCGTACGAGCTCGGCCGGACGGCCCGGCGGCAGCAGTTCGGCGGCGGCGTTCAGGCCCGTGAGCGGGGTGCGGAGCTCGTGGGCGACGTCCGCCGTGAACCGCTGTTCCGCTTCGAGCTTGCCCTGGAGCGAGGCGGCCATGCTGTCCAGGGCGCGGGAGACCGCCGCCACCTCGTCCTTGTTGCGCGCGCTGTCGTCGACCCGCGCGTCCAGGTCTCCGGCGGTGATCCGGCGGGCCACCTGCGCGGTCAGGTGCAGCCGCCGGGTGATCCGGGTGACGCCGAACGCGCCGATGAGGAGCGTGACGCCGATGGCGAGCCCCGAGGAGCCGAGGATGGCCCGGTCCAGGTCGGCGATGGTCTGCTCGCTGGCGCGGAAGTCCACGGAGACGGCTATCGCGGTGCCCTCCTCGGCGGGCGCGGCCGCCCACATGGCGGCGCGGCCGCGCTGCTCGCCGAGCGCGGTGCCGCGTTTGCCGGCGACGGCCAGGGCGCGCAGCTCGGGGGGCAGGCCGACGGGGTCGATGCCCTCGCCGCGGGGCAGGCGCGCGCCCGTCTCGTAGGCCTTGATGGTCCGCTCCAGCTTGGTCAGCGCCTTCTCGCGGGCGGTGCCGACGGTCTGGTGGGTCATGGCGCGGTGCACGAGGACGCCGAGCAGCGCCGCGAGGCCGCAGCACATGAGGGTGATGAAGACCGCGGCCTTCCAGATCAGGGTGGAGGTCCAGGCGGGCAGCCGCGGGCGCGGCGGCCGCGCCCTCATCGGCGGGGCTCCGCCGGGGTGCCGGTGCCGGTCCCCACGCCGGTGCCCACGCCGGTGTCCACGCCGGTTCCCGCACCGCTGCCGGTGCGCGTGGCTGTGCCCCTGCCGGTGCGCGTGGCTGTGCCGCTGCCGGCGCGCACGGCTGTACGGCGGCGCCTGGCCGTGCCGCTGCCGGTGGTGTTGCCCGTGCGCACGCCGGTGGTGCCGCGCTCGTCGTCGTTCATGGTCCCCGTCCCCCGTTCCCCGTCCCCTGTTCCGCGTCCCCCGTTCACGGTTCCCCGGTCAGCTCACGGTAGTGCGCCCTTCTCCGGGCACGGTCGGCGGGATCGGGCGGAATCGGGCGGGGCCGCGCCCGAGGCCCGATCAGGCCACGAGGTCGCCGTGGAAGATGACGTTGTCGGTGCGGCGCCCGTCCTTCAGCGGGCCGCCACAGGTCGGCGGGCGCAGCGCCCCGGTGGCCGCTCCGGCCCGGCGGGGGCGACGGGCTCCGACGGAAAAGGCCCTCCCGGCCGGAACCGGAAGGGCACGTCCGGAGGCGGGTCGACCCGGTCGGCCCGGGTCGGTCAGCTCAGGCCACTGGTGCGTTCGCCGATGCGGTCCCCCTGCGGGGTGCCGGCCCGCTTGAGCGCGGCCTTCGTGTGCGACCCGCCCTTGACCTTGCTCCGTACCGGACCGTCGAAGCCGTGACCCGGCGTACGCGGCGGCAGCGCCTGCTCCTGCGCCTTCGCGATGGCTGTCCGGACGTCGCGCTTCTGCTCTTTGTTCATCCCGTCGTCAACTCCCTCGGGAAGCACCCAATCGGACTACTGGGATCGTATGCACATATAACGACCGACGCACCCGGGCCGGAACGTAAAGGATTCCGGCCCGGATCACCGGCGCGGCGGAGCCGGCAGCTTCGGCTGCCCCAGCGTCTGGTGGACCAGGTCCTCCGGGCAGGGCGTCCCCCGCGGCAGCTGGTACTTCGCCGCCACCCGGTACTCCCCCGGCGCCGGAGCCAGCAGCTCCGTCCACACGTCGCCGCTGTCGTCCGGGGCCGCCTTGAAGAGGCATCCGGCCGTGTTCGCGTACTCCTTGCGGAGCGCGCCGCCCGCCGCGTTCCCGCCGCGGGCCTTCGACGCGAAGGTCTCCTGCGGCGGCGGTACCGGCTTGCCCGCCCCGTCCACCAGTCCCAGCCACGGGGAGTGCGGGATCCGCACCAGCACCCGCCCGGGCTTCTTCACGTCGATGACCAGCCGGTCCGCGCTCGCCCGCACCACGGTCGCCGGTCCCGCCACCAGGTCCGTCGGCTCGTGGACCTTGAAGAGCTGCCAGTTCGCGTCGCCCCACACCTGCTGGAGGTACGGGAGCCCCTCGCGCACCAGCTTCGCCTCGTCCTCGCCGCCCGAGTCGGGTTTGTCGGCCGGCAGCACCACGTAGTGCACGGCCCAGCGCTCCAGCCAGGCCCGGTAGCTCTCGGCGGTGAGGGTGTCGTCGTAGAAAAGCGGGTTGCGCTCCAGGTCGGCCTGCCGGTTCCAGCCGCGCGCGAGGTTCACGTACGAGGGGAAGGCGGAGGACTCGCGGTGGCTGCTGGCGGGCACCACCTCGACCCGGCCCCGGTCGGCGCCCGCCTTCTGCAGCCGGTCGACGAGCGGGGCCAGCTCACGGTTCCAGGCGGCCACCGGGGTGGTCCGGATGATGTCCGTGACGCTGTTGGCGGTGATCCAGGCGTTCAGCCCGACGAAGGCGAGCAGCACCCCGTACCAGCGGCGCGAGCGCGGGAGCTCGTACGCGAGGGCGGCGAACAGCACGGCCCCGCCGAACAGCATCACCATCCGGGTGACGTTCGAGCCGACCTGGGAGTCGATCACCCAGGTCAGGAAGACCCCGAGGGCGTAGACGGCGGCGGCGATCCGGACCGTCTTCCACCGCTTCGGCACGAGGAACACGATCAGCAACGCGAACACGAACGGCAGCCCGGCCGAACCGATCTTCATCGGCTGCGTCCCGGAGAACGGGAAGAGCCAGGCCGACAGTCCGACCACGGCCACCGGAGCCAGCCCCAGCGCGTACGCACCCGGGCGCCGCCGGCTCAGGAACAGCGCGGCCGCGATCACCCCGAGGAACAGGCCCGCGACGGGGCTGGCGGCGGTCGCGAGGCCCGCCAGGGGGGCCGCCACCGCGGCCTTGGCCCAGCGACGGCGCGCCCACTTGCGGGGCCAGCAGAACACCGCGGCGACGGCGGCGAGCGCGAACATGGCGCCGAGGCCGAAGGTGACACGGCCCGACAGGGCGTTGCAGAACAGCCCGTACGCCCCGGCCAGGGCGGGCCACAGCGGCTCGCGCACGGCGCCGCGGCAGCGGGTGAGGATCAGCGCGAGCAGGCCGGCCGAGACCGTGCCCGCGACCATCATCGTGGTGCGGACACCGAGCATGTGCATGAGGTACGGCGAGACCACGCTGTACGAGACGGGGTGCATGCCGCCGTACCAGGCGAGGTTGTACGCGGAGTCGGGATGGCGGCCGACGAACTCGGCCCAGGCGTCCTGCGCGGCGAGGTCGCCGCCGCTGCTGGCGAAGGTGAAGAACCAGACCACGTGCAGCACGGCGGCGAGGGCGGTGGTGACGGCCACCGGGTGGCGCCGGGCCCAGCCGAGGGCGGCGCGGAACGGGCCGCGGGGCCGTATGGCGTCGGGCGCGGCACCGGGAACGGCGGGCGCGGCCCCGGTAACGGCCGGAGCGGCACCGGCACCCGCGGGAGCGGCATGGAGGAGGGCTGGAGCGGCGCCGGAAACGGCTGGAGCGGCACCGGGCACGGCACCCGCGGGAGCGGTATGCGAAACGGCTGGAGCGGCACCGGGCGCGGCGGGACCGGCACCGGGCGCGGCGGGACCGGCACCGGGCGCGGCGGCGTGGCCGGCGGACGGCTCGGGTACCCCGGAGCCCCCTTCGGCATCCCCGCCGTCGGCCGCCGGGATGGCTTCCGGGCGCCTGCCCTGCTGCTCAGCAGTGGTCACTGCCGCTCTCCCCAACACATGAGTCCACACCCGCACACGTCCCGGGTGCCAAGACGCGCCCCGGCGCCCCGGGGTTGCCCGGGGCGCCGGATCCACGCTCTCACCGGATGTCAGCCGACGCGCGTCAGCTTGCTGCCGATGCCCGGCGCGGCGAGGTCGCTCTGCAGCGCCACCGGCACCTTCACCTGGCTGGCGCCCTCGCCGACGGTCAGCATGCCGACCTCGGTCCCGGCCTTCGCCGTCTGCGGCATCTTCGAGCCGCCGTCCGCGAGCTTGACGTCGACGGTCAGCGAGGCCCAGCCGACCGCCTGCACGTCGGCGGTGGCCACGACGGGCGTCCGGCCCCCGAGACCGTCGTCGACGTAGCCCACGACCTCGCCCTTCTTCACGACGGTCGCGCCGTCGAGGGCCTTCTGCGTGGCGACCATCAGCTGCTTGCTCGCGGCGAGCACGGTGTCGATGATCGCCGGCTTGTGCTGGCCGAGGACGGCTCCGACGATCAGCTGGTTGGTGTTGCCGACCTTCTTCTGCGCGGCGAAGAGGAGGTTTCCGCCCGCCTTGGTCGTCGTACCGGTCTTGATGCCGAGCGCGCCGGAGGGTCCGGTCAGGCCGTTCCAGTTGCGCCAGCTCTTGCCGGAGGGGTCGATCCAGTTGGGCTTCTTGGTGATGTCGAGCAGCGTCTCGATCTCGACGAGCTTCAGGCCCAGCTTGACCTGGTCCTCGGCGGTGCTGACCGTGGTCGCGTCCAGACCCGAGGGGTCCGTGTACGTGGTGTTGGTCATGCCGAGGTCCTTGGCGGTGTCGTTCATCTTCTTGACGAACGCCTCCTGGGAACCGCTGTCCCAGCGCGCGAGCAGCCGCGCGATGTTGTTGGCCGACGGAATCATGAGGGCGGCGATCGCGTCGTACTCCGAGATCTTGTCGCCCTCCTTGACCGTGTCGAGGGTGGACTCGTTGTCGGTCGAGTTGTTCTTCTTGCCCTCGGTCTCGGCGGTCTTGTCGACCTCGATCATCTCGCCCTGATCACCCTTCTTTATGGGGTGGTCACGCAGGATGATGTACGCCGTCATCGACTTGGTGACGCTCGCGATCGGCACCGGCTTCTGCTCGCCGGACTGGCCGAGCGTCCCGAGGCCGGCGGCCGCCATGTACGCCTGGCCCTCGGTGGGCCAGGGCAGCTGCGGCTTCGCGCCGTCGAAGGTGTACGAGGACTTCGCGGTCATCACGAGCGTCGGCTCGGGCAGCGGGCGCACCAGCTGGACGACGGCCAGGATGATCGCCAGGAGCGCGACGAGCGGGGCGTAGATCTTGATCCGCCGGACCGCCGTGCGCATCGGGCTCGGCGGCGGGGGCGGGTTGTTCGTGAGGTCCGCCAGCATGTCGAGCGGCGGCTTGGGGGGCAGCGGCTGCTGGGTGGTCCGCTCGGACGGGTCCACGGAGGCGGGCAGCTTCGGCCGCTGCCGAACCTCGGGCGCCGCTGCGACGCCCTCCGGACGCAGCGGAACGAAGGTGCTGCCCTTGGGCGCCGCGGGCTCCGCCGCCTTCGGCGCGTCCGGCCCGGGGGCGGCAGGCTTGGGGGCGTCCGGCTTGGGGGCGTCCGGCTTGGGGGCGTCCGGCTTGGGGGCGGCAGGCTTCGCGGCGCCGGGCTTCAGGGCGCCGGGCTTGGGGGTCTCCGCCTTGACGGCGTCCACCTTCGGGACCCGGAAGACGGCGGTGCGCTCACTGTCGGCGGGCTTGTCGGCGGGCTTGTCGGCCTTGGGCTTCGCCTCCTCGACCGGCGCCGAAGCCGGAGCCGAAGCGGAAGGCGGCTTCACCGCACGGAACACGGCCGTACGCTCGCTGTCCGCGGGCTCGTCGACAGCCGGCTCGGACTTCGGGCGTGCCGGGGCGGAGGTCGAAGCGGAATCGATCTTCGGGGCCCGGAACACGGCCGTACGCTCGCTGTCCGCGGGCTCCTCGACAGCCGGCTCGGGCTTCGGGCGAGCCGGGGCAGGGGTCGAAGTGGAATCGATCTTCGGGGCCCGGAACACGGCCGTACGCTCGCTGTCAGCGGGCTCCTCGACTGCGGGGGCGGGCTTCGCCTCCTCCGCGGCCGGAGCGGAAGCGGAAGCCGTATCCGGCTTCGCCGCACGGAAGACGGCAGTGCGCTCGCTGTCCCCGGGCTTCGCCTGCGCAGCCGAACCGGAACGGGAACCGGAAGCAGAAGCGGAAGCCGGAACCGGCTCTTCGGCCCGGGTGTCCGGAGCAGCCTCACGCTGCGGCGCGACGGCCCGCTCGGCGGCATCGGCGTCGGCCTCGGCCTCGGGCTCTTCCGCCCGCGACTCGGCGTCCGCATCGGCGTCCGCACCGGCATCGGCCTCCGCATCAGCACCGGCTTCCGCACCCGCGTCGGAATCCACCCGTTCGGCGGCCTCCGCGGCCTCGTCGGTCTTGGCGACCCACGCCGCCACCGCCTCGCGCAGCGGATCCCGCGCGGACCCGGACCCGGCCTCGGGAACCTCCGCGGACCCGGACCCGGCCTCGGGCGCCACCGCGGACCCGGACTCGGCCTCGGCCTCGGGAACCGCGTCGGCCCCGCCCACCGTCTCCGTCTCCGTCCCCGTCTCCGCCTTCGTCGCCCTCTCCGCCTCGCCGGCGCGAACGTCCCGGCCCTCGGGATCCCTCGGCCGGAACACCGACAGCCTCGGATCACGCTCCGCGGACGACTCCGCCGCCCCCGGCGTTCCTGCATCTACCGACTTGTCGGGGGACTCGCCCGCCACCGTTCCTCCTCCATCGCCGCCACGTCCGGCTGTCCGAATGTCTAACAGTGTCCCGTCTCGGGGGCATCGCCCCCGTGCTAGACGAGAACGACATAGCTGCGGGTTCCCCCACAAAGCGGCCACGCGCTCTCGACAGATGAATGTGAGAGGCGTCACCCTGTCACTCATCCACGCGGGGAGGCATGGATGGGCAGGAGCCGCAGAACAATTCCGGAGGAGCTTCTGCTGCTCGCCTTGGACCCGGCCACGGGTACCACGGCGCAGCCGCAGTCGCTCGACCTCGGCCTGGCCGGGGCACAGCTAGTGGAGCTGGCTCTGGCAGGACGGATAGCCCCTGATGGGGATCGTATCGCCGTGGTGATGCCACGGCCGACAGGAGATCCGACTCTGGACTCCGCACTGGAACTGCTGCGCAGGCGCGGCAGCCCGGTACGGGCCGTCCACTGGATCGGCGGACCCCGACTGGGGCTCCGTCAGATTTACCTCGCTCATCTGGAGCGCTGCGGCATGGTCCACGCCGTCGCGGGACAGATGTGCGGTGTGTTGCCGACGACTCGCTACCAGGCGACGGACACGGAGATCAGCCGGGAGATCCGAGCCCGGCTCGACAGTGCGATCCGCACCGGCGTACCGCCGGACCCGCGGACCGCGGCGCTCGCCGCACTGGCCCACGCGGTCGGACTCGGCAAGCACCTGTACCCCGGCAACGAGGGGCGGTCGTCCAGGTCCCGACTGCGGGACCTGATCCGGCACGACCCGATGGGCGGACTCGTGGCGCATGCCGTGATGGACGTCCAGAACGGTGTGGCCGTACAGCCGCGCCGTGACCGCGCACCGGCACCACCGGCCCGGGCCACGGCCGGCAGCGTCCCGCTGCAGCCGCGCCGGACCGGTGCGATGGCCCGCGCGGCCGCGCACTGATCCACCGGTCACGACCAGTTCGGATCCACGGATCCGTCCCGGGTCCGGGCCAGTTCCACCAGCTCCATCGCATCGCCATCGCCGTGACCGACGTCCGCAAGGACCCGGTTCGGAGCCGCCAGCGCGCGGGGTGGCGGGGCCGGTTCGCCGACCCCGCCGCCCCGCGCGTCTGTGTTTTCCCTGCCGTTCCCCAGCGGCGGCGCCCGCTTCGGTGGCAGTCTGCTCGACATCAGACACGCAGAGAGATCGCTGCACGACAGAAGAAGGCGGAGGTGCCGTTCCCGTGGCGTCCAATGTCAATCCCACCGTCCGACGCCGCCGACTGGGCATGGAGTTGCGCAAGCTCCGCGAGGACAAGGGCATGACGGCCGAACAGGTCGCCGAGCGCCTCCTCGTCTCCCAGTCGAAGATCAGCCGGCTGGAGAACGGCCGCCGGTCCATCAGCCAGCGCGACGTCCGCGACCTGTGCGACGTGTACGAGGTCGAGGACCGCCGGCTCATCGACTCGCTCATGCAGATGGCCAAGGACTCCCGCCAGCAGGGCTGGTGGCACGCCTTCGGCGACATCCCCTACAGCGTCTACATCGGCCTGGAGACGGACGCCGCCAGCCTGCGCACGTACGAACCCCTGGTGATCCCGGGCCTGCTCCAGACCACGGAGTACGCCCAGTCCCTCGTCCGCGGTGCGTGGCCGGAGACCGCCCCGGCCGACGTGGACAAACGGGTCCAGGTCCGGATGCACCGCCAGAAGCGGCTCTCCGAGACCGACAACAACAACCCGGAGCTCGGCCCGCTGCGCCTGTGGGCGGTCATCGACGAGGCCGCGCTGCGGCGGCAGGTGGGCGACGCCCAGCTGATGACCCGGCAGCTGGCGTACTTGATAGAGCAGTCCGAGCAGCCGCACGTGACCGTGCAGGTGATGCCCTTCGCGCTGGGCGCCCATCCCGGGGTCAACGGCCAGTACGCGATCCTGGAGTTCCCGGACGCGTCCGACTCGACGGTCGTCTACATCGAGGGCGTGACGAGCGACCTGTACCTGGAGAAGGCCAACGACGTGCAGAAGTACAGCGTGATGTACGAACACCTGCGCGCGCAGGCCCTCAACGTCGACCAGACCCGCCAGTTCATCTCCGACATCATCGACGAATACGCCGACAAGGGCAAATAGTTCGAACGGGTCGAACGGGTCGAACGGCTCCGTGATGTGCCGGGTGAGCGGCGAAGGGGTCGGTACGGTACACGTCACTCCCCAGCCACATAAGGCCTGAATGGAATATGCCACTCGGTCGGGTGAACGCTTCCTTCACCTATCAGGAGCTGCGGGTAGCGTCGATCAGGTCAGCCGGAAATGGCCGACAAGACACCGGAACTACTCGCTCACCGGAGAGAAACATGGCTATTCGTCAGGGCGCCACGGACAACTGGGTCAAGTCCTCCTACTCCGCCAACGGCGCCTGCGTCGAGGTCAAGTCCCCCGTCATGGAGGCCATCGCCGTCCGCGACTCGAAGGTGCAGGACGGTCCGTCCCTCACCTTCGCGCCCGGCTCCTGGACCTCCTTCGTCGCCGACGTCACCGAGGGCCGGCTGGGACGCCTCGCCTGAAGATCACGTCGCGTCCCGATCGTCCCTCCTGTTTGAGCCCTCTCGACCGGTCCGCCGTCTTGGCCGAGGGGGCTCGGCCATGTCCGCGTACGGGAACGGGTACGTGCACGGGCAGCGGCACCGGCACCGGCACCGGCACTGGCACTTGCGCCGGAACCGGCACTGGCAATTGCACCGGCACCGGCACCGGCACGGTCAGCGCAGCTGGTCGACGTACCGGTCCGTCCCCGGCACCGTCGGGATGAACGGCGCCACCAGCTCCACCCGACCCAGCCCCGCCTCCGCGACCTCGTCGTCCAGCCCCTGGAAACGGTCCCAGCACGCGCGCGGATCGGCCTCCAGGAACCACAGCAGCGTGAGCCGGGTGTCGACCCCCTCGACCTGCTTGACGTACGTCATCCGGTCGCCCGGCAGCGGAGTGGGCCGGAAGACCGTCACCATCGCGGCCGGGGAACCGTGCAGCCGCTTCGGCAGGGCGCGCGAGCGCAGCCACTCCAGCAACTCGGTCCGCTGCTCGGGCCCGTCGGCGTCGACGACCTGGACCACGAGGCCGGCGTACGGGTGGTCGAGGGCGTGGAAGTCCCGCGGGCCGGCGGCGCCGTCGCGGTAGACGGTGGCCGCGTGGTCCTGGAAGGCCGTGAAGACGTGGGTGCGGTCCTGGTAGACGCGGCCGTCGCGGTTGAGGCGCTTGTTGATGCCGACGGTCCACTTCATGTGCTCGTCGTAGCGGCCCTCGGTGACCCAGTACGTCGATATGTAGCAGCCTGCGGTGACCGGTTGGGCGACGGCCGACTTCTCCGGGTAGCGCAGCTCCTGGAGCTCGCGGGTGGCGACCCAGCGGCGGCCCGCGTACATCCACGGCATGGCCATGGCGCCGGCGTAGTAGTGGTCGTCCTCGTACCAGCGGTTGTACGCGTGCTCGTGGCCCGGATGCGGCTCCACCATGGTGATCAGCGCGTGGCCGGGGCGGACGCCATAGGGGCCGACGGACGCGAGCGCGGCGTAGTCGTCGACGCGGGTGTCCTGCTGCGGGCCCTGCCGGGGTTCCTGCTCTCCTGTCGTCATGGGAACGGTCTAGCTGATGTGGCGTCAGATGGGGAGAGGTCCGCCTGTCACCATCCCCCACGGCCCAGCACCGCCCAGCACGGCCCGCCGTGGCCCGCCGTGGCCCGCCGTGGCCCACCGCGGCTCATCGCGGCCCACCGCCCGATAAATACATGGCGTCTACAACTTCACCTGACTACGATGCGCGCACCCGTCCCGGAGGAGCGCCATGCCCGCCAGCGCCACGCCTGCCACCGCCTTGCCCGCCGACGCCGCCGCGCCCGCGTCGCCGCCCCCCGCGTTCGCCGCCCGCGCGACCTCGGTCGAGGGTTCTCCCGTACGCGAGATCCTCGCGCTCACCGAACGCCCCGGGATCGTCTCCTTCGCCGGCGGCCTCCCCGCACCCGAGCTCTTCGACACCGAGGGCCTGCGGACCGCGTACGACGCCGCCTTCGCGGTGTCGGCGCGGCGCGCGCTCCAGTACTCGACCACCGAGGGCGCGCCGGAACTCCGCGCGGCCGTGGCCGCCCGCGCCACGGCGCGCGGCCTGCCGACCGACGCGGACGACGTCGTCGTCACCTCGGGCTCCCAGCAGGCCCTCGCCCTCGTCACCGCCGCCCTGATCGAACCCGGGGACGTGGTGCTGGCCGAGGACCCCACCTACCTGGCGGCGATCCAGTGCTTCCGGATGGCGGGAGCGCGGGTGGTGGCCGTGCCCTGCGACGGGGAGGGCATCATCCCCGAGGCCCTGGCGGACCTCGTGGCCCGCGAACGCCCGAAGCTGCTCTACACCGTCCCCACCTTCCAGAACCCGACGGGACGCACCCTGCCGGCCCCCCGGCGTGCGGAGGTGGCGCGGATCGCGGCGCGCCTCGGGCTGTGGCTGGTGGAGGACGACCCGTACGGGGACCTCCGCTACGAGGGCTCCGACGTCCCGTGGCTCGCGGCGCACCCGGGGGCGGAGGACCGTACGGCCCTGATCGGCAGCTTCTCGAAGATCATGGCGCCAGGGCTTCGCCTGGGCTGGCTCCGGGCCCCGGCGGCCCTGCGCCGGGCCGCGGTGGTCGCGAAGCAGGTCGCGGACCTGCACACCTCGACGGTGGACCAGCTCGCCGCGGCCCACTACCTGACGACGGCGGACCTGAGCGCGCACATCGCCACGGTCCGCACGGCGTACCGCGAACGGCGCGACGCCCTGCACGACGCCCTGAGCCGGACCCTCCCGGCCGACTGCGAGTGGAACCTCCCCGCGGGCGGCATGTTCATATGGGCCCGACTGCCCGAGGGGCACGACGCGACGGCCCTCCTCAAGACGGCGGTCACTCACGGCGTCGCCTTCGTCCCGGGAGCCCCCTTCCACCCGACCACCCCGGACCCCCGCACCCTGCGCCTCTCCTTCACTACCCACACCCCACCGGAGATCAGGGAAGGCGCGACCCGCCTCGGCCGCGCCCTGACGGAGTACGCCGGCATCTGAGCACCCCGAATTCCCGCCGCGCGACCACGGAGGCCGAACGTCCGGCAACTCACCGATCTGAGCCCGGACACCCCCCGTTGCCGGCAACCGCGGACCCGCGCGCCTGTCTCGTTCTGTGCACTACCGAACAGTGAAATTGGACTCCCGCCGTCGCAGCAAGCGAAGGTTCGTTCCTTCCCGACCTCATCGGCGCGAAAGGCCTGGGTTCCTGGAAGCATTTCCCCCACAGGGACGACCCGACGGGCCAGCACTTAGGATAAGCCACGACAATAGGCCAGGAGAATGGGAATGGATCATCGACCAAGGCGACATTCCACATTTCAACTCATTCATCGACGGGGTGACATGGATCAATTTCTACGAAGGATATCGCTGGCTCGACTGAGATGACGCCTCAGCCCGATAACGGAAGACACCTCGACATGCAATCGGACGACACATTGCAGCCTGGACAAGTCTGCATGGGCATCGTTACCGCAGTGGGCGACCGCCACCTGGAAATCGACCTGGGAGGAGGTGTCCACGGAACGGTCACATCTGCGAATCTGTCCTGGATGAGATTGGATCATCCTTCACAGGTTGCGCGGGTCGGGCAATCGGTCACCCTCGTATTCCTGAGCGCCGACCCCGACCGCGGCACCATTTCTCTGTCATTGCAAGACATCGAACCCGATCCACTCATTGAATTTGCCCGCAGTGAACTAGGGAAGATCTCTTCGGGACGAATCACGAAACTCACCCCGATCGGAGCCTTCGTGCGCCTCCCATCCGGCATCGAGGCCCTTCTGCCGCATACAAAAGCTGGGGCTGAGGGGTCGAAAGACTTCGAGGTCGGTGACGCATGCGAGGTCAAGGTGGACTACATCAATGTGCACCGCCGTCAGGTAAGGGTCTCCCTCCCCACCCCAGGCGTGAGCCACCGATGAGCCGCGGAAAGTTCCCTGGTACGCGCCCCGCGGGCGCCGATGTTGAAAGCGGACCCCTCCCCGCCTGAGCGCACTGACGACGGACGCAGATATCGCCCGTACTGAGCGGCCGTGGACGCCCAACAGGCGATCCCCACTGGAAGGAGAGCGCGAGTCGTGATCGTGAGGTTCGCCCTCCGGCCCGACCAGGGCGATCCCAGTGGATTCGACCTTGGTGACATGACGTGGCGGGGAGAGCTCGGCGAGGCCGGCTCTGCCGACCAGCAACCCGATCAGGGAATGATGATCCACCTTTCGGTCGCCCAGCTTCTCGACGCCCTGCGTGACCTGTTGGAGGGACGGACCGCCACTACACGGTTCATAGGCGTGGACAGTTCGTTCACATTGACCTTCAAGGCGATGAAGACGGGAGTCGGCGTGACATCCGGATCCCGGAGGCTGGCAGTGGTCAGCCGCGCCGCACTGGCCACCGCAGTTCTCGGCGCAGCAGAGGACCTGGCCGACAGGACGCTGGGAGCACTGCCCGCTCACGATGGCGTCCGAGACGATTACACGGCCGCTCTCGACCAATTCCGCAGCACGACAGCTCTGAGCCGGCCCCCCGACGATGGGGACAGGGAAGAGGACACTGTCAACGGTCGCGGGATGACCGACCACGACCTTCCGGCCTGCGGGGTGGAGCCTCCCTGTCCTACGGCGGCCTCGCCGGCGACCGCCTCACGGGGAACGTCACCTTCTGCGGTGACCACCCGGGCGTCCGGCCCTACGCCCCCCGGCGGCCCGCGGCTGCGGCTGGCGCGTACGTCGGGGTCGTGCCCCTTCACAGCGGCGCGCCCGCGTCGTAGCCTGACGCGCCGTCAGATATGCCCTGCCGCCCGGAGGTCCGTCATGCTGTTGCGAGGGAAGACCGTCATCGTCTCCGGCGTCGGAGCCGGGCTGGGGCATCAGGTGGCCGCCGCCGTCGTGCGGGACGGGGGGAACGCCGTGCTCGGAGCGCGGACCGAGGCGAATCTCGCCAAGTCCGCCGCCGAGATCGACCCCGACGGGACGCACACCGCCCACCTGCCGACCGACATCGGCGACGAGCGGCAGTGCGAGGCCCTGGTCGAGCTGGCCCGCGCGCGGTTCGGGGGTGTGGACGCCGTCGTGCACGTGGCCGCCTGGGACTCGTACTTCGGGGGCCTTGAGGACGCCGACTTCGGGACCTGGCAGCAGATCATCGACGTCAACCTGCTGGGGACCCTGCGGATGACCCGGGCCTGTCTGCCCGCGCTCAAGGAGCGCGGAGGCGCGGTGGTCATCATCGGGACGCAGTCCGCCGTCGCCGCGCCCAACGAGGTGCAGCAGGCCGCCTACGCCGCCTCCAAGGGGGCCCTCACCTCCGCCATGTACTCCATGGCCCGCGAGCTCGGCCCGCACCGGATCCGCGTCAACACCGTGCTGCCCGGCTGGATGTGGGGGCCGCCCGTGCAGGCCTTCGTCACCTTCACCGCCCACACCGAGGGCGTCCCCGAGGCCGAGGTCCACGCGCGGCTGACCGAGCGCATGGCGCTGCCCGATCTCGCCACCGACGGGGACGTCGCCGACGCCGCCGTCTTCCTCGCCTCCGACCGGGCGCGGGCGATAACCGGCCAGTCTCTGCTGGTCAACGCCGGTGAGCTGATGAGATGAGCCACTTCACCGCCGCCCCACCACCGCAACGTCGGATCGTATGCTCGGCTCATGACCACTCCGAGTGACGCTCCGACCGACAACGCGATGCGCCGCGCGCTCCGGCGGGCGCGAGACGGCGTCGCGCTCGACGCGACCGAGGCGGCCGTGCTCCTCCAGGCGCGCGGCGAGGCCCTGCGGGACCTCGCCGCGTCCGCCGCACGCGTAAGGGACTCCGGGCTCGCCGCCGCCGGGCGGCCCGGTGTCATCACGTACTCGCGCAAGGTCTTCATTCCGCTCACCCGCCTGTGCCGCGACCGGTGTCACTACTGCACCTTCGTGACCGTGCCCGGCAAGCTCCGCAAGGCCGGCCACGGCCTGTACCTCTCCCCCGACGAGGTCCTCGACATCGCCCGCCAGGGCGCGGCGATGGGCTGCAAGGAAGCGCTGTTCACCCTCGGCGACCGTCCCGAGGACCGCTGGCCCGAAGCCCGCGAGTGGCTCGACGCGCACGGCTACGACGACACCCTCGCCTACGTCCGCGCCATGGCGATCCGTGTCCTGGAGGAGACGGGGCTGCTCCCGCACCTCAATCCCGGCGTCATGTCGTGGTCCGACCTCCAGCGCCTCAAGCCGGTCGCGCCGTCCATGGGCATGATGCTGGAGACCACCGCCACCCGCCTGTGGTCCGAGCCGGGCGGCCCCCACCACGGCTCCCCCGACAAGGAACCGGCCGTACGGCTGCGGGTGCTGGAGGACGCGGGGCGGTCGAACGTCCCCTTCACCACCGGTGTGCTGATCGGCATCGGCGAGTCGTACGAGGAGCGGGCCGAGGCCTTCTTCGAGCTCCGCCGGATCCAGCGCAGCTATCACGGCATCCAGGAGGTCATCGTCCAGAACTTCCGCGCCAAGCCGGACACCGCCATGCGCGGCATGCCGGACGCGGAGCTGGAGGAGCTGGCCGCCGCCATCGCCGTCGCCCGGCACATCCTGGGCCCGAGCGCCCGGATCCAGGCCCCGCCGAACCTGGTGGACGCCGAGTACGCCCTGCTCATCGGCGCCGGCATCGACGACTGGGGCGGGGTCTCGCCGCTGACCCCCGACCACGTGAACCCGGAGCGCCCCTGGCCGCACATCGAGGAGCTGGCCGAGCGCACCCGCGCCGCCGGCTTCGAGCTGCGCGAACGCCTCACCGTCTATCCGGAGTTCCTGCAGCGCGGCGAGCCGTGGCTGGACCCGCGGCTGCTGCCGCACGTACGGGCGCTGGCCGACCCGGAGACCGGGCTGGCCGACGAGAGCGCCACCGTCGAGGGGCGGCCCTGGCAGGAGCCCGACGAGGGGTTCGTCGCCTACGGGCGCACCGACCTGCACGTCACCATCGACTCCGAGGGCCGCACCGGGGACCGCCGCGAGGACTTCGACCACGTCTACGGCGACTGGGAGGCCCTGCGTGAGGCGGCGGCTCCCGGGATGGTGGCCGAGCGCATCGACACCGACGTGCGCGCCGCCCTCGCGCAGGCCGCGGACGATCCGACGAAGCTGACCGACGCGCAGGCGCTGGCGCTGCTGCACGCGGACGGCCCGGCCCTCGACGCGCTGTGCCGGATCGCCGACGACCTGCGCAAGTCGGTCGTGGGCGACGACGTCACCTACATCGTGACGCGGAACATCAACTTCACCAACGTCTGCTACACCGGCTGCCGTTTCTGCGCGTTCGCGCAGCGCCGCACGGACGCCGACGCGTACACGCTGTCGCTGGACCAGGTCGCGGACCGTGCGGCCCAGGCCTGGGACGTCGGGGCGGTCGAGGTGTGCATGCAGGGCGGCATCCATCCGGACCTGCCCGGGACGGCGTACTTCGACATCGCGCGCGCGGTGAAGAAGCGGGTCCCCGGCATGCACGTGCACGCCTTCTCGCCGATGGAGGTCGTCAACGGGGCCACGCGGACGGGGATGTCCGTACGGGACTGGCTGACGGCGGCCAAGGAGGCCGGGCTGGACTCCATCCCCGGCACGGCGGCGGAGATCCTCGATGACGAGGTCCGCTGGGTGCTCACGAAGGGGAAGCTGCCGACGGCCGACTGGATCGACGTCATCACGACGGCGCACGAGCTCGGCATCCGGTCCTCGTCGACCATGATGTACGGGCACGTGGACCAGCCGCGGCACTGGCTCGGCCACTTCCGCACCCTGGCCCGGATCCAGCAGCGGACCGGGGGCTTCACGGAGTTCGTGACGCTCCCCTTCATCCACACCAACGCGCCCGTGTACCTGGCGGGCATCGCCCGGCCCGGTCCGACGGTCCGCGACAACCGCGCGGTGACGGCGATGGCGCGGATCCTGCTCCACCCGCACATCACGAACATCCAGACGAGCTGGGTGAAGCTGGGCGCGGAGGGCGCGGCCGAGATGCTCCGGTCCGGCGCGAACGACCTGGGCGGGACCCTGATGGAGGAGACCATCTCCCGGATGGCCGGTTCGAGTTACGGCTCGTACAAGTCCGTCCAGGACCTGATCGCCGTCGCCGAGGCGGCCGGGCGGCCCGCGAAGGCCCGTACGACGCTGTACGGGGAGGTGCCGCGGGAGCGGCAGGACGCGGCCCGCGCCTCGGACGGGCACCTGCCGGAACTGCTGCCCGTACTGGACTGACGGCCCGTACGGGACGGACGGCGGCGCGCGGGACTGACGGCGGCGCGCGGTGTCCGGCCGGTGTGGCGTCCGGCCGGTCCGCGCGCGCCCGGCCCACGGGAGGTGGTCCGGGTCGCCCGCGGTGGCGGCCCTTCTTCATCCGGGCCGAAGGCAAGTGGCAAAACGTGCCACCAGCCAGGGGGCGGCCGGAAGTATTCGCGAACTGGCCGTTCTCTGATCACTTCCGAGCCTCTTGGCGAACCACTTCCGGATTCGATCGAAGCTGTCCACTACGGTGAGGCTTTCGCATGCGCGGCGGGTACGAGTGCGGTACCGGGCGCCGGGCATCGGGTGGAGTGGTCAGCGGGGAGCGCGGTGCCGGGGGTGGACGAAGTGATCGGTACGAACAGCGGAACGGGGCCGGTACCCGAAGCCGGACGCGCCCTGCCGGGCCCCGCGACGGGCCCCCTGGCGAGGTTCCCGGCCGGGCCCCCGCCCCTGCCCACCCCCGCCCCCGAGCCCCCGCCGGGGCCCGCGGCCGGGTTCACCCCCGGAGCCTTGGAAGGATCCGCAGCCGTACTCCCGACGGGCCCGGGCCCAGGGTTCGTCGCCGAGCCGACGGTCCACCCCGCAGCCGGGTACGCCGCACCCGGACCCATGCCCGCACCCTTCGGCGCAGCCGGACCCGGGCACATGGCCGCGCCCATGGGCGCGTGCGTGCCCGGCGCACCGCCGGCCGGCTCCGAACCCGCGGCAGGGCCCCCGCCCCTGGACCTGACCGGATCCGGCGGATACGGGGCCCGGTTCGCCGCCGGGCCCGCAGGGCAGGGGGCGGGCCCCGAAACCGGCCCCCCGCCCGCACTCTTCGGCGAAGCCGGCCCCGCCACCCCCACGGCCGTACCCGTGGGCCTGGTTCCGGCCGCGGGCATGGACGGCCCCGCCGGGTACGGGCCCGCAGCCGCGGCCGGACCCCGGCAACAGCCCACGGCCCTACCCGGCCACCTGCCCGCACCCGCGGCCGACGACGGCCCCGCCGGGCACGCCGTCGGCGACGGCACCGCCGGGCACGGTGTGGGGGTCGGGCACGGTGTCGGGCACGCCGTCGGTGTCGGCCACGGCGCTGGCGGCGGCACCGTCGGGCACGGCGGCGTGCACGGGCCCGTGGCCGGACCTGTAGCCGGGCCCGCGGGGCAGGGGGTGGCCGAGCCCGCCGCAGGCGACGGGCGGACGCTCGGGCGGGCCGTCGTCACCGGGCTGTGGGGCCGCATCGAGCAGCAGGACTTCCGCAGCCGTGTCCGCGGCACCCTCCTCGGCTCCGCGCTGGGCGACGCCCTCGGTGCGCCCCTCGCCGGCCTCACCCTCGACGGCATCCGCGAGGCCCACGGTCCCGACGGCCTCACCGCGCCGGCGCCCGCCCACGGCCGCCGCGGCCGGGTCACCGCCGCCACCCAGCTCACCCTCTTCACCGTGGACGGGCTGATACGGGCCCACGTACGCCGGGACACCGGCGCCTGGCACCCGCCCACCGACATCCACCGCGCCTACCTGCGCTGGGCCGCCACCCAGCACGACTGGGGCCCCGACGAGCGCCGCAAGGACAACGGCTGGCTCGCGCGGCAGGAGTGGCTCTACGCCCGCCGCGGCCCGGACCGCGCCTGCCTGACCGGCTTCGCCGACGACGTCCTCGGCACCCTCGACCAGCCGAAGAACCCCGCCGCCCGCGGCACCGCCGCCGCCACCCGCTCGGCCCCCTTCGGGCTGCTGGTCGGCTGGGAGCCGGCCCTCGTCCTCCAGCTCGCCGTCGAGTGCGCGGCGCAGAGCCACGGCCACCCGACCGCCTCCCTCTCGGCCGGCGCGCTCGCCGTCATCGTCCACGGCCTGACCCGCGGCGACTCCCTCGACTCGGCCGTCCAGCGGACCCTGGGCCTGCTGGGCGCCCGCCCCGGCCACCAGCCCGTCACGGACGCCCTCCAGCGCGCCCTGTCGGCCGTCACCCAGGGCTCGCCCGGTCCCCGGGCCGTCGAAACCCTCGGCCGGACGGCCGACGGCGCCGACACGGACCCGGACCGCCCCGACGGCCCCGACGGCCACGACCGCCCCGACGCCGCCGACGCGCTCGCCGTCGCCGTCTACTGCGCCCTCGTCGCCGAGGACATCGCCCACGGCCTGCGCCTCGCCGTCAACCACGGCGGCGACTCCACCGCCGCCGGCGCCCTGTGCGGGGCGCTGCTCGGGGCCCTCCACGGCGAGACGGCCCTCCCGGCCGCCTGGCTCGCCGAGCTCGAAGGCCGGGCCACGCTGCTGGAGATGGCCGAGGACTTCGCCCTGGAGATGACCCAGGGCCCGAGCCTCCACAGCCCCACGGAGGCCTCCCCCGGCTGGCTGGCCCGCTACCCGCGCGGCTGACGCACGGCGGGCGTACGGCGGGCGTACGGCCGAAGCACGCCACCGCCCCTGACGCCCCCTCAACAATCGCGGGTCCAGCCCGTACCGTTGCGGGTCCCACGTCTCGGAGGTGCCAGTACCCATGCGGATCGCCACGACCATCTTCCTCACCGACCGCACCATCTCCCCCGTACGCCTGGCCCGCAGCCTGGAGGAGCGCGGCTTCTCCGGCCTCTACCTCCCGGAGCACACCCACATCCCGGTGGCCCGCGACACCGCCGCCCCCATGGGCGGCGAACTCCCCGAGATGTACGGGCGCACCCTCGACCCCTTCGTGGCCCTCGGCCAGGCCGCCGCCGTGACCGAGCGCCTGCACCTCGGCACCGGCATCACCCTCGTCGCCCAGCACGACCCGATCGACCTCGCGAAGCAGGTCGCGACCCTGGACCACCTCTCCGGCGGCCGTTTCACCCTGGGGATCGGCTACGGCTGGAACGTCGAGGAGGCCGCCGACCACGGCGTCGAGTGGCCCACCCGCCGCGAGCTGGTCCGCGACCGCATGGCCCTGATGCGCGCCCTGTGGGCCCCGGAGCCCACGGCGTACGTCGGCCAGTACTGCTCCGTCCAGGCGAGCAGCGCCCACCCGAAGCCGGTCCAGACCCCGCGCGAACTCGCCCCCGGCGTCCCCCTGCACGGCCCCCGCACCCTGATCGGCGGTGCGGCCGGACCGAAGCTCTTCGCCGCCATCGCCGACCACGCCGACGGCTGGCTCCCGATCGGCGGCGGCGGCCTCACCGAGACGCTCCCGGTGCTGCGCCAGGTCTGGGAGACCGCCGGACGCGACCCCAAGTCGCTCCAGGTGGTCCCGTACGCGGTCCAGCCCAGCCCCGGCAAGCTGAGCCACTACGCCGACCTGGGCATCGAGGAGGTCGTCCTCCAGCTGCCCTCGGCGCCGAAGCCGCAGGTGCTGCGCGCCCTGGACGAGTTCGCCCAGTACCTCTGAGCCCTTGGGCCCTCCGGACACGCCCGGCCGGCCGCTGCGTAGGCTCGGGCGGATTACACACGGGGGCTCGGAGGAGAGCGACATGGACACGGCCGACACGGTGGCCCGGGCATCCGGGCCCACGGAGCAGGCGGGCGCGCCCCGGGCGGGGCGTACACGGAACTCCCTGTTCTGGGCCGCGCTCGTCGCCGGGGGCGGCACGCTGGGCGGCTTCGTCTCCCAGTTCCCGTACGGCCTCTTGTACGTCGGCGTGCTCGTCGTCCTCGCCGCGGCCGGCCTCGGCGCGGGCGTCGCCGGCACGTTCTGGAACCGGGCGGGAGCCGCCACCCTCGTGGGCTTCGGCACCATGGCGCTCGGCGTCTTCGCCGGATCCAACCTGAACGAGTCGTACCTGAAGCTGCTCGGCGAACGGGTGGACGCGGTGGTCGCGGAGTCCCGCGAGTTCGCCAACGCCAAGGGCGACACCCGCTTCTACTGCCGTGTCGTCGAGCCCTCGGGCGAGAGCCACGAGCTCGACGCCATCCGGAACTGCTACGCGCAGGTGGCACCGGGCGGGCACGTCGTCCTCTTCGAGGACCGGCTCGGCGGCCTCGACCCGTGGATGGAGACCACGGGCAGCCGTGCCCTCGACCCGCTGGGCCTGGGCATCACCGGCGGCCTGTTCGTCCTCATCGGCGGCACGATGTTCTCGGCCGGTCAGCGCCGCCGCTCGGACCGGGAGATCGCCGAGCTGCACCGCCTCAAGTACGGTCCGCCCGGGCGCTCGCGGGGGTAGCCGGCCGAAATCCCTTCGACGGCCGTCGCCCGGCGCGCCGATCATGACGCCATGACGAACCGAGGACCGGACGCCGGAAACCAGTGGCAGGCCCTTCCGGCCGGGATCCGGACGCAGGCCGACGGCTACGTCCTGCAGGACGGGCGCTTCCAGGCGGTGCGGCTCGTCTGGGAGGCGGGCCGCGCCCAGGGCGTCGGCCTGCGAGAGGCGCAGGAGATCGTCCACCTGCGCTACCGGCACTTCGGCGACCGCGTGGCCCGTACGCCCGACTCGCCGCTCGACCTGGACTCGCTCTCCGCCCTCGCCCTCGGCGTCAGCGGCCGCGTGGTGGCGATCGAGGCCGTCTGGGACGGGGACACCGTCCACGACTGGTTCGTGAAGCTGCTGGCGATCACGGACGAGCCCGCCGGGGAGAAGGGCCTGGCCACGATCTACCGGGGTACGGCCGTACGCGCCCTGGGGGGCGCCGACCCCGGCCCGCAGCACCCGTCGGCGGCGGCCGCCACCCGCGCGGGCGGCGCCCTGGCCGCCCACCTCGGCGTACCGTTCCACTTCGCCAGCCCGGACACCCCGGACGACGAAGCGCCGCGCTGGCGGTCCTGACCCACGCCTACGTCCGGTGGCTCGCCCGGCGGGCCAACTCGGCCCAGACCGTTTTGCCGATCAGCCGGTCCGTAACGCCCCAGCCGGCGGCGACGGCCTCGACGATACGGAGGCCGTAGCCGGATTCGGCCTGGTAGGCATGCGGCAGCGGGGTGGGGCGGCGGTCACGCCGGGCGTCGGACACCTCGACGCGCAGGGCGTTCTCCAGCAGCGTCAGCTTGAGCTCGAAGTCCCGCCCGGGCACCCGGCCGTGGGTGACGGCGTTGGCGGCGAGCTCGGCCACGAGCAGCCCGGCGTCGGCGGACAGCCCGGTGGATTCGGGAAACCCCCACTCGTGCAGCTCGACGAGTGCCAACTGGCGGGCGAGGCGGGCCCCGCGCCGGGTGGAACTGAAACGCTGAGTGAACACGCGTACGAGGGCCGGTGCCTGCCCGGGGGGTGTGGTCATGGCGCCAACGTCCCGCCTGGCCTGGGCGGTTCAACACCACCCGGACTCGTACAAACCAACTGTACGAGTCCACTCCCTGGACAGTGGGAGTCACCGTGCGTGAACATTCCTGTCGGGGAGGTGACCGCCATGGTGAGTGCCGACGACAGCGGTGACGGCGAGGTCGAACCGGATGACACCCTGCGCAGCTTCGGCGAGACCGTCAAGGCATCCCGTAGACGTGCCGGCCTGACTCAGGAGCAACTGGCCCCACTGATCGGCTACTCGGTCCAGTACGTCGGCTCGGTCGAGCAGGGCCGCCGCCACCCGTCCCGGAAGTTCATCAGCAAGACCGAGATGGTGTTGGACACCTTCGGCGTCATCGACATCGCGGCGAAGCGGCTGTCCCGGCGGCGGGGGCTGGCGTCCTGGTTCCGGCGGTGGGCGGAGCTGGAGGAGACGGCTGTCACGCTCAACACGTACGAGTGCCGGTCCGTGCCCGGGCTGCTGCAACCCGAGTCCTACGCCCGCGCCCTCATCGACAACGTTCCGCCTCTGGCGACCTCCGAAGAGGCCGACGCTCGCGTGACGGTCCGCATGGAACGGCAGAAGCTGCTGTTCCGCACCCCGTACATCCTCTTCAGCTTCATCATCGAGCAGGCGCTGATCGAGCGGCGGACGGGCGGCCCCGAGGTCACGCGGGAGCTGATCGACCGCCTCTTGGAGTGCGCCAGGCTCCCCAACGTCGACATCCAGATCATGCCGACGGTCAGCCCGGATCACGCAGGTACCGACGGCCCCTTCCAACTCCTGGAAACCGATGAGCACGAGTGGCTCGGCTACACCGAGGGGCAGCAGTCGGGCCAGGTGATTTCCGACCCGAAAGACATCAGCCTCCTCCACCAGCGGTATGCCAAACTTCGCATCCAGGCCCTCAATCCCGCCGACAGCGCGGGCCTGTTGATGCGAATGCGAGGATCCCTGTGAACAGCTCCCGGTTGCGGTGGTTCAAGAGCAGCTACAGCGGCAGCCAGGGCGACAGCTGCGTCGAGGTCGCCCTCTCCTGGCACAAGTCCACGTACAGCGGTAGCCAGGGCGACGACTGCGTCGAGGTCGCCGCCTGCGCGGACGCGGTCCACGTCCGGGACTCCAAGGTAACGGCCGGCCCCGAGCTCGCCGTGACGCCCGCGAGCTGGGGTGTCTTCCTCGACGGCGTCACGGAGTAGCTGAAAAAGCGACAGGGCCTCCCCGTCTTTCCGGGGAGACCCTGTCGTGTCCGGTGACCGGTGAGCCCTACGACGTGAAGTAGCCGGCCACATCGGCGATGAGGTCGACGGATCCCGCGTTGTTGTAGAAGCTGACCTTCCCGTTCACCACGGGAACGACCACCAGGTTCGGGATCGTCTGCCCCGCCGTGAAGTTCAGGTTCGACGCGCTGGTACGAGTGGTGCCGTTGGGGTACACCGAGACGTAGCTGCCCTCGGTGGGGTCGGTAGCCGTCACGTTCAGGACGACCGCCGTCACACCCGACGCCGGAATCCCTGCCGTACCCGCGACCTGCAAGATCACCGTTCCACCCTGGCCCACCCTCGCCTTCGGCACACCGATTCCGCCACGCGTGTCCATCAGACGGGTCGGCGTGATCGGCTTGTACGTCGAACCCGAGCCGTCGGTCGTGTAGTAGCCGGCCACATCGGCGATGAGGTCGACGGATCCCGCGTTGTTGTAGAAGGTGACCTTCCCGTTCACCACGGGAACGACCACCAGGTTCGGGATCGTCTGCCCCGCCGTGAAGTTCAGGTTCGACGCGCTGGTACGGGTGGTGCCGTTGGGGTACACCGAGACGTAGCTGCCCTCGGTGGGGTCGGTGGCCGTGACGTTCAGGACGACCGCCGTCACACCCGACGCCGGAATCCCTGCCGTACCCGCGACCTGCAAGGTCACCGTTCCACCCTGACCCACCCTCGCCTTCGGCACACCGATTCCGCCACGCGTGTCCATCAGACGGGTCGGCGTGATCGGCTTGTACGTCGAACCCGAGCCGTCGGTCGTGTAGAAGCCGGCCACATCCGCGATCAGATCGACCGAACCTGCGTTGTTGTAGAAGCTGACCTTCCCGTTCACCACGGGAACGACCACCAGGTTCGGGATCGTCTGCCCCGCCGTGAAGTTCAGGTTCGACGCGCTGGTACGAGTGGTGCCGTTGGGGTACACCGAGACGTAGCTGCCCTCGGTGGGGTCGGTAGCCGTCACGTTCAGGACGACCGCCGTCACACCCGACGCCGGAATCCCTGCCGTGCCCGCGACCTGCAAGGTCACCGTCCCGCCCTGACCCACCTTCGCCTTCGGCACACCCAAACCACTACGCGTGTCCATCAACCGCGTCGGCGTGATCGGCTTGTACGTGCCCTGGCCGGCTCCGGCGGGCGGGGTCACCGTCAGCGTGCCCTGTGCGTAGCGGAAGTTGAGGGCGACGACACTGATGTTCCAGCTGCCGGCGGGGGCCGTGCGCAAGTCCACCGTCGCCTTCAGTGTCCGGGCGTCGTCGGAGACCGAGACGGTCGTGGCCGTCAGCGGTGCCGGGCCGCCGGTCAGCTCGACGGTGGTGTTCATGCCCAGAGCCGTGCCCTGCACGGTGAGGGTGGCGACCGTACCGCTCTGTGCGGTGGTCGGCGTGACCGTGCCGACGGACAGGTCCTCGGGGCCGCAGGGTGCGTTGGTGCAGACGAGCTCGGCGCGGTAGGCCGTACGGCTCGCCCGTTCCGGCAGCGCGAGGACGAACAGGCTCTGGTCGTCGGCCTGGCAGTCGTACGGGGCCGAGGTGCCGCTGCAGAGGTTGTTCCAGGTCGTGTTGTAGAGCGTGGGCTCCGGGGTGGAAATCCCGCCGTCCGTGGCGGTGATGTCGGCCCTGAAACGGTCATCCGAGACGCTCGACAGGACGGCGCACACGCCGGTGCGTTCTTCGGAGAGCGTGCCGGTCAGGGGGCCGTACCCGTACGCCACCGATCCGGACCGCGCGCACTCCGGCGCGGGGCCGGCGGCCGTGGCGATCCGCCAGGCGTCGAGACGGTAGGAACCGGGGAGGGACCAGCCGTCCGGCACCTGGGTGATGACCTGGTAGCCCGTGGAGCCGGTGACCGTGCACGCCGAGGTCTTCTGGTGGCAGGCGATGCCGCCGGCGTCGTCCATGACCAGGGTGTGGGTGCTGTTGTGGGCGTCCCGGACGTTGACGCGCAGCCGGTCGGTGGCGGCGGCCGTGGTGATCCGGTGGCAGTGCAGGGAGCCGTTCTGGCCGGGCGTGCCGGTCGTGGCCGGGGCGCCGACCGCCGTCGCGGCGGAGGCGGCACAGCCCTTTGCCGTCGCGGTGACGTCGCGGCGGTCCAGGGTGTGGCTGCGCGGGGCGTTCTGGCCCTCCACGAGCACGGTGTACGCCTTGCCGGGGGTGAAGGAGCAGCTGCTGAGGCCGTCCGTACGGATCGGCTGGCCCGGCGCGGGGTGCGTGTAGCAGGAGGCCCCGTTGCCCTCGGTGTCGATCAGGCTGATCACCCAGTCCGGGCGCAGCTCCAGGTCGTCCGGGTAGCCGTAGCGGATCCGGAGGAGTTCGTCCGTGGAGTGCGCGCCGGCCGGGATGGTCAGGCAGTGCGAGAAGACCCCGTTGCCGGTCTCCAGCCGCACGGCGCTCGCGTCGTCGGCGAAGCTTGCGGCGGGCAGGACCTGACAGCCCGCCTGGAGTACGTCCGTACGGACGAAGTGGACGCCGTACGAGCCGGTGGCGGCCGTGTCGTCGGCGTGCACCAGCGCGCGGAACGGCGCCATTCCGGTCAGGGCGCAGGAGCCCTGGACGAGGGCGCCGGTGGTGCACTGTGCGGTGCCGTTCCGGTCGACCACCTCGACCTGGACGGCCACACCCGCTCCACCGCGCGAGGTGAGGGCTGCGATCCGGGCGCCCTGCGGGCTCGGCAGCTCCAGGCAGTGCGTCTGCCCGGCCGTGGTGAAGTTGCCCGCGTATCGCCCCTCGGCGACGCGGACGCAGTCCTCGGCTGCCGGTGCGGCCTGAGCGGCGCTCACGGGCAGGAGGAGTGCGGCGAGGACGGCGAGCAGACAGGTCACTACGGTGGAAATCGGGCGTCTCTCGGACGCCGAGGCGATTGGCATGAACCCCCCAGGGTGGTGTGCGACGAGTGATCGTCGCACACCCGTTCACCTACGGGCCAAGGCATTGGCGTGGCTGAACTTCCCGTGCCCGGAACGGGTTTCGTACGCTGCCGCACATGATCGATTCACGTACACATGTCCGCGTCGCCCGGCCCTCCCTCGACCTGAAGGCCGCCGAACGCTTCTACGTCGACGGGCTCGGCCTGGAGGTGCAGTGGCGCACCACCGGGAGCGCGCCCGGGGAGCACGACCTGCTGATGGTCGGTCCGGCCGGCGGCGGCTGGCACTTCGAGCTGACCCGTGACGCCTCGAACCCGATCCTGCCCGTGCCGACCGTCGACGACCTCTTCGTGCTCTACCTCGGGGAGACGCCGGACGAGGCCCTGGTCCAGCGGCTCGTCGAGCACGGCGGGACGCGGGTCGCCGCCCACAACCCGTACTGGGACGAGTGGGGGGTCACCATCGAGGACCCGGACGGCTACCGGCTCGTGCTCTGCTCCCGCACCTGGGGCTGAGCGGCCTCCTGGTCGCCCGTACCGGCCGGCGTCGGGTCACTTGACCGAGGGGGGCTTGGGGAGGGTGTGCAGGGGCCCGGTGAGGGAGGCGTCCGTGGCTCCCGCGGCGTGGCCGGCGGCGGAGGAGGTGACCTCGACCGCGGTCTTCGCGTCGTTGACGGTCCGGGCCGGGTGGTCGACGATGTCGACGACCCGGTCGACGACCGGCGGCGCCTGAGCGGTGGGCTCGTCGGCGTGCGCGGCGACGGGGGTGAGTGCGAGGGCGGCGCCACCGGTGACGACCAGGGCGGCGAGAGTGCGCTTCATGGCGTTCATGCCAGGCCCAACGACTCCCCCCACCGCGAGTCACCGCCCGGGCCCGCCCGGAACGCCGGCGGCCCCGGATCGGGGGGGAACGATCCGGGGCCGCGGGGATGACTCAGCGGGGCTGCGCGGAGGTGGTCAGTCCTCGACCACCAGGGCCGGGGTGGACTTCGTCAGGACCTGGCCGCGGAAGAAGGCGGGGCTGCGGCGCTCGGTGACGAACATGATGACCAGGCCGAGGGCCAGCAGGCCGACGCCGATGACGAAGACGTTGCCGACGCCGAGGCCCGGGATGGTGGAGCCGGAGCCGTACGCCGGGTCCCAGGCGTCGTAGAGGGTCTTGAAGAAGACCGCGGCCAGCAGCAGCCCGCCCAGGACCGGGAAGACGCCCTTGAAGAGCAGGTCGCGGGTGGAGCGGCGCAGCTCGGCGCGGAAGTACCAGGCGCAGGCGAAGGCCGTCAGCGAGTAGTAGAAGCAGATCATCAGGCCGAGCGCGAAGATCGTGTCGGTCAGGACGTTCTCGCTGACCAGGGTCATCACCGTGTAGAAGGCTCCGGTGGCGACGCCCGCCATGACGGTGGCGCGGCCCGGGGTCTTGAACTTCGGGTGGACCTTGGCGTAGGAGGGCGGCAGCGCCTCGTACGTCGACATGGCGAGGACCGTGCGGGCCACCGGGATGAAGGTGGTCTGCAGGGACGCCGCGGCGGAGGCCAGGACGGCCACGAAGAGCAGGATGCCGAGCACGGGGCCCATCACCGGGCCGGCGAGGGCCGCGAAGACGTTGCCGGAGGTCTCCTCGTTGGCGAGGCCCAGGCCTTCGCCGCCCGCACCGACGGCCATCTGGGCGGCGACGCCGGTGGCGAGGTAGGAGCCGACCAGGACGACCATGGCGATGAGCGAGGCGCGGCCGGGGGTCTTCGTGGAGCCGGTGGTCTCCTCGTTGGTGGCCAGGCACGCGTCCCAGCCCCAGTACATGAAGATCGAGAGCGAGAGTCCGGCGGTGAAGGCCGCCATGGACTCGACCGCGAAGGGGTTCATCCAGGACCAGGAGAAGTCCAGGCCGGTGTCGAAGGTGCCGGCGGAGGCCTTCTGGAAGGCCATCGCGACGAAGATGGCCAGCACGACGAGCTGGAGGCCGACCAGCGCGTACTGGACGCCCTTGGTGGCGGTCATGCCGCGGTAGCTGATGGCGGTCGCGACGGCGATCAGCGTCAGGCAGGTGGCGATGTGGACGAGCTTGTTGTCGTCCAGGGCCGCGATCGAGTCGTTGCCGGTGATCTCACCGGCCAGCAGCCAGAAGTAGGAGGTGGCGACGCCCGCGAGGTTGGACAGGACGATGATCGTGGCGATCACCAGGCCCCAGCCGCACATCCAGCCGATCCGCGGGCCGAAGGCCTTGACGGTCCAGGTGAAGGAGGTGCCGCAGTCCGGCATGGCCTTGTTGAGCTCGCGGTACGCGAAGGCGACCAGCAGCATCGGCAGGAAGCCGGCGAGGAAGATGGCCGGCATCTGCAGGCCCACCTCCCCCGCGGTGGAGCCGAGGGTCGAGGTCAGGCAGTAGACGGGGGCGACGGTGGAAATGCCGATGACGGCGCTTCCCACGAGGCCGACGGAGCCCTTGCCGAGGCCCTTGCCGCGAACGTCGCCCTCGGCGACGCCGCTTACCGTGTCTCCGGCCCGAGGCCGAACGTCCAGCTGAGTCATGGGTCAGGACGTTAGATGGTGCGTTTTCCACATCTGGAGGATCGAAGTCCGGAATCCGGCCCGCCCGAACGCCTTGGAATCCTGAGGTCGAGAGACTTCACGAACACTTAATACAAGGTTCACTTCTGCCTGGGGCCATGGTTCAGCAGGCCCTCGAGAGAAGCTTTCAGGATGCGGAAACCGTAGCGGTGTCCGTTTTGGGGCATTTCAAACTTTCCCGTGCGAGTTTTCCGCCGCCCGGTTTGCCGCGGACATGATCAGCGCCCTACAGTCGCCGCCGTTCAAGGTCATCCACGGGGGGACACCGCGCACATGCGTTTCAAGCCACTGATCATCACCGTCTCGGCCACCGCGGCCCTGCTCTCCCTCACCGGCTGCGGAGGCGGCGACAACCCGCCGCTCGGCGGTGTCGGCGGGGATTCCGTTGCGGCCGGCGCGAACGGCGCCGCCAACGGCACCGGCGACGGCGGCCCCCATGAGGGCACGCTGGAGAACCCGACGAAGAACGGCGGCGTCAACGGCAATGCCCCCAAGGACGGAACGGCCTTCCAGAAGCTGCCCAAGGCGGCGACCATGGCCGCGGCCGCCCGCTTCGTCAACGGGTTCACCCCCTGCGACCCGATCAAGGCCATCCCCGCGGGCACCAGGTCGAGCACGGGCCCGGACGAGAAGTTCTTCCAGGCCGGCACCGTCACCGAGCGCGGGACCTGCGGCAGCCGGGGCCGCACCAGCATCTACATGATCAAGGACGCGAAGGCCTTCCAGACCGCCTTCAAGGCCGAGACCGCCGCGAAGCAGGGCGGGGACCCCAACAGCGGCATCGTCATCGGGCAGGACTTCGCCATGGGCTCCGAGAGCTCGGACGCCATGAGCGCCCTGCTGACCCCGCAGGCCGGGCTGCTGATGCTGAACTGCCACGCGGACTTCAACCCGCCGAGCGGCTTCCGGAAGGAACCGGCCTTGGTGAAGGGCTGCGTCCTCACCGACTACTACGTGGACTGAGCGGCGCCGGTCGGGACGGGGTCGGGTGTGTGCCGGGGTGATCCCCGCAGGGCGTCGAACGCAACGAGGCTCCGCACTCCGACCCCTCGCCACGTTCGGCGCCCGAGGAGACGCCCCGGCGCGCGCCCGGCCCCGGCACCACCGGCCCCCACCCGACCCCGCCCGAGCGGCGCAGCCCACCGGCGCACCCGCCCCCGGCACGGCCCCGCATCCGCGAGACTGTCCCCATGCCCACGGCCGATGAGCTCCTCAGCGCGGAAACCGTCAGCACCCTGGCCCGGCTGCTCGCCCGGGCGGGCGGCCGCCGGTCCGCGCCCGCCCTGCGCGCCCGCGCCGGCGCCCTCGACGGGCTGACGTACAGCGGCCGCGTCGGCGCCGTCCGCGACGCCGTGCTCGCCGACCTCCCCGAGGACTGGCCCGCCTTCGAGGCCGTCGTGCGCACCGCCCTCGCCGATCCCGCCTTCGCGGGCTGGATGACCTTACCCGTCAACGAGGCCGTCGCCGTCCGCGGGCTGGAGGTGTTCGAGCCCGGGCTGGCGCTGCTGCACGACCTCACCTCCCGGCTGACCGCGGAGTCCGCCGTACGGCCCTTCCTGCGCGCCGACCCGGCCCGCGCCCTCGCCGTCGTACGGGCGTGGACGGCCGACCCGGACCCGCACGTACGGCGCCTCGCCAGCGAGGGCACCCGGCCCCGGCTGCCGTGGGCCCCGCAGCTGCCCGCCTTCGTCGCCGACCCCCGCCCGGCCCTGCCGGTGCTGGACGCCCTCTACCGCGACGAGTCCGAGTACGTCCGCCGCTCCGTCTCCAACCACCTCAACGACATCAGCCGGGACCACCCCGCGCTCGCCGTCGAGACCGCCGCCCGCTGGCTGCGCGCCCCCGCGGGCACGACGGACCGCGTGGTACGCCACGGACTGCGCACCCTCGTCAAGGCGGGCCGGTCCGAGGCGCTGACCCTGCTCGGGCACTCCCCGGACGTGCCGGTCACGGTGCGCGGGCCCGAGGTGACCACCCCCCGGGTCGCCGTCGGCGATTACCTCGTCTTCGACTACGCGGTCACCAACACCGGCACCCTCCCGGCCGAGCTGGTCGTCGACTACGTCGTGCACCACACGAAGGCGAACGGCACCCGCACCCCCAAGGTCTTCAAGCTCCTCACCCGCGCCCTCGCCCCCGGGGAAACCCTCGGCGGCACCAGGCGGCACTCCTTCAAGCCGATCACCACCCGCCGCTACCACTCCGGCGAGCACCTGGTGCAGCTCCAGGTCAACGGCCGGGTCCGGGGCGAGGCCGGATTTTCGTTGGACGCGTCCTGACCCGGCCTGGCAGGCTCCTCGCATGACCTACGGAATCGAGTCCCACCCCGCCCGATGAGCGTCCGCGACGAGCGCGAGCCGCTCGCCCCCCGGACGACCTCCCTGTACGACTACGCCCTCTTCCGGCACGGCACCGACCCGGACGGCCGGGTCCCGTCCGGCGGATACCCACTCCCCGGCGGATTCCCGGCCGTGAGCCGGCGCGACCGGCTCGACCCCGCCGCCGCCGAGGCCGCGGTCACCTCGGCCCTCGTCCCGCTCCTGGCCGACCCCATCATCGGGCGCGCCGCCGAAGCCGTGCACGCGCGGCTGGCCCCGCTCCCCGTTGCGCCGAAGAGCGTCCACCGGATCGTGCGCCGGATCATCCCCGAGGACCGGTACGTGGGCCGGGCTCGACGCCTGGCCCGGCGGCTGACCCGCACCGGCACCCACCCGTCGGCCGTGCACGCCGGCCTGGCCCTGCTGATCCGTCTCGGCGAACCCGAGGACGTGCCGACCGTCCGGACCCTCGGCATGCTGCGGGAGTTCTCCCTCGCGGCCGTCGCCGTCCTCGACCGGATCGACCGGCCGGCGGCGGCCGAGGCCGAACTGCGGCTCCGAGCCGAACCACCCCGCCCGAACCCCCTCCTCGACGCCGTGACCCGCGGGGACCGCGACGCCGTCCGCGCCGCCCTGATCCGCTCCACCACGGCGAAGCCGATCGGCCCGCCCCGCCGGGTCGCCGAGGCCGCCCGGCTGGACGAGTTGCTCGACGCGTACCCGCAGGACCCCGACCTGACCGTGGCGGCGTGCCGACTGCTGCTCGCCATGACCGACACGAACCAGTACCGGCCGGAGGTCCTCGACTACGCGCGGGCGCGTCCCGTGTACGAAGCCGTGGTCGGCGGAGCCCATCGGCTCACCCCGTCACCCGACGCGTACGCCCTGCTGATCTCGCTCGCCCAGGACCTGCGCAGCGGAGCCGGGGCGGTACTGCAGTGGCCGCCGGGCCGACGGGCCGAACTGATCGACAGCCTGGGCCGACTGCTGGCCGCACCGCTCTGGGCGGCCGTCCCCGGCAAGGCCGCGGCCGCCGCCGCGCACACCGGCCCCGGCCCGGACCCCAGTGGCCACCGGGCCGGCTGGATGCTCCGCACCGGACGCCGGCCGTTCACGCCGCCCGCCGCACCGGCCACGTTCGAGATCGAGGTCGTCGTCTCCGACCCGGCCGTGCGCAACGTGGTGGAGACCCGGATCCTGCTCGGCGGCAGGCCGTTGGTTCCGGACCTGTTCGCCTCGGGCGGCCCCATCTGCCCCGAGTTCCTGCTCGACACCGGGCGGCTGCGGGCCGGACCCGAACCGAAGGAGGTCAAGCTCGCCGAGGCCTACTGCAGCGAAGACTGCTGCGGTGCGCTCTACGTGACGATCCGCCGCGAAGGCGACGAGGTGGTGTGGGACGGCTGGCGGGGCGTCGAGGGGAAGCAGCAGCCCCCCGCGTACCGGTGCGACGCCGCCGCGTACGACGCGGAGGTCGAACGGGCCGAGAACGACCGGAGCTGGTCCTGGCCCGCGCGCGACACCGCCCGGCTCATCGCCGACGGGCTCCGCAAACGCCCCGAACTGCTCACCGCCTGGGGCTGCGGCGCGGGCGGGGCCTTCACCGCCTGGGACGATCCGCAGGCCGTCGAGCTCCACTTCACGTACGCCCCCGGCACCGAACCCGGTGTACCGGGCAAGGGCGAACCCTGGCTGCAGTTCGCGTGGCGGATCCCGGACGACGGCACACCCCCGCAGGCGCAGGCCCGGGCCGCCCTCGAGCGGCTCGCGGCACAGGACCCGTGCACCTGGGCCCGGCTCTGCGGGGGCAGCAAGGCGTACGCCGAAGCCCTCGGCCACGCCTGGCCGCCCGAGGGCCCGTAGCGGGGCGGCCGTCGGGGTCCCTCGACGGGACCCCGACGGCCGCGGGCTACGCCGTCCAGACGATCGACTGGATCTCGCTGTACGCGTGCAGCGCGTACGAGCCCACGTCGCGCCCCACCCCGCTGCGCTTGAAGCCGCCGAACGGCGCCTCCATGTTGCGGCCGATGGTGTTCACGCCGACCCCGCCCGCCCGCAGCCGCCGCGCCACGCGGAACGCGCGCGCCGAGTCCCCCGACCACACGTAGCTCAGCAGGCCGAAGTCGCTGTCGTTGGCCAGCCGGACCGCCTCGTCCTCGTCCCCGTCGAAGGGGACGACCACGACCACCGGGCCGAAGATCTCCTCGCGGACCACCCGCATGTCGTTCGTGCAGTCGACGAGGAGGGTCGGGGCCACGTAGAAGCCCTTGCCGTCCTCTCCCACCACCGGGCGCTCGCCGCCGTACGCGATCCGCGCGCCCTCCTTCTTCCCCAGCTCGACGTACGACTCCACACGGTCCCGGTGCGCCGCCGAGATCACCGGGCCCACCACCGTGCCGGCCGCCGCCGGGTCGCCGACCTTCATGAAGGCCAGGTAGCCGGTGAGCTTCTCGATCAGTTGGTCGCAGACCGACCGGTGGGCGACCACCCGGGTCGGGGCCGTGCAGATCTGCCCGGAGTAGAAGGAGAAGGTGGTGCCGATGCCCATCACCGCCGCGTCCAGGTCGGCGTCCGCGAAGACGATCGCCGCGCCCTTGCCGCCCAGCTCCATCAGCTGCCGTTTCATCGTCCGGCCGCAGACCTCCGCGATGCGCTGCCCGACGCCCGTGGAACCGGTGAAGGACACCATGTCCACGTACGGGGAGTCCACCGCGGCCTCGCCGACCTCCACCGACTGGCCGTTCACCACGTTCACCACGCCCGCCGGCACCCCCGCCTCGTGCAGGGCGTCCGCCATCCGGAACACCGACAACGGGTCCTGCGGGGCGGGCTTGACCACCACCGTGTTCCCCATGGCCAGGGCCGGCGCCACCTTGCCCGCCGGGTTCGCCCACGGGTTGTTGTACGAGGTGATGCAGGTGACCACGCCGACCGGCTGACGCACCTCCAGCGCGCCGAGGATGCTCGCCCGCCCCATCGGGCCGGCCTCCGTGACCTGCGGCGGGAGGCCCTTCTCGACGGGTTCGAGGGCCCCGCGCGCGTACCGGCGGAAGCGGGCCACCCCGACGCCGACCTGCATGCCGCGCGCGATCGCGGTGGGCGCGCCCGTCTCCGCCCGGGCGAGCTCCGTCCACGGTTCGAACTCGCGCTGCATGATGTCCGCGGCCCGGTCGAGGATCGCCGCCCGCTCCTCGGGCTTCGTGCGCGACCAGCTCTCGAAGGCCTCGGCCGCGGCGCGGGCCGCGTCCTCGACCTGCGGGCGCGAGGCCTCGGGGGCGAGCCCGACGACCGACTCGTCCGCCGGGTTGACCACTTCGTAGTGGCCGCCGGCGGGCTCCACCCACTCGCCGCCGATGTAGAGCTTCTGCGGCCGTGACTGTGGCTGCGCGTCGGTCATCGGGTGCTCACCGTCCTCGTGTCACGGCCCGAACGGAGCACGGTCCCGGGGACCGCCCCCGTGATCTCGTCGTCGCGGACGGTCTCCACCCCGTTGACCCGTACGGAGACGATGCCGATGGCCCGCGCGTCCAGCCGCGGGCTGTCCCCGGGCAGGTCGTGGACGAGCGTCGCGGGGCCGGCCTCGATGCGTTCCGGGTCGAAGAGGACCAGGTCGGCGTGGTAGCCCTCGGCGATCCGGCCGCGCTCGCGCAGCCCGAACAGCTGCGCCGGGTCGTCGGTGAGCATCCGTACCGCCTGCTCCAACGGGACCAGCTTGCGGCCGCGCAGGCAGTCGCCGAGGAAGCGGGTCGTGTACGGGGCCCCGCACATCCGGTCCAGGTGCGCGCCCGCGTCGGAGCCGCCGAGCAGGACGTCCTCGTGCTGCCAGGTCTCGGCGCGCAGGGCCCAGCTCGCCGGGTCGTTGTCGGTGGGCATCGGCCAGAGCACCGTGCGCAGGTCGTCGTTGGCGCAGATCTCCACCAGGCACTGGAAGGGGTCCTGGCCGCGCTCGGCGGCGATGTCGTTCACGACGCGGCCGGAGAGGCCCTCGTTCTCCTTGCTGTACGTGTCGCCGATGACGTACCGGCCGAAGTGGGCGAGGCGCCGGAAGACCCCGGCCTCCTTGCTGTCGGCGCGGCGCAGCATCTCGGCGCGTACGCCGGGGTCGCGGAGCTTCTCGATCCGCTCGGGGACGGGCAGGCCGAGGACCTCGCCCCAGCCCGGGATGAGGTTCAGCGCGCAGAAGGTGCCGAGGGACATGTTCATGGGGGTGAGGATGGGCATGGTCAGCGCGACGACGCGGCCGCCGGCCTTGCGGGCGCGCTCGCTGGGTATCAGCTGGCGCGGGACGCGTTCGGGGACGGCGGCGTCGATGGTGAGGACGTTCCAGTTCAGGGGGCGTCCGGCGGCGGCGCTCATGTCGACGAAGAGGTCGATCTCCTCGTCCGCGAACTGGTCCAGGCACCCCGCGACGATCGCTTCGAGCTGGGTGCCCTCGTGTTCGGCGACGGCCCTGGAAAGGGCCAGGAGTTCGGCGGGCCTGGCGTGCCGGGAGGCGACGGGGGCGCCGGAGCCGTCGGAGTGGGTGGAGGACTGGGTGGTGGACAGGCCCCAGGCGCCGGCGTTCATGGCGTCGTGGAAGAGGTCGAGCATCTGCTGCATCTGCTCGGGCGTGGGCTGCCCGCCGACGGCGTCCTCGCCCATGACGTGGCGGCGCAGCGCGCAGTGGCCGACCATGAAGCCGGCGTTGACGGCGATCCGGCCCTCCAGGGCGTCGAGGTACTCGCCGAAGGTGGACCAGGTCCAGTCGACGCCCTCCTCCAGGGCCTTGAGGGCCATGCCCTCGACCTTGCTCATCATGCGGCGCGTGTAGTCGGCGTCCTGCGGGCGGGCCGGGTTGAGCGGGGCCAGGGTGAAACCGCAGTTGCCGCCGGCGACGGTGGTCACGCCGTGGTTCATGGAGGGCGTGGCGTACGGGTCCCAGAAGAGCTGGGCGTCGTAGTGCGTGTGGGGGTCGACGAAGCCGGGGGTGAGGACCAGGCCGGTGGCGTCCTCGCTGCTGCGGGCTTCCTCGGTGACGGTACCGGGTGCGGCTATCGCCGCGATCCGGCCGTCGCGGATCCCCACGTCCGCGACGCGGGCGGGGGCGCCGGTGCCGTCCACTACGGTCGCGCCCTTGATCAGGTGGTCGAGCATGACGTCCCTTCTGCCGGTCTTCGCGTTGCGGCCCGTCTCGTGGGGCTCCGCCCCACACCCCGCGCCTCGAACGCCGGCGGGGCTGCAATCCCCGGCCTCGCCGCCGGGGCAGGGTGTGGCCCCGGCCGGAGGCCGCCCGGCCGGGGCTGGTGCGGGACGGCGGTCCGGGAAGACGCCGTCCCCGTTCGCCGTCGTGTCAGACGGCCTGACGGAAGCGCGTCGTGCGGTGCACCGGGTCCGTGTCTATCTCCGGGATGACGTGCTCGCCGATGAGCTTGATCGTGGTCATCGTGTCCTCGTACGAGACACCGGTCGGCAGACCGAAGGAGAGCTGGTCCGCGCCCGCCTGCTCCCAGCGCTTGCACTGGGCGCGGACCTCCGACGGGTCACCGCAGATCAGCAGTTCCTCCGCGATCAGGAGCTCGATGATCTCCGCGTTGTACTCCGGCAGGGTCTCGGGCCACTGCGGGATCGCCTCCGGCCGCGGGAAGGTGTCGTGGTAGCGGAAGACCAGGGACTGGAAGCGGTTCATGTTCGCGTTGACGGCGATCTCCACCGCCTTGTCGTGCGTCTCCGCACAGATCGCGGTGGACGTGACCATCACGTTGTCGTTGACGAACGCGCCGATCGCCTTCGCCTCGCGGATCGCCGTCTTGTACTGGTCGAGGACCCACTCCATGTCGGAGACCTTCTGGACGCTGAAGCCGAGGACGCCCAGGCCCTTCTTCGCCGCCATCGCGTACGAGGACGGGGAGCCGGCCGCGTACCACATGGCCGGGTGCGCCTTCCCGTACGGCTTGGGGAAGATCTTCCGCGGCGGCAGCGACCAGTGCTTGCCCTGGAACCCCTCGTACTCCTCCTGGAGGAACATCTTGGGGAACTCCGCGATGGTCTCCTCCCAGATCTCCTTGGTGCCGTTCATGTCCTCGATGCCGGGCAGGAAGCCGAGGATCTCGTGGCTGCCCGCGCCGCGGCCGGTGCCGAACTCGAAGCGGCCCTTGGAGAGGTGGTCGAGCATGGCGACCTTCTCGGCCACCTTGACCGGGTGGTTCACCGGGGCGAGCGGGTTGAAGATGCCGGAGCCAAGGTGGATGCGCTCGGTGGCGTGGGCGAGGTACCCGAGGAACACCTCGTTCGCCGACAGGTGGGAGTACTCCTCCAGGAAGTGGTGCTCGGAGGCCCAGGCGTACTTGAAGCCGGACTTGTCCGCCTGGATGACGTACTCGGTCTCCTCGATCAGCGCCTTGTGCTCTGCCTCGGGGTCGACCTTGGAGCGCGCCTCAGGCACGTATCCCTGCACGAAGAGCCCGAATTCCAAGGGGTTCACCGTCCTTTGGTTTCTGACGTTGCGTCAGATTCGATGTCCCGACTGTTCCACTGCGGGGGCGGGAGCGTCAATACCTGACGCTCCATCAGATAACCCGGGCGCGGGGCCCTACAGGATGCTGACGCCCGCCATCCAGCCGCCGTCGATGACGAACGGCTGGCCGGTGATGTACGAGGAGTCCTCGCCGGTCAGGAAGAGCGCCAGCTTGGCGATCTCCTCCGGCTGCCCCACCCGCCCCATCGGGACCACCCGCTTGTAGAGCTCCGCCATGGCCTCCCTGGCCTCGTCGGTCATGTTCGCCGGGTCCAGCAGCCCCGGATTGGCCATCGGAGTGTCCACGGCGCCCGGGCACATCGCGTTGACCCGGATCCCCTTGGCCGCCAGCTCCAGCGCCGCCACCCGGGTGAGGCCGAGGACGGCCGCCTTGGTTGCGGCGTAGGTGCCGACGTACGCCATGCCCGTCAGACCCGTGTACGAGGAGGTGTTGACGATGGTGCCGCCGCCGGCCGCCTCGATCTCGGGGGCCACGGTCTTGATGCCGAGGAAGGCGCCGACCTGGTTGACCTGGACCACCTGCTGGAACTCCTCCAGCGGGGTCGCGGTCAGCTCGTTGAAGCGCAGGATGCCCGCGTTGTTGACCAGGCCGTCGATCCGGCCGAAGGCCTCCTTCGCCGCGGCGACCGCGGCCGCCCAGTCCTCCTCGCGGCTCACGTCCATCCGTACGTACCGGGCCCGGTCCTCGCCGATGTCCTTCGCCACCGCCGCGCCCTGCTCGTCCAGCACGTCACCGAGGAGCACCCTGGCACCCTCGGCGGCGAACAGCCGGGCCTCCTGCTCGCCCTGGCCGCGTGCCGCGCCGGTGATGATGACGACGCGCCCGTCCAGCTTGCCCATGGTCATGCTCCCTGATCGTCTCGGCCCGAGTCGTCTGTCGCCCGGTCATTGAGGAGGGGGCCGACCTCGGCCCCGAAAGCGGTGATCTGGTCGACCAGTTCGGCGCGGTCGCGGCTGCGGAAGCGGACCTGGATCTGGTCCACGCCGAGCGCCTTGTACTCGCGCAGGGACTCCGCGAGCGCCTCCGGCTTGCCGGTGAGGGTCCGGCGGCCGGTGTCCCAGCCGGGCTCGCCCACGTACAGCGCCTCGGTGATCGCCCCGATCTCGCAGGGGCCGGCGACCCCGGCCTCGGCGCGCAGCTCCCCGATGCGGGCGATCTGCGCCGGGAGCCGGTCGCGCGGGTCGCCCTGCGGGAGCCAGCCGTCCCCCCGGACGGCGGCCCGGCGGACGGCGGCGGGCGACGATCCGCCGACCCAGACGGGGATCCGTTCCTGCGCGGGCCGGGGCAGCTGGCCGAGGTCCTTGAAGGAGAACCGCTCGCCCTCGAACTCCGGGTACTCCTCGGGCCCCAGCGCCGCCCGCAGCGCGTCCACGGTCTCGTCGAGGACGGCCCCGCGGCGGGCGAAGTCCACGCCGAGGGCCTCGAACTCCTCCTGGACGTGCCCCGCGCCGACGCCGAGGATCAGCCGGCCACCGGAGAGGTGGTCGAGGGTGGCGTACTGCTTGGCGCTGATCAGCGGGTGGCGCAGGCCGAGGATCGCCACGTGGCTCAGCAGCCGCACGCGCTCGGTGATCCCGGCGAGGAAGGACAGGGTGGCCACCGGGTCGTACCAGACGGTGCTCATCGGGCCGGCGAGCCGCCGCGGGATGGCCACGTGGTCGCAGGTGGCCACGTACCCGAAGCCGGACCGGTCGGCGGCCCGCGCGATCTCGGCGAGATCCGCAGCGGTGGCCGACGCCTCCCAGGGCTCGGCGTAGATGGTGCTCTGCGACTGGATCGGGAGCTGCATCCCGTAGACCAGCCGACCTTCCGGAAACACGCGCGCCATGGGGGCCCGCCTCGCCTTCGTCTGCCGATTCGTCCTGTCGGTGCCGGGCCATCGTCGTAGCTGACGGGCCGTCAGACAAGAGGCCGGGGTGAACGCGTACCTGGCAGGATCGGCCGCACGGTTCTAAGGTGCGCGGGTGGATCTGATGCTCACGCTGGTCAGCGGGATCGCCTGGACGGCCGTGTACGTGGAGGCGATCCGCGTCGGGCTGCGGGACCGGACGTGCGCGATGCCCGTCGCCGCGCTCGCGCTGAACTTCGCGTGGGAGGCGACCTACGCCGTCCACGACTTCACGACCGGGGTCTCCGCGCAGGGCGTGGTGAACGTGGTGTGGGCGGCGGCCGACGTGGTGATCGTCTACACCTACCTGCGGTTCGGCCGGGCCGAGCTGCCGGACTTCGTGACCCGGCCGCTCTTCGCCGCCTGGTCCGTCCTGGTGTTCGGTACCGGCTTCGCCGTGCAGTGGCTGTTCCTCGCGCACTTCGGGACGCACGACGCGAGCCGGTACGCGGCCTTCCTGCAGAACCTGCTGATGTCCGGCCTGTTCATCGCCCTGTACGCGGCCCGGCGGGGTCCGCGCGGGCAGTCCCTGACCATCGCCGTCGCGAAGTGGCTGGGGACGCTGGCCCCGACCCTGCTGTTCGGGGTGGTGGAGGGCTCCCCGTTCATCCTCGGCCTGGGGATCCTGTGCAGCGTGTTCGACCTCGCCTACGTCGGGCTGCTGCTCCGGGACGGGGGTGGGGACCGGGACGGGGACCGGCCCGGGGACCAGCCCTGGGACCGGCCCGGGGTCAGAAGCCTTCCGGACCCATCACGATGACCGGCTTCGCTGCCGGGTCGAGGGTCTCCAGGACCTTCTTCATGGCCTCCTTCGGGATGCCGACACAGCCCTGCGAGGGGCCGTCGTGGTCCACGTGGAGCCAGATGTTGCCGCCCTTCTCCTCACCCTCCGGCATGACCGGGTCCAGCGGGGACTTGCCGGGCCGGCGGTTGTAGTCGATGGCGACGACGTAGTCGAAGGAGCCGGCCAGGGACTCGCCGTTCACGCCGCGGCCGGAGGCGACGAACGCGCGGTTCCTGTCGTACGGGAGCCGGGTGCCCGGCGGCTTCGGGAGCAGGCCGCCCGCGTCGGTGAGCGCGAAGACGCCCATCGGGGAGGTCAGGTCCCCGTACTCGCGCTCCACCGACCAGCCCTTGGCGCCGTTGCGCGCGGGCCAGCTCTCGGTCCGCACCCAGTCGACGTCGGCGGTCGGGCGGGTGTAGAGCGCGGCGGTGGACTCCGAGGAGTCGCCCGCCTTGCCGGTGACCAGGATGAGCTGGCGGGCGTCGGCCGGGATCCGTTCCCTGGTCTGCTCGCTGATGCCGGTCAGCCCCTGCAGCGGGGACCGCCGGACGTCACGTGCGGCACGGTCGGCCGCCTGCGGGCGGGCGTCCGCACGCGCCTGCGGCGCCGCGTCGGCGGTCTTGTCCGGGTCCTGGGCGACGTACACCCAGCCGACCGCGATGGTCGCGAGGCCGAGGGTGACGGCCAGGGCCACACGGCGGGGCGTACGGGGCGCTCGGGAGCGTGCTCGGGCGTGCTTGCTCATTGAACCGACCGTACATCAGGCGGTCTTCAGAGGCGGTGCGCCCGCGGTGTGCGCGTCCCGCCCGGCACGGGGAACAGGACACGCACCGTCAGACCTCCCTCCGGTGCCGGATGGGCCTCGACCGCCAGCTCCGCCCCGTGCGCCCGCGCGATCGACGCCACGATCGAGAGCCCCAGTCCGGCGCCCTCACCTGGGGTGTGCTGCCGTTCGGCGCGCCGCCGGAAGGGCTCCAGGAGCCCGGGGGCGTCCGCCGGATCGATCACCGGACCGGTGTTCGACACCGTCAGTTCCCCCTCCGCCGAGGTCGTAACGGCGATCCGGCCCCCGACCCGGTTGTGACGTACCGCATTGACCAGCAGGTTGCGCAGGAGGTGACCGAGGAGCGCGCGGTCGCCCGTCACGGTCAGCGGCGCGAGCGTCCGTACGACGGTCAGCCCCTCCTGCGGGCAGGCCGCCGACTCGGCCGCCGCGAGCGCCGCCAGGTCCACCGGTTCGGTCGCCTCCAGCCCCTGCTCCGACACGGCGAGCAGCAGCAGGGACTCGATGAGGTGCTCGCTGGAGTCCGCGACGCCGATGAGCTTCGCCCGGATCCGGGCGACCTTCTCCGGCGGCGGGTCCCCGGCCAGCCCGATCTCGGCGGCCGCCCGCTGCACGGCCAGCGGGGTGCGCAGTTCGTGCGCCGCGTTGGCGGCGAACCGCCGCTGGGCGGAGACCAGGTGCTCCATCCGGCCCAGCATCGCGTCGAAGGTGTCGGCCAGTTCCTTGAGCTCCCCGGGCGGGGCGTCGAGGGAGATCCGCTCGTCGAGGTTCTCCCCGGACAGGCGGCACGCGGTCTCGGTGATCACCCCGACGGGGCGCAGCACCCGGCCGGCCATCCACCAGGCGAGCCAGATCGACAGCACGGCGAAGAGGGCCAGGGCGAGGAGGGAGTACACGAGCAGCCGGTGCCGGGTTGCGTCGGTGACGGCGTCCGAGAGGTTCCGGGTGAACGCGTAGCCCTTGAGCTCCTCGTCGGTGGGCGGCTCGCCCGGGGGCCGCCGCCGCGCCGGTTCCCAGCTGCGTCCCACCTCGGCCCGCGGGCCGGGCGAGGCGGTACCGGGCGGGGCGGAGGGCGAGGCGGAGGGCGAGGCGGAGGGCGGGACACCAGGCGGGACACCGGGCGAGGGGAGGGCGTAGGCCGGGCTGACCGTGCGGACGGCCCCGCTGACGCTCGCGTAGAGGCCCTGGCCGACCAGGACGTAGACCAGCGCCACCAGTCCGCCGCCCGCGAGGAGCAGCAGCGATCCGTAGAGGGCGGTGAGGCGGCCGCGCTCGGTGCGCAGGACTCCCCCGACCCGTGACCGGTGCCCGTTCACCGGGCGGCGATCCGGTAGCCCGCGCCCGGCACGGTCTCGATCAGCGGTGGCTCGCCCAGCTTGGCGCGCAGCTTGCTGAGGGTGACGCGGACGGCGTTGGTGGAGTAGCTGGTGTCCTGCTCCCACACCTGCTCGATCAGGTCGTCGTTGCTGACGACGGCGCCCTCGGCGCGCAGCAGGGCCTCCAGGACGGCGAACTCCTTGCGGGACAGCGCGAGCCGGTGCCCGTCGCGGGTGGCGCTGCGGCGGGCGGTGTCGACGGCGATCCCGGAGCGCTCCAGGACGGGCGGCAGCGCCGGGCGGGCGCGCCGGCCGAGGGCCAGCACGCGGGCGAGGAGCTCGTCGTAGGCGAAGGGCTTGGTGAGGTAGTCGTCGGCGCCGAGGCCGAGGCCCTCCACCCGGTCCCGTACGGTCCCGGAGGCGGTCAGCATCAGGATGCGGGTCAGCAGCCGCTCGCGCACCACCTGCCGGCAGACCTCGTCGCCGTGCAGGCCGGGCAGGTCGCGGTCGAGGACGATGACGTCGTACTCGCCCAGGCGCAGGCGCCGCAGGGCCTCCAGGCCGTCGCTCGCCTCGTCGACGGCGAGCGCGTCGCGGCGCAGCCCCTCGGCGATCATCTCCCGGAGGAATTCCTCGTCCTCCACCACCAGTACGCGCATGGCCCCCTCTTTACCGGAGATCCGTATTTCGCCGTCGTAAGCGGGGTGCGAGAGGGAAGCGAAAGGCCCTTTCACCGCAGGCTCGGGCCCATGAAGCGATCCCTGATCATGAGCACGGCCGCGGTCGTCACCGGGCTGACCCTGTTCGCCACCGCCTGCGCGAACGGCACGTCGGCGGGGAAGAAGGACGCCTCCGGAGGCGCCGGCGGGAACAGCGGCGGCGGAGCCGGCGCGGACGCGGACCGGGCCGTGAAGATGCGTCAGTGCCTGCGCGAACACGGCGTGGACGTGCCCGACCCCGAGCCCGGCCAGGACCCGCGCGGGATGACCCTCGGCGGGGGCGCCGACCCGCAGAAGACGCAGGAGGCCATGAAGGCCTGCGGGATGGGCGGACCGGGCTCGGGCAAGGAGCCCACGCAGGAGGAGAAGGACCAGGAGCTCACGTGGATCCGGTGCATGCGCGAGAACGGGGTCGCCCTCAAGGACCCCGAGTACAACGGCGGCATGAAGAGCGCCACCGAGGTCCCCAAGGGCCAGGAGAAGGCCTTCGAGGAGGCCCAGAAGAAGTGCGAAGCGGCCCGATGACGAAGCGCGCCAAGTGGCTGCTGGGGTCGCTGGCCGCCGTCCTGGCCGTCTCGGGCGGCGGCTACGCCGTGATCGCCCAGCCGCAGCGCGCCTCCGGCGGGCAGGAGCAGCGCGCGGGCGGCGGCCTGCCGCCGGCCACCGCGCCGGTGCGGCGCGGCGACCTCAGCTCGGGCCTCCAGGTGGAGGGCACCCTCGGCTACGCGCAGGAGCGCAGGCTGAACGCGGGCGGGCCGGGCGTGCTGACGTGGGTCGCGGCCGAGGGCTCGGTGGTCGAGCGGGACGGGAGGCTGTACGAGGTCAACGGCAGGGCGGTGCGGCTCATGTACGGGTCCACGCCGGTGTACCGGCCGCTGAAGAGCGGCGACAAGGGCGAGGACGTCAAGCAGCTCAAGCGGAACCTGCAGGCGCTGGGGTACGGGACCGGGCTCGATCCGCAGGACGGCACCTTCACGGCGGGTACGGCGACGGCGGTCAGGCGCTGGCAGAAGGCGCACAAGGCGGCGGAGACGGGCGAGGTCGGCAAGGAGGACATCGCCTTCGCCTCGGGGCCGCAGCGGGTGCGCAAGGGCGACGCGGCGGTCGGTGACGAGCCGGGACCCGGCAAGCCGGTGCTGACGGTGACGGGCACCGAGCGGATCGTCCGCTTCCGGATCGATGCGGCGAAGGCGGCGGCGGCCAAGCCCGGCGACCCGGTGACCGTACGGCTGCCGGGGGGCGTCACCGCCACCGGGAAAGTCGGGTCGGTGGGCGGGACGGCCGGCCCGGACGACGAGAACGGCGGCGCGGGCGGGGGCGGCGGAGGCGGGGGCGGGGGCGGAGGCGGGGGCGACCAGAAGGCCAAGGTCGAGGTGTCCGTCACCTTCGACGAGCCGGCCGAGGTCAACGCCCCGGACCAGTCCCCGGTGACGGTCGCCCTCACCGGCGAGACCCGCAAGGGGGTGCTCTCCGTACCGGTCAACGCCCTGCTCGCGCTCGCGGGCGGCGGCTTCGGCGTCCAGGTCGTCGAGGACGGCAGGGCGCGCGAGGTCAAGGTCGAGCTGGGCATGTTCGGCAACGGCCGGGTCGAGGTGACCGGCGACGCCCTCGAGGAGGGCATGCAGGTGGGGATACCGAAGCTGTGACGCACACGCACATGGAGACAGTGGTGGAGCTGACCGGGGTCACCAAGGAGTACGCGGGCGGGGTCACCGCCCTGCGCGACGTCGACCTCACCGTCACCGCCGGCGAACTCCTCGCCATCGTCGGCCCCTCGGGCTCCGGCAAGTCCACCCTGCTGCACGTCGTCGGCACCCTGGACCGCCCGACGGCGGGCGGCGTACGGATCGCCGGGCACGACATCGCGGCCCTCTCGGACCGTTCGTTGTCGGCGCTGCGGTCGCGGCACGTCGGCTTCGTCTTCCAGTCCTTCCACCTGGTGCCGGGCATCAGCGCCCACGCCAACGTCGCCGAAGGGCTGCTCTACAGCGGCCTCTCGCGCGCCGAGCGCGGGCGCAGGGCCGCGCGGGCCCTGGAGCGGGTCGGCCTCGGGGACCGGATGGACCACCGGCCGCACGAACTGTCCGGCGGGCAGAAGCAGCGCGTGGCCATCGCCCGGGCGGTCGCGGGCGCACCGGACCTGCTGCTGGCCGACGAGCCGACGGGCGCGCTGGACACGGCGTCCGGGGAGTCGGTGATGGAGCTGCTGCACGAGCTGAACCGGGACGGGGCCACCATCGCCGTGATCACCCACGACAACGAGATCGCGGCGAGCCTGCCGCGGCAGGTGCGGATCCGCGACGGACGGATCGTGGCGGACGTGCGCAGCCGGGCGGGGGTGGTCGCGTGAGGGGGCGTACGAGGACGCGTACGGGAGGCGCGGGCAGGGGCAGGGGGGCGCGGAAGCTGACCCCGCCGAGGCTGTCCCCGCGGGACGTCCTGCACGTCGGGTCGGCGGGCCTGCGCTCGCGCCCGATGCGGGTGTTCCTGTCCGCGCTCGGCATCGCCATCGGCATCGCGACGATGATCGCGGTGGTCGGCATCTCCTCCTCCAGCCAGGCCGAACTGCTGCGCGAACTCGACGCGCTCGGCACGAACATGCTGGTCGCCACGCCCGGCAAGGGGATGTTCAGCGGGCAGGACACCAAGCTGCCCAAGGACGCCCTCGGGATGGTCTCCCGGATCGAGGGCGTCGAGTCGGTGGGCACCACCGGTGACGTGGCCGAGTCCGTGCGCCGCTCGGAGAACATCCCGAAGGAGGAAACGGGCGGGGTCGTGCTCAAGGCGGCCAAGGACGACCTGCTGGGCACCCTGCGCGCCGGGATCGGCAGCGGCACCTGGCTCAACGACGCCACCGGCCGCTACCCCTCGGTGGTGCTCGGGCACGTCTCCGCGCGCCGGCTCGGCATCACCGAGCCGGGCCGGCAGGTCTTCGTCGGCGGCCGGTACTTCACGGTGATCGGCATCCTGGAGCCGGTCCCGCTGGCCCCGGAGATCGAGCGCTCCGCGCTGATCGGCTGGGACGTGGCCGAGCGGCTGCTGGGCTTCGACGGCCATCCGACGGCGGTGTACGAACGGTCGGCGGACGAGCGGGTGGCGGCGGTCAGGCAGCTCATCGCCCAGACGGCCAACCCGCAGACGCCGAGCGCGGTCTCGGTCACCGACCCCTCGGCGGCGCTCCAGGCGAAGGCGGCCACGGAGGGCGCCTTCAGCACCCTGCTGCTCGGACTGGGCGGGATCGCCCTGCTGGTGGGCGGGGTCGGCGTCGCCAACACCATGATCATCTCGGTGCTGGAGCGGCGCCACGAGATCGGCCTGCGCCGGTCCCTGGGCGGGACGAAGGGGCAGATCCGGATCCAGTTCGTGACGGAGTCCCTGCTGCTGTCCGGCCTCGGCGGCCTCGCGGGCATCGTCCTCGGCGGCGCGGCCACGGCGGTCTACGCGCGCGCCGGCGACCTGCCGTGGGTGGTCCCGCTCTGGGCGGTGACCGGCGGCTTCGCCGCCACCCTGGCGATCGGCACCGCGGCCGGCCTCTACCCGGCGGTGCGCGCGGCCCGCCTGTCCCCGACGCTGGCCCTGTCGGCAACGTAGCCCGGCACCTCCACAACTCCCGCCCCCGGCCCGATCCCGGACGGCCGGGGGGCCGGGCGGGGGCGGAGGCCCCGCCCCCGGGGCGGCACCCCCGGGGCGCGAGCCACACCCGGCACGGGAGCCACGCCCAGGGGGCGGGAGCCACGGACCGGGCGGAGGTCACACGCCGGGCGAAGGCCACGGGCCCCGGCGGAGCCCACAGGCCGGGCACGAGGCCACAGGCCGGGTGAAGGCCACGGGCCGGGCAGAGGCCGCAGGCCGGGCAGACCCCACAGACCGGGCAGAGGCCATGGGCCGGGCGCAGCCCACGGCCGGGCACGAGCTACGGGCGGGGGGGCCGGGCGGGGGATCGGTGATGTCGTGGCCGTGCCCCGGGTGCGATCACCGACGTACGCTGAGGTGATGAGGCGAACTCCCCGTCATGCGGCGCGCGTTGTCATCCTGTCCCCGGCCGGGTCCGTGTTCCTCTTCCGCGAGGACAACGTGGAGGTCGGCATCCACTGGCTGCCGCCCGGCGGCGGCATCGATCCCGGTGAGAGCCCCGAGGACTGCGTGCGGCGCGAGCTGCGCGAGGAGACCGGGTGGACCGACCTGGAGCCGGAACGGCTGCTGTGCACCTGGGAGCACGACTTCACCTACCAGGGCGTCCCGGTGCGCCAGCACGAGCACGTCTACCTCGCCCGCGGCCCCCACCGCGAACCGGTCCTGGAGTCCCCCGGCATCCACTGGCAGTGGCTCCCCGCGGACCGCCTGGCCACCCTCGGCGAACCCCTGTGGCCCCCGCGCCTCCCGGACCTCCTGGCGAACGCCCCGGCGGAACCGGTCCACCTGGGCCTGTTGGCCTGACCGACCGGCGGCCGACCGGCGGGGGCAGCGAAGACGAAACGGCCGGACCGGCTAACGGGCGCCGGGGGCCTTCGCGGTGGCCCTGGCGTACAGCGAGGCGGCGTACTCGCCGAGGATCGTGCTGGTCGACACGTCGTCGGTGTCGCCGCCCGTGAGGATGCCGATGATCCTCCCGTCGCGGGCGATCCACGCACTGCCGCTCGTGCCGCCGGGGAAGTCGGAGCAGTCGAAGCGCTGTTGGGTGGCGCTCTCACGGACGCCGACCGCCGTACAGGTGCGGGGGATCTTGCGGTCGGCGGGGTAACCGGTGACGGTGACCTCCTCGCCCGCGCGCCCGCTGGTGTCGAGCACGGCCGCGCCGGTCACGTCCTCGATGGTGCGGCCCTTGGCGTCGGGGGCGAGGCGGGCGAAGGCGAGGTCGTAGTCGTCGTCCGTGCCCTCGGCCCAGCGGTCGTCCTCGAAGACCTCCTCGATCTTCCAGGTGCCGTACGGCGCCACGCCGTTCGCGTACGCAGGTGCGAAGACGGCGGTTCCGTCGCTCTGGTCGCCCTCCATCAGACAGTGCCCGGCCGTGATGATCATGTTCCGGCCGGGACTGTGCACCACGGTGGCCGTACAGAAGTGGTCACTGTCCAGCCCGTTCGTGAACAGGGCTCCGGTGAAGGCCGCGGGACCACCGGGCGGGGGCGTGACGGCGGGCGGGAGGGTGGCTCCGGGCGGCGTCGAGAGCTGAGGCTTCGATGCTTGCGATCGCGATGTGGGCGTCGACGATGCCGTCGGGCCGGTCTTCGCCCGTACGGGCGCGGCCCCCTCGGGCGGCGGCACCAGCTCGGCCACCGCGGCGGAAGCCCCCAGAGCCGCCACCGCACACAGCACCGCCGTCACGACGGTCCGCTTGTCCACCGGCATGATGATCCTTCCGATTTGCCCTGGCGAAGCATGCCTCGGGGGCGGGGCCCGGTGCAAGGGGCGGGCCGGTCAGGCGGGTGTGCGCAGGTCGCGCAGAAAACGCAGGCCAGGGCGGCCGTCGAGCCGGATCTCGCCGGTGGGCGCGAAGCCCGTGCGGGCCAGTACGGCCCGGGAACCGGGGTTGTCGAGCGTCGTGACCGTCCGCAGCGTGGTCAGGCCGTACGCGCCGGCCGCGAGGTCGCAGGCCTCGCGCACGGCAGCCGTGGCCACGCCCCGCCCGGCGGCCTTCTCGGCGATCCGGTATCCCAGCTCGGCCGACCCCTCCGCCAGGTCGACGAGGTTGACCCGGCCCACGACCGCGCCACTGTCGTCCACGAGGACGTGGAACCGGCACAGTCCGGCGTCCTGCTCGGCCATCAGCGCGTGGTGCCGTTCGTCGAAGCGGACGAAGTAGTCATCGCCGCGGTCGGGGACGGACGCGGCGAAGTAGGCCCGGTTCTCCCGCTCGAAGTCGAGCACGGCCGGGGCGTGGTCGAAGCGCAGGAGTTCGAGCCGAGGCATGCCCCGATGCTATCCCGACCATCAACTGTGCGATTTGGCAGGTCCGTTCGGCCTGTTGGTCTCATCGTCCCTCCGCTTCACCGAGAGCCTTCAGAGAGGGCGACGCATACGTGCGACTGACAGGCAAGTACCGGATATCCGTGGTCGCCGCGGCGGCCGCGGTCGCCATCGTGGGCAGTCTGCAGCTCTCCCCCACCGCGTTCGGCACCGAGGACACCGTCGAGAGCGCACCACCCGCGGCCGGGGCAACGGAGTCGCCCGACTCCCACGGCGAGGACTCCGCCGTCCACGGGTCCGACGGCACCGTCTTCAAGGGCGGCGTGATGTCGCTCGGCGCGGAGCCGCCGAAGGCCGGCACGCGGTCGGCGGCGGCAGCCGCGGCCACCGCCACACCGCCGCAGGGCGAGGTCGTCGTGGGCGTGCTGCACCGCCCGTGCGTCCCGCCGGCCGGCGAGGGCAGCATGGGAAGCACGGGCTGGAAGGTCGTCCGCGACGGCTCCGGCACCGCCAACCTCAGCTGCGGCTTCACCAGCTCCTCCGTGGCCGAGACCGTCACCAGCGGGCACGCCTACATCGACGACTCGTTCTTCACCCCGGCCGGCAAGCCGACCGCCGCCATGGGCGAGACGTACATGCGCAACCACGTCAGTCACGAGCTCGGGCACATGCTGGGCCTGACGCACGCCAACCGCAGCCTGAACAAGGGCGACTGTGTGAAGGGCACCGACTCGGGCCAGTTCCCCGTCATGTGCTCGCCCGCGTACGCCTACCAGGACAAGCGGGCGGGCACCTACGTCCAGCAGTTCGACGTCCAGGGCCTGCGCCTCCTCGCCGCCGGCGGCGGCGCCGCGCTGTCCCCGCAGGGGCGGGTGACCGGAATCGGCGCCAAGTGCCTGGACGTCAAGGGCGGCAAGGCCGTCAACGTGGCCTCCGGCAAGGTCCTCGACGTGACGGGCGGCGCGACCGCCAACGGCACCGTGGTCCAGCTCCACACGGCGAACACGAACAAGCGGCAGGTCTGGGCCACCCCGAAGTAGCCCGCCCGTACCCGCCCACCAGGGGGGTCTTCCCTTGAACCGGGTATGCGGATAGGGCGGTTGCCCGATGCCGGGAGGCCGTCCTCAGGCGCACGCTGGTGCGATGGACGGTTGGGGAGCGGGGCGGGTTCTGCGGGACCGCAATGCGGGGTTGTACCTCGCCGGGGTGGTCGTGTCGGGGTTCGGCACGACCGCGATGTGGCTGGTGGCCGGGATCTGGGTGAAGTCGCTGACCGGGTCGGATTCCCTCGCGGCGCTCACGGTGTTCGCCCTGTGGGCGCCCGTGCTGGCCGGGCCGGCGCTGGGGACGCTCGCCGACCGGCTGCCGCGGCGGCCGGTGCTGGTCGGCGTCGGCCTCCTGATGGCCGCGCTGCTGCCCGTACTGCTCCTGCTCGACTCGGCGGGCCGGGTGTGGCTGCTGTTCGCCGTCCTGCTGGTCTACGGGGTGTGCGGCACCGTCCACGAGGCGGCGGAGGCGGCCCTGGTGCCGCAGGCCGTCGACGGCCGGCTGCTCGGGGACGTGGGCGGGCTGCGGCTGGCGGCCAACGAGGGCGCGAAGCTGATCGCTCCGCTGGTGGGCGCCGGGCTGTTCGTCCGGTACGGCGGGGCGTCCGTGGCCCTGCTCGACGCGCTGACCTTCGCACTGGCGGCGGGGATCTTCGCCCTGCTGCGGGTCCGCGAGGAGCCGCCGGACCGGATCGCGTCGGCGCACGGCCTCGCGCGGGTGCGCGAGGGCGGGCGGCAGCTGTGGGGCTCGCCCGCGCTGCGGCCGCTGGTGCTGAGCGGGGCCGCGGTGATGTTCCTGGCCGGTCTGAACGGCGCGGTGGTCTACGCGGTCGCCGATGGCGTGCTGGGGCACGCGCCCACCTACGTGGGCGTGCTGTACGCGGCGCAGGGCGCGGGTTCCGTACTGAGCGGGCTCGCGGCGGGCCCGCTCCTGCGGCGGCTGCCGGAGCGGGTGTTCACGGCCGGGGGCGTGGCCCTGTTCGCGCTGGGCGTCGGGGCGAGGGCGCTGCCCTACGACGCGGTGGCGCTGGCCGGCAGCGTGGCGATCGGGGCGGGGCTGCCGTGCGTGCTGATCGCCGCGCTGACCGCGGTGCAGCGCGAGGTCCCGGTCGCCGTCCTCGGCCGGGCGGCCGCCACCGCCCACACGCTGATCTTCGTACCGAACGCGCTGGCCCTGGCGCTGGGGGCCGCACTGGTGGGCTTCGTGGACGTGCGGGTGCTGCTGCCGGTTCTCACGGTGGCGGGCCTGGCCGTGGCGCTGCTGCTCGCGGCCTCCTCGCGGGGCGCGGCGGCGGAGCCGCGCGGCGCCGGGGCGCACCGCGCGGTGGAACGGTAGAGCGGTGGGAGGGCGCCCTGTGCGCCCCGGCCTACCGGCCCCCCGGGCCCGGCCACAGTCCCTCGGCCGTGAGGCCCAGCAGGTCGATCGCGTTGCCGCGGACGATGCGGTCCACCACGTCCGGTGCCAGGTGGCCCATCTGGGCCTCGCCGACCTCGCGGGACTTCGGCCAGGTCGAGTCGGAGTGCGGGTAGTCCGTCTCGTAGAGGACGTTGCCGACACCGATCGAGTCGAGGTTCTTCAGGCCGAAGGCGTCGTCGAAGAAGCAGCCGAAGACGTGCTCGGCGAAGAGCTCCGACGGTGGGCGCAGCACCTTGTCCGCGACTCCGCCCCAGCCCCGGTTCTCCTCCCAGACCACGTCCGCCCGCTCGAGGATGTACGGGATCCAGCCGATCTGGCCCTCCGCGTACATGATCTTAAGGTGGGGGAAGCGCTCGAACTTGCCGCTCATAAGCCAGTCGACCATCGAGAAGCAGCAGTTGGCGAAGGTGATGGTGGAGCCGACCGCCGGTGGGGCGTCCGCGGACGTGGACGGCATGCGGGAGGAGGAGCCGATGTGCATGGCGATGACCGTGCCGGTCTCGTTGCACGCCTCCAGGAAGGGGTCCCACTCGTCGGTGTGGATGGACGGGAGGCCCAGGTGCGGGGGTATCTCCGAGAAGGCGACGGCGCGCACGCCGCGGGCCGCGTTGCGGCGGACCTCCGCGGCGGCCAGGCGGGCGTCCCAGAGCGGGATCAGGGTGAGGGGGATGAGGCGGCCGCGGGCGTCGGGGCCGCACCACTCCTCGACCATCCAGTCGTTGTAGGCCCGTACGCCGAGCAGCCCCAGCTCACGGTCCTTGGCCTCGGTGAACGTCTGGCCGCAGAAGCGGGGGAAGGTGGGGAAGCAGAGGGCGGACTGGACGTGGTTGACGTCCATGTCGGCGAGGCGGTCGGGAACCGAGAAGGACCCCGGGCGCATCTGCTCGTAGGTGATGACTTCCAGTTTGATCTCGTCGCGGTCGTACCCGACGGCCGTGTCGAGGCGGGTGAGCGGGCGGTGCAGGTCCTCGTACACCCACCAGTCGCCGATCGGGCCGTCGTCGCCCTTGGCCCCCATGACGGGTGCGAACTTGCCGCCGAGGAAGGTCATTTCCTTCAAGGGGGCGCGCACGACGCGGGGGCCGGTGTCCTGGTACTTGGACGGGAGCCGGTCCCGCCAGACGTGGGGGGGCTCAACCGTGTGGTCGTCCACCGAGATGATCTTCGGGAAGGTCTCCATGGCTCATACGGTAGCGCCGATCTGACGAACCGTCAGCTAGTTGGTCCGTGATCGGCCATGGACGGGCTGACGTGTACGCGCAAGACAGGGCAGACTGACCCTTACACCGAACGGAAGGCAGGGGGAGGACAGATGGACGGCGTACCGGCCATCCCGCACCCGCGGAAGCACCCCGAGGGAGCCCGGCCCACCACCACGTCCAAACGCCCGGCCCCGACCCCGACCCCGGCACCGCGACCGCGCCCGACCCCGGACGCCGCCACGGCGGCCACGGCGGCCACGCCCGCCACCCCTGCCACCGCGGACGCCCACGTCTCCCCCGTCTCCCCCGTCGAGTCCCGCTTCGCCGTCCTCGGCCCCGTCCGCGCCTGGCGCGGCGCCGAGCCGCTGCCCTCCGGCACCCCCCAGCAGCGCGCCCTGCTCGCCCTCCTCCTGCTGCGCGACGGCCGCACCGCCACCGCACCCGAGCTCATCGACGCCATCTGGGGCGATGACCCCCCACAGCAGGCCCTCGCCACCATCCGCACCTACGCCTCCCGTCTGCGCAAGGTCGTCGCCCCCGGGCTGCTCGTCACCGAGTCCGGCGGCTACGCCATCCGGCTGCGCTCCGCCGCCACCCTCGACCTCGGCGTCGCCCGCAGCCTCGCCGCCGACGCCGACGCCGCCCGCGCCGCTGGCGACCGCGCCCTCGCCCGTACGCTCCTCGCCCGCGCCCTCGACCTCTGGGAGGGCGAGCCCCTGGCCGGGGTCCCCGGCCCGCACGCCGAGACCGAGCGGACCCGGCTCGCCGAATGGCGCCTCCAGCTGCTGGAGACCCGCCTCGACCTCGACCTGGAGGTCGGCCACCACGCCGAGGCCGTCTCCGAGCTCACCGCCCTCACCGCCGCCCACCCGCTCCGGGAGCGCCTGCGCGAGCTGCTCATGCTCGCCCTGTACCGCAGCGGCCGGCAGGCCGAGGCCCTCGCCGTCTACGCCGACACCCGGCGCCTGCTCGCCGACGAACTCGGCGTCGACCCGCGCCCCGAACTGGCCGCGCTCCAGCAGCGCATCCTGAACGCCGACGCCGATCTCGCCCGCGCGGAGGACCCGGCCCCGGCCGCCGCGACCGTCCACGTGAGGCCCGCCCAATTGCCCGCGACCGTGCCCGACTTCACCGGCCGCTCCAGCTTCGTCGACGAGCTCGGCGCCATCCTGTCCGGCGGCGCCCAGGACCAGGTCATGGCCGTCTCCGCGCTCGCCGGCATCGGCGGCGTCGGCAAGACCACCCTCGCCGTGCACGTCGCCCACGCCGCCCGCCCGCACTTCCCCGACGGCCAGCTCTACGTCGACCTCCAGGGCACCGAGGCCCGCCCCGCGGAACCGGAGGCCGTCCTCGGCTCCTTCCTGCGCGCCCTCGGCACCCCCGACACGGCCATCCCCGACTCCCCCGCCGAGCGGGCCGCGCTCTACCGCTCCACCCTCGACGGCCGCCGCGTCCTGGTCCTCCTCGACAACGCCCGCGACGCCGCGCAGGTCCGCCCGCTGCTGCCCGGCACCGCCGGCTGCGCCGCCCTCGTCACCAGCCGGGTCCGCATGGCGGGCCTCGCCGGAGCCCATCTCGTCGACCTCGACGTGATGAGCCCCGAGGAGGCCCTCCAGCTCTTCACCCGGATCGTCGGCGAGGAGCGCGTGCGCGCCGAGCGCCAGGCCGCCCTCGACGTCGTCGGCGCCTGCGGCTTCCTGCCGCTCGCCATCCGCATCGCCGCCTCCCGGCTCGCCGCCCGCCGCACCTGGACCGTCTCCGTCCTCGCCGCCAAGCTGGGCGACGAGCGCCGCCGCCTCGACGAGCTCCAGGCCGGCGACCTCGCCGTCAAGGCCACCTTCGAGCTCGGCTACGGCCAGCTGGAGCCCGCCCAGCAGCGCGCGTTCCGCCTCCTCGGCCTCGCCGACGGCCCCGACATCTCCCTCTCGGCCGCAGCCGCCGTACTCGACCTGCCCGAGCACGACACCGAGGACCTGCTGGAGGCTTTAGTCGACTGCTCCCTGCTCGAATCCGCCGCCCCCGGCCGCTACCGCTTCCACGACCTCGTACGCCTCTACGCGCGTGCCTGTGCCGAACGCGACGAGCAGCCCCCGAGCGGCCGCGAGGCGGCCCTGGACCGGCTGCTGGACTTCTACCTGGCCACCGCCTCCGGGGTGTACGCCCTGGAACGCCCCGGTGACCGGCTCCCCGCCCACCTCTGCGACACCCACTACCCCGGGCTGGTCTTCGCCGAGTCGCGGACCGCCCTGGACTGGCTGTACGCCGAGGCCGACCCGCTGCTGGCGTGCGTACGGCAGGCCTCCGTACGGGGCGGCGAGACGCCGGTGCTGCGGCGGGCCGTGGACCTGCTGTGGGCGGCGAAGGACCTGGCCGAGTCCGGGGCCAACTCCAAGCAGTACGAATCGGCCGCCGTCGCCCTGCGCGACGCCGCCCAGGCCGCCAAGGACCCGTACGCCGAGGGCCGCGCACGCACCACGCTCACCAACGTCCACCTGGTCGCGGGCCGCTTCGCCGAGGCCGACGACGAGGCCCGCCAGGCCACCGTGCTCGCCCGCGAGGCCGGCGACCCGCTGCCCAGCTGCTGGGCTCCCAACGACCGCGGGATCATCGCCCTCTACCAGGGCCGGCACGCGGACGGGGAACGCTATCTGCTGGAGGCCATCGACGGCTTCCGCGCCGACGCCAACAACGTCGGCGAGGCCAGCGCCCTGTGCAACCTCTCCCGCATCCACGTGGAACTGGGCCGCCTCTCCAGCGCCATAGACCTCGCCCAGCAGGGCATCGCCATCTACGACCGGATGGGCCTGACCCTGCGCCTGGCCAACGGCCGCTACGCGCTCGGCATCGCCCTCACCCAGGCCGGCCGGCTCGGCGAGGCCCTGGCCCAGCTCACCGAGGCGCTGTCCCTCTTCCACGAGAACCGGCAGCCGCTGTGGGAGGGCGTGACCCACTTCCGGCTCGCGGAGGCCCACCTGGCGGCGCGCCGGCCCACCCTGGCCGCCTCGCACGCCGAGCAGGCCATCGCCCTGCGCGGCATCGGCGGGGAGTGGCGCCGGGCCACCGTGCTGACCGTGCTGGGCAAGGCGCTGCGGCGGCTGGGCCAGACGGACCGGGCGCGGGCGTGCTGGCGGGACGCGGAGGCCGTCTTCCGGCAGCTGGGGTCCACGGAACTGGCCGAGGTGCAGGCCCTGCTAGCCTCGGAGATCGCGGCCTGACCTGCGGTGACGCCGGTTGAACGAGGCGTTCATCGTTCGTTTATCGCCGGTCGGCACGATAGGTGCATCGACCCGGCGCGTCGGGGGGCAACCGGGTCGGTTGGAGGACTACCCGCTCGGCGGTCATCGGGGGAATCGCCGAGCGGGCCCCACCCATCCACCAGGAGAACCGATGACGACGAACGAGAACATCCTGCCGACCGACGGCGACGGCAAGTCGCTCGACAACCACGCCCCGGGCGTCGACGTCGAGACCCTGGACAACCACGCTTCGGGTATCGAGATCAAGCCGCTCGAACCGACGCCCGCTCCGGTTCCCGCTCCGCCGACGCCGGCCGAGGAGATCCAGACGCTGGACAACCACGCGTCCGGTCCGCGTCCGTAGCAGGCACCCGGCACGACGGGGGACGCAGGACGCACCACGCAGGACCGCAAGACGCAGGACCGCAAGAACGCACGACGTACGGGGGATTCAACGGGGGAACGGCGGTCGCGGTGGCCCGGAGGGGGAGCCATCGCGACCGCCGCACGCGTGCGTCCGCCTCCGGTCCGCCCGGGGCACGGGCATACGCTGGGGGTGTGTTCTCCTCCCACGGACCGAGCGTCCGCGAACTCGCCGTGCAGGGCCTCTCCTCGATCGAGCGCGGCTACGACCTGCTGGCACCGAAGTTCGACCACACGCCCTTCCGCACCCCCGACCGGATGCTCGACGCCGTGGAGGAGGTCCTCGCCCAGCGGGAGGGGTCCTTCGGCGCCGGGCTCGACGTGTGCTGCGGCACCGGCGCCGCGATCGGCATGCTGCGCAGGCTGTGCCGGGACCGCGTGACCGGGGTGGACCTCAGCGCCGGCATGCTGGCCGAGGCCGAGCGCGCCCACCCGGACCAGCGCGTGGACTTCGTACGGGCCGACGCGCGGGCCCTGCCGCCCGCGCTCGGGGACGCGTACGACCTGGCGGTCAGCTTCGGTGCCTTCGGCCACTTCCTGCCATCGGAGCGGCCCGCCCTGTTCTCCGGCGTGCACCGCTCCCTGCGCCCCGGCGGGGTCTTCGCCTTCCCCATCGGCGCCCCGATCCCGGCGAGCTCCCCGGTGTGGTGGGTGGCGGCGGGCTTCGACGCGGCGATGCGGGTGCGCAACGCGGTGTGGCGGCCGTCCTTCGTCATGTACTACCGGACCTTCCCGCTCAGCGGGGTCCGCCGGGACCTGGAGGCCGCCGGCTTCACCGTCGAGACGGTGCCGCTGGAGCACTTCGGGCGGCAGAGCGGAGGCGCTCCGCGCTGGCGGCTCGTGCTGGCCCGGCGTCCTACCTAGCGGAATCGCTGCGTCACCGCCCGCGCACGGGACACAATCGACGAGGGTTCGTCAGGCAGGGTGCCACCGCACCACCCTCACCCCTTGGAGCAGCCGGTGTCGTCGCAGGAAATGCCCATAACGATCACCCCGCAGCAGGCCGCCCACGGGGTCATCCTCCCCGTTCAGCTGGCGAACGGGCCGGCCCGGCTGCGCATCCCGGCCTGCCGGAACGGCGACCTCGTCCGCGCCCGGGTCGGGGAGCAGGAATTACTGCTGCGCATCCGCGTGTCCGGTGGCGGCGGGGCGGCAGCGGGAGCCGGGGGCGGAGCCGGCGCCGGGGCGGGGATCGGGGCGGCGTTCGCGACCGGCAGGCTGGGCGCGACCGCGGGCGGCCCTGCGGGCGGCACGCCGCAGCCCGCCCCGTCCTCCGCCATGGCGAACGGCCGCGGGTGCCTCGCGGCGCTCCTGGTCGCCGCCGTGATCGCCGTCGTCGTCATCGCGGTGAACAGCGGGGACGACGGCGACGGCAGGAACTCCGCCTCCCCCACCCCGACCTATTCCTCCGGCGCGCTGTCCCCTTCCTCCGCCGCTCCGTGGTCCGCGGAACCCACCGTCGCCCCGAACGCCGTGCCCACCCCGTACAGCGCGGCGCCCGCTCCGGTACCCACCCCGGAGGAGCCGAGCCCGTTCGACCGGGGCACCTGCCTCAACGGACAGTTGCCGGACTCGACGACGCCGACGACCGTCACCGGCGTGGAGGAGGTCTCCTGCTCGGCGTCCGACGCGCACTACAAGGTGATCGAGAGCATCCCCGGCACCTCGGACATGGACCGCTGCAACTCCAACCCCAAGACGCAGTACGCGTTCTCCTACCGCTACACGCGGGGCGCCACCGTCCTCAACCAGTACGTGTACTGCCTGATCGGCCTCGGCTCGTACGCCCGCTGAGCGTCGCCCGCCGAGCACCGCCCGCCGAGTACCGGCCGGGACGCGCTAGCGGGCCCGCAGCTCGCGCTTGAGCACCTTGCCGCTCGCGTTGCGCGGCAGCTCGGAGACGAACTCCACCGCGCGCGGCACCTTGTAGTTGGCCATCTCCCGCCGGGACCAGGCGATCAGGTCGTCGGCGGTGAGCGTGGAGCCGGGGCGGCGGACGGCGTACGCCTTGCCGACCTCGCCCAGCCGCGGATCGGGGATCCCGACGACCGCGATGTCGGCGATGTCCGGGTGCAGGCCGAGGAGTTGCTCGATCTCGGCGGGGTAGGCGTTGAAGCCGCCCACGATGAACATGTCCTTGATCCGGTCGGTGATGCGCAGGTTGCCGTGCGCGTCCTTGAACCCGACGTCGCCGGTGTGCAGCCAGCCGTCCGGGGTGATCGCCCTGGCGGTCTCGTCGGGGTCCTCGAAGTAGCCCTGCATGACGTGGTAGCCGCGGACCACGATCTCGCCGGCCTCGCCGGCCGGCCGCGGCGTCCCGTCCGCGGCGACGATCATCACCTCGGTGTCCGGGATGGGCCGCCCGGAGGTCTCGGAGACGATCTCCGCGGGGTCGCCCCGCCGGCACATGGTGACGATGCCGCTGGCCTCGGAGAGCCCGTACGCGGTGAGGACGGTGGCGATGCGCAGCTCGCCGCGCAGCCGCTCGACGAGCCGCAGCGGGACCACGGCGGCGCCGGTGACGACCAGGCGCAGGGCGGAGAGGTCGTGGTGGTCGCGCTGCGGGTGGTCGAGGAGGGACTGGTGGAGGGTGGGCGGCCCGGGGAGAACGGAGATCCGCTCGGCGGCGACGTTGGCGAGGACGGTGTCCACGTTGAACACGGGCTGCGGGACCATCGTGGCCCCGCGCATCAGGCAGGCGATGATCCCGGCCTTGTAGCCGAAGGTGTGGAAGAAGGGGTTCACGATCAGGTAGCGGTCGCCCTCACGCAGTCCGGCGAGCTCGCACCAGACGTCGTAGCAGCGCAGGGACTGGGCGTGGGTGATGACGGCGCCCTTGGGGCTGCCGGTGGTACCGGAGGTGAAGATGATGTCGGAGGGGGCGTCGGAGGGGATCGACGCGGCGCGTTCGCGGACGGCTCCGGCCGGTACGCGGTCCCCGCCCGCGAGGAAGTCCTTCCAGGTGCGGAAGGACTCGGGGGCGTCCTCGGCGAGGACGACGACCTGTTCCAGGTGCGGCAGTCCGCGCAGCGGCCCGGAGCCGGGGCCCTCGCCCGCGGCCCGGCGCAGGGAGGCGACGTAGGAGGTGCCGAGGAAGGTGCCGGTGACGAAGAGCAGCCGGGCCCGGCTGCGCTGGAGGACGTACGCCGCTTCCGCGCCCTTGAAACGGGTGTTGAGGGGGACGAGCACCGCGCCCGCCGAGACGGCCCCGAGCGCGGAGACGATCCACTCCAGGGTGTTGGGAGCCCAGACGGCGACCCGGTCACCGGGCTCGACCCCGGCGGCCATGCAGGCGGCCGCGGCGCGCTCGACGCGCTCGCCGAGCTGCGCGTAACTGATGCGGACGCGGCCGTCGACGACGGCCTCCTGGTCGGCGTACCGTACCGCTGCCGCCCGGACGAGCCCCGCGATGCTGCCCCAGCGCAGGTCTGCGCGTGCGTCGTCGCCCATGCGTGCCATCCTCCCGCGAACCCAGTAGCTGACTATCCGTCAGATTAGCTGTAGCCTTCGCGGCTGTCAGTACTGGCGCACCCCGGAGGTGGCGATGGCGGCAACGCTCAAGGACGCTACGGCGATAGTGGGCATCGGGCAGACCGCCTTTGCCAAACGACTGCCGCAGTCCGAGAAGGAACTGGCCTGCCGGGCGATCCTGGCCGCTCTCGACGACGCCGGCATCGAGCCCTCCGAGGTCGACGCCTTCTCCTCCTACACGATGGAGGAGACCGACGAGGTCGAGGTCGCCAAGGCCATCGGCGCCGGCGACGTCACCTTCTTCTCCAAGATCGGCTATGGCGGCGGCGGTTCCTGCGCCACCGTCGGCCACCTCGCCTCCGCCGTCGCCACCGGCCAGGCCACCGTCGGCGTCGCCTGGCGCTCCCGCAAACGCGGCTCCGGTCCGCGCCCCTGGAAGAACACCGCCGTCCAGCTGCCCACCCCCGGCCAGTGGACCCGCCCCTTCGGGCTGCTGCGCCCCGCCGACGAGATCGGCATGCTGGCCCGCCGCTACATGCACGAGTACGGCGCCACCCGCGACCACCTCTTCAACGTGGCCATGGCCTGCCGCAACCGGGCCAACGCCAACCCGGCCGCGATGATGTACGAACGTCCGCTGACCCGCGAGATGTACATGACCTCCCGCATGATCAGCGACCCGCTCTGCCTCTTCGACAACTGCCTGGAGACCGACGGGGCGCTGGCCTGCGTGATCGTCTCCGCCGAGCGCGCCCGGGACTGCCGCCAGAAGCCGGTCTACGTCCACTCCGTCGCCCAGGGCCTGCCCTCCCAGCACCACGGCATGGTCAATTACTGGAACGACGACCCGCTCTCCGGGCCCGCCTGGACCGCCGCCCGCCACCTGTGGAAGCAGGCCGACTTCGGGCCGCAGGACGTCGACGTCGCCCAGATCTACGACGCCTTCACCCCGCTGATCCCGCTCTCGCTGGAGGGCTACGGCTTCTGCGGGCGCGGTGAGGGCGCCGCCTTCACCGAGGGCGGGGCCCTGGAGACGGGCGGCCGGCTCCCCATCAACACCGGGGGCGGCGGCCTGTCCGAGGCGTACGTGCACGGCTTCAACCTGATCAACGAGGGCGTCAAGCAGCTGCGCGGCATCTCCACCGCCCAGGTGCCGGACGCCTCCACCTGCCTGGTGACGGCGGGCGAGGGTGTCCCAACGTCCGCGATCCTGCTGAGGAGCTGACCGCCCGATGACCACCGCATCCGAAGCCGCCGCCGAGGCCGCGGCCGAGCTGCTCCTGCCCGTCCCCGACGAGGACGGCGCCCCCTTCTGGGAGTACGCCGCCCGGGGCGAGCTCCGCGTCCAGGCCTGCGCCGCCTGCGGCCGGCTGCGCTTCCCGCCCCGCCCCTGCTGCCCGCACTGCCGGTCCTTCGAGAGCGAGTGGCGCCGGATGAGCGGCCGCGGCCGGATCTGGTCGTACGTCCGGCCGCATCCGCCGCTGCTGCCCGCCTACGCCGCGCAGGCCCCGTACAACGTGGTCCTCGTGGAACTCGCCGACGCCCCGCACATCCGGCTCGCCGGGAACCTGGTGACCTCGGCCGACGCCCCGCTGGACTCGATGGACCCGGCCCGGCTGCGCATCGGCGCACGCGTCCAGGTGGCCTTCACCGAGATCGGCGGGATGGCCGTGCCACGCTGGCTGCTGGAGAAGTCGTGACCGTACGGGTGGAGCGGGACAAGGCGACCGGGGTCGCGGTCGTCACCCTGGACCGGGAGCGCCGGCACAATGCGATCGACCTGGAGACGGCGAGCGAACTGAGCGCGGTGTGGCGGGAGTTCCGCTTCGCCGAGGAGGTGCGGGCGGTGGTGCTCACGGGCGCCGGGACGGCCGCCTTCTGCACCGGCATCGACCGCGGCGTGGAGGTGCCGCAGCCGGGGTCCCCGTACTCGGCCGACGATCCGCTGATCGCGATCGGGCCCAAGGCGGGCGACCTGTGGAAACCGGTCGTCGCCGCCGTCAACGGCATGGCCTGCGGCGGGGCGTTCTACCTGCTGGGCGAGGCGGAGTTCCTGATCGCCTCCGACACGGCGACCTTCTTCGACCCGCACACGACGTACGGGATGGTCAGCGCCTACGAGGCCGTCTACATGGCGCAGCGCATGCCCTTCGGCGAGGCCGCCCGGATGTCCCTCATGGGCACGGCCGAACGGCTCTCCGCCCGCCGGGCCCACGAGATCGGGCTCGTCTCGGAGCTGACCGCCCCGGACGCGCTGCTCCCGGCGGCCCTGCGGACGGCGGAGACCCTGGCCGGCTTCCCGACCGAGGCCGTGCAGGGCACCGTACGGGCCCTGTGGTCGGCGAAGCAGGCCGCGCTCCAGCAGGCCCTGGCCCAGGCCCCGGCGCTGATCGCGCTGGGGAACCTGGCACCGGAGCGGCAGGCGGAGCTGTTCGCCGGGCGGCGCGGCGGGCCGGAGCCGCGGGTGCGGTGAGGCCGGACCTACGCCCGCTCCACCGTCCCGACCAGACAGTTCTTCACGTCGGCGGCCTTGCCCGGGGTCGTCATGGGGACCACGACGTTCCGGCTCTCGCGCGCCTTGAGCGTGACTTTCACGGAGCCGGCGTCGAGGGTCGCGCCGTTCGCACCGCTGAAGGTCACCGGCACCCGCACCGTGCGCTCGGCGGAGTCGGTGGAGGTGACCTGGACGGTGGCCCCCTTGGCGTCCGCGCCGACACAACTGACGAGTACGGCCCGCACGGGCGCCGACGTCGCGCTCGCGGAGGGCGTCGGGCTGCTGCTGCTCCCGTTGCCGTGGCTCTTCTTCTTGCTCTTGGAGCTGGAGCAGCCGCCCCCGCTGCTGCTCTTGCTCTTGCTCTTGCCGCTGCTCCCGCTGCTCCCGCTGCTGCTGCTTCCGCCGTGCGACGAGAACCCGGTCAGCGCGAACACGACGGCCACCAGCACCGCGGTGAACCTGATGCGACGCCCAGCCACCATGGCCCGAACCCCTCCCCTGGACAACGGCGGGCCACGCTATCAGTGCCCCGCCACGCAGGTAAGCGACCAGGACCAGATCGATTCCGCGTGCGCGGCGAGGGCGCCGGGCGTAGCGTCGGCAGCAGGACCCCCAGTGCGAAGGTGCCGGGCATGATCCGCGACGTACCCGGCCCGCTGATGGGTCCGATCGGAGCGGCGGCCGCCGTCCGGAGCCCCTTCCGTGCCTGGTACGACGGCCGTCCCGGACGCGACCACCGCGTCCGGGAGCTGTTCACCGCCGCCGGGTCAGGGTCAGTACTGGCCGTCGAGGTCGGAGGCCGAGGCCGCGCGGAAGCAGGCGGAGACGACCTTGAACAGGAGCATCGACTGCCCGGTCTCCGTCTTCCTGCGGCCCGTCACGTGCACGTCGAACTGCTCGGCCTTGTTCTCGGCGTAGATCTCCGGGTCCTGGGCCTGGCTGTTGGCCTTGCCGTCCTTGGTGATCTTCCAACCGTTCTCGCCGAGGGCCTTGCGCAGGTTCTGCATGCCCTCCTCGACCTGCGCGTCGGAGATCTCGTACACCGACCAGGGGTGCTCCGTGGCGAACAGGTCGTCCCCGTACTCGCTGCAGCGCGACACACTCGGGCCGGGCTCGGTCACCTTGCCCTTGACGCCGGTCATCTCCAGCAGGCGGCTGGAGACCTGCTTCGTCTTCGTGCGCGCCGGACCGGGATCCATCCTGACGGGCTCGTAATTCAGTTCTTTCACGTTCGAACACCCCATAGACAGCATGGAAAGCGATCCGGCAAGGACGACAGCGAGAGCCTTGATCCGCAGAGATCCGGAAACCCGGCGGCCGGCGACCCGGTCCCGGGTCCTCGTGTCAGCCACGGGTGACCCTGTCGTAATGACCGGCGACGACATTCGCCTGATTCTCAAGACTCTTCGAGTCCTTCCTCCAGTAATCCCCGTGATCATTGGCGTCGTTTTCCATGATATGGGCCCCGAAATCCTCGTCGGACGGCACGTTCGACCCCCACGCGTAACCGAAGGGCAGGAGCTCCTCGTACCAGTGGGCACCGCCGCCGAGCCCGGCCGCCTTGCCGCCGGCCGGCACCTGGTCCTTGGTGAAGCCGGCCGCCTCCGACCACACGTGGTCCGCGCCGACGTCCAGGTCCTTGGCGTGGCCGACCAGCATGCCGGGGCTGCCCACGGCGATGATGTCGTCGGTGCGCAGGTCACCGGCGTTCGATGACGCACCCACGACCGTGCTGCCGTAGCTGTGGCCGATGAGTGTGGTGTGGCTCTTCTCGTCGCCGCCCTGGACCTGCTCCAGACCGGCCATGAAGTGGTTCAGGTCGGGCGCCGCCGTGTGGGCGTACTTCTCCTTCATGGCCTCGGGGACGATGCTCTGCGGGGCGTCGTAGCCGATCCAGGTGATGGTGGACACGTTCTCACCGGGGAGCTGGGCGTGGGTCTCCTTCCACAGCTTGGACATGTGGCCGATGTACGTCTCGGACTTCGTGATGTCGGTGTACGTACCGGGGACGAACACCGCGGTGTGGGCCGCCGTGTCCGGGTTGCCGTTGGCGACGATGGCCCGGCCGCCGCCCTTGGTGTCGAAGCCCAGCAGGTACGCCTCGGGCAGGCCGTCCGTGCCCGTGGCGTCGAACCGGGCCTGGATGGCGTTCATGCCCTTGAGGTTCTTGTCCAGGAAGGCCTTGTCGTCGGCGTACTTCTCGTCCCACTGCGACCAGGCGGGGTTGAGTACGACCGCGGGGTAGTCCCTGCCCGAGGGCACGTACTTCTGCGGCTGCGGGGGGATCCCGTCCAGCCTGATCTGGAACTGGGCCTTGGTCTCCGCCAGTACGGTGCGGTTGGCCTCGTCGCGGACCACCGAGGGCAGCCCGTCCATCGCGCCCACCTGCGCCCCGTTCAGGGACAGGTACGCGGACTGCTCGTCCGCGCTCAGGCCCTTCCACCAGTCGGCGTTCGCCTTCGGGTCACCGTCCTTGGGCGGGGGCTTGATGTGGTCCAGGTAGTCCTTCGCGCCGCTGCGGACCTCGGACGTGTCGCTCTCCACGTCCGCCCAGTCCTTGTCGGAGACGACCAGGTCGTCGTCCGCCTTGAGCTTGCGCAGTTTGGGTGCCCACAGGGCGTCGGCCTCGGTCGCCTCGGCGACGGCCTGCGCGATGCGGTTGGCGATCTCCACCGCCTTGCCGAAGTTCGGATTGGGGTGGATGTTCGCCGCCTGCCGCTCCAGGGCGGCCGACAGGTCGTTGGCGTCCTTCGTGGGGTCGATGACGTTCCCCGAGGGCTTGCCCTTGGCGCTGCCGGTGACGGTGCCGCCCTCGGGCAGCTTCCCGTCCTTCTCCGTACCGCCGGGCGGGTAGGTCACCGAGCCGTCGGCCCCCACCCTGAACTTCTGGTGCTCCGCGTCCTCGACGGCGTCCGCGAGCTTCTTCTTCGCCTCGGTCATCGCGGCCGCGAACGCCTTCAGCGAGGTCGCCGCCAGGCCGCATTCGACCTGCGTGTAGTGGAAGTTCTTCGCCAGTTCCCGGAGCGATCCCAGGGCCGCCTCCAGGGCGACGCCGTCGAGACCGTCCCGCAGTCGCGCCGATATCTGGCCCTCGGTGTCACCGTACGCCTGGTCCGCCATGTCGCTGACGGCCTTGAAGCCGTCGGCCGCCTCGGTGAACTCGGACGGTTTCAGGGCCACGAGTGCTGCGTAGTCCATGGTCGAGCTCACCGTCCCCCGCCGCTGCCGCCGGTGGCGGGTGTGTCCTTGTACTGCCCGTTGATCTGCGCGAAGCCGCCCTTGATGGCCTCGTCGTTGTCGTACTGGCCCTTGCCGGCCTTCTCCAGCGGCCCCTGGAGGGAGGTGCACTTGCCGGACAGGCTCTCCAGGTACGTCTTCCAGGACTGGTACAGCTCCTGGTGCGCGGTGGCGCTCTGGACGCCTTCGACCGCGGCGCCCTTCTGACCCGTCTCCAATGCGCCCAAGGCGCCCTTGATGCTCGTCGACAGGCCGCCGAGGTCCTGGCTCGCCCGGTTCCAGACGGCCCGGTCGGACGTCAGATCGCCGCTGCCGCCTCCGTCAGGTGCCGCCGCGGCGCTCGCGAGGCGCATGTCCACGCCGGCCGCCGCCTGTTGTTTGAGCCCGGCCCACTCCGTGTCGAAGGTCGTCATGCCGAATCGCCCCCGTAATCGCGATTGCTCTGATCAAGGGGTCATCCTACGAACACTTGCCAAGGGGGGTCCGGGCAGCGGTGCCGATGCCGCTGTGATGTCCCGGACACGGCGGCGGCCCCGGCCCCCGGGAGGGGGCGGGGCCGACCGGCCGTACTGGCGGAGTGCGATCAGACGGCCTCGACGACGCCCGAGGACGCGATCTCGACCTTGCCCTTGGGGGTGCCGGACTGGGTGCCCAGGGCCTCGATCTGGTCGACGAGCTCCTTGCCCTCGACGACCTCGCCGAAGACGACGTGCTTGCCGTCGAGCCACGAGGTGACGACCGTGGTGATGAAGAACTGCGAGCCGTTGGTGTTCTTGCCCGCGTTCGCCATCGACAGCAGGTACGGGCGGTCGTGCTTCAGCTGGAAGTTCTCGTCCTCGAACTTCTCGCCGTAGATGGACTTGCCGCCGGTGCCGTTGTGGTTGGTGAAGTCACCGCCCTGCAGCATGAACTGGGGGATGACGCGGTGGAAGCCGGAGCCCGCGTAGCCGTAGCCGTTCTGGCCGGTGGCCAGCTCACGGAAGTTGCGCGCCGTCTTCGGGACGACCTCGTCGAAGAGGTTGAAGACGATGCGGCCGGCGGGGGCGCCGTTGATGTTGATGTCGAAGTAAACGTTGCTCATGGGGTCCATCCTGTCACTCCCGGTGCCGTGCGCTACCCGGCGGGGCCGAAGCCCCGCCCTCCGCGCAGGTCAACCGCTCGTCCGGGTGCCCGTCCCCTTCGCCGCGTCCAGCGCGTACACGCAGCGGTCCTTGCTGCACGCGTACACCACGCCCGCCTCCGCCACCGGAGCTCCCGTGATCTCGCCGCCCGTGGCCAGCTTCCAGCGGAGCTGGCCGCCCGCCGCGTCCAGCGTGTACAGGCAGTGGTCGGCGGAGCCGAAGTGCACGCGGCCGTCCGCGACCGCCGGCAGGCCGGTGATCTCGCCGCCCGCCGCGAACCGCCACTTCGGGGTGCCGGTGACCGCGTCGAGCGTGTAGAGCGCGCTGCCCGCGCCCAGGTGCACGTTGCCGTTCGCGACGACCACCGGGTCCGAGGACTGCCGGGCCTCGGTCGCGATCCGCCAGCGGTCGTGGCCGGTGGCCGCGTCGAGGGCGTAGACCGTGCCCAGGTAGTCCACGAGGTAGACGCCGCCGCCGGTGACGGCCGCGCCCGGGGCGAAGGCCGGCGCGGCCAGGAAGACCGCAGGGGCCTCGAAGTGCCAGCGGACCCGGCCCGAGGCCCGGTCCACGGAGAGCACCCGGGTGCCGGCCGCGATGTAGACGTTGCCGTCGGGGCCGGGGGTGACCCGCACGGGCACGTTCCCGCAGGAGGCCGCGTCGCCGACCGGGTATGACCAGGACTCGCGTCCGCTGCGGGCGTCGAGCGCGCGCAGCCGGGCGTCCTGCCACACGTACACGGTGCCGTCGTGGAGGACGGGGGCCGCCTCCGGGGTCTCGAAGTCGCTCTGCGCGCCGGTCAGCTCCCACAGCTTCTGGCCGCTGGAGGCCTCCCGGGCCTGTACGCCGCCGCCGCGGGTGGCGGTGACGACCGTGCCGCGGTCGGCGCGCAGCGCGTACACCCAGGCGTCGGCGGACAGCCGCCACCGCTCGGAGCCGTCGGAGGCGTCGAGCGCGTAGAGGGAAGGGCCGTCGGAGGCGTGGATCCGGCCGTCGGAGACCGCCATGGACCAGGCCACGTCGCGGGTCTTGAACTGGCGGCGGCCGCTCGCCACGTCCAGCGCGTGGACCTCGAAGGAGGTGACGTAGAGCAGGTTGCCGGTGACGGTCGGGGTGCCCCAGACCTCGTTGGACATGCGGAAGCGCCACGGGCGCCAGCGGCCGCTGTCCGGAGCCGGGCCCGGGCTCGGTACCGCCACCGCGGAGGGGGTGACGACCGCCGCGCCGCCGGGCGGGCGGACCCAGCCTGTCGCCGAGTCCGCGGCGGGGGCGTGCGCGGCCTGGGCCACGGCGCTCACGCGCGGACCGGGCCCGATCGGCACCGGCGAGCCGCCCAGGCGCACCGGCTCGCCGGAGGGCGCCGGGGACATCGGCGGGCGGTGCGGGCGCGGCGGTACGGCCTGGCCGGTACGCGGGTCCACCCACGGTTCGGCGCCACCGCGCGGGCGGCGGTGCGTGGCGCCCGCGGAGGCGGGGCCGCCGGAGCCGGCGTCCCGGCCGGGGGCGGGCGCGGGCACGGCGGCGGCGGGCGTACGGTTGCCCGCGCGCCGGGCCTCGATCATCGCGACGGCCCGCGGGGGCAGCCACGCCGAGGCGGTGCCGCTGTCGTCGCCGCCGTCGAACAGGTGCGGGGCGAGCTGCGCCTGCAGGTCGGCCGGGGTCGGCCGCTGCGTGGCGTCCATCTGCATGCAGGAGTCGATCAGCGGCCGCAGCTCCTCGGGGAGCCCGTCCAGGTTGGGCCCCTCGCGCAGCAGCATGAAGACCGTCTCCACCGGGTTCGCCCCGTGGTAGGGCGGGTGCCCGGTGGCGGCGAAGACGAGGGTGGAGCCGAGCGAGAAGACGTCGCTGGCGCCCTTGACGCTGCGCGAGTCCTTCGCCTGCTCGGGCGACATGTAGGCGGGGGTGCCGACGGCGACGTTCGTCATGGTCAGGCGGGTGTTGGAAACCCCGCTCGCGATGCCGAAGTCGATCACGCGCGGGCCGTCCTCTACGACGAGCACGTTGGACGGCTTCAGGTCGCGGTGGACGAGGCCGGCGCCGTGGATGGACTGCAGGGCCTCGGCGATGCCGGCGGCGAGCCACCGTACGGCCTGGGCGGGCATGGGCCCGCACTCGTTGACGATCTCCTCCAGGGAGGGCGCCGGGACGTACGCGGTGGCCAGCCACGGCACGGCGGCGCGCGGGTCGGCGTCGACCACGGCCGCGGTGTAGAAGCCGGACACGGCGCGGGCCGCCTCCACCTCGCGGGTGAAGCGGACCCGGAACAGCTGGTCCTCGGCGAGCTCGGTGCGCACCGTCTTGATCGCGACCCGCCGTCCGGACGCGGACCGCGCGAGATAGACCAGCCCCATGCCGCCGGCGCCGAGCCGTCCCAGCACCTCGAAGGGGCCGATCCGTCTCGGGTCGTGCTGCGTCAGCTGCTCCACCACTCGCCTCCACACCTCCCCGTACGGACCCTCGCCCGGGCCCGCTTCCACCGGCACGGGGCCCTGGGCCCCGTGCAGCGTCTCACTCCGGGCGCCGCCCGGGTCGCGCAACCCCGATTCTGTCAGGCCCGGGCCGGGTCCGGCCCCGGCACGTCGAGCGGGGCGGTGTGATCTGCTCGGCGAAGGGGCCGCGGGACCTACGCGTCCGGCTTCGTGCGGGGCTCCGAGAGCAGCCCGAAGACCGCGCCCTGGTTGTCGGCGACGACCGCGATCCGCCCGTACGGGGTGTCGAAGGGGTCGGCGGTGATCCGGCCGCCGAGCCGCTGCACCGTCGCGACGGACTGGTCGCAGTCGGGGACGGCGAAGTAGACGAGGAAGTGCGCGGGCATGATCTCCGGGAAGGCGTCGGTGATCAGGCTGCGCCCCAGGACCGCGGTGTCGGTGCCGGGCGCCTTGCCGGGCGGGGACCAGATCCGGTACTCGACGCCGGCGTCGTCCTGGTCCTGCGGGACGTAGCCGAAGACCTTGGCGTAGAAGACGTCGACTGCGTCGCGGGCCCGCGTGTAGACCTCGCTCCAGCAGTACGTGTACGGCTCCTGCTGGGCCTCGAAGCCGTGGTGGGTGCCGGGCTGCCACAGGCCGAAGACGGCCCCGCCGGGGTCGGCGGCCATGGCGGCGGTGCCGTACGGGCCCACCGGCATCGGGTCCATGACCATCTGGCCGCCGGCGGCGCGGATGCGCTGCGCGCAGGCGTAGGCGTCGGTCGTGTAGAGGTAGACCCCCCAGACGGTGGGCATCCGGCCGTCCGGTTTGGGGGCGAGGGCGGCGACGTTGCGGCCGCGGCTGTAGGCCTGGGTGTAGTGGCCGTACTCGGCGCCCGCGCTGTCCGCGAAGGTCCACCCGAACAGCTCGCCGTAGAAGCGCTTGCCCGCCTCGACGTCCGGAAGCGAGGCGTCCACCCAGCAGGGTGCGCCTTCCGCGAATGCGGCCATGGGCCCGGTTCCTTCCGTTGTGCGGGGGTGTGTACCCTCCCAACCCTCTCAGCCATGATCCGTCCGAAAACTTGTCCACAGCCTGTTGATAAGACTATTCGGGGGAAACCTTGCGGAACCGGGCGACACGCCCGGGCCGCGACCAGGGGGCGCACCCGGGGCGAGCCCCGGGGCCGGGCCGTCCGGAAATCGGCCGTCGAAACGTCTCGGACCGCCTCCCGCCCAGGCCAGGGACCCCGTAACCCCATTTGCAGGCGGCCGAATAGCGCGCCGATCACCCCTCGGTAAGCTGACGGCATGACAGGACAAGTACGCACCGTCGACGGGCGTGTCGCCGGCCGGCGCGGCCAGGCGACGCGGCAGAAGCTGCTCGACTGCCTCAGCGAGATGCTCAGCTCCTCGCCGTACCGCGACGTCAAAGTGATCGACGTCGCCCGCAAGGCCGGTACCTCCCCCGCGACCTTCTACCAGTACTTCCCGGACGTCGAGGGCGCCGTCCTGGAGATCGCCGAACAAATGGCCACCGAGGGCGCGCAGTTGACGTCGCTCGTCGAGGGCCGGACGTGGGTCGGCAAGTCCGGTTGGTCCGCCGCCGAGGAACTCGTCGAGGGTTTCCTGGAGTTCTGGCGCCGCAACGACGCGATCCTGCGGGTCGTCGACCTCGGTGCGGCCGAGGGCGACAAGCGCTTCTACAAGATCCGCATGAAGATCCTGAACTCGGTCACCAACTCCCTGACGGAGTCGATGAAGGAGCTCCAGGCCAAGGGCAAGGTCGACAAGGACGTCAGCCCCGCGGCGATGGCCGGTTCGCTGGTCGCGATGCTGGCGGCGGTCGCCTCGCACCAGAAGGGCTTCCAGACCTGGGGTGTCAAGCAGGCCGAGCTCAAGCCGAACCTGGCGCTGCTCGTCCACCTCGGCATCACGGGCAAGAAGCCGACCAAGTAACGGCGGATCCCTTCCGGGATCCGCCGCCTTGGGCGGCCTCACGCCGGCTCGGGCGCTCTCGCGCCGGTTTGGCGGGTCTCGCGCCGGCTTGGCGGCGGCCTTAGGCCGACTTCGGGTCTCGCGCCGGCTTGGCGGGGCTCGCGCCCGCACCTCCCGCGCCCGCGGCCCGCGCCGCGTGCACGACCGCCCTGGATCAGCGACGCTCCAGGCGGAACAACCGGATCTCGCGCTCGATGCGCGCCTGGTAGGTCGCGTACGGCGGCCAGAACCCCAGCACCGCCCGCCATGCCGCAGCGCGTTCCTCCCCCGCCAGCAGCCGGGCCCGTACGGGAATGTCCCGGCCTTGCCAACTCACCTCCGCGTCGGGGTGCTTGAGCAGGTTCCCGGTCCATGCCGGGTGTCCGGGCCGGCCGAAGTTGGAGCCGATCAGGATCCAGCTCGTGCCGCCGTTCTCCGGCATGCAGGCGAGCGGGGTGGTGCGCGGTTCGCCGGTCTTGGCGCCCTTGGCGGTGAGGATCACGCCCGGCAGCATCTGGGCGCTGAGCATGACCTTGCCGCGGGTGAGCTTGTGCACCGCCTTGTCCAGGGCGGGGATGAAGTGCGGGGCGATCTTGGCGAAGAGCACGGTCGAGGAGACCTTCTGCATCAGCCTGACGCCGGGTGCCACGGGAGCCATCAGACGGCCACCTTCTCTTGGGCGGGCGGGACGTGGGGAGCGGTCGCGGCCGTCGTGGGTGCGGCTGCCGGGGGCGGGGCGGGGTCCGCGACAGCGGCGGGGTCCGAGGCCGGGGCCGGGGCCGCGAACAGGCCCGCGCGGTCCGCGGCGTGCGCCCGCAGCCGGTGGACCGGACCGAAGAGCAGTTCGTCGGCCGCCGCGCGCTTGAAGTAGAGGTGTGCGTCGTGTTCCCAGGTGAAGCCGATGCCGCCGTGCAGCTGGATCGCCTCGCCGGCGGTCACCCGCAGGGCTTCCAGCGCCTGGGCGAGGGCGAGGCAGCCCTGGTCCGGGTCCCAGGCGGCGTAGTAGGCCGCGGAGCGGGCCGCCTGCACCTGTACGTACAGGTCGGCGAGCCGGTGCTTGACCGCCTGGAAGGAGCCGATCGCCCGGCCGAACTGCTCGCGCTGGCGTACGTACTCCACGGTGCGGGCGAGGGCCTGCCCGGCGGCGCCGACCGCCTCGGCGGCGAGCACCGCGGAGGCGGTGCGCCCGGTGGCGGCGAGGGCGCCCACCACGTCACCCTCCTCGGCGCCCTCCTCGTCGCCGAGCAACTCCGCCGGTACGTCGCGCAGTTGGATCCGGGCCTGCGGGCGGGTCTCGTCCAGGACGGCCTGCCGGGACCGCACGAGCCCGGGCGCGTCCTCCCGTACGAGGAACAGCAGCGTGCGGCTGCGGGCGAAGCCCCCGGTGTGCGCGGCGACCAGCAGCAGCGGGGCGCTGTGCCCGTCGAGCACCTGCGCGGCCTCCCCGTACAGCCGCCAGCCGGCGCCCGCGGCGTCGGCGCGGGCCTGGATCCCGCCCGCGCGGCCGCCACCGGACCAGTGCCCGGCGCTGTCGTCGCCGGTCAGCGCGAGTGCGGTCGCCAGCGCCGGGCCCGGTACGGCGAGGGCGGCGGTCAGTCCGCCGGCCGCGAGCGGCGGGAGCAGCGCGGAGCGCTGGGCGTCGGTGCCGAGGGCGGTGATCAGGGGCGCGCAGAGCGCGGCGGTGGCCAGCAGCGGCGAGGGCAGCAGCGCCCGCCCGGTCTCCTCGCACGCCAGGGCCAGGTCGGCGGGGGTGCAGCCGACGCCGCCGTACTCCTCTGCGATGGCGAGGCCGGGCAGCCCGAGCCGCTCGGCGAGCTGCTGCCACAGCTCGCGGTCGTATCCGGCGGTGGTGCGGACCGCGACCTTGACCTCGTCGGGGCCGCAGCGTTTGCCCAGGATCTCGCGCAGGGTACGGCGTATCTCGGCCTGCTCCGCGGTGAAGGCGGCATCCATCGTCTGGCTCCTCCTGGGGGCACCTCCCGGCGGCGGCCGGGGGCGTATCTGACGGGCCGTCATGTTAGGGCCGGCGGCGGCAGATGCCCAGGGGGCGGCGAGGGCGGGTTGCGGGCGGGGCGGGCGGGGGGGCGGGGGGCGAGCGATGGCAGGGCGGGGCTGACCCTCTAGCATCTGACGATACGTCAGATGTACCGTCCTTCCCATGCCTGGACTCACACCTGGAACCGCCTCCCGCCCCCGCCGGAGGGTCGCGGTGGTCGGCGTCGCCCTCGCGGACTGCGGCCGGGTGGACGGCCCCACCCCCTACGCCCTGCACGCGCAGGCCGCCCGCCGCGCCCTGGCCGACTCCGGCCTGGACCGCTCCGTCATCGACGGCCTCGCCTCGGCCGGCCTCGGCACGCTCGCGCCCGTCGAGGTGGCCGAGTACCTCGGCCTGCGCCCCACCTGGGTCGACTCCACCTCGGTGGGCGGCTCGACCTGGGAGGTGATGGCCGCCCACGCGGCGGACGCCATCGCCGCCGGCCACGCCAACGCGGTCCTGCTCGTCTACGGCTCCACCGCGCGCGCCGACATCAAGGCCCGCCGGCGCACCTCGAACCTCTCCTTCGGGGCCCGCGGACCGCTCCAGTTCGAGGTCCCGTACGGGCACACGCTGATCTCCAAGTACGCCATGGCCGCCCGCCGGCACATGCACGAGTACGGGACCACGCTGGAGCAGCTCGCCGCGGTCGCCGTGCAGGCCCGGGCCAACGCGGCGACCAACCCGGACGCGATGTTCCGCGACCCGATCACCGTCGAGGACGTCCTGTCCGGCGAGATGATCGCCGACCCCTTCACCAAACTCCACTGCTGCATCCGCTCGGACGGCGGCTGCGCGGTGCTGCTGGCCGCGGAGGAGTACGTACCGGACACGGCGAAGGAGCCGGTCTGGGTTCTGGGCTCGGGGACCTCCGTGTCGCACACCACGATGTCGGAGTGGGAGGACTTCACGGTGTCCCCGGCGGCGGTTTCGGGCCGCATCGCCTTCGAGCGGGCCGGTCTCACCCCGGCGGACGTCGACCTCGCGGAGATCTACGACGCCTTCACCTACATGACCCTGGTGACCCTGGAGGACCTCGGCTTCTGCGCGAAGGGCGAGGGCGGGGCTTTCGTGGAGAAGGGCCGCCTGCTGCGCGACGGGGAACTCCCGGTCAACACCGACGGCGGCGGCCTCTCGGCCTGCCACCCCGGCATGCGCGGCCTGTTCCTGCTGGTCGAGGCCGTCCGCCAACTCCGCGGCGAGGCGGGCCCGGGCCAGGTCACCAAACCCGGCGGCCGCCTCCCGCAGATAGCCCTGGCCTCGGGCACGGGCGGCTGGTTCTGCTCGTCGGGCACGATGCTGCTGGGCCGGGGGTAAGCGGCCGGGGGGCCGCTCCTACGCGGCCTCCGCCAGCGTGTGCGCCACCAAGGCGTTCGCGTGGCCGTGGCCCAGGCCGTGTTCCGACGTGAGCCAGGAGACGAGTTCCATGTGCTTCGTGAGCGGCGAGGCCCTGATGAGGTCCTTCCACTCGGCGATCGGGCGGCCGTACTTCTTCTCGATCGACGGGAAGTAGCCGGCGGGGCCCTTCACGGGGTCGGCCATGGTGTGCCTCCTACGTGTTCGTCGCGGTGCAGTCGGGCTTATGACCGTCGGCGGACCGGAAACTGAGCGGCCGGAGCGGAGTGAGCTGCATCACACGGCACGGGCCTGGCGGCGGGCCTCCTTCACCGCGCGGGCCACGGCCCACGCGTCGGCGACCGGGCCGACGTGGGTGAGCTTCTCGGGGTTGTGCATACCGCGGATGGTGCCGATCCGGCCGTCGCGCACGTCGAGGACCATCACCTGGAGCACCTTGCCGTCGCGGTCGCGGAAGATCGCGCCGGGCTCTCCGTTGACGTCGTGCGGCTCGCACGTCACGTCGATCCGCATCAGCCAGGGATAGAACGCGGCCAGCAGGCGGGCGACGTTCGCCGCGCCCGTGACGGCCTTGGCCAGCTGCGGGGCGTTGCCTCCCGCGTCCCCCACGAGCTGCACTTCGGCCGCCAGAAGGGTCTGGAGTCCGTCCACGTCGCCGTCCTTCAGGGCGTCGAAGAACCGCGTCGCCAGTTCCTGCCGCTCGCGCCGGTCGGCCGCGAACCGCGGCCGACCGGCTTCCATGTGCCGGCGCGCCCGCACCAGCAGCTGGCGGCACGCCGCCTCCGAGCGCCCCACGGCGGTGGCGACCTCGTCGAAGCCGAAGGCGAAGACCTCCCGCAGCACGAACACCGCCCGTTCCAGCGGGCTGAGGCGTTCGAGCAGCAGCAGCGCCGCCACGGACACGGAGTCGGCCAGCTCCACCGCCCGCGCCGGATCCTCGTACGGGTCGCTGAGCAGCGGTTCGGGGAACCAGGGGCCGGTGTACTGCTCGCGCCGCACGCGCGCGGAGCGCAGTACGTCGATCGAGATGCGCGTGACCGTCGCCGAGAGGAAGGCCTTGGTCGACGTGGGCCGGGTCGCCGTTGCGTCGAAGCGCAGCCACGTCTCCTGCACGGCGTCCTCGGCCTCGCCGACGCTGCCCAGGATCCGGTAGGCGATCGAGAACAGCAGCGACCGCAGTTCCTCGAATTCCTCGACCTTGCTCATGTACCGGCCCCCCTGAAGCCCTCCGGCCCGGCCGTGTGCACGCGGCCGGGCGCCCTCCCATGATCATGCGTCAGTGGAGCTGCCCGGGCTGGTAGTCGCCCGCGGGCTGCTGCGCGATGACGTTCAGCCGGTTGGCCATGTTCATGAAGGAGATCAGGAGCGTGAGGGCGGTGAGCTGCTCGGTGTCGTAGTGCTTGGCGGCGTTCGCCCAGACCCCGTCACCGACACCGCCGGCGGCGTCCGCGATCCGGGTGCCCTGCTCGGCGAGTTCCAGTGCGGCCCGCTCGGCCTCGGTGAAGACGGTGGCCTCCCGCCATGCCGCGACCAGGTGCAGCCGTACCGGGGTTTCGCCGGCCGCGGTGGCGTCCTTGGTGTGCATGTCGATGCAGAACGCGCAGCCGTTGATCTGGCTCACGCGCAACGCCACCAGCTCCTGCGTCGTGCTCGGCAGCGGCGAGTCCTTGACCGCCTTGCCCGCCGACATGAGGTACTTGAGGGCCTTGCCCGCGGTCTCGCCGGCGAAGTAGTTCAGTCGCGCGTCCATGGTGTGCTCCTCCGTCGTCCTTGGCTACACCCCTGGGACGAGGTGGCCCGGCGCCCTGTGACATGGAGGGCGGCACGGGCCGGTGTGACCTGCGTCTCTCGCCGCCCCTAGCCTGGCTCCATGAGCAGCGAGATCGGCGAGATCAGCGACGAGGAATTCCGTTCCGTCCTGCACGCCCTGCGCGTGTGGGACTCCCCGCTCCCCGGGTTCGACCCCGGGGCCGCACCCGGCGAGCCGGTGGCGTTGTTCCGGGCGTGGTTCGTGCACGCCGCCCGGGCGGGGCAGTTGGAGCCGCACACGATGAGCCTGGCGACGGTGGACGGCGAGGGGCGGCCCGATGTGCGGACGCTGATGCTGCACGACGTCGACGGGCGGGGCTGGCACTTCGCCTCGCACGCGACCAGCGCCAAGGGCGTGCAGCTGGCCGGGCAGCCGCGGGCGGCGCTCGGGTTCTACTGGCCGACCGTGGCCCGGCAGGTCCGGATCCGCGGCCGGGTCACCGCGTGCGGGCCCGCGGAGAGCCGCGCGGACCTGGCGGTCCGTTCGCGCGGGGCGCTCGCCGCCGCGCTCACCGGGCACCAGAGCGAGGTGCTGGAGTCCTACGAGGACCTGGTCCGGGCCTCGGAGCGGGCGTGGGAGCGGGCCGGGGCCGAGCCGGACGCACCGGCTCCGACCTGGACCCGGTACGTGCTGGACGCCGACGAGGTGGAGTTCTTCCAGGGCGACGCCACCCGCCGGCACACCCGCCTGCGCTACCGCCGCACCGCCGACGCCGAGGGCTCCTGGGTCCGTGAGCTGCTCTGGCCCTGATCCGGCCGGAACACCGCCACCCACACCCCGTCCGCCGCCTCGCGGAAGGTGACCGTCAGGGGCATGCCGATGCGCAGGTCCGCCGCCTCGCAGTCGACCACCTCGGTCATCATCCGCGGGCCCTCCGCGAGGTCGACGACCGCCGCCGTGTACGGGACGCGCGCGCCGAAGGGCGGGAGGTCGTTGCGGTGGATCACCGACCACGTGTAGAGGGTCGCCCGGCCGCTCGCCGTATCCCACGTCACGCGGTCCTCGCCGGCCCAGCAGTACGGGCAGAACTCGCGCGGGTAGTGGTGCGGCCGCCCGCAGTGCCCGCAGCGGCGCAGCAGGAGCCTGCCCTCGGCCGCCGCGTCCCAGTAGGGGCGGGTGAAGTCGTCCGCCTCGGGGAGGTCGTAGCGCACGGCGCCGGTCACAGGAAGAGTCCGATCGCCGCGTCGAGGGACCAGGTCTGCCAGGACATGGCGAGGAGCGCGACGAGCGAGATGAGTGCCATCATCGCGTTCTGGCCCTGTTCGGCCCAGTCGTGGATCATCAGCACGAGGTAGAGCAGGTTCAGCAGCAGCCCGCCGACCAGGGCGATCGGGGTCAGGAAGCCGAGCACCAGGCCCAGCCCGAGCGCCAGTTCCGCGTAGACGACGATGTACGCCATCGTCTTCGGGCGCGGTGCGACGACGAGTTCGAAGCCGCCCTTGACGAAGGTCCAGCGGTGCTTGTTCGCGACGTCGGCGGCCCAGGCGATGCCGGTGCCGCGTTCGAACCAGCCCTTCTTGTCCTTGTGCCGCCAGCTCTCCAGCCACCACAGGCCGAGGCCTATCCGGAGCACGGCGAGCCATTCGGCCCCACTGAGCCAGATGGTCTGCATCGGCAGCCCCCACCCCTCTCACCACTGATCTGACGGTACGTCAGTTCAGCGGATACGAGGCGATCCCGCAAGGCCCCGGCCGGTCACGGGTTCCCGAAGATCCTCCCGTACCCCGTGACACCGCCGGTGGTGGCGCCCGCCGCACGCAGCGCGGCCCACAACAGGACCTGGTTGGCGGTGAGGACGGGACGCCCGAGGACCGCCTCCAGAGCCTCGATCGCGCCGACCGCGCGGAAACCGTTGCCGCCGATGACCACCGCCGCCGCCTCGTCGGGGGCGAAGGACACCACCCAGTCCAGCAGGGCGTCGGGCCGGATGCGGCTCTGGTCGCTGGGCAGGCCGCACGGCGCCGCGCGCACCACCTCGAAGCCGGCATCCTCGTAGTAGGCCCGGCCCAGATCGTCGAGGGCGGCATCGAACCACGGCGGATCCACCAGGCAGATCCGGCCGGCGTCCAGGAGCCGCAGTGCCTCGACCGTCGCGGCGCACGGGGCGACCACCGGCAGTCCTCGGGCGCGGGCCGAGAGGCGGGCCAGCATCCGCGCCTCGCCGCGCGCCCCGATCGCGTACGCGGAGCTGGTGAAGGCGAAGCCGATCGCCGCCACCGGTGCGTCCGCCAGCCGCTCGGCGGCCTCGTCCACGTACGGCGGCTCGGCGAAGGCCCGTACCGGGGCGAGTGGGATGGTCGGATCCATCGCACCGCCGCGGCCCATCGCAGCGAACGGCACCCTCGCGGCGTGCAGCCCCACGTCCACCGGGGCCATGGCGCGCAGTTCCGACTCCGGTCCGACATCGGCGTGCGGGGTGAGCACACCCAGGCGGACGCGCACGTCCCAGCCGTCGGGTCGCCACATCGGTCGCTCCAGATTCTCCGGAAGTGCGGGGACTTCATCCTGCCACCGGGGAAGCCGCCGGGCCCGCTGCCTCGGCCGTGACCGATCCGCAATCGATTCCCTCCTCGTCCGAGACCCATCAACCCAGCGTGGCGATACGATCACACCTCATGCCTGGAGTCCCCGCAGCACCCGACATGACCACCCAGCCCCGCCCCGTGTACGTCATCGGGGCCGGCCCCGGCGGCCTCGCCGTGGCCGCCGCGCTGCGCGCCCGCGGGGTCCGCGCGGTGGTCGTCGAGAAGTCCGACGAGGTCGGCGCGTCCTGGCGGCGGCACTACGACCGGCTGCACCTGCACACCACGCGCCGGCTCTCCGCGCTCCCCGGCCTGCCGATGCCGCGCCGCTTCGGGCGCTGGGTCTCCCGTGACAACGTCGTGCGCTACCTGGAGAAGTACGTCGAGTTCCACGAGCTGGAGCTCGTGACCGGCGTCGAGGTGACCCGGATCGAGGCCGCCTCGGAGGGCGAGGACGGCTGGGTCCTGCATGCCAGCGGCGGGCGGGTGCTGGCCGCCGCGGCCGTCGTCGTCGCCACCGGGTACAACCACACGCCGGCGATCCCCGACTGGCCGGGCCGGGACGGGTACGACGGCCGGCTGCTGCACGCCGCCGACTACCGCAATCCCGGGCCGTACGCCGGCCAGGACGTCCTCGTCGTCGGCGTCGGCAACACCGGCGCCGAGATCGCCGTCGACCTCGTCGAGGGCGGCGCGGCCCGGGTGCGGCTCGCCGTGCGCACCGTCCCGCACATCATGCGCCGCTCCACCGCGGGCTGGCCGGCCCAGCGCAGCGGGATCCTCGTGCGCCGGCTGCCCGTGCGGCTCGTGGACCGGCTGTCCGCGCTCGTCGCCAGGACCTCGGTCCCGGACCTGACGGCGTACGGGCTGCCGCGCCCGACGACCGGCCTGTACAGCAGGGTCAAGGAGGGGTCGATCCCGGTCCAGGACGTCGGCCTGGTCGACGCGGTCCGCAGCGGCCGGGTGGAGCCGGTGGCCGCCGTCGAGTCCTTCGACGGCGCCGAGGTGGTGCTCGCGGACGGCTCGCGGATCAGCCCGGACGCGGTGATCGCGGCCACCGGGTACCGCCGCGCCCTGGAGGGGCTGGTCGGCGACCTCGGGGTGCTCGACGAGCGGGGGCGGCCCCGTACGCACGGCCCCCGCACCGCTCCGCAGGCGCGCGGGCTGTACTTCACCGGCTTCACCAACCCCATCAGCGGGATGTTCCGGGAGATGGCCCTGGACGCGGAGAAGATCGCCAAGGCCGTGGCCCAACAGGAGCGGTCCCGGTCCCGGTCTCTCGTCTCCAGTAGGGGCCAGTCGTCCGTTTGTCGATAATCCGCGACGGATCGATTTTCGCTACCCTGGCGGTCATGACCGCCATGACGCGCACCCGCACCGAACCGGACCTGTCGTTCCTCCTGGACCACACCAGTCACGTGCTGCGGACACAGATGAGCGCGCAGCTCGGCGAGATCGGGCTGACCCCGCGCATGCACTGCGTGCTCGTCCACGCCCTCGAGGAGGAGCGCACCCAGGCGCAGCTCGCCGAGATCGGGGACATGGACAAGACCACGATGGTCGTGACCGTGGACGCGCTGGAGAAGGCCGGGCTGGCCGAGCGCAGGCCGTCCGGCACGGACCGGCGGGCGCGGATCATCGCGGTGACCGAGGAGGGGGCGAAGGTCGCGAAGGAGAGCCAGAAGATCGTCGACCGGGTGCACGGCACCGCCCTCGACGCCCTGCCGGACGACGAGCGCGAGGTGCTGCTCCGCGCGCTGAACCGGCTGGTCACGGGACATCTGCAGACACCCGAGGAGGGGCCGCGGCCGGCCCGGCGGGCACGCCAGAAGGGCTGACACCACCACCACTCCGCATCTCGATCCGTAAAAGATAGTCTGCAACAAAACTATCTGCTACGGTCATTCCTGTTGCCTCCCGACGACAGGAGAGACCCCAATGCCCTCCACCACCGCCACACCCGCGCCCGCGCCCACGGCCCCGCCCTCCCGCAGGCTCGCCCTCGGCGTCCTGGCCGCCGGCACGCTGATGACGGTCCTCGACGGCAGCATCGTGACCGTCGCCATGCCGGCCATCCAGAGCGATCTCGGCTTCACGCCGGCCGGCCTGAGCTGGGTCGTCAACGCCTACCTCATCGCCTTCGGTTCGCTGCTGCTCCTGGCCGGCCGCCTCGGCGACCTGATCGGCCGCAAGCGGATGTTCCTCGCGGGCAATGGGGTCTTCACCGCGGCCTCGCTCCTCGCCGGCTTCGCCGCCTCCCCCGGCCTCCTGATCGCCGCCCGCTTCCTCCAGGGCGCGGGCAGCGCGATGGCCTCCGCCGTCAGCCTCGGCATCCTGGTCACGCTCTTCACCGAACCGCGCGAACGAGCCAAGGCCATCGGCGCGTTCAGCTTCACCGGCGCGGCCGGGGCCTCGATCGGGCAGGTCCTCGGCGGTGTGCTCACCGACGCGCTCACCTGGAACTGGATCTTCTTCATCAACCTGCCCATCGGCATCGCCACCCTCCTCCTCGCCCTCCCCGCCCTGCCCGGCGACCGCGGCATCGGACTGCAGGCGGGCGCGGACGCCCTCGGCGCCCTGCTCGTCACCTCCGGCCTGATGCTCGGCATCTACACGGTCGTCGAGGTCGAGGAGTACGGGGCGGCCTCGGCCCACACCCTCGGCTTCGGCGCCCTCGCGCTCGCCCTGCTCGCCGGCTTCCTCCTGCGCCAGGCCACCGCCGCGAACCCGCTCATGCCGCTGCGGATCCTCCGCTCGCGCAGCGTCTTCGGCGCCAACCTGGTCCAGATGCTGATGGTCGCCGCCCTCTTCTCCTTCCAGGTCCTCGTCGCCCTCTACATGCAGAACGTCCTCGGCTACGGCGCCGCCGAGACCGGCCTCGCGATGCTGCCGGCCGCGGCCGTCATCGGCCTCGTCTCCCTGACCGTCTCGGCTCGCCTGGGCGCCCGGTTCGGCGAGCGCGCCGTCCTGCTGGTCGGCCTGGTGCTGCTGATCGGCGTACTCGGCCTGCTGACCCGCGTGCCCGGCCGGGCCGAGCAGGCCGACTACCTCACCGACCTGCTCCCCGTGATGCTCCTGGCCGCCGGATTCGGCCTCGCCCTGCCCGCCCTGACCTCGCTCGGCATGTCCGGCGCGAAGGAGGAGGACGCGGGCCTGGCCTCCGGGCTCTTCAACACCACCCAGCAGATCGGCATGGCCCTCGGCATCGCGGCCCTCTCCACCCTCGCCGCCTCCCGCACCGAATCCCTCACCGAGGCCGGACGCACCGCCCCCGAGGCGCTGACCGGCGGATACCACCTGGCCTTCGCGGTCGGGGCGGGCCTCATCGCCGCCGCCCTGGCCGTCGCCTTCGCGGTCCTGCGTCGCCCGGAGGCCGGCCCGCGGGAGGCGGCCGCGGGGCAGGACGCCGGGCAGGACGCCGGGCATGACGCCGTTGGCCGAACCGCGCTCTGGACCGACCGCGAGCGGATCTGACACCGTTCACCACATCACCTCCACCAGCTTTCCTGCGCAGCCCTGTTCCTGACGGCACGTCAGTTCAGTAATCTGACTACACGTCAGTTATTGAGTTCCAGTTCCATCACGGTTCATCGAGCAGGAGCGGGCGGAACGATGCTTGGATCTACTCACGGCACCCTCACCACCGACTTCCGCGCACGTGTCGAGGCCTGCGGGGAGTCCCCCAGGACGGCCGTCCACTCGTCGGCGGCCCCCTCCGCCGACGACGCGGTCGCCGTGGACGTCAGCGGCCGGCCGCTGCACGCCGACGTGCCCGACCTGGACCGGTTCTTCCGGCCCGAGTCCGTGGCCGTCATCGGCGCCTCCGACGCCGAGGGCAGACCGAACACCGGCATCACCCGCCAGCTCATCGCCTGGGCGGAACGCGTCGGCGCCCGGATCCACCCCGTGCACCCCACCCGCCCCACCGTCTTCGGACTGACCTGCCACGCCTCCGTGGCCGACCTGCCCGAACAGGTGGACCTCGCCGTCCTCCTCGTCGCCGACCCGCTCCCCGTCATCGAGGAACTGGCCGAGACCAAGGTGAAGTTCGCCGTCGCCTTCGCCTCCGGCTTCGCCGAGACCGGCGACGCGGGCGCCGCCGCCCAGGCCCGGCTCGGCGCCGCCGTCCGGCGCTCGGGCCTGCGCCTGCTCGGCCCCAACACCAACCTCAACGCCTTCGAGCAGTTCCGCGACGACCTCGACGGCCCGGCCATCGCCCTCATCACCCAGTCCGGTCACCAGGGCCGGCCCGTCTACACCCTCCAGGAACTCGGCATCCGGCTCTCCCACTGGGCCCCCACGGGCAACGAAGCGGACCTCGAAACAGCCGACTTCATCTCCTACTTCGCCGAGCAGCCCGAGGTCGGAGCCATCGCCTGCTACGTCGAAGGCCTCAAGGACGGCCGGTCCTTCCTCCTGGCCGCCGACCGCGCCGCGCGCAACGGCGTCCCCGTCGTCGCCGTCAAGGTCGGCCGCACCGAGACCGGCGCCCGCATGGCCGCCTCCCACACCGGGAAGCTGACCGGCGCCGACACCGTCGTGGACGCCGCCATGCGCCAGTTCGGCGTGATCCGCGTCGACGGCCTGGACGAGCTCCAGGACACCGCCGCCCTGCTCGCCCGGGCCCGCAAGCCGCAGGCCGACGGGGTCGTCGTCTACTCCATCTCCGGCGGCACCGGAGCCCACTTCTCCGACCTGGCGACGGAGGCGGGCCTGACCCTGCCCACCCTCTCCGCGGCCAAGCAGCAGGAACTCCACCAGTGGATCCCGGAGTACCTGAACGTCGCCAACCCCGTCGACAACGGCGGCCACCCGGTCGGCGACTGGCGCGGCCGCAAGATCATCGACGCGATCCTCGCCGACCCGTCCGTCGGTGTCCTGATCTGCCCGATCACCGGCCCCTTCCCGCCCATGAGCGACAGGCTCGCCCAGGACCTGGTCGACGCGGCCGAGGCCTCGGACAAGCTCGTCTGCGTGATCTGGGGCTCCCCCGTCGGCACCGAGGACGCCTACCGCACCACCCTCCTCGGCTCCTCCCGCGTGGCCACCTTCCGCACCTTCGGCAACTGCATCACCGCCGTCCGCGCGTACCTCGGCCACCACCGCTTCACCTCCGGCTACCGCTCCCCCTTCGAGGACGCACCGCGCACGCCCTCGCCCTCGTACCGCAAGGCGCAGGCCCTCATGCGGCCCGGCCAGCAGCTCAGCGAGCACGCGGCGAAACAGCTGCTGCGGGCCTACGGGATACGGGTCCCCCGCGAACAGCTCGTGACGAGCGCGGCGGCGGCCGTCCGCGCGGCCGGCCTGGTCGGCTACCCGGTGGTGATGAAGGCCTCGGGCCCGCAGCTGGGCCACAAGACGGAGCTGGGCCTGGTGAAGATCGGCCTGACCTCGGCGAGCCAGATCCGCGACGCGTACCGGGAGCTGACCGACATCGCCCGCTACGAGAACGTGCCGCTCGACGGGATCCTGGTCTGCCAGATGGTGGAGCGGGGCGTGGAAATGGTCGTCGGCGTCACCCAGGACGACCTCTTCGGCCCGACGGTGACGGTGGGCCTCGGCGGGGTCCTGGTCGAGGTCCTGCACGACGCGGCGGTCCGCGTGCCGCCGTTCGGCGAGGACCAGGCCCGCGCGATGCTCACGGAACTGCGCGGGCACGCACTGCTGGAAGGCGTACGGGGCGCGCCCCCGGCCGACGTGGACGCGCTGGTGGAGGTCGTCCTGCGGATCCAGCGGATGGCGCTGGAACTCGGCGACGAGCTCTCCGAGCTGGACATCAACCCCCTGATGGTCCTCCCCCGTGGCCAGGGGGCGGTGGCCCTGGACGCCCTCGCCATCTGCCGCTGACCCGCCGCCTCCCGGGGCTCCGCCCCGCGCAATCCAGCCCCACGGTCACGTGCAGACTGACGCCGCCCACACCAGCCCCGCCGGCGTTTGAGGCGCGGGGGCTCGGGGGCGGAGCCCCCTGGGGGTCCCCCCGGACGGAGTCTGGGGGAGGCGCCGCACCCGGACGCACCGCCCACCCCGAACGGAGTTCACCATGACCGGCATCACGGAGGACGAAGTCCTCCACCGCACCGAGAGCAACGTCTCCTGGATCACCCTCAACCGCCCCGAGGCGATGAACGCCGTCACCTGGGACCAGCGCGAACGCGTCATCCACCTGCTCGCCGAAGCCTCCGCCGACCCGGCGGTGCGGGCCGTCGTCCTCACCGCCACCGGCAAGGGCTTCTGCGCGGGCGCGGACCTCCGCGGGGGCGCCGCCGCGGGCGAGCGCGTCGCCGGGGACGTGGCCCGCATGATCCGCCTCGGCGCGCAGCGCCTGATCACCGCGGTGCTGGACTGCGAGAAGCCCGTACTCGCCGCCGTCAACGGCACGGCCGCCGGCATCGGCGCCCACCTCGCCCTCGCCTGCGATCTCGTCATCGCCGCCGAACCGGCCCGTTTCGTCGAGGTGTTCGTCCGCCGCGGCCTGGTCCCCGACGGCGGCGGCGCGTACCTGCTGCCCCGGCTCGTCGGCCCGCAGAAGGCCAAGGAGCTGATGTTCTTCGGCGACGCCCTCCCGGCGGCCGACGCCGAGCGCCTCGGCCTGGTCAACAAGGTGGTGCCGGCGGAGGAGCTGGAGGCGACCGCCCGCGCGTGGGCCGAGCGGCTCGCGCAGGGCCCCACCCGCGCCCTCGCCCTGACGAAACAGCTGGTCAACGCCTCCCTGGACGGTGACCGGGCGACGGCCCTGGCCGCCGAGGCCACCGCCCAGGAGATCAACATGACCACGGCCGACGCGAACGAGGGCGTGGCGAGCTTCGTGGAGCGCCGCACGCCCAAGTACCTGGGCCGGTGAGCCAGTGCTGTGGCCGGGAAGGTGTGCCGGTCACAGCACTAGGTCCGCGGGTTCGGCTTGAGCAGCGCGAACACCGCGCCGAAGGGGTCGGCCAGCCACGCGAGCCGCCCGACGTCCGGGACGTCCGCCGCCGACATGAGCACGGACCCGCCGTTCTTCTGGGCCTTCGCGATGGTGTCGTCGACGTCCGCCACGTGGAAGTACGGCACCCAGCGCGCCTTCTGCTCCCCGCCGCCCGCGCCCTCGCCGAGCGGCGCGACCCCGCCGAAGGAGGCGTCCTGCTGGTCCCCGTCGGCGGTGCTGAGGACGCGGTACGTCATCCCGGGGACCTCCATCTCGGCGTACCGCCAGCCGAACAGTCCGGCGTAGAAGCCGATGTCCGCGACCGGGTCCGGCACGTGGAGCTCCGCCCACACCAGCGCGTTCTCCTCGGAGGCCACCTCGAACCCGGCGGTGTGCCCGGGCTGCCAGCAGGCGAACTCGGCGCCCTGCGGGTCGGTGAAGTGCGCGAGCCGGCCCTCCCCCATGACGTCCCCGGGTTCCATCCGGACCGTGCCGCCGCCGTCGCGGACGGCCGCGGTGGTGGCGTCGATGTCGGGGGTCATGAAGTGGTGCATCCAGGCGGACGTCGCCCCTTCCTCGGTGAGCGGTCCGAGCGCGGCGACGGTCTTCCCGTTCACCTGGAAGAAGCCGTAGCCGCCCGCCTCGGGCCCGGCGGAGGCGAAGTCCCAGCCGAAGACGGCGCCGTAGAAGGCGGCGGCCGCGGTCGTGTCGGGGCTGCCGAGGTCGAGCCAGTTGGGTGAGCCGGTGCGGAAGTCGGTGCCGAGCATGGGGGTCCTCCCGGGAGTACGGCGGCGGTACGGGGTCGCTGCCACGATGCCGAGCCTCCGCCCCCGGCCCGCTGCACGGACTCACGGAGGCGGGGGGTTTCACCCGTGTGGGGGAACAAGGGGGGAAGCCGCCTCGCGGCGGCCTCCGGCTTCAGCCGCCGACCCGCTCCAGCGCCGGCAGGAACTGGTCGTAGAAGCCCACCTTGAGCCGCAGGGAGCGCCGCTCCGCGTCCTTGAAGCAGTCGGCCGTCGCCCCGCCGTCACCGATCAACTGCCGCAGCCGGTTGCCCAGCCGGTCGGAGTGGCTGGTGGCCCGCCTGTCCACGGTCTCCAGCGAGTTCTTCTTGGCGTCGTGGTAGTGGTGCGGGTAGTAGAAGTGCGAGTGGTTCTCGCCATCGCGCACCAGCAGGGGCTCCATGCGCTCCCACAGCCGCCCGTACTCGACGGAAACCAGGATCTCGCCCCAGAAGCGCAGGACCGTCAGCAGCCTGAGGTCGGCGTGGTCCTTGTCGCCCTCCTCGGCGATCAGGGCGAAGGTGTCCTCGATGGTCTGCTTCGTCGCCGCCGTCGGCCTCGAACGGACCAGGGCCGTCCGGGAGATCCCGAGCCGGTGCATGTCGTCGGTCATGTCCTCGCGGTGCGACGTGGTGTTCCCGCGGTCGTCCGGGTACTCCTCGCGCAGGATCATCCGGGCGATCCGCAGGCCCGCCTCGTCCTGCAGGAGGTCGATGGCCAGGTCGTAGGCCGGGGTGAAGGCGAGCGACAGGAAGCGCCGCTGGAGCAGGACCTCGGCGAACGCCTCCTCCGGGAGCCGCCCGATGTTCTCGAGCACCGGATGCCGCCTGTACTGCTCGATCAGTTCGTCCTCGAACCTGTCCAGTTCCCACACGGTCGTAGCCCTTCTCCGGATCACTGGATGACGTCGACGGATCTCATCGGGTCGCGCAGATCCACTTCGCTCCCGATCTCCCACAGGATGTTGAGCTCTTTCTGCACCTGCAGAGCCATCAGCGAGTCGCCCCCGTCTATCTCGATCTGGGTGGACTCGATGGCGAGCTGCCCGTGCAGGAAGGAGCTGACCAGGTAGTGCTCGTCGGCCTTGTACACGGAGATCGACGGCAGGGAGTTGTAGACCCGCACCTTGAGCCTGCTCCGGAGCTCCGCCGGAAGGCGGCCGTGGATCCCGTGCAGGATGTGGAGGCTCGCGTTCACCGAGACCGTGCGCCGCGTGCTGCGCAGCGCCTGGTCGCGCAGGTACACCACGTCGGACTTCGGGTGCACCAGCAGGATGCGCACCTCTACGTTGCGCTCGGTGACGGCCTTCTCCAGCTCTTCCTCCAGGCCTTCGAGGTTGGGTATCCAGGTCTGCAGGATGGCCACCTCGCGGCGGGCACGGCCCACGAGCCGTTTGAACTCCTCGGTGGGGAACACCGGGTGCACCCGCGTCACGCCCAGGTAGTGCTGGCGCCTGAGCTCGCCGGTGAGTCCGTCGAGCGTGAGGCCCGAGATCTGCGTGCTGATGCTGTCGAGCACCTTCAGGCGGTCGAACTCCATCAGGAGGAAGAGGGTGACCGTGCTCAGGATGAGCAGCGTGATCTTCGGGAGCGTGCCCCCGGGGGCCATCCTGTCGAGCCATCCGAGGACGTCGGCGAGCAGGACCAGGATGCCCGCGGTCGCCATCGCACCCAGTGAGATCCGTTCGGCCCGGTAGCGAAATCCGTTGCCCATGACCACCCCAGCCCCCGACGTCGTTGTCGTTGGCCAAGACCATACACACGGCCCTCCTCACCCCACCCGGCGCCCCATGTCGCCTTGCTCACAAGGGAGTTCAGGCCACTGGCCGGTTCACGGCGATCCGATGGAGCCCGGCGCGAAGGCCCGAGGTCAGGGCGATCCCCGCCAACGCGCCCGCGCCCGCCTCTTCCTATCTGACGCACCGTCAGCTTCAATCGTCGTGTGATGGGACACGCAGGGATGGCGGCCACCGTCGTCCGATACCTCAGGTCAGTCGGCTCCCCCACCTCCGCCGCCGCGGAACGGGAACCCGAGCCCGTCGACGCCCTGCCGCGCCCGGATCTGCGCGCCGTCGGCGAGGACGAGCGCGCGCCGGTCAGCCCCGCCGAGTTCCGGGCCGTGCTCGGGAACTTCGCCAGCGGGGTCACCGTCATCACCGCGCCGCCCGGCGAGGACGAGGTCGGCCCGGCCGGCTTCGCCTGCCAGTCCTTCGCCTCGCTGTCCCTCGACCCGCCCCTGGTCACCTTCATGGTGGCCCGTACGTCGACCACCTGGCCGCGGATCGCCCGCGCCGGGGTGTTCTGCGTGAACATCCTCGGAGCCGAGCAGGGCGAGCTGTGCCGGTCCTTCGCGGTCAGCGGCGCCGACAAGTTCGCCGGGGTGGGCCACACCCCCGCACCCGTCACCGGATCACCGCAGCTCGACGCCGTGCCCGCCTGGATCGACTGCCGGATCCAGGCCGTGCACACCGGCGGGGACCACCTCATCGTCGTGGGCCGGGTCGTCGCCATGGGCGCGGCCGGCGAGGGCGAGCCGCTCCTCTTCCACAAGGGCCGCTTCGGCCGCTTCAGCGACTGACCGCCCGCGACGACGCCCGGCACCCCGGGGACCCGCCCGGCACCTGATCACGCGAGGGGGCGGCCGGGGGATCCCCCGGCCGCCCCCTCGCGGGCACCCACGGTCAGAAGGTGAGCACCCCGCGCGCCACCCGCCCGTGGTGGGCGTCGTCCACCGCCTTGGCGAAGTCCTCCACCGGGTAGACCTCCGTCACCAGCTCGTCCAGCAGCAGCCTGCCCTGCCGGTAGAGCTCGGCGTACAGCGCGATGTCGCGCTGCGGGCGAGAGGACCCGTACCGGCAACCCATGATCGTCTTGTCCAGGTACATGGAGGAGACGAGGAAGGACGCCTCCTCCGTGAATCCGGGCACGCCCAGCAGGATCGCCTGACCGTGCCGGTCCAGGAGGTCCACGGCCTGCCGGATCAGCCTGACGTCGCCCACGCACTCGAAGGCGTGGTCGGCGCCGGTCGGCAGGATCTCGCGGACCGCCGCCGAGGAGTCGGCCACGGCGGACGCGTCGATGAAGTGCGTGGCCCCGAACCGCCGGGCCACCGCCTCCTTCGCCGGGTTCGCGTCCACCGCGACGATCGTCGTGGCCCCCGCTATCCGGGCCCCCTGGAGCACGTTCAGCCCGATGCCGCCGGTGCCGATGACGACCACCGACTCGCCGCGGTCGACGCGGGCCCGGTTCAGCACCGCGCCCACCCCCGTGAGGACCCCGCACCCGATGAGCGCCGCGGAGGTCAGCGGGATGTCGGCGGGGATCTTCACCGCCTGGACGGCCCTGACGATCGTGCGCTCCGCGAAGGCGGAGTTGGAGGCGAACTGGAACAGCGGCTTCCCACCCCGCGAGAACGGCTGCCCGGGCATCCCGATCGCCTTGCGGCACATCGTCGGCCGGCCCCGGTCGCAGTCCGCGCACGCCCCGCAGTTGGCCAGGGTGGACAGCGACACGTGATCGCCGGGCACCACGTGGGTGACCCCCGCGCCCACGGCCTCCACGATGCCCGCGCCCTCGTGCCCGAGCACCACGGGCGGCGGGAACGGGATCGTCCCGTCGATGACCGACAGGTCGCTGTGGCACAGCCCGGCCGCGCCGATGGCGACGAGCACCTCCCCCGGCCCCGGGTCCCGGATCTCCAGGTCGTCGACCACCCGGGCCTGCTTGCCGTCGAACACGACGCCTCTCACCTGGACTCCTTAGGCAGGCCGAGCACGCGCTCGGCGATCATGTTCCGCTGGATCTCGTCCGAGCCGCCGTAGATGGTGTCGGCGCGGGTGAACAGGAACAGGCGCTGTTCCTCGTCGAGTCCGAGTTCGTACGGGAGCCCGGGCGCCCAGGCCGCCGGACCGGCCGTGGCCGCCGCACCGCGGACCTCCACCGCCAGCTCCCCGAGCCGCCGGTGCCAGCCGCCCCACAGCAGCTTGGCCACGCTGGGCGCGCCCGCGTCGTCGGTCGCGCCGAGCGTGCGCAGGGCGTTCCACCGCATGGTGCGCAGCTCGGCCCACTGCCGCACGAGCCGGTCCCGCAGGACGGGATCCGCGGCGCCGGAGGCCCCCGCACCCGCGCCCGCGCCCTGAGCGGACCGCGCCGCGTACGCCGCCAGCACCCGCTCCAGTTCCGCCGCGAAGCCGATCTGCTGCACCAGCGTCGAGACCCCGCGTTCCAGGGCGAGCAGACCCATGGCCACGGTCCAGCCGTCGCCCTCCCCGCCGACGACCTCCGCCGCCACCGCCCCGTCGAAGAAGACCTCGTTGAACTCCGAGGTCCCCGACATCTGCCGGATCGGCCGTACCTCGACCCGCCCCGGCTGGTCCATCCGTACGAGCAGGAACGACAGCCCCCGGTGGCGCCGCGATCCGGGCTCGGTGCGGGCCAGGACGAAGCACCAGTCGGCGTCCCGGGCCAGGGAGGTCCAGATCTTCTGCCCGGTGACCCGGAACGGCCCGCCCGAGCCGCTGTCCGGGTCCCGTACCGCGGCCGTACGGATCCCCGCGAGGTCGGAGCCGGCCCCCGGCTCGCTGTATCCCTGGCACCACAGCTCCTCGCCCCGGGCGATGCCGGGCAGGAAGCGGTCCTGCTGCTCCCGGCTGCCGTAGGCGATCAGCGTGGGCGCGAGCAGGTTCTCCCCGATGTGGCCGACCCGGCCGGGCGCGCGCAGCGCCGCGTACTCCTCGGCCCACACCACCTGGCCGGTCAGCGAGAGCCGCCGCTGCCCGTACGCCCCGGCCGGGACCTGCCAGCCCTGACCGATCCAGCCGCCGCGGCCCAGCTCGCGCTCCCATCCGCGCCGGGCCTCGACCCCCTCGTGTTCGCTGCCCGGCCCGCCGAGGCCGAGGACGTGCGCGTACGGACCCACGAGGTGCTCCGTCAGCCACGCCCGGGCGTGCCCGCGCAGCTCCTCGTCCTCGGCCCCGAAGCTGAAGTCCATCCCGCCCACGCCCCCTACGCGTTGGGGCGGTCCTTGGCGGCCGCCGCCTTGGCCATGGCCTCCAGCTGCGCCAGCATCGGCATCGGGTCGGTGCCCACCGTCCCGGGCAGGAAGTCGGCGATCTTCTCCGGGGTCCAGGAGCCCTCGGCGTACCCGGCGCGCAGTTCGCGCGGCTGCGCCCAGACGGCGATCTTCGGGCCGGCGATCGTGTAGACCTGCCCGGTGATGTCCTCGGCCTTGGCGCGGTCGCTGAGCAGGTAGGTGACCAGCGCGGCCACGTCCTCGGGCTCGCCGATCTCCTTGAGCTCCATGGGGACGCCCGCCGACATGCGGGTACGGGCGACGGGGGCGACGGCGTTGGCCGTCACCCCGTACTTGGCGAGACCCAGTGCCGCGGACCGGACGAGGGAGATGATCCCGCCCTTGGCCGCGCTGTAGTTGGCCTGGGCGACCGAGCCCTGGTGGTTGCCGCTGGTGAAGCCGATGAGGGTGCCCGAGCCCTGCCTGCGCATGACGGCGGAGGCGGCACGGAAGACGGTGAAGGTGCCCTTGAGGTGGGTGGCGACCACCGGGTCCCACTCCTCCTCGGACATGTTGAACAGCATCCGTTCGCGCAGGATGCCGGCGACGCACACGACGCCGTCGATGCGGCCGAACTCGGTGAGCGCGGTGTCGACGATGCGCTGGCCGCCCGCCATGGTGGAGATGTCGTCGGCGACGGCGACGGCCTGGCCGCCGGCGGCCAGGATCTCCTTCACCACGCCGTCGGCGACCTCGCTGGTCGGCTCGCCGCCCCCGATCCCGACGCCGTAGTCGTTGACGACGACCTTGGCGCCCTCGGCGGCCGCGGCGAGTGCCACGGCCCGCCCGATGCCCCGGCCGGCGCCGGTGACGGCGACGACCTTGCCTGCCAAGAAGTTCCCCACGTCCGGCCCCTTCCCGCGATTTCTGACGGACCGTTAGATTCTATGGGTAGTCAGATGCACCTGCACAAGACCTCGTTGCCGTCGTTGCCGTCGCTTCCGCCGTTGCCGCCGTTGCCGTATCCACGCAAGGAGCTGTCGACACCCATGACCCTGCCCGCCGCCTTCCACGACATCGCCAAGCGCGTCAACAACTGGGGACGCTGGGGCGCCGACGACGAGATCGGCACCCTGAACCTGATCACGGACGAGGTCGTCCGGGCCGCCGCGGCGGAGATCCGCAGCGGCCGCCGCATCCCCCTCGCCCTCCCCCTCAAGGAGGACGGGGTGCAGGTCGGCATGATCCCCGGCCGGATCAACCCGCTGCACACGATGGTGCAGATCAACCAGGAGATCTTCGGCCCGGGCACGGTGGCGTGCAGCGACGACGCCGTGAGCATGGGCCTCCAGGCGGGCACGCACTGGGACGCCCTCACCCACGTCTCACACTCGGGGAAGATCTACAACGGCCGCCCGGCCGGCACCATCACCGCGCACGGCCGCGCCGAGTACAGCGGCATCGACAAGGCCGGCCCCATCGTCTCGCGGGGGGTCCTCCTGGACGTGGCCCGGGCGAAGGGCCTCGACCGGCTGGAGGGGGGCCACGCGGTGACCCCGGAAGACCTGGCGGAGGCCGAGGAGTTCGGTGGGGTCACGGTCCGCCCGGGCGACGTCGTCCTGGTCCGCACCGGCCAGATCCAGGTCTACCTGGCGGGCGACAAGCACGGCTACGGCTTCCCGTCCCCCGGCCTCTCGGTCCGCACCCCGGAGTGGTTCCACGCCCGGGACGTGGCCGCCGTCGCGAACGACACCCTCACCTTCGAGATCTTCCCGCCGGAGATCGAGGACCTGTGGCTGCCGGTGCACGCCCTCGACCTGGTGGAGATGGGCATGCACCAGGGCCAGAACTGGAACCTCGAGAAGTTGTCCACAGCCTGTGCAGAAGAAGGCCGGTACTCCTTCCTCCTGTCCGCCATGCCGGAGCCCTTCGTCGGCGGCACGGGCACCCCGGTGGCCCCGGTGGCCGTCCTCTGAACCCGGCGGGGCGGGTGGCGCCGGACCGGACGACCCCGGCCGCGCGCGGGCCGTGCGCAGTGGAACCATGAGGTGGACATGACGCGTCCCCGTACGCGCGCCACCCCCCGTCCCCCTTCCCCGCAGGAGAAGTCCGCATGGCCAACCCGTACCAGGTAACGCCGCCGCCCGCCCCCGGGCGCCGCTCGGGCGGCAACGTCGTCGCCGTCATCGTCCTCGCCGTGATCATCGTCGGCGGCTACTTCGCCCTGCAGACGCTCCGCAAGGACGACGGCAAGCCGTCGGCGTCCACCTCGGCCTCCCCCTCCGCCAAGCCCACGGCCAAGGACCCCGGTTCCCCCGAGTCCTCCTCCGACACCTCCAGCGCGTGGAAGGTCGGCGACTGCGGCGGCCCCGACCCGGCCAAGGCCCCCGACGGGTACAAGCGGACGGGGTGCTCCGACTCCGGGGCCACCTTCAAGGCGATCGACATCAAGGAGGCCAGCATCCTCCCGGGCGCGATCCAGTGCCCGCCCGGCACGGACCTGATGATCGACGTGAGCATCTCCTACGGCAGCTCCAAGTCGAGCGGCATCCCCACCAACACCGTCTGCGGCCGCAACCTGTCGAACGACCACCCCGGCGACGCGGGCGCCGGCGGCGGCCAGCTGGTGAAGGGCGACTGCGTGACCAACCAGGCCAAGGAGGTCGCCTGCGGCGGCTCGGGCGCCCAGAAGGTCCTCGGCCTCGTCAAGACGAAGTCCGAGTGCCCCTCCGGCACCACGGACCCCATCGAACTGACCATCGCCATCGGCCGCCCGTACGACGTCATCTGCACCGACGGCTAGCGGCAGTCCGCATGCTGTCCCGGCCCGCCGCCCGGGGCAGCAGGCGGTCGTGGCCGCCGACCGGGCTGTGACCCACGCCCGCCTCAGCCGGTCTCCTTGACGCAGGTCCGGTCCTTCGCCGGCAGCCTGCCGGTGGCCAGGTACCTGTTGACCTGGTCGTCCACGCAGGCGTTGGCGTAACTCCCGTAGAGGGCATGTCGGTTCGCCCCCTCCAGAGTGAGCAGCCTGGAACTCGGCAGCTGCCGGCGCAGCTCGACGCTGCCCTTGTACGTGGTGCGCGGATCGCCGGTGGCGGCCACGATCAGCACGGAGGCGTCCCGCCGTACCCGGGTGGGCTCCTCGCGCGGCCCGTCCCAGAAGGCGCACGGATTGATGTTGCGGGTCAGCGGGCCGAACAGGGGGTGCGCGGCGCGGCTGCGCTCGATGTCCCGCCAGTACTGCTCGGGATCGCGCCCGGCGGCCACGTCCCCGCAGATGATCGCGGACTGCGCTCCCGTGGGCTCGCCCTCCCCGCGCAGCGCGTACCGGAGCTCCGCGGCGAACCCCGCGGGCAGCGTGGTGGGCGCCCCACCCGCGGCCTCGACCAGTACGGACAGCAGCTCGCCGAAGGACGCCCGCGCGGGCTCGGTGTCGTCCGCGATGCCCGAGAACAGCAGGAGCGGCACCTGACTGTCGTCGATCCGGAAGGCATCGGCGCCCGAACCGATGGTCAGCGGGCCGCGCGCGGCCGCCGCGACGACGCGGTCGACGGCGGCGAGCACCTCGGCGCGGGTGCGGCCGAGGCCGTAGGTGCCGTGGCGCTCCGCCGCCCAGGCCGCCCAGTCGGACAGCGCCTCCTCGTTCTCGCGTTCCGTGCCCTCCAGCAGTCGGGGGCGGTAGTCGCCGGGGTTGATCGCCCCGTCGAGCACCATGCGGTCGTGGCGGCCGGGGAACATCTGGGTGTAGACCGTGCCCAGGTAGGTGCCGTAGGAGTAGCCCAGGTAGGAGATCTTCCGCTCGCCGAGCGCGCCGCGGATGACATCCATGTCGCGGGCGGTGTTGCGGGTGCTGATGTGCGGGAGCACGGAGGCAGCGGTGGCCCGGCACTTGTCGGCCAGGCCCTTCTGCAGGGCGACCTGCCGGTCGAAGCCCGCCCGGTCGGCGCCGGCCGACAGCCAGGTCATGCCGAGGGGCCAGCCGCAGTCCAGCGGGGTGCTGCGCCCGACGAAGCGCGGGTCGAAGCCGACGACGTCGTAGCGGGCCCCGACCTCCTTCATCGCCGCGCGGGCCGTCGGCGGGTAGGCCCGGGCGGGGCCCCCGGGGCCGCCGGTGTTCAGCAGGATCGCGCCGATCCGGTGACGGGTGTCGGTGGCCTTGAGCCGGGATATCGCCACGTTGATCGTGCGGCCCCGGGGTTCGGCGTAGTCCAGCGGCACGGTCACGTCCGCGCACTGCACACCCGCCTTGTCCAGCTCGGGGCCCGTGGTGTCGTCGGGGCCCGTGACGCAGCTGCCCCAGGCCGGCCGCTGCTGGTAGTACCTCTCGAGCCCCTCGCCGGAACGGTTCGCGGCGGACGCGGACGGGGGCGCGGCCCCGACGGACGCGCCCCCGGCGGCGACGGCCGTGGTGGGGATGGCTGCGAGGCAGGCGGCGAGGACGAGGCCCACGGAAGACGCGCGACGAGCGGCGGTGCCGAGGGTTCGGGCGGCGGCGGGCGGCACATCGGCCGCTTCGTGTGATCGCATGCCCCGAGGCTAGGAACCGGCCCCGACACGGCACATCGGGCACGGGCACGAGGTCGCGGGTCCCGCCCTCCCCCGGCGCCCGGGCCCCGCGGCCCGGTCCGGCCTCCTCCTCCAGGAGGAGGCCCGGCATGTTCTGCGGGTGGCGGCGGCGCGCATGCACGCCCCGAGCGCGGCACGGCGGCCGCCACCCCGCGACCCGCACTCGTCAAGGCGTGTCCTTGGCGTCCCCTCGCGTCGAATCGCTCCACACCAGGGTGATCAAGATGTGACGGAACGTCAACACCTCGTTAGAGGTACAAGCGTGGTTCCCGTGTCGGGGGGTGAACTTCCGACGGGCCGTCGGAGGCGCAGTCCGACGCCGCCTTCTCCGCGCGGTCGATCTCGCACCAGATACGTTTGCCCGCGCCCTCGGGCTGCCAGCCCCAGCGGTCCGCCAGGCCGTCCACCAGCTCCAGGCCGCGCCCGCCGGTGTCGTCCCCGGCCGCCTTCCGGCGGGCCGGCGCCCGGTCGCTCGCGTCGGCCACCTCGACCCGCACCCCGGGCCCCCCGAACAGCATGCGCAGCACCGCCGGACAGCCCGTGTGCACGACCGCGTTGGTGACCAGCTCGGAGATCAACAGGATCAGCGTCTCGGCGAGCGGCTCGTCATCCCCTATGCCCGACCCGGCCAACCGGGACCGGGCCCATCGGCGGGCCCGCCCGACCTCGGCTGGGTCCGCTCCTACCTCCAGCTGAACCTGAAGCACCTGCACCGCTCACACCATCCGAACCGGCGGACACTTCGCCTCGCGACAGGATGGGATCACCCACCGTGATCCCCTTGCGGAGCAGCATGGTTGACGTACAGTCACCACAACAAGCGCTTCGGGCATATTCCCGCGCGAAGGAGTGGGCGTGGTGCATACTGTGCGACGCTCGCGCCGCTCAACCGCTCGCATCTGTGGGAGCGTACCGGAGCAGGCCCCCGACTCCGGTCCGTAACGGCGGGGGCGAAGGACACAAACCGATATCAACTCTCTGTAATCGGACATGCGTCCCGCGTCGTCCTTCCCGTGCCCCGCGCCGCCCGCGCACGGACCGCGTACGGCCAGTGCTGTGACCGGCAAGGTTCGCCCATCAGGACCTAGAGCGCCGTGTCCAGCAGCTCCGCCGCCAGCAGCTCCTCCGCCTCCCCCGCCGTGCACCACTGCTCGGCCCGCACCCACGCCCGCTTCAGGTGCAGGTGCACGTCCGCCTCCCACGTGAAGCCCATCCCGCCGTGCACCTGCAGGCAGTCCCGGGCACCGCGCACCGCCGCCTCGTCCGCCAGCAGCTTGGCCGCCGCGACCTCCCCCGGATCGCCCGTCACCGCCGCCGCGTAAACCGCCGTACGGGCCACCTCGGCCCGCACCAGCATCCGCGCGCACAGGTGCTTGACCGCCTGGAACGCCCCGATCGGCTGCCCGAACTGCTCGCGCTCGCCCGCGTACCGGACCGCCAGCTCCACCGTCCGCAGCGCGCTGCCGACCTGCAGCGCCGCCGTCAGCAGCGCGCCCGCGGAGCGGTACTCCGACACGTCCCCCGGCGGCGACTCCACCCGGTGCAGCGGCGTCAGGGGATCCACCGAGCGCACCGGCGAACCCGCCGGCACCCCCTGCGCCCCCGGCTCCCCCAGCACCGCGTCCGCCTCGCCCAGGTGCGCGACCAGGCCGCCCGCCAGGTCGAAGGCGGTCACCACCGCCGCCCCCGCCGCCGCCCCCGGAACCACCCCGGCGGCCAGGTGCGTGGCCACCAGCGGCCCCGGCAGCAGCGCCCGCCCGGCCTCCTCGAAGACGAGCACCGCCTCCGGGAGGCCGAGCCCGACGCCGCCGGCCGACTCCGGCAGCCGCAGCGCGAAGAAGCCCGCCTCGCCCAGCTCCCGCCACAGCCCGCGGTCCACGGCGACGCCCGTGTCCACCGAGGCGCGCAGCGCCTCGCGCCCGTAGCGCCCCGCCAGCAGCTCCCGTACGCCCGCCCGCAGGTCCCGCTGCTCCTCGGTCGGCTGGAAGTGCATGCCCCTCACCGGCCCTTCGGGAGGCCGAGGATCCGCTCGGCGACGATGTTCCGCTGGATCTGCGAGGTGCCCGCCGCGATCGTGTACGAGAGCGAGGAGAGCCGCTCCAGGGTCCACTCCTCCTCCAGCGACAGGGAGGCGGCGCCCAGCACCTGCGCCGCCACGTCGTACAGCTCCTGCCGCGCGTGCGAGTAGGCGAGCTTGAAGACCGAGCCGCCGATGCCGGGGACCCCGCCGGAGCCCTCCGACTCGCTGACGTTCCACTGGGTGAGCCGCCACAACGCGCCGAACTCCCCGTACAGCCGCCCCAGCCTGCGCCGCAGCACCGGATCGTCCCAGCGGCCGTTCGCCTTCGCCGTGCGGGCCAGCTCGCCCAGGGTGCGCCGACAGGCGACGACCTCGCCGACGAAGGCGGTGCCCCGCTCGAAGGACAGCGTCACCATGGTGACGCGCCAGCCGTCGTTCTCGGCCCCGACCCGGTTCGCGACCGGGATCCGCACCTCGTCGAGGAACATCTCCGCGAACTCGGTCGACCCGGCGAGCGTGCGCAGCGGCCGTACGGTGACCCCCGGCGCGTCCATCGGCATGGCCAGCCAGGAGATCCCCCGGTGCTTGGGGGCCTCGGGATCGGTCCGCACCAGCAGCTCGCACCAGTCGGCGACCTCCGCGTGCGAGGTCCAGATCTTCGACCCGGTGACCACGTAGTCGTCGCCGTCGCGGACCGCCCGCGTGCGCAGGGAGGCGAGGTCCGAGCCCGCGTCCGGCTCGCTGAACCCCTGGCACCACACCTCGTCGCCGCGCAGTACGGGCGGCAGCCAGCGCGCCCGCTGCTCCGCCGTGCCCTCGGCGGCGATCGTCGGGCCGGCGTGCAGCAGCCCGACGAAGTTCGCGCCGACGTACGGGGCCCCGGCGCGCTCCGTCTCCTCCAGGAAGATCAGGTGCTGGGTCGGGGTGGCCCCGCGGCCGCCGGCGTCCACCGGCCAGTGCAGGCCCGCGTACCCGGCCTCGTACAGCCGGCGCTGCCAGCCGAGGTCGTACGCCCGCCGTCCGGGCCAGTCGTCCGGGGACGGCTTGGCGGGCAGCTCGGGCAGCACCTTGCCGAGCCACGCGCGCAGCCGGGCCCGGAAGTCCTCTTCCTCCTCCGTGCAGGTCAGATCCATCAGACGAGGTCCAGGCCGAGCATGCGGATGGCGTTGCCGCGCATCAGCTTGTGGATCGTCGCCTCGTCGAGCCCCTGCACGTGGTCGAGGGCGACCTCCTTGGTGTGCGGGAAGGTCGAGTCCACGTGCGGGTAGTCGGTCTCGAAGGTGGCGTTGTCCCGTCCGACGACGTCGATCGAGGCGATCCCGTGCTTGTCGCGGAAGAAGCAGCAGAAGATCTGCCGGTAGTAGTAGGTGGACGGCGGCTCGGGGATCAGGTCGCGGACCCCGCCCCAGGCCCGGTGCTCCTCCCAGACGTCGTCGGCGCGCTCCAGGGCGTACGGGATCCAGCCCATCTGGCCCTCGCTGTAGGCGAGCTTGAGCGTCGGGAACCTCACCAGGACGCCGCTGAAGAGGAAGTCCATCATCGAGGCCATGGCGTTGTTGAAGCTGAGCGAGGCCTGGACGGCGGGCGGCGCGTCGGGGGACGCGGCGGGCATCTGGGAGCTGGACCCGATGTGCATGTTGACCACCGTGCCGGTCTCCTGGCAGACGGCGAAGAAGGGGTCCCAGTAGCCGGAGTGGATCGACGGCAGGCCCAGGTGGGTGGGGATCTCGGAGAAGGTCACGGCGCGCACCCCGCGGGCGGCGTTGCGCCGGATCTCCGCGACCGCCAGGTCGATGTCCCAGAGCGGGATGATGCACAGCGGGATCAGCCGGCCGCCGCTGTCACCGCACCACTCCTCGACCATCCAGTCGTTGTAGGCGCGCACGCAGGCGAGGGCGACCTCCTTGTCGTGGGCCTCGGCGAAGGTCTGCCCGCAGAAGCGCGGGAAGGTGGGGAAGCACAGCGAGGCCTCGACGTGGTTGAGGTCCATGTCGGCGAGGCGCGCCTTCGGGTCCCAGCAGCCGCGGCGCATCTCCTCGCGGGTGATCCCCTCCAGGGTCATGTCGTCGCGGTCGAAGCCGACGGCGGCGATGTTGCGCTTGTACGGGAACTTCAGGTCCTCGTAGATCCACCAGTCGGTCGGTGGGCCGTCGGGGTCCATGGTGATCACGTACTTGCCGCCCGTGTACGCCAGCTCGCCGATGCCGGCCGTGAGCGGCTTGGGTCCCCGGTCGCGGTACTTGGCGGGCAACCAGACGTCGAAGAGGTGTGCGGGTTCGATCACGTGGTCGTCGACGCTGATGATCCGAGGCAGTTCCAGTCCCATGGCCGTCTCCCCAATCCGATGCCGATCCGATCCCAATCTGATGGATCGTCAGAAACAAGCTAGCCCCGCCACCCCTGGACCGACAAGCGCCGGAGCCCTACGCTCTCCGCTTGATCTGACTATCCGTCAGCTATGGAGGTCTGGGATGACGGACACCGCGACCGCGACAGAACTGAGCCGCTCCCGCACCCTGTGGGAACTGATCACCCGCCGGGCCGCACTGACCCCGGACGCCACCGTCCTGATCGAGGCGGCCGATGACCCGGCGCAGGACCGCCGGCTGACCTTCGGGGAACTGCGCGACCGCTCCGAACGCGTCGCCGCCGGCCTCCACGGCATGGGCGTCCGCCCCGGCACGGTCGTCGCCTGGCAGCTCCCCACCCGCATCGAGACCGTCCTGCTCTCCGTCGCCCTCGCCCGGATCGGCGCCGTCCAGAGCCCCGTCATCCCCTTCTACCGCGACCGCGAGGTCGGCTTCGCACTCCGCGAGTCCAAGGCCGAGTTCTTCGCCGTCCCCGGGGTCTGGCGCGGCTTCGACCACCCCGCGATGGCCCGGCGGCTCGGCGCCCGCGGCGTCTTCGAGGCCTACGCGGACCTCCCGGGGGGCGACCCCTCCGCACTCCCCGCACCGCCCGCCTCCGGCACGGACGTCCGGTGGATCTACTGGACCTCCGGCACCACCTCCGACCCCAAGGGCGTCCTGCACACCGACCGCTCCCTCATCGCGGGCGGCTCCTGCCTCGCGCACGCCCTGCGCCCGGAACCGTACGACGTCGGCTCGATGGCCTTCCCGTACGCCCACATAGGCGGCCCGGACTACCTGGTGATGCTGCTCCTGTACGGCTTCCCCGCGGTCCTCTTCGAGAAGTTCGCGATGCCCGACGCGCTGGACGGCTACCGACGCCACGGGGTCACCGTGGCCGGGGGATCGACCGCCTTCTACTCGATGTTCCTGACCGAGCAGCGCAAGGACCCCTCGTCGAAGCTCATCCCCACCCTCCGCCTGCTCGCCGGCGGCGGCGCCCCGAAGCCGCCGGAGATCTACCACGCCGTCGTCCGCGAGATGGGCTGCCAGCTGACCCACGGCTACGGCATGACCGAGGTCCCGATGATCACCATGGGCGCCCCGGACGACACCCCCGACCACCTGGCGACCACCGAGGGCCGCCCCCCGGCGGGCATGTCCATCCGCATCACCGCCCCCGACGGCACCCCGCTCCCCCCGAACACGGACGGCGAGGTCCGGCTCCGGGGCGAGGCCGTCTGCCAGGGCTACCTGAACCGCGACCAGTCGACGGAGGTCTTCGACCCCGACGGCTACCTGATCACGGGCGACCTCGGCCACCTCACCCACGAGGGCTACCTGGTCCTCACCGGCCGCAGCAAGGACGTCATCATCCGCAAGGGCGAGAACATCTCCGCGAAGGAGATCGAGGACCTGCTCCACCGCCTCCCGGCCGTCGCGGACGTGGCGGTCATCGGCCTCCCGGACCCGGCCCGCGGCGAACGCGTCTGCGCGGTGATCGAACAGCGCCCGGGCGCGGCTCCCCTGACGCTGCCCCAGCTGACGGCGTACCTCCGCACGGAAGGCCTGGCCACCCACAAGCTCCCGGAACAGCTGGAGCTCCTGGACTCCCTCCCCCGCAACGAGGCCCTGCGCAAGATCCTCAAGTACAAACTCCGCGAACGCTACGCCTGAACCCTGCGGAGCGACGCCTGTACGAGCACCTTCGCCCGCGGGGCCCGCCCCCTTACAGGCGGCTCAGGGACGCCGCCGCGAAGAGGACGTCGCGGATCGCCTCGCGGTCGCCGTGCTGGCCCACCGCCGCATCCTGCGGGGAGATGTGGCCGGCCGCCAGCTGGCAGAACTCGATGCCGTCCAGGGCGATCTCCGCCACCGTGCGCTCCGGCGACGGCTTCGCCCCCGGCGAGTCCAGGGCGATGTCCCAGCCGCCGCCACCCGCGCCCTCGATCTCCAGGTGCAGGGTCCGCCCGGGCGCGCCCGCCGCGACCAGGCCCCGCGCCGGGGCCGCCAGACCCGCGCGCCGCCGCTGCGCCAGCGCGCCCGGCAGGAGCCGCGCCGCCAGGTCGATCATCCCGTGCAGGTGCGGCCCGGACGGCGGCTCGTACGGGTAGTCCACCGCCTCCGCGATGTCCCACGCGTGCACCCAGCACTCGAAGGCCCGCTCCAGGAACGCGTCCCCGAGCGGCAGCGCGAAGTTCCCGTAGTCCACGGCCAGCTCGGCGACGCCCCGGCCGGCGAAGGACACCGTACGCACCAGCGTGTGCCCCTGCTCCCGCCACGGGTCGCGGACCTGCCGCGTCGTCGGGTACGCCGACGCGTTCCAGAAGTGCTCCGTCCGCGCGGTCGGACCGCCCGGCGGCGCGTCCGTACCCAGCGGGTCGTCCAGCCCCAGCGCGTTGGCGATCAGGCCGTCCACCGTCATCAGATGGCCGATGACCCCCGCCACCGTCGTCCGCTGCGAGCGCCGCCGCTCCTCCTCGAACCACTTCAGCCGCACCGGGGTGTGCCACTCCGAGTCCCCGAAGTCCTGCAGCAGCGCGTCCAGCCGCGCGGTCTCGGTGTCGTACGGACTCGCCCACACCGGGACCGGGATGCGCGCCGGCCGCTTGCCCAGGCAGTCCTCCAGGACGCGCGAGCGCAGCAGCGGCTTCAGGTCGAGGGGCTCCTCCGGGTGCAGCAGCCCCACCGCGTCGCGCAGCCGCAACGCCTCCTCCGCGCAGGGTGCGCACTCGGTGAGGTGGTCCTCGACCGCCTGCGTCTCCTCGGCGGAACAGGCCGCCAGCGCCCACGCGCCGAGCAGGGACTTCAGTACGGCGTGCGAGGGCGGCGCCACCGGCTCCGGGAACGGCTCGGGCTCGGCCTCCGGCACCGGCGTCGGCGTGCGCGGCGGCTGGGGCGGTTGGGGCGCGTACCCCGGGTCCAGGTCGTCGGCGGCTCCGCGCGGACCCGGTATCCGCGCCCGGCCGCCGGGACGCTCGTATCCGTCGTCGGGCGACTCGGCGGGGCCGTTCATCGGGGCGTTCCGTATCCGGACCGGGCGGTGTCCTCCTGCGGGAGGGCGTTGGCGGTCGACAGCAGCTGCAGGCCGAGCCGCAGCCGGCGGCGCGCCTCGTCCTCGCTGATCTGCAGGTCGGCGGCGGCCTGCCGGTAGTCGCGACGCTGGAAGTACGCGAGTTCGAGCGCGGCGCGCAGCGGCGCGGGCATGGAGGTGACGATGTAGTCCGCGCGGGCGGCCGCGTTGGCGCTGCGCACCTTCTGCTCCAGCTCCTCGCGGGAGCCCCGGCCCAGTTCGGCCTGGCGCAGCCGGGCCACCGCCTGACCTTGGGTGATCCGGGCGACCCAGGAGCGCATGGAGCCCTGCTTGGGGTCGTAGGCGTCCGGGTTCTCCCAGATGTAGCCGAAGACCTCGCGGGTGATCCGGTCCGCCGCCTTCTCGTCGCCCAGCACCCGGTGCGCCAGGCTGTGCACGAGCGAGGCGAAGCGGTCGTACAGCTCTCCGAGCGCGGCGGCCTCGCCGCGGGCCAGGCGTTGCTGCATGCGGCGGTCCCAGCGCGGTGGTACGTCCTTCGGCATAACTGCCCCCAGCCGTGTGTCGACCCAACGAATGTAGTGGGCACACGGCGGTTCGCGCCCGTTTTGGAAGAAGCTCCCCCTGGAAGAGCGCCCTCCGTGATAGGGGCGTGGCGGGGCGTGAACGGTGGTCCGGCCGACGGCACATGGGGACAGGTGTACGCGCCCCACCGCGCTCCCCGTGCGCGGGTTCGATGCGGCAGCCTCCTTGACCACTTCGCTTAACGCGCTGGCCACGTAGGCCTTACGCTCCTGCCTTGTCTTGAACTGAACCCCATCGCACACGTGAAGGCGGAACGCCGAACATGGACAGCGCAGAATACGAGCGCAAGATCGCCGCCCGATTCGCCACTTTCGACCAGGACGGGTCCGGGTACATCGACCGGGAGGACTTCAGCGCGGCCGCGAAGGCCGTCCTGGCCGAATTCGGCACCGCCGCCCGGTCCGACCGCGGCCAGGCCGTCTTCGCGGGGGCGGAGGCGTTCTGGCAGGGGATGGCCGGCATCGCGGACGTCGACGGGGACCAGCGGGTGTCCCGCGAGGAGTTCATCACCGGGGCGGCGAAGCGGCTGCGGGACAACCCGGAGCGGTTCGCGGAGATCGCGCGGCCGTTCCTGCGGGCCGTGATCGCGGTGGCGGACGAGGACGGCGCGGGGGCGACCCCGCAGGCCGCCGCCCGCGTCCTGCGCGTCCTCGGCACCCCGCCCGACCTGGCCCCCCAGCTGGCCGCCGCCCTCGACGCCGACGGCGACGGCCGCATCTCGGAGGACGAGATCCTGACGGCGTTCGCGTCGTACTGCGGGGTCGAAGCCCCCGACGCGTGACGCCTGCGGCGGGCCGCGCCAGTGCAGCCCCTCCGGCGTTTGGGGAGGGGGGGGTGGGGGGGGGGGTCCCCGGGGTTGGGGTGGAATAGAACGGCATGGTGGTAAACAGGGGGGGGGGGGGGGGGGGGGGGGGGGGGGGGGGGGGGGGGGGGGGGGGGGGGGGGGGGGGGGGGGGGGGGGGGAGGGTGTGGGGGGTGGGGGGGGGGGGGGGGTGGGGGGGCCCCCCCCCCCAGCGGCCGGGCCGCACGGACACGACTGCCTGTCACCCGGTTGTCCGGCGCCTGCGGCCCGGCCTCCTGGGGCGCCGCCCCAGACCCCGCTCCTCAAACGCCGGAGGGGCTGGATCTGCGGCCATGGCGGATTCGCGCGGCCCCGGAGGGGCTGAACGGTGCGGTTACGCGAAGACGACCGTGCGGGAGCCGTTCAGGAGGACGCGGTGCTCGCTGTGCCACTTCACCGCGCGCGCGAGCGCCTGGCACTCCACGTCCCGCCCCACCGCCACCAGCTGGTCCGGGGTCACCTCGTGGCCCACCCGCTCGACCTCCTGCTCGATGATCGGCCCCTCGTCGAGGTCCGCCGTCACGTAGTGCGCGGTCGCGCCGATCAGCTTGACACCGCGCGCGTGCGCCTGGTGGTACGGCTTCGCGCCCTTGAAGCTCGGCAGGAACGAGTGGTGGATGTTGATGATCCGCCCGCTCAGCTCCTTGCACAGGCTGTCCGACAGCACCTGCATGTACCGCGCCAACACCACCAGCTCGACGTTCTCCGCGCGCACGAGCTCCAGCAGCTGCGCCTCCGCCGCCGCCTTCGTCTCCTTCGTCACCGGGATGTGCACGAACGGGACGTCGTACGAGGCGACCAGCTCGGCGAAGTCGGTGTGGTTGGAGACCACGGCCGCGATCTCGACCGGCAGGGCTCCGATGCTCGCGCGGAAGAGCAGGTCGTTGAGGCAGTGGCCGAACTTCGACACCATGAGGATGATCCGCATCCGCTCCTCGGAGCGGTGGATCTGCCAGTCCATCTTGAACGAGTCGCCGATCGCGGCGAAGCTGGCGCGCAGCTTCTCGACGGTCACCGCGGGCTCGGCCTCGAAGTGCACCCGCATGAAGAAGAGTCCGGTCTCCCGGTCTCCGAACTGCTGGCTGTCCACGATGTTGCAGCCGGTCATGAAGAGGTAGCTCGACACGGCGTGCACGATGCCCTGCTTGTCGGGGCAGGACACGGTCAGGACGTACTGGGGCTGGGGCTGGGCCGGGGCCTCGTTGTGCGGGTCGCTCATGACCGCACAGCCTTTCACACCGCGCGGGTGAGGATCCTCAACACATCCAGCGACGTCGGCCGGACGTCCGGGTCGTCCCCGTCCGCCTCCGCGAGCCGTACGTGCGCCTCGCGGGCGGCACGTACCGCCTCGGGCCACGCGTGGTGCTCCAGGTAGGCGGAGACCGGGGCGTCGGGCCCGACCTGGTGGAGGATGCGCAGCACCCGCAGCACCGCGAGGTCGACGAGGGCGGCCTCCTGCGAGTCGCGGAAGATCGTGCCGACGTACTTCTCGGCCGACCAACTGTCGAGCCAGGTGTCCTCGACGAGCCGGTACACGGCGTCGGTGACGTCCCCGTACCCATCGGTGCCGGTCAGCCAGGTGTCCTCGTGGAAGGCCGGGTCGGAGAGCATGTGCAGCGCCGAGCGCACGTTGCCGCGCCAGCGCCACCACGGCATGTCATTGAGGGGCATGCCGCCCATGGTGGAGGAGCGGCCGCCGCGGCGGGAAGAGTTCTTCGAACCTTGGGCGAATGTCACGCTTTCGATCGTACGTTCCGGTCGAACGCGATCTTCAGGCGCCTGCGGCGGAGAGCGCACCCCCGCAATTCACCTGGACGTCACCCGGTGTTGTGTCCATCTCACTCGACAGTTACCTGTGGGGGGGAATGGTGCATGGACATGACCATCTCGCGACGCGCCGCATCCCTGTCCCGCACCTTCGTGGCCACGGCGATGGGTGCTTGTCTCGTCGCCGGATGCGGGGCGCTCCCCGGAGGCCCGGGGGGCTCCGGGGGGACCATCACGGTCATGACCTTCGCGCCGGAGGACACCAAGGCGACCAACATGCCGGGAATGACGGGCATGGCGAAGGCGTACGAACGCTGGGTGAATTCCAAGGGCGGGATCAACGGGCACAAACTGCGCGTACTGACCTGCAACGAGAAGAACACGCCCACCGGCGCCGCCGACTGCGCCCGCAAGGCCGCCGCCGAGAAGGCCGTCGCCGTCGTCGGCTCGTACAGCCAGCACGGACGCGCCTTCATGGCCCCGCTGGAGGCGGAGGGCATCCCCTTCATCGGCGGCTACGGGGTCTCCTCCGAGGAGTTCCAGTCCCCGCTCTCCTACCCCGTCAACGGCGGCCAGCCCGTCCTCATCGCGGGCGCCGGCCACCAGCTGAGCCGCGCCTGCGCCCAGGTCGCCCTCGTCCGCCCCGACACCCTCGCGGGCGACGCCCTGCCGGTCCTGCTCAACGCCGGGCTGCGGGCCAACAAGATGGCCGACGCCGCCGACATCCGGGCCGCCGAGGACTCCGCGGACTTCGGGCCGCAGGCCCGGGAGGCGCTGGCTCACACCACCGGCGCCGGCAAGGAGAAGGAAAAGGAGAAGGGCTGCGTCACCGCCGTCCTCGGCGAGCGCACCGAGACCTTCTTCGACGCCTTCCGCCGGACCGACGCGCAGCGCAGGAAGCCGCAGATCTCGTCCGTCCTGGGCAGCGTCAGCCAGTCCCTGGTGGACCGCACCGGCGGCAAGGAGAGCCCCTTCGAGGGCGCGTACCTCACCAGCTGGTACCCGGTGGGTTCCGATCCGCTCTGGACGCCGATGCGGAACGTGGTCGCCGAGCACGCCTTCGGCGACGACAACGTCGACCCCGACGACAGCGGGGCGCAGACCACGTGGATCGCGTACACCGTGCTGAGCGAGATCGTGAAGCGCTTCAAGGAGGACGAGAACGTCACCGCCCGCATGGTCAAGCGGGCGCTGAACGAGGCCCAGCCCGTGCGGACCGGCGGCCTCACCCCGGACCTGAGCTGGCGCTACCAGGACATGCGCGCCGTCGCCGGCTTCCCCCGCATCGTCAACGGCCAGGTCACCTTCCAGATCGTCCAGGCCGGACGGCTCGTGGCGCAGCCCGGCGAGCCGCCCCTGGACATGACCCGGACCCTGATGCAGGCGCCCCAGACGGCCTGATGCTCAGAGCTGGGACTTGTCCCGCTTGGTGAGGCCGTACTTGGCCGCGATCGTGTTCCACATGGTCGCGGCCGACTCCTTGGCCTTGGTCGCCTCGCCGCTCGACTTGTTGGCGTCGGCGGCGTTCTTGGTCGACTTGGCCTTGCCGTCCTTGCACTTGTCGTCGTCCACGTCGTCCGCCCAGGCGGCGTAGCTGTCGTCGGCGTCCGCGGAGGACTGCCAGGCCTTGGTGAGGGCCGCGGACAGCTTGGCGTTGTCCGGGAGCTTGTCCAGCTTCAGCTCCTGGAGGCGCGTGACGAGTTCCTCGCGCTGGCGGGCCGCGTCGCGCAGGTCGGCGGCCGCCTGGTCGAGGTTGCTGCAGCCCTTGATGTCCTCGACGGCCTTGATCACGGAGGCCCGGCTGTCGTTGCTGTCCGCGAGGAGCTTGTCCAGCTGGACGGCCTGCGGGCGGGCCGGGTCGACGGGAGCCTCGCCGCCGGGGGCGGCGGAGGCGCCGCTCGCGGCCGGGGCGGCGGGCACCGCGCCGGGGTCGTTGTTCTGCGGCTTGTCGTCGCTGAGCAGCGAGCCGACGCCGAGCCCGACCACTGCCAGGCCGATGACCACGGCGGCGATGACGGCGGGCGAGACCCTGCGGGGTGCGTCCGGCGCGGGGGGCGGGGGCGGGGCGTACTGCTGCTGCGGGTGGGCCTGCACGGGGGGTACGGGGCGCTGCGCGCGCGGCGGGTACGGGCGCGGCGGCGGCTGGCGCAGCACGGGCTCCTGGACGGGCGGCAGGTGCTGGGTGTGCCCGGCGGAGCCGTCATCGCCGCGGAACAGCCCGTCGAACCCCTCGATGCCGCCGACGCCGCGGTCGCGGTCGGCGGGCCCCGGCGGCACGGGCGGGATGTACTGGGTCGCGGCCTCGTCGTGCGCGGGCCCCGGCGGCACGGGCGGGATGTACTGGGTCGCGGCCTCGTCATGCGCGGGCCCCGGCGGTACGGGCGGGATGTACTGCGTCGCGGCCTCGTCGTGCGCGGAGGCCGCCGGCACGGGCGGGATGTACTGCGTCGCGGCCTCGTCATGCGCGGAGGCCGCCGGCACGGGCGGGATGTATTGGGTCGCGGCCTCGGGCAGCGGCGGGTACCCGTAGCCGTGCGGCGCGCCCGGCCCCTCGTAGCCGGGCCCGAGCACGTGTCCCGGTGCCGCGTGCGGGTACCCGTACGCGGGCCCGGGCTGCGGCTGCTCCGGGTACACCGGATACCCGGACGCCTCGTCCGGACCCCACGGGGCACCCGGCTGGGGGGCACCCCCTTGTCCGCTCTGCGCCACCGGGACTCCTTCTCCGACTCGCCCGACCCTACGGAACCGTCGGTCACGCTACCCGGTCACGCACCGCCGCACCCAGCCTCGCCAGGGTTTGCCCCGAAGCCCCACCCTCCCAGCACCCCCGCCCCCGCCCCCGCTTGATACCCGGCGCCCGGAGCCCAGCCCCCCTCCAGCCCGGCCCTGCCCCCAGCCTCGCCGGCCTCTGAGGCGCGGGGCCCGGGCGAAGCCCCAAATCCAGCCTCGCCGGCGCTTGAGGCGCGGGGCCCGGGGCGGAGCCCCAAACCCAGCCCCACCGGCGCCTGAGGCACGGGGCCCGGGGCGAAGCCCAAACCCAGCCCCACCGGCGCCTGAGGCACGGGGCCCGGGGCGAAGCCCAAACCCAGCCCCACCGGCGCCTGAGGCACGGGGCCCGGGCCGGAGCCCAAACCCAGCCCCGTCGGCGCCTGAGGCACGGGGCCCGGGGCGGAGCCCCAAACTCAGCCCCGCCGGCGTTTGAGGCGCGGGGTCCGGGGCGGAGCCCCAAATTCAGCCTCGCCGGCGTTTGAGGCGCGGGGTCCGGGGCGGAGCCCCGATCTGTGACCGGACCGTGGACCGGGTGCGGGTCCGTTGCGGGGGCGCCGCCCCCGGACCCCCGCGCCTCAAAC
>NZ_JBVJFB010000006.1:333673-532447 GCF_055588065.1 Streptomyces sp. NPDC046308
GTCTCTCCCCCCTCCTTTTTCTCTCCCTGTGCCTCTTTCGGCTCTTTTCTCCCTTCCCCCCCCCCCCCCCCCCCCCCCCCCCACCCCCCGGCGAGGCTGAATTTGCGCGGCCAGCGCCGCAATGAGCGGGCGAGGCGAGGATGTGCGACGGCAGCGCCGAAAAGGCTGGCGCAGCCGAACCAAGCGGCCCAACCGAAGACGGTGGCGCAGCCAGGCCAGGCGGCGTAGCCGGAGACCGCGGCGCAGCCGGACCCGGCGGCCCAGCCGGAGACCGCGGCGCAGCCCAGCCAAGCGGCGCAGCCGGACACCGCGGCGCAGCCGGGCCAGGCGGCGCAGCCAAACCAAGCGGCGCAGCCTAAGAGGCCGCGTAGCCAAGCCAGGCGGCGCAGCCGGAGACCGCGGCGGGGGCGGAGGGGTGGCTTCGGTGGGGGGTCAGGCGGCCCTGGCTTCGAGGCGGGCCCCGAACTCCCGTACCGCCGCCTCCTCCCGGTACGGCTCCAGTCGCGTGCGGAAGTCCTCCAGGTACTCCGCCCCCCGGTTCGACCGCAGCCCCTCCAGCAGTTCCGCCGCCTTCGTCGCGGTCTGGCAGGCCTGTTCCACCTCGCGCTGCTGGACCTGTGCCGCCGCCAGCAGCAGCAGCCCGATGGCCCGGCGCCGCGCCTTGCCCGCCGGGAGGCCCCGCAGTGCCTCCTCCGCCCGCTTGCCCGCCGCATCCGCCTGGCCCAGGTCCCGGTGGCAGTGCGCCAGCTCGTCCGCGAGGTACGCCTCGTCGAAGTGGCGGATCCACACCGGGTCGTCGCCCGACTCCGGTTCCGCCCGCTCCAGCGCGCTGACCGCCCGCGCCGACAGCACCGCCGTGGCCCGGGTGTCCCCCAGCAGCGCGTGCCCGCGCGCCTCCGCGGCGTAGAACATGGCCTCGACGCGCGGGGTGACCTGCCCCCGCGTGCCCTCCTGGGCGGCCCGGGCCAGCTGCGCGATCTCCCGCGGGTTGCCCAGTTCGGCGGCGAGGTGGCTCATGGACGCGGCCAGCACGTACCCGCCGTAGGCGCGGTCGCCGGCCGCCTGGGCCAGCCGTAGCGCCTGGATGTAGTACCGCTGCGCCAGGCCCGGCTGGCCGGTGTCCACCGCCATGTAGCCCGCCAGCTCCGTCAGCCGGGCGACGGCCGCGAACAGCGACCGCCCCACCGGCTCCCGGTAGGAGCCGCCGATCAGCCCGGACACCACCGAGTTGAGGTAGTGGACGACCACCGGCCGGACGTGCCCGCTGCCGAAGCGGTGGTCGAGGTCCTTGAGCGCCTCGGTGGTGGCCCGTACCGCCTCGACGTCCGGCATGCCGACCCGCGAGCCGCCGCTGCGGGCCACCTGGGTGTCGGCCCCGGTGATCAGCCAGTCACGGCTCGGCTCGACGAGCGCGGAGGCGGCCACGCTCGAACCGGCCAGGAAGTCGCGGCGGCCGACGTCGCTGCGCCACAGCTCGCAAACCTGCTCGATCGCGCCGATGACGGTCGGCGAGAACTGGAGGCCGACGCCGGAGGCGAGGTTCTTGCCGTTGGCCATGCCGATCTCGTCGATGGTGACGGTCCGGCCGAGCTTGCGCCCGATCGCCTCGGCGATGATTCCGGGTGCGCGGCCGCGCGGCTGCTGGCCGCGCAGCCAGCGGGCCACGGAGGTCTTGTCGTAGCGGAGATCGAGGCCGTGCTCCGCGCCGCACATGTTCACGCGCCGGGCGAGCCCGGCATTGGAGCACCCGGCTTCCTGGATGAGCGCCTGCAGCCGTTCGTTCGGCTGGCGGGCGACGAGAGGCCTGGCTGCCATGAAAACCCCCTGCTGACCGCGGGTGATCCGTTGGAATGATCACTTCCCGCCTGATGTGCGGAGAATCTTCCGCTCTGCGTCGTGTCGCTACCCAACTCCAGCGCCCCGGCCTCCTACGCGCCCCCACGCGTGCATCAGTGCGCCCCGTATGCAGGATCGATGCTCCGTCCACCCGCCGGTTTACGCCCGTAACCCCGGGTGACCCGGGGAGTTGTGATGGGCGTGGAAGAGACCATCGGAGTCACGGAGACCGCACCCATCCCCAAGCAGCGGGGCGAACTGCTGCTGGACCATGCCGTGCGGTACGCGGAAGAACGGCACTGGGACGTCTTCGCCGGCACCTGGCTGGAGCCCGGCGACGGCCGGGAGCTGTGCTCCTGCGGAGCGGCGGACTGCCCCGCGCCCGGCGCCCACCCGGCGGTGAAGGACTGGGCGGCCCAGGCCACGGGCAGCGCGGTCCAGGTCCGGCGGGTCTGGGCGAAGCACCCGGAGGCCTCGATCCTGCTGCCCACGGGCCGGACGTTCGACGCGCTGGACGTCCCGGAGTCGGCCGGCTTCCTGGCGCTCGCACGGCTGGAGCGGATGCAGCGCACGCTCGGGCCGGTCACCCTGACGCCCGACCACCGGATGCTGTTCTTCGTCCTGCCGGGCGCCGGCGTCAAGGTCGGTGACCTCGTACGGAAGCTGGGCTGGTCGCCGAGCGGCATCGACCTGGTGGCGCGCGGCGAGGGCGAGTACGTGGCCGCGCCGCCCACCCGCTTCGGCGGCCGCGGCGCGGTCCAGTGGGCGCGGCGGCCCACACCGGCGAACCGGTGGCTGCCGGACACGGAGGAGCTGATCGACGCGCTGGCGTACGCGTGCGGGAGCGAGGCGGCGGCGGACCGCAAGCGCCGCCAGGCCTGACGTGAAGTTCATGATCGGAAAGTCATGACATAAGTAACTGCTCGGCCTCTCCCCCTCCTCCTATGGTGAGGAAGGAACGACCAACGGGGACGCTAGAGAGGCAGGCGCATGCCGGACCAGGGCGATGCGACGGGTGGAACGTACGGGACGGGCGGCGCGCGAACCGCGCCGTCCGCCGTGCGGGTGGAAGGTCTGTGGAAGCGCTTCGGCGAGCAGGTGGCCGTGGCCGGGATCGATCTGGAGCTGCCCGCGGGCCAGTTCATCGGCCTGGTGGGACCGAACGGCGCGGGCAAGACGACCACGCTGTCGATGGTGACCGGGCTGCTGCGCCCGGACATGGGGCGGGTGTTCGTCGCGGGGCCCGACGTGTGGGCGGACCCGACCGAGGTGAAGGCTCGGATCGGGGTGCTGCCCGAGGGGCTGCGGCTCTTCGAGCGGCTGTCGGGGCGCGAACTCCTCGGCTACATGGGCCGCATGCGCGGGCTGCCGGGCGAGGAGACCGACAAGCGGGCGACGCAGCTGTTGGACGTCCTCGACCTCGCGGGCTCGCAGCACAAGCTGGTCGTGGACTACTCGACGGGCATGCGCAAGAAGATCGGCCTGGCGGCCGCGCTGCTGCACAACCCCGAAGTGCTGTTCCTGGACGAGCCGTTCGAGGGTGTCGACCCGGTATCGGCGCAGACCATCCGCGGGGTGCTGGAACGTTACACCGCGTCCGGCGCCACGGTCGTCTTCTCCTCCCACGTGATGGAGCTCGTCGAGTCGCTGTGCGACTGGGTGGCCGTGATGGCCGCCGGCCGGATCCGCGCCGCGGGCCCGCTGGCCGACGTACGGGGCTCCGCGCCCTCCCTCCAGGCGGCCTTCCTCGAACTGGTCGGCGCGCACGGGCGCGACGCGGCCGGGGACGCGCTGGAGTGGCTCGGCGGCGGCTCCGGGACGGTCACGCGATGACGTCGCCCGCTTCGCCTGCCACGCCGACCACCTCCGGCGCCTCCGCCACAGGTGCCACTGGTACCACGGGTGCCACCGGCGCCCGTGCCGGCGCTGCCGCCCCGGCGGCCGCTTCCGCCACCTCCGTCGCGGCGGTCCCACTGACCTCGATCTTCATCCGCCTCAAGCTGTCGCTGCTGCGCAACGGCCTGAAGGGCTCCTCCAAGCGCAAGGCCGCCTACTTCTCGTCGCTGGCGTTCGCCCTGCTCGTCGGCTTCTTCCTGACGCTCGGCCTGGCCCTGCTGCGCGGGAACGCGCACGCGGACACGGTCGTCGTCCTGCTGGCCGCGATCCTGGCGCTCGCCTGGGCGTTCATGCCGCTGTTCTTCCCCACCGGCGACGAGACGCTCGACCCCAGCCGGCTCGTCATGCTGCCGCTGCGCCCGCGTCCCCTCGTACGGGCCCTGTTCGCGTCGTCACTGGTCGGCATCGGGCCGCTGTTCACGCTGTGCCTCGCGGCCGGCTCGGTGATCGCCGTCGCGCGCGGCGCCGCCGGAGCGGTGGCCGCGGTGGTGGCCGCGCCGCTCCTGCTGCTCGGCTGCGTGGCCCTCGCGCGGGCGGTGGCCACGGCCAACGTACGGCTGCTGACCAGCCGCAAGGGGCGTGACCTGGCCCTGCTCAGCGGTCTGCTGATCGCGGTGGGCGGGCAGCTGGTCAACTTCGGCAGCCAGCGCCTCTTCCAGGCGGGCGGCCTGTCGACGCTGGAGCCCGTCGAGGCGGTGGTGCGGTGGCTGCCGCCGGCGACCGCCGTCGGCATGGTGGACTCGGTGAGCGAGGGCGCGTACGGGGTGGCGGCCGCCCAGCTGGCCCTGACCCTGGCCGCCCTGGCCGGCCTCCTGTGGTTCTGGGAGCGGAGCCTGACGCAGCTGATGGTCACGCCGGACGGTTCGACCATCGCCGCCGCCCGGCCGGCGAAGGAGCGGGGCGCGGGCGGTTTCTGGGCGCTGCTGCCCTCCGGCCGGACCGGCGCGGCCGTACAGCGCACCCTGCGCTACGCCGTCCGCGACCCGAAGACCAAGGCCTCCTGGGTGACCGCGCTGGCGATCGGCCTGATCGTGCCGGTCTTCAACGCCCTCCAGGGCACCGGGTCCGTCTACCTCGCCACCTTCGGCGCGGGCATGCTGGGCATGCAGATGTACAACCAGTTCGGGCAGGACACCTCGGCGTTCTGGATGGTCGCGCAGACCATCTCCGGACCGCGCGACGCGTACGTGGAACTGCGCGCCCGCGCCGTCGCGCTGGCCCTCGTCACGGTCCCGTACACGGTGCTCGTCACCGTGGCCACGGCCGCGCTGACCGGCAGCTGGAGCGCCTTCCCGGCGGCCGCGGGCGTGGCCCTGGCCCTGCTCGGCTCGATGCTCTGCTCGGGGGCGCTGGCCTCGGCCCGCTTCCCGTACTCCATCCCGTCGGACGGCGCGTTCAAGAACGTCGTCCCGGGCCAGGCCGGGCTGGCCTGGGCGGGCATCTTCGGCGGGCTGCTCGCCTCGACGGTGATCTGCGCCCCGGTGATCGCCCTGACGATCTGGCTCAACGTGGCCGACCACCAGGGCGTCTCCTGGATCGTGCTCCCCCTTGGCGTGGTCTGGGGCGCGCTGGCCACCTGGGCGGGCCTGCGGCTGGCGGCCCCGAGGGTGGCGCGCAAGCTGCCGGAGATCCTGGAGGCCGTCAGCAAGGGCTGACGGGCACGGGCTCACGCACGCCGAACGGGCCGGTCCGCGCTCCCTCTCGGGTGCGCGGACCGGCCCGTTCCGCGCCTGCGGTGGCCGCCGGCGTCGAGGCGCCGGCGTCGAGGCGCATGCCGTTCTCGGCCGTGACCGTGGTGTGCGCTCCCTGGCGGTCCGTCAGGAGGCTTCGGCCTTGATCCCGTCCAGGAAGGGCTCCAAGGCCGCACGCCAGGCCGTCGGCTGGTCGTAGTGGAGGTAGTGGCCGGCGTCGGGGATCTCCGCGTACTGCCCGGCCGGCAGGACGCGGACCATCTCCTGGGCCTCCGCGCGGCCCAGCTCGCCGTCCAGGCCGCGGACCACCAGCGTCGGGCAGCGGACCTTGGCCAGCTCCTCCCAGTGGGCGTCGTGGACCCAGGTCTCGCGGGCGGTCAGCATCTCGCGGCGGGAGAAGAGGGGGCGCCAGCCGTCCGGGGCCTCGTGCATGACCTCGGCGAAGAAGGCACCGCGGCCGGGATCGGGCCGCTCCACCCGGGGGTCGTCCTCGCCGAACCAGCGGCGGGCCGCGTCCTGGGTGGGGAAGGGCAGGGGCCAACGGTGGAACCAGTCCTCCCATTCCTGCTGGGAGGCAGCGCCGAGGGCGGAGGCGCGCATGTCGCAGATGACCAGGGCTTCGACCAGGTCCGGGCGGCGGGCCGCGAGCTGCCATGCGGTGAGGGCGCCCATGGAGTGGCCGATCAGGGTGACGGGGGCGAGGCCGAGCTGTTCGACGGCGGCCTCGGCGTCGGCCACGAACGCCTCGCGTCCGAAGGAGGCGTGGGACTCGGGGCCGCCGGGCGGGCGGTCGCTCTGGCCGTGTCCCCGCTGGTCCAGGGCCACCACGCGGCGGCTCTCGCGGAGCCAGCGGGCGGTGCCGGACCAGTGGAAGGCATGGCCCATCAGACCGTGCAGTAAGAGCACCCCGGGGCGGGGGTCGGCCTCGGCGGCCGTTTCGCGGAATTCCCAGGCGGCCAGGCGGACTCCTCCGGCCCCTGTCACATCGACGCGCTGTACCACCGCAGATGCACCCCCTTCGCTCCCCGCCAGACTATCGAACCCGCATTCGAAAACCGGGTTCTCGCCTACAACACCGCTCTTTCGAGTGACCTTGCTCAAGGATTGGCCGCCGCTGCCGATGGAGATCCTTTCAACAGGGAGGCGGGCCGCTCGGGGAAGACGGTCCGAAGGGGAGACCTTGAGAGCTCGGGGCTCCGGGTCACAAGGGGAGGACCGGTCCCGGCGCCGCGAGGCGCCGGGACCGCCCACTTCCCACCACTCCAACGAATCGAGCCGACGCCGGCAACGAATCGACGCCGGCGGGCATGACCGCCTGCGTCGAAGTCGAGGTCGCGGAAGCCGTCCGGGTCGTCCAGGTCAGCGCTTCGCCACGAACACGTGGGAAGCGACCTCCGCGTCCAGCTCGGCGGCCTCGCCGCCACTGCCGACCAGCACCCCGCCCGGGGACTCCGTCACGCTCACCACCGAGCCGGGCTGAACGCCCGCCCGCCGGAGCGTGTACATCAGCTGGGCGTCCGTCTGGATCGGCTCACCGATCCGGCGCACGACCACGGTCTTGCCCTCCGTACCCGGGTCGAGCTCGGACAGGCTGACCATGCCGTCCTCCAGGAACGGGTCCGCCTCGGCCTTCTCGCCCAGCTCCTCCAGCCCCGGGATCGGGTTCCCGTACGGCGACTCGGTCGGGTGGCGCAGCAGCTCCAGCACCCGCCGCTCCACCGCCTCGCTCATCACGTGCTCCCAGCGGCAGGCCTCGGCATGCACCTGCTCCCACTCCAGGCCGATGACGTCGACGAGCAGGCACTCCGCGAGCCGGTGCTTGCGCATCACGCGCGTCGCCAGCCGCCGCCCCTCCTCGGTCAGCTCCAGGTGCCGGTCGCTGGCGACGGCCACCAGGCCGTCCCGCTCCATCCGCGCCACCGTCTGGCTCACCGTCGGGCCGCTCTGGTCCAGCCGTTCGGCGATACGGGCGCGCATGGGGACCACACCTTCCTCCTCCAGCTCGAGGATGGTGCGGAGATACATCTCCGTGGTATCGATCAGTCCGGACATTCGTGCCCCTCGGATTGCGTGCGCTGGCCCTGTCCCCAATTCTGACGCATCGGGCCGACAACCGTCCCGTGCCGAGGGTCAAGACGGGTCCCGGACATCTCGTGGCGCCCGTATTGACACGCCCTTGGTCCAGACCGCACGGTGAGCGGCGGACACGGACGCACCCCCACCTCCGGAAGGGCCATCGTCGTATGAGCGAGAGCAAGCTGGCCGGTCAGTTCTTCGACGCCGCCATCGGTCTGCTGGAGCGGGTGCGGGACGAGGAGGCCCCGCACATCGCGGAGGCCGGCTCCCTCGTCGCCGACGCCGTCGCCGGCGGCAACCGGCTCTTCGCCTTCGGGGCCGGGCACTCCTCGCTGCCCGCCCAGGACGTCGTGTACCGGGCCGGCGGCATGGCCCTCATGAACTTCCTCGCCGTCCCCGGCACGGTCGGCATCGACGTCATGCCCGCGACCCTGGGCAGCGCCCTGGAACGGGTCGACGGCCTCGCCGGCGCCGTCCTGGACAGCAGCCCCGCCTCCGACGGCGACGTCCTCGTGATCATCTCCCTCTCCGGGCGCAACGCCCTGCCGGTGGAGATGGCCATGAACGCCCGCGCCATCGGCCTCAAGGTCATCGGCGTGACCTCGGTGGCGTACGCCACCGAGACCAAGTCGCGGCACGTCTCCGGCGGCTTCCTCAAGGACCACTGCGACGTCGTCATCGACAGCAAGATCGCGGTCGGGGACGCCGAGCTGAGCATCGACGGCATCGACGCGCCCTTCGCCCCCGCCTCCACCGTCGTGACCAGCGCGATCATGCAGGCGGTCATGGCGGCCGCGGCCGGCGAGCTCGCCGCCCGCGGGGTGGAGCCCCCGCTGCTGCGCTCGGGCAACGTCGACGGCGGCCACGAGTGGAACGGCCGCGTGATGCAGGAGTACGGCGACCGGATCTTCTACCGGCACTGACCGGGCGGTCGCTGTGCTGTGACCGGTTCACCGGGTTGCGACGCCCGGCAAACCTTTCCGGTCACAGCACTAAGCCGGCGGATGCCCTCCCGCCGCCAGGTCCAGATCGGCGGCCACCCGGGCCGCGACCTCCTCCGCGTACTCGGCGTCCGCCCGCTCGAAGGCCACCCGCGTGGGCCCGCGCACGAAGGTCAGCGCGCCCAGCGTCCGCCCCCGGCTGCGCAGCACCGTGCACAGCACGTGCGCCGCGCCCTCGGGCCACTGGCGGGCCCGCGCCCACTCCGCGTCGGCCTCCCCGCGCGGGGCGGAGGTGCGCACCGAGCCGATCCGGTCCAGGGCCTGGAGGGCCGGATGCCCGGCCGCGTACCGGACCGGGATGGACCCGGGCCCCGGCAGCACCGGCGGGGACGCGGCGGACCGTACGAGCCTTCGCCGCTCGGGGTCGGCCGCGGGATCCAGTACGTCCAGCAGCACGTGCTCGGCGAAGCCGGCCAGGGCGAAGTCCAGGCGTACGGCGGCCGCCTCGGCCGGGTCCTCGCACTCGGCGGCGGCCCGCCCCGCCCGGTGCAGCTGGTGGGACCGGAACCGCAGCTGCGCGGTGTCCAACTGCTCCTGCCGGGCCTGGGTGACGTCCTGGAACAGCCAGCCGACACCCAGCGGCACCGGTTCCTCCGCGAGCGGCGAGGCCAACCGCAGGAACCCGCACCGCCAGCACCTGCGCCGCACCCCCTCGGCGGTCCGCACCGACACCCACATCTCCACCGGCGCGGGCGGCGCCCCCTCGGCGAGCACGTGCTGGAGCGCGCCTTCCAGTTCCTCCACGCCCTGGGTGAGCAGCTCGCCGAGCGGGCGCCCGAGCAGGGCGGTGCGGCCCGTCCCGAAGGCGCGCGCGGCGTGCGCGTTGACCACGGCGGGGCGCAGGTCGACGTCGACGAGGACGACGCCCCACGAGGCGTCCTCCATCAGGGCCTCGCTCAGCGCGATGGACCGCTCCAGGTCGATCTGCGCGTGCACCTCGCTGAAGGCGCAGTACACCCCGGCGGGTTTCCCGTCCGCGCCCGGCACACCGGCCGACTGGGTCCGTACGAGGACGCGCCCGCCGTCCTTGGTGAGCAGCGCGAACTCGTGCACCTGCCGGCCGGGCACGTGCTGGGCGGCCATGAGTCTGTCCTGCACGTCGTGCGCGTCGGCGGCCCGCACCGCCCACCCCTCGAAGCCCTTGCGTCCCACGGCCTCGCCCGCGGACCAGCCCAGGATCCGCTCGGCCTCGCGGTTCCAGTGGGTGATCACGCCGTCGGCGTCGAACGCGCACAGGGCGGCGTCCATCCCGTCCAGCAGCGCGGCGAGCAGATCGTCTGCGGTCTCGTTACGTCCGGAAGCAGTCACCTGGCACCCCCAGCAGGTGTTCGCGTGTGCGGCACGTCGGATCATTCAACTGGAACGTGACGCAGCCCACACCACTTTCCGCGGATTGGGTACGGGAAATCCGGTCAGGAGCCGCCGAAGAGGACGTGCGAGAGGACCGATCCTGCTCCGTGCCGGCGCCACTCCCTCCCGCCGAGGCGGGGCGAAATAAACGGTTGTGGCTGCCGCGACGCCTGCCTAGGCTCGGACGTACACGAGAAGGGAGGTGGTTGCCGCAATGTACGGAAACCGGACGCGTGAGGTGGCTGCGGGCTAAAGCGCCCGTCGTCGCACGCACCCAGTGCGGTGCCCGGCGGGATCGCCAGGCGCCAATCCACCGCAGTCACCCGACCCGCGGGCTCGCCGGTACGTCCGGCCGGCTTCTCTCACTGCAGGAGAGAGACCCAGAGCCCGCGGGTCGCCTGCGTTTGCCGCTCCCGCACGGGGTGAGCAGGGCCCGGGCGGCCACCGCCCGGAGCGCTTCGCACGGGCAGGCCCGCCGACCGGGGCCCTCCCGCACGCCGCCGCACGGCTACGGGCAGAGCCGCTCGACGCGCCACTTGCCCTCGTCCAGGACGTAGCGCAGCCGGTCGTGCAGGCGGTTCTCGTGGCCCTGCCAGAACTCCACCGCTTCCGGGACCACGCGCAGACCGCCCCATTCCGGCGGGACCGGGACCTGCTCGCCCTCCGGGTAGCGGGCCTCCAGCTCGGCGTAGCGGCGGTCCAGTTCCGCGCGGGAGCCGATGACGCTGGACTGCTCGCTCGCCCAGGCGCCCAGCTGGGAGCCGTGGGGGCGGGAGCGGAAGTACGCCGCCGTCTCGTCGCGGCCGATGCGGGCCGCGGTGCCGGTGATGATCACCTGGCGCGAGATGGGGTGCCAGGGGAAGAGCAGGGCGACGTACGGGTTCTCGGCGAGCTCGCGGCCCTTGCGGGAGGCGTAGTTGGTGTAGAAGACGAAGCCGCGCCCGTCGAACTGCTTCATCAGCACCGTGCGCGAGCTGGGTCGGCCGTCGGGGGTGGCCGTCGAGACGACCATCGCGTTCGGTTCGAAGAGGTGCGAGTCGGCGGCCTGCTGGAACCACAGGGCGAACTGGTCCATCGGATGCTCGGCGAGGGTCTCCTCGAAGACGATCTCCGAGCGGTACTGCTTGCGCATCGTGGCGGGGTCAATGTCCTGATCGGTCACGCTGGCCATCCTGCCGCAGCCGGGCCGGCGGCGGTGTGCCGTATGTCACGCTTCCGCAGTCGGGGCGGAGCGGCCAAAATCTTGGGGCCGGTCCGAAGGTCCCCGCGCGGGTGACCATCGGCCGTGCCGGGCATCAACGGGGATGACCGCGCCGGACCGCGAGTCACGCCGGGAGCCGCGCGTGTTCGCACTATCTGAGGAGCCGCCTGATGTCCGACTTCGTACCCGGGCTCGAAGGGGTCGTCGCGTTCGAGACCGAGATCGCCGAACCGGATAAGGAAGGCGGTTCCCTCCGCTACCGCGGGGTCGACATCGAGGATCTCGTCGGGCACGTCTCCTTCGGGAACGTCTGGGGCCTGCTGGTCGACGGTGCCTTCAATCCCGGCCTGCCCGCCGCCGAACCCTTCCCCATCCCGGTGCACTCCGGTGACATCCGCGTCGACGTGCAGTCCGCGCTCGCGATGCTCGCCCCGGTGTGGGGCCTGAAGCCGCTGCTGGACATCGACGAGCGGACCGCCCGCGACGACCTGGCGCGCGCGGCCGTGATGGCGCTGTCGTACGTCGCCCAGTCCGCCCGCGGCCAGGGCCTGCCGATGGTGCCGCAGCGGGAGATCGACAAGGCCGAGTCCGTGGTCGAGCGGTTCATGATCCGCTGGCGGGGCGAGCCGGACCCGCGGCACGTCAAGGCCGTCGACGCGTACTGGACCTCGGCCGCCGAACACGGCATGAACGCCTCCACCTTCACCGCGCGCGTCATCGCCTCCACCGGGGCCGACGTGGCGGCCGCCCTGTCCGGGGCCGTCGGGGCCATGTCCGGGCCGCTGCACGGAGGCGCGCCCTCCCGTGTGCTCGGCATGATCGAGGAGATCGAGCGCACCGGCGACGCCGTGGCGTACGTGAAGAAGGCCCTGGACAAGGGCGAGCGGCTGATGGGCTTCGGGCACCGCGTCTACCGCGCCGAGGACCCGCGCGCCCGCGTGCTGCGCCGCACCGCCAAGGAGCTCGACGCGCCGCGCTACGAGGTGGCCGCCGCGCTGGAGAAGGCCGCGCTGGAGGAGCTGCACGCGCGCCGCCCCGACCGCGTACTCGCCACCAACGTGGAGTTCTGGGCCGCGATCATGCTGGACTTCGCGGAGGTCCCGGCGCACATGTTCACCTCCATGTTCAGCTGCGCCCGTACCGCCGGCTGGTCGGCGCACATCCTGGAGCAGAAGCGCACGGGCCGCCTGGTGCGGCCGTCGGCCCGCTACACGGGCCCGGGCCGGCGCAACCCGCAGGAGATCGAGGGTTACGCGGACATCGCCGAGACCGCGTGAGCGCGTGATCTCGTAGCCGGACGACCGCTGGGCGCCGTATCCCGATCCGGGGGTGCGGCGCCCCGCCGTTTCTCCTTGGTTCCTCCTGCCGGGGGCTCAGGCCAGGGCGGCGTCGAGGATGCGGGACCACTGGGCCACCACGCGGGCCCGGCGGGCCGTGTCGTCGGTGAGGACGTTGGCCAGCCCCAGGCCGCGCGCCATGTCGAGGAGCCCCTGCACGGTCTCCCGTACGCCCGGCACGGACTCGTCGGCGCCCAGCAGCTCCACGGCGATGCGGTGGGTCTCGCGGCCCACCCGGGCCTCCAGTTCGGTGACCTGGGGGCGCAGCTGCTCCTCGTTGGAGGCGGCGACCCACAGCTGGAGCGCGGCCCGGAAGAGGGCGCCCGTGTACAGGTCCACGAGCGCCTCCACCACCGCGGGGCGGGCGGCCGGACCGGCGTGGAACAGGTCGCGCAGGGCCGTGGAGCGTTCCTCGGCGACGTACTCGACAGCCGCGGTGAACAGGTCCTCACGGGTCGGGAAGTGGTGCTGGGCCGCGCCGCGCGAGACGCCGGCCCGTTCGGCGACGACGGCGACGGTGGAACCGGCCCAGCCGTGTTCCGCCAGGCAGGACACGGCCGCCTCCAGCAGGTGGCGGCGGGTGACGCGGCTGCGCGCCTGCTTGGGTCCGGCCGAGTTGGTCACAGTGCCCATGACGGGTCCCGGCGCTCGAAGCGTGCGGTGATGCCCTCACGGGCCTCGGCGGACGCGAAGAGCTCCCCGGACAGCTCCGTCAGGCGCGCGCCGTCCCGGTGCAGGGCCTCGCGCACGGCGGCGGCGGTCAGCGCCTTGGTCGCGGCCAGGCCCTGCGGGGAGGCCTTGCGCAGGCCGGCGAGTACGGGTTCCAGGGCCTCGTCCACGTCCTCGGCGTGCAGGGTGAGCAGCCCGATCCGGGCGGCCTCGGCGGCGTCGAAGGCTTCGGCGGTGAGGAAGTAGCGGGCGGCGGCGCGCGGGTCCAGGCGCGGGAGCAGCGGCATGGAGATCACCGCGGGGGCGAGGCCGAGGTGGGTCTCGGTGAAGGCGTACGAGGACTTCGGCCCGGCGGCGGCGATGTCGCAGACGCCGAGCAGCCCGAGGCCGCCGGCCCGGACGTGGCCGGTGACCCGGGCGACCACGGGCTTGGGCAGCTCCGCGATCTCGCGGAGCAGGGCCAGGAAGTCGGCCGGTGCGCTGGGGGACTTGAGGTCGGCGCCGGAGCAGAAGGTGGTGCCGGTGTGGGTGAGGACGAGGGCCCGGACCGCCGGGTCCGCGGCGGCGGTGGCGAGGGCGGCGCGGGTCGCTGCCACGAGCTCCGCGGAAAGGGCGTTGCGGTTGCCCGGGGAGTCGAGCGTCAGGGTGGTGACTCCCGCCGCCGTCGTCGTGTGAACGGGTTGGACCATGTCTCCTCCGGAGGGGTGTGCGGGTGTCCGTGCTGGCCGGGATCCTCCCGGGGAGGGTATGCGGGCCGCCTGCGTCGTGGCACCACAGGGCCGGGCCGCCTGCGGCGTGGCAGCGCAGGACCGGGCCGCCTGCGGCGTGGCACCGCAGGGCTCTGCGAGGCCCGGCTCCGCCGGCCCCTGGGGCTCCGCCCCAGACCCCGCGCCTCAAACGCCGGCGGGGCTGAAGAGCGCGGCGAGGCCGAAGGATCGGGGATCCGCCCCGCGCCTCGATCGCCGGCTGGGCTGGATTTGGCCGGCGTCAGCCCTGCGAGCGGAGCGCGATTCCAGCCCCTCCGGCGTTTGAGGAGCGGGGTCCGGGGCGGAGCCCCGATCCTTGAGCCCCGCCGGCGATTGAGGCGCGGGCGGAGCACCGGTGGGAGACGTTAGTAGGACTTGGGCAGGCCCAGGGTTTGGTGGGAGACGAAATTGAGGATCATCTCGCGGCTGACCGGGGCGATCCGGGCCACGCGGGAGGCGGTGATGAGGGAGGCGAGTCCGTATTCGCGGGTGAGGCCGTTGCCGCCGAGGGTGTGCACGGCCTGGTCCACCGCGCGCACGCACGCCTCCCCCGCCGCATACTTCGCCATGTTCGCGGCCTCCCCGGCCCCCATGTCGTCCCCCGAGTCATACAGGCGGGCAGCCTTCTGCATCATCAGGCGGGCCAGTTCGAGCTCGATGTGCGCCGCGGCCAGCGGATGCGCCACTGCCTGGTGCGCACCGATCGGCTCCTTCCACACCTGCCGGGTCTTCGCGTAGTCCACGGCCTTGGCGAGGGCGTGGCGGCCCATCCCGATGGCGAAGGCGGCGGTCATGATCCGCTCCGGGTTGAGCCCGGCGAACAGCTGGAGCAGGCCCGCGTCCTCGTCGCCGACCAACGCGTCCCCGGGCAGCCGCACCTCGTCCAGGACCAGTTCGAACTGCTTCTCCGCGGCCTGGAGTTCCATGTCGATGACCGAGCGGGTGAAGCCGGGGGTGTCCCTGGGGACGATGAACAGGCACGGCTTGAGGCGCCCGGACCGGGCGTCCTCGGTGCGGCCGACGATCAGCGTGGCGTCCGCGATGTCGACGCCGGAGATGAAGACCTTGCGGCCGGTGAGGATCCAGTCTCCCCCACCGTCGCGGCGGGCCGTGGTGGTGATCCGGTGGGAGTTGGAGCCGGCGTCGGGTTCGGTGATGCCGAAGGCCATGGTGCGGCTGCCGTCGGCGAGGCCCGGGAGCCAGGCCTGCTTCTGCGCTTCGGTGCCGAATCGGGCGATGACCGTGCCGCAGATGGCGGGCGAGACGACCATCATCAGCAGGGGGCAGCCGGCCGCGCCCAGTTCCTCCAGGACGATGGACAGTTCGGCGATGCCGCCGCCTCCGCCGCCGTACTCCTCGGGGAGGTTGACCCCGAGGTAGCCGAGCTTCGCGGCGTCGGCCCACAGCTCGTCGGGGTGGCCTCCCTCTCGGGCGACGCGGGCGAGGTACTCGCGGCCGTAGCGCTGCCCGAGGGCGGCGACCGCCGTGCGCAGGGCCTGGTGCTCTTCGGTCTCGACGGTGCTGGTGGCGGAGCTCATGACTGCGTTTCCTCCTGGACTACGGCGAGCAGGGCGCCGAACTCGACCTGTTGGCCGGTGACGGCGTGGAGCGCGGTGAGCGTGCCGGAGGCGGGAGCGAGGATGCGGTGCTCCATCTTCATGGCCTCCAGCCAGAGCAGGGGCTGCCCGGCGGTGACGGGGCTGCCGGGGGCGAGGCCCTCGGCGATGCGGACGACGGTGCCGGGCATCGGGGCGAGCAGGGAGCCCGGTTCCGTCCGGTCCTGGGGGTCGGGGAAGCGGGGGACGGGGGTGAGGGTGTGGGCGCCGAGTGCGGAGTCCACGTAGATCTCGGTCGCGTCGGGCTTGTTCGAATTACGTTTCACGTGGAACACCCGCCGGATTCCCTCGATTTCGAGGGTGACGAGGGTGGGGGTGGCGGCCAGGACCCGGATCCCGGGGTGATCGACGAGCCGGCCGTCCTGGTAGCGGACCTCGTACTCGGCGCCGGCCGCGGTGTAGCGGCGGATCTGCGGTTGGGAGCGGACGTTGCGCCAGGCGCCGAGACGGGCGGCGAGCGGGGCGTCCGCGGCGGGGGCCGCGTCGGCGAGGGCGGCGGCGAGGGCCGCCTGCGTGGCGTCCGCGGGTGCCTCGGTGAGGGTGTCGAGGTGGCGCTCGTAGAAGCCGGTGTCGAGCTGCCCGGCGGCGAACTCGGGATGGCGCAGGGAGCGTACGAGGAGTTCGCGGTTGGTGGTGAGGCCGTGGATGCGGGCTCGGGCGAGGGCGTGGGCGAGGGCCCGTACGGCCTCGGCGCGGGTCGGGGCGTGGGCGATGACCTTGGCGAGCATGGGGTCGTAGTGGATGCCGACCGTGTCCCCGTCGGTGAAGCCGGTGTCCACGCGGACCTGGCCGGGGACGTCGAGGGTGTGCAGGGCTCCGGTCTGCGGGCGCCAGTCGCGGGCCGGGTCCTCGGCGTAGAGGCGGGCCTCGACGGCGTGACCGGTGGGCTCCGGCGGCGACGTCGGCAGGGCCTCGCCCTCGGCCACGCGCAGCTGGAGGGCCACGAGGTCGATCCCGAAGACGGCTTCGGTGACCGGGTGTTCCACCTGGAGGCGGGTGTTCATCTCCAGGAAGTACGGGCGTCCGTCGGCGGTGACGAGGAACTCGACGGTACCGGCGCCCCGGTAGGAGACGGCGCGGGCGGCGGCGACGGCGGCGGTGTGGAGGTTCTCCCGCAGGGTGTGCGGCAGGCCGGGCGCCGGGGCCTCCTCGATGACCTTCTGGTGGCGTCGCTGGAGGGAGCAGTCGCGGGTGCCGAGCGCCCAGACGGTCCCGTGGGCGTCGGCGAGGATCTGCACCTCGACATGGCGGCCGCGCTCGACGTAGGGCTCGGCGAAGACCTCTCCGTCACCGAAGGCCGAACGGGCCTCCGCCGAAGCCGCGTCGATGGCCTCCGCCAGGCCGGCGAGGTCGCGGACCACGCGCATCCCGCGCCCGCCACCGCCGGCCGCGGCCTTCAGCAGCAGGGGCAGGTCCGCGGGGGTGGCGGCGGCCGGGTCGACGGGATCCAGGAGCGGTACCCCGGCGGCGCGCATCAGGTCCTTGGCGCGGGTCTTGGAGGCCATGGCCTCGATGGCCTCGGGCTGCGGGCCGACCCAGATCAGGCCGGAGGCCAGGACCTCGCGGGCGAAGTCGGCGTTCTCGGAGAGGAAGCCGTAGCCGGGGTGGACGGCGTCGGCGCCGGCGGCGAGGGCGGCCTTGATGATCAGGTCGCCGCGCAGGTAGGTGTCGGCGGGGGCCGCGCCGGGCAGGCGTACGGCCGCGTCGGCTTCGCGCACGTGCAGGGCGTCGGCGTCCGGGTCGGAGTGGACGGCGACGGTGGCCAGGCCCAGGGCACGGGCGGTGCGGAAGATCCGTACGGCGATCTCGCCGCGGTTGGCGACGAGCAGCGAGGTGATCGGCTGGGTCATGTGCGGGCTCACATCCGGAAGACGCCGAAGCCGCCACGGGCGCCCTCGACGGGGGCGTTGTGGACGGCCGACAGGCACAGGCCGAGGACGGTGCGGGTGTCGCGCGGGTCGATGACCCCGTCGTCGTACAGCCGCCCGGACAGGAACATCGGCAGGGACTCGGACTCGATCTGCGCCTCGACGAAGGCGCGCATTCCGGCGTCGGCCTCCTCGTCGTAGGGCAGCCCCTTCACGGCGGCGGACTGCCGCGACACGATGGAGAGCACTCCGGCGAGCTGCTGGGGCCCCATGACGGCGGACTTGGCGCTGGGCCAGGCGAAGAGGAAGCGGGGCTCGTAGGCGCGGCCGCACATGCCGTAGTGGCCGGCGCCGTAGCTCGCGCCGATGAGCACGGAGAGGTGGGGGACGCGGGAGTTGGAGACCGCGTTGATCATCATCGAGCCGTGCTTGACGATGCCGCCCTGCTCGTACTCCTTGCCGACCATGTAGCCGGTGGTGTTGTGGAGGAAGAGCAGCGGGATGTCGCGCTGGTTGGCGAGCTGGATGAACTGGGCGGCCTTCTGGGACTCGGCGCTGAACAGCACGCCCTGCGCGTTGGCGAGGATGCCGACCGGATAGCCGTGCAGGGTGGCCCAGCCGGTGACGAGGCTGGTGCCGTAGAGCGGCTTGAACTCGTCGAAGTCGGAGGCGTCGACGATGCGGGCGATGACCTCGCGCGGGTCGAAGGGCGTCTTGAGGTCGGGCGGGACGATGCCGAGGAGTTCCTCGGGGTCGTACTTCGGCTCCTCGGCGGGGAGCGGATCGGGGTGCGGTTTGCGGTGGTTCAGGCGCGCGACGACCCGGCGGGCCTGGCGGATCGCATCGTACTCGTCGAGCGCGTAGTAGTCGGCGAGACCGGAGGTGCGGGCGTGCATGTCCGCCCCGCCGAGGGACTCGTCGTCGCTCTCCTCGCCGGTGGCCATCTTGACCAGCGGCGGACCGCCGAGGAACACCTTCGAACGGTCCTTGATCATGATGGTGTGGTCGGACATCCCGGGGATGTACGCGCCTCCGGCGGTGGAGTTGCCGAAGACGACGGCGACGGTCGCAATGCCGGCGGCCGAGAGCCGGGTGAGGTCGCGGAAGATCGCGCCGCCCGGGATGAAGATCTCCTTCTGGGAGGGGAGATCGGCGCCGCCGGACTCCACGAGGCTGATGCAGGGCAGGTGGTTCTGCCGGGCGATCTCGTTGGCCCGGAGGGCCTTCTTCAGCGTCCACGGGTTGGAGGCGCCGCCGCGGACGGTCGGGTCGTTGGCGGTGACCAGGCACTCGACGCCCTCGATTGTGCCGATGCCGGTGACCATGGAGGCGCCGACCGGGTAGTCGCTGCCCCAGGCGGCCAGCGGGGACAGCTCCAGGAACGGCGTGTCCGGGTCGAGGAGCAGCTCGACGCGCTCGCGGGCCAGGAGCTTGCCGCGCCGCCTGTGGCGGGCCGTGTACTTCTCGCCGCCGCCCTGGAGGGCCTTCGCGTGCTCGGCGTCGAGGGCGGCGAGGCGTTCCAACGCGGCGGTACGGGCCTGCGCGTGCTCGGGGGCGTGCGGGTCGACGGTGGTGCGGAGGCGGGTCATGGGCCGGTCCCCTCCGGGGCGGTCGCGGGCAGCAAGTGGGTCGGGATGTCCAGGTGACGGGCGCGGAGCCATTCGCCGAGGGCCTTGGCCTGGGGGTCGAAGCGGTGGCCGGAGGCGACGCCGGCGCCGAGGATTGCGGTGATGGTGAAGTTCAGTGCGCGGAGGTTCGGGAGGCGGTGGCGCGTCACGGGCAGGGCCCGGGCTTCGGGGAGCAGTTCCCGCAGCAGCTCGACGGTGAGGGTGCGGTCGAGCCACGCCCAGGCTTCGTCGGTCTCGACCCAGACTCCGATGTTGGCGTCGCCGCCCTTGTCGCCGCTGCGGGCCCCGGCCACTGCCCCCAGGGGGGCGCGGGTGGTGGGCCCTTCGGGGGCTCCGCCCCCGCGCCCCCGCGCCTCAAACGCCGGCGAGGCTGAACAACCGGGGCTCCGCCCCGCACCCGGCGCCTCGAACGCCGGCGCGGCTTCAAGATCGGGGCTCCGCCCCGCACCCCGCTCCTCAAACGCCGGAGGGGCTGGATTTCGGCCGGCGTTTGAGGCACGGGGGTCGGGGCGGAGCCCCGACGGGGTCTGGGGCAGAGCCCCGGTTTCGGGAAGGGGCGGGGTGGGGGCGAGGCTCCGCGCAGCGGGGATCGGGAGGCGGGTGCCGTTCGGGAGGACTGCCACGTGGGGGACCGCGGCGGCCGGGGTCAGCGTCGAGGTGAAGGTGCCGTACGGCTGGGCCGGGCCCGGGGGCGTGGTGACGTGGAAGCCCGGGTAGCTGCCCAGGGCCAGTTCGATCGCCGTCGAGGTCAGGACGCGGCCCACCCGGTCCGGCGACGGGTCGCGGACGACCAGACGCAGCAGGGCGCTCGCCGTCTCCTCCGTCGGGGCGTCCTCGTGGTCCGTGCGGGCGAGGGTCCAGTCGGCGGTGGCCACGCCCTCCAGGGCGTCGGAGAGCTGCGCGCGGACCAGGGCCGCCTTCGCTTCGATGTCGAGGCCGGTCAGGACGAAGACGACCTCGTTGCGCCAGCCGCCGATGCGGGTGACGCCGACCTTGAGGGTGGAGGGCGGGGGTTCGCCGAGCACGCCGCAGACGCGCACGCGGTCGGGGCCGTCCTCGGCGAGGCGGACCGTGTCCAGGCGGGCGGTCACGTCGGGGCCGAGGTAGCGCACGCCCTGGGTCTCGTAGAGGAGTTGGGCGGTGACGGTGCCGACCGAGACGATCCCGCCCGTGCCCGGGTGTTTGGTGATGACCGCCGAGCCGTCGGCGGAGATCTCCGCGAGCGGGAACCCGGGGCGGCGGACGTCGTGCGCGGTGAAGAAGGCGTAGTTGCCGCCGGTGGCCTGGGTTCCGCACTCCAGGACGTGGCCGGCGACCACCGCCCCCGCCAGCCGGTCGTGGTCGTCGGGGGCCCAGTCGAACCACCAGGCCGCCGGGCCGCTGACGAGTGCCGCGTCCGTGACCCGGCCGGTTACGACCACGTCAGCGCCGGCCCGCAGGCAGGCGGTGATGCCGGCGCCTCCGAGGTAGGCGTTGGCGGTCAGTGCCCCGTCCTCGTGCGGAGTGAGGTCGTCCCCCTCGACGTGGGCCACGGTGACGGGGACGCCCACCTTGGCCGCGAGGGCCCGTACGGCGTCGGCGAGTCCGGCCGGGTTGAGGCCGCCGGCGTTGGCGACGATGCGTACGCCCCGCTCGTGTGCGAGCCCGAGCCCCTCCTCCAGCTGGCGCAGGAAGGTCTTGGCGTAGCCGAGGTCCGGGTTCTTCAGGCGGTCGCGGCCGAGGATCAGCATGGTCAGCTCGGCGAGGTAGTCCCCGGTCAGCACGTCGAGCGGGCCGCCGGTCAGCATCTCGCGCAGGGCGTCGAAGCGATCGCCGTAGAAGCCGGACGCGTTGCCGATCCGCAGCGGGCGGTCGGCGCGGGGCCGGGGCGTCATCGGCCGGCCCCCGGCTCGCGCCCCGCCCCCGGCCCCCGCTCGCGCCCGACGCTCGGCTCCCGCCCCGCCCCCGCCGGGCCCGCGAAGGCCTGGGCGATGTCCAGCCAGCGGTCCGCGTCGGGGCCTGCCGCGGTGAGGGCCAGGTCGGCCCGGTGGGCCCGCTGGGTCACCAGGAGGCAGAAGTCGAGCGCCGGGCCGGTGATCCGCTGCGGGGCGTCCGGCGGCCCGTACGTCCACAGACCCGCGCCCTCGGGGGCCGTCAGCTCGACCCGGAACTCCTCGGCGGGCGCCGGCAGTCCGCGTACGGCGTAGGCGTAGTCGCGGGCCCGTACGCCGATCCGCGCCACGTGCCGCAGCCGCGCGGTCGGGGCGCGGCGCACGCCGAGCGCGTCGGCGACGTCCTGACCGTGCGCCCAGGTCTCCATCAGCCGGGCGCTCGCCATGGACGCGGCCTTCATCGGCGGCCCGTACCAGGGGAACCGGGTGTCGGGCGAGGCCGCGGCGAGCGCCTCGTCGAGGGCGGCCCGCGTGGTGCGCCAGCGGGCGAGCAGTTCGGCGGGCGGCAGCGCCGCGCCCTCTTCCGCGCCCTCGTCGACGAAGGAGTCGGGGGCCTTCAATGCCTCCTCGACCATGACGCCGAAGCCGGCGGCGTCGGTGAGGGAGAGCAGCGAGGCGCGGTCGGTCCAGTGCAGGTGGGCGATCTGGTGGGCGATGCTCCAGCCGGGCGCGGGGGTCGGCAGGGCCCAGTCGGGATCCGTCAACCCCCTCACCAGAGCTTCGAGTTCGCGGCCCTCCTCGCGCAGATCTGCGAAGACGGCGACGGCTGCGTCGACGGCGGACGGATCGGGCACGGTGCGCTCCCCTCTCGGCGTGAGGGAAGACTGGCAGCACCCAGGAAAACAATCAAGCATGCTTGCATGATTTTCTCGGCGGGCGGCGCCTTCCCGCCACCCACCCGAAATCGGCGGCAGGAAAAGGGAGTTGCCGCGCCGCCCCGCCGACCGCAGGTCCCGCGGCGCGGCGGCCGCCGAGCACGGAGGGGGCGATTCAGGCCGTAAGCCGGAAACTCGCGATACGTCACCGGATGTCCCGTCGATACTGAACGTTCCGCTCCGGGCCCGGGCGGGCGCACCACGTTCGATCCGCATTCACTCCACGTTCGATCCGCTCCGGATCCACGACGAAGAGGATGGACTGACGTGACTCCAGCCGCCCAACCCCCCTTCTCCCTCTATCCCGAACTCGACGCCAATGCCCTCAACGTCTTCGTCGCCGCCCTGGAAAGCGGCGACGTCACCGGCCTCGCCCCCGCCCGCGCCGCGGAGGTCGCCGAGGTCCGCTCCCGCGTCGTGTTCACCCGCGGCAAGGTGACCGGCGCCGACGGGGACCTCCTCGACGCCGCGCTCTGGCGGCACATCGGGGCCCAGCCGCGCCCGGTGATCGTCATGCCCTCGCCCTGGACCAGCCTGGGCTGGCTGCCGTACGCCGTCCAGGCCAGCCTGTTCGCGGCCCGCGGCTACAACGTCCTCGCCTACTCCGCCCGCGGCTTCGCCGGCTCCGAGGGCCAGGTCGACGTGGCCGGCCCCCTCGACGTCGCCGACGGCAGCCGGGCCCTGGACCACCTCATCGAGCGCAGCTCCGGGCCCGTGACGAAGATCGGCTTCCTCGGGGACTCGTACGGCTCCGGCATCAGCCAGCTGGTCGCCGCGCACGACACCCGCGTCGACGCGGTGGTCGCGCTCAGCAGCTGGGGCGACCTCGGGGAGGCGTTCTACGAGAACTCCACCCGCCACGTCGCCGCCGTACGGGCCCTGCTCAAGGCGGCCGCGAAGGCGCGGCTGAGCCCGCAGACGCACAGCGTCTTCGACAACGTCCTCGGCAACCGCGACATCCCCGGCACCCTGCGCTGGGCGGAGACCCGCTCGCCCTTCAGCCACATCAAGGAGCTCAACCGCCGCCAGGTGCCGGTCTTCTTCTCGCACGCCTGGCACGAGACGCTCTTCCCTCCCAACCAGACCCTGAAGATGTTCAACGAACTGACGGGCCCCAAGCGCCTCGCCGTGTCCGTCGGCGACCACTCCGGGCCCGAGATGACCGGCATGCTCGGCCTGCCGAACCGGATCTGGACGGACGCCCACCGCTGGTTCGACCACCACCTCAAGGGGATCGACAACGGCATCGGAGCCGAGGGCCAGGTGCTCGGCGAGGTCATGTGGAGCAGGACCCTCGAACCCCGCCCCAGCTGGCCCTCCCTCACCGAGAGCGTGCAACGCCTGCACCTGGTCGACGAGGGGGAGCTGGCCGAGGAACCGCAGGCCGGCTGGACCGCGACCGTCGTGTGCGGGGTGGACACCCCGGCGACCGTCGCCGACAAGGTCGTCGAGTCCGGATACGACGAGATCGCCGGACGCCCGAAGGTCTACCCGACCTACGACATCGACCGCACCCTCGCCGCCGTATGGGAGGCGGAGCCGGCCGCGGAGACCGTCCGGCTGCGCGGCACGCCGCGGCTGCGCGTGACCTACCGGGCGGCGAACCCCGGCTCCACCTTCGTCGCGTACCTCCTCGACGCGGCCGCCGACGGCACGGCCCACCTCGTCACGCACGCCCCGTACACCGACACCGACTCCCCGCCGGACAGCCTGGTCAGCGCGGACATCGACCTCCAGGCGACGGCGTACGACGTCCCGCGCGGCCACCGCCTGATGCTGGTGATCGACGCCCGCGACCCGTTCTACGGCGACGCCAACCTGCCGCGCGCCACGCTGGCGTTCACCTCCCCCGAGGCGACGCCCTCATACCTGGACCTGCCGCTCGGCTAGGCCTCGGGGACCAAGGACCCCCCGGGCAGTCCCCGCCGCCCTCCCCGCAGACACGCGCGCCCGGCCGGACCCCCGTGGCCGGCCGGGCGGGCGTGTGCGTCAGCGACGACGCACGGTGTGGCCCGTCCGGTTGCACCGCCCGGGCCCCGGATTCCGGCCGGGTCCGTGGCGACGTCCGTCAGGCGGGCTGCTCGCGCATCTGGGAGCGGACCGCGCCCATGCTGGCCGCGATCACGAGGGCGATGGCCAGGGCGTCCAGCGTGGACATGGCCTGGTCCAGCACGAGGAAGCCCGCGGTGGCGGCGATGGCCGGCTCCAGGCTCATCAGGATCGCGAAGGTCGGGGCCGGCATCCGTCGCAGGGCGAGCATTTCCAGCGTGTAGGGCAGGACGGAGGACAGCACGGCCACGCCGAGGCCCAGTGCGAGGGTGCTCGGGACCAGCAGGTCCGTGCCCGCGCCGGCGATGCCCAGCGGCAGCGAGAGGAGCGCGGCCACCGCCATCGCCAGGGCCAGCCCGTCCGCCTGCGGGAAGCGGCGGCCCGTACGCGCGCTGAACACGATGTACGCCGCCCACATCGCGCCCGCCCCGAGCGCGTAGGCCGCGCCCAGCGGGTCGAGCGAGCCGAAGCCGGGGCCGCCCCCGCCGTGTCCGGAGAGCAGGACCACGCCGCCGAAGGCGAGGCCGGCCCACAGGAGGTTCACCAGGCGTCGGGAGACGAGGACGGACAGGGCGAGCGGCCCGAGCACCTCCAGGGTGACGGCCGGGCCGAGCGGGATCCGGTCGATCGCCTGGTAGAAGAGCCCGTTCATGCCGGCCATGGCGACGCCGAAGGCGAGCACCGTGCCCCAGTCGGAGCGGGAGTAGCCGCGCACCTTGGGCCGGCACAGGAGCAGCAGCACGACCGCGGCGGCCGCGAGGCGCAGGGTGACGACGCCCGCCGCGCCCGCCCTCGGCATGATCATGACCGCGAGGGCGGCGCCGAACTGCACCGAGATCCCCGCCGAGATCACCAGCGCCACCGGCCCGAGACCACGGCCGCGGCCCTGGGTCTGACCGTGGCCCTGGCCCTCGGCGGGCAGCGGGGCCGGTACGGGGGCGGGGGCCGCCGCGGCGGCCGAAGCGGAAGATGACGAGGGTGCGGGCATTTCTCCAGATTACGCGCTTCGTAAGGAGTGTCGAGCCGTGTCTTGCCTTACAAGCCGTCGGCCAGGAGCTCCGCCAGGTGGCGGGCCCGGACCCCGCCCAGCTGGGCGATCTGGGTGCGGCACGAGAAGCCGTCCGCCTGGACCAGTGCGTCCGGACCGGCCGCGCGCAGCGCCGGGAGCAGCTGTTCCTCGGCGCAGGCCACCGACACCTCGTGGTGGCCCGGCTCGAAGCCGAAGTTCCCGGCCAGACCGCAGCAGCCGCCGCTGAGCTCGCCCACGAGGCCGGCGCGCTCGCGCAGCCGCCGGTCCGCCGCGTCGCCGAGGACCGCGTGCTGGTGGCAGTGGGTCTGCCCGGCCACCGCGCGGTCGAGGCGGGGTGGCCGCCAGTGCGGGGCGTACTCCTCCAGGGTCTCGGCGAAGGTGCGGACGGCTGCCGCCAGGCGGGCCGCGCGGGGGTCGTCGGGGAGCAGGGCGGGGAGGTCCGTGCGGAGGGCCGCGGCGCAGCTGGGTTCCAGCACCACCACGGGTGCCCGGACGTCGCCGATGGCGGTCAGGGTGCGGTGGAGGACCTTGCGGGCACGGTCGAGGCGGCCGGTGGAGACGTAGGTGAGGGCGCAGCAGACCGTTCCGCCGCGGGGGCCGGACACCTGGAGGCCGGCCGCCCGCAGGACCCGTACCGCTGCGTGGCCGGCCTCCGGGGCCAGGTACTCCGTGAAGGTGTCGGGCCAGAGGGTCACGGCGGGGCCCTGCGGGCCGCTTCCGGGCTCGGCCCGGACCCGCGCGTCAGCCCGAGGCCAGGCTGACGCGCGGCCGCTGAACGGCTCGGCCGCCAGGGCCGGGAGCGGCCGTTCACGGGTCAGGCCCGGAAGGGGGAGGAGGCGGGCCAGCGCGTTCGCCGCTCTCGCCCCCCGCACCCGGGTGATCAGGCGGAGCCAGGTCGGGAGGCCGCCCAGGGCGTAGTGGGCGAGCGGGCGGACGCGGCCCGACCAGTGGTGGTGCAGGAACTGCGACTTGTAGGTGGCCATGTCCACGCCCACCGGGCAGTCGCTGAGGCAGCCCTTGCAGCCCAGGCACAGGTCCAGCGCCCCGGCGACCTCCGCCGAGCGCCAGCCGTCCCGCACGATCTCCCCCGCCAGCATCTCGTGCAGCAGCCGGGCCCGGCCGCGCGTGGAGTGCCGTTCCTCCCCCGTGGCCCGGTACGAGGGGCACATCACCCCCGGCCCGCCGACGTCCGTGGTTCGGCACTTGGCGACCCCGACGCACCGCGCAACCTCACCGGCGAACGGCGTGGCCGGCAGCACCGCGAAGCGGAGGTTCTCGTCGAGCCGTGCGGGCCGGACCAGCATCCCCGGGTTCATCCCGCCGGCCGGGTCCCACACGTCCTTGTACGCGCCGAACAGCCGCATCGCCTCCGGCCCGTACATGCGCGGCAGCAGTTCGGCCCGGGCCTGGCCGTCGCCGTGCTCCCCCGACAGCGAGCCGCCGTGCGCGACGACCAGGTCGGCCAGTTCGCCGGAGAAGGCCCGGAAGCGGGCCACGCCGTCCGCCGAGACGAGGTCGAAGTCGATCCGGACGTGCACACAGCCCTCGCCGAAGTGCCCGTACGGGGATCCGCGCAGCCCGTGCGCCGCCAGCAGCGCGCGGAAGTCCCGCAGGTACGCGCCCAGCCGGGCCGGCGGCACCGCGCAGTCCTCCCACCCCGGCCAGGCCATCTCCCCTCCCGGCAGCCGCGTCGCCGTGCCCGCCGCGTCCTCCCGGATCCGCCACAGGGCCCGCTGCCCCGCCGGGTCGGTGACCACCACCGCGTCGAGGGCGTCGGCGGCCCGTACGAGTTCCCGCGCCGCATCCTCGTCGCGCATCTCCACGAACAGCCAGGCCCGGCCCCGCGGCAGTCCCGCCGCCCCGCGCACCAGGTCCTCGGCCATCCCCTCCACCGTCAGCGGCCGGTGCGGGAGCAGCCCGGCGGCCGCGTCCGCCGCCGCGCTCTCGTCGGCGTACCCGAGGACGGCCAGGACCGGCGCGCGCGGCGCCTCCACCAGGCGTACGACGGCCTCCGTCACCACCCCGAGCGTGCCCTCGCTCCCGCAGAAGGCCCGTGCGAGCTCCACCCCGCGCTCGGGCAGCAGCGCGTCGAGTCCGCCGTAGCCGGAGATCCGCCGGGAGAAGCCGCCGCCCATCCCGGTGCGCAGGACGGCCAGGTTCGCGTCGACCAGTTCGCGCAGCCCCTTCGGCGCCCCCGACCAGCCCGTGCCGATCCGGTGCGCGGCGCCCCCGTACGCCGTCACCGCCAGCTCGGCGACGTTGTCCGCGGTGGTGCCCCAGGCGACCGAGTGGGCGCCGCACGCGTTGTTGCCGATCATCCCGCCGAGGGTGCAGCGGGAGTGCGTGGAGGGGTCCGGCCCGAAGGTCAGTCCGTACGGGCGCACCGCGTCCCGCAGCCGGTCGAGTACGAGGCCGGGCTGGACCACGGCGGTGCGGGCGGCCGGGTCCACCGACACCAGCGCGTTCATGTGCCGGGTGAGGTCGAGGACCACTCCGGTGCCGGTGGCCTGGCCCGCGATGGATGTGCCGCCGCCGCGCGGGACGACCGGGACCCCGGCTTCGGCGCACACGCGCAGGGCCGCCGCCACGTCCTCGGCGTCGCGCGGGGCGACCACGCCGACGGGGACGCGCCGGTAGTTGGAGGCGTCCATGGTCGTCAGGGCCCGGGCGGCGGCCCCGAAGTCCACCTCGCCGCGCAGCTCCGCCCGCAATGTCCGTTCGAGTTCCCCGGGTGACGTCACGGCACCACCCTCGCACCGTCCGGCCGCGTCTCATCGGGTGGACGCGCCTCCGACGCGCGGTCCGGGACCGGATACGCTCCGCTTGTGGCCGAGATCCAGATTCCCGCTGACATCAAGCCCGCCGACGGACGCTTCGGCGCGGGCCCCTCCAAGGTGCGGACCGAGGCGCTGGACGCCCTCGCCGCCACCGGTACCTCCCTGCTCGGAACCTCCCACCGCCAGGCCCCGGTCAAGAACCTGGTCGGCTCGGTGCGTCAGGGCATCCGGGACCTCTTCTCCCTCCCCGAGGACTACGAGGTGATCCTGGGCAACGGCGGCTCCACCGCCTTCTGGGACATCGCGACGGCCGGTCTGATCGAGCGGAAGTCCCAGCACCTGACCTTCGGTGAGTTCTCCTCCAAGTTCGCCAAGGCCGCGAAGCTCGCGCCGTGGCTGGACGAGCCCTCCGTGATCTCCTCGGAGCCGGGCACGCACCCGGAGCCGGTGGCCGAGGCGGGCGTGGACGTGTACGCGTACACGCACAACGAGACCTCGACGGGTGTCGCCGCGCCGGTCAAGCGCGTCGCGGGCGCCGACGCCGGTTCACTCGTCCTGGTGGACGCGACCTCGGGCGCCGGCGGTCTGCCGGTGGACATCACCGAGACGGACGTCTACTACTTCGCCCCGCAGAAGTCCTTCGCCTCGGACGGCGGCCTGTGGCTGGCCGCGTTCTCCCCGGCCGCCCTGGAGCGCGCCGCCCGCGTGCACGCGTCGGGCCGGCACATCCCGGAGTTCTTCTCGCTGCCGACGGCGATCGACAACTCGCTGAAGAACCAGACGTACAACACCCCGGCGCTGGCCACCCTCTTCCTGCTGGACCAGCAGCTGGAGTGGATGAACAGCCAGGGCGGCCTGGAGTTCACCACCGGCCGTACGGCGCAGAGTGCGCGCAACCTGTACGGCTGGGCGGAGGCGTCGAAGTACGCGACCCCGTTCGTCGTGGACGCCGACAAGCGCTCCTCGGTCATCGGCACGATCGACTTCTCGGACGACATCGACGCGGCGGCCGTCGCCAAGGTGCTGCGCGCCAACGGGATCGTGGACACCGAGCCGTACCGCAAGCTGGGCCGCAACCAGCTGCGCATCGCGATGTTCCCGGCGGTCGACCCGGCGGACGTGCAGAAGCTGACGGCCTGCATCGACTACGTGATCGAGAAGCTCTGACGGTCCGTACCGATCGGTTCCGAGGCCCCTGGTGACGTGAAGTCGCCGGGGGCTTCGGCGTTCCGTTCCCGTTCCCGTGCCCGTGCCCGTTCCCTCCCCCCTCCCCCTTCCCCGCACGGTTTCGGCCAGCGTCCGAGCTCAAGCAGAGGGAAAGTCCGCATTCCAGTTGCCTCCGGGGGCGGGCGTCCCGCGCAGGGTACGGAAGAGCCCGGCCGGTGGACGGACCGTTCAATGCGCCGACGGGATCCGGCCATTCGAAGATCGCGAGCGGGTGGGGGAGGTTGGTCCGACCACGGGGGCGACGCCTACTGTCGTCCCAGGTCACCACCGGTTCGCGCTCGTCAGCTGATCATCGGTGGGCCTCCCCGCCGTTTGACCCGGTGCGGACGGTCCACGAGCTGCCGGCCGCCCCCGCGATGCCGGGCCACTCCCTCCCGTGGCCCGGCGTCCGGAGCGACGGCGGCACCTCGGTCGAGCCGCGCCCGATCACCTGCGGCGGCCGGCTCGCCCCGGACCGCCCCCCGGATGCCGGCGTCGTCGTGTTCGCGCACCTCACGGGCGAGGCGTAGTTCCGTACGCGATACCTTCAGGGGTCCGGAGGGCACCTCCGGTGGGCAACTCTTGACGGCAGCACAGCGTGGAGGCAGCGGCGTGAGCGTGCGAGTGACGGCGGCACAGAGCGGCGTGGACCCCTTCGGCACGGCCCGGCTGCGGCGCGGGGTGCTCGACGCCTGGGGCGCGGGCCCCGCCCGGTTCCGCGAGGACGCCAACGCCGAGGAGGACCTCGCGCTCGGCGGCTACCGGGACCGGCTCGTCATCGAGCTGGCGCAGAACGCCGCCGACGCCGCGGCCCGGGCCAAGGTGCCCGGCCGGCTGCGGCTCACCCTGCACGAGGGCGAGAACGGCCGGGCCCTGCTCGCCGTCGCCAACACCGGCGCCCCGCTCGACGCCACGGGCGTCGAGTCGCTGAGCACCCTGCGCGCCTCCGCCAAGCGGGAGCCCTCCGGTGACAGCGTCGGCCGCTTCGGCGTCGGCTTCGCGGCCGTCCTCGCCGTCTGCGACGAACCCGCGGTCCTCGGCCGGCACGGCGGCGTCCGCTGGTCCCTGGCCGAGGCCCGCGAACTGGCCCGGGACGCCGCCGTCGGCAGCCCCGGCCTCGGCGACGAACTGCGCCGCCGCGACGGCCACGTCCCGCTGCTGCGGCTCCCGTTGCCCGCCGAGGGCACCGCCCCCGACGGCTACGACACCGTCGTGGTCCTCCCGCTGCGCGACGCCGCTGCCGAGGACCTGGTGGAGCGGCTGCTGGCGGGGATCGACGACGCCCTGCTGCTCACCCTGCCCGGGCTGTGCGAAGTCGTGGTGGAGACCCCCTCCGGCGGCTCCCGCGCGCTGCACCGGCGCGACGAGGGCCCGTACACCGTCATCGAGGACACCACCGCCTCCGGCACCCGCACCAGCCGCTGGCGCACCGTCCGCCACGGCGGTCCCATCGAGCGCGCCCTGCTCGCCGACCGGCCCGTCGAGGAGCGGCTGCGCCCCGCCTGGGCGGTGTCCTGGGCCGTACCCGTCGACTCCGAGGGCGCCCCGCTGCACCCGGCCACCGCTCCCGTGGTGCACGCGCCGACCCCCACCGACGAGCCGCTGGGCATCCCGGCCCTGCTCATCGCGACCCTGCCGCTGGACACCACCCGCCGCCACCCCGCGCCCGGACCGCTGACCGACTTCCTCGTGGAGCGCGCGGCCGACGCGTACGCCGAACTCCTCGGCACCTGGGACCCGGTGAGCACCGGCCTCGTCGACCTGGTCCCGGGCCCGCTCGGCAAGGGCGCACTGGACGGGGCCCTGCGCGCGGCCGTGCTCCAGCGGCTCCCCCGTACGGCCTTCCTCGCACCGGCCGTACCGCCCGAGCACGCCGAGGAGCGCGCCGCCCTGCGCCCCTTCGAGGCCGAGGTGGTGGAGGGCGCGGGCGCCGACACCGTACGCGTCCTCGCCGAGGTCCTGCCGACGCTGCTGCCCGCGGGCCTGGAGCGCCGCGCCGAGCTCCGCACCCTCGGCGTGGGCCGGCTCCCGCTGGGCGACGCGATCGAGCGGATCGCGGGCATCGAGCGGACCCCCGAGTGGTGGCACCGGCTCTACGACAGCCTCGCCGGGGTGGACCCGGACCGGCTGTCCGGACTGCCCGTGCCGCTCGCCGACGGCCGCACGACGATCGGGCCGCGCCACGTCCTGCTGCCGTACGCGGACACTCCGGCGGACCTGGCCCGGCTGGGGCTGAAGGTGGCCCACCCGGACGCGGCGCATCCGCTGCTGGAGAAGCTCGGAGCCCTGCCGGCCACGGCGCGGGCGGTGCTGACGACCCCGCAGGTGCGGGCCGCCGTCGCCGGCTCCCTCGACGCCGGGGAGGTCTGGGACGAGGACGCCGACACCCTGGACGCGGACGAGCTGGCCGAGGTCGTCCTGGGGCTGGCCCGGGACGCCGACCTGGCGCCGGGCGACGAGCCCTGGCTGGGCGCGCTGGCCCTGCCCGACGAGGACGGCGAACTGGTCCCGGCGGGCGAACTGCTGATGCCGGGCTCGGCGCTCGCCTCCGTCATCCGCGAGGACGAGGTCCCGTACGTGGACGCCGAGCTGGCGCAGCGGTGGGGCGAGGGCCCGCTCACCGCCTGCGGGGTGCTGGCGACGTTCCAGCTGGTGCGCGCCACCGACGTGGTGCTCGACCCGGACGAACTGGAGCCGCGCGAAGGGGACTTCGCCGAGCCGGACGACGCGGGACTGCTGGACGCGGTGGACGTGTGGTGCGAGGACCTGCTGGACCAGCTGCCGGACACCCCGGTGCCGCCGGTGGCGACCGAGCTGGTCGCCGTACGGGACCTGGACCTGGTCGACGACGACTGCTGGCCGCAGGCCCTGGCGATGCTCGCGCAGCCGCCGCTGCGCGACGCGCTGACCCAGCCCGTACGGGTGCTGCTGCCGGACGGGACCACGCAGTCCGTGCGCTCGTACACCGCGTGGTGGCTGCGCGACCACCCGGTGCTCGACGGCCGCCGCCCGGCCGGCCTGCGCGCGGCGGGCGGCGACCCGCTGCTGGCGGGCCTCTACACGCCGGCGGACGCCACGGGCTTCGGGGACGAGCAGGTCCTGCGGGCGCTGGGCGTACGGACCACCGTGCCGGCCCTGCTCGACGAGCCCGGCGGCGCGGCCGAGCTGCTGGCCCGGCTCGCCGACCCGGAGCGCGAGGTGACGGCCCGGCAGCTGCACGGCCTGTACGGGGCGCTGGCCGATCTGGACCCCGAGCAGGTCACCCTGCCGGACGAGCTGCGCGCGGTGGTGGACGGCGAGGTCCGTGTGGTGGACGCCGCCGACGCCGTGATCGCCGACGCCCCGGACCTGCTGCCGCTGACGGCGGGGCTCCCGCTGCTGCCGGTGCCGCCGTCCCGCGCGGCGGACCTCGCGGAGCTGCTGCAGGTGCGCCGCCTGTCGGAGACGGTCCCGGCGGAGGTGACGACGCCGGGTGAGGTGCACGAGGTCCCGGAGTCGGTGCGCGTGCTGCTGGGCCCGGCCACCCCGGCGACGTACGTGGAGCACGAGGAGCTGGTCGCGGGCGGCACGGAACTCGACTGGCGCCGCACCCCCGACGGCACCCTCCACGCGTCCACCCTGGAGGGCGTGGCGGCCGGCCTGGCCTGGTCGGCGGGCCAGTGGCCGCGCCGCTTCGAGGTGGCGGCGCTGCTGGAGGACCCGTCGCGCACGGCGGAACTGGCGCGGGACCGCTGGTTCGACTGAGGCTGCTCCGGCTACGGCTGGTTCGGCCGAGGCTGGTTCGGCTGAGGCTGGTTCGGCCGGGGTGCGGCGCCGGTGGGCGTCGCGTTCAGCGGCAGCAGCTGCGGGCGCTTAGCGGCGCGGCCGTCGCCGGAGGAGCGGCCGCGCAGGCGGCGGCCCAGCCAGGGGCCGAGGAACCCGGTGACCCAGCGCAGTTCGGCCGCGGCGGTCGCGGCGGCGGACCGGCCGGCGGCGTGCGGCCGCGGCGGCAGGGGCAGGGTCCAGCTGTCGTCGCTGCCGGGCAGGCGCAGGGCGTGCGCGAGGGCCGCGGCGATCCGTTCGTGGCCGACGGAGCTGGCGTGGAGGCGGTCCGTGGTCCACATCCGCGGGTCGTTCACGGCGGCCGGCCGGGCGGTCTCGGCGACGGTGACCCCGTGGCGGGCGGCCGCGGCGCGGATGCGGTCGTTGAGGTCGGCTATCCGGGGCGAGACGGGCCGGGCCAGGGGCACGATCCTGCCCAGGTCGGGGAAGGTCACGGTCGCCACGTGGGCGCCGGCGGCCGTGAGCGCGGCGAACATCTCCTCCAGCTGCCCGGCGACCTCCGCGGCGTCGAAGCGGGGCCGGAGCATGTCGTTGACGCCTGCGACGACGGTGGCCAGGTCGGGGCGCAGGGCCAGGGCGGGGCCGAGCTGTTCGGCGCGGACCTGGCCGGCGAGGCGTCCCCGTACGGCCAGATTGGCGTACTGGAGGCCGGGGTTGACGGCCGTCAGGTGTCCGGCGAGCCGGTCGGCGAAGCCGCGCAGGCCCGTCGTGTCGTCCCCGTCGCCGAGGCCTTCGGTCTGACTGTCGCCCAGGGCGACGTAGCGCAGGTACTCACCGTTCGGCACGGTTCAGCCTCTCCCTCAGGACGGCGGCACTGCGGCGGCACCAGTCGCGGTGGCCCTGCTCGAAGGCGATGCCGCGCAGGCCCGTCAGGTACCCGCCGATCCGCTCGCCGCGCAGCAGGTACTCCTCCTCGTCCAGGTCGCCGCGCATCTTGCGCAGCACCCTGCCGAGGAGCTCGATCTTGGCCTCGGCCGCGGCCGCCCGCTCCTCGAGCTGGTCGATCACGGGCGCGGTGCCGATCCGGTCGGCGTTCTGGACCTTGACGAGGAGGTCGTCCCGGATGACGTGCGGCTTGGCGGCGGCCGCGGCGAAGTCCTCCAGCTCGGCGCGGCCGGCGTCGGTGACCTGGAACATCCGCTTGTTGGGCCGGCTCTCCTGGACCACCTGGCGGCCCTCGACCAGCCCGTCCCCCTCCAGCTTGGTCAGCTCGGCGTACAGCTGCTGGGGGGAGGCGTGCCAGAAGTTGGCGACGCCGATGTCGAACGACTTCGCCAGCTCGTACCCGCTGTACTCGCCGTCCAGCAGTGCCGCCAGTACGGCGTGCCTCAAGGCCATCGCGGCAGCCCCTTCCCTTTCCTCGCCCTCCCCCGCATCATACTCATGAATATGACTACTCAATTTTATGAGTATGAGGAGGGGCCATGAGGGAACTGGACCAGCAGAGCGCCGAACGCTTTCGCGCCGCCGTCGAGAAGGGCGACCTGAGCGCGGTCGAGGACCTGTTCACCGAGGACGTCCGGCTCTACAGCCCGGTGAAGTTCACCCCCTTCGAGGGCCGCCCCATGGTGCTGGGCCTCTTCGGGGTCCTGTTGCGGATCTTCGAGGACTTCCGCTACGTCGGCCACTTCGAGGGCACGGCCGAGACGAGCGCCGACGGCACGCAGGCCCCCTCGGCGATCCTGGCCTTCCGCGCCACCGTGGACGGCAAGCAGATCCACGGCATCGACCTGCTCCAGTTCGACGAGACGGGCCGCGTCAAGGAGTTCACGGTGATGGTCCGCCCCCAGTCCGCCGTCCAGGCCCTCGGCCAGGCAGTCCTCGCCGGCCTCCGCTCCGAGGGCCTCGCCTAGGCAGGGAACCTGCGGTTCACCCAGTGGAAGGTGAACTCGATCAGGGTCGCGGCGGCCGCGGCCACGGCCACCGCGAGCCAGGGCATCGTCGCGCCCTCCAGCTTGAGCTGGAAGAAGTCCTGGAGCCACGGGACCACCAGGACGATCAGGAAGGCCGCGCCCATCGCGCCGACCAGGGCGACCCGCCACCACGTGTACGGGCGGGCGATGATCACCAGGACCCACATCGAGGTCAGGAACAGCGTGAGCGTCGCCGCGCTGCTCTCGGCCTCCAGGGCGCCCGGGCCGGTGTAGTGGTGGCGGGCGACCAGGTAGCTGACGAAGGTGGCGGTCCCCGCGATCACGCCGCCGGGGATCGCGTACCGCATCACGCGTTTCACGAAGTGCGGCTTCGCGCGCTCCTTGTTCGGGGCGAGGGCCAGGAAGAAGGCCGGGATGCCGATGGTGAGCGTGGACAGCAGCGTCAGGTGGCGCGGGAGGAAGGGGTACTCGACCTGCGAGCAGACCACCAGGATCGCGAGGAGGACCGAGTACACCGTCTTGGTGAGGAAGAGGGTCGCGACCCGGGTGATGTTGCCGATGACGCGGCGGCCTTCGGCGACCACCGAGGGAAGGGTCGCGAAGCTGTTGTCGAGCAGTACGATCTGCGCGACGGCGCGCGTGGCCTCCGAGCCCGAGCCCATGGCGACGCCGATGTCCGCGTCCTTGAGGGCGAGCACGTCGTTGACGCCGTCGCCCGTCATGGCGACGGTGTGGCCCTTGGACTGGAGGGCCCCGACCATGTCCCGCTTCTGCTGCGGGGTCACGCGCCCGAACACGGAGTTCTCGTCGAGGACCCGCGCCATGTCGGCCTGTTCGGTCGGGAGCTTGCGGGCGTCCACGGTGTTCTCCGCACCCGGCAGCCTCAGCTTGCCGGCGACCGCACCGACGGAGACCGCGTTGTCGCCGGAGATGACCTTCGCGTGGACGTTCTGGTCGTCGAAGTAGCGCAGGGTGTCGGCCGCGTCGGGCCGCAGCCGCTGCTCCAGGACGACCAGGGCGGTCGGCCTGACCCCGGTGGCGACGTCCTCGTCGTCGAGCTCGCGGCCGGAGCGGGCCAGCAGCAGGACCCGTAGGCCCTGCTCGTTGAACACGTTGATCTCGTCGAGGGCCGGGTCCCCGGCGGGGAGCAGTACGTCGGGGGCGCCGAGCAGCCAGGTGTTGTTCTCGCCGTCGCCCTCGCTGAAGCTGGCGCCGCTGTACTTGCGGGCGGAGGAGAAGGGCAGCGACTCGGTGCAGCGCCACTCCGCGCTGTCGGGGTAGGCGTCGATGATCGCCTGGAGGCTTGCGTTGGGCCGCGGATCGGACTCGCCGAGCGCGCCGAGCACCTTCTTGACGTACGCCGTCTCCGCGCCGCCGAGCGGGCGCAGCTCGGTGACGTCCATGCCGCCCTCGGTGAGGGTGCCGGTCTTGTCGAGGCAGACCACGTCGACCCGGGCGAGGCCCTCGATGGCGGGCAGCTCCTGCACCAGGCACTGCTTGCGGCCGAGTCGGATCACACCGATGGCGAAGGCCACCGAGGTCAGGAGGACGAGTCCCTCGGGGATCATCGGGACGATGCCGCCGACGGTCCGGGCGATGGAGTCCTTGAAGTTGTTCTCCTTGACGATCAGCTGGCTGATGATCAGGCCGATGGAGGTCGGGATCATCATCCAGGTGACGTACTTGAGGATCGTGGAGATGCCGGAGCGCAGCTCGGAGTGGACGAGCGTGAAGCGGGAGGCCTCTTCGGCGAGCTGGGCGGCGTAGGCCTCGCGGCCGACCTTGGTGGCGGTGAACGCGCCGCCGCCGGCGACGACGAACGACCCGGACATGACCGGGTCGCCGGGCCTCTTGAGGACGGGGTCGGCCTCGCCGGTGAGCAGGGACTCGTCGATCTCCAGCCCCTCGGCCTCGCCGACGGCCCCGTCGACGACGACCTTGTCGCCGGGGCCGAGCTCGATGACGTCGTCGAGGACGATCTCGGAGGTGGAGATCTCGGCGGTGCGGCCGTCGCGGCGCACGCTCGGTTTGGCCTCGCCGATGACGGCGAGGCCGTCGAGGGTCTTCTTGGCGCGCAGTTCCTGGATGATGCCGATGCCGGTGTTCGCGATGATCACGAATCCGAAGAGGCTGTCCTGGATCGGCGCGACGAAGAGCATGATCACCCAGAGGACGCCGATGATCGCGTTGAAGCGGGTGAAGACGTTGGCGCGGACGATCTCGGTGGTGGAACGGCTGCTGCGGACGGGGACGTCGTTGACGTCGCCGCGCGCGACGCGCTCGGCGACCTCGGCGGTGGTCAGCCCGCCGGGCCTGAACCGGGGCGCGGGAGGACGCACCGGGTGGACCGGATCGAGCTCCGCCCCCGCGTCGATGGCGGCGCCGGCTCGCTCCGGCCCGTCCCGCTCGATCTTCGCCCGCTGCGTCATGTCTTCGACGTTAAGCGCGGTTCGAACGCTTCACCCGCCGAGCGGCGGGAATGTCCGACCTCGGGATGACCCGAATCGTCCCTGGGGAGGGGACGGGGTGGCGGCGGGTCGGCGGCGCGGCGGGGCGGGCCGGCGGCGCGGCGGGCCGGCGGCGGGGCGGGTCGGCGGCGCGGCGGGTCGGTTGCACCGGGCCGGTGTGGGGGGCCTGTCGCGGCGCGACCTAGCGGGAGCGGGGGTCGGTTGTGGTGGGGGCGGGCGCGCGCCGGGGCGTCTCCTCGGGCGCCAAACGTGGCGAGGGGTCGGACAGCTCGGCGGCAGTGCGTTTGGCACCCTGCGGGGATCACCCCGACACACACCCACCCCCACCCCAACCGACCCGGCTCGCCGCGCAAATTCAGCCTCCGCCGCGCAAATTCAGCCCCTCCGGCGTTTGAGGAGCGGGGTACGGGGCGGAGCCCCGATCCTTGAGCCGCACCCTCGACCGGGCCGCACCAATTCGGCCTCGCCGCGCAAGTTCAGCCCCTCCGGCGATTGAGGAGCGGGGTGCGGGGCGGAGCCCCGATCTTTGAGCCGCACCTCGGCCGGGCCGCACCATCCGGCCTCCGCCGCGCAAATCAGCCCCTCCGGCGATTGAGGAGCGGGTCCGGGCGGAGCCCGGCGGGGGGCGGGGCGGAGCCCCGATCTTTGAGCCGCAGCCTCGGCCTCGTCGGCGCTTGAGGCGCGGGCGGCGGCTACGGGTGGGGCTCGGCCTGTTCGGCCGCGTGACGCTTGAGCGCAGCATCCCGCCCGCGGACGTACCAGATGCCGATCAGGCCGAGGAAGCCGCCGGCCGCGCAGGTCCAGACCCACCACAGCTGGCCGCGGTCGGCGAACCACCCGTAGAAGGGGAGCTGGACGAGGAAGAGGGCGAACCACAGGATCGTGCCGCCTGTGACGGTCGCGACGACGGGGCCCTCCAGGGGCTCGGGCGCCTCATGCTTCGCAGTCCATTTCGCCATGCGGCAAGTCTAGGCGGGCGGCTCCACGGTCTACGCGCGGAGATGGACGCCCCTTCGCTCATGTGTTCATACTGAAACGGTTTGGGCGTGGCCCATTTCCTTCGTATGAACCACCCAATGAGGACCGTATGAGCACCCCCACGGCCACGGCCCCGGACCCTTCCCTCCAGGGGCCCTCCGGAGGAATCGACCGCTACTTCAAGATCTCCGAGCGCGGGTCCACCGTCGCCCGCGAGGTCCGCGGCGGCTTCGCCACCTTCTTCGCGATGGCGTACATCATCGTGCTCAACCCGATCATCCTGGGCAGCGCGAAGGACATGTACGGTCACCAGCTCGACAACGGTCAGCTCGTGACGGCCACCGCGCTGACGGCCGCCTTCACCACCCTCCTCATGGGTGTCATCGGCAACGTCCCGATCGCGCTCGCCGCCGGCCTCGGCGTCAACACGGTCGTCGCCCTCCAGCTCGCCCCCCGCATGAGCTGGCCGGACGCCATGGGCATGGTGGTCCTGGCCGGCTTCGTGGTGATGCTGCTGGTCGCCACCGGCCTGCGCGAGCGGGTCATGAACGCCGTGCCGCTGGGCCTGCGCAAGGGCATCGCCATCGGCATCGGCCTGTTCATCATGCTGATCGGCCTGGTCGACTCGGGCTTCGTCTCCCGCATCCCGGACGCCGCCCACACCACCGTCCCGCTCCAGCTCGGCGGCACCGGCCACCTGGACGGCTGGCCGGTCCTGATCTTCGTGATCGGCGTGCTCCTCACCCTGGCCCTGCTGATCCGCAAGACGCCGGGCGCGATCCTGATCTCCATCGTGGCCATGACCCTCGTCGCGGTCGTCGTCCAGCTGATCGCCAAGGTGCCCGACACGGGCTGGGGCCTCACCGTGCCCGAGTGGCCGGGCAACCCGGTGGCCGCGCCCGACTTCGGGCTGGTGGGCCAGGTCAGCCTGTTCGGCGGCTTCGGGAAGGTCGGGGTGCTGACCGGCATCCTCTTCGTCTTCACCGTGCTGCTGTCCTGCTTCTTCGACGCCATGGGCACGATCCTGGGCGTCGGCGACGAGGCGAAGCTGATCGACAAGGAGACCGGCGAGTTCCCCGGCATCAACAAGGTCCTGCTGATCGACGGCCTGGCCGTCGCCTCGGGCGGCGCCACCTCCTCCTCGGCCACCACCTGCTTCGTGGAGTCGACGGCCGGGGTCGGCGAGGGAGCCCGTACGGGCCTGGCGAACGTCGTGACCGGTGCCCTCTTCGCCGTGGCGCTGTTCCTCACCCCGCTCGCCACGATGGTCCCGTCCCAGGCCGCCACCCCCGCCCTGGTGGCGGTCGGCTTCCTGATCCTGGCGGGCTCGATCAAGGACATCGACTGGAGCGACTTCACCATCGCCGTTCCGGCGTTCCTGGCCATGGTGATGATGCCCTTCACCTACTCGATCACCAACGGCATCGGCATCGGCTTCATCACCTTCTGCGCCCTGCGCGCGGCGACCGGCCGGGGCCGCGAGGTCCCGGTGGCCATGTACGTGGTGGCGGCGGTGTTCGTCTTCTACTACGCGATGCCGGCCCTCGGCCTCACGTAGGCCCCGCCCGGGCTCACGTCAGCCCGTAGAACTTCTCTGTCTCGTCGACGGCGGCCTTGAAGCGCTCGTCGAAGTCATCGCGGATGAGCGTCCGGACCACATAGTCCTGGACGCTCATTCCGCGTTTGGCGGCGTGAGTCCGGAGCCTGTCGAGGAGCTCCCCGTCTATGCGCATGCTCAGCACATGTGTCCCCATGTCGAAAGAGTCGGGGCAGAGGGTGCGGACGCGTGTCACTTTCGGCCGCCGACTCACCCGTACGAGTGACCCCGCGCACGACCGCCAAAAGTGGTGTTCCTTAGAGAGAGTAATGAGTTACTCTAAATACATGCCTGACCTTTCCCATGGCGACGATGCTGCCGCCGTGAACGACCTCCGCTCCGCCGTCATGCGGCTGGGGCGGCGCCTGAAGCACCAGCGCGTCGACGAGTCGCTGAGCCCCACCGAGATGTCGGTGCTCGGCACCCTCGCCCGCTGTGGCCAGGCCACACCCGGCGAACTGGCGCGGCGGGAGCACGTCCAGCCGCCGTCGATGACGCGCATCGTCGCGTTGCTGGAAGCCAAGGGACTGGTCACGCTGGAACCGCACCCCGACGACCGCCGCCAAAAGGTGGTCCGCCAGACGGAGGAGGCCGAAGCGATGCTCGAAGAGAGCCGCCGCAAGCGCAACGCCTTCCTGGCCGGGCTCGCGGCCGAGCTGACCGAGGACGAATGGGCCAAGCTGCGCGAGGCCGCACCCGTCCTGGAGAAGCTCGCGCACCTGTAGGAACGACGCCAGGAGGCGAACGCTTTTGAGTACGGGAACCGGAGCAGACTCCGCACCCGGCCACACATCCACCCCTACTAAGGCCCCTGCGGGCCCCGCGGGCAGGAACTCGATGTTCAGCTCGCTGAGGATCCGGAACTACCGGCTCTTCGCCACCGGACAGGTCGTCTCGAACACGGGCACCTGGATGCAGCGCATCGCCCAGGACTGGCTGGTCCTCTCCCTGACCGGCTCCGCCTCCGCCGTCGGCATCACCATCGCCCTGCAGTTCCTGCCGATGCTGATGTTCGGCCTCTACGGAGGCGTCCTCGCCGACCGGCTGCCCAAGCGGCCCCTGCTCCTCGCCACCCAGAGCGCGATGGGCCTGACCGGCATCGCACTCGCCGCCCTCACCCTGGCGGGACACGTCCAGGTCTGGCACGTCTACCTCGCCGCCTTCCTGCTCGGCCTCGTCACCGTCGTCGACAACCCGGCGCGGCAGACGTTCGTACCCGAGATGGTCGGCAAGGACCAGGTCGCCAACGCCGTCAGCCTGAACTCCGCCAACTTCCAGTCCGCGCGGCTCGTCGGCCCGGCGATCGCCGGTGTGCTGATCACCGCCGTCGGCTCCGGCTGGGCCTTCCTGCTGAACGGCCTGTCGTTCGCCGCGCCCATCGCCGGCCTGCTGATGATGCGGACGAAGGAACTGCACCCGGTCGAACCCCGGCCCCGCGCCAAGGGACAGCTGCGCGAAGGCCTGCACTACGTCGCCGGCCGGCCCGAGCTGATCTGGCCGATCGTGCTCGTGGGCTTCATCGGCACCTTTGGGTTCAACTTCCCAATCTGGCTGTCGGCGTTCGTCAGCGACGTCTTCCACGGGGACGCGGGCACCTACGGACTCTTCAACACCCTGATCGCGGCCGGCTCCCTGGCGGGCGCCCTCCTCGCGGCCCGGCGCGGCCACTCCCGCCTGCGGCTGCTGGTGGTCGCGGCCGTGCTGTTCTCGGTGCTGCTGCTCGTCACGGCCTTCGCGCCCGGCTTCCGGCTGTTCGCGGCGCTGCTCGTGCCGATCGGCGTCTTCGGCCTGACGGTCAACGTCACGGCGAACTCCAGCGTGCAGATGGCCACCGACCCCGAGATGCGGGGGCGGGTCATGGCCCTGTTCATGATGGTCTTCACCGGCGGCACCCCGCTGGGCGCCCCGCTGCTGGGCTGGATCACGGACACCTACGGTGCGCGGATCGGCATGGCCGCGGGCGGTGTGATCTCGCTGGCCGCCTCTGTCGCCATCGCCGTGGTCCTGGCGCGCGTCGGCAACCTCCGCGTGCGGCTCAGCCGCCGGGGCGTGACCTTCGTCCCTGCGGCCACCACCTCGCGCCGCCGCGAACTGGTGACGGTCGTCTGACCCTCCCGAGCTCAAAGACCGGGGCTCCGCTCCGAACCCTGCCCCAAACTCCGTCCGGGGGGACCCCCCTCCTCAAACGCCGGAGGGGCTGAACAGGCCGAGGCCGGCCATATCCAGCCTCGCCGGCGTTTGAGGCGCAGGGTTCGGGGGCGGAGCCCCCGCAGCGGCGGTGCGCGCGGCTACGCTCGCGGCATGAGACTGTTCGCAGCCGTGCTGCCGCCGGCCGCGGCCGTCGCCGAGCTGGCCCGGGCCGTGGACGCGGTCCGCGACGACCGGCTGACGTGGACCGCGCGAGCGGGCTGGCACTTCACGCTCGCCTTCATGGGCGAGGTACGCGACGACGTCCTGCCCGAGCTGCACGCCCGCCTCGACCGCGCGGCCCACCGCACCGCCCCCTTCCCGCTGCGCCTGCACGGCTGCGGGCACTTCGGGGACCGCGCGCTGTGGGTCGGCGCGGCCGGGGAGCTGGCCGCCCTGCGGATGCTCGCGGAGCGGGCCGACGCCGCGGCCCGGCGGGCCGGGGTGCCGATGGAGCAGCACCGCCGGTACACCCCGCACCTCACCCTGGCCCGCAGCCACGGCCATGGCCACGGCGGCCACGGCCACGGCGCCGTCACGCCCCTGCGCCCGTACCTGGACGCCCTCGCGGACTTCGAGGGCACGCCCTGGCAGGTCGACACGCTCAGCCTCGTCCGCAGCAACCTCCCCGTCAGCGGGGTTCCGGGCGAGCAGCCCCGCTACGAGACGGTCGGGTCCTGGCCGCTGCGCGGTTGAGCCGTACCGCGTACGGGATCATCCGCGGCCCGCGTTAGGCTCGACGGGTGGATCCCAAGACCAGAAACCGTGTGATGGCCGGTGTGCTCGTGCTGATGTTCGTCGTCGTGGCCGTGGCGGCTGCCGTCGGGCAGTAGCTACCAGGCGAAGGCCTCCGGCGACGCCCCGGGCCCGGGGAAGATCTCGTCCAGGGCCGCCAGGACCTCGTCCGAGAGCTCCAGCTCCACCGCCCGCAGCGCCGAGTCGAGCTGCTCCTGCGTGCGCGGCCCGACGATCGGCCCGGTGACCCCCGGACGCGTCAGCAGCCAGGCCAGGCCGACCTCGCCCGGCTCCAGGCCGTGCTTGTCCAGCAGGTCCTCGTACGCCTGCACCTGCGCACGTACGGAGCTGTTGGCGAGCGCGTCGGCGGACCGGCCGGAGGCGCGGCGGCCGCCCGTCGCCTCCTTCTTGATGACCCCGCCCAGCAGGCCGCCGTGGAGCGGGGACCAGGGGATGACCCCGAGCCCGTACGCCTCGGCGGCCGGGATGACCTCCATCTCCGCACGCCGCTCGGCGAGGTTGTAGAGGCACTGCTCGCTGACCAGCCCGAGCCGGCCGACGCGCGCCGCGGTCTCGTTGGCCTGGGCGATCTTCCAGCCGGGGAAGTTCGAGGAGCCCGCGTAGAGGATCTTGCCCTGCTGGATCAGGACCTCGACGGCCTGCCAGATCTCCTCGAAGGGGGTCAGCCGGTCCACGTGGTGGAACTGGTAGAGGTCGATGTAGTCCGTCTGGAGCCGCTTGAGGCTGGCGTCGACGGCCCGCCGGATGTTCAGCGCCGACAGGCGGTCGTAGTTGGGCCAGGTCTCGCCCTCGGGCGCCATGCTGGCGTAGACCTTGGTGGCGAGCACCGTCTTCTCGCGGCGCCGGCCGCCCTGGGCGAACCAGGTGCCGAGGATCTCCTCGGTGCGGCCCTTGTTCTCGCCCCAGCCGTAGACGTTGGCGGTGTCGAAGAAGTTGATCCCCGCGTCGAGGGCGGAGTCCATGATCGAGTGGCTTTCGGGCTCACCGGTCTGGGGGCCGAAGTTCATGGTGCCGAGTACAAGTCGGCTGACCTTGAGGCCGGTACGTCCGAGCTGTGTGTACTTCATGGGGCACTAGCCAACTGCTTGGAGTGCGCTCGAAGCAAGACCCTCTCGTGAAAGGGGTGTTACAGCACGTCGTTCTGCACCCGGTCGGGCCTGTACGGGCCGCCGATCCCCCACGCCTGGTGCAGGACGGCCGCGAACTCCCCCGCCAGCCGGTGCTCGCCGGAGGCGTTGGGGTGGGTGCCGTCGTAGGTGTCGTGGTGGATGTCGTACGCGTCCGGGCGCGCGGCCAGCAGGACCGGCGAGGCGGAGGTCGTCAGGTCGGCCACCGCCTTCGCGAGGAGCTCGTTGAAACGGGCGACCTCGGCCGCGAACGGCGCGTCCTCCTCGGCCCGGCTGTTCGGGATGACGGGCAGCAGCACCATGCGGATGCCGGGGCGGGTGGCGCGGGCCTCCGCCATGAACCGGCGGACGTTGGCGGCGGTCTGCTCGGCGTCGGTGTAGAAGCCGAGGTCGATCAGGCCGAGGGAGACGAGCAGGACGTCGGCCCGGGCGGCGCCGGCGGCGGGGCCTATGAGCGGGGCCATGTGCTGCCAGCCCTCGCCCCAGCCGGCCAGGTGGCGGCGGGCGTGCGCGGGGAAGTCCGGGTCGGCGTACGCGTCGGAGCCCTCGTACAGCTCGGTGCGCGGGCCGACGATCCGGTAGGGGCCGCCGAAGGTCGAGTCGAGGTGCTGCCACATGCGGTAGCGCCAGGTGAAATCGCCGGCGCGTCCGATGGTCATGGAGTCGCCGACGAACATGAAACGCATCCGGTCATCATCGCGGATCGCGCGACAGAAACCTCTGTGACGCCGGACACGGGGTACGTACTGGCAGGCTGGGGGCATGCGCATGCCCCTGCCGTCCGCCGCCGGCACCGCCGTTGCCGCCGCCGTCGCCTCCGTGGCCCTCGCCGCCGCCCTCGCCGTGCCGCCCGGCGCGGCCTTCGCGGCGGGGGCCCCCGGATCCTCCTCGTTCACCATCTCCGATCCGCGGATCAAGGAGTCCAGCGGGCTCGCCGCCAGCCGGATCCACCCGGGCGTGTACTGGACGCACAACGACAGCGACGACGGCCCGTACGTCTACGCGGTGGACTCCGCCACGGGCAGGACGGTGGCCCGCGTGACCCTGACCGGGATCGGCAGGCCGCGCGACGTCGAGGCGATCTCGCTGGGGCCGGACGGGCAGCTCTACGTCGGCGACATCGGCGACAACCGCAACGGCACCTGGGACCACGTGTGGATCTACCGCTTCCCGGAGCCGAAGCAACTGGGCGACGTCACGGTCAAGGCCGCGCAGTTCACGGTGCGGTACGCCGACGGGCCGCGCAACGCGGAGGCGCTGATGGTGCATCCGGTGACGGGGCGGGTGTACATCGCGAGCAAGGACGAGAACAAGGGCGGGCTGTACGAGGGTCCCGCGGAGCTCTCGGCCGACGGGTCGAACGTGTTCCGGCGGGTCGCCGACGTGCCGTGGGTGACGGACGGGGCGTTCTCCCCCGACGGGAACCGGCTGACCCTGCGGGGTTACTTCTGGGCGCGCACGTACCCGTGGAAGGACGGCAGGCCGGAGGGCGAGGGCGAGCGGGTGGACGCGCCGTGGCAGGGGCAGGCCGAGTCGGTGACGTACACGCCGGACGGCTCGACGCTGATGTTCGGCGCGGAGGGGGAGGGCAGCCGCGTGATCGCCGTCCCGGCGGGCGCGGCCCCGACCGCGGGCGCCTCGGCCGCGCCGCCGGCCCCCGGCGCGCCGGGGCCGTCGGCCGCGGAGCCGACGGGGAGCTTCGGCAAGGGAGCCGTGGTCCTGGCGGTCGGCCTGGCGGCCGTCTTCGCCACCAAACGCCTCCTGGCCCGCCGCCGCCGCAATTGAAGCCCGCCGCTTGGCTGCCGCCCGGCAATTCCGGCCCCGCCGACGTTCGAGGCGCGGGGTGCGGGGGCTGGTCCCCGCCCCCGCCGCTGCTGGGGCTCCGCCCCGGACCCTCCCCCAGACTCCGTCCGGGGGGACCCCCCCTCCTCAAACGCCGGAGGGGCTGGATATGCCGCTCCGCGGCCAACCAGCCCTCCGGGCGAAGGCACAGGCCGGCGCCGGCCAAATCCAGCCCCGCCGGCGTTTGAGGCGCGGGGGTTCGGGGGCTGGCCCCCGACCGCGGCGCCGCACCGACCACGCGCTTCGACGCCCCGCCGCTGCTGGGGCTCCGCCCCAGACCCTGCTCCTCAAACGCCGGAGGGGCTGGAATTGCCGCTGCGCGGCCAACCAGCCCCTCCGGGCGGAAGGCACAGGCCGGCACCGGCCAAAATCCAGCCCCGCCGGCGTTTGAGGCGCGGGGGTGCGGGGGCGGAGCCCCCGGAAACGGCGCCGCACCCGACCGTGCGCGGAGCTACTCCTCCCGGATGGGGACGCGGCCGTTGACCGTGGGACCGGCGGAGCCACCGGCAGGGGGCTGGCCCATCGAGGCCAGCAGCTGGCGGGCCACGCCCAGGCCCGTGCCGCCCATCGTCAGGGCCTTGGCGAACATCTCCGACATGCCCTCGGCCCCGTTCAGCAGCACCATGTGCTCCACGTTCCCGAAGGCGCCCGCGCCGGCCTCCACGATCGCCGGCCAGTTCTCGGCCAGCTGCTGCGCGACCACCGCCTCCTGGTTCTCCGCCAGCGCGGCGGCCCGCGCCTTGATCGCTTCCGCTTCGGCCAGACCGCGCGCCTTCGCCGACTCCGCCTCCGCGAGGCCCCGCGCCTGCGTCGCCGCCGCCTCGGCCTCACCCGTCGCCCGCGTCGCCTTCGCCGACGCCAGACCGCGCGCCTCCGTGGCCGTCGCGTCCGCGGTCGCCGCCGTCGTCACCCGCGTGGCCTCCGCGGCCGCCGCGAGCTCCGTCTCCTTCGCCTTCGCCTGCGCCGCGGAGATCCGCGCGTCGCGCTCGGCCTCCGCCCGGGTCCGCGTCTCGTACGCCGCCGCGTCCGCGGGCTTGCGTACGTCCGCCTGCAGCTGCTGCTCGCGCCGGTGCGCCTCGAGTTCCGCGACGCGGGTCTCCTGGACGACGACCTCCTGCCGTGCGGCCGCCTCGGACAGCGGGCCCGCCTGACGGGCCGTCGCCGCCGCCTTGTCGCGTTCGGCCTGGTAGCCGGCCTGCAGGATCTCGCTGTCGCGCGTCGCCTCGGCCATCCGGGCGAAGGCCGCCTGTTCGGCCTCCGTGGCCAAACGGTTCGCCTCGGCCTGGGCGATCCGCGCGTCCCGCTGCACGGCGGCCGCGTGCGGCATCGCCAGGTTCTTGATGTAGCCGGTGGGGTCCTCGATCTCGTGGATCTGCAGCGAGTCGACGATCAGGCCGAGCTTCTCCATCTCGGTGCCGCAGGCCATCCGGGTCTGGCCCGTCAGCTTCTCGCGGTCGCGGATCATGTCCTCGACCGTCAACCCGCCCACGATGGACCGCAGATGGCCCGCGAAGACGATGTGCACCCGCTCGGGCATCATCTTCTGCTGGTCCAGGAAGCGGCGGGCCGCGTTGGCGATCGACACCAGGTCGTCGCCGACCTTGAAGATGACCACGCCCTTGACGCGGAGCGGGATGCCCTGGTGGGTGACGCAGTCCACCGACAGCTGCGTCTCGTTGAGGTCCAGGGACAGTTTGCGCACCGCCTGCACCCCCGGCAGGACGAGCGTTCCGCGCCCGGTGACGATCCGGAACCCCATGCCCTGACCGACGCCCTCGGTCTTGTGCGTGGAACCGGAGATGACGAGTGCCTCGTTGGGCTCGGCCACCCGCCACATGAGCTTGAACAGGCCTATCGCGGCCACGATTGCGGCGAGAACGATTCCCGCCACGACGCCGATAGCCATCGGCAACGCCCCCTTTGTCGCAGTGCCGTTCGGCACCGGTGAGGGCGAGTCTGCGCCTGCCGCGACCCGGCGTGAAGACGGGAACGCGTTCTTGTCGCCATCTTGATACGCACAGGTCGCACGCCGATGGGCGGTGTCTCAGTTGTCGTAGGCCGCCATCACGTACACCGTGCGCGGCGGCTGGTACTCGACCACCGTCACCACCGTGCCGACGGCCAGCCGGCCGGTGCCGTGGACCGGGTGCGCGAGGAAGTGCTCCGCCCCGCCCCGGATCCGTACGATCACCTCGCCCACGAGACCCGGCCCGACCGTCCCGGTCACCCGGCCGGTCATTCCCACCATGTCCGTGTACGCGCCCGTGTCCCCCATGGGGCGAGGGTACGCCGCCGGGCCGCGCGGCGACCCGGCCGCGGCGGTGCGCCCTTACGAGTGGCCGAGGTCCTCGGCAGGCAGGTCGGAGACCGGGACCGAGCCGGTGTCCTCGGACACGACCGGCCGCAGGGTGAACTCGTCGGAGGCCATCGAGTCGAGCACCGGCGGAGCGGGCCGCGGCGGCGTCGGCATGACCGCGGCCTCCGAGTGGCCGCCGCAGCCGTAGGACAGCGACACCAGGCGGCCGTCGGCCGGGCTGAACTCGTTCGCGCAGACACCGAAGGCCTGGCCGAGCGAGCCGCCGATCGCGACGAGGAAGCCGCAGGAGACACAGGACGCGGGCGCGGCCTGCGCCATCGGGGTCTTCGCGCCGAAGTTCTCGTCCCAGCGGTCGGCCGCGCTGTGCAGCCCGTACCGCGACAGCACGCGCGCCCGGCGCATGCCCAGTTCCTCGGCGACGGACGTGATGGAGCCCCGTACGGGGACCACCGCGCGGTCGGTGACGTCGGCGTCCTCGGCCTCGACCAGTTCGGCCATTTCGGCGGAGACCACCGAGTTCGGCGGCGGGGCGTCCTCTCCGGACCAGCCCGGCTCCAGGCGCAGGTCCTCGGCGTCGGTGGGCAGCAGGTCGCCGGGGCCCATGTCGCCGGGACGCAGCCGCTCGCTCCACGGCACCCACTCGGGGGCCAGCAGGGCGTCCTCGCCGGGCAGCAGCACCGTTTCGTCGAGCGTGACGTTCTTCGCGCGGGAGGCACGGGTCACGGTGACGGCCCAGCGCCAGCCCCGGTAGCCCGGTTCCTTGGACTCGAAGAAGTGGGTGACGACGCGGTCGCCCTCCGCGACGGCGGAGACGTGCGCGCCCACCACTCCGGGGAAGGCGGCCTCTTCGGCCGCCGCGCGGGCGAGTTCTACCGCCTCGACGCACAGGCGGTCGGGGGTACGCGGGGTACGGCTTCGCGTCGTCGCAGCACTCACTGGTCTCGTTCTCTCCTACGCCGTCTCACGTGTGCGCCGTCCGTACTGTCGTCCACAACGACCCGTCGGTGCTGTCCGTACGTGGCGCGGGCGGAGCGGACCAGAGGGCCGCGTCGACGTCCGCACCCGATCGGACTCCGGGCGCACCTCACTGCGACCCATTCTGCGGGATCACGAAGAGGCGCGCGGCCAGGAGCAACCGCCGGTGGCGCGCTACGCACGCTACCTCCTCTTAAGCCTCGGGCACACATGCAAGGTCCGATTCGCGGACAAGCCACCGGCTCCGCGACGCGCCGGGAGGCGCCCACGGGGGCCCGGTGGGGCACTATGTCGAGTGTGGCACCCGCACGGTCGTCCGACGACGGCTCGGGACCGGCCAAGCGGGCCGGCCGGGCTGTCGGGCGTGCCCTGCACCTTCCGTTCACGGGTACGGCGCGCGGGATCCGGCGCGCCACGCACGCGCACGGGGCGGGGGAATCGGGCCTCGGCAAGCTGATCGAGCTGCACGCCATCAACGGCGCCGGCGACATGATGATCACGGTGGCACTCGCCTCGACGGTGTTCTTCTCCGTGCCCACGGACGAGGCGCGCGGCCGGGTGGCCCTGTACCTGGCGATCACGATGGCCCCCTTCACCCTGCTGGCCCCGGTGATCGGGCCGCTGCTGGACCGGCTGCCGCACGGCCGCCGGGCGTCGATGGCGGCCGCGATGCTGGCCCGGGCGCTGTTGGCGCTGATCATGTCGGGCGCCGTGGAGACCGGGGGCATCCAGCTGTATCCGGCGGCCCTGGGCGTACTGGTCGCGTCCAAGTCGTACGGGGTCGTGCGCAGCGCGGTGGTGCCGAGACTGCTGCCGCCGAAATTCTCACTCGTCAAGGCGAACTCGCGGGTCACCCTGGCCGGGCTGCTGGCCACGGGCGTGGCGGCGCCGGTGGGCGCCGGACTGAACGCGATCGGGCCGCAGTGGCCGCTGTACGGGGCCTGCGCCATCTTCGTGTGGGGGGCCTTCGCGGCGTTCACGCTGCCGCACCGGGTGGACGAGGCGAAGGGCGAGCGCCGGGCGCGGCTGTCCACGCACGAGGCGCACTCGAAGCGGCCGGGGCTGCGGACGGTCAGCCGCTCGGTGCTGTGCGGGCTGCTGGCGAACGCCTCGATGCGCGCGCTGTCCGGGTTCCTGATCTTCTTCCTGGCGTTCCTGCTGCGCGAGCATCCGCTGGCGGGGCAGAGCGCGGCGGTGTCGCTGGGCATCGTGGGCGTCTCGGCGGGCGTCGGCAACGCCTGCGGGACGGCGGTCGGCGCGTGGCTGCGGGCCCGGGCGCCCGAGGCCATCATCGCGTCGGTGCTGTGCCTGACGCTCGGGGTCGCGGTGCTCGCGGCGATCTTCTTCAGCGGGCTGTTCATGGCCGTGCTGGGGGCGACGGCGGGCTTCTGCCAGGCGCTGGCGAAGCTCTCGCTGGACGCGATGATCCAGCGGGACGTCCCGGAGGCGGTGCGCACGTCGGCGTTCGCCCGTTCGGAGACGGCGCTCCAGGTGGCGTGGGTGCTGGGCGGCGCGATCGGCATCGCCCTGCCGCTGAACGGCGTACTCGGCATGTCCGTCGCCGCGGCCATCGTCGCCCTCGGCACGACGATGGCGCTGCGCGGTGTCGCCGCGGCGCCCCGCCACCCCAGCGCCTCCCGACCCCGGGTCGCCTGATCCAGCCTTGCCTGGGGGGCGCCCGCCGCCCACCCGGAGCAGCCGGCCGCTGCCGCGCAGCCGGTGGACCGCGACGCCGGCCCCCTCCCCCGGACGGAGTCGGGGGGAGTTCGAGGCGAGAGGTCCGGGGCGGAGTCCCGGCAGCGGCGCCGCTGCCCCCGAGCCCCCGCGCCTCAAACGCCGGCGGGGCTGGATTTTCCAGCCCGCCCGGCGTTTGAGGGCACGGGCGCGGAGCGCGCGTACGGGGTCCGGGGCGCAGCCCCGGCGTGAGAGCCGCAGCCGAGTCCCGCGCCGCGCCGCAGGCCAGCGGTACCCCATGCAGCGGCGCAGCCCAGGGGCCCGATAGCCTTCGGCTCATGACCGCACCGCTTTTCTCGGGTAGGGCCCGCCGCAGCGTCGCGGCCCTCGGAGCCGTGTCCGCCGGCCTCCTCCTCCTCTCCGCCTGCGGGGAGGAAAAGCCGACACCGCTGGCGACCGTGACGGTCGGCACCTCGTCGGTGTCCACCGAAGCCTCCTGCCAGGGCGGCAAGGAGCCGCTGTCCATGGAGAAGGTCCAGGAGTGCCTGACCAACCTCAAGGACCCCAAGACCATCGAGTACGCCCGCGGCGACACCCTGCGCCTCGGGGTCGAGCCGGAGGTCGTCGAGGACGGCAAGCGCTGGTCGGCGGTGCTCGACGGCCAGCCGATCACCGAGCCCTCCTCGAACACGTACCGCAGCTTCCCGGGCGCCGACGTCTTCGCGACCGGCGGCCAGGGCGAGGCGCCCGCCTCGAAGAAGCTGGCGTTCCTGCAGATCGGCGAGGACGGCAAGCCGCTCGCCGTCTGGTCCTTCAACCTCAAGCTCAAGTAACCGGACGGCACCGGTGCGCGCGCTCGTCGTGACCGCGGTGGTGGCGGAGGCCGACTCCGTCATCACCGGTCTGACCCCTCATCCGGACGCTCCCGGTCCTGAGCCGCGCACGCTTTCCGGCGGGTACCTCATCACCCGCCGGGACCTTCCGGGCATCGCCTTCGACGTGCTCGTCGGGGGCGTCGGGCCGGCGGCCGCCGCCGCCGGCACCGCCACCGCCCTGGCACTCGGCGAGTACGAGCTCGTCGTCAGCGCCGGCATCGGCGGCGGGTTCGATCCCGCCGCCCCGCCCGGCTCCCTGGTGGTCGCGGACGCGATCGTCGCCGCGGACCTGGGTGCCGAGACCCCCGACGGTTTCGTGGACGTGAGCGCGCTGGGCTTCGGGCGCAGCGTGCACCTGCCGCCCACCGAGCTCGCCGCGCGCGCCGCCGAGACGACCGGGGCGCTGCTGGCGCCCGTGCTGACCGTCTCCACCGTCACCGGGACCGCCGCGCGGGCCGCGGAGCTCGCCGCCCGGCACCCGATGGCCGGGGCCGAGGCCATGGAGGGCTTCGGGGTCGCGGAGGCGGCGGCCGGGCACGGGCTGCCCGTACTGGAGATCCGCGCCGTGTCCAACGCCGTGGGGCCGCGCGACCGTGCCGCCTGGCGGATCGGGGACGCGCTCGCCGCGCTGACCGCCGGCTTCCGCGTGCTGGGGCCCGTACTCGCGAACTGGGGAGAACGTCATGAGCACGATCACCGGTGAACCGCTGAGGATCGCCTATTCGCCCTGCCCGAACGACACGTTCGTCTTCGACGCCTGGGCGCACGGCCGGGTCCCGGGAGCGCCCGCCCTCGACGTCACCTTCGCGGACATCGACCTCACCAACGGCATGGCCGAGCGCGGCGAGCTGGACGTGCTGAAGGTGTCGTACGCGGTGCTGCCCTGGGTGCTGGAGGAGTACGCGCTGCTGCCGTGCGGCGGTGCGCTCGGACGCGGCTGCGGCCCGCTGGTCCTGACCCGGGAGCCCGGCCTGGACCTGGCGGGGAAGACGGTCGCGGTGCCGAGCGAACGCTCCACCGCCTACCTGCTGTTCCGGCTGTGGGCGGCGGACGTGCTGCCCGAGGGCGTCGGCGAGGTCGTCGTCCTGCCGTTCCACGAGATCATGCCGGCCGTGCGCGACGGCCGGGTGGACGCCGGGCTGGTCATCCACGAGGCCCGGTTCACCTATCAGGACTACGGGCTGCACCGCCTGGCCGACATGGGCGAGCACTGGGAGTCCACGACCGGTCTGCCGATCCCGCTCGGCGCGATCATCGCGAAACGCACGCTGGGTGCGCGGCGGCTGCGCGAGCTGGCCGAGTCGGCCCGTACGTCGGTCCGGATGGCGTGGGACGACCCGGAGGCCTCCCGCCCGTACGTGCGCGCGCACGCGCAGGAGCTGGACCCGGCCGTCGCCGACCAGCACATCGGGCTGTACGTCAACGAGTTCACCGCCGACCTCGGCGATTCCGGCTATGCGGCGGTGCGCGGCCTGCTGACCCGAGCGGCCGCGGAGGGACTCGTACCGGCCATCGCGCCCGACGCCCTGGCCTTCCCGTAGCGGCGTCCGCCTGCCGTACGACTGCGCCCCGCCGCTCTTTCGAGTGGCGGGGCGCAGGTGTGCGTACGGGGGTCAGACGTCGAGCTGGTCGGCCACCGCGCGCAGCAGACCGGCGATCTTCGTGCCGTGCACCTTGTCGGGGTAGCGGCCGCGCTCCAGCATCGGGGTGATGTTCTCCAGCAGGGTCGTGAGGTCCTGCACGATCGAGGCGAGCTCGTCGGGCTTGCGGCGCTGCGCCGCCGCGACGGACGGCGCCGGGTCCAGTACCGTCACCGAAAGTGCCTGGTCACCGCGCTGTCCCGCGACGACACCGAATTCGACGCGCTGGCCGGGCTTGAGGGCGTCGACCCCGGCAGGGAGCACCGACGAGTGGACGAAGACGTCGCCGCCGTCGTCGCGGGAGAGAAAGCCGAAGCCCTTCTCACTGTTGAACCACTTGACCTTGCCGGTAGGCACGTCCGTCCTCTGTCCTTGTGCTCGTCGGGGTCCGGGGGGCCGTGAACGGCTCCGGACAACAGCGCAGCGGGCCATGTGTGACCCGCCACCTCAAGGCTAATGGTCGGGGACCGGGTGACAAGACGTTCCCCGGTCCTTCGCCGTCGGCTGCCTTCGGCCAGGGAACTACCCTGGTGGGGTGACTGTTACTCCTCATTCCGACGAAGCGCGGCCCGGCGACGGGCTGGTCAAGGCCGGTGGCATCGTGTTCATCGCCGGGGCCGTGGCCACGCTCGCGACGATGGCCCCGCTGTTCCTCGACGTCGATCCGTTCCCCCCGTACGCGTGGGCGGTGTGCATGCTCATGGGCGTCGGCTTCGCCATCTCCGCGGCGGGCGTGCTCCGCTCGGCCGCCGCGCAGCGCAAGGCGGCCCGGGCCTCGCAGGCGTAACGGCGCTCAGACGGGCTGCGCTGCGACGTACCGGGCGAGCCAGTCCGGGAGCGCGGTGAGGTCGGGCAGCACCACGTCCGCGCCCGCCGCGCGCAGTTCGGGCTCCGGGCACGGGCCGGTCGGCACCGCCACGGACAGCGCGCCGGCCGTGCGGGCCCCGCGCACGTCGCCCACGTGGTCACCGACGTAGACCTGCGCGCCGTACTCGCGCAGCGCGCCGGCCTTGGCCTCCGCCCAGAGCCAGCCGATGACCGCGTCCGGCTCGATGCCGAGGTGCGCCAGGTGCAGCCGGGCGTTGGGCTCGTGCTTGGCCGTGACGACGATCGCGCGGCCGCCGAGCGCCTGCACGGCCTCGATCGCCTCGCGGGCGCCGGGCATCGCCGGGGTCGGCTCGATGGCGTAGGTGGGGTAGATCTCGCGGTAGCGGTCCGCCATCGCCGGGATCTCGGCCTCCGGGAACCAGTACGCGAGCTCCTCGTCCAGCGGCGGGCCCAACCGCGTGACCGCCTCGTCGGCGTCGATGAACGTCCCCGTCTCGGCCGACAGGGCCCGGTAGGCGGCCCGGATGCCCGGACGGGAGTCGATGAGGGTCATGTCGAGGTCGAAGCCGACGGTGAGGTTCATGGCGGCCATTGTGCCGAGGCGGGGTGACAGGAGGCCGACACCGGGCCTACGACGGGCGAACGGCGCGGGGTCCGGGGCGCAGCCCCGGTCCTCTCAGCGCCGGCGGGCCCGCCACACCAGGTAGACCACGGAGGCGGCGGCGGCGCCCCGCGGCAACCACGGCCACATGCCCTGCACGGCCCCGCTCAGCTGCTCGTCGGCCAGCGTCTCGCCCCACTTGCCGTTCATCCGGCCCCACAGCCACACCCCCGCCCCCGCGAGGACCACGCCGGGCGGGCCGAAGACGGCCCACTTCCGCTCGGCCGGCCGCAGCACGCGCGAGGCGTACGGCAGGAGCCAGCCGATGATCAGCAGCAGCCAGTACCCGGTGGCCACGCCGACGACGAGGACGGCGGCAGCCAGCAGCAGGAAGGCGTTCGGCCGCGGCCGGGCCACGGCCGCGGCCGCCGCCTCCGCCTCGCCGCCCGCGGCTGCGGCGGCGGCCTCCTTCCGGGCCCGCCGCCGCTCGCGCAGGAACCGTACGAGGCCGCGCACGGCCGAAGGCGGGGGCCCGGGCGGGTCCTGCGCCGCCTTCCCGGCGCCGTTCCCCGTGGCCTTCCCCGCCTCGTCCCGCTCCTCCTCGACGAACGCGTCCGGGAACTCGATGCCGCCCGCGAAGCCGTCGACCTGCGGGCCCGATCCGTACGCGCCGGGCGACATCCGCCACCACTGCGGCTCGGCCCCGCCGGACGGGCCCAGCTCGTCGAGCCCGGCCAGGTGCGGCGGCACGTTCACGGGCTCCGCCGCCGGCTTCGGCGCGGGGGCCGGCGTACCCGGGCGGCGCAGGCGGCCGGGGGCCCGCTGGACCGGTACCGACGCGCCCGGATCGGACGGCGCGCCGGACCCGGGGGCGGGGGCGGCGGGGCCCGGCCGGGAGCCGTGGGTGTCCAGGACCTCCTCCGGCGTGCCGATGCGCTCCAGGATGCGGCGCACGGCCGCCGGGGTCTCCGGTTCGTACTTGGCGCGCCGACGGTCGATCTCGTCGCGCAGGCCCGCCACCAGGCGCATCCGGTCGCCGGAGGAAAGCTGCCGCTGCTGGGCCAAGTCCCCGACGCGGCTCAGATATTCGTAGACCAGATGGTCGCTTTCGATCCCCATGCCCCGGCTCCTCCCGTACCGCCCATCCGAAAGGTAGCGCGTGCGCCCGTGGAGCCGCCGCGGGCACAGCGGATACCGTTGGCCGGATGGGGACCGGCCGACCGTCCGGCCGACGCGACCAGGAGGCGACTGTGCCCGAGGCAAGCACTGCCGGGGGATCCGGCGGAAGCGGAGCCCCGCGCTCCCTCGCCGAGGCGCTGCGCGCCCGCGACGACGCGGCGCTCTCCACGCTGCTGCACGCCCGCCCGGACCTGCTCAGTCCGGTGCCCGGCGACGTGACGCAGCTGGCCACCCGCGCCGGGACCCGGGCCTCGGTGGTGCGGGCGCTGGAGCGCCTGGACCGCTTCGCGCTGCAGACGGCCGAGGCGCTCGCCGTGGCCCCGGACCCTTGCCCGTACCCGGTGTTGGAGTCCCTGCTGACCGGCGAGGAGGGCACCACCGGCGAGGACAACGGCGCCCGCGCCGCGCTCCCCCGCGCCCTGGGCGCCCTGCGCGACCAGGCCCTGGTGTGGGGCGACGACGACCGGCTGCGCCTGGTGCGCACCGCCCGCGAGCTGCTCGCACCCTCCGCGCAGCGGCCCTCCCCGACCGGCCTCGGGCCCACGGTCGCCGAGGCCACCGCCGGCATGTCGCCGACCCGGATCCAGGAGATCGTGGCGGCGGCCGGGCTGCCCGCGACGCACGACCCGGTGTCCGCGGTCGCGGCGCTGACCGGGCTGTTCACCGACCCGGAGCGGATGTCCGCGCTGCTGGACGAGGCTCCGGCGGAGGCGCACCAGGTGCTGGGGCGGCTCGTGTGGGGGCCGCCGTACGGTGAGGTGACCCCCAGTCCGACCGCGCCGGTGCGCTGGCTGCGCGACCGCGGGCTGCTGCTGCCCGCGACGGCGCGGACCGTCGTACTGCCCCGCGAGGTGGCGCTCCACCTGCGCGGCGGCCTCGCACACCGGGACACCGCGCCGGTGCCCCCGCCGGTGGTCGCGCACCGCGAGCACCGTCCACAGCTTGTGGACGCGAACGCCGCCGGGCAGGCGCTGGCCGCGCTGTCCACCGTCGAGGAGCTGGTGAAGTCCTGGGAGCACGCCGCTCCGCTGGTGCTGCGGGCGGGCGGGCTCGCGGTACGGGACCTGAAGCGGGCCGCGGCCACCCTGGACACGAGCGAGCCGTCGGCGGCCTTCTGGATCGAACTCGCCTACGCGGCCGGACTGCTGGCCAGCGACGGGGAGGCGGACGAGCGGTACGCGCCCACGCCCGCCTTCGACGACTGGTGCGAACTGCCGCCCGCCGAACGCTGGTCGGCGCTGGTGACGGCCTGGCTGCCGGCCACCCGCACGGCCGGCCTGGTCGGCGAGCAGGACGCCAAGGGGCGCACGCTGTCCGCGCTCGGACCCGAGCTCGACCGCTCCGCCGCGCCCGAGGTGCGCCGGCGCGTTTTGGAACTCCTCGCCGCCCTGCCCGAGGGCGGGTCCCCCGACGCGCAGGCCGTGCTGGACCGGCTCGCGTGGGAGCGTCCCGTACGCGGTACGAGCGATCTGCGCACCCGCCTCGCGCGCTGGACGCTGACCGAGGCGGAGGTCCTCGGCGTGACCGGCCGGGGCGCCCTGTCCGGGCCCGGCCGGGCCCTGCTCGCGCACGAGGACCCGGCGCCGCTGCTGGCCCCCCTCCTCCCCGAGCCGGTGGACCACGTGCTGCTCCAGGCCGACCTGACGGCGGTGGCCCCCGGCCCGCTGCGCCGGCCGCTCGGGGACACCCTGGCGGTGCTGGCGGACGTGGAGTCCAAGGGCGGGGCGACGGTGTACCGCTTCACGCCCAGCTCGGTGCGCCGGGCCCTGGACGCCGGCCATGCCGCCGCCGACCTGCACGCCTTCCTCAAGGAACACAGCCGCACCCCGGTCCCGCAGCCCCTCGCCTACCTCATCGACGACGTGGCCCGCCGCCACGGCCACCTGCGCGTCGGCGCGGCCTCCTCCTACGTGCGCTGCGACGACGACGCGATGCTGGGCGAGATCCTGGCCGACAAGCGCTCGGCCGGGCTGGGGCTGCGCCGCCTGGCCCCCACGGTCCTGGCCGCGCAGGCCGAACCGACCACCCTGCTGGAGGGATTGCGGGCGATGGGGTACGCGCCGGCCGCGGAGTCCCTGACCGGCGACGTACTGGTGGCGCGGGCCGACGCGCACCGCGCACCGGCCCGCTCGGCGCCCGTACCGGTCCCGGACGGCCCGCCGGTGCCGGACGCGACGCTGCTGGCGGCGGCGGTACGGGCGATCCGCGCGGGCGACCTGGCGGCGACGGCGGTCCGCAAGGACCCCGCGCCGTCCACCGGCACGCCGGGCGAACTCCCGCGCACGAGCGCGGCGGAAACCCTGGCGACCGTCCAGGCGGCGGCCCTGACCGGCTCGGCGGTGTGGATCGGCTACGTAAACGCGGACGGCGCCGCCAGCCAGCGCGTCATCGCCCCGGTCCGCGTGGAGGGCGGCTTCGTCACCGGCTACGACCACACGGCCGACGAGGTCCGCACCTACGCCCTCCACCGCATCACGGGCGTGGCGGAACTGGCGGAGGACCAGGTCTAGTGCGGTGACCGGGCCGTCGAGGGCGCGGCACCGCACGGAAAACGGCTGGCCGGCCGCCGGGCCGTCCGGCACGGTGGGCCCATGCACGCCGCCACTCCCACGCCCACACCCGCACCCGCACCCGCACCCACCCGCCAGATCCGCGCCTCGCACACCGCCACCACGGTCACCGTCTACCAGGCGTACGCCCCCCGCATAGGCGAGCCGGCAGCCCGCGACGGCCGTTTCCCGCCCGCCTGGAAGCGGGAGCGGATGACGTGGATCAAGCCCTCGTTCCTGTGGATGATGTACCGCTGCGGCTGGGCCACCAAGGTCGACCAGGAGACCGTGCTCGCCGTCGAGATCAGCCGCGAGGGCTTCGACCGGGCCCTGCGCGAGGCCTGTCTCTCCCACTACGTGCCGGGCGTGCACGCGGATCGGGCCGCCTGGCAGGAGTCCCTGCGCGGGGCGCCCGCCCGGGTCCAGTGGGACCCGGAGCGCGACCTCCACCTGAACCCGCTGCCGTACCGCTCGCTCCAGCTGGGCCTGTCCGGTCCGGCCTCGCGCGCGTACGCCGACGAGTGGACGGTCTCCATCCGCGACGTGACGCCGCTGGCCCGGCGGATCCACGGCCTGCTGCGGTCGGGCGAAGCCGAGGCGGCACGCGCGCTGCTCCCTGCGGAGACCCCGTACCCGGCGGGCCCGCTGGAGCACCTCGGTGCGGGGGCCGCCGTCAGTCCCGGATGAGCAGGACGACGAATCCCGCGACGACGCCCAGCAGCACGCAGAACCAGGCGACGCGGGGCCGCGACTCGCGCAGCACCGGGAGGTAGTGGTCGGCGGCGAAGCGGCCCGGCCCGGTCAGGGTGAGGGCGACGACCCCGGCGAACAGCAGCACTTCGAGTTCCACGCCCTTCGGCGGGAAGTAGGCGCTCAGCCCCCGGACGTCGAGGACGTTGATGAGGACGCCGATCAGGGCGGCGCCGGCGAGCGGGGTGAGCAGGCCGAGGGCGAGGCCGAGGCCGCCCAGGGTCTCGGACAGGCCGGCGATGATCGCCATGGCGTCCCCGGCGGGATAGCCGGCCATCGTGAAGCCCTTGCCGGTGGCGTCGAGGCCGGGGCCGCCGAACCAGCCGAAGAGCTTCATGGTGCCGTGGCCGACCATGCTGAGGCCGACGACGAGCCGGAGCACGAGCAGGCCGATGTCGTGGGTGGCGGTGGTGGCGGGGGTGGCGGGGGCCGAGGCGGCACGGAAGAGCGCCTGGTCCCGTCGATCTTGCGTCATGAGCGTCCGTTCCTCCGTCGCCTGCGAGCGACGGCCACCGTATGACGCCGGTCCGCGATGACCCGGCCGCAACGTCGCCGACCCCCGCCGACGACCCGTTCGGCCGCAGGCCGCCACGGCCGGGCGTGGGCGAGGTCGGCCCGGCCGGCCGGTCGGCTGCGCCGCGGGTCGGCTGCGCCGCGGGTTGGCTGCGCCGCGGGTTGGCTGCGCCGCTCGGGCGGGCTACGGCGGGCGGTTGCACCGGGGCCTGGTCGGGTGCGGGGGTCGGTTGGGGTGGGGGCGGGCGCGCGCCGGGGCGTCTCCTCGGGCGCCAAACGTGACGGGAGGTCGGACAGCTCGGCGGCAGTGCGTTCGGCACCCTGCGGGGATCACCCCGACACACACCCACCCCCACCCCAACCGACCCAGCTCGCCCCGCCAATTCAGCCCCGCCGCGCAAGTTCAGCCCCTCCGGCGTTTGAGGAGGGGGGGGTCCCCCCGGACGGAGTCTGGGGGAGGGTCCGGGGCGGAGCCCCGATCTTGGGGCCGGGCCCTCGGCCGGGCCGCGCCGATTCGGCCTCGCCGCACCAAATTCAGCCCCTCCGGCGATTGAGGAGCGGGGTACGGGGCGGAGCCCCGGGCTTTGAGCCGCACCGGCCGGCGCCGCGCCCCGCCGGCGGGGTGCGGGGCGGAGCCCCGGGGAGAATCGCCCGCCGCGCCCGGGGATACGGCAGACTGGAGGTTTGGCCGCCCGCGCCCGGGCGGCCGTCTCACCGCCGGAAAGGGACGCGCGTGAACGGACCGCTCATCGTCCAGAGCGACAAGACCCTCCTGCTCGAGGTCGACCACGAGCTCGCCGGAGCCGCGCGGCGCGCCATCGCTCCGTTCGCCGAGCTGGAGCGGGCCCCCGAGCACATCCACACCTACCGGATCACCCCGCTCGGCCTGTGGAACGCCCGGGCCGCCGGGCACGACGCCGAGCAGGTCGTCGACGCGCTCGTCGAGTACTCCCGCTACCCCGTCCCGCACGCGCTGCTCGTCGACGTGGCCGAGACGATGGCGCGCTACGGCCGCCTCACCCTCTCCAAGCACCCCGTGCACGGCCTGGTCCTGACCAGCACCGACCGGCCCGTGCTGGAGGAGATCCTGCGGTCCAAGCGGATCACCCCGCTGGTCGGCGCGCGGCTCGACGCCGACACCGTGGCCGTGCACCCCTCCGAGCGCGGGCAGATCAAGCAGACGCTGCTCAAGCTGGGCTGGCCGGCCGAGGACCTCGCCGGTTACGTCGACGGCGAGGCGCACGCCATCGACCTCGCCGAGGACGGCTGGGCGCTGCGCCCGTACCAGCAGCAGGCCGTCGAGGGCTTCTGGCACGGCGGCTCCGGCGTGGTCGTGCTGCCCTGCGGCGCCGGCAAGACGCTGGTGGGCGCCGGGGCCATGGCGATGGCCAAGGCGACCACGCTGATCCTCGTCACGAACACCGTCTCGGCCCGCCAGTGGAAGCACGAGCTGGTCAAGCGGACTTCGCTGACGGAGGAGGAGATCGGCGAGTACTCCGGTACCCGCAAGGAGATCCGGCCCGTCACGATCGCCACGTACCAGGTCCTGACGACGAAGCGGAAGGGTGTCTACCCGCACCTGGAGCTGTTCGACTCCCGGGACTGGGGCCTGATCGTCTACGACGAGGTGCACCTGCTGCCGGCGCCGGTATTCAAGTTCACCGCCGACCTCCAGGCCCGCCGCCGCCTCGGTCTGACGGCCACCCTCGTGCGCGAGGACGGGCGTGAGTCGGACGTCTTCTCGCTGATCGGGCCGAAGCGGTTCGACGCGCCGTGGAAGGAGATCGAGGCGCAGGGCTACATCGCGCCGGCGGACTGCGTCGAGGTCCGCGTCAACCTGACGGAGTCGGAGCGGCTCGCGTACGCGACCGCCGAGACGGAGGAGAAGTACCGCTTCTGCGCGACGACGGCGACGAAGCGGAAGGTCACGGAGGCGCTGGTGCGCAAGCACCGGGGCGAACAGACCCTCGTCATCGGGCAGTACATCGACCAGCTCGACGAGCTCGGCGAGCACCTGGACGCCCCCGTCATCAAGGGCGAGACCTCCAACGCGCAGCGCGAGAAGCTCTTCAACGCCTTCCGCGAGGGCGAGATCAGCGTGCTGGTCGTGTCGAAGGTCGCGAACTTCTCCATCGACCTGCCGGAGGCCACGGTCGCCATCCAGGTGTCGGGCACCTTCGGCTCCCGCCAGGAGGAGGCGCAGCGCCTGGGCCGTGTCCTGCGTCCGAAGGCGGACGGCCACGAGGCCCGCTTCTACTCGGTCGTCGCGCGCGACACCATCGACCAGGACTTCGCGGCGCACCGCCAGCGCTTCCTGGCCGAACAGGGCTATGCCTACCGGATCATGGACGCCGACGAGCTGCTGGCGAGCGACTGACCGAGGGGGCGCCGAGCACTACGCTGGCTGCATGCCGCACCAGGAGATCTACGAGGTCCTCTTCACCGAGTCGGCGGGCCGCGACCGTGATGGGTTGGAGCCCGTGCGCCGCGCGTCCTTCGACAAGGCGCTCGAGATCCTGGCCCGCGATCCGTACACGGAGCTCTCGCGGCCGATAGGAGCGGGCGAGCAGGATCGTGAGATCCGGCTCACCTCAGAGATCGTGGCCGAGTACATGGTGTCGCGCGGGCGCCTGCTGCTCGTGGTCCTGCGGGTCTTCGACGACGCGGACATCCTGCTGCCCGAGGGCTGACCTCGGCGCGGGGACCCGCCGGGCGATCAGCAGGGCCAGCAGGGGGACGGACCAGACCCACAGGGCCGGCCAGTCCGGCAGCGGGGTGCTGCGGGCGGCGGCGGGCAGTTGGCGCATCCAGGCCCTTGCCGAGCGCGGCGCCCGGCCGGCCGAGGTCCCACAGGACCAGGCAGGCGAGGGCGAGGTTGACCTGGCCGGGGAGCGGCGCCTGGAACAGCGGCCCCAGCCACAGTCCGGCGACGGTGGCGGCCAGGACGGGCCCGGGCCTGGCCGCCAGTCCCGCGAGCCGCCAGGACAGGCTGATCAGCAGGGCGAGCAGCCCGGCGTCACCGAGGAGCAGGACGGCCTTCAGTACGCCGGCGGGCAGCCCGGCGGCCGGTGTGAACAGGATCGCCGCGAACGGCGGATACGCGGCGGACGGACGCCACTCGGCGGCGGAGAACCCGTCGAGGAGGGCATCGGCCACCGGCACCCGCAGCGCGACGCCGAGCACGCCCAGCACGAGCAGCGACCCGGTCACCAGCACGCCGGCGAAGGGCAACGGGAAGCGGCTGTGGGCAGGGCTCCGGGTCACGCGCGAGACCCTAGTGGATCACCCAACGCACCCAGGGGTGTTGCCGGTACGGGCGCGACCACCCCGCCGCCGGCGAGCGCGGGCGGCGGCAGTGGTCAGCGGCGTATGACGCCGGCGTCCTCGGCGTATTCGCCCAGGACGACGACGCTCACGGCCGCCGCGGCGAAGATCCTGGCGGCGTGCAGGGCGCGGCCGAGGCGGTGGGTGGGACGGGCGTCGGAGAGGGGGGTGGCGCCGCGCGGGCGGCCACCCTGGACCGGGGTGAAGGTTGCGGTGCTCATGTGTCCATGGTGCTTTTCCGCCCCGCCCGCCACATCGCCCTGGGGGCTGAACCTCGGGCCCCGCGGCATCCTCCTCCCGGCCCATGCCGACCCCTCGGGACCTCCCTGAGGTATGACACTCCCCCGTATGACACCCGTACGGGGGTCCCGTGCGGGACGGACGAAATCCATTCGCGCCGCCCCGCCCCGGTGGTTAGAATCTCCGCTCTTGCCGCCTCCCACCGCCTCATCGGGGAGAGCCGCCCCCCGGTTGGAAACCGGCGGGCTTCTGTTCCGCACCAGCAGCTGGAGGCAGTCCCGTGCCCGCGCACGCCCCCGAGTCCGAGTCCGACCCGCTCGCCCGCGAACGGGCCCACCTCTCTCGCTCGCGCTCCGCCCTGCGCGCGATGCGCGAGGACGTCGAGGCCCTCGACATCCGCGACGTGACCGCGAACTGGGTCAACGCGATCGTCCTCCAGGCCCAGATCGACGACCGCATCAAGGCCCTCGCCGACCTCTCGCACACCCCGCTCTTCTTCGGCCGCCTCAACTACCTGCACGCCCCCGGCGCCGAGCTCGCCGAGGGCGCGGAGGGCGAGCAGTTCTACATCGGCCGCCGCCACGTCCACGACGCCGACGGCGATCCGATGGTCATCGACTGGCGCGCGCCCGTCTCGCAGCCGTTCTACCGGGCCTCCAAGGCGGACCCGCAGGACATCGCGCTGCGCCGCCGCTTCGGCTACACCGGCGGCGAGCTGACCGCGTACGAGGACGAGCACCTGTCCGACCCGGCCGAGGCCGCCGCCGTCAGCAAGCTGCTCCAGCAGGAGATCGAGCGCCCGCGCGTCGGCCCCATGCGGGACATCGTCGCCACGATCCAGCCGGAGCAGGACCAGATCGTCCGCTCCGGCCTGTCCGGCTCCGTCTGCGTGCAGGGCGGTCCCGGCACCGGGAAGACCGCCGTCGGCCTGCACCGTGTCGCGTACCTCCTCTACGCGCACCGCGACCGCCTCGCCCGCACGGGCACGCTCGTCATCGGGCCGAACCGTTCCTTCCTGAACTACATCGAGCAGGTCCTGCCCGCGCTGGGCGAGCTGGAGGTCAAGCAGGCCACCGTCGACGACCTGGTCGCCCGCGAGGGCCTGGAGGTACGCGGCACGGACGCCGCCGAAACCGCCGTGGTCAAGGGCGACGCCCGGATGGCGGAGGTGCTGCGCCGCGCGCTCGGCTCGCACGTCACCGCGCCGACCGAGCCGCTGATGGTGGTGCGGGGTTCGCGGCGCTGGCGGGTGCCCGCGTACGAGATCGCCGAGATGGTCGAGGAGCTGCAGAAGCGCGACATCCGCTACGGCGCGGCCCGCGACGCGCTGCCGCAGCGCATCGCGCACGCGGTGCTCGTACGGATGGAGCAGGCGGGCGAGGCGCCGGACGACCGCGTGCAGGACGCGGTGGCCCGCAACGCGGCGGTGAAGGCCGCGGTGAAGGCGGTCTGGCCGGCCGTCGAGCCGGCGAAGCTGGTGCTGCGCCTCCTGTCCGACCCGGACTTCCTCGCCCTGCACGCGGCGGACGTCCTCACGGCGGACGAGCAGAAGCTCCTCCTGTGGCCGAAGCCGTTCCGGAGCGTGAAGTCGGCGAAGTGGTCGGCGGCGGACCTGGTCCTCATCGACGAGGCCGCGGACCTGGTGGAACGGACGCACTCGCTGGGCCACGTCGTGGTCGACGAGGCCCAGGACCTGTCGCCGATGCAGTACCGGGCGGTGGGCCGGCGCTGCACGACGGGCTCGGCGACCGTTCTCGGCGACCTCGCGCAGGGCACCACCCCGTGGGCCACGCGCAGCTGGGACGAGGCCCTGACGCACATGGGCAAGCCGCAGGCGGTGGTGGAGGAGCTGACGGCGGGCTTCCGCGTGCCGCGCGAGGTGATCGCGTACGCCTCCCGGCTGCTGCCGTCGATCTCGCCGGGCCTGGCCCCGGTCTCCTCGGTCCGCGAGACCCCCGGGTCCCTGCAGGTCTCGCAGACCTCGGATCTGACGGCGGACGTGGTGGCGGCCTGCCGCGCGTCGCTCGCCCACGAGGGGTCGATCGGCCTGATCGCGGCGGACGCGCGGATCCCCGTCCTCGCGCAGGCCCTGCTGGCGGCGGGGCTGCCGTACCTGTCGCCGGGCGAGGAGACCACGGCCGAGTCCCGCCTGACCCTCGTCCCCGCCTCGCTGGCGAAGGGTCTGGAGTACGACTACGTGGTCCTGGACGAGCCCGCCGCGATCGTCGACGGCGAGCCGGACGAACGCACGGGCCTGCGCCGCCTGTACGTCTGCCTCACCCGAGCCGTCTCGGGCCTCTCCCTCCTCCACTCGGCCCCCCTCCCCGCCGCCCTGTCCTGACCCGCGCCACCCACGGGGCCCCGGCCCTGGGGTCAGGTCAGGGCGGCGCGCCATTCGGCGACGGCTTCGGCCGAGACCGGGTGGTCCCACCCTGAGGGGCGGGCCGCGCCGCCGATGTGGAACGCGTCGAGGCCGGCCGAGCGCAGTGCCGGCAGGTGCGAGAGGGTCAGCCCGCCGCCGACCAGCATCCGCGCCCCGTACCCCGGCTCGCCCCGCCGCGCCGCCTCGGCGACCAGCACCGGCAGTCCCTCCTCGACCCCGGCCGCCGAGCCGGCGGTCAGGTACGTGTCCAGCCCGGGCAGGTCGGCCAGCGCCTTGCGCAGCTGGTCGCGGTCCGCCGCGCGGTCGATCGCCCGGTGGAAGGTCCAACGGCAGCCGGCCAGCTCCGCGACGACCGCCTCGACGGCGGCCAGGTCGGGGGTGCCGTCCGGGTTCAGGAAGCCGAGGACGAACTCCTGCGCGCCCTCCGCCCGCAGCTCGCGGGCCGCGCGGACCAGGACGGAGACGTCGCCCGCCGCGAAGCCGTCCGTCTTGCGGAGCATCACGCGCAGCGGGATGTCGACCGCCGCCCTGATCGCCGCGAAGGTCTCGCGCGGCGGGGTGAGCCCGTCGGCGGCCATGTCGGTGACCAGCTCGAGTCGGTCCGCCCCACCGGCCTGGGCCGCGATCGCGTCCTCCGCGTCGAGGGCGATCACCTCCAGGAGCGCACGGTTGCTCATTCGTTGCCGTCCTTCGTCCGGTAGGAAAAATAGGTCTAGTCCAATATCCAGGGTACGGGCCTCCACCCGGGCTCCACCAGCACAATCACGCCACCCCCACAATGTGCCCATGGACACAGGCACCCAGCACCGCGACACCCCCCGCAGCACCGGCCCCGACACCACGGCCCTCCGGGCCCGTTGGCGGGCCACCGTCACCGCCGCCGGAGCCGGCGCCGACCGCGATCCCGACCCGTACGCCGAGCGCCTGCTCGCCGCCTGGGCGGAGCCGCAGCGCCGCTACCACACCACCGCGCACCTGGCCGACGTACTCGCGCGGATCGACGTACTGGCTCCGCACGCCGCCGACCTCGCCGCCGTGCAGCTCGCCGCCTGGTTCCACGACGCCGTCTACCGCCCCGACCGCTCCGAGAACGAGGAGCGCAGCGCCGCCCTGGCCGAGCGCGCCCTCCCCGAGCTGGGGGTGGGGGCCTCCCGCACCGCCGAGGTGGCCCGGCTGGTCCGGCTCACCGTCACCCACGACCCCGCCCCGGGCGACACCGACGGCGAGGTCCTCTGCGACGCCGACCTGGCCGTCCTGGCCGGCGCCCCGGAGGCCTACGCCGCCTACGCGGCCGCCGTGCGCGCCGAGTACGGGTTCGTCCCGGACGAGGCCTTCCGCACCGGCCGCGCCGCCGTGCTGCGCCAGTTGCTCGACCTGCCCCGGCTCTTCCGCACGCCGTACGGCGCCGCGCACTGGGAGGCCCCGGCCCGCGCCAACCTCGCCGCCGAGCTCGCCGCACTGGAGGCCCCGGACGGCTCCGAAGCCTCCGATGCGCCCGACACCCCCGAGGCCTCCGAAACCCCCGGGGGAATGTGATCGCTTTCGCGCTGGTTGGTGACAGTCATGCCCGCAGATGCCGCACGCCCCCGCATGCCCGTCGCCGTCTACGTCCTCGGACTGTCCGTCTTCGCGCTCGGCACCAGCGAATTCATGCTCTCCGGGCTGCTGCCACCGATCGCCGAGGACATGGGCGTCACCATCCCGCAGGCGGGCCTGCTCATATCCGCCTTCGCGATCGGCATGGTGGTCGGCGCGCCGCTGCTGGCCGTGGCCACCCTGCGGCTGCCGCGCCGCACCACCCTGATCGCCCTCATCAGCCTCTTCGGCCTCGGGCAGGTCGCGGGTGCGCTGGCCCCCACGTACGAGCTCCTCTTCGCCTCCCGCGTCGTCTCGGCCTTCGCCTGCGCCGGCTTCTGGGCCGTGGGCGCGGCCGTCGCCATCGCCATGGTCGACCGCGACCAGCGGGCCCGCGCGATGGCCGTCATGATCGGCGGGCTGTCGATCGCCAACGTCCTCGGCGTGCCCGCCGGCGCCTTCCTCGGCGAGCACCTGGGCTGGCGCTCCGCGTTCTGGTCGGTCGCAGCGGCCTCCGCGGTCGCCCTCGCCGGCATCCTGGCGCTGATCCCGAAGATCCCGCTGCCCGCCGAGAAGCCCTCGCTCGGGCGCGAGCTGCGCATCTACCGCGACCGCCAGGTCTGGCTCTCCATCGCCGTCACGGCGCTGGCCGCGGGCGGCGTCTTCTGCGCCTTCAGCTACCTGTCACCGCTGCTCACGGACGTGGCCGGGCTGGACTCCCGGTGGGTCCCGTGGGTCCTCGCGCTCTTCGGCACCGGCGCGCTGGCCGGCACCACCGTCGGCGGCCGGGTCGCCGACGCGCACCTGTTCGGCGTGATGATCTGGGGCATCACCGCCTCGACCGTCTTCCTCGGCGCACTCGCCCTGCTGGCCTCGTTCCAGGTCGCGGTGGTCGCCCTCGCCTTCCTGATCGGCTTCTCGGCCTTCTTCACCGCCCCGGCGCTCAACGCCCGCATGTTCAACGTGGCCGGCGCCGCCCCGACCCTGGCCGGCGCCACCACCACGGCCGCCTTCAACCTCGGCAACACCGGCGGCCCCTGGCTCGGCGGCACCGTCATCGACGCGGGCCTCGGCTTCGCCGCCACCGCCTGGGCCGGCGGCGCGATGACGGTCACCGCCATCGCCCTCGCCGTGGTCGCCCTGCGCCTGGACCGCCGTACGCCGCCCCACCCGACCCGCGTGGTCGCCTCGGGCAGCCCGGCCCCGGGCCGCGCCGCGGCGCCCGCGGGGGCCCCGGCGGGCGCCTGACCCGGTCCCGGCTCCGGCCCGGTCCCGGCCCCGGCCCCGGCTCCGGTCCCGGTCGCCGCTCCGGACCCGGCTTCCTACGATGGGAAGGTCCGCTCGGGGACCAGGGGACCGCTCGGGGACGTGCGTCAGAGGTGATGCTCCATGGGCCGGTACCGCACGCCCACCGTCTTGGCCGCCGCCTCCCTGCTGCTGACCGCGCTGTGCGCGGGCCAGGCCCCCGCGTCCGCCCCGCCGGGCCGGGCCGACATCGACCCGGCGACCGCCGAGCAGCTCGACGACGCGATCACCGCGGCCATGCGCAAGGCCGCCATCCCCGGTGTGGGCGTGGGCCTGTGGATCGACGGCGAAGACCCCTACGTGCGCGCCTTCGGCACCGCCGACAAGGCCACCGGCGTCCCCATCAAGACCGACATGCACACCCGCATCGGCAGTGTCACCAAGACGTTCACCGTCACCGCCGTCCTCCAGCTCGTCGACGACGGGAAGGTACGGCTCGACGCGCCGATCTCGACGTACCTCGACGGCGTGCCCGGCGGCGACGAGATCACCGTCCGGCAGCTCGCCGACATGCGCAGCGGCCTCTACAACTACACCGAGGACCCCCGCTGGACGGCCGTCTTCAAGGCCGACCCGCACCGCTCCTGGACCCCGCGGCAGCTGCTGGACATCGCCTTCCGGCACCCGGCGGGCTTCGCGCCGGGAGCGCGCTGGGAGTACTCGAACACCAACACCGTCCTGCTCGGCCTGCTGGTCGAGAAGGTAGGCGGACAGCCCCTGCACACCTACCTGCAGCAGCACGTCCTCGAACCGGCCGGCCTGGACGCGACCTCGCTGCCGACCGGAGCGGAGATCGCGTCCCCGTACGTGCACGGCTACACGAACTTCACCCCGAACGGCGCGACCGTCGACGCCTCCACCTGGAACCCCTCCTGGGGCTGGTCGGCCGGCGCGATGATCTCCACCATGGACGAGCTGCGCTCCTGGGTCCCGACCCTGGTCACCGGGAAGCTGCCCGACGGCGACCGCCTGCTGGAGCCGGGCACCCAGGCCCAGCGGCTGCGCATGCTGCCCACCGGGCACCCCGACGTGGGCTACGGGCTCGGCATCGCCGAGCTCGACGGCTGGATCGGCCACAACGGCGAGCTGCCCGGCTACGAGACCATCGCCGTCCGGCTCCCGCAGGCCCGCGCCACCATGGTGATCGTGGTGAACTCCGACGTCGACGGGAAGTTCGGCAGCCTGAGCTCCCTCATCGCCAACGCGGTCACCAGGATCGCGACCCCGGACCACGTCTGGGACCTCCCGCCGGCGGCCCAGCCCAACACCGTCCCGGAGCCGTCCGCACCCGCGACCCCGGCCCCGAAGCCGAGCTCCTGACGTCCGGGCCTGTCTCCTGGCAGCTCCGACGCCTCGGAAGCGGGCCGATTACTCTGTCGTGATGGCCAAGAGGACCGAGTCGGAACTGGTGGTCGACCTGCGAGGCAGGCCGATCGAGACGCTCGATGATTTCTGGGACGCCGTGGCCGAGCCTTGCGGACTGCCGGATTGGTTCGGTCGGAACACCGAAGCCTGGCGGGACACCATCCAGACGCGGGGCATCTCCGAGGTCATCGACAGCCATGACGTCCTGGTCGTGCACGTGGACAAACGAGGAGTCTTCGCCGCCCGCAACCGTGAGGCCCGAGACCTGCGGAGCGCCTTCTCGGGGAAGCAGTCGCGCCTGGTCGTGCACGAGCTGCCCTGATCGTGCGCGAGCTGCTCCGATCGTGCACGAGCTGCCCTGATCGCCGCGTCGAGCGGGACGGGGCCCTGCCAATACCGCGTCGGGGGATGCGGATCCCGGCCAGGACGGCCTCGATGCCGGAGCATCCACCCGCCCGCCCAGCTAGGCCGCCGGGCGGCCCTTCGGGCGGCGCAGGCCGGCCGCGGTGAGCCGGCGGACGAGTTCCTTGCTGCCGATCTCCACGGCGCCCGCGCCGACCGCGTCCGCGTACCGGTACGAGGGCACGTCGTAGTGGTCCCGCTCGAAGGCCCGCGGCGGACAGCCGATGCGGGCCGCGAAGGCGTGCAGCTCCTCGTACGAGACGTCGCTGACCAGGTGGGACCACATGCGGCCGTGGCCCGGCCAGGTCGGCGGGTCGATGTAGACGGTCACGGGCGGCTCACCGGAGACCGAAGACGGGGCCCAGGCCGCCGACCGCGGCCACTTTCACGCCCGCCTCCGAGCACACCCAGTGCGGGTCGGGTCCCAGTTCCGGTTCCACGTCCAGCGCGTGCGGATCGCCGTGGGTGCAGACCGGGCACAGCGGCCAGCGGCCGTACTTCTCCAGCAGCGCGTCCTGCACGTCCTGGGCTACGAGCCCGGCGAGGTAGTCGACGCCCTCCGGCCACTGCTCCACCCACCACCGGCGGTGCGTGACCGAGTCCTCGACGAGGGAGACGACATCGGCGTCGGCGACCTCGCCGGCGGCGAGATCGGCGAGAACAAGTGCACGGGCGACGTGCAGCGCCTGTTCCAGGGGGGTTGCGTGGTCCATGGGCCCATTGTGGACCTGAGGAGGCCCGGCGACGAAGGCCCTCTTTGCAGGGGCCGTATGGCGTATTGACGCTCACCATCACCGAAAATAACTTTCAGGTGTGATCGAGAACACGAAAGAAACTTTCACTCCGCGTCCGAAGACGGAGACACGGACCGGGCCCGCCCCCGCGCCCTCGGCCCTCCGGGCCCGGGTACGGAGCCTCGCTCCGTCCATGACGCGCTCCGTGCGGGCCGTCGCCGAGGCCGTCGCCTCGGACCCGGCCGGCTGCGCACGTCTCACCGTCTCCGGTCTCGCCGCGCACACCGGCACCAGCGAGGCCACCGTCGTCCGCGCCGCCCGCCTCCTCGGCTACCCCGGCTACCGCGACCTGCGCCTCGCGCTGGCCGCCCTCGCCGCCCAGCAGGAGTCCGGCGCCGCCCCCGCCGTCACCGTCGACATAGCCGTCGACGACCCGCTCGCCGACGTCGTCGCGAAGCTGGCCCACGAGGAGGCGCAGACCCTCACCGACACCGCCGCCGGACTCGACCTCACCCAGCTGGCCGCCGCCGTCACCGCCCTCGCCACCGCCCGCCGCATCGACGTCTACGGCGTCGGCGCCTCCGCCCTCGTCGGCCAGGACCTCGCCCAGAAGCTGCTGCGCATCGGGCTCGTCGCGCACGCCCACGGCGACCCCCACCTGGCCGTCACGGGCGCCGTCCAGCTGGGCCCCGGCGACGTCGCCGTCGCGATCACCCACTCCGGCTCCACGGGCGACGTGATCGAGCCGCTCCGGGTCGCCTTCGAGCGCGGCGCCACCACCCTCGCCCTCACGGGCCGCCCGAACGCCCCCGTCGCCCACTACGCCGACCTGGTACTGGCCACCTCCGCCGCCCGCGAGACCCAGCTGCGCCCGGCCGCCATGTCCAGCCGGACCAGCCAACTGCTCGTCGTCGACTGCCTCTTCGTCGGCGTCGCCCAGCGCACGTACGACACCGCCGCCCCCGCCCTCGCCGCCTCCTACGAAGCCCTGGCCCACCGCCACACGCCCCGCTGACCACCCCCACCCGCCACCCCAGCCCCGCCGGCGTTTGAGGCGCGGGGTCCGGGGCGGAGCCCCGATCGTGAAGCTCAGCCCGCCCGCCGACCACCACCCACCACCCGCCAAGGAGCCCGCCCCACCGATGACCGCACACGCAGACCTCCGCGCCCAGCTGGACACCCTCACCACCGAGGCCTTCCGCCAGGACCTCGCCGAGATCGACCGGCTGTCCACCCTCGACATCGCCCGCACCATGAACGCCGAGGACGCCACCGTCCCGGCCGCCGTCGCCACCCAGCTCCCGCACATCGCCGCCGCGATCGACGCGATCGCCGTACGGATGGCCCGCGGCGGCCGCCTCGTCTACGCGGGCGCCGGCACGGCCGGCCGGATGGGCGTCCTGGACGCCAGCGAGTGCCCGCCCACCTTCAACACCGACCCCGCCGACGTCGTCGGCCTCATCGCGGGCGGCCGCTCCGCCATGGTCACGTCCGTCGAGGGCGCCGAGGACTCGCCGGAGCTGGCCGCCGCGGACCTCACCGCGCTGGGGATCGGCCCGGACGACACGGTCGTCGGCATCTCCGCCTCCGGCCGCACCCCGTACGCGATCGGCGCCGTCGCCTTCGCCCGTACGCGCGGCGCGCTGACCGTCGGGCTCTCCTGCAACGCCGGCTCCGCCCTCGCCGCGGCCGCCGAGCACGGCATCGAGGTCGTCGTCGGGCCCGAACTCCTCACCGGCTCCACCCGCCTGAAGGCCGGTACGGCCCAGAAGCTGGTCCTCAACCTCATCTCGACGATCACCATGATCCGGCTGGGCAAGACCTACGGGAACCTGATGGTCGACATGCGCTCCTCGAACGAGAAGCTGCGCGCCCGCGCCCGCCGCATCGTGGCGCTGGCCACCGGCGCGCCCGACGCCGAGATCGAGGCCGCGCTCGCCGCCACCGACGGCGAGGTCAAGAACGCCGTCCTCGTGATCCTCGGCGGCGTCGACGGCCCGAAGGCCGCCGAACTGCTCGCCGCCTCGCACGGCCACCTCCGCGCGGCCCTCACCGAAGCCCGCTGACGAAGCTCCCTGCCGAAGCCGCTGCCGAAAGCCCCGCATCCCGTCCACCACCCGACGCAAGGCGACCACCACATGTCCACTGACAAGAACCGCGCCACAGCCGCCGCGATCCTTCCTCTGGTCGGCGGCCCGGACAACGTCACCTCCATCGCGCACTGCATGACCCGACTGCGCATCACCCTGCGCGACCGTTCCCTGGTCCAGGACGAGGCCCTGCGGGCCCTCCCGGCCGTCCTCGGCGTGGTCGAGGACGACACCTACCAGATCGTGCTGGGCCCGGGCACCGTCGCCCGCGTCACCCCGGAGTTCGAGGCACTGGTCGAGGAAGGCCGCGCGGCCACCCCGGCCACCCCCGTCCCTCCCGTTACCCCCGCCGCCCCGGTCACCCCCGGCGCCCCCACCCCGCACGCCGTCACCGCGGAGGACCTGCAGGCCCAGGGCGCGGCGCTGAAGGAGGCCCAGAAGGCCCGCAACGCCACCCCGTTCAAGCTCCTCCTGCGCCGGATCGCGAACATCTTCGTCCCGCTGATCCCGGCGCTGATCGGCTGCGGCATCATCGCCGGGCTGAACGGCCTGCTGACGAACCTGGGCCGGCTGCCCGCCGTCGTCCCGGCGCTCGCCGCCATCGCGTCCGGCTTCATGTCGCTCATCGCCGTGTTCGTCGGCCACAACACCGCCAAGGAGTTCGGCGGTACGCCGATCCTGGGCGGGGCGGTCGCCGCGATCATCGTCTTCCCGGGCGTCGCCAAGATCGACGCCTTCGGCCAGCAGCTCTCCCCCGGCCAGGGTGGCGTCCTCGGCGCGCTCGCCGCGGCCCTGCTCGCCGTGTACGTCGAGAAGTGGTGCCGTACGTGGGTCCCCGAGGCCCTGGACGTCCTGGTCACCCCGACCCTCACCGTCCTGATCTCGGGCCTGGTCACCCTCTTCGGCCTGATGTTCCTCGCCGGTGAGGCCTCGGCGGCCATCGGCACCTTCGCCGACCGGCTGCTCGCGACCGGCGGCGCCTTCGCGGGCCTGGTCCTCGGCGGTCTCTTCCTTCCCCTCGTGATGCTGGGCCTGCACCAGGCCCTGATCCCCATCCACACCACGCTCATCGAACAGTCCGGCTACACCGTCCTGCTGCCCATCCTCGCCATGGCGGGCGCGGGCCAGGTCGGCGCGGCCATCGCCGTCTACTGCCGGCTCCCGCGCAACGGTTCGCTGCGCGCCACCATCAAGTCCGCCCTCCCGGCCGGCTTCCTCGGCGTGGGCGAGCCGCTCATCTACGGCGTCTCCCTCCCCCTCGGCCGCCCCTTCGTCACCGCCTGCGTCGGCGGCGCGGCCGGCGGCGCCTTCGTCGGCCTGTTCAACCAGCTCGGTGTTGCCTTCGGCTCCACCGCCATCGGCCCCTCGGGCTGGGCCCTGTTCCCCCTGCTCGACGGCAGGTCGAGCGTCGGCGTCACCCTCGCCATCTACGCGGGCGGCCTCGCCGTCGGCTACCTCGTCGGCTTCGCCGCCACCTACTTCTTCGGCTTCACCCGCCAGATGCTGACCGACCTCAACACCGACCCGGACGCGACCGCCGCGGCCGCCGAGCCCCCCAGGGAACCGGCCCTGACCTGACGCCCTCCCTTGCCATGACCGCGCCGGAGGGAATGCGCCGCAGGAGCTTGCCCTCCAGTTGGTCGAGGGCCCTAGCGTCGGCGGCCATGACCTCCCTCGACACCGTCCGGCACGGTCCGGCGCGCCCGGCCCTCCCCCGCGCGTACCTCGTCTGGCTCGCCGGCACCCGCGCCTCGCTGCTCGGTGACGCCGTCCTGTACTTCGCCCTCGGCTGGGCGGCCAGTGCCCACGGCGGCGGTACGGGCGCCCTGGTCCTGACCGCGATCACCCTCCCGCGGACGCTGCTCCTGCTGCTCGGCGGCGCCGTCGGCGACCGGTTCGGTGCGCGCCGGGTGATGGTCGTCGGGGACGCCGTGATGCTCACGGCCACGCTCGCGCTGGCCCTCGCGAGCTCGCGCCCGGACCCCTCCCCCTGGCTCCTGGTCACGGTCGCGGCCGTGGTCGGCACGGTCGACGCGTTCTACCTGCCGGCCGCCGGGTCCATGCCCCGCAGCCTGGTGGGCGAGGCGCGGCTCCCTCGGGCGTTGGCCGTGCAGCAGGCGGCCGGGCAGGTCGCCTCGTTGCTCGGGGCTCCGCTGGGCGCCGTACTCGTCGCGGCCGCCGGCCTGACCGGCGCGGCGCTCGCCGACGCGGGCACCTTCGCGGTCGTCCTCGTCGTACTCCTGCGCGTCCGGCCGGCCCATCCCGTGGAACGGTCCCCTCGCGGGGAGGGCCTCCTCGCCGGGGCGGCGGACGGGGTGCGGGTCGCCGCGGGGGACCCGGTCCTGCGGTCCGCGCTGCTGCTGACGGCCGCCGCCGCGTGCTTCCTCCTGCCGGTGGTGTCCCTGCTGAACCCGCTCCTGGCCCGGGAGCACGGCTGGAGCGCCGGGGCCGCCGGCCTGATCGCCGGCGGCCAGAGCCTGGGGGTGGTCGTCGTGGCGCTGGCGGTCTCGCGGTGGGGCACCGTGCGCCGGATCGGCCGGGGTGCGGCGCTGGGGCTGTGTGTCGCGGCGCCGGGCGTGGCCGCGGTGGCGCTGGCCGGGGAGACCGGCGCGGCCGTCGCCGTGGCCGTTGCGGGGGCAATCGTCACCGGTGCGGGTTCTGGGATGTTCGCCTGCCACATCGGCCCGCTGGTGCTGAACGGCGCCCCGGGCACCCACCTGGCCAGGCTGCAGGCGTCGCTGACGCTCGTTCAGAGCCTGGCGCTGGTGGTCGGCAACAACGCCCTCGGCGCACTCGCCGACGCCCGCGGGGCCACGGCCGCCACGGCGCTCTGCGCGGCGGGCACCTGCGCCGCGGGCCTCACGGGCCTCGCCCTGAAACCCCTGGGCCGTCTGCGCCAGCCCTAGAACCCCGCCCCAATCGCCCTCACCACACCCCCACCGCCGCCGGCGTTCGAGGCGCGGGGCCCACATCCAGCCCCGCCGGCGTTTGAGGCGCGGGGCCGAGCTCCGGTCTGGCGTGTGCGCGAGGATGCGTCCATGATCGACTCGATACCCCCCGTGGTCCCGGCCGGCCGGATGCGCGAACTCCCCCAGCCGGAGTTCGACCTCCCGCACGGCATGCGCCTGCGCCCCTGGGCGGCCCCGCAAGACGCCCCCGCCCTGGTCGACTGCTTCCTCGACCCCGACATCCGCCACTGGAACCGCCCGAGCCGCCTCGACCTCCCCGGGGCCGAGGAACGGATCGCCCGCTTCCACGAGCGCTGGCAGGCCGAAGAGGCCGCCATCTGGGCCATCGCCCCCGCCACCGGCGGCCCCGCCCTCGGCCTGATCGGACTCGCCGACCTCGACCTCCCCGGCGGCAGCGGCGAGATCCTGTACTGGCTGCTGCCCGCCGGCCGCGGCTGCGGCGTCATGGTCCCTGCCACCACGCACGTCACCCGCTGGGCCTTCGACGACCTCGGCCTGCACCGCGTCCGCATCACCCACTCCGTGGCCAACCCGGCCTCCTGCGCCGTCGCCACGAAGGCCGGGTTCCCCCTGGAGGGCACCATGCGCGGCGCCCTCCTGCACGCGGACGGCTGGCACGACGAGCACCTGCACGCCCGGCTGCGCACCGACTCCCCGGTGTAACCGGCTCACTTGGGCGCGGGCGCGGGCGCCGGCGCGGGCGCGGGCGCCGGTGTGGGCGCGGGCGTGGACGGGCTCTCGCCCTTTTCGGTGGCACGTGCCTTCTCCAGGAGCTCCCGGTACGGCGTCTGCGCCGTGGCGCCGCGCACCTGCGAGAGGCCGTACCGTTCACTGGCCTCCTGGTTCTCCAAGGGCAGGTTGGGAACGAAGGAGATCCGTTCACCCGGGGGTGACACATGCACGTCGACACGCGGCCAGTTGCCGCTGTCGACCCGCCACACGGTGATGCGCTGCTTGCCTCGGGTCACGTTCAACATTTCGCTGCTGTTCGAAATATTGGCCCAGTACCTCGAGGTCGCACCGCCCGGATCCCCTGGCTCGCACATCACTCCGAAGCGCCACTTCCCTTCCAGGTTGGCGCGCTTGAAATCACTGGCCATGGTCATTCTGTCTTTCCTGATCACGTACACCTCGGTCTGGGCCCTGATCGCCTCATAACCGCGCTTCTCCGGCTCCGTGACCTCGACGACCACGTCCTGTGCGACTTCCTCTCCCGGATTCAACACGCGACCGACCGGGGTGACGAACTCGCCGTAGTAGATCAATTTGTACTCGCCGGTCTTCACCTCGGCGGGACCGCTCGCAGGGCCGCCATGGAGCCAGTAGCTGCTGCCGAGGACGTAGACGGGAACCTGTCCGGCGTTCTTCACATACAGATGGGCCGTCACGAACATCGACGCCCCTTCCTTCACCTGGTTCGACTCCCTGAACTCGGCCCCGCTCTGGATCAAGGGGGTCGTCACGTAGGGAACGTAGATCTGTGCGTAGGCCAGGTTGGCGACGCCGAGAAGAGTGGAGATGAAGACCCCGATCGCGATCTTCCTGGGAATGGTGAGACCCTTCCACGCCCGACATCTGGCCAGTTCGACCAGGGCCACCGAAGACCAGACGAGGAGGCCCACCGCGATCAGGGTGTAGCCGGTGAAACGCTCGCCCATCTGCAGCAGAACGACAGAAACACTGCAGAGGAGGGTGATGACGACTCCGATGAGAACGACCACCCCCGAGTAACTCCACAGCCGCAGTATCCAGAAGTCGACGGCGGCCACGGCGGCGAGCACCTCCACCAAGGCCACGACCAGAATGGTGAATCCGGCGATGCGCCCGCCGTAGGTCAGGGCGTCACCACTGTCCGCTATTCCGATCCGGAAGAGCAGCCATCCCGTCACGAGGAGGCCGAAGACCAGGCACACACAGGTGATTCGCCGGCTCCACGCCTGGTCGGGCCAGTAAGTGCCGTCCTCGCCGAGGAAACGGACGGGGTGTCCGTCCTCGATACCCTCACGCCTCAGGAGGCTCTGGAGTTGCTCCTCGGACCAGACCCTGCCCACCGACCTGCCGTCGATCAGGACCTTCCGCAAGCCGAGATCATCCGGTGCGCCCACGGTCACGATGCGCGTGTTCGCCATGACTCCAGCCTGCCGCTTGTCCGCGGCAAGCGCTTCCGGAGCCGGCACCGCACGTGCGCCCGCGCGTCAGGGTGCGCCCGGCGCGGCGAAGGGGGAAGCTGGTGTTGAGGTGTTGCCGTCCCTCGTCCCCACGGGAGTTCTCATGCGAGCACGACTTCTCGGCTTCACCGCCGCCCTCGTACTGGCCGCGCTCGGCGCCACGATCCCCGTCGCGCAGGCCGCCGTACCGGCCGTCACCGGGCCGGTGTGCGCGGACGGGGGCGGAACGGTGGAGTACGACTCCACCGCCGGTCAGTGGATCTGCCTGAACGGCGCGTACGACGGCGAGCTCATCTCCAAGACCTGAGCGGCGGCCGTACGCGCTTCACGAAAACAGCTCAGCCGGCGGCGGCACGCAGGAACCGCACCAGGTCATCGGTGTCGTACCCGAGCTTCGGACCGCGCTCGGCGGCCATCAGCAGCAACTGGCCCACGATCTCGGCGCCCCAGCCGTCCGTGCCGTCCTGCGACCACTCCCACAGCTTCTCGATGCCGAGGTCGGACATGAGCAGCCCGTGCTCCGCCCGGATCTCCCGGCAGGTCTCGGCCACGGCGTCCAGCAGCCGCGCGCCCGGCCGTTCGCAGCGGAGCCCGAAGTACCCGCCGACGTCCTCGACGGCGCAGCCCTCCGGCGGCCTTGCCTTGAGTCCCTCGTAGCGCTGGTCGTCGAACCCCGGATGGTCGCCGAGCGGGCAGTGGATCAACATGAACCGCTGCCGGCCCTGCGGCGCGGGCGGCAGCGGCCGCCTCGCGGTCAGCCCGAAGGCCTCGTGCACCAGCGCCGTGGCCTCGTCCGCCGTATCGGCCGACCGCCTCTCCCGCCGGTCCCCGTCATCGCCGACCGCGGTCCACAGCCCGCCGCCCTCGTCGTACCGCACGCGCACGGACAGTCCCGTCCCCCCACGCCTCCACCCGCCCGGGCCGACCACGGCCTCCAAGCCGCGCAGCCGCCAGCCCAGCTCGAAGGCGAACTGAGCGGCATCGACCGCCTCGCTCACTCGCCGGCCGCCCGCTCGTGCAGTACGGCTGCCAGCCGGAGGGCGGTGTCCAGATTGCAGCGGCCGAGGTCCACGAGCGGCAGCCCGTACGAGCCCGCCGCCGAGACCCGTTCCACGTCGAGCGACGGGAACAGCACCCCCACCCCGGCCAGGGACTCCTTGAGCTGCCGCACCGCCTCCTCGGCCGCCTGCATGCGCTCCTGTGGAGTGAGCACCATGACATGTCACCTTTCTACTCTGAGTGTTCGCCTTCGACACACAGAGTGGCGACGGGCTCGCTAGCCTTCAAGGAAGCACCGAGAACAACCCCACCTGTTGGCCCGGGAGTTGCCATGGCAGGTAAGAACCTCGACCCCTCCTCCTCACCCCGCGCCCTGCTCGGCGCCGAGCTCCGCGTGGCACGCGAACGAGCCGGGCTCAGCCAGGCCGAGTTGGGCGAACCGCTCTTCGTCAGCGGCTCGTTCATCGGCCAGCTCGAAGCCGGCACGCGCCGCATGCACATCGAGTTCGCGCGCCAGATAGACGACATCCTCGACACGAACGGCTTCTTCGTCCGCAACTGCGGGGCCGCCGCCAAGTCCAAGTACCCGGACCACTTAGCGGCGGCGGCCGAAGCGGAGGCTCTGGCGACGACGATCCGGGAGTACGCGCCGCAGCTGATCCCTGGGCTGCTCCAGACGGCGGCGTACGCGCGCGAGGTCTTCCGCGCGTACCAGCCGACGGCGACGGAAGAGACCATCGACGAGCTCGTCACGAACCGACTGGCACGGGCCGCGCTGTTGAACGATCCAACAACCCCGATGTTGTGGTGCGTCCTTGACGAGGCGGTACTGCGCCGGGCCGGGGATAACCCGGCCATCCTGGCAGAGGCCTTGCGCCACATTGCAGCCCTGATCCGCTCCCGCCGGATCATCGTCCAGGTTCTCCCGTTCAGCGCAGGCTTCCACGCGGGCCTGGATGGCGCCCTCAAGCTGATGACCTTCGAAGATGCGCCCCCGCTTGCCTACGTCGACGGCATCGGGATGGGCCAGTTGTTCGACGATCCGGCCACCGTCGCCCGCCACACCCTGACCTACGATCTCCTCACGGCCAACGCGCTGTCACCGCGCAAGTCCCTGGCCTTGATCGAGTCGGTGGCGGAGGAATACGAAAATGACCAGCAAGCCTGAGTACGACCTGTCAGCGGCCGTTTGGCACAAGTCCAGCTACAGCGGCGGCGACGGCGGCAACTGCCTGGAGATGGCCACCTGGCGGAAGTCCACCCACAGTGCGGGCGATGGCAGCAACTGCCTGGAAGTCGCCGACGGCCACCCCGGCATCGTCCCGGTGCGGGACTCCAAGGTTCCGGACGGACCTCACCTCACCTTCCGGGACACCGCCTGGACGGCGTTCGTCACCAGCCTCTGACCTTCGCCAGCACCACGTACGACGGCAGTTCGCCCGCCGGGTCCAGGTTCACGAACGTGTAGCCCTCCGGGCCCTGCGGGTAGATCTCGAACCGCCTGCCCAGGGGGACGTCCCGGAGGATCGTGGGCTCGGCCTTCGCCCTGCCCGTGGTCCCGTCCAGGTGCCACAGGTGCGTCCGTGCGGCGGTCGACGTCACCACGTCGACCCCGCCCGGCTCCCGGCCCCGCACGAGCCCGAGGACCGTCGCGCCGTCGAGCGCGGCGTGCCACACGCGCCTGCCGTCGAGTACCGAGTACGCGGAGACCCCCGGGACCTTGCCCTTCACCGGGGTGATCAGCAGGTCACCGCTCACCACCGGCGCGGGCCCCTCGGTCAGGTCTTCCCGCGGGCCCGCCACCGGCACCGCGCCCCGCTCGCGTCCGACGTCGTCGAACATCAGCACCGAGCCCCCGACGCGCAGCACGATCGGCTGCGCCGACAGCATCCGCACCTGCGCCGACGGGCCTGTGGCGCGCAGCGGGCTCTGCCAGGCCGGGGTGCCGGTCCGCGCGTCCAGCGCGAGCAGCCGCGACGAGCCGCCGCCCGGGCAGTCCTCCACGTACAGCACCCGGTCCCCGGCTCCGTCGAGTGCGCGGACCCGGCAGCCGGCCGGTACCGGCGCCCGCCAGCGTTCGTCGCCCGTGCGCAGGTCCAGGCCGAGGAGGGCGCCCTCCGTCACGGCGACGGCCGTATCGCCGACCGCGGCCACGGGCACCTCGGCCGCGTCCCGGCCCGGCGCCACCGGGAGGTCCTTGGCCCAGAGCTTCCCGCCGTCCTTCAGGTCCACGGCCAGTACCTGCCCTCCGCAGCCGTCGGGGGTGCGCGCGGCGGCGACCAGCCCGATCTCGTGGGGGACGGTCCGGCTCACGGCGCAGAAGGTGACGTCCCCGCCCGCGCCCAGCCCGCCGGCCGAGCGACCCCCGCCGTCGTAGAGGCGCAGGCCGTCCGCGCGGACCCGTACGAGCCCCGACGAGGGGCGCAGCCAGGCGCCGACCGGCCGGGCCGACTCCGGCTTCTCCCGTTGCCACCAGGTCCACACGTACGCCTGCGGGCCGCGCATCCCCTCGTACGCCTGCCAGGCCGGCCACAGCGCGGCCAGTGCGACGGTCGCCGCGAGGCACCGGACGAGCGCGCCCCCGGCGGCGCCGCGGGCCCGGGCCAGCAAGACGTACGCGACGAGGCCCAGGGCGGGGGTGAGCAGGAGCAGCCGGCCGGCGCCGCGGGTCCAGTCGACGAAGGCCATCCGCCCGAGCAGGACGAGGTACAGCGCGGTGACGGTGGCGACCGCCACGCCGGCGACGAACAGGGCGCGCGGCAGCCACCGCGCGCCCTGAGGTGTGTGGTGGTCCATGATCCCCCCTTGGGCGCAGCCTAGTTGGCGCGTCCCTCGGGGGATCCGGTCACCCGGTCCGGGTCAGAGGCCCGCGGTGAAGAGCAGCTTGTTCGGGCTGGCGGGGCTGAGCCTGGTCAGCACGTCCTTGGTGGTCTCCTGCTCGAGGAACGCGGCGATCTCCCCGGGCGCCGCGCTCGGGTGCGCCTGCTTGTAGAGGACGGCGACACCGGTGGCGTGCGGTGCGGCCATCGACGTGCCGTCCAGGGACACGCTGCCGCCGCCGAGCCTGGCGGAGACGATGGCCTGGCCGGGTGCGTACAGGGTGACGCACTGCCCCCAGTTGGAGAAGTCGGTCTCCTCGTCCCACTGGTTGCTCGCCGCGACCGTGAGCACCTTCCCCGCGGACGCCGGCGAGACCCCGCACGCGTCCTTCGCGGAGTTGCCCGCCGCGACGACCGGCAGCACGCCCGCGTCGGTGACCGCGTCCGCGGCGTCGTTGACGGCCTTCGACAGCTCCCCGCCCAGGGATGCGTTCAGCACCGCCGGCTGCTTGGCGTTCTTCGCCACCCAGTCCAGGCCGGCGATGATCCCCGACCAGGTGCCCTTGCCGTCGCAGCCGAGGACGCGGACGCTGACCAGGCTCGCCTTGCTCGCGATCCCGTACGTCCTGCCGGCGACCGTGCCGGCGACGTGCGTGCCGTGGCCCTGGCAGTCCTGGCCGTCGCGGCCGTCACCGATGGCGTCGAAACCGAAGCCGGCGCGGGTCGCGTCGGGCCCGCCGAACTCCGTGTGGTGGTAGTCGATGCCGGTGTCGAGGATGTACGCGGTCACCCCGGCGCCGTTGCCCTGAACGGTGAAGTCGTTGTCCAACGGCAGGTTCTTCTGGTCGATGCGGTCCTGGCCCCACGAGTTCGACGGGGAGCGCGTCCCCTCCGCGGAGGTCGGCGTCGGCACGGACTGGACCGAGGCGTCCTCCTCGACCGACTTCACCCCCGGGGCGTTGCGGACGAGCGTCAGCTCGAGCGAGGTCAGGGGCACCGCGAAACCCGTCATCGCCGAGGTGTAGACGAACGACGGCTTCAGACCCAGCTCCTTCGCGATCCTCGCCGCGTCCTGCCCCTTCTCCAGGGTCACGATGTACTTGCCGGGCACCGGCTTGGCGGCCTTGACCAGCGGGGCGGGCTCCGGCTCCGGCGCCGCGGCGGAGGCCGTACCGGCCGCTACGGGGGTGACGGCGAGGAGCGTGGCGGTGGCCAGGCATGCGAGCAGGCGCATGGAAGGAACTCCCTGACGGGGTCTCGGCAGACGAACACGGGTGAGCCGCCCTCCCGGCACCAGGTGCTCACGCGGGGCGGCCCTCAGCTCCATCGGTGCCACCTCCCACCGGGTTGAACCAACCCCTCACCTGGTTGCCCGTCCGGCGCCCGCGCCGGATGGGCGTTCGTCCGGCCGTGCGGAAAGGGTTGTCCCGCTGCGCCGCCCCGGCCCGCCCCCGGACCTCGTCCCCCACACCGCCGCAGCAAGATCACCCGTACGGCCCGCCCCCACACCAGGGAGCGCTCACCCGGTGCGCCGCCCGTGCCCCCGCCTCACCCCGGGACCTCGTTGACCTGCACCGCAGCGCGTGATGGCCTCGTCCCATGCGCAACCGTCTGAGCCGAGCCCTGCCCGTGGCCGTCGCCGTCCTGGCCGCCGTCACCGTCACCGTCGCCCTGCCCGCGTCCGCAGCCACCGCCGCCGAGTCCGTACCCGTGTCCCACGCGGTTCCCGCCGACCACGCCACGTACATCGTCACCGTGCACCCGGGCCTCGACCCGGCGGCCGTCGCGGACGCCTACGGGATCACCCCGCTGCACGTCTACCGCGAGACGCTGAACGGCTTCGCCGCCCGCCTGACCCCCGAGCAGGTCGAGGACCTGCGGGCGACCGCGGTCGTGGAGTCCGTCGAGAAGGACGGCAGCGCGGCCACGTTCGGCCCGGGCATCTGACCTCGGCCGCATCCCCCGAACACCCCCGCCTTTACGCGCCGCTTAAAGTAAGGCGGATCAACTCATCGGTTGATCGGGGGGCCGGGGGGATCGGGGAGGCCGATGAACAGCGCGACCGACGTGTTCGAGCCGCTGCACGCGGAGGATCCGCAGACCGTGGCCGGGTACCGCCTCGCGGCCCGGCTCGGCGCGGGCGGCATGGGCCGGGTCTACCTCTCGCACACGCCGGGCGGCCGCCCGGTGGCGATCAAGGTGGTCCGGCCGGAACTGGCCGAAGACCCGGCGTTCCGGCGGCGGTTCCGCCGCGAGGTGGTGGCCGCCCGACGCGTCCGGGGGGCCTACACCGCCGAGGTCATCGACGCCGACGCCGACGCGGTACCGCCGTGGCTGGCGACCCTCTACGTACCCGGGCCCTCGCTGTCGGAAGCCGTCGCCCAGCGCGGACCGCTGCCGGTGCCCGCGGTGCTGTGGCTGATGGCGGGCGTGGCCGAGGCCCTGCAGGCCATCCACGCCGAGGGCATCGTGCACCGGGACCTCAAGCCGTCGAACGTACTGCTGGCCTCCGACGGGCCCCGCGTCATCGACTTCGGCATATCGACGGCGTCCGACACCACCGCCCCCACGGCCACCGGCAGCACCATCGGCACCCCCCAGTACATGGCCCCCGAACAGGCGCTGGCGGGCGAGACCACCGCCGCCACCGACGTCTTCGCGCTGGGGCAGACGGCGGCGTTCGCGGCACTGGGCGAGCCCCTGTACGGCACCGGTCCCTCCATGACCGTGCTGTTCCGGATCGTGCACTCCAGCCCCGACCTGTCGCGGCTGCCGGAAGAGCTGCAGCCGCTGCTCGCCCGCTGCCTGGCCGCGGACCCGGAGGAACGGGCCACTCCGACGGAGATCGTGGAGTGGTGCCGCAAGCAGCTGGGCGAGGACGCCGACGACACGAGCGGCGGCGGCCCGGCGATCTGGCGGGAGGTGCTGGGGCCGGAGGTGGTGGTCCCCGATCCGGCCCCGACCCCGGCCCCGTACCCCACCCCGGCGCACGCGACGCCGATCGTCTGGGGACCGAAGCCGGTCACCCCGGAGGAACGGCGCAAGCGCGGCCGGCGCGCCGCGGTGATCATCACCACGCTGACGGTGATCGGAACGCTGATGGTGGGCGGCCTGGTCTGGCTCCTGGTGGACGCGGCGCAGAAGGTACGCCAGAAGGAGGCAGCCGCAGCCGCCGCCGCATCCCGATCGCCCGGCCCGGTGGCGTCGGGCGCGTCCGGCTCGCCCACCGGCGGCAAGGCGGCCACCGGACCCGCATCGGGCGCGCCCAAGTCCCCCGAACCGTCCAAGCCGCCCACGCCGGTCCCGTACCCGGGGGTGTGGCTGGGCGAGGAGAACTCGATCGACATCAAGGACGGGGTCACGCGCAAGGACGGTGACCGGGGCGGCGACATCCGCCTGGAATGCGACCGCCAGGACTGCGAGCTGACGAGCGACACCAGCGTGCTGATCACGATGTACGGCAAGGCGGGCTCGGCCAACTACGAGACGTGCCGGGCCTATGGCGAGGTTGCCAAGCCGCACGCGATCCCGCTCGCGGCGGTTGCCGCCGGCACGGAGATCTGCGTCAGGCGTTCCTCGGGGGAGGTCGCGATGTTCGTGGTCCAGATCGAGTCGAACACGCGGGTGGCGGGCCTGCCGAGCTGGCTCACGATGGACATGACGGTCTGGCGCACGCCCTAGCCCGCCTCCCCCTGCCGAGGCTCCGCCCCGCACCCTCCCCCAGACTCCGTCCGGGGGGACCGCCCCTCCTCAATCGCCGGAGGGGCTGAATGGGTGCGGCGAGGCCGAATTGGTGCGGCGCAGCGGGAAGGTGCGGCTCAAAGATCGGGGCTCCGCCCCGGACCCCGCGCCTCAAACGCCGGCGAGGCTGGATTTGGTGTTGGTCGGCCGGGGCGGTTGGGGTGGGGGTGGGTGTGTGTCGGGGTGATCCCCGCAGGGTGCCAAACGCACTTCCGCCCAGCCCTCCGACCCCTCGTCACGTTTGGCGCCCGAGGAGACGCCCCGGCGCGCGCCCGCCCCCACCCCAACCGACCCCCGCACCCGACCAGGCCCCGGTGCAACCGGCCCCCGTACCCGGCCCGAGCGGCGCAGCCAACCCGCAGCCAACCCGCGGCGCAGCTGGCTAGCCCCGCGCCGCCTCGATGAAGGCGCGGATCAACTCCGGCGACTTCACGCCGCGTTCCCGCTCCACCCCACTGGACACGTCCACGCCCCAGGCGCCGGTTACCTCGACCGCCTCCCGCACGTTGCTCGGGTTCAGCCCGCCGGCCAGCAGCCACCGCCCCTCGGGCGCGGCGAAGTCCGCCGAGCCCCAGTTCCACGGCTTGCCGGAGCCGGGGTCGGGGGCGTCGAGCAGGAGCAGGTCCTCGCCGTACTGGCCGCAGCGCTTCACGTGCTCGGCGGTGGCCCGCAGCAGCGTCCGGCCCTCGGCGCGCAGCGCCGCGAAGTCCCCGGGCCCCTCCTCGCCGTGCAGCTGAACCCCCCGTACGCCGCTCTCCTCCGCGAAGCGGCGCACCTCCGTGACCGGCTGCCCCCGGAACACGCCGACGGTCAGCACACCGTCCGGCACCCGCGCGGCGAGATCCCGCGCGGTGGCGGCGTCGACGGTGCGCGGGCTGCCGGGCGCGAACACGAACCCCACGGCGTCGGCCCCGGCCGCCACGGCGGCGTCGAGGTCCCGCGCGGTCTTCAGCCCACAGATCTTGACGAAGAGGTCAGCCATGCGCCCAGCCTATGCCGGGGGCTGCGCCGCGGGTTGGCTGCGGGTTGGCTGCGCCGCTCGGGCGGGGTTCGGGGGCCGGTTGTTCCGGGGCCTAGCGGGGAGGGGGGTCGGTTGTGGTGGGGGCGGGCGCGCGCCGGGGCGTCTCCTCGGGCGCCAAACGTGACGACAGGTCGGACAGCTCGGCGGCAGTGCGTTTGGCACCCTGCGGGGATCACCCCGACACACACCCACCCCCACCCCAACCGCCCCGGCTGCGCCGCACCATCCGGCCTCCGCCGCACAAACTCAGCCTCGCCGGCGTTTGAGGAGGGGGGGTCCCCCCGGACGGAGTCTGGGGGAGGGTCCGGGGCGGAGCCCCGATCTTTGAGCCGCACCATCCGGCTGGGCCGCGCAAAAAATCAGCCTCGCCGGCGTTTGAGGCGCGGGGTCCGGGGCGGAGCCCCGATCCTTGAGCCGCACCGTTCGGCTGCGCCGCACCACATTCAGCCCCGCCGGCGATTGAGGCGCGGGGCGGAGCCCCGGCTTTGAGCCGCACGCCGCGTCGGCCGGGAACGCCCGAGGGCGGCACCCCGTGCGGGGTGCCGCCCTCGTTCGAGAACAGCCGATCGGACTTCGGGCCGGAGCCCGGGGTCGATCAGAAGTCCATGTCACCGCCCGGCATGCCGCCCGGGGCACCGGCGCCGGCCTTCTCGGGCTTGTCGGCGATGACGGCCTCGGTCGTCAGGAACAGCGCGGCGATCGACGCGGCGTTCTGCAGCGCGGAGCGCGTGACCTTCGCCGGGTCGATGATGCCCTCGGCGATCATGTCGACGTACTCGCCGGTCGCGGCGTTCAGGCCGTGACCGATCGGGAGGTTGCGCACCTTCTCGACGACGACGCCACCCTCGAGACCACCGTTGACGGCGATCTGCTTCAGCGGGGCCTCCAGGGCGAGCTTCACGGCGTTGGCGCCGGTCGCCTCGTCACCCTCGAGCTCCAGCTTCTCGAAGACCGCGGAAGCCTGGAGCAGGGCCACGCCACCACCGGCGACGATGCCCTCCTCGACGGCCGCCTTCGCGTTGCGAACGGCGTCCTCGATGCGGTGCTTGCGCTCCTTGAGCTCGACCTCGGTCGCGGCACCGGCCTTGATGACGGCCACGCCGCCGGCCAGCTTCGCGAGGCGCTCCTGGAGCTTCTCGCGGTCGTAGTCCGAGTCGGAGTTCTCGATCTCGGCGCGGATCTGGTTGACGCGGCCCTGGACCTGGTCGCTGTCACCGGCACCGTCGACGATGGTGGTCTCGTCCTTGGTGATGACGACCTTGCGGGCGCGGCCGAGCAGGTCGAGACCGGCGTTCTCCAGCTTGAGGCCGACCTCCTCGGAGATGACGGTGCCGCCCGTGAGGATGGCGATGTCACCGAGCATGGCCTTGCGGCGGTCGCCGAAGCCCGGGGCCTTGACGGCGACGGACTTGAAGGTGCCGCGGATCTTGTTGACGACCAGGGTCGACAGGGCCTCGCCCTCGACGTCCTCGGCGATGATCAGCAGCGGCTTGCCGGACTGCATGACCTTCTCCAGGAGCGGCAGCAGGTCCTTGACCGAGCCGATCTTGGAGTTGACGATCAGGATGTACGGGTCGTCGAGGGACGACTCCATGCGCTCCATGTCGGTGGCGAAGTACGCCGAGATGTAGCCCTTGTCGAAGCGCATGCCCTCGGTGAGCTCGAGCTCCAGACCGAAGGTCTGCGACTCCTCGACGGTGATGACGCCTTCCTTGCCGACCTTGTCCATGGCCTCGGCGATGAGCTCGCCGATCTGGGTGTCGGCGGCGGAGATGGAGGCCGTCGAAGCGATCTGCTCCTTGGTCTCGACGTCCTTGGCCTGGGCGAGCAGGGCGGCGGAGACGGCCTCGACGGCCTTCTCGATACCACGCTTGAGGGCCATCGGGTTGGCGCCGGCGGCCACGTTGCGCAGGCCCTCGCGGACGAGCGCCTGGGCCAGCACGGTGGCGGTGGTCGTACCGTCGCCCGCGACGTCGTCCGTCTTCTTGGCGACTTCCTTGACCAGCTCGGCGCCGATCTTCTCGTACGGGTCCTCGAGCTCGATCTCCTTGGCGATGGAGACACCATCGTTGGTGATCGTGGGGGCGCCCCACTTCTTCTCAAGGACGACGTTGCGACCCTTGGGGCCAAGGGTGACCTTGACGGCGTCGGCGAGCTGGTTCATCCCACGCTCGAGGCCGCGGCGGGCCTCCTCGTCGAACGCAATGATCTTGGCCATCTGAAGTGGTCCTCCCGGACAGCGGTGGATTGCTCCCAGGACCGCGCCCGCGCCCGCGACGGACGGCCTGCGTGCCCGGCGGTTCCTTCCCACCGGACCCTGCGGGCCTCACCGACCCGGTCCTCGTTCAGTAGCACTCTCACCGGGAGAGTGCTAATGCCAATGATTAGCACTCGACCCCCGAGAGTGCAAGCGGCTTCGAAGAAGCCTCGGGGACCGGGCGTGGCGCGGGCGCACGTACGAGGGGCCCGCATCCCGTGTCCGGGATGTGGGCCCCTCGTAAGGTCGTGCAGGTCTTCGTTGAACGCTGTGCGTCGGTGGTCGATCGCTCCAGGACTAGCCGAGCGCGAGCTTGACCATGTCCGCCTGAGGACCCTTCTGGCCCTGCGAGATCTCGAACTCGACCCGCTGACCCTCTTCAAGGGTGCGGTACCCGTCCATCTGGATGGCGCTGTAGTGGACGAACACATCCGCACCACCGTCGACCGCGATGAAGCCGTAGCCCTTCTCCGCGTTGAACCACTTGACGGTGCCCTGAGCCATGCCTAACTCCCCTATTACTGGCCCTTGCGCGGGAACGCACTTCGCGTTCCCGGGTCAGAACTTGCGTCGGAACGCGTCGACCGAGGCTGAATGTATCTGCGCGAGTGCTGTCTGCAACAGGTCAATCCGACGAGAATTCTGGACACGGGGAAACATTGAAATAGAGTGAAAATTTGCCATACTCCCGGGCAACTCGGGCCTGACATATCTCGCCAAAGCCCCATACCGCGCTTGCACATTGACCCGATGTCGACCCTCACGCGACCCGTTCATATGCGGCGGGCAAGTCCGGCGGAGGGGACTTCCCCAACTCTACCGCGCCCAATCAAGCAGAATTACCCCCTCCGCTTTTAGCGGAGGGGGTAATTTCGGTTTGCGCGTGTCACCTGCCGGGTGACAAAGGAACCCTGAGGATCAGCAGCCGCCCGCGACGGCCGGAATGATCGAGACGCCGGCGCCGTCCGGCGTCTTCGCCTCCAGCCCGCCCTCGAAGCGCACGTCGTCGTCGTTGACGTAGACGTTCACGAAACGGCGCAGCTTGCCCTGGTCGTCCAGGACGCGCGCGGCGATGCCCGGGTGGCTCGCCTCCAGGGACTGGATGACCTCGGCGAGGGTCGCGCCCTCGGCGGGCACCTCGGCCTGACCGCCGGTGTAGGTGCGCAGGATGGTGGGGATGCGGACGTTGACGCTCATGGCGCTACTGCCTTTCCGGTAGAGCAGGAGGGGGAGGGGTGTCCGGCGGGTCGGGGCGGGGACCCGGCCCCGACCCGCCGGACACCCGCTAGGCCAGGCCGGCGGCGCGGAACGCGTCCAGGCTCGGGCGGATGGTGGCGGTCTGCCCGCTCTCCGCGGCCACCGCCTCCAGGGTCTTGAGGCCGTCGCCGGTGTTGAGGACGACGGTGGTCAGCGTCGGGTCGAGCTGCCCGTTCTCGATGAGCTTCTTCGTCACGCCGACGGTCACGCCGCCCGCGGTCTCGGCGAAGATGCCCTCGGTCTGCGCGAGGATCCTGATCGCCTCGACGACCTGCTCGTCGTTCACGTCCTCGACGAAGCCGCCGGTGCGCCGCGCGATGTCCAGGACGTACGGGCCGTCCGCCGGGTTGCCGATCGCGAGGGACTTGGCGATGGTGTTCGGCTTCTGCGGGCGGACCACGTCGTGACCGGCCTTGAAGGCGGTCGACACCGGGGAGCAGCCCTCGGCCTGGGCGCCGAAGATCTTGTACGGCTTGTCCTCGACGAGGCCGAGCTTGATCAGCTCCTGCAGACCCTTGTCGATCTTCGTCAGCTGCGAGCCGGACGCGATCGGGATCACGAGCTGGTCGGGCAGCTGCCAGCCGAGCTGTTCGCAGATCTCGTAGGCGAGGGTCTTGGAGCCCTCTCCGTAGTAGGGGCGCAGGTTGACGTTGACGAAGCCCCAGCCCTCGCCCAGCGGGTCGCCGATGAGCTCGGAGCAGAAGCGGTTGACGTCGTCGTAGTTGCCCTCGATGCCGACCAGGTCGCCGCCGTACACACCGGCCATGACGACCTTGCCCTGCTCCAGGTCGTGCGGGATGAACACGCAGGAGCGGAAGCCGGCCCGGGCGGCCGCGGCGCCGACGGCGCCGGCCAGGTTGCCGGTGGAGGAGCAGGACAGGGTGGTGAAGCCGAAGGCGCGGGCGGCCTCGACGGCGATGGCCACGACGCGGTCCTTGAAGGAGTGCGTCGGGTTGCCGGAGTCGTCCTTGACGTACAGCTTGCCGGTGACCCCGAGCTCCTTGGCCAGGTTCGCCGCGTCCACGAGCTTGGTGAAGCCCGGGTTCAGGCTCGGCTTGGAGGCCACGTTCGCGGGGACGGGCAGCAGCGGCGCGTAACGCCAGATGTTGGTGGGGCCGGCCTCGATCGCGGCGCGCAGCGCCTCGGGGTCCCCGGTCGGGAGGTCGTAGGCGACTTCCAGAGGTCCGAAGCACTCGGCGCACGCGAAGATGGGGCCGAGCTCGAAGCGGGTACCGCACTCGCGACAGGAAAGACCGTTGGCAGGTCCGAGATCGACAGAGGTGGCGACAGTCTGTGCAGCCATGATGGCGAGGCCCTTTCTCCTCATCTTCCCCATGGCGCACTTCGCCATGAGACGGAATTGGCACCTTCCCTAGCCGGGGACCTCGCTGACGTCGCTGAGCGATCGCGAGAACCGACTGGAGGGTTGCCGGGGCTTCAACGGGCCGTGTCCCTCTGCCCCTCTGGATGAGCGGTATGGCACCGGCACACGCGCTCTGTGGCGCGCCGGTGCGTTTGTACGCGGGGACCCCCGGCATGCGGTGGTCCTTCGCGTTGTTCAAGACTGTAACCGAAGGGCCGGGCGGTTGAGACAGCCGTCCGAACCGCGAGATGGATCTCAAATCGGCCGATAACGCCGACACGCAGGGAGTGCTGAGGGTGCTGGAAGAGGTGGAGCGCTGGCTGGCAGACCGCTCCTGGTCAGCCGCCGACCGACCGCTCGACCAGCTGCTCGACCGGAAACGGGCGGCCGGGACCACGGTCAGCGTGGTGCTGCCCGCGCTGGACGAGGAGGCGACGGTCGGCGCGATCGTCGAGGTCATCCGGCGCGAGCTGATCGAGGGACTGCCGTTCCCCCTGGTGGACGAGCTGGTCGTGGTCGACTCGGGCTCCACCGACCGTACGGCGGAGGTCGCGGCGAAGGCCGGCGCCCGGGTGGTGCACCGCGACGAGATCCTGCCGAGGATCCCGGCGCTGCCCGGCAAGGGCGAGGTGCTGTGGCGTTCGCTGCTGGCCACCAGCGGGGACGTCGTCTGCTTCGTCGACGCCGACCTGCGGGACTTCTCCGCCGCCTTCGTCTCGGGGATCGTGGGACCGCTGCTGACCGAACCGGACGTGCAGTTCGTCAAGGCCATGTACGACCGCCCGCTCGGTGACGCCCCCGGCCAGGGCGGCCGGGTCACGGAACTGGTGGCCCGCCCCCTCCTCAACCTGCACTGGCCGCAGCTGGCCGGCTTCGTCCAGCCGCTGGGCGGCGAGTACGCCGTACGCCGCTCCCTGCTGGAGCGGCTGCCGTTCCCCGTCGGGTACGGCGTCGAGCTGGGTCTGCTGGTCGACGCGCTGCACACGGTCGGCCTGGACGCGCTCGCCCAGGTGGACGTCGGCGTACGCGTCCACCGCCACCAGGACGGGCAGGCACTGGGCCGGATGGCCGCCGCGATCTACCGCACCGCCCTGCTGCGGCTCTCCCGCGGGCACTCCCCCGGCTACCGCTGGGGGTACCCCCTGGTACGGCCGGAGCTGACCCAGTTCGAGCGGGGGCCGCAGGGGTTCGTGCCGCGGACGTACGCGGTGGACACCGAGGAGCGGCCGCCGATGCTCGGCATCAGGGAGTACGCGCTGCGCCGCGTGGCGTGACGTCGGCCTGGAAAGTTTGAGCGAGTCCGGGCCGGGCTAGGTTCGCGGCATGGCTTCTCAGGTACTCGTAGCCGCGAACCGCGGCCCCCTCTCGTACGCGATCGACGCCGAAGGCGGTCTCAGCGCCCGGCGCGGCGGGGGCGGACTCGTCTCCGGACTGTCCGCGGCCCTCGCGGAGCAACCGGGGGCGCTGTGGATCTGCGCGGCGCTGTCGGAGGCGGACCGGGAGGCGGTCCGGCGGGGGGTGTCCGAGCCGGGCGTCCGGATGCTGGACATCGATCCCACGGTGTACGACGACGCCTACAACGGCATCGCCAACTCCGTGCTGTGGTTCACGCACCACCACCTGTACGACGTCCCGCGCGAGCCGGTCTTCGACGCGGAGTTCCGGCGGCGGTGGCAGGCGTACGTCGAGTACAACGACGCCTTCGCCCGCGCCCTCGCCCAGGAGGCGGCGGAAGGGGCCCGCGTCCTGGTGCAGGACTACCACCTGGCGCTGGTCCCGGGGCAGTTGCGGGCGCTGCGGCCGGACCTGCGCATCGGGCACTTCACGCACACGCCGTGGGCCTCGCCGGAGACCATGGGCATGCTCCCGGACGACATCCGCAGCCAGCTGGTGTGGGGGATGCTCGGGGCGGACCGGCTGGGCTTCCACACGGCGGAGTGGGCGGCCAACTTCATCAGCGGCGGGACCATCGAGGACGCGCGCGGCATCGCGGCCGGGTCCTTCCCGTCCGGGACCCCGGAGCGCGGGGTGTGGCACCGCCGGACGGCCCCGGACGGGCGCGGCTACGGGAAGCGGCAGTTCACCGAGGTGACCGCATACCCCCTCGGGGTGGACGCGGACGAACTGCGCGCGCTGGCGCACCGGCCCGAGGTCGACGAGAAGCTGGCGCGGCTGCGGGCGGAGGTCGGCGGCCTGAAGACGATCGCCCGGGTGGACCGGACCGAGCTGTCGAAGAACGTCCTGCGGGGGCTGCTCGCGTACCGGGAGCTGCTGACGGTCCACCCCGAGTGGCGGGGCCGGGTCATCCACCTGGCCTCGGCGTACCCGTCCCGGCAGGACCTGGCGGTGTACCGGGCGTACACGCAGTCGGTGCGGGAGCTGGCGGCGGAGATCAACGAGGAGTTCGGCACGGCGGACTGGCAGCCGGTGCTGGTGTCGGTGCAGGACGACTTCGCGCGGTCGCTGGCGGTGTACCGGATGGCGGACGTGGCGCTCGTGAACCCGGTACGGGACGGGATGAACCTGGTCGCGAAGGAGATCCCGGTGGTGTCGGAGGCGGGGTGCGCGCTGGTGCTGTCCACCGGGGCGGGGGCGTACGACGAGCTGCGGGCGGACGCGTTGACGGTGAACCCGTACGACGTGTCGGCGACGGCGGAGGCGTTGCACGCGGCGCTGTCCATGCCGGACGCCGAGCGTGCGGAGCGCACGAAGCGCCTGGCCGCCGCCGCCACCGCCCTCCCCCCGGCCGCCTGGTTCGCCGCCCAACTGGCCGACCTCCAGTCCTGACCCGCCAATCCAGCCCCGCCGGCGTTTGAGGCGCGGGGGTCCGGGGGCCGGCCCCCGGCAACGGCGCCGCACCCGGAAGCAAGCGGTTCGGCCCCCGCGCCGCTGCTGGGGCTCCGCCCCGCACCCTCCGGGCAGGAGTCACAGGCTGACGCCGGCCACATCCAGCCCCGCCGGCGTTTGAGGCGCGGGGGTCCGGGGGCCGGCCCCCGGCAACGGCGCCGCGGGGGCCTACGGCCTGGTCAGGCTGCGGCGGCCTTGGCCAGGGCGGCGAGGAAGGCCACGACCTCGCCCGGTCCGGCGAGGACCACGTCGGCTCGGGCCGCGAGCTCGGGGACCTCGGCCGAGCCGCTGCAGACGAGCAGGCCCGGGAGGCCGTCGGCGCGGCGCTTCTCGACGGCCGAGTACGCCGCCAGGTCACCCAGGTCGTCGCCCGCGTACAGCACCGCCTCCGCGTCCTGCTCCGCGAGGAACTCCGTGAGGGCGACGCCCTTGTCCATGCCCGGGGGGCGGAGCTCCAGGACCGCGCGGCCCGGCTCCACCATCAGCCCGTGCCGCGCGGCCAGGTCGGCCAGGGGTTCGCGCAGGGCGGCGAAGGCCGCCGCGGGGTCCGCGGCCCGCCGGGTGTGCACGGCCAGCGCCCGGCCCTTTTCCTCGATCCAGGTGCCCTGCCAGGCCCCGATGGAGTCGAGGAAGCCCGGCAGCTCCGCCCGTACCGCCGCCACCCCGGGGTGCTCGGCCGGGGCGTGCACGAGGCCGGTGACGGCGTCCCAGCGCTCCGCGCCGTAGTGGCCGAGGACGACGAGGTGTTCCAGGCCGGCGACCCCCGCGAAGCCTCCGTAGCGGACGGCGACGCTCGCCGGCCGGCCGGTGATCACGGCCACCGAGGCGACCTCGGGGGCGAGCGCGGAGAGGGCCGGGACGGCTCCGGGGTGGGCTCTGGCCTGGTCCGGATCCGGGACGATGTCGGCGAGGGTGCCGTCGAAGTCCAGGGCGACCACGGACCGGCGGGGTGCGCGGAGCAGGGCTTCGAGTCCCTCGCGTCCGGCTGCGGTGACGGGCATCGGCAAGTCGTACGGATGGCTCCCCATACGCACGACCCTAACGGCCCAGCGCGGCGACGGCTACGGCACGGGCGGGGCCCGTCGCCCGGCCCGCAGCGGGCCCGTCGCAGGGTCCGTCGGCGAGCCCGTCGCAGGGCCCGTCAGCGAGCCCGGCGCAGGGTCCGTCACCGAGTCCGGCGCCCGGCCCGGCGCGCGGCCGCCGGACCGCCGCGGCCCTACCGCCGGGCCCGCCGGGCCTCGCGGATCCGCCGGAGACGGTTGACCGTGCCCGGGGCGTGGGCCAGGGCCCGCGGGTCGTCCATCAGCGCGTTGAGCAGCTGGTAGTAGCGGACGGGGGTCATCCCCAGCCCTTCCCGGATGGCCCGTTCCTTGGCTCCGGGCCCGGGCCAGGTGCGTCCCTCGTACGCGAGCACCGCGGCCTCCGTGGCCGTCAGCTGCCCCTCGTCCGTCATACCGCCAGATTAACGCCGCCGTCTGACACCCGGCCCGCCGCCACCGTTCAGCGCGGGTCCGAGGCCCGCGCCGCCGTGGCGATCTCCTCCAGCACCTTCGCCGGCTGCCCGCCGGGCTGGACGGTCTTGCCGATGTTCTGCTTGATGTCCTCGCTGACGCCCGCCCAGGACTTCTTGCCGACCGGGTACAGCCGTGAGCCGGGCAGCGCCGTCAGGAAGGGCTTCAGCTGCGGGGCATGGCCGCCGGTGGCGCCCTGCTTGGCCAGGTAGCCGCTGGTGGTGGCCGGCAGCAGGTCGTACATGTCCGTGAAGGTCGTCACGTTCTTCGGCTCGTACAGGTAGTCCAGGAACTTCCCGGACTGCGCGCGGTGCCCGTTCTTGAAGGCCATGACCCAGTCGGCGACGCCCATGGCCGGCTCCGCGGACCCGGTGGCCGTCGGCAGCGGGACCATGCCGAATTTCACACCCTTGGCCTCGGCCTGCTTCATCAGCGACGGGTGGCCGTTGAGCATGCCCACCTCGCCCTTGGTGAAGCCGTCGAAGGCGGCCTGCCGGTCCAGCTTCCCCGGCTCGACGGGGCCGGTCAGCCCCTGCCCGACCATCTTGTCCCGCAGGAACTCCAGCGCCTTGACGTTGTCGGGGGAGTCGATCGAGTAGGACTCCTCGTTGTCGGTGTAGCCGCCGCCGCCCGCGAGCATCCACATCATCGTCTCGGCCTGCGCCTCCTCGCGGCCCAGCGGCAGCGCGAAGGGGGTGGGCACGCCCGCGCCCTTGAGCTTCTTGGCCGCCGCCTCCAGGTCCGCCCAGCTCTTGGGCTGCCAGCCGGCCTTGGCGTCCTTGCCGATCACGCCCGCGTCGGCGAGCAGCTTCTCGTTGTAGAAGAGCAGCCGGGTGCTGGAGACGAAGGGCATGCCGTACTGGGTCTGCTTGACCTTCCCGGCGTCCGCGAGCGGGGCGAGGAAGTCGGCCTCGGTCTTCACCGAGAGCAGCTCGGCCGTGGAGTACAGCTTGCCGGCGGCCGCGTAGTCGGCGTAGGCGCCGATCTGGGCGATGTCCGGCGCCTTGCCGGCCTTGACCATCTCGGCGACCTTGGCGTCGACCTCGGACCACGAGTAGACGGAGACCTCGACCTTCACGCCCGGGTTGGCCTTCTCGAAGCCGTCGGCGAGGCCCTTCCAGTACCCGGCCGAGGAGTTCTGCGGATTGTCCCCGTAGTCGGCCGCCACGACCCGCAGGGTCACCTCGTTGTCTCCGGTGAGCCCGTCGGCGGCTCCGCAGCCCGTCAGCGTCACGGCGGTCAGGCATAGCGCGGCGCCCGACGCGGCCAGGCTCAGGTAACGGCCCTTCACAGTTCTCGATCCACCCCTTGTTGTACGTACGATCCAACGTAAGGTCTACACCACTTTGGCGGCTCGTCCACATCGGGATCCCGGCCGGGGCCCGGATTTTGTATGGCCACTCAACAATCCCCCTCAATGGACTAGACCTTTCCACGCCGAGCACGCGAGACTGTCCCTGTGAAACCCGTGAAACACGTCATCGCCCTCGATGTGGGCGGCACCGGGATGAAGGCCGCCCTCGTCGCCGACGACGGCACCCTGCTCCACGAAGCGCGCCGCGCCACCGGCCGCGAGCGGGGCCCCGACGCCGTCGTCGAGACGATCCAGGACTTCGCCGCCGAGCTCCTCGACACCGGCCGCGAACGCTTCGGGCGGCCCGCGTCGGCCGCCGGCGTCGCCGTGCCCGGCATCGTCGACGCCGACCGCGGGCTCGCCGTCTACGCGGCGAACCTGGGCTGGCGCGACGTACCGATGCGCGCCCTGCTCAGCGCCGCACTCGGCGGCATCCCGGTGGCCCTCGGCCACGACGTGCGCACGGGCGGACTCGCCGAGGGCCGCATCGGAGCCGGCCGCGGCGCCGACCGCTTCCTCTTCGTGCCCCTCGGCACCGGCATCGCCGGAGCCATCGGCATCGCCGGCCGCATCGAGGCCGGCGCCCACGGCTACGCGGGCGAGATCGGGCACATCGTGGTACGCCCGGGCGGCCCCGCCTGCGGCTGCGGCCAGCACGGCTGCCTGGAGACCCTCGCCTCGGCCTCCGCCGTCAGCCGCGCCTGGGCGGCCGCCTCGGGCGACCCCGGGGCCGACGCCGCGGACTGCGCCAGGGCCGTCGAAGCCGGCGACGCGCGCGCCCGCGCGGTCTGGCTGGCCGCCGTCGGCGCCCTCGCCGACGGGCTGGTCACCGCCCTCACCCTGCTGGACCCGCGCACGCTGATCATCGGTGGCGGGCTGGCCGAGGCGGGGGAAACCTTGTTCACACCACTACGGACGGCCGTGGAGGAGCGCGTGACGTTCCAGCGGCTCCCCCACATCGTCCCGGCGGCCCTCGGGGACACCGCCGGATGCCTGGGCGCAGGGCTGCTCGCCTGGGACCTACTCGCCACGGAGGTACCTGCCTGATGTCCGGAAGCGCGCGCAGCACTGTTCTGTCCGGCGCCAGGGTGGTGCTGCCCACCGGAACCGTGGCGGGCGGCCGGGTCATCGTCGACGGCGACCGCATCGCCGGCAGCGCCCACGAGGGCTCGCGGACCGTGGACCTGTCCGGGCACTGGATCGTCCCCGGCTTCGTCGACATGCACAACCACGGCGGCGGCGGCGCCTCCTTCACCTCCGGCACCGCGGAGGACGTCCTCCAGGGCGTCCGCACCCACCGCGAGCACGGCACCACCACCCTGGTCGCCTCCACCGTCACCGGCGACCTGGACGAACTGGCCCGCCGCGCCGGGCTCCTCGCCGAGCTCACCCGGCAGGGCGAGATCGCCGGCATCCACTTCGAGGGGCCGTTCATCAACCCCTGCCGCAAGGGCGCGCACAAGGAGGACCTGCTCCGCGACCCCGATCCGGCGGAGGTCCGCAAGCTGATCGACGCCGCCCACGGCACGGCCCGCATGTTCACCCTCGCCACCGAACTCCCGGGCGGCCTGGACTCCGTACGGCTGCTCGCCGAGCACGGGGTGATCGCCGCGATCGGGCACACGGACGCCACGTACGAGCAGACCCGCGCCGCCATCGACGCGGGCGCGACCGTGGCCACCCACCTCTTCAACGCGATGCCGCCCCTCGCGCACCGCGAGCCCGGCCCGATCGCCGCGCTGCTGGAGGACGAGCGGATCACCGTCGAGCTCATCAACGACGGCACCCACCTGCATCCGGCCGCCCTGGAACTGGCCTTCCACCACGCGGGCGCGCACCGCGTGGCGCTGATCACCGACGCGATGGACGCCGCCGGATTCGGCGACGGCACCTACCACCTCGGCCCGCTGGAGGTCGAGGTCAAGGAGGGCGTGGCCCGGCTCGTGGAGGGCGGCTCCATCGCCGGCTCCACCCTGACCCTGGACACCGCCTTCAAGCGCTCGGTGACCCTCGACAAGCTGCCGGTGGAGTCCGTGGTCCAGGCGATCTCCGCCAACCCGGCCAAGCTCCTCGGCCTGTACGACGAGATCGGTTCGCTGGAGCCCGGCAAGTACGCGGACCTCGTCGTCCTGGACGCCGCCTTCGACGTCAGGGGCGTCATGCGGCGCGGCGAATGGGTGGTCAGCCCCCTCGCCGCGGCGGCGATCTGACGGCCAAGCGGCTGTAACGACGAAGGCGGTCGGCCCGAGGACTGGGCCGACCGCCTCGGGTTTGGCATGATCCCGGCAGCAACAGACCCGGGGGTGCCCATGATCCTGACCGTGACGCTCAACACCGCACTCGACGTCACGTACCGCGTGCCGAGGCTGCTTCCGCACGCCTCGCACCGGGTCGCCGCCGTCACCGAACGCCCCGGCGGCAAGGGCGTCAACGTCGCCCGCGTCCTGGCCGCGCTCGGCCACGAGGTGACGGCGACCGGCTTCGCGGGCGGGCGGGTCGGCTCCGTCGTCCGCGAACTGCTCGCGCACTGCCCGCAGGTGGTGGACGCCCTGGTGCCCTGCGCGGACGGCAGCCGCCGCACCCTGGCCGTGGTCGACGACGCCTCCGGCGACACCACCCAGTTCAATGAACCGGGCCCGCTGATCACGCCCGCCGAATGGTCCCTGTTCCTCGCGCGGTACGAGGAGCTGGTCCGCGGCGCCCGCGCCGTGGCCCTGTGCGGCAGCCTCCCGCCGGGCGTACCCGTCGGCGCGTACGCGGTCCTCGTACGGGCGGCCCGCGCGGCCGGGGTCCCCGTCCTCCTCGACACCGGCGGCGAGGCCCTGCGCCGCGGGGTCGCCGCCCGGCCCGAGATCATCAAGCCGAACGCCGCCGAGCTGGCCGAGCTCACCGGGTCCCGCGACCCGCTGCCCGCCACCCGCGACGCCCGCCGCCGGGGCGCCCACGCCGTGGTCACCTCGCTGGGACCGGACGGCCTGCTGGCCGTCACCGCCGAGGGCACCTGGCAGGCCGCCCCGCCGCGCGCGCTGGCCGGCAACCCCACCGGAGCGGGCGACTCCGCGGTCGCCGGCCTGCTGTCGGCCCTGGTGGAGGGGGCGGACTGGCCGGACCGCCTCACCCGCGCGGTCGCCCTGTCCGCGGCCACGGTCGCGGCCCCGACGGCGGGGGAGTTCGACCCCGCCGTCTACGAAGAGCTGCGGCACGCCGTCTCCGCCCGCGTCGCGGTCGGCAGTTGAGGGGACGTCAACTCCCGTGGGAAACGAGTCCGGCTCCACCGCGCGTGCGGTGGAGCCGGACTCGTTGCGGCGTCGACGGAGCGAGCGCCCGGGCGAACCCCGGGGGATCAGAAGTTCTCGAGCCAGAGCTGGTCGATGTTGACGTTGCAGCTGTTGCCGGCCTCGCACGACAGCTTGATCGTGTTGGTGCCCTTGTCGAGGTTCACCTGACCCCAGGTCGTCTGCCAGCCCTTCTCCCAGTCACCCTTGGGCGACTTGGCGAAGTTGCGCATGCTGATCGGCGCGTCGTTCGGCTTGCCGTTGACGGTCAGGGTGCCGTTGGCGTCCTCGCCCGGGATGCCGAAGCGCACGTAGAACTTGTACTTCCCGGCCTTGGGGACGTCCAGCGTCCACGTCACGGCCGCGCCGGGCTTGTTGAACCCGCCGACGTACTGGCCGCCCGAGCTCTTCGCGCCCGGGATCGTGCTCTCCAGGGCCGCGCCGCCCGTGATGGACATGCCCGCGCCGGCCGCCTCGCCCTTGGGCAGCGGGGCCTGGGAGGGCGCCGGAGAGCCGCTCGGGGGCGCGGCCGAGGGGTTCTGCGGGGCCGCCGACTGCTGGCCGCCGTTCGCCTGGTCCGGGGCCTTCTTGTCCTTGTCCTTGTCGCCGAAGGCCAGGGCCGCGCCGATGCCGATCACGACCGCGCCGACCACCGCGACGGCGGCGATCAGCAGACCTCGACGGCTGGAGCCACCGCCGGAGCCGTGGCCGGAGCCGTGGCCGCCGGAGTGCGAGATCGCCTGGGTCTGGTGCTGCGGGGCCTGCGGCTGCTGCGGAACGCCGTAGCCGCCCGCCTGGAGCGCCTCAGGAGCCTGGTACTGGGCCTGGTAGGGCGGCTGCTGCGTGGGGACCTGACCGCGCTGGCCGCCGTTGCGGCGCTCGCCGACCGTTCGCACCTGGTGGTGCGAGGTACGGGGAACACCGGGCTGCGCGCCGGAATGACCGCCTACCCCCGGTCCCGGGTAGCCGTATGCGCCGCCCTGACCTGGCGGTGTGGCTCCGGCCGCCTGGCCATCCTCGTAGAGGTAGCCGAACGGATCGTCGTCCTCGGGCTTGTTCGCCCCACCGTGCGGGCCGTTGTTCGCGGGCGTCGTCATCGCAGGTCACTCCTTTCGACCCCCGGGAGCCTACCCCGAACACGTGCGCCCACGGGCGACAGACCGCCTCAGCCGGCCCTGCGGTGCGCCTTGGAGCGCGACCGCTTCTCGATGTACATCCGCTGGTCGGCGGAGCGCAGCACCTCGTCCGCCGACATCCCGCAGCTCGCCCAGCCGATGCCGAAACTGGCTCCCACCCGGACCGCACGTCCGTCGACCCGGATCGGCGGGATGATCGCGTTGCGGAGTCGGACGGCGAGATCGGCGGCGTCCGCCGCACCCAGCCCGTCGGCCAGGACGACGAATTCGTCACCACCCAGCCGAGCGACGGTGTCACCGTCCCTGACGCCCGTCGTGAGCCGCCGGGCGACCTCGATCAGGACCGCGTCGCCCGTGTGGTGCCCGAACCTGTCGTTGATCGACTTGAAGCCGTCGAGGTCGCAGAAGAGCACCGCGAGCCCCTTCGTCCCGTCGTCGATATCGGTCGCCGGCGCCACAGTGTGCACGTGGTGGTCGTACGGGCCGTCCTCCGGCGTCGCGGCCGGCGCCCCGGGGAAATCGAAGGGGTCGGACCCGGTGTACCGGTCGGGTCCGTCGGCCTGAAAGCCGTGCTCACCGGCACCACCCGCCTCCGTGCGCACCTCGTAGCCGTCGTGCACCGGGCGCCCGTCGTGTCCGTCGCGCCCCTCGAAGGCCGCGTCCAGGGCCTCGATCGCGGTGGCGCGCACGGACTGTGGCCTGCGGCACAGCCGCGCGCCGAGCCGGGACCGCAGCTCGGCGCTGTTGGGCAGGCCGGTCAGCGAGTCGTGGCTGGCGCGGTGGGCGAGCTGGAGCTCGTGGCGCTTGCGCTCCTCGATGTCCTCGACGTGCGTCAGCAGGAACCGCGGGCCGTCGGCGGCGTCGGCGACGACGGAGTTGCGCAGCGAGACCCATACATACGTGCCGTCGCGCCGGCCCAGGCGCAGCTCGGCGCGCCCGCCCTCGGCGGAGGTCCGCAGCAGGGTGCCGATGTCCTCGGGGTGGACCAGGTCGGAGAAGGAGTAGCGGCGCAGCACGGAGGCCGGCCGGCCGAGCAGCCGGCACAGCGCGTCGTTGGTCCGCAGCAGCCGGCCGTGCTGGTCCCCGCCCATCTCGGCGATGGCCATGCCGCTGGGCGCGTACTCGAAGGCCTGCCGGAAGGACTCCTCGCTGGCGCGCAGCGCCTGCTGTTCACGCTCCAGCCGGACCAGGGCCCGTTGCATGTTCGCCCGGAGCCTCGCATTGCTGATCGCAATCGCGGCCTGGAAGGCGTACATCTGGAGCGCTTCGCGCCCCCACGCGCCGGGGCGGCGGCCGTTGCGCGGTCTGTCCACCGAGATGACACCCAGAAGTTCCCCGCCGGACGCGTACATGGGGGCGTAGAGCCGGTCCTCGGGGTGCCACTCGTCCTCGAAGCGCGGATCGGGGCCGTCCGTGTGCCACTGGGGGACGTCGTCCTCCATGAGGATCCAGCCCTCGGTGTGCGGGATGAACCGGAGCCCGTCCCAGTTCTCACCCATCGTCAGGCGGCGTTCCCAGGAGGCGCGGGAGCCGACGCGGCCGGTGATGAGCGCCTCGGCGGCGGGGTCTCCGGCGAAGGCGGCGACGACCAGATCGCCGTCAGGGCGTACGAGGTTGACACAGGCGAGTTCGTAACCGAGGCCCACGACGATGCCGTCCACGACGGTCTGCAGAGTGTCCGCCAGGCTCCGGGCCGTGTTGAGATCGGCCACCACCCGGTGCAGCTGCCGCAGGGTCGCAAGACGGACGTACGGCTCCGACTCGGTCTCCATTGCTCGCTCTCCCCGAGACCTCGACAGCAACTCCAGGTTTGTCATCGGCGTTTCGTTGCGGTGTCCCGTCCACTGAATCACAGTGAGCTGTGCGGCAGGTACACAGGGTCAACAAATCTTGCTCTCTGTGACTCAAGTCACATGAGATGAATAACGGTGCGTGGAAAGGCTCGTGCCGACTGGGAGCGCTCCCCCACATTCCCGAGAGCAAACGATACGCCGGGGCCTAGGCCAAGGGGCGGGGGCGCGACTCGGACCAGGGCCCGATGTGTGGCGCGGAAGGGCGAGATTAGCGTTTCAGCGTGCTGAAGACGACCCCCGTGCCCCACCCCTCCCACGGAAACCCGCATGCTGAGGGAGTGAGCAATGACGAGTTCCGAGCCGCGATGTCCCGGCTGGCGGCGGGCGTGTGCCTGATCACCGCACACGAGACCCCCCTGACGGCGGACGGTCCGCGCGGCGAGGACGTCGGCATGACGGCGACCGCCTTCATGTCCGTGTCCCTGGACCCGCCGCTGGTCCTGGTGAGCGTGCGCGAGGGCTCCCGGATGGACGACCTGCTCGCGGAGCAGCCCCTCTGGGCGGTCTCGGTCCTCGCCGACCACCAGCTCCAGGTCGCGGGCCGCTTCGCGATGAAGGGCCGCATCAGCGACCGCCTGCTCTTCGCGGACCTGCCGTACGTACGCGGCGAGGCCTCCGGCGCCCCGCTGCTGACCGGCGCCCTGGCCACCCTGGAGTGCCGCACCGAGAACCGCGTCGAGGCGGGCGACCACACCCTCGTCATCGGCCGCGTCCTGACGGCGGCCCTCCCGTCCCCGGACCAACAGCCCCTGACGTACTTCCGCGGCCGCTACCGGCACCTGAACGGCCAGTAGCCGGCATCCGGCCCAGCCGCACGGTCCGGCCCCCGCCGGCGTTCGAGCCGCGGGGTCCGGGGCGGAGCCCCGATCTTTCGGCCTGGGCCGCCGGCGCTACCAGTCGCGCCCGGTACGCCCGCGCTTGGTCTCGGCCCGCGCCTTCTTCTCCCGCAGCCGCCGCTCGTTGATCCCCCGCGGGATCTTCGTCGCCCGCCGCTGCCTCGGGGGCGGAGCCGTCGCCTCCGCCAGCAGCGAGGCCATCCGCACCAGCGCCATCTCCCGGTTGCGGAACTGCGAGCGGTGCTCGGAGGCCCGTACGGTCACCACCCCGCCCACCAGGCGGGACGCCAACCGCTCCAGCGCCCGCTCCTTCCACACGTCCGGCAGCGCCTTCGTCGCCGCGAGGTCGAACATCAGCTCCACCCGCGAGTCGGAGGTGTTCACGTGCTGCCCGCCGGGCCCGGAGGAGCGCGAGAAGCGCCAGGCGAGCTCGCCCTCGGGGAGCACGACCGAACCGCGGATGACATAAGGACCAGGCATGCCCCCTATGATCCGCGCCCGCCCCCGCCCGCGTCACTCAGATTTCACGGCGGGAACCCGACAGGCCTCTCGTCGCGTTATAGGGGGCAGCGGTAGTTTGACCGCCTGTACGTGCATGTTGGATGAGGAAAGGGACATTCCCATGGCTGTCAGCCTGTCCAAGGGCGGCAACGTCTCGCTCACGAAGGAGGCCCCCGGCCTCGCTGCCGTCACGGTCGGCCTCGGCTGGGACGTCCGTACGACGACCGGTGTCGACTTCGACCTCGACGCCTCGGCCATCGCGGTCAACGCGACCGGCAAGGTCGTCTCCGACGGCCACTTCGTCTTCTTCAACAACAAGTCCACCCCGGACCAGACCATCGTCCACACCGGTGACAACCGCACCGGCGAGGGCGCGGGCGACGACGAGGCCATCAACGTCAACCTCGCCGGCCTCCCGGCCGACGTGGACAAGATCGTCTTCCCGGTCTCCATCTACGACGCCGAGGCCCGCAGCCAGAACTTCGGCCAGGTCCGCAACGCGTACATCCGCGTCGTGAACCAGGCCGGCGGCGCCGAGATCGCCCGCTACGACCTCTCCGAGGACGCGGCGACCGAGACCGCCATGGTCTTCGGCGAGCTCTACCGCAACGGCGCCGAGTGGAAGTTCCGCGCGGTCGGCCAGGGCTACGCCTCCGGCCTCACCGGCATCGCGCAGGACTTCGGCGTCAACGTCTAAAGACGGCCGAGCGCGGCTCCAGCGCTGGTGAAGCCCCCTCCCGGCCGTCCGGGGAGGGGGCTTCGCTACCGTTCGACAGGTGATCCTCCAACCGCTCGCCCCCGTCGACGGCGCCCTCCCCGGCCCGGTCCTCACCGAGATCGCCGCCCTCTACTCGACGAACCACGCGTTCTTCGAACTCAGCGGTGACTTCCCCGACCCGGACCGCATCACCGTCGAACAGGTCGCGGCCGCCCTCGCCGACGAACTCGCCCACGACGGCGCCGAGATCCTCCTCGCCCGTTCCGCGGGCCGCCTCGTCGGCCTGGCCGCCACGCTGGCCCACCACCCGGACCCGGCCTCCGCCGGCGCGGATCCGTGGATCGGCCTGCTGCTCATCGACGCCACCGCGCACCGCGAGGGGTACGGCCGCGCCGTCGCCACCCTGGTCGAAGACCGCTTCCGCGCCGCCGGACGCACCGGCGTCCAGATCGCCGTACTCGACAACAACCCCAAGGCCCTCGCCTTCTGGCAGGCCCAGGGGTACGCCGAACTGCGCCGGGCCGAGGACCGCGAGCGCGGCCGCGCCTGCACGGTGCTGCGCAAGCCGCTCGAAGCCCCGTAGCCGACGGGCCGGTTACCTGGGCCGGCCCTCGCCGTACAGCCAGACGTCCCAGACCTTCTTCAGGTCGTGCCCCGTCTTCTCCTGCGCGTAGGCGGTGAAGTCGGCCGTACTCGCGTTACCGTGCCGGTGGTCCGCGGCCCAGCCCCGCACCAGGGCGAAGAACTTCTCGTCGCCCACCTCCTGGCGGATCCGGTGCAGGACCATCGCGCCGCGGTGGTACACCGGCTCGTCCGAGATGTGGTCGGGACCGGGCGGGGAGGCGGGCGGGAAGGCGTCCCAGCCGGAGGCGGCCGCCTCGTCGACGGACGTGTCACCGGCCAGGAACGCCTCGAAGTGCCGCTGGGCGGTGGGCCCGCCGTGATCCTCGGCCCACAGCCACTCGGCGTAGGTCGCGAAGCCCTCGTTGAGCCACATGTCCTTCCAGGACTTGGGCGACACCGAGTTGCCGAACCACTGGTGGGCGAGCTCGTGCAGGACGAGCTCCTCGCTCTCGGGCGGACCGGAGAAGACCGGCTTCGTCTGGGTCTCCAGCGCGTACCCGAGGCTGCCGGCCGGCAGCACGACCGCGCCCGCCGTGCCGAAGGGGTACGGGCCGAACCGGCCGCTGCCCCACTCCACCATCTCCGGCAGCCTGGCGAGGGGCCCCGTGCCCGCGGCCGCCTCACCCGGCGCCACGGCGGTGTAGAGGGCGGTCCCCGACGGCGTCCGCCCCGTCGTCACCTTGTACGGGCCGACGACGGCGGTGGCCAGATAGCTCGCCATCGGCTCCGGGCTGTGCCACGCGAACTCGGTCCGCCCGTCCGCACCTTCGGTACGGGAACGCAGCTCCCCGTTGGACACGGCCTCGTAGCCGCGCGGGACGGTCAGCGTGATGTCGTAGGTGGCCTTGTCACTGGGGTGGTGGTTGCCCGGGAACCAGGTCATCGACCCGACCGGCTCACCGACGCCGACCGCACCGGCCCGCGTCGCCGCGCCGGCGGAGGCGCCCCCACCGTCCTCGGTGGTGATCCACCCCTCCTTGGAGCCGTCCGCGTCCGTGAGGGTCTTCGGCTTGCCGCCGTACGCGACCTCCGTACGGAAGACCTCGCCCTTCTTCAGGTCCTCGGCCGGGCGCACGGTCAGCTCGTTGCCGGTCCGGTTGTAGCGGGCCCGGACGCCCTGCACGCTCACGCCCTCGACCTTCAGACCGCTGAGGTCGAGGTTGAAGGAGCTGAGGCCCTGTTCGGCGCGGGCGGTGATCACGGCCGTACCGTGCAGCTCCCCGTCGGCGGGGTCGTAGTCCAGGTCCAGCGCGTAGTGGTCGACCTGGTAGCCGCCGTTGCCGGCCTTGGGGAAGTACGGGTCGCGCAGGCCCGACGCGCCCGGCCGCCCCTGCACCGTGCCTCCCGTACACGCCGTGGTGAGGGCGAGGAGGGAGGCGACGGCAGGGACGGCAAGGCGGAGGAGTGCGCGGTGTTCCACGCACTCGATCCTAGGCGGGCCGTCCGTACGGGCTACTTGCCCAGGGCGTCGACACCGGCCTTGGCGAACTTCTCGTCCAGGTCGCCGCTCGGGGCGCCGGCCACACCGATGCCCGCGACGGGCGCGCCGTTCGCCTGCACCGGGGTGCCGCCGCCGAGGAAGAGGGTGCCGGGGATGTCCTTCAGGTTCGGGGTCTGGGCGAGGCGGCCCACGAGCACCGAGGTCGGGGCGTTCCAGGACACGGCGGTGAAGGCCTTGCGCTGCGCCGACTCGTAGGACTGCGGGCCGGCGCCGTCGCCGCGCAGGGTGACGATGGTGTTGCCGTTGCGGTCCACCACCGCGACCGTCACCTTCTGGTTCTCGGCCTGCGCGGCCTGCAGCGCGGCCTGGGCGGCGCGGGTGGCGGCGTCGACGGTGAGGTGCGTGGTCGTGGTGAAGTTCTTGTCGCTCGGCCCGTCCTTCTTGTCGGCGACGGCGACGGCGGCCGGGGTGGCGTCGGCGGCAGGGGTGGCGCTGGCGCTCACGGCGCCGAAGGCACCGGCGCCCAGGGCGACGGCGAGGGCGGTACCGGTGAGAACGCGGGTGCGGGTGTTCATCTCTGCTCCTGAGAACGGTGACACGGGGACGGGTGACGGGGTGACGGCATCGCTTCGGTCCGGGCCGGTCGGACCGGCTCCTTCACTTCTCCAAGCCTGTCCCCGAACCCCCCGCCACCCCGTCCCCGTACCGGCTTCCCCCGCCCACCGCACCGGTTGACCCGAGGGTCAACCGATCGGCCGATGCGGCCCGCCTCCGGCGCGGTATTTCCTGGTCACAGACTCCTCCCAGCCGGCGCCGGAGGCGCGGGGCCCGGGGCGGAGCCCCGATGGTTCAGCCCCGCCGGCGTTTGACGCGGGGTCCGGGGCAGCGCCCCGGCAGCGGCGCCGCACCCGACAATGGACGCATGCCTCGACCGAGGAGCACCCTGTGACACCCGCCCCGCCGCGCGACGACACCCGCACGCTGGCCACCGTCGCCCACACCGCCTTCTTCCTCCTCCTCGGCGCCTCCCTGCTCCGCTTCCTCCTGCGCCACCCCGGCGACCCCCGCACCCCGTGGATCATCGCCCTCAGCATCACCCTGGCCCTGCTCTACGTCCTCGGCCCCGCCCTCGGCGCCGCCCCCACCGCCCGCCGGCTCCTCTGGCTCGGCCTGGTCGTCACCACGTGGGTGGTCCTGGTCGTTCTCGCGCCGAGCTTCGCCTGGTGCGCCGTACCGCTCTTCTTCACCGCCCTGCGCACGCTCCCGCCCCGCGCCGCCGTCGTCCTGGTCGCCCTCCTCACCGGCTTCGTGGTGATCGCCCAGCTGAAGCTGTCCAAGTCCTTCGACCCCAACCTGCTCCTGGCCCCGCCCGCGGTCGCCGCCCTCGCCACCGCCGTCTTCGTCCACATGGAACGCCAGGCCCAGGCCCAGCGGGCACTGATCGACGACCTGATCCGCACCCGCCGGGAACTGGCCGCCACCGAGCGCCGCGAAGGCACCCTCGCCGAACGGCAGCGGCTGTCCATGGAGATCCACGACACCCTCGCCCAGAACCTGTCCAGCCAGCAGATGCTGCTCCAGGCCGCCGACCGCACCTGGGACACCGACCCGGCCACCGCCCGCGCGCACGTCCGTACCGCCACCGGCATCGCCGCACACGGACTCGCCGAGGCCCGTCGGCTCGTCCACGACCTGGCCCCGTCCGAGCTCGCCGACGGCGCCGGCCTCGCCGCGGCGCTGCGCGCCCTGGACGCCGGCCCGGACATCGAGGTCCGCTTCCACCTCGAAGGCACCCCCGCCCCGCTCCCGGACCGCGTCCAGTCCGCCCTGCTGCGCATAGCCCAGGGCGCGCTGGCCAACGTCCGCGAGCACTCGGGCGCCCGTACGGCCGCACTCACGCTCAGCTTCCTCGGGGACCAGGTGGTCCTGGACATCGCCGACGACGGCCACGGATTCGCCGAGCCCCGGACCGACGCCGCCGAGCGCGGCCACGGCCTGCCCGCGATGCGGGCCCGGGTCCGCCAGCTCGGCGGCACCCTCACGATCGAATCCGCGCCGGGCGAGGGCACCGTCCTCTCCGCGGCCATCCCCCTGGAGCCGGCCCCATGACGACGATCCTGCTCTGCGACGACCACGTGGTGGTCCGCGCCGGCCTCCTCGCCCTCCTCGGCAGCGAGCCGGACATCGAGGTGCTCGGCGAGGCGGGCAGCGGCGAGGAGGCCGTCGCCCTGGCCGCGAAGCTCCGCCCCGACGTGGTCCTCATGGACCTCCAGCTCGGCGACGGCATCGACGGGGTGGAGGCCACCCGGCGCATCACCACCGCCCCCAACCCCCCGCACGTCCTCGTCCTCACCACGTACGACACGGATGCGGACATCACCCGGGCGATCGGCGCGGGCGCCACCGGCTACCTCCTCAAGGCCGAACGCCCGGAGGAACTCTTCGCCGCCATCCACTCGGCCGCCCAGGGCCGCACCACCCTCTCCGCGCCCGTCGCCAGCCGCGTGATGGCCCACATGCGCGGCACCCGCCCCACCCTGACCGACCGCGAACTGGACATCCTCGGCCAGTTGGCCCGCGGCCTGGGCAACCGCGACATCGCCCGTGCGCTGTTCATCAGCGAAGCCACAGTCAAGACCCACCTGGGCCGCATCTACGACAAACTCGGCGTCGACACCCGCGCGGGCGCGGTCTCGGTGGCCAAGGAACAGCGCCTGCTGCCCTGACACCGGAGGTGAGCGGCCCCGGGCGCACGTGACACCATCGGGTACGTGCTCGACATCGGCTACTCCCTCTCCCGGCGCTTCCCCGACCCCCCGCAGACCGACTACCGCTCGGCGGACGTCCACTCCCTGCGGCACGACCTGTTCTGCGGGGACGTCTACCTCGCGGACACCACCACGGACCGGGAAGTGTCCACAGCCTGGGGATGGGTGCCCGTACTGGACTTCGCCTGGGCGCTGTGCGACATCGTCGAACAGCTCGACCAGGACCCCCGCGGCAACCGCTCGGCCCACCGCCAGCACGCGGAACTCGACTTCACCGAGTCCACGGACCGGATGCTCTTCGAGCGCCGCTTCGGCTGGGTCGACGTGGAGGCCGACTGGATGCCGGCCGAGGAGGCCCCGCTGACCTTCAGCCACCGCCTGCTGCGCCGCGAGGCCCGGGACTTCCTGCACGACCTGGTCGCGGACCTCGTCGACATGCACGACGGCCTCGCCGACAACCCCGTCATCTGGACCCTCCAGGCCAAATTCCCCCGCGTCCCAGCCTGACCCCGCCGGCCCCTCCAGCCCGCCGGCCCCTCCAGCCCCGTCGGCGTTTGAGGCGCGGGGTCCGGGGCGGAGCCCCGATCTTCAGCCCCGCCGCTCCCCTCCAGCCCCGCCGGCGTTTGAGGCGCGGGGTCCGGGGCGGAGCCCCGATCTTCAGCCCCGCCGGCGTTTGAGGCGCGGGGGCCCGGGGGCAGCGCCCCCGCAACGGCGCCGCACCCGGCATCGCACCGATCGCACCGATCCGGCCGCCGTCACAGCACCCGCACCCCCAGCTGGGAAGCAAGCGCCGGGGCGAGGTCGAACAGCTGCGCCGGGCTGATCACGGCCCCGGCCAAGGCGTCCACGCCCCGCGCGATCCCCAGCTCCGTGGCCTCCCGCAGGTCCACGTCCTGCAGCCGGACCCCGCTGAAGTCCACCCCGCGCAGCGCGCAGTCCCGGAACTCCACCCGCTCCAGCACCGCCCCCGCGAAGTCCGGCTCCACCAGCACGCACCCCTCGAAGACCACGTCCTTGAGCCGCGCCTTCCGCAGGTTCAGATAGTCGATCTTCCCCCCGCGGACCACGACCCGCTCCAGCACCGCCCCGTGCATCTGCACCCCGCCCAGCCGGGCGTCCACCAGCTCCACGTCCCGCAACGAGGCCCCGGACAGGTCCGTCCCCACCCCCCGGACCCCCTCCAGCACCGAGTCCAGGAACCGCGCCTTCGCCAGCCCCGCCTCGTCCAGCGCGCAGCGCCGCACCGCGCAGTCCATGAACCGGGCCCCGATCCCCTCCTGCCCCGCCAGATCCAGGTCCGTGAACTCCACCCCGTCGTAGTCCCCGTCCGGCTCCAGCCCGCCCCCGGCCCACGCCACCAGCTCCGGCAGCCGCAACTCCGGCCGTCGCGCCGCCTTCACCGTCTGCTCCTGCCCTTTGCGCACCATCCCCCCATCGTGACCGACCCCACTGACAACCCCTTGACCTCAACCACGCTTCAGGTACGAGCGTGGGGCCCATGACCACCGAGCCGGCCGCGCCCGCCACGCCCACCACGCCCACCATGAACGCGATCCGCCTCCACGCCTTCGGCCCCGCCGAGAACCTCACGTACGAGGCCGTCCCGGTGCCCGTCCCCGCCCGCGGCCAGGTCCGCGTCGCCGTCGCCGCCGCCGGCGTCCACCTCCTCGACACCGCCCTGCGCGAGGGCGTACGCGGCCCCGCGCCCGCCCTGCCCGAACTCCCCACCGTCCCCGGCCGCGAGGTCGCCGGCACCGTCGACGCCCTCGGCCCCGGCACGGACCCCGCCTGGCTCGGCCGTACCGTCGTCGTCCACCTCGGCTTCGTCCCCGGCGGCTACGCCGAGTACGCCGTCGCCGATGCCGAGCGCCTGCACCCCGTACCGCCCGGCCTCGACCCCGCCGAGGCCGTCGCCATGATCGGCACCGGCCGCACCGCCCTCGGGATCCTCCAGTTCGCCGACCTCGGCCCCGGCTCCGTCGCGATGGTCCCCGCCGCCGCGGGCGGCATCGGCACCCTGCTCGTCCAGTACGCCGTGAACGCCGGCGCCACCGTGATCGCCCTCGCCGGCGGCCCCGCCAAGACCGCCCGCGCCGCCGCGGGCGGCGCCCACCTCGCCCTCGATTACACCGACCCCGCCTGGCCCGACGCCGTCCGCGCCCGGTACCCGGCCGGTGCCACCGTCCTCTTCGACTCCGTCGGCGGCGAAACCGCCCGCACGGCCCTGACCCTGCTCGCCCCCGGCGCCCGCCACCTCGTCTTCGGCTGGTCCGGCGGCCCTCTCGACCTCACCGACGCCGAACGCGCCGACCTCACCGCCCGCGGTATCACCACCCGCGGCGTCCTCGGCCCGGCCATGCTCCAGCAGGTCGGCGCCCCCGACCCGCTGCGCGTGCTGGAAACCCGCGCCCTCGCCGAAGCCGCCGCCGGCCGCCTGCGCCCGGCCCTGACCCGCTACCCCCTGGCCGAGGCCGCCGCCGCCCACCACGCCCTGGAAACCCGCGCCACCACCGGCAAAGTGGTCCTGGAACCCTGACCGGCCCGGGCCGCCCTACGCCGAGCCCAGCTCCGCCAGGGGGCCGTCCGTGAGGCGGTACACCGACCACTCCTCCTGCGGCCGCGCGCCCAGGGCCTCGTAGAAGGCGATCGTCGGGGCGTTCCACTTCAGGACCGACCACTCCAGCCGCTCGTAGCCGCGCTCCACGCACGTCCGCGCCAGCTCCGCCAGCAGTGCCCTGCCGTGGCCGCCGCCGCGTGCGCCCGGGCGGACGTACAGGTCCTCCAGGTAGATCCCGTGCACCCCGCGCCAGGTGGAGAAGGACAGGAACCACACCGCGAAGCCGACGGCCTCGCCGTCGTCGGTCTCCGCGATGTGCGCGAACACCGCCGGGCGGTCCCCGAACAGCGCCTCCCGCAGCTGCTCTTCGGTCGCCCGCGCCTCGTGCGGCACCTTCTCGTACTCCGCGAGTTCGCGGATCATCGCGTGGATGACGGGCACATCGGTGACTTCGGCGTGACGGATCATGCAGGCAGCCTAGGCGCCCGTCCGGTCGGCAGGTGTCCGCGCGTCACCGCCCCCGCAGCGCCTCGGCGACCGTCAACTGTTCCTCGTCCAGGCGTACTTCCCCGTCCTCCAGATCCCACAGGCAGTTCTGCAGCACCCGCCCCAGGGTCCACGCCCGGGCCCGCTCCCGGTCAAGCCCGACCGCCTCGGTCAGCAGGTCGAACCGCCACCGCACCTCCTGCGCACGGAAGTTGCCGACGATCGCCGGCAGCAGGTCGAAGCCCGGGTCCCCCGCCAGCGGCTTCGGGTCGATCGCCAGCCACGGCTCCCGGCCGCCCGCCAGGACGTTGTCGTAGTGCAGGTCCCAGTGCAGCAGCCGGTCCCCCGGCTCCCCGGCGACCTCCGCCACCGCCGCCGCGCAGTCCCGCAGCACCCGCCGCTCCCGCTCCTGCGCGAGCAGCCCGACCGCCCGCGGTACGTCCTCCAGCATCCGCGCCGTGATCTCGCCCAGCCCGCGCAGCCCGGCCGGCGCGGGCACCGCCGTCAGCCGCGCCAGCAGTTCCCCGACGACCCCCACCGCCCGCCGTGCGTCCCGCCGGGCGAGCGCCGACAGGTGCCGCCGCTCGTCCAGCCGCTCCAGCAGCAGCGTGCCCGTCTCCGCGTCGTGTTCCAGGAGCCTTGCGCAGCCCCGCCCGGCCCACGCGCGCAGCGCGATCGGCTCCCCCGCGCTCTCCTCGTCCAGCGCCACCAGTTTCAGTACGGCCGCGCTCCCGTCGGCCCGTTCCACCGGCAGCACCAACGCCGTCACCCCGTGCATGGCCGGCCCGGTGCACCGCAGCTCCCACCGCTCCAGGAACCGTGCCGCCCGCCCCGGCAGCGCCGCGATGAACCCCCGCCCCGCGTCGCCGTTGAACCTGAGCTGCGCCTCCACCAGGCCGTCCGGAATCTCCCCGAAGTCCACCATGCTCCGAAGGTAGCCCGGCCCGGCACGCCTGAACGGGAGCGCCGGACAGACGCCCCCCAGCGCACCGGCCGACAGCACCGCCGCCGCGCCCCCCGTGCCGATCCGGCCCGCGCGCCCCCAGCGCATGCCGCCAGCCATGAGCCGGACTCTCGCCCCAAAACATGCCAAAACCCTCGCCACCCTACGACTCCCGCCGCCGCTCCCACATCGGCCATCCGGTCTGGAAACCCGCCCCAACGCACGACAACCAGCCCCTGGACGCCCCACCGGAACCGGGTGTACCAACTCCCCCATGACGATCAACGGCGGTATTTCCTTCTGGTACGCGACCGACCCCGGCGGCGCGGCCACCCCACCCCGCGCCCCCCTCACCGCCGACACCACCGCCGACGTCGTCATCGTCGGCGGCGGCTACACCGGTCTGTGGACCGCCTACTACCTCAAGCAGGCGGCCCCCGACCTCCACATCACCGTCCTGGAGCAGAAGTTCTGCGGCTACGGCGCCTCCGGCCGCAACGGCGGCTGGCTCTACAACGGCATCGCCGGCCGCGACCGCTACGCCGCACTCCACGGCCACGAGGCGGCCCGCCGCCTCCAGAACGCCATGAACGACACGGTCACCGAGGTCGTCGACGTCACCGCCAAGGAGGGCATCGACGCCGACATCCACCGCGGCGGCGTCCTCGAAGTCGCCCGCACCCCCGCCCAGCTCGGCCGGCTCAAGGCCTTCCACGCCGCCGAACTCTCCTTCGGCGAGAGCGACCGCGAACTGTACGACGCCACCGAGACCCGCCGCCGCATCGACATCGCCGACGCCGTCGGCTCCAGCTGGAGCCCGCACGGCGCCCGCATCCACCCCCTCAAGCTGGTCAGGGGCCTCGCCGCCGCCTGCGAACGCCTCGGCGTCGTCATCCACGAGTCGACCCCCGTCACCGAGATCGCCCCCCGCCGCGCCGTCACCCCGTACGGCACCGTCCGCGCCCCGTACGTCCTGCGCTGCACCGAGGGCTTCACCGCCGCGCTCAAGGGCCAGAAGCGCTCGTGGCTCCCGATGAACTCCTCGATGATCGTCACCGCCCCGCTCCCCGCCACGACCTGGGACCAGCTGGGCTGGTCGGACTTCCCGGTCCTCGGCGACATGGCCCACGCGTACATGTACGCCCAGCGCACCGCCGACGACCGCATCGCGATCGGCGGCCGCGGGGTCCCGTACCGCTTCGGCTCGCGCACGGACAACGACGGCCGCACCCAGCCCGCCACGATCGAGGCCCTGAGCGCCCTCCTCTTCTCCTTCTTCCCGCAGCTCACGGGTACGGAGATCACGCACGCCTGGTCGGGCGTCCTCGGCGTCCCCCGCGACTGGTGCGCCACCGTCACCCTGGACCGCACCGACCTCACCGCCCTCCCCTGGGTGGGCCACAAGGTCCGCCGCTGGGAGCCGGAGCCCTTCCGCTGGCTCGGCGTCCAGGCCCTCTACGCCGCCTACCGCGAGGCCGACCGCCGGGAGACCGCCACCCACCGGCCCACGACAACCCCGCTGGCCCGCCTGGCGGACCGCATCTCCGGCCGCCACTGACGCGCGCGCCCCGGGCATGCCGAAGGCCCCGGACCAAGCAGGTCCGGGGCCTTCGGTGCACGGAGCCCCCTGTCGGGTTCGAACCGACGACCCCCGCTTTACAAGAGCGGTGCTCTGGCCAGCTGAGCTAAGGAGGCAAGCCGCCATCACTCTACACAGACGGCTCTTGCCCGGGCCATCAGATTGAAAGCTGCGGACGTCACCCGACCGGTTACTTCGGGTCGCGGTTGAACGTGGCGGCCGACCAGAAGTAGCCGAGCACCGCGAGCCCCAGGCACCAGAGCACCGCGAGCCATCCGTTGTGCCCGATCCCGCTGCCGAGGAGCAGGCCGCGCAGGGTCTCGATGACGGGAGTGAACGGCTGGTACTCGGCGATCGGCCGGAACCAGCCCGGCATCGCGTCCACCGGGACGAAGGCGCTGGAGAGGAGCGGCAGCAGGATCATCGGCATCGCGTTGTTGCTGGCGGCCTCGGCGTTCGGGCTGACCAGTCCCATGCCGACGGCGATCCAGGTGAGCGCCGTGGCGAAGAGCACGAGCAGTCCGAGCGCCGCCAGCCACTCCAGGGCGCTCGCGTCGGTGGAGCGGAAACCGATGGCCACGGCGACGGCGCCGACGAGGACCACGCTCATCACGCACTGGAGCACGCTGCCGACGACGTGCCCGATGAGCACCGACCCGCGGTGGATCGCCATCGTCCGGAAACGGTCGATGATGCCCTCGGTCATGTCGTTGGAGACGGACACCGCGGTCCCGACGACGGTGCCGCCGACGGTCATCAGCAGGATGCCGGGGACGACGTACGCGATGTACGCGGACCGGTCCGCGCCGCCGCCGATGCCGGCGCTCATCACGTCGCCGAAGATGTAGACGAAGAGGAGCAGCAGCATGATCGGCGTCAGCAGCAGGTTGAGCGTGAGCGACGGATAGCGCCGGGCGTGGAGCAGGTTGCGGCGCAGCATCGTCGTGGAGTCGCGGACGGCGAGGGAGAAGGAGCTCATCGGACAGCCTCCTTGGGCTGGTTGGGGAGGGTGCGGGCGCCGCCGGTGAGGGCGAAGAAGACGTCGTCGAGGTCGGGGGTGTGGACGGTCAGCTCGTCGGCTTCGATGCCGGCGGCGTCCAGGCGGTCGAGTACGGAGCGCAGTTCGCGCTGGCTGCCGTCGCTGGGGATCTGGAGGGACAGGGCCTCGTCGTCGCGGGTCACCTCGCCGAGGGCGGTCACGGCGGAGCGGTAGGCGACCGGGGCGGCGAAGCGGAGCCGTACGTGTCCGCCGGGGACGAGCCGCTTCAGTTCCTCGGCGGTGCCCTGGGCGACGATCCGGCCATCGTTGAGGACGGCGATGCGGTCGGCGAGTTCGTCTGCCTCCTCCAGGTACTGGGTGGTGAGGAAGACGGTGACGCCGCCGGTGACCAGCTCGCGGATGATCTGCCACATGGTGTGGCGGGAGCGCGGGTCGAGGCCGGTGGTCGGCTCGTCGAGGAAGATGATCCGCGGGTTGCCGACCAGCGTCATCGCGATGTCCAGACGGCGCTTCATGCCGCCGGAGTAGGTGGAGGCGGGCTTCCGCGCCGCCTCGACGAGGTCGAAGCGTTCCAGCAGCTCGGCGGTGACCCGCCGCCCCTCGCGCCTGGACAGGTGGTGCAGGTCCGCCATCAGGAGCATGTTCTCCTCACCGGTGATCAGCCCGTCCACGGCGGAGAACTGCCCGGTGACACCGATCGCGGCACGCACCGCCTGCGGGGCGGCGGCCAGGTCGTGGCCGGCGACGTGCAGCTCGCCGGCGTCGGCGCCGACGAGGGTGGAGAGGATCTTGACGGCGGTGGTCTTGCCCGCGCCGTTCGGACCGAGCAGGGAGAAGACCGTTCCCTCGGGGACGGCCAGGTCGACGCCGTCGAGCACGATCTTGTCGCCGTACGACTTGCGCAGCCCGTTCGCCGCGATGGCCAGGTTGGTCATGATGGGTGCTCCTCAGGGGCTGCGGGTCAGATGCTGCGGGCGGTGATGTCGCCGTGGGCGGTGGTGGCGTGGATGGTGAGGCCGGCGGCGGCGCCGTCGGTGTTGTTGAGCGCGTTGTGGACGCGGCCGTAGGAGGTGCCGGCGTCGAGGGTGGCGCTGACTCCGCGGGCGGCGCCGACGGTGACGTCGCCGGCCTGGGTGCTCAGCTCGACGGCGCCGTGGACGGCTTCGGCGACGCGGATGTCGCCCTTCTGGGTGCTGATCCGGGCGGGGCCGCCGAGGCGGCCGACGCTCACGTCGCCGGCCATCAGGGTCAGCTGGGCGGCGGCGGTCTCGTCGAGCTTGACGGTGCCCTCGGCGCCCTCGAAGGCGACGTCGCCGAGGCGTCCGACGCCGCGGAGTTCGGCGCTGGCCGCCTTCGCCTGGACGCGGGATCCGGCCGGCAGCTGGACGGTGACCTCGACGGATCCGGACGCGCCGAGGATCTGGTGCCTGGCGTCGGGGGTCTCGATCCGCAGGACCCCGTCGGCGTACTCGACGGCGGTCTGCTGCGCGGCCTTCACGTCACGGCTCTTGGCGGCGTTCGCGGGAAGGACCTCGACGGTGGTGTCGGCGCGGTCGGCGGCGATGAGGCGGATGCGGCCGGCGGGGATGTCCAGGACGGCGGAGACGGGGGTGGCGGTGGCGAACTTCTGCATCGTTCTTCTCTTTCTCCAGTGGCGGGCACTCGGCCGGCCCGCCGTTTCTGATGAACGAAAAGCTACGTTGCATTCACAGATCTGGCAACGCACCCGTTGCACGTCCATCACATAACGCCAGCTCAGGGCAGGTATTTCATTGCAATGGCTTTGATTTCAATGCAACACGCACCTCTCATGGCGTTGCAATGAATGAAGACTGAACGCTATGCTGGAGCGACGCCGCACCACGAAGGAGACCGCGATGCCGGGAGGCAGACTCACCCAGCAGGAACGCCAGCAGATCGCGCTGGGACTGGCCGACGACCTCGCCTACGCGGAGATCGCCAGGCGCCTCGACCGCCCCACCTCGACGATCACCCGCGAGGTGATGCGCAACGGCGGCCCCGCCGCCTACCGCGCGGAGCTGGCCCACCGCGCCACCGAACGGCGCGCGCACCGGCGCAGGCAGCCCGCGCCCCGGGGGTCGCAGGCGCCCGAGCAGGCCCACGGACGCGACGCCGAGGCCGTGCGCGAGTACGAGGAGACCTTCACGACCCTCTTCACCGCGCAGGGCCTGCCCGCGATGACGGCCCGGGTGCTGGCGTCCCTCTACACGACCGACGCGGGCAGCCTCACCGCGTCCGAGCTGGTCCAGCGCCTCCAGGTCAGCCCGGCCTCCATCTCCAAGGCGGTCGCGTTCCTCGACGGCCAGGGCCTCATCCGCCGCGAACGCGACGAACGCCGCCGCGAGCGCTACGTCGTCGACGACGACGTCATGTACCAGTCGACGATCGCCGGCGCCCGCTCCAACGCCCTGCTCGCCGAGACCGCGCGCCAGGGCGTCAGCGTCCTCGGCCCCGGCACCCCGGCCGCCGCCCGCCTGGAGAACATCGCCCGCTTCGTCGACTTCGTCGCCGAGAGCATCGCCCGCGCGGCGGACCAGGCCCGCGAAATCCTCCACACCAAACCGGGGCCGCCCTCGGACACCCCCACCTGAGCGGGAGCCCGGGCCCGTCCGCCGATCGCCCGCCCCCGGGTGCTGACAGACGGGGCTCCGGGAGGTAGCGTCGGGCGGAGTCCGGTGCTACTGGACTAGACCCATTCTTCCTTCCACTCGGATCGTCCGGCACGTTCCTGCCGGTAGAAGGGATTCATCACCATGGCTTCTGTCACCTTCGACAAGGCGACCCGGCTGTACCCCGGCGGCGACAAGCCCGCCGTCGACCAGCTGGAGCTGGAGATCGAGGACGGCGAGTTCCTCGTCCTCGTCGGTCCTTCCGGCTGCGGCAAGTCCACCTCGCTGCGCATGCTCGCCGGCCTGGAGGACGTCAACGGCGGTGCCATCCGCATCGGTGACCGCGACGTCACGCACCTGCCGCCCAAGGACCGGGACATCGCGATGGTGTTCCAGAACTACGCGCTCTACCCGCACATGTCCGTCGCCGACAACATGGGCTTCGCGCTCAAGATCGCCGGCGTGGACAAGGGCACCATCCGCAAGAAGGTGGAGGAGGCGGCCGACATCCTCGACCTGCGCCCCTACCTCGACCGCAAGCCCAAGGCGCTCTCCGGCGGTCAGCGCCAGCGCGTCGCCATGGGCCGCGCGATCGTGCGCCAGCCGCAGGTGTTCCTCATGGACGAGCCGCTGTCGAACCTGGACGCCAAGCTCCGCGTGTCCACCCGTACGCAGATCGCGAGCCTCCAGCGCCGCCTCGGCATCACCACCGTCTACGTCACCCACGACCAGGTCGAGGCGATGACGATGGGCGACCGCGTGGCCGTCCTGAAGGACGGGCTGCTCCAGCAGGTCGACACCCCGCGCAACATGTACGACCGTCCCGCGAACCTCTTCGTGGCCGGCTTCATCGGCTCCCCGGCCATGAACCTGGTCGAGGTCCCGATCACCGACGGCGGCGTGAAGTTCGGCGACAGCGTCGTCCCGGTGTCGCGCGAGGCGCTCGCCGCCGCGGCCGACGCGGGCGACCGCACCGTCACGGTCGGCGTGCGCCCCGAGCACTTCGACCTCGCCGAGACCGGCGGCCTGACCATCGACGTGAACGTCGTCGAGGAACTCGGCGCCGACGGCTACGTGTACGGCTCCACCCCGGTGGAGAAGGGCGCGCAGGAGAAGGGCGGCCAGGACCTCGTGGTCCGCGTCAACGGCCGCCAGGTGCCCGAGAAGGGCTCCAGCCTGCACGTGGTGCCGCGGGCCGGCGAGATCCACGTGTTCTCGACCTCCTCCGGCGAGCGCCTCTCCGACTGACCGCACCACACGGCCTGACCGAGGGGCGTTCCGCCAAGGGGCGCCCCTCCGCCGTGCGTTGCCGAACTCCGGCAGACCGGGCCATTCGCCCCTCTCCGTCAACCCGCAATTCGAAAAGCCACGTCGAACCATCCCTCGACAGGGTGACTAAATGTCGCCAAATCTTCACCGAGCGCTACTCTCGCCCTCGTGACCCACACTGCCCGCCGTATCGGCCGATCCCTCGCCCTGGTCCTGCCCGTCGTCCTCGTCCTGTCCGGGACCCTCGCGGTCACCATGGTCCCCTGGGCGGACACGTCCTCCTCCCAGATCCTGACCGCCTCCGCCGAGGGCGTCTCCGCCCCGGCGAAGCCGCGCGCCGCACACGAGGTGCTGCGCGACCAGCTCGTCGGCGATCTGCAGCAGGGCCAGGCGCCGGACGACGTCCTCACGCACCTCCAGCAGGAGGTGAACCGGCGGCCCTCGCTCGCCGAGCACTGCGTGGAGATCGCCCGGGCACTGGGACGGGCCGCCGTCGACGCGTACGGCCCCACGAAGGCGCAGTCGTACGCCCGCCCGGTGTGCGACACCTCGTACGCCACGGGCGTCGCCTCCATGGGCTGACGCACCTCGCGTCCCTACGCTGGCCGCCATGACCGACGACCACCGATCCGCTCCATCCGCTTCATCCGCTTCATCCGCAGCCGCGTTCCCCGCCGCCCCCACCCAGGCAGTCGTCCTGGCGGGCGGCCAGGGTGCGCGGCTGCGTCCGTACACGGACGACCGCCCCAAGCCGATGGTCGAGATCCCGGGGACGGGGGTGCCGATCATCGGGCACCAGCTGGCCTGGCTGGCCGCCGAGGGCGTCACGGACGCGGTGGTCTCCTGCGGGCACCTCGCCGGGGTGCTCCAGGAGTGGCTGGCCGGGGCGCGGTTGCCGCTGCGGGTGACCACCGTGGTCGAGGAGGAGCCGCTGGGCCGGGGCGGTGGCCTCAAGTACGCCGCCCGGCACCTCCCCCGGCCGGACGCGGCCTGGTACGCGACGAACGGCGACATCTGGACCCGGTTCTCGCTGCGCGAGATGGCGGCCTTCCACGCCGAACGCGGCGCCGTGGCGACGCTGGCGCTGGCCCGGCCGCGGATCCCGTGGGGGGTGGTGGAGACCAACGAGTTCGGGCACGTGCTGGACTTCATCGAGGCTCCGCCGTCCCCGTACCCCGTCAACGCCGGCGTGTACGTCTTCGGACCCGAATTCGCCGAGCTGCTCCCGGACTTGGGGGACCACGAGCGGACCACGTTCCCGCGCCTGGCGCGCGAGCGGCGGCTGGCCGGCTTCCCGCTGCCCCAGGGGGCCTACTGGCGGGCCATCGACACCGCGAAGGACCTGACCGAGGCCGCAAGGGAGTTGGCGGCGCAGGCGGGCTCCTGAGCCCCCTCCCGGCCCTCGGCGCACGCCAAGGCCCCGGCACGCCGGCACGCCAAGGCCCCGGCACGCCGGCACGCGAAGGGCCCGGCACGCTCGCGCGTGCCGGGCCCCTGTCGTCGTACCGATCCCCGTCGGCGGGGCTCAGCCGATGAGACCGCCGATCAGGCCGGGCTGCTTCGTCGGAGTACCGCCCCCGCCGTTCGAGCTGCCCGAGGAGGACGGCTGCCGGGGCGAGGTGGACTGGCGGGGGGTGCTGCGCGGGGTCTGCTGCTTGCCGGTGGTGCCCCGCGTCGCCGTGGGCGACTGGGATCCCGTCCCCGCCGTCTCCCGGCTGGGGGCGCCCGAGGCGCTCTTGCCGGACTTCGCGGCGGGCTCGGTGGGAGTGGCGGAGGCCGAGGGGGTGGCCGCCCTGGTCGTCGGCTGCGCGGCGGGCTGCTGCCTGGCCGGGGTCTGCGGCAGCGGCCGGCCCGGCAGGTAGTTGGTCGGGGCCTGGCCGGGCCCGGGGACGGTGACGACGGTGGTGGAGCGGACGGCGCCGCCGAGGAGCGAGCCGACGAGCAGGGTCAGCCCGCACACGACGGTGGCCATGACGGCCCCGCGGCGCAGCACGCGCCGCCGCAGCCGCCAGATCTCGGAGCGCGGCCCGAGGGTGCGCCAGGCCTCGCCGGCGAGACGCCCGTCGAGGGAGTAGACCGGGGCGCCCGCGATGATCAGCGGGCTCCAGGCGGCGAGGTAGATGATGTCGGGCGCGTCGTAGGCGGGGACGGTCTTCCAGCTCACCGTCATCAGCAGCGCGGCGGACAGCAGCGCCCCGAAGCAGGCGGCGAACCGCTGCCACAGGCCGAACACCGTCAGCACGCCCACGATGACCTGGAGGAAGGCCACGCTCAGGCCGGCGCCCACGGGGTGCGCGAGAGCGAAGTCGCGCAGCGGCTCGGCGAGCGCCCACGGGGTGAGCGTGTGCAGCCAGGTGACCATGGAGCCGCGTTCGCCGCCGTCGAAGTAGACGGGGTCGCACAGCTTGCCCATGCCGGCGTAGATGGAGATGAAGCCGAGGAAGACGCGCAGCGGGAGCAGCACGACACCGAGGTTCATGCGGCGGCCGGGGTAGTACGAGGCCTGTCCCCGGTTGTCGGCGGCGGGCCGCCGGGAGTCCGGCCCGGGCCCGGAGCCGAGCGGCTCCTGGGGCTGGGGCAGGTCCCGTACGGCGGCCAGCGGGCGGGTCTCGGCGGGGTCCCCGTAGCTGCGCTGGCCGATGACGGTCGGCGTGGCGAGGGTGTCCTCGGCGAGGTCGTGGGCGAGGTCGATGCGCGGGATGACCTGGGTGGCTCCGCCGTCGTACTCGCCGCCGTCGTACCCGTCGTGGCCGCGCCCGGCCTCGCGTACGGCCTGGAGCAGTCCGCCCATGGCCGCGGCGTCGCCGGCGTCGGACTTGCCGCTCCACACCACGGGGGCGCGGCGGCGGGTGGCCCCGGCGGCCGCCACCACGGCGCCGCCAAGGACGGGCGCGCGGCCGGGGGCCTTGGCGGGCTTGGAACGCGCGCTCGGGCTCGGTGCGAGCCGCACGCGGAAGCTGGCGTGGTTGACGATGACCTGTGCGGGATCGCACGGCACCTTGACCATGCTCAGCGCGGGCTGGTCGTCGAACCCTGACGTTCTGGTGTCCACACTCATCTAACCGAGTGATCAGTGTTTAGGACACTGCCTTGACGACAGGGATGTGTCCGAGACCCGTCAAGATCAAGCCACCCCGCCCGAAACGGGCGGGGTGACACGCTCACGGGTCACTTTCCGTGAGCCAAGTGGATCAAGGGATCCGGAGACCGCGGGGATCAGACGCGGCCGCGGTCCGCGCGGCGGCGGGCCGCCTCGTAGAGCACGACGCCCGCGGCGACACCGGCGTTGAGGGACTCGGCGCCGCCCGGCATCGGGATGCGCACGAGGTAGTCGCAGTTCTCGCCGACGAGGCGGCCGAGGCCCTTGCCCTCGGAGCCGACGACGATGACGACCGGGCCGCCGAGCGCCTCCAGGTCGGTGACCGTGTGCTCGCCCTCGGCCGCGAGGCCGACGATGGTCATGCCGGCCTTCTTGTAGTCCTGGAGGGCGCGGGTCAGGTTGGTGACGCGGGAGACCGGGGTGCGGGCGGCGGTGCCGGCCGAGGTCTTCCAGGCGCCGGCGGTCATGCCGGCGGCGCGGCGCTCGGGGATGACCACGCCGTGGCCGCCGAAGGCGGAGACGGAGCGGACGATCGCGCCGAGGTTGCGCGGGTCGGTGACGCCGTCGAGGGCCACGATCAGCGGGTCGTCGCCGTCGTCGTAGGCGGCCGCGGTGAGGTCCTCGGGGTGCGCGTACTCGTACGGCGGGACCTGGAGCACCAGGCCCTGGTGGTTGAGCCCGTTGGTCAGGCGGTCGAGCTCGGGGCGCGGGGCTTCCATCAGGTTGATGTTGCCGCGCTCGGCGGCGAGCTGGAGGGCCTCGCGGACGCGCTCGTCGTTGTCGATGAACTGCTGGACGTAGAGCGTCGTGGCGGGCACGCCGTCGCGCAGCGCCTCGAAGACCGGGTTGCGGCCGACGACCATCTCGCTGGTGCCCTTGGGGCCGCCGCGGCGGGGGGCCGGGCGGCGCTTGGCCGCCTGCCGGGCCATGGCGTTGGCGATGCGGTTGGCCTTGTGCTTCTTGCGGTCCTCGGCCTTGGGCGTGGGGCCCTTGCCTTCCAGTCCCTTGCGCCGCTGGCCACCGCTGCCGACCGTCGCGCCCTTCTTGTTGGACGTGCGGCGGTTCCTGCGCTGGCTGTTCCCGGCCATGACTTCTACCTGTTTTCGTTGGTGCTGCGGTATGTACGTATGAAGAGTGTGCCGCCCGGAGCGCCGGGCGGCACACCAAGCTCAGCCGGCCGGCACGCGGCCGGGACTGGGCTCAGCGGGGGCCGAGCGTCCAGCGCGGGCCCGACGGACTGTCCTCGATGACCAGCCCGGACTGCTGGAGCTGGTCGCGGATGGCGTCGGCGGTCGCCCAGTCCTTGCGGGACCGGGCCGACTCGCGCTGTTCGAGGACGAGGCGCACGAGGGTGTCGACGGCGCCGTGGAGGTCTTCCCCGCGGTCGGCCTCGCCGGCCCAGTGCGGGTCGAGCGGGTCCAGACCGAGGACGGCCAGCATGGCCCGCACCTCGGACAGGCGCGCGATGGCCGCGTCCTTGTCGTCGGCGGCGAGCGCGCTGTTGCCCTGGCGGACGGTGGTGTGGACGACGGCGAGCGCCTGCGGGACGCCCAGGTCGTCGTCCATGGCCTCGGCGAAGGCGGGCGGGACCTCGCCCGCGGCCTCGACGGGGCCGCCGGCCTTCTCGATGACGCGCTGGTAGAAGCCCTCGATCCGGGCGAAGGCCGACTCGGCCTCGCGCAGCGCCTCCTCGCTGTACTCGATCATCGACCGGTAGTGCGGGGTGCCGAGGTAGTAGCGCAGGACGATCGGGCGCCACTGCTTGACCATCTCGGAGACGAGGACCGAGTTCCCGAGGGACTTGGACATCTTCTCGCCGGACATGGTGACCCAGGCGTTGTGGACCCAGTAGTTCGCGAACTCGTCGCCGAAGGCCTTCGCCTGGGCGATCTCGTTCTCGTGGTGCGGGAAGATCAGGTCGAGCCCGCCGCCGTGGATGTCGAAGGCCTCGCCGAGGTACTTGTGCGCCATGGCGGAGCACTCCAGGTGCCAGCCCGGGCGGCCGCGGCCCCACGGGGTCTCCCAGGAGGGCTCGCCGGGCTTGACGGACTTCCACATGGCGAAGTCGCGGGCGTCGCGCTTGCCGGTCTCGCCGGTGCTCTCCGGCTGGCGGATGTTGTCCAGTTCCTGGCGGGAGAGCGCGAGGTAGCCGGGGTACGACTTCACGTCGAAGTAGACGTTGCCCTCGGACTCGTAGGCGTGACCGCGCTCGATGAGGCCGCGCATCATCTCGACCATCTCGGTGACGTGGCCGGTGGCGCGGGGCTCGTAGGTGGGCGGGAGGCAGCCGAGGGCGCTGTAGCCGTCGTTGAAGGCGCGCTCGTTCTCGTAGCCGATGGACCACCACGGGCGGCGCTGCTCGGCGGACTTCGCGATGATCTTGTCGTCGATGTCCGTGACGTTGCGGATGAAGGTGACCTCGTAGCCCCGGTACTCGAACCAGCGGCGCATCATGTCGAAGTTGAGGCCCGACCGGATGTGGCCGATGTGCGGGGCGGCCTGCACCGTGGCGCCACAGAGGTAGATCGAGACGCAGCCCGCGGTGAGCGGGGTGAAGTCGCGGATCTGCCGGGCGCTGGTGTCGTACAGGCGAATAGTCACGGCATCCAGGGTAGTGGTCCTGTAGCAGTGCCCCGCGCCCTTTGGGGACGCGGGGCACCTTTGTCACGGAAGAAGTGCCGTCGCTACGGGTGTTCAGGCCCGGTTCGTCCGGTACACGAGGGCGGTCGCGATCGCGGCGAGCCCTTCGGCCCGGCCGGTGAGGCCCAGTCCGTCGGTGGTGGTGCCGGATACGGAGACCGGGGCGCCGGCCGCGGCGGCGAGCGCCTTCTGCGCCTCTTCGCGCCGCTTGCCGATCTTCGGGCGCACGCCGATCACCTGGATGGCGATGTTGCCGATCTCGAAGCCCTCGGCGCGGACGATCCGGGCGGCCTCCGCCAGCAGGGTGACGCCGGCGGCGCCGGACCACTCGGGGCGGGAGGTGCCGAAGTGGGCGCCCAGGTCGCCGACGCCGGCGGCGGAGAAGAGGGCGTCGCAGGCGGCGTGCGCGGCGACGTCGCCGTCGGAGTGGCCGGCGAGGCCGTCCTCGCCCTCCCAGAGCAGGCCCGCGCACCACAGCTCGCGGCCGGTCTCGAAGGCGTGGACGTCGGTGCCGATGCCGACGAGCGGGATCAGCGGGGCCTGCGGGCTCTGCGGGCTCTGCGGGCTCTGCGGGCTCTGCGGACTAGAAAGCATCGGTGGCCCTCCTGCGGGCGAGTACGGCCTCTGCGAGGACCAGGTCGAGCGGGCGGGTGACCTTGAAGGCCTCCTCGTGGCCCGGGATGACCACGACGGTGACGCCGAGCCGTTCCACCATGCCGGCGTCGTCGGTGGCGCCCTCGCCGTCGACGGCGATCACGGCGTGCGCCTTCAGGAGGGTGGCGAGGTCGAAGCCCTGCGGGGTCTGCACGGCGCGCAGCCGGGCCCGCTCGGGCGTGGCGAGCACCGGCTCGGCCTCGCCGGGCTTGCCGGGCTCGACCTCCTTCACGGTGTCGGCCAGCGGCAGCGCGGGCACCACGGCGGGCGCTCCGTCGCGTACGGCCTCGACGACGGCGTCCACGGTGTCCACGGGGACGAGCGGGCGGGCCGCGTCGTGGATGAGCACGGAGGTGACGTCCTGCGGCAGCGCGGCCAGGCCGGCGCGCACCGACTCCTGGCGGGTCTCGCCGCCGGGCACGACGAGGAGCTCGGTCCGCTCGGGCAGCGCGTGCTCGCCCAGCAGGAGGCGCACCTCGGCGGTCTCGGCGGGCGGGGCGACGACCACGACCAGGGAGACCGCCCGGGAGCGGGCCATGGCGCGGACGGCGTGGACGAGCATCGGGGTGCCGCCGAGGGCCCGCAGGGCCTTGGGGGCACCGGGGCCGAGGCGTACCCCGCGGCCGGCGGCCGGGATCACCGCGGCGGTGCGGTGGGGGCGCGTTACGTCAGACATCAGTAGCTCCGAGCCAGGTTTGTGACTTCGGCCGACATGGGTATGGCCTGAAGGGTGCCGGGTGCGACGCCCTCGCCCCTTCCGTGACGACCGGTCGAGCAGGCTGCCCGGGCCCGGCACGCCATCGAGTCGGTGGCGGCGAGTAGTGCAGAAGAGTACGGATACGTGCGGATACAGACATGCCGCAGCGCCCGGCAACAGGTCTCTCGTGGAGGAGAGACCTTGTCATCGGGCACCGCGGCAGACTGTGCACAGAGGCTGTGCACGGGATGCCTCGCGTCAGGACGCGAGCACCTCGTCGAGGAGGGCCTCGGCCTTGTCCTCGTTCGTGTTCTCAGCGAGCGCGAGCTCGCTCACCAGGATCTGGCGTGCCTTCGCGAGCATGCGCTTCTCACCCGCGGAAAGCCCGCGCTCACGCTCACGACGCCACAGGTCACGCACCACTTCGGCGACCTTGATGACATCGCCAGAAGCGAGCTTCTCCAGATTTGCCTTGTAGCGCCGGGACCAGTTCGTCGGCTCTTCTGCATACGGTGCGCGGAGCACCTCGAAGACCCGGTCCAGCCCGTCCTGGCCGACTACGTCGCGAACGCCGACGAACTCCGCATTGTCCGCAGGCACACGAACCGTCAGGTCGCCCTGGGCGACCTTGAGCACCAAGTAGGTCTTGTCCACGCCTTTGATCTGACGAGTCTCAATGGCCTCGATCAGCGCGGCCCCGTGATGGGGATAGACCACGGTGTCGCCAACCTTGAACGTCATGTGACAGGTACCCCTTCCGTGGCTATCCAGGGTAACACGAGAACTGACTGTTATGAATGGCGTTTTCGCAGGTCAGGGCACATCTCGGGGCTTGACAACAGCAACAGGAACGTGCTGCGAAGGGCTTGCGGAAGGGGGTATTCGCAGGTCGGGGGCGCTGCGCGGACCAGGCGAAAGGGCCACGCTACACCTGCCCGACACCCCCATCCGTGTGATGTACGTCCCGTTTTGCCGGTTTCGGAGTCGGGAAACCGAACTACTCCGTTCGACTGGCGGCCGCCCCCACGCAGCGGGTTCCGGCCCAATGCCGAATTGATCACGGAGGGGTGTTCGGGAGAATCCCGGAAATTGATCACCGGAGGTCCGGCGCACGATATGCGAGCGCCGCATGATCGGCGCGGCGAAGGGCACCGGAAGCGCGGGCGGAATGCAAGATCGCGGGGTGCCCGCAGGGTGGCGGCTGCGCTGCGGAGGGTCGGGTGCGGGGGCGGGGCGGCGGCTCGGTAACCTAAGCGCGCTGACACACCCTTAGAGCGGCTTTACCTCGGCCGTTCCGAGTGCCCACCCGCCCCTTCCGTTCGTCCAAGGAGTTGCCGCCGCCGTGAGCCGCAGCCTTCGACGCGGCGCCCTCGCCGCCACCGCCGTCGTGTTCTCGATCGCCTCGCTGGCCGCGTGCGGTGCGGGCCAGGACGCGCAGACCCTCCAGATCAAGCCGGACAACGCCGCCGCCACCAAGGGCGAGATCGAGGTCCAGAACGCACTGGTGATCACCCAGGGCCAGAAGGGCGAGAAGGGCCCCGCGGTCGTTTCGGCGACGCTCTTCAACAACGGCACCAAGGCGCAGACCCTTGACGGCATCACCCTCCCGGGTGGCAAGGGCAAGGTCACGCTGAAGCCGGCCGAGGGCTCCGGCAAGGTCACCGTGCCGGCTCTCGGCTCCGTGGTGATCGGCGGCAAGGGCAACGCCTCCGCCGTGATCGAGGACGGCGCCGCGGCCGTCCGGGACGGCGAAGTGCAGAAGGTCGCCTTCCAGCTGAGCAGCACGGGCGGCATCGAGCTCGAGGCCTTCGTGGTCCCCGCCACCGGCATGTACGCGCCCTACGGCCCGACCGCGGCCCCCGCCGCCTCCCCGGCCGCCGGCGCCACTCCGGCCGGCACCCCCTCCGGCTCCCCGTCGGGCGCGCCCACCGGTGCCACCTCGGGCAGCCCGTCCGGCTCCCCCTCGGGCAGCGCCGCCGGCACGCCGTCGGGTTCTCCCTCGCACAGCGCGGGCCACTGATCCAGAGGGCGGCGTAGCGCCGTCCACGCACGCGTACGGGAAGGGCCCCCATCCGCACCAGCGGCTGGGGGCCCTTCCCGTACGCGCACCACCTCACGCGGCGGGGTGCGGTTTACGGCTCGAACTTGTAGCCGAGGCCGCGGACCGTCACCAGGTAGCGCGGCGCGCCCGGGTCCGGCTCGAACCCCTCCCGCGTGCGCCCCTCGCACGGCAAGGCCCCGGGGGCCTCGCCGGCTTCGGGACGCTGTGCCGGCCTCCGACCGGCCTCCGGCTGCGGGAACGCCGTCGGCTTACGGCTCGAACTTGTAGCCGAGGCCGCGGACCGTCACCAGGTAGCGCGGCGCGCCCGGGTCCGGCTCGATCTTGGCGCGCAGGCGCTTGACGTGGACGTCGAGGGTCTTGGTGTCACCGACGTAGTCGGCGCCCCAGACCCGGTCGATCAACTGCATGCGGGTCAGGACGCGGCCCGCGTTGCGCAGCAGCATCTCCAGCAGGTCGAACTCCTTCAGCGGGAGGTCCACCTTGCCGCCGGCGACGGTGACCACGTGGCGGTCGACGTCCATCCGTACGGGCCCGGCTTCCAGGGCCACCGGGGTGACCTCCTCCGGCTCGCCGCGGCGGCGCAGGACCGCGCGGATGCGGGCGACCAGCTCCCGCGAGGAGAAGGGCTTCGTGACGTAGTCGTCTGCTCCTATCTCCAGCCCGACGACCTTGTCGATCTCGCTGTCCTTGGCGGTCACCATGATCACGGGAACGTTGGAACGGCCGCGCAGCTGCCGGCAGACCTCCGTGCCGGGCAGGCCCGGAAGCATCAGGTCAAGGAGGACGAGGTCGGCGCCGTTGCGCTCGAACTCGTCCAGCCCGTCGGGCCCGGTCGCGGCGATGGCGACCTCGAAGCCCTCCTTGCGGAGCATGTACGACAGGGCGTCGCTGAAGGATTCCTCATCCTCGACGACGAGCACTCGGGTCACGGAAGGACCTCCGGGGCAGGGATGGCTGGTGCGGTTCTGGTTCAGGCAGAGGTGGAGTGGGTGTGCGGAGTCGGCGCCGGGGCCGGCGCGGCCGCTTCGGGGAGTCGCAGGGTGAACGTGGAGCCCTGGCCCTCCGAGCTCCATACCGACACCTCCCCGCCGTGCGAGGCCGCCACGTGCTTCACGATCGCAAGGCCGAGGCCCGTGCCTCCCGTGGCACGGGAGCGGGCCGGGTCCACGCGGTAGAAGCGCTCGAAGATGCGCTCGCGGTCCTTCTCCGGGATGCCGATGCCCTGGTCGGTCACGGCGATCTCGATCAAGTCTCCCCCCGGAGCCGCCACCCTGCGGCCGGCTATGCCGACGCGGGTGCGGGCGGGGCTGTAGTTGACGGCGTTCTCGACCAGGTTTCCGAGGGCGGCCGCCAGCTGTCCGCGGTTGCCCCAGACGCGCAGGTCGGCGGTGCCGCCGGCGGCCATGGTGATCTGCTTCGAGGACGCCGTGTGGCGGCAGCGGTCGATGGCCTCGGCCACGAGCGTGTCGACGCGGACGGGCTCGGCGTCCTCCAGCGGGTCGTCGTTCTGTACCCGGGAGAGGTCGATGAGCTCCTGCACGAGGTTGATCAGCCGGGTGGCCTCGATCTGCATGCGGCCGGCGAAGCGGCTGACCGCCTCGGGGTCGTCCGCGGCGTCCATGACGGCCTCGGACAGCAGGGAGATCGCGCCGACGGGGGTCTTCAGCTCGTGCGACACGTTGGCGACGAAGTCGCGGCGCACGGCCTCGATGCGGCGGGCCTCGGTGAGGTCCTCGACCAGGAGCAGCACCAGGCGGGAGCCGAGTGGGGCCACGCGCGCCGAGACGGCGAGGGCCTCGCCGCGGCCGGTGCCCCGCCGGGGCAGGTCCAGCTCCACCTGGCGTATCTCCCCGTCGCGCCGGGTGTCACGGGCCATGTGGAGCATGGGCTCGACCGCGAGCTTGCCGCCGCGGACCAGGCCGAGGGCGTACGCCGCCGAGCTGGCCTTGACCACCGCGTCGCCCTCGTCCAGTACGACGGCGGAGGAGCGGAGCACGGAGAGGACGGTGTCCACGCCGGGCGGGAGCACCGCGTTGATGTCGGGGCGCATGGAGCTCCGGGTGGGGCGGGCCTGGTCGCGCTCGCTCCAGCGGAACGCCAGCATCGCGATCACACCGGTGCAAAGACCGGCGATCGCTGCAGCTGCGGCGACCGCCGCGTTCACGTCCATGGATCCAGGTTAAGCAGGCCAGACGACACTTCCACAGCCGTTCGGGTGGCAGCTCGAACAGTCGTCGCCCAGAGTTCACCCTGGCGACGGGGTTGATTCACTTGTCATGCCGGAGTCGGACGCGTTTGCGGCTCACCGTGTCAACGTGGGGCCGAAGGCCGCCCCGGCCCGCCCCGGGCAGTACCGCAGTAGTAGGTCGAGAGAGGGACACGAGACATGCGCGACGCGTACCACGAGGAACTGGACTCGATCGGAGAAGGCCTGGTCGAGATGGCCCGGCTCGTCGGTTCCGCGATCGGGCGGGCCACGACGTCCATGCTCGACGCCGACCTGAAGCTCGCCGAGACCGTCATCGCCGCCGACCAGAAGGTCGACGACCTCCAGCACGACCTGGAGGCCCGCGCCATCGCCCTGCTGGCCCGCCAGCAGCCGGTCGCCACCGACCTGCGCATCGTGGTGACCTCGCTGCGCATGAGCGCCGACCTGGAGCGCAGCGGTGACCTGGCCCAGCACGTGGCGAAGCTCGCCCGGCTGCGCTTCCCGGACAGGGCGGTCCCGCACGACCTGCACGCCACCATCCTGGAGATGGGACAGCTCGCGCAGCGCCTGATGGCCAAGGCCGCCGAGGTGATCATCACGAAGGACGTCGACCTCGCCCTTCAGCTGGAGCAGGACGACGACGAGATGGACCAGCTGCACCGCACGCTGTTCCAGCACCTGATGGACGACCGCTGGAAGCACGGCATCGAGACGGCGGTGGACGTGACGCTGCTGGGCCGCTACTACGAGCGCTTCGCCGACCACGCGGTGTCGGTGGCCAAGCGCGTCGTCTACCTGGTGACGGGTGAGCACGCGGACGACCTCCAGCAGCCCACGCAGATCGAGGGCGTCTGACACCGGGGGGACGGCGGGCACGGCGAGCACGGCGAGCGGCGAGCACGGCGAGCCCCAATGCGCCGTTGACGCGCCGGTGCCACTGGGCATGAATGAGGCGAAGGCCGTACGACTCCCTGTACACCGCCTGCGAGGAGGAACCATGCCCGATTCCCCCGTCCCCATCACCCCGGAGCAGGAGCAGCCGCCGAGGCCGGAGCCCCTGCGCCTCCCGCTGCTCGCGGCATGCGGCTGCGGCTCGGGCTGCGGCTGCGGCTGCCAGTCCGGCGCCCCCTGCCAGTGCGGCGGCTGACCGCCGCCGTCGCCGGCCCGACGACGCGCAGGGCCCCGTCCGAGTTCCCTCGGCCGGGGCCCTTCGTGCGTACGCCCGTCCGCGGGTGTTGGTTGGGGACCCGCCCCGGCCGAGTGCTCGTCCGGACGCGGCTGATCCGGCCCCACCGGCGCGGCCCGACTACGCTCCTCGGGTGACCGACTTCCCCTGCTTCTGCCTGATCTGCGCCCCGACCGAGTTCGGCGGACCCCCGTCGGAGGAGCGGGACGCCCGCACCACGAAGAACGTCGCGGACTACGGCTGGCACGTCATGGGCGTGGCGGGCGGCGACTCCCCCGGCGACTGGGCCTACTCCATCGGCCTGTGGCACACCCTGCGCAGCCCCGAGGTGAGCGTGTTCGGCCTGCCCTCCCGGACCGCGACGCGCGTGGCGAACGCGGCGGGTGCGGCGATCCGCGGCGGCAACCCGCTCGGGCCGGACCAGCGCCGGGACGACGTCCTCGACGGCTGCGACGTGATCGTCCGGCCCGTCCACCCCAGCTGGTACTACGACTTCTTCGGCGCGGGCATCGACTTCTACCAGACCCCGCCCCTGCCCATCACCCAGCTGTTCTGGCCGGACCGGGACGGGCTCTTCCCCTGGCACGAGGAAGCGGGCGAGCACTGCCGCACGAGCCAGCCCCTGCTCTGGATCCCGAAGGAGGAGAGCACCGGCCCGTGGACCGAGGTCGCCTGAGACCGGCGGTCCGCCCGGCGGGCGGGTGCCGGCCGGCTCAGGGCCGGGGGTGGAGCGGCACGGGCAGCCGGTCGAGCACGATGCCGAACTCGGCGCGGTAGGCGGCCCGTACCTCCTCGTCGGTCGCCAGCTCCTCCTCCGTACGGTCGCCGTCCGCCGCGGTGGCGATGAGGGTGCGGTCCCGCAGGGTGATCCGGCCGCCGTCCGCGGTGAGCCGGGAGCAGACCGGCCCGCGGGTGAAGCCGGACTCCGGGCTGGTGCGGTGCCACCAGGCGCCGGTCACGAAGTCGGCGAGCACACGCGGACGGGTCTCCAGCCGGTACACCGGCACGCCGTCGCGCAGCACCTCGAGGTCCCCGTCCGGGGCCGGCCTGACCAGGAACACCCCGGCCGGATCCTTCTGCTCCCCCGGCTCGTCCAGGTCCAGCGGGTGTGCGGTGTGGTCGCCGAAACCCACGTCGGCGAGCCAGCGCCCGTCGACGCGCAGCGCCAGGTGGTCGTACGGGACTCCGAGCGCGCCGTCCTTGCCGTACACGCGGCCCTGGAGGAGCTCCACGCGGTGACCGAGGGCACCCAGCAACGCGGCGAACCCGCCGTTCAGTTCGTAGCAGATCCCACCGCGCCCGGCCGTCACGATCTTGTCGAAGACGGCGTCCCGGGTGAGGACGAGGTCCTCGCCGAGGTGGATCGACAGGTTCTCGAACGGCACGGTGCGCAGGTGGCTCAGGTGCAGCTCGCGCAGCGAGTCGCCCGTGGCCCGGGCGGGCCGCCCGGCTCCCAGGCGGCGCAGGTAGGCATCGGTCCGGACGTGGTCGAGAGGTTCCATGCCCGCCACTCTCCCCACCCCCGCCCCCGCACGCCATGCGCCATTGGGCCTAGGACCGCCGACCCCGCCTGTCCGGCGGCGGTCGCCCGGGCAGACGAAAGCCCCCGACCCGCACCGTGCGTGCGCGGGTCAGGGGCTTGATCGCGGGACTTACTTCTTCTTGCCCTGGTTCTTGACGGCCTCGATGGCGGCCGCGGCGGCCTCCGGGTCGAGGTAGGTGCCGCCCGGCTTGAGGGGCTTGAAGTCGGCGTCCAGCTCGTAGACGAGCGGGATGCCGGTCGGGATGTTCAGGCCCGTGATGTCGGCGTCGGAGATGCCGTCGAGGTGCTTGACCAGACCGCGCAGGGAGTTGCCGTGCGCGGCGACCAGGACCGTACGGCCGGCCAGCAGGTCCGGGACGATGCCGTCGTACCAGTACGGCAGCATGCGCTCGACGACGTCCTTGAGGCACTCGGTGCGCGGGCGCAGTTCGTTCGGGATCGACGCGTAGCGCGGGTCCTCGGACTGCGAGAACTCCGTACCGTCCTCGAGGACCGGCGGCGGGGTGTCGTACGAGCGGCGCCACAGCATGAACTGCTCCTCGCCGAACTCGGCGAGGGTCTGCGCCTTGTCCTTGCCCTGGAGCGCACCGTAGTGGCGCTCGTTCAGGCGCCAGGAGCGGTGCACCGGGATCCAGTGGCGGTCCGCGGCCTCGAGCGCGAGCTGCGCGGTCCGGATGGCGCGCTTCTGGAGGGAGGTGTGCAGGACATCGGGCAGCAGGCCGGCGTCCTTCAGCAGCTCACCGCCGCGGACCGCCTCCTTCTCGCCCTTCTCGGTGAGGTTGACGTCCACCCAGCCGGTGAACAGGTTCTTCGCGTTCCATTCGCTCTCGCCGTGGCGGAGGAGGATCAGCTTGTACGGTGCGTCGGCCATGCGTACGAGCCTAATGGACGGGCGGACGCGCTCGCGCGCGAGGCGGCCTCCTCCGATCGGCCTCCGATCGACCTCCGATTGACCGCGCGCGTCAATTCACTGGCGCCCCGGGACCCACCGATCGTAATGTTCACTCTGCTCAAGTGACACTTACGCTCCCGGGGGGAATCCTTTATGTCCGCTGCCAGTCTGAGACGGGCCGCCCGGGAGAGCGTCTCGGGTCTGCCCCGCGCGTTCTGGTGGCTCTGGACGAGCACGCTGATCAACCGGCTCGGGGCCTTCGTCGCCACGTTCATGACCTTGTACCTGACCCTGGACCGGGGCTATTCGGCCTCCTTCGCGGGACTGGTGGTCGCCCTCCACGGGCTCGGCGGTGTCGTCTCCTCGCTCGTCGCGGGCGTGATGACCGACCGGCTGGGGCGGCGCCCCACGCTGCTGGCCGCCCAGGCCTCGACCGCGTTCTCGGTGGCGCTGCTCGGCTTCATGGAGCACCCGGCGGCGATCGCCGCCGTGGCCCTGCTCGTCGGCATGACCTCGAACGCGTCCCGGCCGGCGGTCGCGGCGATGATGGCGGACATCGTCCGCCCGGAGGACCGCGTACGGGCCTTCGCGCTCAACTACTGGGCCATCAACCTCGGCTTCGCCATCAGCGCGACGGCGGCGGGCGTGATCGCGGAGTACAGCTACCTGGCCGGCTTCCTGGGCGAGGCCGCGCTCACGCTGACGTGCGCGGTGCTCGTGTACGTGAAGCTGCCCGAGTCCCGGCCCCAGGACGGCCCCTCGCCCGCCACCGCGGGCAGGGCGGTCACCGGCGCGGAGCAGGCGATCGGGCTCGGGAGCGTGCTGCGGGACGGACGGTTCATGGGCGTGGTCGGGCTGTCGTTCCTGATCTCGCTGATCTTCACGCAGGGCTCGGTCGGCCTGCCCGTCGCGATGGGCGGCGCCGGTTTCTCCCCCGGGGACTACGGGCTGGTCATCGCCGTGAACGGCGCGCTGATCGTGCTGTTGCAGATCCCGGTCACGGCGTTCATCGAACGCCACGATCCGCAGAAGCTGCTGGTGATCTCGGCGCTCCTGGCCGGGTACGGATTCGCGCTGACGGCCTTCGCCGGGCCCTTGTGGGCGTACGCGCTGACGGTGTGCGTGTGGACGCTGGCGGAGATCGTGAACTCGCCGACCCAGATGAGCCTGGTCGTACGGCTGTCGCCGGTGCACGGACGTGGCCGCTACCAGGGGGTCTACAACCTGTCCTGGGCGGTGGCCTCGCTGGTGGCGCCGCTGATGGCGGGGTTCGTGATCGACCGGTACGGGGCCGACTGGCTGTGGGGGGCCACCGGTGTGCTGGGGACGGTGGCGGCGGCGGGGTACTGGCTCCTGATGCGGAGCCTTCCCGGGGGTGGCGTGGTCGAGGCCGCGGGTGCGGGCGCCCGGGCCGATGCGAAGCCGCTGCGGGCTGCCGCCGAGGCGTGACGGGGCTGCGCCGCTGCCGGGGCTCCGCCCCGTACCCCGCGCCTCACCCGCCGGCGAGGCCGTCTTTCACGACGGCTGCGTCAGGTGTTTGAACGCGTCGAGGTTGTAGGTGGGTTCGCCGCGGGAGACGCGCCATTCGTACTCGCGGCGGATCGCGCTCGCGAAGCCCAGCTCCAGCAGGGTGTTGAAGGAGCCGTCCGCCGCCTCCAGGACCGTCCCGAGGAGGCGGTCCAGTTCCTCGGCGGTGACGACCGACAGCGGGAGGCGGGCCGTCAGGTAGACGTCGCCGAGGCGGTCCACCGCGTACGCCATGCCGAACAGCTTGAGGTTGCGCTCCAGGAGCCAGCGATGGACGCCCGCCTCGTTCTCGTCGGGGTGGCGGATCACGAAGGCGTTCACCGAGAGGGAGTGCTTCCCGACCCGGAGCGAGCAGGTGGTGCTCAGCTTGCGGGTGCCGGGGAGCTGGACGACGTAGGTGCCCGGGGAGGGGCACTCCCAGCTCAGTTCCGCGCCGGCCAGGGTCGCTTCGATGATTCCGGCGGTGTCAGCGTCAGCCATGGTGGGAGCGTACGCGACGGCGGTGATCATGCATGGCCGCCGTGTAGACGTCGGCCGTGCCGCTCGCCGCCGTGTCCCAGCCGAAGAACTGGGCGTGCCGCGCCGCCTCGCCGCCCATCCGGTCCGCGAGCGCGGGATCGTCCACGAAGCGCCGCAGCTCCCGCGCGTAGTCCGCCGGATCGTGCCCGGGTACGAGGATGCCCGTGACCCCGTCGTTGACGGCGACGGGCAGGCCGCCGACCTCGGCCGCGAGCACCGGCGTACCGGCGGCCTGGGCCTCTATCGCGACGAGCCCGAACGATTCGCTGTACGAGGGCATGACCAGCACGGACGCCGCCCGGAACCAGTCCGCGAGGCCGTCCTGCGCCACCGGCGGGTGGAAGTGCACGAGGTCGGCGATGCCGAGCTTCGCGGCGAGCTTCTGCAGGCCCTCCGGCTTGGCGAGGCCGCTGCCGCTGGGGCCGCCGACGACGGGGACGAAGAGGCGGCGGCGCAGCGAGGGGTCCTGGTCGACCAGGACGGCGACGGCGCGCAGCAGGATGTCGGGGGCCTTCAGGGGCTGGATGCGCCCGGCGAAGAGCGGGATGACGGCGTCCCGCGGGAGGCCGAGGCGGGCGCGGGCCGCGGCCCGGCCGTCGCCGACCGTGAAGCGGTCGAGGTTCACGCCGGGGTGGACGACGGCCACCTTGCCGGGGTCGGCCTCGTAGTGCCGGACGAGTTCGTCGGCCTCCTCGGCGGTGTTCGCGATGAGGCGGTCGGCGGCGGCCACGATCTGGGTCTCGCCGATGACGCGGGCGGCGGGTTCGGGGGTGTCGCCCTCGGCGAGCGCCGCGTTCTTCACCTTGGCCATGGTGTGCATGGCGTGGACGAGGGGCACGCCCCAGCGTTCGGCGGCGAGCCAGCCCACGTGGCCGGAGAGCCAGTAGTGGGAGTGGACCAGGTCGTAGTAGCCGGGCCGGTGGCCGGCCCACGCCTGCATCACGCCGTGGGTGAAGGCGCACAGCTGGGCCGGGAGCTCCTCCTTGGCGAGGCCCTCGTACGGGCCCGCGTCCACGTGCCGTACGAGGACCCCGGGGGCCAGCTCGACCACGGGCGGCAGCCCGCCGGTGGTGGCCCGGGTGAAGATCTCGACCTCGATGTTGATCGCGGCGAGCCGCTTGGCGAGCTCCACGATGTAGACGTTCATCCCGCCGGCGTCGCCGGTGCCGGGCTGGTGCAGCGGCGAGGTGTGCACGCTGAGCATGGCCACACGGCGCGGCTTGCGGTGGTGGCCCACGGCGGGCAGGCGCAGTCGCGGCGGCTCGTGGCGGGTGGCGCGGGCGGCGGCGAGGCGGCCGCTGAGGCTGCCGCCGAGGCGGGACACGTACTGGCTCAAGGGAGCAGTTCCTCTCGGCTCGGACGGTGTGCGCGAAACGCTCGGACGGCTTGGCGGGCGGCCTGACGGACGACCTGACGGCCTGGCCGGCGGCCTGGCGGTGGCATGACTGGATGGCATGCCTGCGAGGGCGCGTGGGGCGCCCTGCAAGGAGTGCAACCCGGATGGCGGTCCCCCGCATTCCGGGGTCTCCGGTTTTCCTCGCGGTTTCACCGTTTTTCTCGGGGCACGGCCGGGTTTTCATCCGACGCGGCCGCTCCGCTTACCCTCGGCTCATGGCCTCCCGCACCACCCCGCCCACCAGCCGCGCGCCCGGTCGCGCCCCTGGCCGCCCCGTGGGCTCGGTGACGCGCGGGACGACGAATCCGAACCGGTTGCGCCGGATGGACCGCTGGATCGCGGCCGCGCACGGGGCGGCGCTGCGCCGCGCGGAGGCGCCGGTCGCGGTGGACCTCGGCTACGGGGCCGCGCCGTGGACGGCGGTGGAGCTGCTGGCGCGGCTGCGGGAGGCGGCGCCGCGGGTGCGGGTGGTCGGCATCGAGATCGAGCCGGCGCGGGTGGCGGGGGCGAAGCCGTACGAGCGGGAGGGCCTGAGCTTCCGGCACGGGGGCTTCGAGGTCCCGCTGGACGGCGGGGCGCGTCCCGCGCTGATCCGCGCGGCGAACGTGCTGCGCCAGTACGACGAGGAGCAGGTCGCGCAGGTGTGGGCGCGGCTGTGCGCGCGGCTGGCGCCGGACGGGCTGCTGGTGGAGGGGACCTGCGACGAGATCGGGCGGCGGCACGTGTGGGTGGCGCTGGGCCCGGAGGGGGCGCGTACGGTGACGTTCGCGACCCGGCTGGGCTCCCTGGAGCGCCCCTCGGACCTGGCGGAGCGGCTGCCGAAGGCGCTGATCCACCGGAACGTGCCGGGCGAGCCGGTGCACGCGTTCCTGCGCGACTTCGACCGGGCGTGGGCGGCGGCGGCTCCGTACGCCTCGTACGGGGCCCGGCAGCGCTGGATCCGCACGGCGCGGGCACTGGCCGTCGACTGGCCGCTGGCGGACGGGCCGGGGCGGTGGCGGCAGGGGGAACTGACGGTGCGCTGGGAGGCGTTGCGCCCGGTGGGGTGAGAGCGGTGCCGGTGGTGCACCGGGGGTGCGGAAGGGGAACCGGGGGTGCGGGCGGGCCGTTGGTCCGTGAGGGGCAGGGGCACGGCGTCCGTTGGGGCGGACAAGATCGGAAAGGTATCCACAAGGGTGTCGGAATTCACCGACTCGTGGCACCATCCCGATGGCAGTGGGAAGTTACTGACGAATAGTCAGATCTGATACCAGGTCTGACACGGGTGCCTGGGGGGACCATGGGGACCGTACGGCGACGGGGCGCAAGCTCGCTCGTGCTGGTGTGCGCGCTGGCGATACTGACGACGCCGGGTCTCGCGACGGGCATGGCGTACGCGACGCCGAGCGCTCCCGCCTCGCCCGCCGCACCCACCGCACCGGCCTCCCCCCGCGATCCCGCCGCCCCGCTGCCCGGACCGGGCGGCAAGTCCCTCGAACAGGTCCGCAAGGAGATCGAGGAGCTCTACCGGCAGGCGGGCACCGCCACGGACGCCTACAACCTCGCCGAGGCCGAGACCAAGGCCCAGTCGGAGAAGATCGTCGAGATCGCCAACCTGGTCGTCGCCGGCCAGGAGCGGATCGCCACCCTCAAGAGCCGTGCGGGCGCGGCCGCCCGCGCCCAGTACCGCTCGGGCGGGCTGCCGCCGGGCGCGCAGCTGGCGCTGAGCGACAGCCCGAGCCAGTTCCTCGACGGGGCGGGCCGACTGCGCCAGGGCGAGAAGGCCACATCCGACCTCCTCTCCGAACTGAGCCGGACCCAGAGCGAGTTGCAGCGGTACGCCCAGGAGGCGAGTGACCGCTGGAAGACACTGGAGGCCAACCGGGTCAAGCAGGAGGACTCGAAGAAGCAGATCCAGGAGAAGATCAAGGCGGCGGAGGAGCTGGAGAGCAAGCTGGAGGCCGAGGCGAAGGCCCGGCTGATCCAGCTGGAGCAGGAAGCCCAGTACAAGGCGCAGACGGCGTGGCTGTCGACGGGCGCGATGAAGGACGTCAACGCCAAGGCGACGGAGGCCGGCAAGCGGGCCGTGCAGTTCGCCACGGCGCAGATGGGCAAGCCGTACGAGTGGGGCGCCGAGGGTCCGGGCTCGTTCGACTGCTCCGGGCTGACCTCGCAGGCCTGGCTGGCGGCCGGCCGGGGCATCCCGCGGACCTCGCAGGAGCAGCTGCGGCTGCTGCCGAAGGTCGCGCTCAAGGACATGCGCCCGGGCGACCTGATCATCTACTTCGACGACGCGAGCCATGTCGGCATGTACGTGGGCGACGGCGCGATGGTCCACGCCCCGCGCCCCGGCCGCAACGTGACGATGGCGGGCGCGGGCTCCATGCCGATCAAGGCCGTGGTCCGCCCCGACGCGTAGCTGCGGGCCCCGGCCCTCGGACGCCGGACCGGGCGGGCGGGCCGGACGGGCGGGCGGGCCGGACGGCCGGGCCGGGGCAACCACTGGGGCGGCCGAGGCAACCACTGGGGCGGCTGAGGCAACCACGGAGGCGGGGAAGACGTCTCGCCAGGCGGGACGGACTGCGGCCCCACCGTGACCTTTGTCATCAGTGAGGACGTTTTTCCCCCGCGATAACGGCATATGCCGGAGGCCCTGCCCCGGAACGGCATTCCGCTCGCCGGGCCGGGACCGCTAGGGTCGGCGGACGAGCGCACCCTCGGGGGGAGGGAAGGAACCGGAGACGATGTCCGTACCCGTACCGCGGCAGAGGGACACCCCGGCCACGGAGGGCGGTCAGGCGGTTCTGCACACCGCCGCACCGCCCGCCGCCACCGCCGTCGCGCAAGCGACTCCCCAGGCGACCCCACAGGCAATTCCGCAAGCGGCCCCTCACCCGGTCCCGCTGACCCTCCTGGTCATCGAGGACGACCCGGCCGGCGGTCTCACCGTCCCCGAGATCCTCGACGCCGACGGCCACCGCATCCGGCTCCGCACCGCCCGCAACCTCACCGAGGCCGAGCGGCTGCTCACCCCCGACGTGCACTGCATCCTCCTCGACCTGGCCCTCCCGGACGCCGGCGCCCGCATGGCGGGCGTACCGGCCGTGCCGGGAGCCGCCGGCGTCGGCGCCGGCACGGCCACCTCCGTGGACCGGTTCGCAGCGCTCCGCCAGGTGCTGCGCATCGCGCCCCGCCACGCCGTCCTCGTGCTCACCGGCGAGGACGACGCCGAGCGCGCCGCCGAGGCCGTCCGGGTCGGCGCACAGGACTTCCTCTTCCGGGACGAGCTGGACGGCCGGCTGCTGAGCCGCGCCATCCGCTACGCCGTGGAGAGAAAACGGGCCGACATCGCCCAGTACAAACTTGCAGAATCGAAACTGCGCGCCCAGGAGAACGCCCGGCTGGAACGCGGTCTGCTCCCCACCCCGCTCCTGGAGGGCTCCGACCTCCGCTTCGCCGCCCGCTACCGCCCCGGCCGCAGCCGGGCGCTGCTCGGCGGTGACTTCTACGACACCGTCCGCACCCCCGACGGCACCGTCCACGCCATGATCGGCGACGTCTGCGGCCACGGCCCCGACGAGGCCGCCCTCGGCGTCGAGCTCCGCATCGCCTGGCGCGCCCTGACGCTGGCCGGCCTGTGCGGCGACGACCTGTTGGCCACCCTCCAGGAGGTCCTGGAGGTGGAACGCCCGAACGAGGAGATCTTCGCCACCCTCTGCACCGTCGACATCGCCCCCGACGGTCGCCGCGCGGGCCTGTGCCTGGCGGGCCACCCGGCCCCGCTGATCTCCCGGCCGGGCCGCCGCGCGCGCCTGCTGCCGTACGAGAACAGCGGTCCGGCCCTGGGCCTGCTGCCCAAGGCCCGCTGGCCGCGCCGCCAGGTCGAGCTGGGCGGCACCTGGAGCCTGATGCTCTACACCGACGGCCTCATCGAGGGCAGGATCGGCGAGGGCAAGGAGCGGCTGGGCCAGGACGGCATGGTCGACATGATCAACCGCCACCTGGAGCGCGGGCTGAGCGGCGAGGGGCTGCTGGAGGCCTCCGTCACCGAGGCCCGCCGCCTCAACGGCGGCGAGCTCACGGACGACGTGGCCGTGGTCCTGCTCTCCCGCGCCGAGGGCTGACCGCCGGGCGGCGAGCCCCGCAGGGCCGCCGTCCGCGCCAGGGGCTAGCGGCCGCCGTTGTAGGGGCCGTACGGCCCGTCACTGCTGCTGCCGCCGCGCCGGCCACCGCGGCCGCCGCCGCCCGAGACCTGCCTGAGGGCGGGGCGCACGTCGACGAAGAACACGATGGTCGCGACCAGTCCGGCGATCTGCAGGAAGAGCATCTGCAGGAACGCGTCGACCAGGACGGTGACGCCGAGGATGACCAGCCAGAAGGTCTTGGTCTGCTTGTCGGCGGCCCGGTACGCGTCCTCGCGCGCCAGCAGCGCGATCACGAAGGCCGCGACGGCGAGCAGCAGCATGGCGTACCCGAGCAGCGGGAGCACGCCCCGATCGAACCCGTCCATCAACATCGCTTCGACCGCCTTCTCATGCCTGCGCTTCACACTTCCGATGCCGCCCGACTCCACGCTACCGGCACGGGCGCCCTCATGAACCGCAACGGGCCGGGACCCTGAAGGGTGCCCGGCCCGTCGTCGCTCACACGGTTCCGGTTCAGCCGGCGTCGTCCGCCGTGACGCCGGCCTTCTTGGCCGCGCCCCTGCGCGCGGCGGGCTTCTTCGCGGACGGCTTCTCCTCGTCGGCGGCAGCGGCCGCCGGCTCGGTCCCGGCCGCGGACGAGGCGGCCGGCTCGGCCGGCGCCTGCGGCTGGGGCTCGACGGCCACGGCGATGTCGACGATCTCCTCGGAGAACTCGCCCCGCCAGGTCCGCACGGCCTGCTCGCCGTGCTCGGCGACCCTGTCGTACGTCTCCTTGGCGCGCACCGCGTACTCCGCGGCCACGCCCACGCCGCGCAGCGCCAGGTCCTGGGCGCTCTCCCCGAGCTTCTTCGGGTCGATCGCGCCGAACACCTCGGCGACCTTGGCGGTGAGCGCCTCCTGCACGGCCTTCGGGTCCGTGTTCTTCACGGCCTCGATGCGTGCGGGGGCCTCGGCGCGCAGCTGCTCGATCAGCTCGGGCACCTTCTTGGCCTGCTGCACGGCGAGGTCGGCCGTGCCGGCTGCGAAGTAGAGGGGGGTGGGGTCGGTGAGGGTCTTCTTCAGGTCATCGGTGATGGCCATGTGCTGGTCCTCCCGGATCAACTTCGGTTCGTCTTCGACGGCATCTCGTCGGCGGGTACGGCGGGTGCGGCAGGCACGTCGAGCGCGTTCTCCTTGCGGAACGACTCGTAGATCTGGAGCAGCACCTGCTTCTGCCGCTCGTTGATGCTCGGGTCGGCGAGGATGACGGCTCGCGTCTCCACCTCGTCCGGGTCCCGCTCATCCAGGATCCCGGCCTGCACGTACAGCGTCTCCGCGGAGATCCGCAGCGCCTTGGCCAGCTGCTGGAGGATGTCCGCGCTCGGCTTGCGCAGCCCGCGCTCGATCTGGCTCAGGTACGGATTCGACACCCCCGCGGCCTCGGCCAGCTGCCGCAGCGAAAGCTGGGCCTGCCGACGCTGCTCACGGAGGTACTCGCCGAGGTTTCCGACGTTGAGCGATGCCATGCTGCGATCCTGCCGCATCGCGCTAACTATTGCAAGCATGCCGCTTGCAACAGCTCCCACACGCCCCGGCCGGCGGAACGGCTCAGCCGTTGAAGCCGAGCACCAAGGCCACGACCGCGGGGGCCGCGTAGATCACCGGGAAGGCGACGTGGGCGTACGACTTCGCCCGCAGCACCGTGATCACGGCCCCCGTGAAGTACAGGGCGATGCCGATCGCGGCGGCGATGCCCACGGCCGGTACGAACACCCCGACCACCAGGCCGGCCGCCCCGGCCGCCTTGGCGGCGCCGAGCAGGTTCCACCACGAGCGCGGGACGCCGTACTGCACCATCGGCTCCACGACCCACTGGGCCTTGAAGAAGACCGAGCCGGCCGAGAAGGCGACCATGAACGCGCCGACCAGGGCGAAAACAACGGCGGTGGTGGACATCCGAGCTCCCCTCAGACGGGCGCCGGTGCGGACTCGCTCCGGTCGGTTTCCCGCCTGCTTCACTCCTCTGACCCGCCGCACCGCACGGATGTGACAGCCCGGCGCAGTCTTCTTTCGACGGGCCCGCGGTGTTGCTCCCCGGCGGGCCCGCAGCGCCCCTCAGGCCGTGCCGATCACCACCGTGGCGTACAGCTCCTCCGAGGTGACCGCGCGGACCGCGAGCCCCGCGGACGCCAGGGCCGAGGCCGTCGACGGGGACTGCCGGGCGCTCGTCTCGATCAGCAGGTGACCGCCCGGGGCCAGCCACGCCGCCGCGCCCGCCGCGATCCGGCGGTGGACGTCCAGGCCGTCGGCTCCGCCGTCCAGGGAGACCAGCGGCTCGTGCTCCCGCGCCTCCGACGGCATCAGGCCGATCTCCTCCGTCGGCACGTACGGGGCGTTGACCACCAGCAGCTCCACCCGGCCCTTCAACGACTCGGGGAGCGCGGCGTACAGGTCGCCCTCCCACACCCGGCCGCCGTACGGGGCCACGTTGCGCCGCGCGTACGCCAGCGCCGCCGGGTCGATGTCCGCCGCGTGCAGCTCCGCGCCGCCCGGCAGCTGCGAGGCCACCGCCGCGCCCAGGGCGCCCACCCCGCAGCACAGGTCGAGCACCACCGCGCCGGGCCGGGCCAGCTCGACCGCCTCCCGCACCAGGAACTCGGTGCGCCGGCGCGGCACGAACGCCCCGGCGCCCACCGCCAGGCGCAGACCGCAGAACTCCGCCCAGCCGACCACGTGTTCCAGCGGTTCACCGCCCACCCGGCGGGCCAGCAGCTCCGCCAGGTGCCCGTCGTCCCGGGCGGCCCCGGTCAGCAGCTCCGCCTCTTCCTCGGCGAAGACGCAGCCGGCCGCGCGCAGGGACTCCACAAGTGACGTCAAATACCTCAGTCCTCAGTTTTCCGACACGGGGCACGGTACGGGTCAGAAGATGTCCGGGCACCACGGGCGGCGCGCCGTCCGGAACACCGCGTCCGCCAGCGCGACCGCCCCCGGCCGCTCCTCCGTGACCTGCCCGAGCGCGGCCAGCCGTACCGCGGAGGCGTCACCGAGGTACAGCGCGCCCAGTGCTGACACCTCCAGCCGCAGGTCCGCCGCCGCCCCGGTCCGCTCGCACGTGCCGGTGCCCGCGTCCAGCCGGTAGCGGCCGGCCGCCGGCCCCGACGCGTCGGTGACCTCCAGTACGAGCTCCCCGGGCGCCTCGTAGGTCCGCGCGCCCAGCGCCCGTGCGACGTCCAGCACCCGCACCCACAGGAAGTCCGCGGCGGTGACGATGCGGGCCGAACGCGGGTCGGGCAGCAGCTGCGGGACGAGGTCGTCGGGAGCCCGGTAGCCGGTGCGGACCTTCAGCACCCAGTCGATCGAGCACAGGAAGTGCCACAGCGCCCGCTCCGCCTGCGGGGTGAGCGCCAGCAGGTCGTGGACCTGCACGGTGTTCTGCGGGACCTTCGCGTCCGTCCAGTGGTCGTCGGCCCGGTAGCTGACCAGCCCCGCCACTTCACCGGCCGCCGTGCGGTACACCGCGAAGAACTTCTCCTGGTACGGGCGGTAGGAGATCTGCTCCAGGCCGGTACTCATGCGCCACCAGCGCTCGCTGCGGTCGATCATGCCGGGGGTGCGCGCCCGCAGCCGCTCGTGCAGCTCCGGGCCGACCCGCCGGACCTCCGCCTCGTCCACGAGGTCGATCCTCCCGCCGTCCGCGGGCGCCGACCGCCGCCGGTCCAGTCCGGTGCGCGGTACGTCGATCTCCCATTCGGCGAGGGAGGTGGCGGGTCCGAACCCGTACCGTCCGTAGATCGGGTACTCGGCGGCGATCAGCGTGGCCAGCACGTCGCCGCGCGCCCCGGCCGCGGCGAACTCGGCGGCCATCATCCGGGTCAGCAGACCCTGGCGGCGGTGGGTGGGCAGCACGCCCACGTTGGAGATCGCGGTGGAGGGGACGGCGGCCCCGCCGGGCACCGTCAGCTCCTGGGTGAAGGAGCGGAAGGCCGCCACGCAACGGCCGGTGTCGCTGTCGAACGCGCCCTGGGTGCGGGCGAAGTCGTTGTACTTGGCCCGCATGGCCACGTCCGAGTCGGTCACTCGGGCCGTGTTCAGGAACCCGGTGTTCACCGTTCGCAGCCAGTCGGGGAGTTCGGATTCGGCGATCGGCCGGACGTCAGCACTCATAGCGGGCCACGCTAATCGCCCGACCAGCGCCAGTCGCCCGATTATTCAGGCCAGCAGGTCGTCCACCTGCGCCTCTCCCTCCCGGTACCGCCGGGTGATCTCCGCACTGCAGTCGTCCACCGTGCGCTGGAGCTGCTGCCGGCGCCTCGACACCTGCTGCTCGTACCGCACCAGCTTCCCCATCCCGTCGTGCAGCTCGTCGTCGGTGCGGGCGCCCAGGTCCGAGAGCTCCACGTCGGCCAGCATCTCCGCCGCCAGCAGCCGGAACTCCTCGCTGTGCGGGGTGCCGAGCGTGACGTGCCGGGCGGAGGCGCTGCGGCTGGAGGGGGCGTCGGCGAGGATCGCCGAGAGGCGGTCCACCACCGGCGCCTCGGGGTCGGTGCGGCGGGCGAGCTCGGGGTCGCTGCGGCGGGCCAGCTCGGCGCGCAGGATGTCGATGCGGCCCTGGAGCAGTCTGCGCACATAGCTCAGATCGGCCTCGTCGCGCTGCGCGTCACGGCGCAGCGCGCGCAGTTCCGGCAGCCCGAGCGCGGTGGTCGGGGTCGGCGTCCCCTGCGTCTCGGCCGTGCGCTGCGCGGGCGGTCGTACCGCGGCAGCTGCGATGGAAGCGGGTGATGCAGGTACGGAGGTACCAGAAGTATTCATACGAACGAGTCCGTCCCCTCGACCGGTGCGGCGCACCCGCACCGCCTGCGTGCATGGTGCCACTCTCCGTGGCCCCGACGCAGTCCCACTCCACCCGATCGGCCCCAGACGGGTGCACTGCTGGTACACAGGTGGTATGCGAGCAGTGGTGCAGAGGGTGGACGGCGCGAGCGTCGTCGTGGGCGGCGAGACCGTGGGCGAGATCGTCGGCGAGGGACTGTGCGTGCTGGTGGGGGTGACCCACGACGACACGCCGGAGAAGGCGGCCGTACTGGCCCGCAAGCTGTGGTCGGTGCGGATCCTGGAGGCGGAGAAGTCCTGCAGCGACGTGAACGCGCCGCTGCTGGTGATCTCCCAGTTCACGCTCTACGGCGACGCCCGCAAGGGCCGCCGCCCCACGTGGAACGCGGCGGCGCCGGGCCCGGTGGCCGAGCCGCTGGTCGACGAGGTGGTGGCGCAGCTGCGCGCGCTGGGCGCGACGGTGGAGACGGGCCGGTTCGGCGCGGACATGCGGGTCTCGCTGACCAACCACGGCCCGTTCACCATCGTCATCGACGTCTGACGTCGGGGGCCCTCAGGGCCCTCAGGGGGCCACGACGACCTCCTGCGCGGCGGCGGTCTTGCCGACCAGCAGCGGGGCGTCCACCGGCACGTTCCGCTTGACCAGCGCGAGGGCGATCGGGCCCAGCTCGTGGTGGCGGACCGCGGTGGTCACGAAGCCCAGCTGGCGGCCCTCGTCCCCGTCGGCGGCGAGCCGGACCGGTGCGCCGTGGGCCGGGAGGACCACCTCGGAGCCGTCCAGGTGGAGGAAGACCAGGCGGCGCGGGGGCTTGCCCAGGTTGTGGACGCGGGCCACCGTCTCCTGGCCGCGGTAGCAGCCCTTCTGCAGGTGCACGGCGGTGCCGATCCAGCCCAGCTCGTGCGGGATGGTCCGGTGGTCGGTCTCCTGGCCGAGCCGCGGCCGGTGCGCCTCGACGCGCAGGGCCTCGTAGGCGAGGAGGCCGGCGGCCGGGCCGTGCGAGGCGGCGAAGGCCTCCAGCTCGGCGCGGGGCAGGAAGACGTCACGGCCGTGCGCGATCTCCCGGACGACGTGTTCCTCGGCGACCTCGGCGATGGAGCCGGCCGGCAGGTGCACGACCGCGAACTCCTCGGTGCGGTCGGCGACTTCGACGCGGTAGAAGAACTTCATGGACTCCAGGTAGGCGATCAGCTCGCCCTGGGTGCCCGGCTCGACGTGCGCCCACGTGGTCTCGCCGTCGTCCACGAGGTAGAGCGCGTGCTCGATGTGGCCGTTCGCGGACAGGATCAGCGCCTCGGTGGCCTGCCCGGCCGGCAGCTCCGTCAGGTGCTGGGTGAGCAGCAGGTGCAGCCAGCTCAGCCGCTCCGGCCCGGTGACGGTGACGACCCCGCGGTGCGAGAGGTCGACGAAGCCGCGTCCGTCCGCGAGGGCGCGCTGTTCGCCGTACAGCTCGCCGTAGTGGGCGGCGACGCCCTCGTCGCGGCCTTCGGCCTGCACGGCGCCGGGGAGATGGAGCAAGGGGCTGCTGGTCATGCGACCAAGCCTACGACCCTGCTACGCGGAAGCGGCACGCTGCTCGGCGGCGCACTTCCGGCACAGGCCGAAGATCGCGAAGTGCTTCATGTCGGTCTCGAAACCGAAGGTGGTGCGGAGCTTCGCCGTGAACTCGGCGGCGATGTCCACGTCCGCCTCGATGACGTCGCCGCAGTCACGGCAGACCAGGTGGATGTGGTGGTGCCGGTCGGCGAGGTGGTAGGTGGGGGCCCCGTGCCCGAGGTGGGCGTGCGAGACCAGCTTGAGCTCCTCCAGGAGCTCCAGGGTGCGGTAGACCGTGGAGATGTTGACCCCGGAGGCGGTCTTGCGCACCTCGACGAGGATCTCGTCGGGAGTCGCGTGCTCCAGGGCGTCGACCGCCTCCAGCACGAGCTGGCGCTGCGGTGTCAGCCGGTATCCGCGCTGCCGCAGGTCGCTCTTCCAGTCCAGGCCCGGGGTTCCATCGGTGCTCTCGGTGCTCACCACTCCGCCAGTGTATGGGTGTGAAGGGGACCGGGGGCGAGCCCGCGGTCCCCTTTCGCGCACAGCCTGTGGACGCCGCGCTCAGCGGAAGAAGGCGATGCCGTCGTCCGGCATGTCCGGGAGGTTGCGCGCCATCTCGGCGACCTCCTCGGGCGTGACGACCTTCTTCAGCTGGGCCGACATGTACGGACGCAGTTCCACGTCCGGGGTGGCCTTCTCGCCGACCCACATGAGGTCGCTCTTCACGTAGCCGTAGAGCCGCTTGCCGCCGCTGTACGGGCCAGAGGCCGCGGTACGGGCGACCGCGTCGGTGGCCAGGTCGATCTGGGGCTTCTGGTCGGCGAGCTCGCCGTACCAGACCTCGACGACGCCCTGGTCGCGGACCATGACGATCTCGACCTTGCGGTCCTTGTCGATGCGCCAGTAACCGGACTCGGACTCCAGCGGCCGCACCTTGTTGCCCTCGGCGTCGAGGACCCAGCTGCGGGAGGTGTACTCCAGGAAGTCCCGGCCGTCGTGGCTGAAGACGACCTCCTGGCCGAAGTTGCACTTCTCCTCACCGGGGAAGTCGAAGACGCCCGCGCCCTCCCAGGTACCGAGGAGGAAGGCGAGGGGGACGAGGCCCGGGTTCAGGTCGGACGGGATCTGGATCATGAATGGCTGCTCAGGCGATCTGTGGGAGGGGTTCCGGGGCGGTCTGCCGGGCCGACGCTCAGCGCTGACCCTGGTACAGCTTCTTGACGGCCAGGCCGGTGAAGGCCAGGACGCCGACGCAGACCAGGACCAGCAGGGAGGTGAAGACTGCCTCAAGCACGGGGTGCTCCTCGGAATCGTTTCGGGGCTGTACGGGGCCGGTCCCCAAGCCTACTGGCCCGGGGACCGGCGCACGGTGTGAGGTGGGCCGTACCGGCCCGCCCCGGCGGTCGGCCCCGGCCGTCAGCTCAGCAGCTGGCTCTGCAGGATCACCGTCTGGTGGAAGGGGACGGGGGCCACCTCGCCCTTGCGGGTCTGGATCACCATGCCGAGGACGTCACCCGTCCGGAGGCACCCGATCTTGCTCTGCTCCTCGCCGAGGAAGGGCTTCACCTCCTGGTAGACGCTCAGATCGGTGCCGTCGAAGTTGGCCGCCCCCGGGAAGTCCAGCGTGGTGCTGTTCATCTGGGTGTTCTTGGCCTTGCTCCACACGTCGTCCAGGTCGAGCGCCGACACGCCGGCGAACCGCGCGTTGGTGTCGCAGCCCTTGAACGCGTCCACGAAGCCCGACGAGTGGAAGCGCAGCAGGTACACGTGCGTGCGCGTGCCGTCGGCGGTCGTCCAGCCGCGGCCGACGATCTGCCGCAGCCCGTCCCATTCGAGGGACTGCTTCAGCTTCTCGCGGGCGTCGGGCGCGTACTCCTCCAGGAAGGTGTCGGGCGCCACCGCCCCGTCCTTGTCCGCCTTGACCGCGTCGTCGGCCTTGGCGCCCTTGGGAGCGGGCACCAGCAGGCCGGTGAGCTGCGCGTAGTGCGTCCCGTCCTTGTTGTCCGGGCCCTGGGGCACCGGGGCGCCGGCGGGCAGCGCGGGCTGGGACAGCGCCGGGAAGGTCCAACGGCCGTCGCCCTCGGTGGACAGGCCGGGGACGTCGGTGCGGTCGGGCTGGGTGATCCCGTACGCGACGCCCGCGCCGACGGTCGCGAAGACGGCGACGGCGGCGGTCCAGCGCAGGGCGGCGAACAGCCGCCGCCGGTCCTTGGGCGCGGCCGGCACGGCCTCCGGGGCCTCCTGGGCTTCGGTGACCTCGGTGACCGCCTCCGGGACCTCCGGCGCGGGCACGGCGGCGGGCTCGGCCTCGGGCGCGGCCACGGCGGCGGTGTCGGTCTGCTCGCTCACGCGGACTCTCCGGGGGACTTGAGGTGGTCGAGTTGCTGCTTGAACAGGCCTGCGGCGTCCTTCACCGCGAAGCCCGTGGACCCGTACATCCGGAAGCTGACCAGGACGTCCCCCTCCACGGCCACGCAGTCGAGGACGTCGATCTTCTTCTTGTCGTCCTCCCCTCCGCTGAGCGGGGTCAGCCCGCACTTGGCCTGCGGATGGCCCTCCACCTGCGGCGCCCCGCCCGTCCCGATGAGCTCGATGAGCTTCTTGGAGAACTCTGCGAACTTGGCGACCTGCTGCGGATCGGCTTGCATGAGCCGGATCTCGGCGACGGCGGAGCCGGAGCCCTCCTGCCTGGCGTAGCTGCGCCCCGCCAGCCCCTTGAGCTTCAGGTCCGCCAGCGCCTTGTCCCGCTCTGCGCGCTGGCTGCCGGAGAGGCCGGTGCGGCCGTCCTTGAAGCTCTGCAGCGCCTTCTCGCTCGGGACGTAGTAGTCGTTGCCCTCGGGGTCGAGGTCGGGGCCGAGCCAGTAGTTGTTGGGCAGCGGCAGCAGCTTGCCCGTCAGCTCGTTGGACGGCACGGACGGCACCGGGGCCTGCGTGCCCTTCGTCGTGTGGTCCTCGGCCACCCAGTACCTCGTCGGCGCGGTCCGGTCGGCGCCCGCGAGCGCGGCCGCGGCCGCGACACCACCGCCGGCAAGGACGACGACGCCGACGGCCGCCGAGACCAGCGCAAGCGTCCTGCGGTTCTTCTTGCGCACGGGCGCGGCCGCGGGCTCCGCTGCCGGTGCGGGTGCGGGCTCGGTCGGCACTGCGGGTGCGGGCGCCGACTCGGGCCCGGTTGCGTCCTGCTGCTCGCTCACAGCCGCTCCATCTGTCGCTTGGCCAGCTCGACGAGGGCTTCCTCGTCGACGTCGCCGCGGTTGTTCGTCCACTCGACGACCATCACGACGTCGCCGCGGCGGACCAGGGCGCGGCCCTGGCGCACCGGGAGGTAGCCCGGCTTCTGGTTCGCCTCGGAGTCGATCCACATGTGGCCGAAGTCCGCGGGAACGCCCGGGAACTCCTTGCCGTCGTTGCCCGCGTACTTCTTGGTGGGCATGTACTGCACCATGCCCGCGTAGAAGTCCTCGGCACCGTTGCGCTCGCGGTACTGGAGCAGGCGGATGTCGACGAAGTCCCGGTCGCCCTTGGACCACCGCGCGGTGGCGATGCTCTTGACGTGGCGGCCGAGGTCGCCGAGCCCCTCGGCGGGCTCGACGAAGTAGCTCGCGGAGAACTCGTCCGGGGACATCGGGCCGGAGAAGCCGCCCTTCGCACCGCCGGGCACCTCGACCAGCTTCTTGACCAGGTCCTCGTCCGCTTTGTGCCAGCGGTTGGCATTGATGGAGCGCCGGCTGGTCGTGTCGTTCGCGGCCGCCGGCTTCGGCACGGCCATCTCCTGCTGGGCCAGCGGCGGCAGCGGGGTGGGCTCGCGGTGGTACTGCACCGCGTAGCCGGTGATCGTCCCGGCGAGGGCGCCGAGCACGGCCGCGCCCGCGATCAGGAGGGTCGTGCGGCCCGTCCGGCGGCGCGGAGCCAAGGCGTCCGTTTCCGGTCCGCTTTCCTCCCCTTTCCGCTGCTCAGGGATGGTCTGTTCGTGTTCCAAAGGGGTCCCCCACAAGCCTGGAGGCGCAGGTTGGCTACCCGCGCGTACCCCATGACCCGTACCGGAGGGGAGCAGTTGTACGAACGAAGATCACAGTCTCGTCTCACAAGGTTTCAGTCCTCGTGACGCCGCTTTCCGTCCAGTTCGTCCCACCACTCGTCGGATTTCGGATCGCCCGAGGGGTCGTCCCACCAGCGGTCGTCCGGGCCGCGCCGGTTTGCGATCATCGCGGCCACCGGCGGGATGACCATGGCGACCACGCACAGCGCCACCGCGGCCTCGACCGACAGCAGGCGCACGAAGGTCCAGGCGGAGACGAAGAGGACCAGGCATCCGCCCATGAGCAGGAAATAGGCGCGCCGGCGCCGGGCGTACATGACTCCAGCGTAGAGCGGGTGGCCGCGAGCACAAGGCGGACGGCACGAAGGGCCGCACCCCGTTCCAGTGGCGTCCAACCCCCTGGGGTGCGGCCCTCCGGCCGATCTGTCGAGCGATCACACGTGCGGTGCTCAGACCGCGATCGCCACGTCCGTCACACCGCCGGCCTCGGCGACCACGACGGCACGGTCCGCCTGGGCACCCGGGACGAGCGCCCGCAGCGTCCAGGTGCCGGGAGCGGCGTAGAAGCGGAACTGGCCGGTCGCCGAGGTCGGGACCTCCGCGGTGAACTCGCCACCGCCGTCCAGCAGCCGCACGTAACCGCTGACGGGCTCGCCGCCCTTGGTCACCTGGCCCTGGATCGCGGTCTCACCGGGCTTGAGCGTCGCGAGGTCGGGCCCGCCGATCTGTGCTCCACACATGTTCTCTGTCCTGTCCTAGAGAGGTCGTACTACGGGGCGTCGCGTGCCCGGGATTACTTGTTGGCGCCGAGCTCGATCGGCACGCCGACGAGCGAGCCGTACTCGGTCCAGGAGCCGTCGTAGTTCTTGACGTTCGTCTGGCCCAGGATCTGGTGCAGCACCAGCCAGGTGAGCGCGGAGCGCTCGCCGATGCGGCAGTAGGCGATGGTGTCCTTCGACAGGTCGACGCCCTCGGCCTCGTAGAGGGCCTTGAGCTCCTCGTCGGACTTGAAGGTGCCGTCGTCGTTGGCGTTCTTCGACCACGGGATGTTGCGGGCGGTCGGCACGTGGCCGGGACGCTGCGACTGCTCCTGCGGGAGGTGCGCCGGGGCGAGCAGCTTGCCCGAGAACTCGTCGGGCGAGCGGACGTCGACCAGGTTCAGGTTGCCGATCGCGGCCACGACGTCGTCGCGGAAGGCGCGGATGGAGGTGTCCTGGGCCTTGGCCTTGTACTCGGTGGCCGGGCGGTTCGGGACGTCCTTGCCGTCGACCAGGTCGCGGGAGTCGAGCTCCCACTTCTTGCGGCCGCCGTCGAGGAGCTTGACGTCCTGGTGGCCGTAGAGCTTGAAGTACCAGAAGGCGTAGGACGCGAACCAGTTGTTGTTGCCGCCGTAGAGGACGACGGTGTCGTCGTTGGAGATGCCCTTGGCGGAGAGCAGCTTCTCGAAGCCCTCCTGGTCCACGAAGTCACGGCGGACCGGGTCCTGGAGGTCCTGCTTCCAGTCGATCCGGACGGCGTTCTTGATGTGGTTCTTGTCGTAGGCGGACGTGTCCTCGTCCACCTCGACGACGACGACGTTCTCGTCGTTCAGGTGGGCCTCGACCCAGTCGGCGTCTACGAGGACGTCGCTGCGGCTCATGATGTTCTCCTCCGGGGCAGTGTGCGGCGAGATGGTGCGGGTGACGCGTGCTGCGTGCCTGCGGGTGCGCTCCGGATCCTGCGCGGAGAGGCGTCAGGTGATCAGGAGGCGGGTGCGGTCACGCGGGAAGGGCCTTGGGGCCGTCGTCCGGCTGATGGAGCGGATGCGCTCACAGGTCACATGGATCGACAGAGCATGGCGGCGACGCGACACAGGTCTACTGCCCGTCGCTTCGTGAGGTCCGCCTGCTGATGCTTCATAGCCATGGATCGTAGGGACGAATCGGCCGCCCTGTCACCGGTGTGTCATATTCCGAGACAGGATCGTCCGGATAGTGGGATGAGAACTCCCCGGGCGGCCGCCGCGCCGCCCCCGGGAGCCGCCGTGCGGCCCGCCCTTCTGCGGATCGGACCGCACTGTCTCACGATCCGGCCACCACCACGTTCGAGCCGCCCAGGGTGAGGTGCACGCCGGTCTCGTCCGAGGTCAGGGCCGAGAGGTGGAGCCCGGCCGGCATGCCGACCTCCAGGTTGCGTTCGAAGTCGGTCTTCTTGCGGATCAGCTTCTCCACCCCGGGTATGCCCGAACCCGGCACCTCGTCGGCGTGCACCCGCACGAGCTTGGCACCCTTTCCGTCCGGCGCGTCCACGAGGGAGATCGTCGACACCACGCTGTGCGTCACCGTCTTGCCGAGCACGTCCACGGCCGCGGTGACCTTCACCTTGCCCGGCGCCCCGCCGTAGGTGAGGGTCGCGCCGGTCTGCGAGGCCGCGGTCAGGTCCTCGTACGTGATGCGGCCGGTGCCCTCGGCCCGCTCGGCGGTGCCACCGCTGTAGTCGCCGTTGAGCTTCACGCTGCGGAAGCTCGCGTCGAGTTCCGAGAGCCGCGTCTTGCGGCCCTCGGCGACCACCTCGACCCCTCTGAGCTTGAGGTCCACCTGATCCAGCTCATGACTGAACGCCTGCGTCAGGAAGGGGAATCCGCGGATCTCCACTTCCGAGCTGCCGGCCAGGCCCTGACGGGCCTGGATCTTGTCGGCCAGCTGGTTCTCGACGTAACCAGCGGCCCACCGGTCCACGCCGGCGAAGACCGCCCCCAGCACCACTCCGATGATCACAACGATCCGCAGAGCACGCACGTGCCCTCCCCCTACTAGTCGGTACGAGCGATCTAGTGGACCATGTGCGCCCGTCAGCGGAACGTCAGCCCACCACCCGGCCGATCAGGTACACGGCGGGAGCGGCCGCCGCGAGCGGCAGCGCCACACCGGCCGTCATGTGCACGAACTTCGAGGGATAGTCGTACGCCGCCACGCGCAGCCCGACCAGCGCGCACACGCCGCAGACCAGGCCGATCAGCGCCCCGCCCACCCCGACGGAGGTCAGTCCGCCGACCGCGACGCCCGCACCGGCCGCCGCGGCCAGCGAGACGCCGACCGAGGGAGCGGTGGGCAGCGGCAGCGCCCGGGCGAAGACGGCGACGGCCACGGCGGCCGCGCCGACGGTGACGGCGGCGGAACCGGCCGCCAGGTAGCCGGCGCAGATGATGGCGAGGGCGGCCGAGGCCACCGAGGCCATCAGCCCGTACATCCGCTCGTCGGGATCCGCGTGGCTGCGCAGCTGGAGGACGAGCGTGAGCAGCACCCAGGCGCCGAGGGTGCCGACGATCGCGCCGGGGCCGTACGTACGGTCCACCGCGAGCACGGCCACGTCGGCGACCACGGCTCCGGCGAAGGCGAGGGCGATGCCCTGGCGGGCCGGCCACATGCCGTTGAGGCGGAACCAGCCGGCCGCGGTGAGCCCCTGCAGGGCGATCAGCGGCACGAGCAGGGCGTATGGCCCGAGGGCCGCGGCCACGGCGAGCAGCAGGCCGAGGGCGGCGGTCAGTATGGCCGACTGCGGACCCGGATCGATGATCGGCGACCGGCCTTCGGCGCGGGCCTGGGCCGGGTCGACGGCCCGCAGGGTGTTCCCGGCGAGGGTGGGCGGGGACCAGGCGGTGACCTCCACCGGTTCGGCGCCGTCCTCGGCGGGGGCCTCGGCGGCGGCCTCGTCCTGCCCGGGGGCGGGAGCGGGCACGGGCGGCAGGTACGCCGTCTCCTCGGCCGGGGCGGACTGCTCCGCGGTGCCGGGGTACGGCGGGAGATAGGCGGTCTGCTCGGCGGCCGCGGCGGGCATCCCCGCGCCCTGGCCGCCCTGGGACCAGTCCTGGGCGGGAGCCGGAGCGGGGGGCTGTGCCTGCGCCTGCGCCGGGACCTCGTCGCGGAACCAGCCCTCCGGGGCGGCCGGCTGCTGCGCCTGCCCGGGGTACGGCGGCAGTCCCCCGGCTGGGAGGTGCCCCCAGGCGGTCTGCTCGGGGGCGGCCTCCTGCGCGGGACCGCCGTACGGCGGGAGATAGGCGGTCTGCTCGGCGGCCGCGGCGGGCATCCCCGCGACCTGGCCGCCCTGGGACCAGTCCTGGACGGGAGCCGGAGCGGGGACCTGGGCCGGGGCCTGGGCCTGGGCCTGGGCCTGCGCCGGGACCTCGTCCCGGAACCAGCCCTCCGGAGTCACGGGCTGCTGCGCGGGCCCGCCCGCCGCCGGGTACTCGTACGACGCCGCGTAGGGACCGGCGGACCCGGCCGCGGAACCGTCCGGCCAGGACCCGGCGCCCCCGCCGTTCGGGGCCGGGGGCTGCGCCTGCGGCTGCCCGGCCGGGGCCTCTTCGCGGAACCATCCCTCGGGCGCCACCGGCTGCCCCGGCACCGCGCCCAGCGCCGGGTACACCGGCTGGTGGCTGGTGTCCCAGGTGTCGGACTGCCAGGTCTGGGTCCCGTACGGGTCCTGCTGCTGCGCGTACTGCCGGCGCAGCTCCTGCTGCTCCCGCTCCTGCCGCTCGCGCTGTTCCCGCTGCTGGTGCTGGTGTTCCTCAGGCGTGCTCATCGGCTCCCGCTCACCCGCCCGCGAACGGGGGGAGCACCTCGACGGTGCCCCCCTCGGTCAGCAGGACGGCATCATGCGGGCGCTTGCCCACAGGCTCGTCGTTCACGAGGAAGGAGCAGCGCAGCAGCACCCGGGTCAGCTCCCCGGGGTGGCGCTCCCGCACGGCGTCGAGCGCCTCGGCCAGTGTGTGCGCCGAGTACGGCTCCTCCGCCGTCTTGGCCGCGGCCTTGGCCGCCGCCCAGTAGCGGATGGTTCCGGTTGCCACTGCAGCTCCTATCGTCGGCTCTCTACCGTCGGCCTCCATGATGGCCCCTCCGCCCGTCCGCCCCGGTGTGCGCCCACGCGTCGCGTATACGCCGGGGCGGTCCCGCGTCACCGCCCGGCGGGCCGCCGATCCGGTGAAACCGGGGCATACGCAGGGCACGGGCGTGTCAGAACCCACAACGGAGATGTCGAAGAGTGCTCGGCCGCGCACGGGCCGGTGGGCTATTCTGCTTGGCGAGAGGATCCGGGCAACGTTGCCCCCGGGTCCTTTTGTGCTTTCAGAGCGTTGAACGAACCGAGAACAGTGGTATCCATGCGGACCCCAGGGCGCGGGGACCGCAGGGACGCCAGGCAAGACGTACGAAGCAGTACCGCGCACTCCCCCAGCTACCGCTGGGAGGTACCCCGGGGACGGGACCGAGGAGGAACCGACGTGATGGACCAGCGAACCGTGCACCGTCCGACCCGGGCAGGTGGTCGGTCATGAGCTCTCTCCTGCTGCTCACCAACGCGCTGCAGCCCTCCACCGAGGTGCTGCCCGCCCTCGGCCTGCTGCTGCACAACGTCCGGGTCGCCCCGGCCGAGGGCCCGGCCCTCGTGGACACCCCGGGTGCCGACGTCATCCTCGTGGACGGCCGCCGCGACCTGCCGCAGGTGCGGTCGCTGTGCCAGCTGCTCCGCTCCACGGGGCCCGGCTGCCCGCTGATCCTCGTCGTCACCGAGGGCGGCCTCGCGGCCGTCACCGCCGACTGGGGCATCGACGACGTCCTCCTCGACACCGCCGGCCCGGCCGAGGTCGAGGCGCGGCTGCGGCTGGCCACCGGCCGTCAGCAGCTGGGCTCGGACGACTCCCCGATGGAGATCCGCAACGGCGACCTCTCGGTCGACGAGGCGACGTACTCCGCCAAGCTCAAGGGGCGGGTGCTGGACCTCACCTTCAAGGAGTTCGAGCTGCTCAAGTACCTCGCGCAGCACCCGGGCCGGGTCTTCACCCGCGCCCAGCTGCTGCAGGAGGTCTGGGGCTACGACTACTTCGGCGGCACCCGGACCGTGGACGTCCACGTACGGCGGCTGCGCGCCAAGCTCGGCCCCGAGCACGAGTCGCTGATCGGCACGGTCCGCAACGTCGGCTACCGCTTCGTCACACCGGAGAAGGTCGAGCGGGCGGCGGCGGAGGCAGCGGCCCAGGCGGCCGCCAAGGCCGCGGCCCAGGCCACCGCGCAGGCGTCCGCGCAGTCCGCCCCGGCCGTCACCCGATCGGCGGAGGAGCCCTCGATCGTCCACTCGGCAGGACGGCCTGCCCAGAGGTAGGTCACCCCGCGTAGACTGCCGCGCGTGGCCAAGGTGACGCGGGATGACGTGGCACGACTTGCGGGTACGTCTACCGCCGTCGTGAGCTACGTCATCAACAACGGACCCCGGCCGGTCGCCCCGGCCACGCGCGAGCGTGTCCTCGCCGCGATCAAGGATCTGGGTTACCGCCCGGACCGGGTCGCCCAGGCGATGGCCTCGCGGCGCACCGACCTCATAGGCATGATCGTCCCGGACGCCCGTCAGCCGTTCTTCGCGGAGATGGCGCACGCGGTCGAGCAGGCCGCCGCCGAGCGCGGGAAGATGGTGCTCGTCGGCAACTCCGACTACCGCACCGAGCGCGAGGTCCACTACCTGCGGGCCTTCCTCGGCATGCGGGTCTCCGGCCTGATCCTGGTCAGCCAGGGCATGAGCGAGCAGGCCGCCAGCGAGATCGAGGCCTGGGACGCGCGCGTGGTGCTGCTGCACGAGCGCCCGGAGGCCATCGACGACGTCGCCGTCGTCACGGACGACATCGGCGGCGCCCAGCTCGCCACCCGCCACCTGCTCGAACACGGGCACGAGTACGTCGCCTGCATCGGCGGCGTCGAGAACACCCCGTCCGTCGGCGACCCGGTCGCCGACCACGTCGAGGGCTGGCGGCGGGCCATGCAGGAGTCCGGCCGCTCGGTGGAGGGCCGGCTCATCGAGGCCCCGTACAACCGCTACGACGCGTACACGGTCGCCCTGGAGGTCCTGGCCCGGCCCGACCGGCCGACGGCCATCTTCTGCGCCACGGACGACCAGGCGATCGGCGTGCTGCGCGCGGCGCGGGAGCTGCGCATCGACGTGCCCGGTGAACTGGCGGTGGCCGGCTTCGACGACGTGAAGGAGGCGGCCCTCACGGACCCGCCGCTGACCACGGTCGCCTCGGACCGTCCGGCGATGGCCCGGGCGGCGGTGGACCTCGTCCTGGACGACGGCCTCCGCGTGGCCGGCTCCCGCCGCGAACGCCTGAAGCAGTTTCCTTCGGCCCTGGTGATCCGCCGCTCCTGCGGCTGCCGTTAGCCGTCCGGCGGTCCGCGGCGTCACCCTTCGCCTGCGGCCCGCCTTCCCGGGGCTCCGCCCCGGACCCGCGCCTCGAACGCCGGCGGGGCCGTAGAGGGCGTACGAGGTTCTTTCGGGCTTTTCAGGTCGGACTCAGGAAGCTCTCATCATCGGCGACCAGAGTCGGAGCCATGACCGACAGCTTCCGCCGCGAAGGCGAGTACCCCCAGGAGCACCGCCCGACCCAGGCGGGGGCGGCGTACCCGCCGCCGCCCTCGTACCCGCCCGCCGCGCCCGGCTGGCACGAAGCGCACCAGCCGCCGGTCATCCGCGGCGAGACCGTCCCCGCCGCCCGCCCCGACGGCCCGGCCCACGCCGCCCCCACGCCCCGCGCGAAGCGGCCCGTGGCCCTGCTGGCGGCCGTCGCGCTCGCCGCGGCCCTCGTCGGCGGCGGCACCGCGGCCGCCGTCCAGCAGCTGATGGTCCACCAGGGCGGCGGCTCCGGCGGCGTCAACGGCACCAACGTCTCGCAGAGCACCGGCAGCGGCACCGTCTCCGGCGTCGCCGAACAGGTCAGCCCCTCGGTCGTCCGCATCGACATCCGCACCGCGTCCGGCCAGGGCACCGGCTCCGGCATCGTCGTCACCGCCGACGGCGAGATCGTCACCAACAACCACGTCGTGGACGGCGCCGCCGAGATCCAGGTGACGATGAGCGACGGCAAGAAGTACCGGGCCAAGATCGTCGGCACCGACCCCGACAAGGACCTGGCACTCATCAGGCTCGAAGGCGCGAGCGGGCTCAAGCCCGCCAGGCTCGGCGACTCCGGCCACGTCAAGGTCGGCGACCAGGTCGTCGCCATCGGCTCCCCCGACGGCCTGACCGGCACCGTCACCAGCGGCATCGTCTCGGCGCTGAACCGCGAGGTGAAGGTGCCCAAGTCCGAGCAGCAGTCCCCGCAGGGCCGGCAGCAGGACGGCGGCGGCTGGCCCTTCTCCTTCGGCGGCCGCGAGTTCAACGGGGACACCGGCTCCGACACCACCTCGTACAAGGCCCTCCAGACCGACGCCTCCCTCAACCCCGGCAACTCCGGCGGCGCCCTGGTCAACATGAACGGCGAGATCGTGGGGATGCCCTCCGCGATCTACTCCCCCTCCTCCGGCGGCTCCGCCGCGGGCAGCGTCGGCCTCGGCTTCGCCATCCCGGTCAACACCGTCAAGGCCGACCTGGACTCCCTCCGCAAGGGCGGCCCCGGCGGTTCCGGCTCCTCCGGCACCGACGGCAACGGCTCCACCGCCAACGGCTTCGGCACCTCGTTCTAGGGGGTGCCTCCCCGCGTCCGTGCGAGGCTGGGAGGCGCCGTCACCTGTCGGACTCCTCGGCCGACCACCACCTCTGGGAGACCCATCCATGAATCCCGCCGAAGGCGAAGCGCGGATCCTCGTCGTCGACGACGAACCGGCCGTACGCGAGGCCCTGCGCCGCAGCCTCGCCTTCGAGGGGTACGCCGTGCAGACCGCCGTCGACGGGCTCGACGCCCTCGACCGGGCGGCCTCGTACTCCCCCGACCTGATCGTCCTGGACATCCAGATGCCCCGGATGGACGGCCTGACCGCGGCCCGGCGGCTGCGCGCCGCCGGCAGCGTCACGCCCGTACTGATGCTCACCGCCCGCGACACCGTCGGCGACCGCGTCACCGGCCTCGACGCGGGCGCCGACGACTACCTCGTCAAGCCCTTCGAGCTCGACGAGCTGTTCGCCCGCGTCCGCGCCCTGCTGCGCCGCAGCTCCTACGCCGCCCAGCAGGCCGGCGGCGAGAGCCACGAGGACGCCCTGACCTTCGGCGACCTGCGCATGGACCTCGCGACCCGCGAGGTCACCCGCGGCGGCCGCCCGGTGGAGCTGACCCGTACGGAGTTCACACTGCTGGAGATGTTCCTCGCGCACCCGCGCCAGGTCCTGACCCGCGAGCAGATCCTCAAGACCGTCTGGGGCTTCGACTTCGAACCCAGCTCCAACTCCCTGGACGTGTACGTGATGTACCTGCGCCGCAAGACCGAGGCGGGCGGCGAGCCCCGCCTCGTCCACACCGTGCGCGGGGTGGGCTACGTCCTGCGCGCGGGCGAGAGCGGGCCCGAGTGAGTCCGACCGCCAGGTTCCGCGCGCTCCCGCTGCGCTCCCGGCTGGCCCTGCTCGTCACGGTGGCGGTGGCCCTGGCCGTCGCCGCCGTCGCCGCGGTGTCGTGGGTGATGGTGCGGGCCCAGCTGCGCGACCAGCTGGACAGCTCGCTGCGCGCCACCAACGCGGAGGCGCAGGCCAACCAGGTGTTCCGGGCACTCAACTGCGTCTCCGGCAACGCCCTGCCCGAGCGGCCCGCGAACAACCTCAGCGCCCAGGTGCAGATCGTGCTGCCGGACGGCGGCCACTGCTGGGTCGACGGCAAGGGCACCCTCCCGGTCAGCGCCCCCGACCTCGAAGTCGCCCAGCGCCGGCGGGGGGCCGTCCTCTACGACACGACCACCTCCGACGGGGTGGCCGTCCGCGTCTACACCCAGCCCGCCCTCCTCGACGGCCGGGCCGCCGCGCTGTCCGTCGCCAAACCGCTCGCCGACGTCGACAAGCCCCTGTACACCCTGGCCTGGGTGCTGCTCCTGGTCTGCGGCATCGGGGTCGTCGGCGCCGGCGCGGCCGGCCTGTGGGTGGCCCGTACGGGACTGCGGCCCGTCGACGAACTGACCGACGCGGTCGAGCACATCGCCCGCACCGAGGACCTCACCGTACGGATCCCCGACGAGGGCGACGACGAGATCGCCCGCCTGTCGCGGTCCTTCAACTCGATGACGGCGGCCCTCGCCTCCTCCCAGGACCGGCAGGCACAGCTGATCGCCGACGCCGGGCACGAGCTGCGCACCCCGCTGACCTCGCTGCGCACCAACATCGAGCTGCTCGCGCGCAGTGAGGAGACCGGCCGGGCCATCCCGCCCGACGACCGGCGGGAGCTGCTGGCCTCGGTCAAGGCGCAGATGACGGAGCTGGCCTCGCTGATCGGCGACCTCCAGGAACTGTCCCGGCCGGACGCGGCCTCTCCGGGCCCGCTCCAGGTCGTCGCCCTGCACGAGATCACCGGGGCCGCGCTGTCCCGGGCCCGGCTGCGCGGTCCGGAGCTGCGCTTCGACTCGGACCTGGCGCCCTGGTTCGTACGGGGCGAGGCGGCCGCGCTGGAGCGGGCGGTGGTCAACGTCCTGGACAACGCGGTGAAGTTCAGCCCGCCGGGCGGCGCGGTCGAGGTGACGCTGCGGGCCGGCGAGCTGACCGTACGGGACCACGGTCCGGGCATCCCGGCCGAGGACCTGCCGCACGTCTTCGAGCGGTTCTGGCGGTCTCCGTCGGCCCGCGCCCTGCCCGGCAGCGGGCTGGGCCTGTCGATCGTGGCCCGTACGGCGGCGCGCGCGGGCGGCAGCGCCGAGCTGCGGGCGGCGGCCGACGGCGGTCCGGGCACGGAGGCGGTGCTCCGCATCCCGGGGGCACCGGCCCCGCCGCCCTCCGAGCCGTCAGTTGTGCCGAATCAGTGAGGTGACCAGGCCGGAGCGGGTGTTCGGGAAGTCCATCGGGACGATGCCGAGCCCGGTCCGGCCGGCGAGTTCGGCGCCGTCGACGAACGCGTGCACCTGCGGGTTGAGGCGGTCGGAGTTCCAGCGCGGCGGCATGTAGGCGGCGGTGCTGACGTAGTTCACGAAGAGCCTGCCGGGCTGCTGGACGGCCTTGCGGAAGTGGTTCTCGATGCGGCCCCGCTTGGCGAAGGGCTCGGTGTTGTAGTCGTCCTGGATGTCGAAGACGTTGCCGTCGCCGTAGCGCAGGCCCGGCAGACCGCCGTTGTCGGCGAGGAGCACGACCTTGCCGCGGGCCTGGCCGAGGGTGGGCAGGGTGTCGGCGATGCGGAACAGGGGGCGCCAGCCGCGGTTGTCCAGGTAGTCGTCGAAGACGGCGCGGAAGGTGGCGTCGCTGTCGGTGGAGTACTCCTGCTTGAGGCGCATCAGGACGGTCTCGGAGGGGTGCGCCGCGAGGAAGTTCCAGCAGGCCACGAGGACGTCCCCGAACATGAGGTCCTGGAAGAAGGCCGCGTGGTGGATCGCGAAGGACCCGCCCGTGACCCGGCAGCGGACGTCGAGGAAGCGGATGCCGGAGTCGAGCTGCTGGGCGATCGAGGTGTTCTGGCAGGCGACGTAGAGGCCGCCCTTGGTGGCGCCGGAGTCGTGGGTACCGGGGATGGTCATCCGCTGGAGGGCGGTGGAGTCCCCGAGTCCGGCCATCCAGTCCTGGGTGCCGAGGGCCGCGGCGGAGGCCGGGGCGGTCGCGGCGCCCAGTCCCAGTGCCGCGCCCGCGGCCAGCGCTCCGGCCAGGAACGCCCGTCTGCCCACGCCCGCGCCGCTGCCCGCGTTCGCGCCGCCGCCCGCGTTCGCGCCGCCGCCCGCGCCGATGTCCCCGCCCATGCCCGCCCCTTCGCCGTCCCGGTGATGGCATCGGAGTATGGCGTGGACACCTCAAAATTGATACCCGTCGGTAAGGGTCGGCCTCCGGACCGGCCTCGCGCTCGACCCCGCCCGGCCCCGGCCTGACCCCCGACCCGGGCCCCGGCCTCAGCGTTCGAGCAGCTCCACCATCGTGCGCAGCCCCTGGACGATCTCCCGGCCGTTCGGCGCGCCCTCCGGATCGGTCAGGCACTGGACCATCACGCCGGTCAGCAGCGCGAGGTGCACCGACCCGAGGGCCCGTACGTCCCCCTCCGCGACCTCGTCCTGGGGTACGCCGCGCAGCTGGGCGGCCACCATGGGCCGCGACCTGCGCTGCTCCTCGGCCAGGATGGCGAGCAGTTCGGGCGAGGACTGCGCGTGCACGAAGGCCTCGACGTTGGCCGTCCAGAGCCAGCGCATGTCGGCGAAGTCCTGGATCTTGCGGTCCCAGGTGTCGGCGTACCGCTCCGCGGCGGTGTCCCCCTGCCCGGCGAGCCGGCCTGACCCCGCGGCCCATTCGTCCATGGCGGCGAAGAGCGCCTGGTTGAGCAGCGCCTCCCGGGACCCGAAGTGGTAGCCGATCGCGGCCATGCTCACCTGCGCCGCCGAGGCGATGTCGCGCACCGTCGTGCGCAGGTACCCCTTCTCCTCCAGGCAGCGGCGCGCTCCGGCCAGCAGGTCCTCGCGATTTCCCATGCCGGGATCGTATCCGCGCAGGTTTTGGGCAAGCGCGCTACACAATTGTATTGCGCGCTTGCCCAAATGCTGGGAGGGTGGAGGCACCGGAAGATCCGCGGGACCACGGGAGGGCACGCGCCATGCGCCACGAGCTGAAGATCGACGAACGGACCCTGTCCTACCTGGACTTCGGCGGTCCCGGCCGCCCGCTCCTCGCCCTGCACGGCGGCATGTCCGAAGCCCTCGCCTTCACCGGCCTGGCCGCCGCCCTCGGCGACGGATGGCGGGTCATCGCCCCCGACCAGCGCGGCCACGGCGAGTCCGACCGGGCGCCCGACTACCGCCGCGAAGGCTACGTCCGCGACGCCGTCGCCCTCCTCGACCACCTGGGCCTCGACGCCCCCGTGACGCTCCTCGGCTACTCCCTCGGCGGGCTCAACGCCTACCACCTGGCCGCCGCCCACCCCGACCGGATCTCCGCGCTCATCGGCGTGGACGCCACCGTCGAGATCCGCATCACCACGGGGCCGAACTGGTTCGACTTCCTCGACGGCCTCCCCTACACCGCCCCCACCCGCGAGGAACTCCTCGCCGCCGCCGGACCGGCCGCCCCCTTCGTCGCCGACGGACTGCGCCCCCTCCCGGACGGCAGCGGCTGGCGCCTGGCCTACCACCCGCAGGACATGCTCGACTCCATCCGGGCGTGCCACGGCGACCACTGGGACACCTGGCTCGCGAGCACCTGCCCGGCCCTGCTCGTCCACGGCACCCGCAGTCAGGCGCTCACGCAGGCCGCGGCCGACGCGATGGTCGCCCGGCGCCCGAAGACCTCGTACGCACCCCTCGACGGCGACCACTTCGTGCCGTTCACCGACCCGGAGGGGTTCCACGCGGCCGTCGGGGCGTTCCTGGCGACCCTCTGACCACGCCCGGGCGGGGGAAAGCCGAAGGGGCAGCGGGCCGATGGCCCACCGCCCCTTCGGGGTACCGCACGCGGTGTTACTTGACGACGGTGATCCGGTCCGCCGCCGGGACGGCGATCGGGCTGGTCGCCGAAGAGTTCTTCGTCAGGTAGGCGTTGAAGCAGTCCAGGTCGGACGCGCCCACCAGCTTGTTCTTGTGCTCCTTCAGGACGGTGAAGCCGTCACCGCCGCCCGCGAGGAACTCGTTCATCGCGACCCGGTAGGTCCGGGCGGGGTCGATCGCCGCGCCGTTCAGCCTCACCGAGTCCACGACGACGCGGTCCGCGCCGGTCCTGGTCATGTCCAGGGTGTACGTGAAGCCCTTCGACACCTGCAGGATCTTCGGGTTCGCACCGTTGACCGGGCCGCTGACCTGCTGCTGCAGCGCCGTGATCAGCTGAGCGCCGGTCAGGTCCACGATGTTCATCATGTTGGTGAACGGCTGGACCGTGAAGGACTCGCCGTACGTCACCACGCCGTCGCCCTCGTCACCCGAGGCCTTGTAGGCGAGGTCCGAGCGGATGCCGCCCGGGTTCATGATCGCCAGCTGGGCACCGCCCTTGTCCGCCGGGGCCAGCGCCTCCAGCTGCGCGTCGGCGATCAGGTCACCGAGCGGCTTCTCGGGCGCCTCGGAACCGCGGCCCGGGATGTCGGCCGCGATGAAGCCCTGCGGGCGGTTGGCGATCGGGGCCGCCAGGGTCTTCCAGCGATCGATCAGCTCGGTCATGTCCGGGGCCTTGGGCTGGTCCCGGGTGACGACCTTGTTGACCGGCTTGGGCGAGGCGACCGGCGTACGGACGATGTCCTTGGTCTGCCGGTCGTAGGTGAGGGTGGTGTCCGTGAACAGGCGGCCGATGGAGGCGGCCGAGGTCACCGTGCGCGGGTTGCCCGCCGGGTCCGGGATGTTGCAGGCGTACGCCTGGTGCGTGTGGCCGGTCACCAGCGCGTCGACCTTGGAGTCCACGTTCTTGGCGATGTCCACGATCGCGCCCGAGATGCCGGCGCCGGCGCCCGGGACGTTGCAGTCGTAGTTGTAGGCGCCGCTCGCGGGCAGACCGCCCTCGTGGATGAGCGCGACGATCGACTTCACGCCCTGCTTGTTCAGCTCGGCGGCGTACTTGTTGATCGTCTCGACCTCGTCGCCGAACTTCAGGCCCTTGACGCCCTCGGCGGTCACGACGTCCGGAGTGCCCTCCAGGGTGACGCCGATGAAGCCGATCTTCACGTCACCCTTCTTCCACACGAAGGTGGGCGACATCAGCGGACGCTTGGTCTTCTCGTCGGTGACGTTCGCCGCGAGGTACTGGAACTGGGAGCCCGTGAACTCCTTGCCGAACTCGTAGCAGCCGTCGACCGGGTGGCAGCCGCCGTACGCCATGCGCCGCAGCTCGGTCTTGCCCTCGTCGAACTCGTGGTTGCCGACACTGGTGACGTCCAGGTCGAGCTTGTTGAGCGCCTCGATGGACGGCTCGTCGTGGAAGAGACCGGACAGCATCGGGCTGCCGCCGATCATGTCACCGGCCGCCGCGGTGACGGAGTACTCGTGGCCCTTGCGGGCCTCGCGCAGGCTGGTCGCGAGGTACTCGACCCCGCCCGCGGGTATGGCCTTGGTGGTGCCGTCGGCCTGACGTTCGGTCACGGTGCCGGACGAGCCCTGCGGGGGCTCCAGGGTGCCGTGGAAGTCGTTGAACGACAGCATCTGCACGTCGACGGTCCGGCTCTTGGCCGTACCGCCACCACTCGCGGCTCCGGCCGGCAGAGCGGCGGCGACCATGGCCCCGGCCCCGGCCGTGACGGCGAGGGCGGCGAAGGTCAACCGGCGGTTTCGGCGGTGCCGTTGTGGCGTCGCTGACATTTAGTCCCCTTTGTGGACAGCGATACTGCTTGGGAGGTCCGGGGAAGCCTATGGTCAACGCGCGTAGCTCTACCAGGGGGTAACGGGTATCGCGTTGGTTACGCGCAGAAGACGGACCGACCTCGCGCCCACACTCCGCCCGCCACCCGCCGCGGTCGTAGGCTCGTGCCATGACTGAGGCAACAGCGGCCCTGGAGCCGGGACGGCAGATTCAGACCCTCGACGAACTGACGGAGGAACAGGCCGACGCCGTACTCGACCTGCTCGAGGAGGCGGCGCGCACGGACGGCACCACCGCCGTGTCCGAGCAGGGACGGCTCCAGCTGCGCGGCGGACCGCGCGAGGGGATCCGGCACTTCCTGCTCACCGAGGGGGACCGGCTCGCCGGATACGGACAACTGGAGGACACCGACCCGGTGGAGGCACCCGCCGCCGAGCTCGTCGTGCACCCCGCCCTGCGCGGCCGCGGCCACGGGCGGGCGATGGGCACGGCCCTGCTCGCCGCCTCCGGGAAGCGGCTGCGGGTGTGGGCCCATGGCGGCAAGTCGGCCGCCCGGCACCTCGCGCAGGTACTCGGCCTGACCCTCTTCCGCGAGCTGCGCCAGCTGCGCCGTCCGCTGACCGACGCCGACCCGCTGCCGGAGGCGAAGCTCCCGCCCGGCGTGACCGTACGGACCTTCGTGCCCGGCACCGACGACGAGGCCTGGCTCGCCACGAACGCGGCCGCCTTCGCCCACCACCCCGAGCAGGGCTCGCTGACCCAGCGGGACCTGGACGACCGGATCGCGCAGCCGTGGTTCGACGCCAAGGGCTTCTTCCTCGCGGAGCGCGACGGGGAGCTCGTCGGCTTCCACTGGACGAAGGTCCACGCGGCGGAGCAGCTGGGCGAGGTCTACGTCCTCGGCGTCCGCCCGGGCGCCCAGGGCGGCGGCCTCGGCAAGGCCCTCACCGCGATCGGCCTGCGCCACCTGGCCGCCCAGGGCCTGCCGACGGCCATGCTCTACGTCGACGCCGACAACCCGGCCGCCCTCTCCGTCTACGAAGGCCTCGGCTTCACCACCCACGAGGTCGACCTCATGTACCGCACGGAAAGCTGACCACTCCCAGCCGAGGTTCAAGCCGCGGGGCCCGGGCTGCGCCCCCCAGCCCCGCCGGCCCAACCCACCCCCGCCGGGCCCAATCCAGCCCGGGCCCAACCCAGCCCGCCGGGCCCAATCCAGCCCCGCCGGGCCAAATCCAGCCTCGCCGGCCCAATCCAGCCCGCCGGGCCCAATCCAGCCTCGCCGGCGTTTGAGGCGCGGGGTCCGGGGCGGAGCCCCGATCTTGAGCCCCGCCGGCCCAACCCACCCCGGGCACAATCCAGCCCCGCCGGCGTTTGAGGCGCGGGGTCCGGGGCGGAGCCCCGATCTTGAGCCCCGCCGGCGCTTGAGGCGCGGGTCCGGGCAGAGCCCGGCGGGGCCCGGGCAGCGCACCCGGCACGCCGGAGCGCCCGCCCCACCCCCGCCACCCCCGCCCCCCCGCCGGGAGGCGACTCGTGCGCCAGGCGGAGCCGGGAAGCCACACGCCATTAACCGGGCATTCAGACGCGCTTGCGACTCTCCCCCAATGCAGCCCCGACTCCGACTGACGGCCGACACTTCCGACGCGCCTGTCCTCCCGCGTGCGCGGAAGAATGGAGTCATGAGTCACAAGCCCAGCGCAGGCCCCACCGAGGTCCCCGCCCAGCACCCGTCTCAGACGCCCCCCGCCGGCCAGGCGACCGGCCCGCAGACCGGCCAGGCGAACGGCCAGGCGACCGGCCCCGTCAACGCCGTCACCGGCGCCCACGCCCGCATAGGCTCCATCTCGGCGCACCGTCCGCACGTCGACCTCGAGCCCGACCTCGACGCCGACCTGGACGCGTACGACGACAAGGACGGCGACGAGCTGCCCCCGGGACGCTTCCTCGACCGGGAGCGCAGCTGGCTGGCCTTCAACGAGCGCGTCCTGGAGCTCGCCGAGGACCCCACCACGCCCCTGCTGGAGCGCGCCAACTTCCTGGCGATCTTCGCGAGCAACCTCGACGAGTTCTTCATGGTCCGCGTGGCCGGCCTCAAACGGCGTATCGCGACCGGTGTCGCCACCCGGTCCGCCTCCGGCTTGCAGCCCCGCGAGGTGCTGGACCTGATCTGGACGCGCTCGCGCGAGCTCATGGCCCGCCACGCCGCCTGCTTCCAGCAGGACATCTCCCCGGCCCTGGCCGAGGAGGGCATCCACCTCATCCGCTGGCCCGATCTCACCGAGAAGGAGCAGGCCCGCCTCTTCACGCTGTTCCGGAACCAGATCTTCCCGGTGCTGACCCCGCTGGCCGTGGACCCCGCGCACCCGTTCCCGTACATCTCCGGCCTCTCCCTCAACCTGGCCGTCGTCGTGCGCAACCCGGTCAGCGGCCACCGCCACTTCGCCCGGGTCAAGGTCCCGCCGCTCCTCTCCCGCTTCCTGGAGGCCTCCCCGCAGCGCTACGTCCCGCTGGAGGACGTCATCGCCGCGCACCTGGAGGAGCTGTTCCCCGGCATGGAGGTGCTCGCGCACCACATGTTCCGCGTGACCCGCAACGAGGACCTGGAGGTCGAGGAGGACGACGCCGAGAACCTCCTCCAGGCCCTCGAGAAGGAGCTCATGCGGCGCCGCTTCGGCCCGCCCGTGCGCCTGGAGGTCGAGGAGTCCATCGACCCCGGCGTACTGGACCTCCTGGTGCAGGAGCTGAACGTCAACGCCTCCGAGGTGTACCCGCTGCCCGGGCCCCTGGACCTGACCGCCCTCTTCGGCATCGCCTCCCTGGACCGGCCCGAGCTCAAGTACCCGAAGTTCGTCGCCGGCACCCACCGGGACCTCGCCGAGGTCGAGTCCGCGCACGCCCCCGACATCTTCGCCGCCCTGCGCGAGCGCGACGTCCTGCTGCACCACCCGTACGACTCCTTCTCCACCTCGGTGCAGCGCTTCCTGGAGCAGGCCGCCGCCGACCCGGACGTCCTCGCCATCAAGCAGACGCTCTACCGCACCTCCGGCGACTCCCCGATCGTCGACGCCCTGATCGACGCCGCCGAATCCGGCAAGCAGGTCCTCGTACTCGTCGAGATCAAGGCCCGCTTCGACGAGCAGGCCAACATCAAGTGGGCGCGCAAGCTGGAGGAGTCCGGCTGCCACGTCGTGTACGGGCTCGTCGGCCTCAAGACCCACTGCAAGCTGTCCCTCGTCGTCCGCCAGGAGGGCGACCAGCTGCGCCGGTACTCGCACGTCGGCACCGGCAACTACCACCCCAAGACGGCCCGCCTGTACGAGGACCTCGGCCTGCTCACCGCCGACCCCCAGGTCGGCGCGGACCTCTCCGACCTCTTCAACCGGCTGTCCGGCTACTCGCGCCGCGAGACCTACCGCCGGCTGATGGTCGCGCCCCGCTCGCTGCGCGACGGGCTGATCGCGCGGATCGACAAGGAGGCCGCCCACCACCTGGCCGGCCGCCCCGCCTACGTGCGCCTGAAGATGAACTCGATCGTCGACGAGGCCCTCATCGACTCGCTCTACCGGGCCGCCCAGGCGGGCGTGCCCGTCGACATCTGGGTGCGCGGCATCTGCGCCGTGCGCCCCGGGGTCCCCGGACTCTCGGAGAACATCCGGGTCCGTTCGATCCTCGGCCGCTTCCTGGAACACTCCCGGGTCTTCGCCTTCGGCAACGGCGGCGAGCCCGAGGTGTGGATCGGCAGCGCCGACATGATGCACCGCAACCTCGACCGCCGTATCGAGGCACTGGTCAGGGTCGCCGACCCGGCCCACCGCGCGGCACTGGACCGGATGCTCGAAACCGGTATGTCCGACGCCACCTCCTCCTGGCACCTGGGCCCGGACGGCGAGTGGACCCGGCACAGCACGGACGCGGAAGGCCAGCCGCTGCGGCACGTACAGGAGACGCTCATAGACGCCCGGAGGCGCCGGCGTGGCTCAGCCAAACCATGAACCGATTACGGCGACGGCGGACGCGGGTGACGTGCTCGGCACGTACCTGCGTTCCCAGGCCACCGCTTTCCTGCGCGCGCTGCGCCTGCACGACGAAGGCGCGGCGAGCGACGCCGCGGGAGGCGGTGACGCGGCGCGCAGCCTGCGGGGGGCCGCGCGCCGCATCAGCGGATCCCTGGCCACCTTCCGGGTGGTGACCGAGTCCTCCTGGGCGGACGGCCTGCGCACCGAGCTGGTGTGGCTGTCCTCGACGCTGGCCGACGAGCACGCGTACGCCGCCCGGCTGGCCCGGCTGCTGGACGCGCTGCACCGGCTGTCGGGATCCCCCGAGCTCCCGGCGCCGCGCGGTACGGCCGGTGCGCTGACGGTGGGCTCGGCGCGCGCCGGCGCCCTGCTGGAGCGTCAGCTCACCCTGGCCCGTACGCGCGCCCACTCGGCCACGCTCCAGGCGCTCGGCTCCTCCCGCTTCCACGCGGTGGCGGACGCGGTGGCCGTGCTGGCCTCGGAGGTCCCGTTGGACTCCGCTGCGGCCCGGGGGCGGGTCGGGGACGTCCTGGTCCCCCTGGCAGCCGTGGCCGAAAACCGCCTGTCCGCGGCGGTCGCGGCGCTGCCGCCGCGCGGCGACGGCGAACAGGCGGCGCCGAGCCCGTACAACGCGGACCACGACGGCCTCTGGCACGAGGTACGCCGCCTCCTGCGGGTCCACCGGTACGCCCGGGAGGCGCTCGGCGAGGACGTGAGCCGGCCCGCGGCCGCGGGTGAGGCCCTGGACCGCCACCGCGACGCGGCGGAGGCGGCGGCCGCATCGGCGACGGCGGCCCGCACGCCGCGCATCGCCCCCGCGACGGCGTACGCCCTGGGCGTCCTGCACGCCGACCAGCGCCACGAGGTGGAGGCGGCCCGGCTTGATTTCGAGCGTGTGTGGCTGAGGGAGCCCGCGGTCACACCGCGGTAACGGGCGGATAACGGATGATGACGGCCATGGGTGAGGAGACGGGAACGCACCGGGTCGTCCGCCACGGTTCACCGTCCGTTCACTCGGGCCGGTCAGCTGCTTCACCTGTTCTGCCTAGTTTCGGTGGTGCACGGAGCGAGCCGCGGGAAGGCGAGCAGCTCAGCCGGGCAGACCGACGTAGTCCTCTTCGCACGCCGCCCCGACACAGAAAGCGGCCGGCGGCTTCTGGAAGGAACACCCGAAAGTGAAGCTTCAGCGCAAGAACATGCTTCGTGCCTCCGCCCTCGGGGCGCTTGTCGTGTCCGGCGCCCTGGTCCTCACGGCGTGCGGCTCGGACGACAACACGAAGACCGCCGACGGCACGGCCAAGCCGTCCGCAGCCGCCGGCGAGATCAAGTGCGACGACGCCAAGGGCAAGCTCCTCGCCTCCGGCTCGTCCGCGCAGAAGAACGCGATCGACCTGTGGATCAAGAACTACATGGCCGCCTGCTCCGGCGTCGAGGTGAACTACAAGTCCTCCTCCTCCGGTGAGGGCATCGTCGCCTTCAACCAGGGCACCGTCGGTTTCGCCGGCTCCGACTCGGCGCTGAAGCCGGAGCAGGTCGAGGAGTCGAAGAAGATCTGCACCGGTGGCCAGGGCATCGACCTGCCCATGGTCGGCGGCCCGATCGCCCTCGGCTTCAACGTCGCCGGTGTCGACAAGCTGAACCTCGACGCCGCCACGATCGCCAACATCTTCAACGACAAGATCAAGAAGTGGGACGACGAGGCGATCAAGAAGCTGAACCCCGGCGTCACGCTTCCCTCCACCGCCATCCAGGCCTTCCACCGCTCCGAGGACTCGGGCACCACCGAGAACCTCGGCAAGTACCTCAAGGCCGCCGCCCCCGACGCGTGGACGTACGACGCCGCCAAGAAGTGGCCGGCCCCCGGTGGCCAGGGTGCCTCCGGCTCCTCCGGCGTCGCCTCCCAGGTGAAGGCCGTCGACGGAGCGATCGGCTACTTCGAGCTCTCCTACGCCGCCTCCCAGAACATCAAGACGGTCGACGTGAACACGGGCGCCGCCACCCCGGTCAAGGCCACCGGTGAGAACGCCTCCAAGGCCATCGCCGCCGCCAAAATCTCCGGCACCGGTTCCGACCTGGCCCTCAAGCTCGACTACACCACCAAGGCCGAGGGCGCCTACCCGATCGTCCTGGTGACGTACGAGGTCGTCTGCGACAACGGCAACAAGGCGGAGACCCTGCCGACCGTCAAGTCCTTCCTGAACTACACCGCCTCCGACGCGGGCCAGAAGATCCTGCTGGAGAACGGCTACGCCCCGATCCCGGCCGAGATCAACGCCAAGGTCCGCGAGACCATCGCCGGCCTGAAGTAGTCCTGAGCTCCGAGGCCCGGTCCGCTCCCTCCCCCCGTCCGGGGACGGACGGACCGGCCCCGGAGACCCTTCCCCTTCGCCCGGGGGAATCCGGTGCACCGCCGCCAGGGGGCCTGCCCCCCACACAGACCGGAAAGACCATGGCTTCCACCACACCCACCCAGATAGACACGGCTCCGCCCGTCTCCACGAGCAAGAGGTCCACCGGCCGCGCCGGTGACAAGATCTTCGCCGGGCTCTCCAAGGGCTCCGGCATCCTGCTCCTGGTGATCATGGCGTCGATCGCCGGCTTCCTCACCTACCGCGCCTCGATCGCACTGTCGAAGAACGAGGGGAACTTCCTCACCACCTTCGACTGGAACGCTTCGGCCAACCCGCCCGTCTTCGGCATCGCCGTCCTGCTCTTCGGCACCGTCGTCAGCTCGATCATCGCGATGGCCATCGCGGTTCCGATCGCCGTCGGCATCGCCCTCTTCATCTCGCACTACGCGCCGCGCAGGCTGGCCGCACCCCTCGCCTACGTGGTCGACCTGCTGGCCGCCGTGCCGTCGATCATCTACGGCATCTGGGGCGCCCTCTTCCTCGTCCCGCAGCTGAACGGCCTGAACCTCTGGCTGGACGAGTACCTGGGCTGGACCTACGTCTTCGACAAGTCCCAGGTCGGCGTCGCCCGCTCGCTCTTCACCGTCGGCATCCTGCTCGCGATCATGATCCTGCCGATCGTGACCAGCGTCAGCCGCGAGGTCTTCCTCCAGGTCCCGCGCATGAACGAGGAGGCCGCCCTGGCCCTCGGCGCGACCCGCTGGGAGGTCATCCGGATGTCGGTGCTGCCCTTCGGCCGCTCCGGCGTCATCTCCGCCTCGATGCTCGGCCTCGGCCGTGCGCTCGGCGAGACCATGGCCGTCGCCACCGTCCTCTCCCCGAGCTTCCTGATCTCGCTGCACATCCTCGACCCGGGCGGCGGCACGTTCGCGCAGAACATCGCCGCCAAGTTCGACGAGGCCAACGAGTTCGGCCGGGACGCGCTGATCGCCTCCGGCCTGGTCCTCTTCCTGCTCACCCTGCTGGTCAACGGTGCAGCTCGCCTGATCATCGCTCGCCGCAAGGACTTCTCGGGGGCGAACGCCTGATGAGCCACGCACTCCAGGACCAGCGGCCCGCCCGGGCCCCGAAGTCCGCCGCCCCCGCCGGCCTCACCCGAGGCGGCCTGCCCCGCTGGGCCCCCGCCGGGATCGCGGTCCTCTCGCTCGCCCTCGGCAGCGGCATCGGCCTCGTCTTCGACCTCCACAGCAAGATCCAGTGGGGTCTGCTCGCGGCCATCCTCTTCGTCGTGATCACCTACACCGCCAGCTCGGTGATCGAGAACCGCCGTCAGGCCAAGGACCGCGTCGCGACCTCCGTCGTGTGGGTCTGCTTCGTCCTCGCCGTCGTCCCGCTGCTCTCGCTGATGTGGACCACCATCAGCCGCGGCCTCGAGGCCCTCGACGGCGCCTTCCTCAGCCACTCGATGAACGGCGTGACCAGCTTCGAAGAGGGCGGCGGCGTCTACCACGCCCTGCTCGGCACCCTGGAGCAGGTCGCCCTGGCCACGCTGATCGCGGCCCCCATCGGCCTGCTGACCGCCGTCTACCTGGTCGAGTACGGCCGGGGCCCGCTCGCCAGGGCCGTCACCTTCTTCGTCGACGTCATGACCGGCATCCCCTCCATCGTCGCGGGTCTGTTCATCCTGACGACCTGGAACCTGATGCTCGGCTTCGGCCCCTCCGGCTTCGCCGGCGCCATGGCCCTGTCGATCCTGATGATGCCCGTCGTGGTCCGCTCCACCGAGGAGATGCTCAAGCTCGTCCCGAACGAGCTGCGCGAGGCCGCCCTCGCCCTCGGGGTGCCGAAGTGGCGCGTGATCCTCAAGGTCGTGCTCCCCACCGCCATCGGCGGCATCTCCACCGGCGTCATGCTGGCCGTGGCCCGCATCGCCGGCGAGACCGCGCCGATCATGCTGCTGGTCTTCGGCACCCAGCTGATCAACGGCAACCCCTTCGAAGGCGCCCAGTCCTCGCTCCCCCTCTACATCTGGGAGCAGTACAAGGTCGGCAGTGAAGCCTCCTACGACCGGGCGTGGGCAGCGGCCCTCGTACTGATCGCCTTCGTCATGATCCTCAATCTGGTGGCCCGCGGCATCGCCCGCTGGAAGGCCCCGAAGACCGGTCGCTGACGCGACTGTATGAAAGCGAAGTGACCCCTCATGGCGAAGCGAATCGACGTCAGCGGACTGTCCGCCTTCTACGGCACCCACAAGGCCATCGATGACATCTCGATGACCGTGGAGCCCCGCTCCGTGACCGCCTTCATCGGCCCGTCCGGCTGCGGCAAGTCCACCTTCCTGCGCACCCTGAACCGCATGCACGAGGTCACCCCCGGTGGCCGCGTCGAGGGCAAGGTGCTCCTGGACGACGAGAACCTGTACGGCGCGGGCGTGGACCCGGTCGCGGTCCGCCGCACCGTCGGCATGGTCTTCCAGCGCCCGAACCCCTTCCCCACCATGTCGATCTTCGACAACGTGGCGGCGGGCCTGCGGCTGAACGGCAGCTTCCGCAAGTCCGAGCTGTCCGACGTCGTCGAGAAGTCCCTCCAGGGTGCCAACCTCTGGAACGAGGTCAAGGACCGCCTGAACAAGCCCGGCTCGGGCCTCTCCGGCGGCCAGCAGCAGCGTCTGTGCATCGCCCGCGCCATCGCGGTCGAGCCCCAGGTCCTGCTGATGGACGAGCCCTGCTCGGCCCTCGACCCGATCTCCACCCTCGCCATCGAGGACCTGATCGGCGAGCTGAAGGAGCGCTTCACGATCGTCATCGTGACGCACAACATGCAGCAGGCGGCCCGCGTCTCGGACCGCACCGCCTTCTTCAACCTCGCGGCGGTCGGCCAGCCCGGCAAGCTCGTCGAGATCGACGACACGGACCGGATCTTCTCGAACCCGTCCGTGCAGGCGACCGAGGACTACATCTCGGGCCGCTTCGGCTAGAGATGTGCTGAAACGTCCTGCGGTGCTGCATGGCGGTGCCACCGCAAGACGAAAGAAAAGAAAAAGGGCCGGCTCCCCCTGGGTGGGGGGAGCCGGCCCGCTTTCGTTCCCGCGTCCTGATGCGCGCCGCTACACGAAGGCGAGGTCCACGATCCAGAAGCAGACCGCGGCGACGAGGGCCGCGGCCGGCATCGTGATGAACCAGCCGAGGACGATGTTCTTGGCGACGCCCCAGCGGACCGCGTTGACGCGCTTGGTCGCACCCACGCCCATGATCGCCGAGGTGATGACGTGCGTGGTGGAGATCGGCGCGTGGAAGAGGTACGCCGAGCCGAACATGATCGAGGCGCCCGTGGTCTCGGCGGCGAAGCCCTGCGGCGGGTCCAGCTCGATGATCTTGCGGCCGAGGGTGCGCATGATGCGCCAGCCGCCCGCGTACGTACCGAGCGACAGCATCACGGCGCACACGATCTTGACCCAGACCGGGATCGGGTCGTCGGCGGTCTGGACGTCGGCGATGACCAGCGCCATCACGACGATGCCCATCGTCTTCTGCGCGTCCTGGAGGCCGTGGCCGAGCGCCATGGCAGCGGCCGAGACGGTCTGCGCGATACGGAAGCCGTGCTTGGCCTTGTGCGGGTTGGACCGGCGGAACATCCACAGGATGACCACCATCACCAGGTAACCGGCGACCAGACCGACGACCGGCGAGGCGAACATCGGGATGACGACCTTGTCGACCACGCCCGACCAGATGACCTCCGTACCGCCGGCCAGCGCCGCACCCACCATGCCGCCGAAGAGCGCGTGCGAGGAGGACGAGGGCAGACCGAAGTACCAGGTGACCAGGTTCCAGACGATCGCGCCGACCAGCGCCGCGAAGAGGATCCACATGCCCGTGGACCCCGTGGGGGTCTCGATCAGGCCGCTGCTGACCGTCTTGGCCACCCCGCTGCCCAGGAAGGCGCCGGCGAGGTTCATCACGGCCGCCATCGCCAGCGCCGCACGCGGGGTCAGGGCCCGCGTCGAGACGGAGGTGGCGATCGCGTTCGCCGAGTCGTGGAAACCGTTCGTATACGTGAAGCCGAGCGCGACAGCGATGGTCACGATCAGGGCGAAGGTGTCCACGAGGTTCAGGACTCCTTGACCGCGATGGTCTCCACCGTGTTCGCAACGTGCTCGAACGCGTCGGCCGCCTCTTCGAGCACGTCGACGATCTGCTTGAGCTTCAGCACCTCGATGGCGTCGTACTTGCCGTTGAAGAGCTGTGCGAGCAGCTTGCGGTGGATCTGGTCGGCCTGGTTCTCAAGGCGGTTGACCTCGATCCAGTACTCGGTGAGGTTGTCCATCGTCCGCAGGTGCGGCATGGCCTCGGCGGTCAGCTCGGCCGCGCGCGCCAGGACCTCGATCTGCTGCTCGACGCCCTTGGGGAGCTCCTCCACGTTGTAGAGGACGACGAGGTCGACGGCCTCCTCCATGAAGTCCATGATGTCGTCGAGCGACGACGCGAGGTTGTAGATGTCCTCCCGGTCGAACGGCGTGATGAAGGAGGAGTTCAGCTGGTGGAAGATCGCGTGCGTCGCGTCGTCCCCGGCATGTTCCGCTGCCCGCATCCGCTCCGCGATCTCGGCCCGGGCGGAGGAGTCCGCTCCGAGCAGTTCCATCAGGAGCTTGGAGCCCGTGACGATGTTGTCCGCGGATGCGGCGAACATGTCGTAGAAGCTCGTCTCCCTGGGGGTCAGACGAAATCGCACGTGAGGTCCTCGGGGTGCATTGGATTCGGTCAGGCTGATGCTAGGCGCATCCCCCGGCCACGGCTAACCGGCAGTTCCCCAGTGTCCTCCATCAGGCACAGTGAGGACCACGGACCCCTGCCCCTTCGGCAAAAGCCCACTACCCTATACCCACGAGGGGTATATGTCCCTTCGTTTCGGACCCCGGGAGGACCCATGACGATCATCGAGGCGGAGGGCTCCGGAGCCGACGCGCCCCAGGAGGGCCCGGCGGTCCACGGCTACCACCACCAGAAGGACGAGCACCTCAAGCGACTGCGCCGGATCGAGGGTCAGATCCGCGGCCTCCAGCGCCTGGTCGACGAGGACGTCTACTGCATCGACATACTCACCCAGGTCTCGGCGAGCACGAAGGCCCTCCAGTCCTTCGCGCTCCAGCTGCTGGAGGAGCACCTGCGCCACTGCGTCGCCGACGCGGCGGTCAAGGGCGGCACCGAGATCGACGCGAAGGTCGAGGAGGCCACGAAGGCCATCGCCCGCCTCCTGCGCACCTAGGGGGTGTCGCGAAAGCCCTGTGCGGGGCCCGCGGTGCCCGCGGTGTCCGGTGCGTGCTCGCGGCGCGCCGGGCGCAGGCCCTCGTACCGGGCGTGCTCGGGGCTTCGGCCGGTGCGGCGAGAGGCGTGCCGGGCGCCGTGGGCACCGTGCGGGATTTTCGCCACACCCCCTGGCCCCGGGATCCGGCCGCTCAGCCCGACCAGATGCCCATCAGCACCTCGTCGATCCGGTCCTGGCTGAGCCGTTCCTCCGCCGCCGCCGACGCCGCGATGATCAGCTCACCGCACAGTTCGATCTCGGCGAGAGCCACGTGGTCCTGCACCGTCGTACCGCCTGCGGGAGTCACGCGTGTCACCTCAATCTGCCGTCTACGGTCATCGACGCTCGGGCCCGGCTTCTCAGCGTAGGGACGCCGTGCCCAGGGGCGCATGACACGGATGGACCATTTCCGGATACCGACCCATGGCCCGATCGCGTCGCTCCGCCTCCACCCTCCCCACTATTCGGCGATCTTCCCGGCGTAAATGTCCCCACTTGCCGGCAATACGACGTTCACCGGCGTCCCGAAGCCGTACAGCAGCGTGGTCGACGAGACATCGATCACGCCATTGTTGACGTACGTGAACCGGTGCCGGACCTTCCGTAGGCGCCCCTGCTCGTCCAGGTAGACGTCGAACGGCACGGTGTCCTTGCTGAACCCTTTCGCCGCCGCCTCCAGCGCCCCCCGTACCCCCGCCGACGCGCTCCCCGCGGCCCGCCCGATGTCGGCGGTCCCCCGGTAGTGCCGCACCTTGGTGCCCGCCACCTCGGTCTCCCCGACGTACGTCACCTCCTGCGCGCCGCGCAGCAGCTCGGCCGCGACCAGCGGATCGGTGGCCCCGCCCGTGACCAGGTTCCCGTCGGCGAGGGCCGTCGTGTCGACCCGGACCCACTTGTCGGCGGGCACGCCCGCACCGCGGTTCTTCATGTACAGCGCGCCGGGCACGAGCAGTTCGGTGATGGGCCGGTGCTCGTCCTCGCCCTTCACATCGGTCGGGAGCATCACCAGGAGCTGCCCCATCCGGTTCTTGAAGTCGACACCGCCCTCGCCGCGGATCGTGACCCGGGTCCCGCCCGTGGCCATCTCCATCGCCGTACGGGCCCGGGCACTGCCCGTCTTCGTCAGGGCGTCCGCGGCCCCGCGGACCACCGCCGCCGCGTCCACCGGAGGCCGGTCGTCACCGCCGCCTCCGCCCCCGCACCCGCCCATCGCCGTGACCGCCAGGGCGACGCCGGCGGCGCGCAACGCCTCACCCGCACGTCCGGGCCGCCGCCTGTGCTGGTGCACCACCATCGCCTGCCAACCCCCAACGCATGACCGCTGCTTGCCCGAGGCCCCCACCCGCTCCGTTTAACGAGGTCCCGGGTTTCCCGTCACGGGGCGCACCCTCCCCGGGCGGCGGCCCGCCCGGGTACCGTGGGGGTGTGGAACCGCACACCGACGCGACCCTGCTTCCTCCGCTTGCCTACGAGCCCCTCCCGCGGCCGACGTCAGAGCCGCAGCCACCGACGGGCCACACCACATCCACCGCCGAACGCGGGGCGTTCTCCCTGGCGGTCTGCACCTGCGGCTGGTCCGGCCCGGCCCGCCGCTCCCGCGACCTGGCCCGCAAGGACGCCGCCCGCCACCCGGCGGCGTAGGGCACGGACACCCGGCGCGCACGGACGGGCCCGGACCGACGGGCCCGGGAAGGGCCACACCCCGTGGGCGCTCCGGCTAGCCCGTTCGGACGGCCCGGCTGGCCGGGGCGGGCCGCAGCGGATGCCCTTGAGTCATGCCAGGATCCGCAGCCCGCCTCACGGCCCTCCTCTGGGCCCTGCTCATCGCGTTCGCCCCCGCCGCCGCGGCCGCCGCGGCCTGGGCCAGGCCCGTGGGCTCGGCGGACGGGCCGGCCGACGTGGCCCTGGCCATCGGGCTCACCTCCGCCGCGGCCGCGGCCACCGGCTGGTGGCTGCGCTCCCGGTACCGCCGCGACGGCGACGGCGACGGCGGCGACCAGTGACCCCCCGGCCGCGCCGGGCGGCGGTCCGGGTGTTCTTCGGGGCGGCGGGGCTGTGCCTGCTGGCGGCCGCGCTGCTCGCCGTATGGGATTCCTACGCGCGGACCTGAGTCCGCGTCGCCTCAGGCGGCGAGGTCGTTCTCGTGCGTCCGCTGCCCCGCGGGCGGGTTCTGGGTCTGCGTCGCGAGCCCGACCGGCCGGGGCACCGCCCGGCCTTTGGCCCGTACGAGCCGCCCGAGGCGCGGGGAGCCGGCCACCGCGCGCACCACCGGGGTGAGCAGCGCCATGGCGAGCGGCGCGAGCAGGAGCACCACCGCGGTGCCGAGCGCGAGACCACCGATGACGTCGGTCGGGTAGTGGACGCCCATGTAGACGCGGCAGGATCCTTCGACGAGCGCCAGTCCGATCCCCAGGAGCCCGATCTTCCGGTTCGCCAGGAACAGGCCCACGCCCAGGGCCATCGCGAGGGTGGTGTGATCGCTGACGAAGGAGAACTCGGTGTTCCCGATCCCCGCGCCGAAGCCGGGATCGAGCACCTGCAGGCCCTCGTGGTGCCGGAACGGCCGCTCCCGCCCGACGAATTCGCGCAGCGGGACGTTGACGAGCAGGGCCAGTCCGGCGGCCAGCGGAGCCCACACCAGTGCGGCGAAGGACTCGACGGCCGTGGTCTCGTCCTGGCGGCGCGCACCGCGCCAGCACCACAACACCAGGAGCACCAGGGCCAGCAGGATCCCGTACTCCCCGGCCAGGCTCACGGCCCGGTCAAGCCAGTCAGGAGCCCGCCGGGCCGCTCCGTTGACCTCGTACAGCAGGCTGACATCCACGTTCGGCCCACCTGTTGTGAGTCCAGCCATGGTGATGCGGCCCCTTGCCCTTGCCGTGGTTCCCTCGCGGGCGCACCCCTGTGTGCGCCCCTTCGCCCCCCACTTGATCAACCCCCGCGCTCATGGAACGCCCGTTCTGGCATCTACGTTCCACTCTCCACCGAATGATCACTCCAACGTTATCGAAGAGTGACTCATCGTCGCAGCTCAGGGCCTTTGCCTTACGGAGAGTTGCTAGGGCGCCCGATCGGCACCGAAACGCTCCGGAAGGGCCTGCGCGCCATCCTTCGTCACCCGCGTCGCACCGAAGTAGTCGGGAGTGTCGATCTTGTCGAAGCGGATCACGGCGCCGGTGTACGGGGCGTTGATCATGTATCCGCCGCCCACGTACAGCCCCACGTGCCGGATCTCCCGCGAATTCGTCAGATCATCGGAGAAGAACACCAGGTCCCCGGGGAGCAGTTGGTCGCGCGGGGGATGGGACCCGGCGTTGTACTGGTCGTTGGCCACGCGCGGCAACTGGATGCCGACCGTCTCGTACGCGGCCTTGGTCAGCCCGGAGCAGTCGAACCGCCCGCCCTGGTCGGCCGTTCCGTTACCGCCCCACAGGTACGGCGTGCCAAGCTGCTTCTGCGCGAAGTAGATCGCCCCGGCGGCCTGTTGCGAGGGCGCCACCCGCCCGACCGGCCGCGCGAAGCTCTTCTCCAGCGCCCGGATGGACTTCACGTAGCCCTGCGTCTCGCTGATCGGCGGCACGCCCCCGGCCTTGATGACGCGGTAGGGGCCGGCGTTGTAGGCGGCGAGCATATTGTCGGACCGATCCCCCGGAACCTGCGCGACGTCCTTGGCGAGTTGACAGTCGTACGAGGCCGCCGACGGAATGGCGTCCTTCGGGTCCCAGATGTCGCGGTCACCGTCACCGTCACCGTCGATGCCGTACGTGGCCCAAGTCCCCGGGATGAACTGGGCGATGCCCCGCGCGTCGGCGTGGCTCACCACGTCCGGCTTCCAGCCGCTCTCCGTGTAGAGCTGCGCCGCCAGCAGGGCCGGGTTGAGGGCGGGGCACAGATTGCCCCACTTCTCCACCAGCGGCTGATAGACCGCCGGCACCGCTCCCTTGACCAGTCCGACGGCGCCCTGCCTGCCGCCGCCCACGATCCCCGCCGCCGCCGAGTACGTACCGACGACGAGCAGGGCGACGAAGGTCAGGCACACACCGATCCCGAGCCCGCTTGCCATCCAGAACTTGCGCACTCGTCAACACTGCCTCATGGAACGTCACCTGACAGTGGATTCATCGGCCAGACCCGGCACTATTTCACCGGAAAGCCGGTGCAGTAGACGCTGCTGTACTCCTTGACACTCCTGACCCGGTAGACCAGCACGGTCCAGTCACCGGGATCGTTGGCGAGCGGGATGGCCGGGAACCTCTTAGGCGTCCCCTGGTTGTCCACGAGCTGCGTGGCGAAGTCGTCCGGATACGTGAGCTCCACCTCGCCGCCGGTGGCCGGGTCCTTGAGGTCGACGGGCTTGCTGGTGTAGCCGATGCCGTGGTTGTAGTCGCGGACGAACTCGTACGGCCGCTGCGTGCTCTCGTCGATCTCGTGCGGAGCCTTGACTCCGACGGAGACCGCGTAGGGACCCGTCTCCGTGTTGTACGGCTTCAGGTACACGCGGATCTTGACCTTGCCCGTGACGGTCCGCGCGCTCGGGTCGTCGGCGTCGACGGCGGACCCCACCAGGAACTCCGCCCGCTCCTCCGGCGGCAGGCTGCAGCTTCCGCCGCCCGGACCGGCACTGGTCCACAGGTCCCGCGACACCTTGTTCGGCTCGATGTGGTCGGGCACGGACCCCGACCCGCTGCCGCCGCCCCGGGAAGAGGGGGCGGGGCTCGAAGCCGGCGCACCGGACCCGGACGGCCCGGCCGGTCCGCCGGGCGTGGCCGCGGCGCTCGGCGCGCCCCCGGCCCGCTTGCCGTCCTCGCCGCCGTCCTCCTGGAGAAACAGGTATCCGCCCGTGACGAGGCCGCCCGCCACCAGACCACCGACGGCCGCCAGCGCCCAGCGCGGCGGACGCCGACGGCCGGCCTCCCCGCCCGGGCCCTGGCTCCGGACGTGGACCTGGCCCGGGCCCGGGCTCTGCACGTGGACCTGGCCCAGTCCCTGGCCCTGGTGCGGGCCCGGACCAGCAGGCACGTACGTCGGCACGTAGCCCGAGCCGGCGGGCAGCCCCGGACCGATCGTCGACGGCAGCCCCGGCACCTGCGCGGCCCCGCCCGCGGTCGCCGTCAGCGCCGCGTACACCGGGTCGTCCACCAGCGCCGAGTCCACCGCGCAGCGCCGGATGATCTCGGCCAGGGCCGGCCGGTCCCCCGGCTCCGTCGCCACACAGGCCCGGACGAGCGCGGCCAGGTCCGGCTCCACGCCCTCGACGTCGATCCCGCCGTGCACGGCGCGGAAGTTGACCGCCGTAGGGTCCCCCGTCCCGTACGGCGCCCGGCCCGTCGCCGCGTAGGCGAGCGTGGCACCCAGCGCGAAGACGTCCGCCGCGTCCGCCACCTCACCCCGCAGCAGCACCTCCGGAGCCGTGTAGCCGGGGGTACCCGGGGCGGCGCCGTCCTGCGTCAGAGCCGTCTCGGCCACGCCCTTGGCGATGCCGAAGTCGATGAGCTGCGGCCCCTGCCCGCCCAGGATGACGTTCTGCGGCTTGAGGTCCCGGTGCGTGACCCCGTACGCGTGCACGCTCGCCAGACCCTCCGCCAGCGCGGCGAACAGCCTGCGGCACGCGGCGGCCGGCAGGGCCCCGTACTCGCGCACCGCGTGGCTCAGCGTGGGCCCGGCCACGTACTCGGTGGCGAGCCAGTACGGCGGCGCCGCCAGCGACGCGTCGATCAGGTTCGCGGTGTACGCGGAACGCACCGCGCGGACCGTCTCGGCCTCCCGGCGGAACCGCGCGAGGGCCTCCGGATGCCCGGTGATCTCTTCCTTGATCACCTTGATGGCGACCAGACGACCCCCCGGCGACCGCCCGAGGTACACCTGCCCCATGCCACCGGCACCCAGCCGCGCCAGCAGTGCCTGCGCCCCGATGTGCGCCGGATCCGTCTCTCTCAGGGCCTCCATCCGCCCGAGCCTGCCACACCCACGACCCGCCCCTGACAAGGGGGTTGGGCTGGCCGGGCCGACCGCTACCGGGGTGCGACGAAGAGGCTCTGCGCGCTGCGCCCGATGGGGCCCTTCTCGTCGTGCAGCCGCGCGTCCGCGAGCCCGATCCCGGCCGCGTCCACGCTCGTACGGGCCTCCACGCAGGCCCACTCGCCCACCGGATGGCGGTGCAGGTGCACGGTCAGGTCACCGTTGACGAAGACGTAGCGCCCGAAGTCCATCACCGCGCTGATGCCGTTGCCCGAGTCCGCGGCGATCAGCACCCGGTCCAGCGGCCGGGTCTCCTCGCCGGCGACGAGCGGCACCCGCATCCTCATCCAGCAGGTCCCGGGCCCCGGCTCGACGAAGGCGCCCTCGGTGAACCGAGTCTCCATGGCCGAGTGGTAGCCCGTGTCCCACGGCACGGGGAAGAACGGCGTCACGTCCACCTCCCCCGGCGGCGGCAGCTGCGGCCCCGGCACCACGGCCGGCACGGCCTCCTCGGCCACCCGGATCCGCAGGGCCCGCGCCAGCATCACCGGCGCCGCCCCCGCCGGGGCGAGGGCCGCCTCGACCACCTCGGTACTGCGCCCGGCCCGGAGCACGCTCGTGGTGACCTCCAGCTCGCCGATCGGCACCGGGCGCAGGATCTCGTACGTGATCCGGGCGATCCGCATGTCCGCGCGCGCACCCGGCCGCTCCTCGACGGCCCGCCCGAGCAGCGCGGCCGGCGGACCGGCGTGCTGCGAGCCGGGGTCCCACGGCCCCCGCGTGTACTCGGTGGCGGTGAACCGCCCGGCATCAAGTCGTTCGAAAAACCCCTCGGCAGCGCCCATACCCCCGCACGCTACCGACAGGTAACCGACTCCACAACGGCCGCGGGGAGGCGCGGCGGACGCCATGGATCACCGATGTCGAGGACCGTCAGCGGGCGAAGCCCAACCCCACCCCCAGCCCCACGAGCACCGACCCGATGGCCCGGTTCAGCGTCTTCTGCGCCTTCAGCATCCGGTCGCGCAGCCGCGAGTCGGAGAAGAACAACGCCACCGCCCCGAACCAGCCCAGGTGCGCCGCCGACATGAACAGCCCGTAGCCCGCCTGCTGCCACACCGGCGTGTCCGAGTTCACCACCTGGGTGAAGGTCGAGACGACGAACAGCGTCGTCTTCGGATTGAGCACATTGGTCAGGAACCCCGACCGCATCGCCCCCAGCGGGCTCAGCTGCGGCTTCGACTCCAGGTCCACGGACACCTCGGCCCGCGCCCGGAAGGTCCGTACCCCGATCCACACCAGATAGACCGCACCCGCCAGCTTGATCGCGGTGAACAGCGCGGTGGAGGAGGCGATCAGCAGACCGACCCCGAGCATCGTGTACGAGACGTGGACCAGGACCCCCGCCGCGACCCCGCCGGCGGCGAACAGCCCGGTGGGCCGCCCGTAGAGATAACTGTTGCGGACCACCATGGCGAAATCGGCGCCGGGACTGATCACGGCGAGAAGAGTAATAACGGCGACTGCGATCACTTCGGTCATACGCCGATGCTCACGCCCGCCCCCTCTTCGATCAACCCCCGCCGCCTCCGGCAGACTTGAAAGGTGAATCAAGGAGGGCCCCTGCTGCGCACGTGGGCACGGACCCCAGCCGCTTCCTGACCCCTGGACGACGCCCGGCACACGTGGACCGCGGTGTCCCCCGGCGACCACCCCGTCAGGCACGCCGTCTCGTCCCGGAGCAGCGCGCCCTGGGCTCGGCCGGGCCCTCGCCCGGGCCTTGCCGGCCGGAGGTCACCCTCGGCGCCTCGGTTGCCGCACCGAGCAGATCCTCGAGGACGTGGAGGAGGAGGTAGACGGCGCCCCCCGGACCGCCCACCCATGCGCCTCGCCGCCCCCGCCCGGTAACAATGGACAGGTGTCGAACCACCTCCCCGTCCCGCCCCCCGTCCCGCTCCCCCTCCTCGAAGCCGACTGCGCGAACTGCTTCGCGCTGTGCTGCGTGGCCCTGCCCTTCGCCAAGTCCAACGACTTCGCCGTGAACAAGCCCGCCGGAACCCCCTGCAAGAACCTCCGTGAGGACTTCCGCTGCGGAATCCACACCCGGCTGCGCGACACCGGCTTCCAGGGGTGCACGGTCTTCGACTGCTTCGGGGCGGGCCAGCAGGTCTCCCAGGTCACCTTCGGCGGCCGCGACTGGCGCGCCCACCCGGAGACCCGGGGCGAGATGTTCGAGGTCTTCCCGGTGATGCGGCAGCTGCACGAGCTGCTCTTCTACGTCGCCGAGGCCCTGACCCTCCCGGCCGCCGCCCCGCTCCACGCAGAACTGCGCCGCCTGCTCGCGCAGACCGAAGAGTGCACCCGCGCCGACGCCGAAGCCCTCGCGGCCCTGGACATCACCCCGCTCCGCGCGGAGATCAACACCCTCCTGCTCGAGACCAGCGAGCTCGTACGGGCCAAGGTGCCGGGCCGCAAGAAGAAGAACCACCGCGGCGCCGACCTGATGGGAGCCCGCCTCGCCGGAGCCGACCTGCGCGGCGCGAACCTCCGCGGCGCCTACCTGATCGCCGCCGACCTCCGCCGCGCCGACCTCCGCACGGCCGACCTGATCGGCGCCGACCTCCGCGACGCCAACCTCCGCGGCGCGGACCTCCGAGACGCCGTCTTCCTCACCCAACCCCAACTCAACGCCGCCCAAGGCGACCCCACCACCCAATTCCCCCCCACCCTCACCCGCCCCACCCACTGGACCTGACCCCAACCCCCCACCCCATCCAGCCCCGCCGCACCACTCCAGCCCCGCCGGCGTTTGAGGCGCGGGGGCCCGGGGGCAGCGCCCCCGTAACGGCGCCGCACCCACCGGCGACCGCGGCCCGGCCCACCCCGGATCCGCCCAGCCCGCCGCTAGGCGACCCGCGCCAAAAACCCCCGCACGGCAGCGAAATACCCCTCAGGGTCCCCCACCCGCACCGCATGCCCCGCCGGCAACTCAACCACCCGCACCCCCACCCTCCGCACCGCCATCTCCCGCGCATGCTCCGCCGACAGCACCCCGCTCCGATCCCCCCGCACCAGCAGCGTCGGCTGCCGCACCCCCAGCCAGTCCCCCCAGTGGTCCCCGTTCAGCGCCCGCTGGGACTCCACCATGTCCTCCACCTCGAACGCGGTCCCCCATCCGTCCGCGTACTCCCGCAGGGACCCCGCCAGGTGGGGCGCCGAGCTCCCCAGCCCCGCCAGGAACCCCTCCCGGGTCGCCGCCCGCCGCGGCCACGCCCGCGCGAACGACAGGTCGCCGTCGACCACCGCCCCGATGTCCTCGACCACCAGCGCCCGCACCAGCTCCGGCCGCCGCGCGGCGAGCTGGTACGCGTTCACCCCGCCCAGCGAATGCCCCAGCACCACCGCCGGCCCCAGCCCCAGGTGTCCCAGCAGGGCCGCCGCGTCCGCGACGTACCCCTCCCGCGAGTACTCCGCCGCGCGGTCGGACTCACCGTGCCCCCGCTGGTCCAGGGCGATCACCCGCCACGCCGGACCCACCTCCCGGGCCAGGTCCCCGAAGGCCGGCCCGTCCTGGAAGTGCCCGTGCAGCGCGAGCAGCGGCGCCCCCGGCCCCCCGAAGTCCGTGTACACGAGCCGCCGCCCGTCCTCGGCCCGCATCACCCCCCGCAACGGCCCCAGCTTGTCGATCACCCGCTGCCGCAGCAGCTGGTACTCCTCCCAGCGCCGCCCCAGCCGCCCGCCCGGCCGCGTCACGACCCGCCCCGGCGTGACCGTCTCGCCCCGCCGGAACTGCTCCCGCGTGAGGTCGACCCGTACGCCCCCGGGCAGCAGGTTCCACCAGTGGTGGCCCTCCGGCCGGCCGTCGTGGAACACCTCACCCCGCACGAGGTCCCCGCCCACGAGGTCCTGCACGACCAGCGCGGTGATGTCGCACTGCCCCCAGGCCGGATTCTCCGGGGTCCAGGGCACCTTGCTGATGCCGGCCGGCTCGGCGGTCTCCACCGACCACCCCGCCCTGATCGCCGCCTCGAGATCCGCGAGAGTCCATGGAGTCGTCATGCTCCCCAGCCTCCCGCACCCCACTGACAGCGCCCCCGCCGACGGACGGGCGGAACATCGGACAAATGTCAGCGGGTCAGCCCAACGACACGCGACCCGGCTGCGCCGAACGGCCGCCCCCTCGCCCCACCCGTACGCCGAGACGACAATCATTGCCCGGCGTCACCCCTCGTGATACACAGAGTGACCGCACGTTCTTGCGCATACACACCGCCCCTGCCCAGGTCAGAGCGCGGAGGCCGGGCGCGGTCCGCGAGATCGGGTAAAGAGAGCCGTCAAGTCGACGACGGCGGCGGTTTCATCAGCGAAGATAGTGCGTAACCCCTGCCGTCGGGCAGTGGGCGTCCGGAACTACCCATACAGGGGCGGTGAGTTACATGATCCTGGCAGCCGAAAAGGGCGACATCACCACCATCATCGGCGGAATCGCCCCGAACTGGGGGCCGTTCGGCAGTCTCGGCAACGAAGCGAAGGTCATGATCGAAGTGGTCATGGCCGTGGCGATCCTCCTGTGCCTGGGCATCGCCATCTGGGGGGCGGCCAAACAGCGCATCGGCGCGACCGCCCTGCGCGACACGTTCAGCGCGGAACAGGGCAAGGGCCTGATCGTGGCCGGCCTCACGGGCGTCTTCATCATCGGCTCCCTGGGCACCCTCTTCACCATCGTCTACGGAATGGCCGTCTAGCCGGGCCACACCGCGGGCCGTACCCGATGAGGAATCACCACACCGCGCCTACGCGGGAACCAGCGCTACCGTCGTACGACGCGGAGGGGGCCGACACGGAATGAGCAACGACGACCAGTACGGCGGCGGCCACGGCGAGGTCGGCGGCACGGGCCAGACCCGCACCCGCCTCCCGGACCCCCCCGCCGACCCGTACGGCCCCACCCGCCGCTCCCCCCGCACCGCCCGCAGCCTCGTCACGGTGGTCGGCGTCGTGGTCCTCCTGATCGCCGCCATCGCGTTCGCGAACCAGTCCCCGGACACCCCGTCAGGCCCTTCCTCCGACAAACCCCCGACGTCCTCCTCCACCGCCCCGACGGGAACCTCGCCGGTCACGGAGAAGAACGCGGGCGTGCCCTCGGGCTTCGCCCAGGACCAGCAGGGTGCACAGTCAGCTGCGGCCAACTTCGCCGTAGCGCTCGGCTCTGACGGCATGTTCAACCCGACGAGACGCCGCGCCATCGTGGACGCCATCACGGAGGAGAGCAGCCGGACCAAGCTCCAGGCCGGGTTCGACGCCGACTACTCCACGGGCCTCCTCTCCCAGATCGGCCTCACGAAGGACGGACTGGCTCCCACGGGCTCCACCTTCGTCAGCCGCACCGTCCCGGTAGGGACCAAAGTGAAGAGCTTCGGCGGCGGGTCCGCTTCGGTCGACGTGTGGTGCATCGGCATGTTCGGTCTGACCGGCGACAAGTCCACGCGCCCCGTCACCAGCGGCTGGTTCACGATCTCGATGACGCTCAAGTGGAACGGCTCCGGCTGGAAGGTCGTCGAAACCTCACAGAAGGACGGCCCCACCCCAGTCACCGGCGACACCCCGGTATCCACCTCCGAGGAGATCGGCGGCGCGGTCACCGAATTCGGAGGGTTCACCTATGCCCGGTAATCACCGGCTCTCGCTCCGAAGGATCGGTGCGCTCACCGCGGCCCTCCAGACCGCGGTGATTCTGTTCGCCGCACGCGCGACGGCCGCGCCGGATCCCACACCTACCCCCACACCGGCGCCTTCGGCGAGCAAGGACCCCTGCTCGCTGATCGCCGGCCCCGCCAAGGAATACTGCGAGCGCGGCGAAGGCGGCACCGGCGCCCCCCGCACAGGCCTGGCGCCCAGCGACCCGGCCGACGCCCTCAACCCCCTCGCCTCCCTCGCCCGAGGCTGCGCCGACGCCGCCGCCTGGATCGTCGGCAAGCTCAGCGAAGCGGTCAACGGCTCGGCCGAAGTCGACTTCACCAACCCCGCCTTCCTCAAGCAGTACTCCGTCGTCTTCGCCGCCTCCACCATCCTCACCCTCGTCCTCTGGCTCTTCGCCGTCGCCAAGCGAGCCGTCCGCGGCGTCCCCCTCACCACCGCCATGTCCGAAGCCATCGGCTTCCTCTGGCTCACGGTCCTCGCCTCCGCCTTCACCCCCCTGATCCTCTACACCGTCGTCTCCGCCACCGACGGCGTCACCGCCGTCATCGCCTCCGCCACCGGCGGCCAGACCGACGTCTTCTTCGGCTCCTTCTCCGAGGCCCTCAAGAAGGGCGACGACATCGGCGGCGGCCCGATCATGCTGATCGTCGTCGCGCTCGTCACCGTCCTCGCCGCCGGCGTGCTGTACCTGGAGCTCTTCATCCGGGCCGCCCTCCTCTACGTCGGCGCCCTCCTCGGCGTCGTCGTCTACTCCGGCCTCGTCGACCGCAACCTCTGGGGCCACGTCCGCCGCTGGGCCGGCATCATGATCGCCGTCATCCTCGTGAAGCCGGTCATCGTCATCGTCCTCGGCCTCGCCGGAGCCCTGACCGGCGAAAAGGGCCCCAACGCCTTCTCCGCCGTCGTCACCGGACTCGCCATCATCCTCCTGGCGATCTTCGCGTCCGCGATGATCTACCGCTTCGTGCCCGGCTTCGGCGACGAGATCGCCTCCGCCCGCTCCAACCGCAGCAAGGCCACCGACGGCGCGCAGGCCGCCGCCGTCATCAGCTCCCCGGCCTCCCTCGTCTCGCAGGGCATCAAGACCCACAGCAGCCGCGGCGCCCACCGCGGAGGCGACGGCGGAGGCGGCACCAACGCGCCCCGCCCCGCCAACCCCCTCTCCGGAGGCGTGGCCGCCCACAGCAGCCGCCCCACCTCCGGCGGCGGGGGCGGCGGATCTGTCCCCTCCGCCGCACCCGCACCCCGCACGAGTTCGAGGAACACAGGAGGTGACGGGCGTTGACGACCCAGTCCCACCAGATGCACCCGGTCGCGCCCCGCCGCACGTATCTCATCGGCCGGGCCCGGCCGAACGCGATCGTCGGCAAGAACCGCGAGACCGGTGAGATCGCCCTGATCATCGCCGGGGCGTTCTTCGGCATGATGAGCGGACTGCTCGTCCCCGACCTCACCCTGCGCATCGTCAGCCTGGCCGGCTTCCCCATGATCGCGCTCGCCGCCGTGTACGTCCCGTACAAGGGCCGCACCTTCTACAAGTGGTTCGAGATCAACCGGAGCTACAAGCGCACCCTGCGCCGCGGCACCACCTACCGCTCCACCGCCATGGAAGCGGGCACCCGTGCCGCCGACGGCCGCGAGGTCGAGGTCGGCCCGCCCCCCGGCATCGGCCGGATCAACTGGCTCGCCGCCCCCTTCGGCCCCGACGAGATCGCCGTGCTCCTCCACGCGGACCGGCGCACCGTCACCGCCGCCATCGAGATCGAGGGCCCCGGCGTCGGCCTGCGCGACAGCGAGGACCAGGAGGCCCTCGTCGACCGCTTCGGCACCCTCCTCAAGCACGTGGCCAACGGCGACGGCTTCGTCACCCGCCTCCAGATGCTCGCCCGCACCCTGCCCGCCGACCCCGACGCGCACGCCAAGGACGTGGCCCAGCGCGGCGACACCCAGGCCCCCGGCTGGCTCCGCGACTCCTACGACCAGCTCCAGTCGATGGTGTCCACCTCCTCCGAACAGCACCGCGCGTACCTCGTCGCCTGCATGCACTACACGCGCGAACTCGCCGCCGAGGCCCACACCATCGCCCGCGCCGCCACCCCCCACAAGGGACGCAAGCTCGACCGCGACGCCGGCCTCGCCATCGTCATGGCCCGCGAGCTCACCGACATCTGCGCCCGCCTCGCCGAAGCCGACATCCGCGTCCGCCAGCCGCTCGGCCAGGGCCGCCTGTCCTCCCTCGTGCACTCCATGTACGACCCGGACCACCCCATCGACCACATCCAGGCCATGACCAAGCGCAACGCCTGGCCGGCCGAACTCGACGCGGTCGAGCCCACCTTCCTGCAGGCCAAGACCCGCGAGTCCTCCACCCGCGCGCCCTGGTGCCACGCCACCGCCTGGGTCAAGGAGTGGCCGATGACGCCCGTCGGCGTCAACTTCCTCGCCCCCCTCCTCGTCCACACCCCCGACGTCATCCGCACCGTCGCCGTGACCATGGACCTGGAGCCCACCGAGGTCGCCATCGAGCGCATGCTCACCGAGAAGACCAACGACGAGGCCGACGCCTCCCGCGCCGCCAAGATGAACCGCACCGTCGACCCCCGCGACATCGCCGCCCACGGCCGGCTCGACCAGAGGGGTGAAGATCTCGCCAGCGGTGCGGCCGGAGTCAACCTGGTCGGGTACATCACGGTGTCCTCGCGTTCGCCCGAAGCCCTCGCCCGCGACAAGCGGACGATCCGCGCCTCCGCCGGCAAGTCCTACCTGAAGCTGGAATGGTGCGACCGCGAGCACCACCGCGCCTTCGTCAACACCCTGCCGTTCGCCACCGGCATCCGACGCTAGCTGGAGGGAAGTGCCGCCCATGCGAGATCCCATGTCCGCCCTGACGGACGCCTTCACCAGCTTCCTCTTCGGCAAAGTCGAGACCACGCGCCTGCCCGTACGCACCTCCACCGGGCAGGCGCAAGCCGTCTACCTGCCCACCGCCGCCCCCGGACTCGGCGACTCCGGCGTCATCATCGGCCGTGAGGTCTACAGCGGCAAGGGCTACATCTACGACCCCTTCCAGCTCTACGGACAGCAGCTCCCGGCCCCCCACTGGCTGGTCCTCGGCGAATCCGGCAACGGCAAGTCCGCCCTGGAGAAGACGTACGTCCTGCGCCAGCTCCGCTTCAAGGACCGCCAGGTCGTCGTCCTCGACGCCCAGGGCGAGGACGGCGTCGGCGAGTGGAACCTGATCGCCCAGCAGCTGGGGATAACCCCCATCCGCCTGGACCCGATCGCCGCCAACGACGACGGGATCCGCCTCAACCCCCTCGACCCGGCCATCACCGCGACCGGGCAGCTCGCCCTGCTCCGGACCATCATCGAAGTCGCCATGGGCCACGGCCTCGACGAACGCGCTGGCTTCGCCCTCAAGGTCGCGCACGCCTACGTCGTCGACACCATCCGCGACCGCCAGCCGGTCCTGACCGACATCGTCGAGCAACTGCGCCACCCGGAACCCGAATCCGCCCACGCGATGAACGTCGACATAGACGATGTCCGGGCCTGGGGCCTCGACGTCGCGCTCGTCATCGACCGCCTCGTCGACGGCGACCTGCGCGGCATGTTCGACGGCCCCACCACCGTCGGCATCGACCTCGACGCGCCCCTCATCGTCTTCGACCTGTCCCACATCGACCGCAACTCCATCGCCATGCCCATCCTCATGGCGATCGTCGGCGTATGGCTGGAACACACCTGGATCCGCCCGGACCGCAAGAAGCGCATCTTCCTGGTCGAAGAGGCCTGGCACATCATCAACAGCCCGTTCGTGGCCCAGCTGTTCCAGCGCCTGCTGAAGTTCGGCCGCCGCCTCGGCCTGTCCTTCGTCGCCGTCGTCCACCACCTCTCCGACGTCGTCGACGGCGCGGCCGCCCGCGAGGCCGCGGCCATCCTCAAGATGGCCTCGACCAGAACCATCTACGCCCAGAAGGCAGACGAGGCCCGGGCGACGGGCCGGGTCCTGGGCCTGCCCCGCTGGGCGGTGGAAATCATCCCCACCCTCACCCCCGGCATCGCCGTCTGGGACGTCAACGGCAACGTCCAGGTCGTCAAACACCTGATCACCGAAGCCGAACGCCCCCTCGTCTTCACGGACCGCGCCATGACCGAATCCTCCACACCCGTCCGCCTCTCCGAAGACATGCTGGCCGCCGAGCTCGAAGCGGAGGAACGCGCCCTGTCCATCGAACGCAGCCGCGGCAACGGCGGCCCGGGTTCCGCGACCACGGTGGCCTGACCATGCACGACGCACGACGTACGGAGTCCCCCGCGCCCGGCGGCGGCATCCCGGACGGCCTGCTGGTCGGCCTCCTGGCCTTCCTCCTCGGCCTGGCCGTCCTCGTCTGGACGGCCACCGGCCTGGCCGCCGTCTTCGCCAAGGGCACCTGGCCCGACACGGTCACCTTCACCCGGACCCCGGAAGCCGTACGCGCCCTGATAACGGAACCGCACGACATCCCCGCCGCCTGGCCGGACACCGACCCGGCGGCCCTCTCGGGCTGGGGCCTGTTCTGGGGCCTGTTCGTCAGCCAGCTCCTGGTGATGTTCGTCCTCACGGTCTTCGCCATCGGCGTGTTCGCCCGCACCAAATCCCGCCGCGCCCTCTCCAAACAACCCCCCACCCCAGCCCCACCGGCGTTTGAGGCGCAGGGGCCCGGGGGCAACGCACCCGCACCCACCACACCACCCCAGCCCCCCAATCCAGCCCCACCGGCGTTTGAGGCGCAGGGGCCCGGGGGCAGCGCACCCGCACCCACCACACCACCCCAGCCCCCCAATCCAGCCCCGCCGGCGTTTGAGGCGCGGGGGTCTGGGGGCAGCGCCCCCAGCAGCACACCCGCGCCCGCACCACCGGCCACCGCCCCGGCGGACGAGGCCTACCGCTACGGCTTCGGCTACGCCCCCCATCCGGCGGCAGCCACCACGGCCGCCCCCACGACCGGCCTCATCTACGCCACCCCCGACGACCGCACGCGCGCCGCCACCCACGCCCTCGCCGAAGCCCCCGGCGCCGCCCTCGTCGTGAGCTCCTCCCCCGCCCTCTGGGCCGAGACCAAGGACGCCCGCGCCAAACTGGGCCCGGTCCTCCTCTACGACCCCTCGCACCTGTGCGACACCCCGGCCCGCATGCACTGGAACCCCGCCGAGGGCTGCGCCGACCGCGACACCGCCGCGGCCCGCGCGATCGCCCTGCTGGCCCCCGTACGCCCCCCGGCCCGCATGGACGCGGCGGTCGCGGACACCGCGGAAACGCTCCTGCGCAGCTGGCTGCAGGCCGTCGCCCTCGACGACCGCCCGTTCAAGCAGCTGCACCGCTGGGCCCAGGGCAACGGCGCCCAGGATCCGGTCCGCATCCTGCGCACCCACCCCCACGCCGCGCCCGGCGCGGCCGGCGAGCTGGAGAGCGCCCTCACCGCCCACCCCGAACGCCGGGAACTGGCCCAGAACCTGACGGCCCGGGCCCTCTCCTGCCTGACCTCGATCCACATCCGCGAGGCCTGCAATCCGAACCGAACAGATGCACTCACCCTGGCATCGTTCGTGACCGAAGGGGGCACCCTCTACATGGTGGGTGAGCCACTGGAGGATCCCCGCACCCACCCGGGTGCGATGCCCCTGCTGACCGCACTCGCCTCTCACGTGGTCGAGCACGGCCGCCGCATGGCCGCACGGTCATCCCACGGTCGGCTCGACCCACCACTGTCCCTGGTCCTGGACGACGTGGCCGCCGTGGCCCCGATCCCCCAGCTCCCGGAGCTCCTGGCCCAGGAGACGCTTCCCCTCCTGGCGCTGTGCCGCAGCCGCGAACAGGCCCGCTCCCGCTGGCCGGACGCGGACCTGCCCTGAGACCTCGCCGAGGCCTCAGGGCCTCGGGATCACGAACTCCATCTCCTTGGCCGACGGGTCGCTCTCCAGCGGCACCCGCACGCCGCTGTCCCGGAACCCGATGCGCCGGTAGAAAGCCTGCGCCCGCTCGTTCCGCTCGTGCACGTAGAGCCGTACGCGTTCCAGCGCGGGCCCCTCAAGCGCCCAGGCCCACTCCAGCCCGGCCCGGAACAGCTCTTCGGCGACCCCGGTCCCCCGCTGGTCCTCGCGGACGAACACGCCGACGACGTGTCCCTGGGTCGTCTCGATCTCCCGGTCGAGGAAGTCGGTCGTGCCGAGCTCCTCGACCAGTACGGTCACGGAGCCGTTCCACACCCCGTCGGGCCCCACGGCCACGAACTGCCGCACGGCCCGCCCGGAAGCAGCGCCGGCGGTCCGCTCCTGCCAGACGCTGTCCGGCCGGGCCTCGGCGCGCTCGGCGGTGTCGAGGAAGGCGATGGGAGCCACGGGATCGCGGAGAGAGGCGATCCGCAGCTCCCTGACCTTCTCCCACTCGTCCTCCCGCACCGGACGTATCACATGCTGAATATCACTCATAAGGGCCGATCCTAACCAGACGACCGCGCAGACCCCATCCGTATAAACGCAGAAACGCAGAAAAGCCCCGCACCGGACCCGAAGGGTCTGGTGCGGGGCTTCCCGCAATGATTGTTCGGCGGCGTCCTACTCTCCCACAGGGTCCCCCCTGCAGTACCATCGGCGCTGAAAGGCTTAGCTTCCGGGTTCGGAATGTAACC
>NZ_JBVJFB010000007.1:0-180899 GCF_055588065.1 Streptomyces sp. NPDC046308
GGAACGGACGCTTCCTTCGTACTCACCCTCGCGGGCTTTCCTCCGGGCTTTCGTTCTGTGTTCTTGCGTTTCCGACTCTATCAGACTCTTTCGGGTCCGACTTCCTCGGTGCTTTCCAGTTCCAGCCGCTTTCGCGCTTTCCCTTTCCGGCGATTCCGACTCTATCAGCGATTTCCCGACCCCTTGACCACTCGTCGTATTACCGAATAGGCATACGAAAAGACAGGAGAAGATCGAGATCGCGTTGAAGAGGAGGAGTCCCGTCCATCTGCCGTTCGCGAGAAGTTCACACGAGGCGTCCTGGCGGGAGTCACGACAGTACAGCCCCGGGGGTGCCCAAGCAAATCGATTCAGGCGTATGGTCTAGTCCACCGGTCTAGTCCACTAGTCTCCGTGCCGACGGACCAGCCCGGAGCAGGACGAAGATCGGGCGAACCCGAACATCAAGTGACATATCCTTCAGAAGAGTACGCCGTTCGCAACAGGCAGTGACGGCGACACGATGAGCCCCACCCCTGGGAGGCCCCCATGACCAGCGTGACGTCCCCACTCGCCGGGATCGCCATCGGACTCGCGGCAGTGCCGGATCCGGTGTTCTCCGGCGCGATGGTGGGACCGGGCACCGCCATTGATCCCGTGCGCGAGCCCTCGGAGGCGGTGGCCCCCGTCGACGGTGTGGTCGTCTCCCTGCACCCGCACGCGTACGTGGTGGTCGACGGCGAGGGCCACGGTGTGCTCACGCACCTCGGGATCGACACGGTTCAGCTCAACGGCGAGGGCTTCGAGCTGCTCGTGAACAAGGGCGACACCGTGACCCGCGGCCAGGCCGTCATCCGCTGGAACCCCGCCGCTGTCGAGGCCGCCGGCAAGTCGCCCATCTGTCCCGTCGTGGCGCTCGAGGCGACGCCTGACTCCCTCGGCGACGTCGTCGAGTCCGGCGACGTGAAGGCCGACGACGCCCTCTTCAGCTGGCGGTGACCTTCCGCCCGGCATGGGCGAACGAGTCGGACATCCACCGCGGCGGCTCGGCCCGCCGCTCAATCGGAGACGGGTGAAATGGAGACAACGCTGCGAGGCGTCGGCGTGAGCCACGGTGTGGCGATCGGCGAGGTGCGGCACATGGGCACGGCGGTTCTCGAGCCGCCGGCGAAGCAGATCACCGCGGACGAGGCGGAGCGCGAGCAGGGGCGCGCCCGTCAGGCCGTGAGTGCCGTGGCGGCCGATCTGATCGCGCGTGGCCAGCTGGCCGGTGGCGAGGCCCAGCACGTGCTCGAGGCCCAGGCGATGATCGCCGAGGACCCCGAGCTGATGGCGGACGTCGACCGGCGGATCGCCGTCGGCAGCACCGCCGAGCGGGGCGTTTACGACGCCTTCGCCTCCTACCGCGATCTGCTCGCGGGGGCCGGCGAGTACATGGCCGGCCGGGTGGCCGACCTGGACGACGTACGGAACCGCATCGTGGCGCGGCTGCTCGGTGTGCCGATGCCGGGTGTGCCCGACAGCGACGAGCCGTACGTGCTGATCGCGCGGGACCTGGCTCCCGCCGACACGGCGCTGCTGGACCCGGCGCTCGTCCTGGGTTTCGTGACCGAGGAGGGCGGGCCGACCAGTCACAGCGCGATCCTCGCGCGGGCGCTGGGTGTGCCGGCGATCGTGGCGCTGCCGGGTGCCGGTGAGATCGCCGAAGGCACGGTGATCGCCGTCGACGGCAGTACCGGTGACCTGTTCGTCGAGCCCACCTCCGCGAAGAAGGCGGAGCTGGCGGCCGCTGCCGCCGAGCGCAAGGCGGCTCTCGCCGCCTCGTCGGGTCCGGGTGCGACGTCCGACGGTCACAAGGTGCCGCTGCTGGCCAATGTCGGCGGTCCCGCCGACGTGCCGGCCGCGGTCGAGGCGGGCGCGGAGGGTGTGGGTCTGTTCCGCACCGAGTTCCTCTTCCTGGACGACAGCAAGAAGGCGCCCTCCGAGGAGAAGCAGGTCGAGTCCTACCGCAAGGTGCTCGAGGCGTTCCCCGAGGGCCGTGTCGTCGTGCGGGTGCTGGACGCCGGCGCCGACAAGCCGCTGGAGTTCCTGACGCCGGCCGACGAGCCGAACCCGGCGCTGGGTGTGCGCGGGCTGCGCTCGCTGCTGGACCACCCGGACGTGCTGCGCACGCAGCTCACCGCGCTGGCGAAGGCGGCCGAGGGGCTGCCGGTCTACCTCGAGGTCATGGCCCCGATGGTCGCCGACCGCACCGACGCCAGGGCCTTCGCGGACGCCTGCCGCGAGGCGGGCCTCAAGGCGAAGTTCGGCGCGATGGTGGAAATCCCCTCCGCCGCGCTCCGGGCGCGCTCGATCCTGCAGGAGGTCGAGTTCCTGTCGCTGGGAACGAACGACCTCGCGCAGTACGCCTTCGCCGCCGACCGTCAGGTCGGAGCGGTGTCGCGGCTGCAGGACCCGTGGCAGCCGGCGCTGCTCGACCTCATCTCCATGTCGGCCGAGGCGGCCAGGGCCGAGGGCAAGAGCTGCGGTGTCTGTGGTGAGGCCGCCGCGGATCCGCTGCTGGCCTGCGTGCTGACGGGTCTGGGCGTCACCTCCCTGTCGATGGGTGCCGCGTCGATTCCCTATGTGCGGGCGACGCTCGCCAAGTACACGCTCGCCCAGTGCGAGCGTGCCGCGGCGGCGGCCCGGGCGGCCGACAGCGCCGAGGAGGCGCGCGTGGCCGCACAGGCGGTGCTCTCCGGCGAGTAGCCGGACGGGGTGTGGTGTGGATCGTGGGGCCTTCGCCGGTGGCGAGGGCCCCACGGTCGTGCAGTGGCCTCGGTCGTTCAGTGGTGCGGGCCGGGGCCGTCGACCTCGTAGCCCGGGCAGTATTCGACCCCGGATTCCGGGGCGACGGGCTCCCCCGTGTCGGCGTCGGTGCAGTAGGCGTTGAAGACGGCCGCGGCCGAGAGGGCGGTGAGGCGGCCGCGGTCCAGGCGCCAGCCGTGGACCCGGTCGCGGTGGCCTTCGGTGGTGCTCCGCACGACGAGTCCCCCGGGTCCGCCCTGGGCGAGCCCGGCCGCGAGGACCGTCACGAAGTCGAGGCTTTCGCGGGCTTCGACGCGCGGCGGGGTGCCCGGGTCCCCGGTGGTGTCGGCGTGGAGGACGGCGACGAGTTGTTCCGCCTCGGTCGGGATGCTGCAGACGAAGTGGTGGTGGCCGGGTCCGGCGCCGGCCAGGAGGCGTTTGAGCGCGTCGGTGGCGCGGTCGAAGGAGGCGTGGCCGATGTCCTCGCCGCAGTCCGCGCAGCGGCCGATTCCGGCGAGGAGGGTGGTGGCGTACTCCCAGGTGGCCTGGCGGACCGCCTCGTCGACGAGGAGCGGGACGATCTCGTCGACGGGCTGACCGGTGTAGGGCAGGACGGCGCTGCCGCCGGCCAGTTCCGCGGTGAAGCGGGTACGGGTCTCGGCCGTGTCGGGATCGAGGTCGTGTTCCCCGCAGTACTCGGCGTAGGCGTCGGGGTCGAAGAGGGCGACGGTGGTGTGGATGCCCCGGGCCGCGAGGGACCGGAGCAGGCCGTCGACGTGGCGGAGGTACTCGGCGTAGTCGGCGGGGTGGTCGAACGTGAAGCTGCGGTAGCCGCACATGGCCGCGAAGTCCCCGGCGTCGGCCAGCAGGCCGAGGGTGCTGGGGACCTCGCGGCGCAGCGTGCGGCGCCGGTCGGTGTCGTGGTCGTTCTTGCGCGGTGGCATGGCTCCCCCTGAGTGATGCGATCTCCTGCTCACTCAGAGTAGTCATCGCCACTGACAGTGACGGTTGCCTCAGCCGCGGGTGCGGGCCAGCTCCTCGTAGAAGTGGAGGAGGTCGAGGTTGTCCACGGAGCCCGGGTTGACCGCCTTGGCCAGGGGTGCGCCTTGCAGGAGGCGCTTGACCGGCACCTCGATGCGCTTGCCCGTGAGGGTGTGCGGGATGCCCGGGACCTCGATGACCTCGTCGGGGACGTGGCGCGGGGAGAGTTCCTCGCGGATCGTCGCCTTGATCCGGGCGCGCAGGTCGTCATCGAGGGTGGCGCCGGGGGCGAGGTGGACGAAGAGCGGCATCCAGTAGCCGCCGTTCGGCTCCTCCAGGCCGATGACCAGCGACTCCTTGATCTCGGGGAGCCGCTCGACGGCCTCGTAGATGTCGGCGGAGCCCATCCGGACGCCCTGGCGGTTGAGCGTGGAGTCGGAGCGGCCGTGGATGATCACCGAGCCGTGGTCGGTGATCGTGATCCAGTCCCCGTGACGCCAGACCCCGGGGAACATCTCGAAGTAGCTGTCGCGGTAGCGGCTGCCGTCGGGGTCGTTCCAGAAGTGGATCGGCATGGACGGCATGGGGTTGGTGACGACGAGCTCGCCGACCTCGCCGACGACCGGCTTGCCCGAGGGGTCCCAGGACTGCAGGTCCGTGCCGAGGCAGGCCGCCTGGAGCTCGCCGATGTGCACGGGGAGGGTGGGCACCGCGCCGGCGAAGCAGCTGCAGACGTCCGTGCCCCCGCTGACGGAGGCGATCCAGAGGTCTTCGGCGACCTCGTCGTGGAGCCATCGGAAGCCGTCGGGCGGGAGCGGGGAGCCGGTGGTGGCCACGCACTTCACGGCGGAGAGGTCGAAGTCGCGCGCCGGGTGGACCTCGGCCTTGCGGCAGGCCATGACGTAGGCGGCGGAGGTGCCGTAGAGGGTGGCCTTCGTCCGCTCGGCGATGCGCCACTGGGCGCCCGTGTCGGGGTAGCCGGGGCTGCCGTCGTAGAGGACGACCGTCGTACCGGTGAGCAGTCCGGAGACGAGGAAGTTCCACATCATCCAGCCGGTGGAGGTGTACCAGAAGAACCGGTCCTCGGGCCCGAGGTCGCAGTGCAGGCCGAGCTGCTTGAGGTGTTCCAGGAGGATGCCGCCCTGGGACTGGACGATGGCCTTGGGCAGGCCCGTCGTACCGGAGGAGTAGAGGACCCAGAGGGGGTGGTCGAAGGGGACCGCCTCGAAGACGGGCTCCGTGTCCGCGGCGGTGAGCCCGGACCAGTCGAGGGCGCCGTCGGGGGCGGGCGTGCCGAGGAGCGGGATGTGGACGACGGCGCGCAGGGAGGGGAGCTCGGCGCGGAGTTCGGCGACGGTCTCGCGGCGGTCGTGCTCCTTGCCGCCGTAGCGGTAGCCGTCGACGGTGAACAGGACGACCGGCTCGACCTGCTGGAAGCGGTCGAGGACGCTGCGGGCGCCGAAGTCGGGGGCGCAGGAGGTCCAGACGCCGCCGACGGCGGCGGTGGCGAGGAGGGCGACGGTGGCCTCGGGGATGTTGGGGAGGTAGCCGCTGACGCGGTCGCCGGGGCGTACGCCGAGGGCACGCAGCTCGGCGGCGAGCGAGCCGACCTGGCGGCGGAGTGCGGCCCAGGTGACCGGGGTGACCTCGTGGGTCTCGTCCACGTACAGCAGGGCCGGATCGTCGGCGCGGGCCGGGTCCTCGGCGGCGCGCAGGGCGTGCTCGGCGTAGTTGAGGGTGGCCCCGGTGAACCAGCGGGCGCCGGGCATGGAGCGGTCGGCCAGGACGGACTCGTACGGGGTGGTGAAGCGGACCTCGAACCACTCGGCGACGGCCTGCCAGAAGGTGTCGAGCTCGTCGACGGACCAGCGGTGCAGGGCGGGGTAACCACCTTCGGCGGGGGCTCCGAAGCGGATCGCGGCCCAGGCCTGGAAGGCGGTGATGCGGGCCGCGGCGATCCGGTCGGGGCCCGGCGCCCAGAGGGGTTCCGGCTGCGTGGCTGAGGTCATGGGTCGGCTCCCGGTCAAGTCTGCGGCTCGCGCTTCGTGTGCGTACGGTGCCATCGCCAGGTGGGTGTCCGCGCGACGGCTCACAGGGACGATGCCACGTGATCGACATCCGCACCAGAGTCGTCATCGCCGCTCACGGGGTCGGCGGTATGTGGGCCGTCGCTGGTCGCGGCCGGTCGCCCCGCGGGTGAACGGCAGTTGAACGCAGCCCCTTCGGCCGGGGGCCGGTGGCAGGGTGATCTCCATGGACGGTCGTGATCTGGTGCGTGCGGTGAAGGACATCGGTTCGGAGCGCGGGCGGCGCGCCTGGCGCGCGGCGTGGCGCCACCGGCGCGCGGACGCGGTGGGGCTCCCGCGCCGGGGCGCGGAGCGGGCGCGCGTGCCGGGGCTGCTGAGCGGTACGGAGCCCCGCCCGGGCGGGGGTGTGCTGCGGTTCGCGCGCTCGGAGCTGCTGGTACGGGTCACGGCGGGCGGCGCGGTGTTCTGGGGCTGGGACGGGGCCGGGCCGACGCCCTCGTACGCGGTGGTGGGCGACGGGCCGGAGCCGGATCCGCGGGCGGTGCTGGAGCCGGACACCGGGGGCGGCTGGCGGGTGGTGTCGGAGCGGGTGACGGTGGCGGTGTCCCGGCACGGGGCGGTGGAGGTGCGCACCCCGGGCGGGACGGTGCTGCGGCGGGAGGCGCCGCCGCGGTGGTGGGAGCCGGTTCCCCTGGCCGGGGAGGCCGCGGCGGGGGCCGGATCCGGCTCGGGCGGGGCGGACCCGGCGGGGGACGCGGCCGGGGCCGGGCTCGGCGGGGCCGGGGTCGGGGCCGGCGGGGCCGGGGGCGGCGGGGCGGGATCCGGGGAGGGCGGGGCCCGGGTCGGCGGGGCGGGTGCCGGTGGGGTGGGTGCCGGTGGGGGGCGGTGGGTGCAGCGCAGTGAGGTGGCGGCCGACGCGCGGTTCTTCGGACTGGGCGGGCGGGCCGCGGGCCCGCGGCTGCGGGACGGGGCGTACCGGCTGTGGAACACGGACCCGAAGGGTGGCTTCGGGCCGGGCACCGATCCGCTGTACCTCACGATGCCGGTGCAGATGGTGGTCGCGGACGCGGGCACGCACCTGGTGTTCCACGACAACTCCTGGGACGGGCGGGTGGTGCTGCGGGAGGGCGAGGAGGGCGCGGGCTCGGGCGCGGACCGCCCCGGGGCGAGCGAACTGCGCATGGAGGGCGGGCCGCTGCGGTGCTGGGTGCTGGTGGGGACGCCGGCGCGGGTGCTGCAGGGCTGGTCGGGGCTGACGGGCGCGGCCGCGGTGCCGCCGGAGTGGGCGCTGGGGTACCAGCACGCGCGGTGGGGCTTCGGGAGCGGAGCCGAGGTACGGCGGGTGGTCGGGGGGTACGCGTCGCGCGGGCTGGCGCTGTCGGCCGTACACCTGGACATCGACCACTACGACGGGCACCGGGTGTTCACGGTGGACGAGGAGGCCTTCCCCGATCTGCCCGGGCTGGCGCGGGAGTTGCGGGATCAGGGGGTGCGGCTGGTCTCCATCGTGGATCCGGCGGTGAAAGCGGGGGACGCGGTGCACGCGTCGGGGCTGGCGGTGGGGGCGGAGGGCGCCTTCGTGCGGGACGCGCGGGGCACGGAGGTGCGCGGTGAGGTGTGGCCGGGCGAGTGCGCGTACCCGGACTTCACGGATCCGGCGGTACGGGAGTGGTGGGGCGGCCTGTACGAGGAGCGCCTCGCGCGGGGCTTCGCCGGTTTCTGGCACGACATGAACGAGCCGGTGTCGTTCGCGCCGTTCGGCGACGCCACGCTCCCGCGGTCGGCGCGGCACGTGATGGACGGGGCCGGCGGGGACCATCGCGCGGCGCACAACGTGTACGCGCTGGGGATGGCGCGGGCGGGGTGGGAGGGGCTGGTGCGGCTGCGGCCGGCCGAGCGGCCCTTCCTGTTCTCGCGGTCGGGCTGGGCGGGGATGCAGCGGTACGGGGGCACCTGGTCGGGGGACGTGGAATCCAGCTGGGAGGGGTTGCGGTCCTCGCTGGCGCTGGTGTTGGGGCTCGGGCTGTGCGGGGTGCCGTACTCGGGCCCGGACGTGGGCGGCTTCGGCGGGTCGCCGTCGCCGGAGTTGTACGTGCGGTGGCTGCAACTGGGCGCCTACCTGCCGCTGTTCCGCACCCACTCGGCGATCTGGGCGGGGCGGCGGGAGCCGTGGGCGTTCGGGCCCGAGGTGGAGCGGCAGGCGGCCGAGGTGATGGCGGAGCGGGAGCGGCTGCGGCCGTACTTCGTGACGCTGGCGCACCTGGCGCGGCGGACGGGCGCCCCGTACGTGCGGCCGCTGTGGTGGGGGGCGACGGAGGACCGGCGGCTGCGGGACTGCGAGGACGCGTTCCTGCTGGGCGACGCGCTGCTGGTCGCCCCGGTGCTGGAGTGCGGGGCGGACCGGCGGGCGGTACGGCTGCCACGGGGCCGGTGGTACGACACCGCCACCGGGGCGGCGTACGAGGGCCCGGGGCAGATCCTGCTGGACGCCCCGCAGGGGCGGATCCCGGTACTGGCCCGGGCGGGGTCCCTGCTGCCGGTCCGCTCCGCGCGGGGGGACGGTGACGGGGTGGCCCTGGAGGCCTGGGCGCCGGCGCGGGGGCGTACGGGTGGCGGGGTGGTGATCCGGGACCCGGGGCCGGGCTTCGAGGCGGGCGTGGTCGAGCGGTACACCGTGCGGTGGGCGGGGGACGCGGTGGTGGTGGAGGACGAGGCGGGGAACCGGGTGGAGGGGGTCACCGTACGGGGCCTGTAGGCGCGCGGGACCGGTGGCCGTACGGCCCGGCGCGTGGTGTCACCTTCCACGGATACGCAACCATCGGTTGCATGTCTGTCGGAGGTGGACTAGCTTTATATGCAACCGAAGGTTGCAAAAGAGGGAGACGGCCATGGAGCACGGGAGCATCGAGCGCGAGCTGTACGTCGACGCCTCGCCCGAGGTGGTGTTCGAGGTGCTCAGCAGCCCCGAGCACATCCGGGACTGGTGGAGCGCCGAGACCACCGCGTTCGAGCCGGCCGCAGGCGCGACGGCCCGTCTCACGTGGACGGACCAGGACACCGGCCGGCGCCAGTCCGCGCCGTTCACGGTCGTCGAGGCCGACCCGCCACGGATGTTCTCGTTCCGGTGGACCTACGACGAGACGGAGACGGAGGCGGCGGGTCCCGGCAACTCGCTGCTGGTGACCTTTGAGCTCGTCCCCGCGGGGACGGGAACCACGGTCCGCTTCCGCGAGAGCGGCTTCCGCGAGCGGGGCTGGGAGGCGGCCGTGCTCGAGGCCCACTACAACGACCACCGGCAGGGCTGGGACTTCTACCTGCCGCGCCTGGTCGCGACCGCCGATCGGCTGGCGGCGACGCGATGAGCGCCGCCGTCGACGACGACCTCTGGTCCGCGATAGGCGACCCGACCCGGCGCCGCATGATCGACCTCCTGCTGGCCGACGGCCAGGGGACCGCGACGACGCTCAGCGCGCACCTGCCGGTGACCCGGCAGGCCGTGACCAAGCACCTGGCCGTGCTCGACCGGGTGGGTCTCGTACGGTCCGCGCCGGCGGGACGGGAGAAGCGCTACCAGGTGGACGAGGCCCAGCTGGCCCGGGCCGTGGCGCAGCTGAACTCGGTCGGCGAGATCTGGGACGCCCGCCTGCGGCGCGTCAAGAGCCTCGCCGAGGCGATCCAGCGGGCCAAGGACTCGGAGAAGTGACACGGAGAAGTGACCACGGAGAAGTGAGGAGATCGAGATGGTGGACATCCTGCACCGGGTAGGCATCACCGCCACCCCGGAGAAGGTCTACGAGGCGCTCACCACGGTCGAGGGTCTGGCCGCGTGGTGGACGACCGACACGAGCGGGACCGGCGACGGCGTCCTGGAGTTCCGGTTCGGCGACCTCGGCGGCTTCGACATGAAGGTGCTCGGCCTGCGGCCGAACGCACGGGTGCTGTGGGAGGTGGTCGACGGTCCGGCCGAGTGGATCGGGACCACGGTCGGCTTCGAGCTGACCCGGGACGGCGAGTGGACGATCCTCATGTTCACGCACGCGGGCTGGCGCGAACCCGTCGAGTTCATGAGCCACTGCAGCACCAAGTGGGCGACCTTCCTGATGAGCCTGAAGTCCCTGCTGGAGACGGGCTCCGGCGCGCCGCATCCGCGCGACGTGCAGATCGGCAACTGGCACTGACGCCACCGCCGCGGGGCTCAGGCGTACTTGCCCGCGAACCAGGCGTTCGCCGCCTCGGTGTGGAGGGGGAAGGCCAGGGCGGACGGGGCGCGGAGGATGTGCCACCCCGTGGTCTCGTTCGTCGGCATCGAGGCGGGGAGCTCGGCGGCGGGGCGGGGCGGGAGGAGGCCGAAGAGGAGGAGGTGGCCCGCCGGGGAGCTCAGGGCGTCGGCCAGGGTGACCTCGGAGGCGGGGGCCGTGATGCCGGTCTCCTCGCGGAGTTCGCGGACGACGGCGTCGCGCCAGTCCTCGCCGAAGTCGATGAAGCCGCCGGGCAGGGCGACGCCGCCGAGGGCCGGCTCGATGGTGCGGGTGATGACCACGAGGCCAGTGCCGTCAACATCCTCGACGGGCAGGAGGGTGACCGCCACCGGGAGGGGGTTGCGGTAGGCGGTCGCCCCGCAGGCGGTGCAGGTGCGGGGCCACGCGGGGGTGGCGTAGGGCGCTCCGCAGGTGGAGCAGTGCGAGTCCTTCAGCTGTGCCGGCATCCGGCGATGGTATGCCAAGGGGTATGCGGATGACGGCTGTTGTGGGTGCGCTCGCGGTGCTGGCCGGCGGGGCGGCGGCGCCCTCCGGACCCGAGACCGGTTTCGGGCCCGGGTTCGTGGCGCTGCGCGAGGTGGATCCGAGTGTCCGGCAGGACATGCGGTACGCCGGTGCGCGGAACTTCACCGGCGGGGTGGTGGACGGGTACGAGGAGCCGGTGTGCCTGCTGGCCCGGCCCGCCGCCGAGGCGCTGCGGCGCGCGCAGCGGGGGCTGCTGCGGCGCGGCTACGCGCTGCGGGTGTACGACTGCTACCGGCCGCAGCGGGCGGTGGACCGGTTCGTGCGGTGGGCGCGGGAGGCGGACGGCCCGGAGGACCGGGCGCGGAAGGCGGAGTTCTATCCGCGCGTGGAGCGGAGCCGGCTGATTCCGGAGGGGTACATCGCGGAGCGGTCCGGGCACAGCCGCGGGAGCACCCTCGACGTGACCCTGGAGGCACTCCCCGACCGGGAGGTCGACATGGGGACGGCCTTCGACTTCTTCGATCCGCTCTCGCACACCGACGACCCGCGGGTCACGGGCGCCGCCCGCGCCAACCGGCGGTTGCTGAAGGGGGCGCTGGCCGAGCAGGGGTTCGTGAACCTTCCCGAGGAGTGGTGGCACTTCACGTACAAGCCGGAGGCGTATCCGGACACGTATTTCGATTTCCCCGTCTCTGTCGCCGCCGTGCGGCCCTGAGTACCGTGCCCGCATGACTTTCAGCTCGTACGAGGAATTCTGGCCGTACTACGTCGCGATGCACTCCCGGGCCGCCACCCGCTGGATCCACCTCACCGGCACGCTCACCGGTCTGGCCGTGACCGCCTACGGGCTGGCCCGCGGCCGCAAGCGCTATCTCGCCGCGCTTCCCCTGATCGGGTACGGGACCGCCTGGCCGGCGCACTTCCTGATCGAGGGGAACAACCCGGCCACCTTCGGCCATCCGGGGTGGTCGCTGCGCGGGGACGCGCAGATGATCCGGATGATGCTGGCCGGGCGGGACGCGGAGCTGGGCGAGATCGCCCGGAAGTGGCTCGTCGAGAACCCGTGCCAGGGTCGCCCGCCCGTGACAGACTTCTGACGATCCGTCAGACATCTGCTGGGGAGGGGTCTTGGCACGCACACGCACACCCGTCGTGAACGGGTGGTTCACCGAGGACGGTCCGGACGGCGGCTTCCGGCTGCTCGGCACCCGGTGCTCGGCCTGCACCGCGGTGTTCTTCCCGCGCGAGGACGCCTACTGCCGCAATCCGCACTGTCCGGGCGGCGGCGAGCTCGCCGAGGTGCCGCTGTCCCCGCGGGGCCGGGTCTGGTCCTACACCGACGGGCGCTACCGGCCGCCGGCGCCCTACGTGTCCGACCCGGACGCGCCCTGGGAGCCGTACACGCTGGTCGCGGTGGAACTGGAGGCCGAGGGGATGGTCGTGCTGGGGCAGGCGGCGCCCGGGGTGGGGGTCGCCGATCTGGCGGTCGGTGCGGAGGTCGAGGTGGTCGGCGGCGTACTGAACGAGGACGCCGGCACCGTCTGGACCACCTGGCGGTTCAAGCCGGTGGGAGGGGCGGCATGAGCGTCGCCGACATAGCCGTCCTCGGGGCCGGCATGCACCCCTGGGGCAAATGGGGCCGCAGCTTCGTGGAGTACGGCCGGACCGCCGCACGTGCGGCGCTCGCGGACGCCGGACTGGACTGGACGGACGTGCAGTCGATCGTCGGGGCCGACACCGTGCGCTCCGGGTATCCGGGCTACGTGGCCGGTGCCACCTTCGCGCAGGCGCTGGGCTGGCAGGGCGCCCGGGTGACCAGCGTGTACGCGGCCTGCGCCTCCGGGGCGCAGGCGATCGGCGCGGCCCGCGCACAGATCCTGGCGGGCCTGGCCGACGTGGTCCTCGTGGTGGGTGCGGACGCGGCGCCCAAGGGGTTCTTCGCGCCGGCGGGCGGGGACCGGCCGGACGATCCGGACTGGCTGCGATTCCGGGTGCTGGGCGCCACCAACCCGGCGTACTTCGCGCTGTACGCCCGGCGCAGGATGGCCGTGCACGGGGACACCCCGGAGGACTTCGCCCTGGTCAAGGTGAAGAACGCGGCGGCCGGGGCGCTCAACCCGTACGCCCGCTACCGCACGAGCGTGAGCGTCGAGGAGGTCGCGGCCTCGGCGGTGGTCGCCGATCCGCTCCGGCTGCTCGACATCTGCGCCACCTCCGACGGTGGTGCGGCGCTGGTGCTGAGCAGCATGGAGTTCGCGCGCTCGCGCGGGGTGGCCGATCCGGTGCGGATCCGGGCGGTGTCCACGGTGACGCCCACCTATCCGCGGACGGTGCTGGACCTGCCGGACATCGCCACCGACTCGGTGGTGGCCGTGGATCCGGCGGCCGGTTCCTTCCGGTCCTCGATCGCGCGTGCCGCGTACGAGGAGGCGGGGCTCGGGCCGGACGAGCTGTCGCTCGCCGAGGTGTACGACCTGTCCACCGCCCTCGAACTGGAGTGGTACGAGGACATCGGACTGTGCGCGGAGGGCGAGGGCGCGAAGCTCGTCCGGGAGGGGGCGACCGCGCTGGGCGGCCGGATCCCGGTCAACACCAGTGGCGGGCTGGCCTCCTTCGGGGAGGCGGTGCCGGCTCAGGCCATCGCGCAGGTGTGCGAGCTGACGTGGCAGTTGCGCGGGGCGGCCGGGGACCGGCAGGTGCCGGGGGCGCGGGCCGGGATCACGGCAAATCAGGGGCTGTTCGGGCACGGGTCGGCCGTCGTCGCCGTGCGCTGAACAGCTCGTGTCGTCCGAACGCTTGACGGCCCCCGGCGGCAGGTTCACACTCGCTCCACGGTCCCGCGCCGCGACCGGGAACCCGAACCCCCCGTGAGAGCTGCGGCCCGTACCCCAGTCGGCGGGGGTACGGGTCGCCTCCATGTCGGGCCCGCCGGGCGGGCACCGCTCCGGGGCCCTCGTACGGGCCTCCCGTCAGGCCCCCGCCGACAGGCTCCGGCGCCGCTCGCGGGCCAGGGACATCGCGTGTTCCACGACCCCCACCAGCACGTCCTTCACGGACTCGCGGTCGCGTGCGTCGCACAGCAGCACCGGTACCCCGGGGTCGAGGTCGAGTGCCGTCCGTACGGTCACCACGGGGTGCCGGTCGGCGCCGTCGAAGCAGTTGACCGCGACGACGAACGGGATCCCGCGTCGCTCGAAGTAGTCGACGGCCGCGAAGCAGTCCGCGAGACGGCGGGTGTCGGCGAGGACCACGGCGCCGAGCGCGCCCTGGGCCAGCTCGTCCCACAGGAACCAGAAGCGGTCCTGCCCGGGCGTGCCGAACAGGTACAGCACCAGGTCCTCGCGGAGCGTGATGCGTCCGAAGTCCATGGCCACGGTGGTGGTGCTCTTGCCCTCCACTCCCCCGGTGTCGTCGACACCGACGCCCGGCTCGGAGAGCCGTTCCTCGGTGCGCAGCGGTCTGATCTCGCTGACCGCACTGACCAGGGTGGTCTTGCCCACCCCGAAGCCGCCCGCGACCAGGATCTTCAAGGTCAGCGGTTCGACCGGCGACACCGCGTGCATGGCACCGGTGCGGCTAAAGCGCCCGAAGGCCATCGATCACCTCACGCAGAATGGATTCATCGGGCAGTTCTGCCGGTGGTACCGGCCTGGTCACGTGGACCAGTTCCTCGTCGACCAGGTCGCCGATCAGGACGCGTACGACCCCGACCGCGAGGTCGAGGTCGGCCGCGAGTTCGGCGACCGACTGAGGTCGGTCCCGGCACAGCCCGAGGATGTGGGCGTGTTCCGGGGAGAGGGTCATGTCCCAGACCGGATCGTCGGCCGCCGCTTCGGCGACGACGAGCGCGATCAGGTCGAGGCGGTGCTGACCCGCGTGGCTGGTCCGGCCGCGGGTCATGGCGTACGGGCGTACGACGGGACCCGCGTCGTCGTCGAACCAGTGCGCGTGGTCGGGGCCGTCGGCCGACGGATCGACGGGGAAGCCGAAGCCGGCGGCGATGTCGGTGTCGGTGGAGTGGTCCTGGCCTGAATCGCTCATGCCGTACGACTCACCCTCCGGCTGGCAGCCCGGTGCGCGGGGCGGTCGCCAGGTGGTCGCCGACTCGCTTGACCATCAGCGTCATCTCGTACGCGACCTGCCCGACGTCGGAGTCGGCGTCGGCCAGCACGGCCAGGCAGCTGCCGTCGCCCGCGGCCATGACGAAGAGGAAGGCCTCGTCGAGTTCGACCACGGTCTGGCGGACCCGGCCGGAGTCGAAGTGCCGGCCCACGCCCTTGGCCAGGCTGTGGAAACCGGAGGCCACGGCCGCCAGGTGCTCGCTGTCCTCACGTGTCAGGTCCTTGGAGCTGCCGGTGGGCAGGCCGTCGCCGGAGAGGACCACCGCCTTGCGGATGGAGCCGACCCGGTCGACCAGCTCGTCGAGGAGCCAGTTGAGCGGGCCGGAGCCGCGGCCCCTGGTGTCGTTGCCGGTCTGCGGTGCGGTCATCGACCGTCCCCTTCGTTCTCGTATCCGGGACCGCCGGCGGCGGAGGTGCCTGCCTCGGTCTCGGACTGCTGCGGTGCGTGCTGGTTGCGGCCCGCCGTCCAGCCGCGCTGGAGTGCGGACATGCGCGTACGTACGTCCTCCGCGTCGCGGTCGGCCCCCTGGTCAGTGGCGGCTTCGGCGGGTGCGGCGGACGGGGACTTCTTGAGCTGGGGTGCCAGGCTGGCCTGGCGGACCCGGCGGGGAAGCCCGCCGGTGCCCGGGCCGGGTGCGGGGTCCGTGTCACCGGATCCGGCCGCGGAGGCGGGAGTGGGCCGCGGGACCACCGACACCGGACGTTCCACCCGGCGGCCGTGCTCGGCCACCAGGGTCGGCGCGGGGCGGCGGCGCGGCAGCGGTACGGCTCCCGCGGGGCGGGGGCCGTCGGATCGCGAGGCCTCCACGCGCTGGGTCTCCAGCCGGACGGGACCGGTGGGAGCGAGCGAATCGCGGTCGCGGTCGCCCTTGCGGGCGCCGCTGCGTTCGGTGTGCCGGTCCGTGTGCGGCCGGTCGGCCGGACGCAGGCCCAGCAGGGCACTGCGGGGGGTGCCGTTCGGCGGGGTCTCGTCGTCGAGGGTGGCCATGACGGGGCGGCCGGCGGCGGGGCGGGCCACGATCCCGGCCGCGGGGTCGTCCAGGGCCGCGGGGTCGTCGAGGCCGTCCAGCGGGTCCAGGCCGCCCAGGCCGCGGCCCACGAGCGGGGCCTCCAGCTCGACCGGGCCGCGCAGTTCGGCGACGGGCAGCGGGCGGCCGGAAGCGGCGCGCTCCACCGCGGCCGGCGAGGGCCGCTCGGAGGGGGTCCGACCGGCCGGCGCGGGCCCGCCGGCCCGTACGGACTTGGCGGCCGCTCGGGGGCCGTCGAGGCGCACGCCGTTGCCGTTGGTCTCGGGGGCCTCGGTGAGCAGCGCCACGGGGAGGAAGACCACCGCGGTGGTGCCCCCGTACGGGCTGGGCTGGAGGACGATCTTGACGCTGTGGCGCTGGGCGAGGCGGCTGACGACGAACAGGCCGAGGCGGTCGGTGTCGGAGAGTTCGAACTCGGGGGTCTCGGCGAGCCGGAGGTTGGCGTCGAGCAGCGCCTCCGGGGTCATGCCGAGGCCGCGGTCGTGGATCTCCAGCGTGAAGCCGTTCGCCACGCGCTCGCCGTGCACCTGGACCGCGGTGTGCGGCGGTGAGAACACCGTGGCGTTCTCCAGGAGTTCGGCGATGAGGTGGGTGATGTCGGCGACGGCGGGGCCGACGATGCCCAGGCGGGTGAGCCGGCGCACCTCGATGCGCTCGTAGTCCTCGACCTCGGCGACGGCGGCCCGTACGACGTCCATGAGCTGGACGGGCTTGCGCCACTGGCGGGAGGGAGCGGCGCCGGAGAGGATCACCAGGCCCTCGGCGTGGCGGCGCATGCGGGTGGTCATGTGGTCGAGGCGGAAGAGGTCGGCGAGCTCCTCGGTGTCCTCGGTGCGGCGCTCCATGGTGTCGAGGAGCGTCAGCTGGCGGTGGAGCAGCACCTGGTTGCGGCGGGCCAGGTTGACGAACACCTCGGAGACGCCGCGGCGCAGGTCGGCCTGCTTGACGGCGGCCTCGACGGCGGCGCGCTGGAGGGTGTTGAGGGCCTGGCCGACCTGGCCGACCTCGTCCTTCTCGTATTCGAGGTGGGGTGCCTCGGTCTCCACGTCCACGGGCTCGCCGGCGGCGAGGCGGCGCATCACGCTGGGCAGCCGGACGCCGGAGGCCTCGTGGGCCTCCTTGCGCAGCCGGGACAGGTCGCGGACCAGGTCGCGGCCGATGCGTACGGAGAGGATCAGGGACACGATCAGGGCGAGGAAGCCGAGGATGCCGGCGGCGGCGGCCTGGATCATGACGTCCCTGGCGACGGGCTCGATGCGCTCCTGGTAGCGATCACCGGCGGCGGTGTTCATGGCGGCCAGGTCGTCCAGGACCTTGGCCGAGGCCTCGTCCCACTGGGCGGTGGTGACGCTGCGCGGCTTGTTGACCGCGCCGCCGGCTATGAAGCGCTCCTCGGCGTCGCGCAGGGGCTTGGTCTCGGGGTCGTTCCAGTACCGCTCGAACCGCTCCCGGTCCTCGGCGGGGAGGGTCACTAGGTTGAACTCGTAGAGCAGCGCGCGGTTGGCGGCGAAGTCGGAGACGTGGCGCACGTCGGGTGCGGTGACGTTGCGCGCGGCGAGGGCGGAGGCGACGACGGCGTCCTCGCGGGAGAGCAGTTCGCGGGCGCGGCTGATGCCGACGAGGGCGCGGCCTTCCTTGTCGACCTCCACGTTGTCGAGGCCGTGGAGGTTCATGAGGAAGTCGTAGCAGGGGTCGACGAGCCGGTTGTACAGCTCCAGGGCCTGGGTGGGGTCCAGGGCGTTCTGGTCGACGGAGCGGCGCATGGAGCCGATGCCCTGGAAGGCCGAGACGATCGAGCGCAGGCGCTGGGCGCTCTGCGAGCTCAGCTCGTCGATGACCTTGGGGTCGCGGGCGCTGACGCTGATCGCCTCGACGGCCTCGTCGGTCTCGGCGCGGCGCTTGGTGAGTTCGGCCGTGGCGGTGGCGGCCCGGGGGTCGCCGAGGACGACGAGGGTCTGGCGCCGTTCCTTCTGGATGACGCGCGCCACGTCCTCGATCGGGTAGCCGACCTTGTCGATGACGTAGGCCACGTCGAACAGTTGGATCGCTTCACGGCCGGTGATGACCGTGGCGAAGCCCCAGAGCGCGGTCAGGGAGACGAGCGGCACAAGGAGCAACGCCACGATCTTCCGGCGGATGGACTTCCCGCGAAAGCGCATGGCCTCCCCAGCCTCCCCCAGGTCAACCCCGTTACCGGGGGTCGGTGTTCCGTCATTTAAACGGCGTGAGCCTACTACTGCTCTGGAGCAGGTTCGAAGGCGTGTCCGGACGTTTTCGGCCTGACCCCTGGAGGAAGATCGCCTGTTGTCCGACACTTCCGGTCAACAGCGCCCCGATATGTGGCAGATGACACTTGGTGGGGCGTCAGTTCCCGCAACCTGATGGATGGCTGGAATTGTTCGTTCCGCGATCATCGCGGGCTGGGGCGGTTTCCGCGATCCGGGAATCTCCCGGCGCCGTCGGACGTCTGTCAGTTCGAGGGCCGCGTCCGGGGTAGACGTGGTGGGTGGACATGGCGGACCGCGGCGTGGGGAGTGAGCGGACCATGAGGAATGACGAGGCGGGCGGGTCGGGTTCGGGCGCGTACGCCGGGGTGGCGGGGCGGGGGCTGTGGGTGGAGGAGCCGGCCCGCCGGCTCCGGATGCCCGATCCGGTACGCACCTCCGCGGTGCGGGCGGTGGTGATCGTGGCGGTGACCCTGACCCAGGCGACGATCACGTTCTTCCTGACCCTGACCGGGTCCTGGCTGGCCCTGCCGATGGCACTCTGCGCGATCGCGGGGACGGTCGTGGCCACGTGGGGCGTGCTGGACGTGTGGATCACCCGGCAGACGTGGAACCAGCGGTACGGCGTCCTCTCGGAGCCGAGCAGCACGGCGCGCCGGCGCCGCCGCGAGGCCCGCAGGGCGGCCCGCGGCGCGCGTGAGGCCGCCCCGGGTCGAATACCCCGCGAGGACGGCCCCCTGACCGCGTCCGGCCCGTACACCACGCGCTGACGGCCGACGCGACCGCTGAGGGCCGAAGCGACCCGCCGACGGCCGACGCGACCCGCCGACGCCCACCCGCGGCGGGCGGGGAGCCGTGCGTCAGGAAGGGGAGCCGTGCGTCAGGATGGGGCGCCGCTGCGGCGGAACATCCGGGTGGCCGTGATCTCGCCGTGGATGGTCTCCTCCTCCGGGGACTGCTGCGGCAGGCCGGGGCGCAGGTGTTCCTCGACGCTGATGTACTTCAGACCCGCCCGCAGGTCCGCGTCGTTGCGCAGCCGGATCACCAGCGGGAACTCCGCGAGCGCCGTGGTGTCGAACAGTCCCGTCGTGTAGAGCAGTTGGACGCCGAGCGCGTCGGAGACGGCCCGCTGGAGCTCCAGCAGGTACGTGGCGTTCGCCCGGCCGATCGGGTTGTCGAGGAACAGCGTGCCCGCGTGCCGGTGCTTGTCGCGGCCGCGGTCGTTGCTGCGCAGCGCCGCCATCGTGCAGTAGAGGGCGATCGCGGCGGTCAGCAGCTGGCCGCCGGAGAAGACGTCTCCCATCTGGCCGACGGGAACGCGTTCGGCGCGCAGCACCGCGTCCGGCTTGAGGATCTCCACGGAGATGCCCTTGGGTTCGAGCGCCGCCTGGACGCCCCGCAGCAGCAGGGACATGCCGTCGCGGCGGCCCTCGCCGAAGGAGGCCGTGCTGTTCTTCTTCACGGCCGCGCGGGTGGCCTCGTCGATGACCTCGCCGAGCCGTTCCGTGAGCGTGGCCTGGTCCGGCTCCTCGAAGCGGATCCGCAGGAACTCCTGGCCCGACCATTCGCCCAGGCCCTCGGGGAGCTGGGAGAGGCGCTGCGCGGAGCGGAGCGTGGCCAGGGCGGACTCGACGAGGCCGCGCAGGCGGTCGACGATGCTGTCGCGGTTGCGCTCCAGCTGCGCCAGCTCGTCGGTGAGGACGCGCAGCCGGGGGGCGAAGGCCGCCGCCCAGGCCGCCGCGTGCTCGGGCAGGGCGGCGGCGGGCAGCTCCCGGATCTGCTGGCGGGCGGGGGTGCGTACCTGCTCGTAGCGGGTGGAGTTGGCGTGCCGGACGAGGATGTCGCTCGCCTCGCGCACCGCGGCCTCGGCGGCCGAGAGGTCGGCCGCGCAGCCGCGCAGGGAGCGGCGGGCCTCGGTGGCCGACTGGCGGGCCTCCTCCAGGGTGCCCGGGTGGGGCACCGGCTCCTGCTCGTCCTCGGCGTGCGTGTGGTCGCGCAGGAGGTCGCGCAGCAGGGCGGCGGTCTCGTCGAAGCCGCCGGCGCCGTCCTCGGCGGTGCGGTGGTCGCGCAGCAGGTCCGCGTGGGCGGCGCGGGCGGCTTCGACGGCCGCGGTGTGGGCGGCGAGCTGGGCGGTGGCCGTACGGAGCAGGGCCTGGGCCTGTTCGACGTTCCCGGGGACCAGTTCCTCGGGCAGTTCGGTGTGCGACTCGCCCTCGGCGGGGGCGTGCCGCTCGGCCTCGCCGCGCAGCCGGCCGAGCTGTTCGCTGGCCGTGGACGCGCGGGTCTCCAGCATCTGCACCAGGGACTCGGCGCGGGCGGCGGCGGCCTGCCGGGAGGGGCCGTCGGCGCCGTCGGTGCCTTCGAGGAGCTGGGCGGCGCGGGTGCGGACCTTGTTGGTGAGGCGGTCGAGTTCGGCGAGGGCGGCGCTCTCGTCGCTCTCGGCGCGGGCCTGTTCGGCGCGCAGGTCGGCGCCGACACCCACCTTCTCGTAGAGCTGGGAGGCGGCGCGGTAGGCCTCGCGGAGGTCCGGGAGGGGCGCGCGCGGGCCGTCGCCGTCCGCGTCGGGCAGTTGGTCGGGGGCACCGGCGATCTCGGCGCGCTCGGCGCGCAGGGCGCGGGCGGTGCGGCGGGCGTCGTCGGCGGCGCGCTGGGCGGCGCGGCGGTCCTCGTCGGCGGCGCGGGCGCGGTCCAGGCAGGCCTCGGCGCGGGCCTCGGCCTCGGCGGTCTCGTCGGCGAGTTCGCGGAGCCTGGCCTGCCAGCCGGCCCGCTCGCGCAGGCGGTAGGCGAGGCCCGCGAGGGCGTCGGCGACGCGGCGGGCGCGCTGGGCGGTGTCCTGGCGCTCCTCGCGGACGCGGGCCGCGTCGGCGGCGGCCTCGTCGGCCTCGGCGCGTGCGGTACGGGCCTCCGCGAGCTCGGCGTCGGTCTCCTCGGCGAACGCGCGGGCGGCCGCGGCCTGTTCCGCGAGTTCGGTGAGGCGGCCGGGCGGGCAGCCGGTGCGCCAGGAGGCGAGGCGGGCGGCGAGTTCGCGGTCGCCGGAGAGGCGGGCGGCGAGCTCGCGGATCTCGCTGTCGCGGGCGCCGGCCCGGGTGCGCAGCGCCTGGCGCTCCTCGTCGGCGGCGTGCTCGTCGTGCATGGCCGGGTTGGGCGGGACGAGAAACACCGCGGTGTCGGAGTCGGCCGCGGGCGGTACGGGCGCCAGCAGGGCGGCCGCGGTGCCGACGGCGACGGTGGAGCGGGGCAGCAGGGCGGCGCCGGAGAGGACCTCGCGGGCCCGGCTGTGGGTGTCGGGGTCGGTGATGACGACGCCGTCGACGAGTTCGGGGCGGGCGGCGAGGACGGCGGCGTGGTCGGCGGGGTCCACGGACTGGGCGAGGTAGCGCCAGCCGGGGAGGGCCGGGATGCCGTGTTCGCCGAGGTACTCGACGGTGGCGAGGACGTCGGGGCCGGGCGGCAGCAGGCCGCCGTCGCCGAGGGCGCCGAGGATGCGGGAGTCGTCGGCGGCGGCGGTGCGCAGCTCGAACAGCTGGCGTTCGGCCGCGGCGACCCCGTCGGTGAGCAGGGTGCGCAGGTCGTCGGCGTTCCGGTCGAGGTCGGCGACGGTGAGGCCGCCTGCGGCGGCTTCGGGGCGGCCGGCGGGCCCCGACTGGGCCGGACCGTGTCCGGCGGAGCCGTGCGCCGTCCCGGCCGAGGCGGCCTGCGCGGCCTGCGCGGCCTGCGCGGCCTGCGCGGCGGATTCCGCGTACGGGCCGGAGGCGCCGCTCTGCGTGCGCGGGTGGGGAAGGAAGGACGCGGGCAGCGCGGGCAGGCCGAGGAGTTCGGCCAGGCGGGGGGAGGCGGCGAGGGAGGCCGCCGCCCGGTACTCGGCGTCGTGCGCGGCCTCGGCGGCCTCGGCGGCGTCCGCGGCGCGGGCGGCGGTGAGTTCGGCGCGGGATTCCGCGGCGGCGGCCTCGCGGGCGGCTTCGGCGGCGACGCGGGCGGCGTCGCGGGCCTCGTCCCAGGCGGCCACGGCGGTCTTCTCGGCGTCGGTGGCGGCGAGGGCCGCGCGCGCCGGGTCGGCGTCGGGGGCGGAGTCGTCGAGCCAGCCGGCCCGGACCGCCTCGGCGGTCTCCTGCTGGACCTCGGCGAGGCGCGAGCGGAGGTGTTCGGCCTCGCTGCGGGCCCGCTGGGCGGCCGTGGCGGCGGCGGTGGCATCGCGGTGGGCGCTCTCGCCGACGGAATGCAGCTCGGCGGAACGCTCCTCCTCCTCGTCGGCCGCCCGCTCGCCCTGTTCGGCGGCCGTGTGCAGGGCCCGTACGAGGTCGGCGGCGGCCGTTGCGCGTGCCGCGAGCGCGGGGGCGGCGTCCCGTTCGGCCTCGAGGATCGCGGCCGCGACGCGGGCGGAGCGGTCGGCGGCGGCGCGGTGGCGCAGGACGATCTCGGCGGCCTGCCACGCGGAGTGCAGCGTGCGGGCTTCGAGGAGCTCCCGGCGCTGGGCGGCGGCGGCCTTGTCGGCGACGGTCAGCGCCAGCGAGGCGTGCCGGTAGGCGAGTTCGGCGGAGACGGCGGCGCTGCGGGCGCGGGCGGATTCGGCGGCGGTGACCTGGTGGGCGGCCGCGGTGACCCGCTGGGCGAGGTCGGCGGCGCGGCCGCGTTCCTCGGCGGCGCGGGCGGACAGCCGCCGGGCGAGGGTGCGCGTACGGCGTTCCGCGCCCGCGTGGACGTCGCGCAGCCGGGAGCGGGCCCCCGCGGCCTCGACGATCTTGGTGAGCAGGTCCACCGAGCCCGCGGTGAAGTCGCGTTCGGCCATGAGCTCGGCGCGGCGGCCGAGCTTGTTGCCGAAGCCGTGGACGAGGTCGGCGAGGCCGTCGGTGTCGCGGGTGTCGGTGACGGCGCGCAGCAGCAGGTCGGTGAAGTCGGAGTCCTTCTTGACCGCGAAGAGGCCGGCCGCCTCGCCCTCGTCGGCGTTCATCTCGCGCTGGTAGCGGAAGAGTTCGGGGTCGAGGCCGAGCTCGGTGAGGTGTTCGTTCCAGCGGTCGTGGATCTCCTCGAAGTAGACCTCGAGGTGCGGGTACGCCTTGCCCGCGTCGGTGAGGGCGTCGCGGAAGCCCTTCATCGTGCGGCGGCGGCCCTGGGCGCCGGAGACGCCTTCGACGGGCGGGCGCACGGCGGTGGCCTCGGCGACGGGCAGGTTGTCGAGGCTCAGACCGGGGCCGGGGCGGAAGGAGTACCAGGCCTCGGCGAACTTGCGCGGGTCGTTGGAGACCTGGCGGCCGCGCCATTCGCTGACCTTGCCCACGACCACGCACTCGCCGGTCTGGGTGTGCTGCCACTCCAGGGCGACGTGGCCGCAGTCGTCGGCGAGCAGGAACTTGCGCAGGACGCCGGAGCTCGCGCCGCCGAGGGTGTTGCGGTGACCGGGCAGCATCACCGAGAAGATCAGCTTGAGGAGGACGGACTTGCCGCCGCCGTTCTCCAGGAAGAGCACGCCGGCGGGCGCGGGGCGGCGCGGCGGGCCGGTGGGCTCGTCCTCGAAGAACTCCGCCTGGGCCGGGGCCGGGTGGGGCACCGGCTCGCCGACTCCGCGCAGGTCGAGCACGGTGTCGGCGTAGCGCGCACCGGCGGGCCCGATGGAGTAGAGGCGGATCCGGGACAGCTCGTACATGGCGGCGGACTCTCGTGGTGTCTGGTGGCTCAGGGCGTACGGAGGACGGGTGGCTCAGGCGTGGAAGGGGAGCCCGGCATCGGCGGCCAGGTCCAGGTCGTCGCCCTCGGGCGGCGGCAGGAGGGTGGCGGAGCCGTCGCTGACGGGCACCACGCCGAGTTCCAGGAGTTCGGCCATGGCCGCGCTGCCCGCCATGTCGCGGACCTGGAGCTGGTAGCGGGGGGTGGTGCGGTAGGTGCCGCCGGACTCGTCGCCGGTGCGCTGGAGGAAACCGGAGTCGGTCAGGAAGGCGGCGGCCTTGCCGACGATGCCGGTGGTGGAGCCGGCGAGACGGCGCGCGTCCTTGGTGGCGCCGGTGGCGCTGCGGCGGGAGTAGACGCGCCAGGCGGCCTCCAGGCCGGGGGCGTCGGAGGCCGGGTCGGTGTTCTCGCCGGTCTCCTCGGCACGCTCCTCCAGGCGGCGGCAGGTCTGCCGGACGAAGGAGTCGACGCCGTTGACGGTGATGCGGCCGATGTAGCCGTCGTCGGCGAGGTCCTCCGGGCGGGGGAAGGCGAGGGCGGCGACGGCGAGGTGGGCCAGGCCGTGCAGGAACCGGTCGGCGGAGTCGGCGGCGGTGCGGCGGGCGTAGTCGCCCATCCGGACGGCGAAGACGGAGTCCTCGCCGGCGGCCACGGCCATGCCGGCGCGCGGGGACACCTCCAGGACGACGAGGCCGAGGCCGGTGGCGACGGCGTCGGCGAGGCGGCCGAAGGCGGGCTCCTCGCGGTAGCGGCGCAGCAGCTCGGCGTACTCGGCGTCACGGGCGGGGAGCAGCTTGGGCTGCAGCCCGAAGGCGACGAGCCGGGCCGCGTCGGCGGCGTCGGCGGGGGTCACCGCCGGGCCCGCGGCCGCGACGGGGGTCGCGGGAGCCGCGGGCTCGCTCCACGCGGGGTGCTCGGCGTGGTGGTCGCTCACGGGTGGGTCTCCTCGGCGGTGCGGGTACGACGGGCGGTGCGGGCGGGTTCGGCGGCGGCCGGGTGCGGCCCGGCGGCGGCCAGGTGCGGCCCGGCCGGGGCCGGGTGCGGCCCGGCGGCGGCCAGGTGCGGCCCGGCGGCGGCCAGGTGCGGCCCGGCCGGGGCCGGGTGCGGCCCGGCGGCGGCCGGGTGCGGCCCGGCCGGGGCCGGGTGCGGTCCGGCGGGGGCGGGCTCCCGCGCCCCGGGTCGGGCTGGGCCCGCCGGGTTCGGCCTCGCGGGCGCTTGAGGCGAGGGGCCGGGCAGAGCCCGGTGCCCGGCGGAGCCGGGTTTCCCGGGGCTACGCCCCAGACCCCGCTCCTCGAGCGCGGGAGGGGCTGCATGCGCGACGCCGGTCATGACGCCTCCGCGCGGTCCGCCGCCATGCCGGCGGCGTCGAGGAGGGCGGTGCCGACGATGAGGTCGGCGCCGCCGAACTCGGGGTCGTCCAGCTGCGTGCCGTCGTCCACCGCGAAGAGCAGGCGCTCCTCCCCTTGCCGGTACGCCGTGCCGACGGCCGGGCTCGCCGCGTGGACGGCCAGCAGGGCCACCAGGTACGGCAGGTCCGGATCGCTGCGGCGGGCCTGCGCGAGGAGCCCGGACAGCCGTCGCGGCGCGTCGTGCGGGAGGTCCAGGAGCTCCTTGGCGGCGGCGAGCTGCTCCTCGCTGAAGCGGCTGTCGTCCGGGGTGGCGATGAGGTCCGGCTCCGGCATCTCCGCGCCGAGGTGCTCGCGCTCCACGGGCGGGGTGAGCAGGATCTCGACCAGGTCGGTCACCCGTACCGAGACGGGCGTGCGCAGCCCGGCGCCGGAGGCGAAGAAGGCGGTGGTCACCCGGCTCGCCTGCTCCAGGGGCAGCGGCAGGATCGGGGCCACGAGCTGGCCGTACAGGTCGATGCCGGAGCGCGGCGCCGGAGCGGCGAAGGCCTGGCGGTCCTGTTCGGCGCGGAAGAGCGGGCCCGCGTCCAGCAGCCGGGACTGGAGCTGGGTGTGGCGGCGGATGCAGTCCTTGACGATGTCGACGAGCTCGGCGGCGCGGCGCTTGCTCTCCGGCTCCTCGGCCTCGTCGCGCGCCTTGCGGATGTTGGTGAGGATCGCGTTCTCGTGGCGGTAGCGGTCGGCGACGTGGTCGAGGGCCTCGGCGATCATGTCGGGCACGGCCTGCAGCCAGTCCACCGCCCGTACGTTGCGCCGGGTCGCGTCCAGGGTGCGGCGCAGGGTCTCGGCGTACTGGACGGTCCGGTAGCGGGCCTGCTCGGCGGCGAGCTGGGCGTCCGCCAGCCGCCCGCGGCTGATCAGCACCTCCAGCTTGACCTCGGCGGCGATCTGGGCGCTGGTGACGTCGGTGTCGAGGGCTCCGACGAGGACGTTGACGGCCTCGTCGGTGGTGCGCAGGTAGACGGCGCCGCCGTAGCCCGGGACCTCTTCGATCAGTTTGAAGTCGTAGTCGCGGCGGACGTAGACCCCGTCGGGGCCGAAGGTGCCGTAGATCGCGCGGAAGCCGCGGTCGACGCTGCCGACGTTGATCAGGTTCTCCAGCACCCAGCGGGCGACCCGCTCGTGCTCGGCCGCCGGGCGGGAGGGGGCCTGCGCCGCGACGCGCGGCAGCAGCCTGGCCACTATCTGCTCGTGGTCGGCGCCCGTGTCGAAGTCCATGTTGAGCGTGACGAGGTCGATCGCGGCCAGCGCGACCTCCGCCATCGCGTAGATGCCGTACTCGCCCGCCAGATTGGCCTTGCGTACGTCGAGGTCGTGCAGCGGAGCGGTGCAGGCGAGGGCGCGCAGCCGCCGGGCCAGGCCCTCGTCGGCGGCCGGGCCCGGCGCCGGGGACGGGAGGGTCTTCGCCGGGGCTGGGAGAGTCACGGACAAAGACTAGGCGCTGTTGCTGACAACATCCCAAACGGCATGGTTCGGCCGGATCGTCCCCGGCCGGACCACGGGCCGCCTGCTCTACGCTCAGCGCATGGATTCCATGATCGCATCTTCTGCGGTGGTCGACCTCAACGCCGACCTCGGCGAGGGATTCGGACGCTGGACGCTCACCGACGACGAGGCCCTGCTGGCCGTCGTCACGAGCGCCAACGTGGCCTGCGGTTTCCACGCCGGCGACCCGTCCATCATGCGCCGGGTCTGTGAACTGGCCGCCGCGCGGGGCGTACGGATCGGCGCGCAGGTCTCCTACCGCGACCTGGCCGGCTTCGGACGGCGCGCGATGGACGTCCCGGCCGCCGAGCTGGCGGACGAGGTGGCCTACCAGATCGGCGCGCTGGAGGTGTTCGCGCGGGCGGCCGGCTCCCGGGTGTCGTACGTGAAACCGCACGGCGCGCTCTACAACCGGACCGTGCACGACGCGGACCAGGCCGCGGCCGTGGTCGCGGGCGTCCGGCTGGCCGCCGGGTCCGGTGCCACCGGCGGCCTGCCCGTCCTGGGACTGCCCGGCTCGCTCCTGCTCGCCGCCGCCGGGGAGGCCGGGCTGGCCGCCGTACCGGAGGCCTTCGCCGACCGCGCCTACACGCCCGCCGGGACGCTGCTGCCGCGGACCGAGCCGGGAGCGGTGGTGCACGACCCGGACGCGGTCGTGGCGCGGGCCGTGCGGATGGCCGCCGAGCGGACGGTGGTGGCCGCCGACGGCTCGCCGGTCCGGGTGGCCGCGCGTTCGCTGTGCCTGCACGGGGACACGCCGGGGGCGGCCGTGCTCGCGCGGCGGGTCCGGGAGGCGCTGGGCGCGGCCGGGGTCCGCGTGGAGGCCTTCGCGTGAGGCCCCTCGTGGTGGGCGGCGGGGCGCTGCTGATCGAACTGGACTCGGCGGCGGAGGTGGCCGCGCTCCACGCCGAGCTGCTGCGCCGCCGGGACGCCGGCGAGCTGGGGCCCGTACGGGACCTCGTGCCGGCGGCGCGGACGGTCCTGCTGGACGGGGTGCGGGATCCGGCCGCGCTGGGTGCCCGGATCGCCCGGTGGGAGGTGCCGGCGCTCGCGGAGGCGGAGGGGCCACTGGTCACCGTTCCGGTGCGGTACGACGGCCCGGACCTGGCGGAGGTGGCCAGGCGGTGGGGGGTGTCGGCGCGGGAGGTGCCGGGGATCGTGGGCGGCACCGGCTTCCGGGTGGCCTTCTGCGGGTTCGCGCCCGGCTTCGGTTACCTGACGGGGCTCCCGGAGCGCTTCCACCTGCCCCGCCGGGACACGCCCCGCACGGCCGTCCCGGCGGGCTCGCTGGCGCTGGCCGGCGAGTACGCGGGGGTGTACCCGCGCTCCTCCCCCGGCGGATGGCAGCTGATCGGCTCCACGGACGCGGTGCTGTGGGACCCGGAGCGGGAACCCGCGGCGCTGTTCGCACCGGGCGTCCGGGTGCGGTTCACGGAGGCGGACCGTGACTGAGCTGCTGGTGGTGCGGCCGGGCGCGCTGACCACGGTCCAGGACCGGGGGCGCCCCGGGTACGCGCACCTGGGCGTGCCCCGCTCGGGCGCCCTCGACACGGCGGCGTACGCGCTGGCCAACCGGCTGCTGGGAAACCCGCCGGACGCGGCGGCGCTGGAGACGACCCTGGACGGGACGGGGCTGCGGGCGCTCGCCCCGACGGTCGTGGCGGTCACGGGCGCGCCCTGTTCCGTACGGATCTCAGGTCGCCCGGCGGCCTGGGGGGCGGCGGTCCGGCTGCCGGCCGGGGCGGAGCTGGAGGTGGGCCCGGCGGAGGCGGGGCTGCGCAGCTACGTCGCGGTCCGGGGAGGCCTGGCCGTCCCGCCGGTCCTCGGCAGTCGCTCGGCGGACCTGCTGTCGGGGCTGGGGCCGGCCGTCCTGTCGGCCGGGATGCGGCTGCCGGTGGGTCCGGCCGGGCCGGATCCGGTGGCCGGGGCGGACGTCTGCGCCCTGCCCGGGCCGCCCACGGAACTGCTGCTGCCGCTGCGCCCGGGGCCGCGCGCGGACTGGTTCGCGCCGGATTCGCTGGCCGGGCTGTGGCGGGCGGAGTTCCGGGTGTCGGCGAGGTCCAACCGCATCGGCCTGCGCACGGAGGCGGGCCCGCCGCTGGTCCGCGCCCGGCCCGGGGAGCTGCCGAGCGAGGGCATGGTGCTGGGCGCGGTCCAGGTCCCGCCGGACGGCCTGCCGGTGGTGTTCCTGGCCGACCACCCGGTGACGGGCGGCTACCCGGTGGTCGGCGTGGTGCCGGCGGGCCCGGCCCTGGACGCGGCGGCGCAGGCCCGGCCGGGGACCGCGGTGCGGTTCCTCCGGTCCCGCTGAAACGTTTTCGGGGACTGCGGCCCAGCACGGGGTGAGGGGGGCGACCGGCCCCCGCCGCGGGTGACGGCCTCCCGGCGGTGAACCCCGGACGCCCCGGCCTTCCTCAGGCCGGGGCGTCCGCGCGTCCGCGACCCGCTACACGGCCGACTCCGGGGCGATGCGGCTGCGGACGGCCGACTGGACGTCCTCCTCCTCGGCCGGGTCGCTCGCCAGGCGGCGCAGCCGGGGTGCGACCCGGGCGTCGGCGGTTTCGGCGTGGTGGGCCGCCACCTCGCGGGTGGTCTCCTCGCAGTCCCAGAGGCATTCGACGGCGAAGCCCGCCGCGAAGGAGGGGTCGGTGCTGGCGAGGGCCCGCGCGGCCCGGCCGCGCAGGTGGGACGAGGCCGTCTCGCGGTAGATGTGGCGCAGCACGGGGGCGGCGCAGCCGATGGCGAGGCGGCCGGCGCCGTCCACCAGGGGGTAGAGGCGCCGGGTGTCGGGGCCCGAGCCGCGGACCGTGGAGCGCAGCGCGCCGAGGACCAGTTCCGCGTCCTCGGCTCCGCCGCGGGCGGCCAGGGTGGCCGCGGCGGCCGCGCCCAGGGCGTCGGGGCGGTGGATCCAGCGCCGGGCCCGTTCGACGGCCTCGGGGCCGCACATGCGCTCGTAGGCCGCCACGGCGGGTTCGTCGGCGGCGGCCTCGATGAGGTCCAGCACGGCGGGGTTCTCCGGCTCGGCGAGGACCAGGTGGTGCAGGGCCGTGGCGCGGGCGGCCTCGCCGGAGGCGCCGGCGGCGGCCGCGAGGATCGCGGAGCGGTCCTCGGGTGCGGCGACCGCGGCCAGGCAGCGCGCGGCGGGCACGTGCAGCGGCGTACCGCGGCGCAGGCCGTCCGCGGCCCAGTCGAAGACGGCCTGGACGCCCCAGCCGGGCCGGGGGCCGCTGGGGGTCAGCTGGCGCTGCCAGCGGTCGAAGGAGCCCTGCCGGCGGGCGGCGCGCAGGCGCTCGCCGTGCTGCGGGGTCTCCTCCCACAGGAACCAGGGCCGGGGCTCGTAGGCGTCGCGGACGGCGGCGGCCAGCCGCGCCTCGCCCTCGGCCGTGGCGGGGAATCGGGCGAGGACGGGGGCGGCCAGGGACCGCAGGCCTTCGTCGTCGTCGCGCAGGGCGAGTTCGTCGAGGGCCCAGGCCCAGTTCGCCCCGGAGGCGGCGTACCGGCGCAGCAGCATGAGCGCGTCGTCGCGGCCGTACGAGGCCAGGTGGCCCAGGACGGACAGGGCGAGGCCGGTCCGGTGGTCCTCTTCGTCGACGAGGTCGTCGGCGCTGAAGAGGTGGTGCTCGATCTCGCCCAGGGGACCGTTGAGGTCCAGGTAGAGCCGGGCGTAGTACAAGGAGCGGTTCTCGACCTGCCAGTCCTGGCGCGGGTCGCGGAGCACGCACTGGTTGAGGGCCTCGAGGGCCTCCGCCCTGGGTGCCGCGAGTGCGTGCAGCGTGCCGTCGCCGCGGCCGCGCTGGAGGAGCCCGAGCAGGGTACCGCTCGGTGCTATGACTGGTTCGAACATGGGAATGGCCTCAAATCAAGCTGGGGACGCAACCGGGAATCGGGATTCACAGGGCCGCGTAACAGCATGTGAGGACGTCCGCCGTCATGTTCCGCTCGATGTAGACCATTGCCTTCTCACTCTCGTCAGTTCTTCGTGACCATGGTGGCCGGGCCGGGCAGGGACACCCTTCGTGTCCTACCCGCTCCGGCCCGCCCCCCGTGCTCGCGAATCGAATCCGACGCCATGATGACCCAGCCGGTTTGTGCACCGCGACCACATTTACGGCCGCCGTGACCATTCCGTGAGGTCGGGAACCGGCCAGGCCCGGCCAGATCCGAGCCAAAAGCGGACTACTGGGCTCCGAAAAGTTCCAGCAGGTCGGCCTTGGCGAACATGCGCGCCGTGTCCACGGCGGACGGGGTTCCGGCGGTCGGATCGGCTCCGCCGGCCAGCAGGGCGCGGATGACGGCCTCCTCGCCCTTGAAGACGGCCCCCGCGAGCGGGGTCTGGCCGCGGTCGTTGGCGCGGTCGGCCTCGGCGCCGCGGGCCAGCAGGGCCGACACGGCGTCGGCGTGGCCGTGGTAGGCGGCGAGCATGACGAGGGTGTCACCGCGGTCGTTGGTGAGGTTCGCCGGGACCCCGGCGTCGAGGTAGGCGGTGAGCGTCTCGGTCTCACCCTGACGGGCGAGGTCGAAGATCTTGGTGGCCAGCTCGATGACGTCCTCGTCGGGGACGTCCTGGGAACCGGCGCCCTCCGCGGCGTGCTCGCTCATCGTTCGTTACCGCCTTTCACTCGTTGCTGACATGGTCCGCCCCGCAGCCCCGTCCCCAGGACGGGCGGGCAGGGGGGTGCACGGCACTGCGTCCGTACGGGTGAATCGCCAGAGTAGCGCCCTGGCCTGCACATGTCCGGGTCGGACCGAGGCAAGGATCACCCTCGACCCCCGGTGCGCCGGGCGCGCCAGCCGGGCTGAGCCGGTCAAGTGAAAAACTCGCGGATTCACCCGTATGCACCTTTTGTCGCATTGATACTTCCTGTGAGCCTGGAACAACTGATGGTGACTGTCCCCACCAACCAGGAGAACTCCTCATGGTCCTGTCCATCTCAGGCGTGGTCCTGCTCGGCATCATCTGCTTCCTCTTCTTCAAGAAGGACGGGATGAAGCTGACGCACGCGTTCGTGTGTTCGCTCTTCGGCTTCTTCCTCGCCGGCTCCGCCATCGCCCCGAGCATCACGGCGAGTACGGCGAGCCTCGCGAGCCTGCTCGGCGGGATCAAGCTCTAGCCCGGCCGTCGCGCAGCGCCACCAGCAACACCCGAAGCACCCGACACAGCCACAACTCCAGGAGACGCCCGTGGCCCGGCGCCCACTTCCCCGCATCCTCAGCAGCGGCACCGCGTCGCTGTCCCGGGGCCGCGACTTCGCTCGCACGGCCGCCGACACCGCCACGGACGTCCTCCATCCGCTCCTCACCATCGGACGCGGCCTGCGCGTCCTGGCCTCGGCCGGGCGGCGCAGATGGTCCGAGACTCCCAAGGACAAGCGTGGTCCCGCGCTGTTCCTGGGAGCCGCCTGCGTCCTCGTGGTCGCGCTCGTCCCCTACGGTCCGCTCCTCGCCCTGATCACCCTCATGGCGGCCGCGGCCTGGCAGGGACGCGACCGCACCCCGGTGAAGACCGGGCCCAGCGATGCCGAGACCGAACGGCTCGGTTCCCTCTACGAAGCCCTCGTGCCGTACTTCTCCATCCCGGAGGACCCGAACCCCCTCTTCGCCCACGGCGGGGACTGGGACAAGGCCTTCAGCGGCTACGAGTTCGACGAGGCGGGCCGCGTCACCCGGCTCCACATCCGCTACCCGGCCTACTTCACCGATGGCGAGGCCGCCTCACGGGCCCGGATCGAGGCACTGCTGCACGCCAAGTCCGGGCGCGGTCGGGAGTATCTCTTCGACTGGGACGAGGAGGGCAACCAGCTCGACCTGAGCGTGCTGGCGGCGCTGCCGACGGGCATCGCCGCCCAGCCGTTCGTCACCTCGCCCGGCGAGACCGTGCTCGGCTTCACCGACGCGGGCGGCGTGCAGCGCACCCTGCCCGTCCTGGAAGGCGACGAGCCCCGCGACGTGCCGCCGGTGATCTGGCGCACCGGGCCCCGCTCCACCGAGCCCCACCTGCTGGCCGTCGGCCAGCCCGGCAGCGGCACCTCCACCCTGATCCGCTCCGTCGCCCTGCAGGCCCTGCGGCACGGCGGCGACGTGCTGATCGTCGACGGCGGCGGCAGCGGCGAGTACGCCTGCCTCTCGGGCCGCGTCGGCGTCCTCGCCGTGGAATGCGGGCCGACCGGGGCGCTGGCCACCCTGGAGTGGGCCGCGCAGGAGACCGAGCGGCGGCTCATCGCCACCCACCGGGCCCGGGAGTCCGGCCGGCCGGCGCCCGAGGACACCCGGCGCCCGCTGTGGATCCTGCTGGACCAGCCGAGCGTGCTGGCCCACCTCGCGGTCGCCGAAGGGGGCCCCGACCTGCTGGCCCAGCTGCAGGTGCCGCTGCGGCACGGGCGGGCCGCGCACGTCACGGTGGTGGTCGCCGAGCACTTCGACCACCTGGAACTGCTCCACGACTCCGTGTGGCAGCACACCCGCGCCCGGATCGTCCTCGGGCCCGCCGGGATCCAGCAGATCGCCGACGTGCTGGGGCTGCCCCCGCACACCACCCCGACGGCCCATGTGCCGCCCGGCCGCGGGTACGCCCGGCTCGGCACGGGCCCCGTGCACCGGCTGCAGGTGCCCGCCACCCCGGACCCCTACGACGAGGCCACCCACCCGGCGTTCCGCCAGGCCGTGCTGGAACTCCTGCCGGGTCGGCTCGCGCCTGGCGGGGGCGGTGGGCGGGACCCCGGCACGCTGGACAAGCCGCTCCAGGGGCACCCGCCGGCGCAGGGCTCGGCTCTGGGCGCCCCGGAGATCCCGGCCTAGGCCGGTCGCCGACGGGGCCGGCGGGTCAGGCCACGAACGTGCGCGGCGGTTCCGCGCCGCTGCTGCCGGCGCCCGTGGTGACCAGCCGGGCCGCGGCCGCGAGGCGGGAGGCGGCCTCCTCGGCCACCGGGCCGCCCACGGTGAACGGCAGCCGGACATAGCCCTCGAAGGCCCCGTCCACGCCGAACCGCGGTCCCGAGGGGACCCGTACGCCGACCCGCTCCCCCACCTCGGCCAGCCGGGATCCGGACAGGCCGCCGGCGCGGGCCCACAGCGTGAGCCCGCCCCGCGGAACCTCGAACTCCCAGTCCGGCAGCTCCCGGCGGACCGCCGCGACCAGCGCGTCGCGGTTCTCCCGGGCCTGGTCGCGGCGGATCCCGACGGCCTCCCGCCAGCCCCCGGTGCGCATCAGCCAGTTCACCGCGAGCTGTTCCAGCACGGGCGTGCCCAGGTCGGCGTAGGCGCGGGCGGCGACCAGGCTGCGGATCACGTCGGGGGCGGCGCGGACCCAGCCGATCCGCATGCCCGCCCAGAAGGCCTTGCTGGCGGAGCCCACGGTGATGACCGTGCTGCCGGCGGGGTCGAAGGAGCAGACCGGGCGGGGCATCTCCAGCTCCGGGTCCAGCTGGAGTTCCAGCATGGTCTCGTCGGCGACGAGGACGGTGCCGGCCGAACGGGCGGCCGCCACCATGGCGCGGCGCTGCTCGTCGGAGGCGAGGGCTCCGGTCGGGTTGTGGAAGTCGGCCACGACGTAGGCGAGGCGGGGGGCCGAGTCGCGCAGCACCTGCCGCCAGACGTCCATGTCCCAGCCGGCCAGCCCGTCCGCCATGGCGACGGGGACCAGGCGCACCCCGGCGGCGCGCATCAGCTGGAGGATGTTGGCGTAGGACGGCGACTCGACGGCGATCCGCTCCCCGCGTCCGGCGAAGAGGCTGCAGATGGCGTCGATCGCGCCCATCGCGCCGGTGGTGACCATGATCTGCTCGGGCATGGTGGGGATGCCCTGCTCGGTGTAGCGGTCGGCGAGCATCCGGCGCAGCGCCGGCAGGCCGGCCGGGTAGTCGCCGTGGGTGTGCGCGTACGGGGGCAGCTCCTCCAGCGCGCCCTGGACGGCCTTGGTGAGCCAGGGCTCGGGGGCCGGGAGGGCGGCGCAGCCCAGGTCGATCATCGAGCCGAGCGACTCGGGCGGCAGCGGTTCCAGGCCGCGCGCGGGCAGCGGGTTCCCGGCCGGTACGGCGGTCCAGCTGCCCGCGCCCCGGCGGGACTCCAGGAACCCCTCCCCGCGCAGGGCCTCGTACGCGGCGGCGACGGTGGTGCGGCTGAGGGAGAGGGAGACGGCCAGCTCCCGTTCGGCGGGGAGCCGGGCGGCGACCGGGACGCGGCCTTCGAGGACGAGGAGGCGGATCCCGTCGGCGAGGGCGCGGTACGCCGGCAGTTTGCGGGCGCCGGGGACCGCGGGGCGCTCCTGCTGCGAGGTGATGAGGCGGGCGAGCTGGGCGGCGCCGACCGCCGAGGTCCATTCGGCCATTGCGTCCGGTCCACCTTCGTCGGATTGGCCTCGACACCGCGGGTCGGAAGCCGGGATTGGATTGATGTCTGCGGGCCCAGACTGTCACGCGCCAGTCCACTCGCACCAGGGGGCACCGCACCCGGGGCATCGGCAGGGGCGCCGGAGCGGCCTCCGCCGTGTCCGCCGTTCACCTCGCGTACCACCGTCCCCTCACGTCACGGGGGATACTGCCGCCGTGACGCACGTACGCCTTCGCCATCCGTATCTGGACCACCCGGCTCCGATCCCCTTCGCGCACCGGGGAGGTGCCGCGGACGGGCTGGAGAACACCGCCGCCGCCTTCCGCCGGGCGGCCGAAGCGGGCTACCGGTACTTCGAGACCGATGTGCACGCCACGGCCGACGGGAAACTCGTCGCCTTCCACGACTCCACGCTGGACCGGGTCACCGACGGCCGCGGCCGGATCGCCGAGCTGCCCTGGAAACAGGTCCGCGAGGTGCGCGTGGCGGGCACCGAGCCCCTGCCGCTCTTCGAGGAGCTGCTGGAGGAGTTCCCGGACGCCCGCTGGAACATCGACATCAAGGCCGAGTCGGCCCTGCACCCGCTGGTCAACCTGATCGCGCGGACCGGTATCTGGGACCGGGTCTGCGTGGGCTCCTTCTCCGAGAGCCGGGTGGCCCGCGCCCAGCGGATCGCCGGCCCCCGGCTGGCGACCTCGTACGGCGTACGCGGGGTGCTGGGCCTGCGGCTGCGCTCGTACGCGATCCCGGCGGCGCTGCGCGTGGGCGCGGTGGCGGCGCAGGTGCCGGAGACCCAGGCGGGCATCCGCGTGGTCGACCGGCGCTTCGTGCGGACCGCGCACCAGCGGGGTCTGCAGGTCCACGTGTGGACCGTGAACGAACCGGAACGCATGGAGGCTCTCCTCGACCTGGGAGTCGATGGCATCATGACCGACCGGATCGACATCTTGCGCACGGTGCTGGACCGGCGCGGGGCCTGGGCCTGACACGCCCTTCGGCGGCCGCGCGCGGTCGATGGCCGCTGCGGTACGGGGACCAGCGAGGGGGACACCAGGTGAGCGCGGACGACAGCAGGACGACCGAGAAAGCGGAACCAGCGGAACCGGGGGCCGAGGACGGCAGATCGGCCACGGCGGTCGCGGCCGGGGCGGCCGCGCGCAAGCGCGAGCAGCGCGGCTGGTACTTCTACGACTTCGCCGTGTCGGTGTACTCGGCGAGCGTGCTCACCGTGTTCCTCGGGCCGTACCTGACCTCGGTGGCGAAGGCCGCCGCGGACGCCGAGGGCTTCGTGCACCCGCTGGGCATCCCGGTGCGGGCCGGTTCCTTCTTCGCCTACTCGGTGTCGGCCTCGGTGATCCTGGCCGTGCTGCTCATGCCGCTGGTGGGCGCCGCGGCGGACCGGACCGGGCGCAAGAAGCCGCTGCTGGCGGTGGCCGCGTACACGGGGGCCGCGGCGACGACGGGGATGTTCTTCCTGGGCGGTGAGCGCTACCTGCTGGGCGGGCTGCTGCTCATCGTGGCGAACGCCTCGCTGTCCGTCTCGATGGTGCTCTACAACGCCTACCTGCCGCAGATCTCCACGCCGGACGAGCGCGACACCGTCTCCTCCCGGGGCTGGGCCTTCGGCTATACGGCGGGCTCCGTGATGCTCGTGCTGAACCTGGTGCTCTACATGGGCCACGACTCCTTCGGGCTCACCGAGGGCATGGCGGTACGGATCTGCCTGGCCTCCTCGGGCCTGTGGTGGGGCGCCTTCGCCCTGATCCCGCTGCGGCGGCTGCGCGACCGGGCCGTGGTCCGGGAGCCGGGGGCCGGGCCGGCGGTCAGCGGCTGGAAGCAGCTCGTCGCCACTCTGAAGGACATGCGGCGCTACCCGCTGACGCTGTCGTTCCTGCTGGCGTACCTGATCTACAACGACGGCGTGCAGACGGTGATCTCCCAGGCCTCCATCTACGGATCGGAGGAGCTGGAGCTGGACCAGTCCACGCTCATCGGGGCGGTGCTGCTGGTGCAGGTGCTGGCGGTGGGCGGGGCGCTGGGGATGGGCCGCCTCGCGCGGACCTACGGCGCCAAGCGGACGATCCTGGGCTCGCTGGCCGCGTGGGGCGTCACGCTCGCCGTCGGATACTTCCTGCCGGCCCGGACCCCCGTGTGGTTCTTCGCGCTCGCCGCGATGATCGGGCTGGTGCTGGGCGGCAGCCAGGCGCTGTCGCGCTCGCTCTTCTCGCACCTGGTGCCGGCGGGCAAGGAGGCGGAGTACTTCTCGGCGTACGAGATGAGCGACCGCGGGCTGAGCTGGGTGGGACCGCTCGTCTTCGGCCTGACCTACCAGCTCACGGGGAGCTACCGGGACGCGATCATCTCGCTGGTGGTCTTCTTCGCACTGGGATTCGTGCTCCTGGCCAGAGTGCCGGTGCGGCGCGCGGTGGAGGCGGCAGGCAATCCTGTACCGGAGCGGATCTGAGAGCGGGTCCGCGAGGGCGCACGGCCCGGATCCGCGAACGAATTCCGAACGAATTTAGACGTTGAAGCAAAGGGCCGGTAGTGTACGCCTTTGGCCTGCCAGGCGGACCGTTACTGCGCGCTCAAGAAGCGTGGACGTTGGGTGACATCTGCTGCCAGATGTGACAAAACGGGCATTGGTGGGTACAACAAGGGGCGGCACGACGGGCGACGGACGACCCGGAGCGGGAATCTATACCGCCGACCGGACGTTGACCGGATGACGACGACAGCGACACCTGTCCTGTGGGCGACAAAGCCCGGGAGGCACGATTCATGAGTGAGCGAGCTCTCCGCGGTACGCGCCTCGTGGTTACCAGCTACGAGACGGACCGCGGCATCGATCTGGCCCCGCGCCAGGCGGTGGAGTACGCATGCCAGAACGGACATCGATTTGAGATGCCGTTCTCGGTTGAGGCAGAAATTCCGCCGGAGTGGGAGTGCAAGGCGTGCGGCGCCATGGCACTCCTGGTGGACGGGGACGGGCCCGAAGAGAAGAAGGGCAAGCCTGCGCGAACGCACTGGGACATGCTCATGGAGCGACGCACCCGCGAGGAGCTGGAGGAAGTGCTGGCCGAAAGGCTTGCAGTCCTGCGTTCCGGCGCCATGAACATTGCCGTGCATCCGCGGGACAGCCGCAAGTCCGCCTGACAGCCGGACGGATACACAAGCCGAGGGGCCCCGCCACACTGTGTGGCGGGGCCCCTCGGCTTTCTCCTGCTTGCCCTTTCTTCCGCGCTCTACGGCGCCAGGGGCGGGCGGTGGCCCGTGTCCGGGCCGGCCGGCCCCGCGGGCCGGTCCTCGCGGACGACCTCGCCCTGCACGACCTTGCCGTCGGGGTGGTGGATGCGGGCCTGCCGGAAGGCGTCGCCGAAGCTCCCGGCCGGGGCCGAGGCCATCTTGCGCTCCAGCGAGCGGGTCGCGCGGCGGCCGATCCAGGCCCGGACGGGCGGCAGCAGGAGGAACAGGCCCGCCACGTCGGAGAGCAGCCCCGGCATCATCAGGAGCAGGCCCGCCAGCATGGTGAGGCCGTTGCCCCGGCCGGGCTCCTGCGCGGCGGGCTGCCGGCCCTGCTGGGCCTGCTGGAAGGTGTCCGAGAGGTTCCGGAAGGCGCGCCGCCCGGCACGCTTGATGACCACCGCGCCCAGGACGATGCCGGCCGCCAGCAGCGCGGCCACGGTGAGCCCGCCGGCCACGTCCGCGACCACGGTGAGCAGCCAGATCTCCAGGATCAGCCAGGCCGCGACGGCCAGGGGGAGGAAGGTTCGGGCGGTCGAACGCCGCCGGGGGGCCGTGGAAATGCCGGTCGTCATGCCATCCAGTGTGCCTGGGGCCGCGTAAAAGCGGCCTCAGCCGGAGGTACCGGACATCCCTTAGGGGGTCACCGCTTGTCGCCGTCCTTGCCCAGCAGTCTGGCCGCCTGGGCCTTCAGGCCCCACTGGGTGACCCGCCACAGGGCCTCGACCACGATGTCCTTGCTCATCTTGCTGTCGCCGAACTCGCGCTCGACGAAGGTGATGGGCACCTCCACCACGCGGAAGCCCTTCTGCACCGCCCTGCGGGCCAGGTCGACCTGGAAGCAGTAGCCCGCGGAGGCGACCTCGTCCAGGCCCAGGCCCTCCAGGGTCTCGCGGCGGAAGGCGCGGTAGCCGCCGGTCACGTCACGGATCGGGACGTTCAGCATCAGCCGGGAGTACGTCGAACCGCCGCGCGAGAGGATCTCCCGGCTCTTGGGCCAGTTGACGACGCGGCCGCCCGGTACCCAGCGGGAGCCGAGGACCAGGTCGGCGCCGGCCAGTGCGGTGAGCAGGCGGGGCAGCTCCTCCGGCTGGTGGGAACCGTCGGCGTCCATCTCGACGATCACCCCGTAGCCGGCGTCCAGGGCCCAGAGAAAGCCCGCCAGGTAGGCGGCGCCGAGCCCTTCCTTGCCCTTGCGGTGCAGCACGTGCACGTGGTCGTCGCCGATCGCGAGCTCGTCGGCGAGCTTGCCGGTGCCGTCGGGGCTGTTGTCGTCGGCGACCAGGACGTGGGCCTCGGGCACCGCCGCGCGGACGCGGCCGACGATCAGCCCGATGTTCTCCGCCTCGTTGTAGGTCGGAATGATCACCAAGGCCGTACCGAGCGGCCCGTAGGTCCGCTGTCCGCCGTCGCTCACTGAGTCCCCTTTTGTGCTCTTGCACGTCCTGTACGTCTGGTCGCAGAGGATGACTTTAGAACAGTGATCGGGGCCCGCGGTCCTTCGGGCCGGTCAGACGCCCGCTGGCTGCGGGCCGCCGTGACCGTTGTCTACTGGACCGCCGGGCCCCGACCCGGGGCCACCCTCCCCCAGCTCCCCTGGGGGTGCCCCCACCGGCGAAACCTTCCCTCGCCCCCGAGGCGCGGGCGCGCTGAGCAGACGGATCCGTCCGGCACGGACGTCCTGTGGTGGACCCGGCCGAACCTATCCGGGTCCGACCGCCGGTACCGAACCGAGGCTCACCGGATCACCCCTGTGGGCGTACGAATACCTCCCGCCCGCCGACGACGGTGGCGAGGCATACCGGCAGTTCGGATCCGGGGGTCAGATCGGGCAGTCCGGGGGTGCCGGATCGGGGGTCGGTGGACCAGCGGGCGACGCGGTCGTCGGGGGCCTGGACCACCAGGTCGCCGGTCTGCCAGACCGCGTAGTCGGCCGGGGCGCCGGGGACGAGGATGCCTGCGTCGTCGCGGCCCAGCGCCCGCCAGCCGCCCCTGGTGTGGGCGGTGAAGGCGGCCCGTACGGAGACGCGGTGCCCGGGGGTCCGGTGGAAGGCGGCCGCACGGACCGTGCCCCACGGGTCGAGCGGGGTGACCGGCGCGTCCGAGCCGAAGGCCAGCGGGACACCTGCCTTGAGCATAGCCGCGTACGGGTTGAGGGTGCGGGCGCGCTCGGCTCCGAGCCGGTCGGCGTACATGCCGTCCTCACCGCCCCAGGCCGCGTCGAAGGCCGGCTGCACGGAGGCGGTGAGCCCCAGCTCCGCGAAGGCGGCGATGGCGGCGGGGGTCATCATCTCGGCGTGCTCCACCCGGTGCCGGGCGGCGCGCACCCGGGCCAGGCCGACCTTCTCGGCGGCCGCCCGGACGCCCTCGACCACGGCGGTGATCGCGGCGTCCCCGATGGCGTGGAAACCGGCCTGGAGGCCCTCCTCGGTGCAGGCCGTCACGTGTTCGGCGACCGCGACCGCGTCCAGGTACTCCGTACCGGTGTGCGCGGCGTCGGCGTACGGGGCGTGCAGGCAGGCGGTGTGCGAGCCGAGGGCCCCGTCGACGAAGAGGTCGCCGGCGGCCCCGACGGCCCCGAGCGCCCTGGCCGCCTCCAGGTCCCGGTCGGCCCAGTACCCGAAGACGCGCGGCCCGGGCCGCTCGGCGGCCAGGGCGAGCAGGCCGGTGAAGTCCTCGGCGGAGGAGATGTCGGGCCCGCCGCACTCGTGCAGGGAGCCGATGCCGAGGGACGCGGCCCTGTCGAGGGCGGCCCGCTGGGCCTCGGCGCGCTGGGCGGGGGTGACGGCGGCCAGGGCCGCCCGCCGTACGGCGTGGTGGTCGTCGGCGGTCAGCGGCTGGTCACCGTCGGGCCGCACACCGGGGACGAGGTCGAGCAGGGCCGTGGTGACCACGGCCGAGTGCACGTCGATGCGGCTCAGGTAGAGCGGGCGGCCGCCCGCGGCCTCGTCGAGCTCGGCCCGGCGCGGCGCCCGGCGCTCGGGCCAGCGGGCGGCGTCCCAGCCGTGGCCGAGGAGCACCCGGTCGGCCGGACGGCTCGCGGCGTACGCGCGTACGAGGTCCAGCGCGGCCGTCAGCGAGCGCGCTCCGCTGAGGTCCAGCCCGGTGAGGGCCAGACCCGCGGAGGTGGTGTGGACGTGGGCGTCGGTGAAGGCGGGCGTGACGAGCGCGCCGCCGAGGTCGACGACCTCGTCCACGCCCTGCGCGAAGGCGTCGGCCGCCCCCTCGGACCCGACCCAGGCGATGTGGCCGCGCTCGACGACCATCGCGGTGGCGAAGGGGTCGGCGGGGCTGTGGACCTCGCCCCCGCGGAGGAGGACGGTCCTGGTCGGTGCTCCGGCGGCGTCGGCGGAGAGGGCGGTGCGGTCAGTCATGCCGACCAGTGTCCCGCGTCGCCCCGCCCCGTCCGAACGCCGGGTCCCCCGCAGGGGCTACACCCGGGGCGGGCGGGCCTCGTAGGGGGTGGAGAGGACGACCGTCGTACGCGTCGAGACGTGCGCGAGGGCGCGCAGGCGGCCCAGGAGGTCCTCGAGCTCCAGAGGGGTGGCGACGCGCACCTTCAGGATGTAGTTCTCGTCGCCGGCGACGCTGTGGCAGGCCTCGATCTCGGGGACACCGGCCAGCCGGTCCGCGATGTCGTCCGGGGCGCTCGGGTCGAAGGGCTTGACCGAGATGAACGCGGTCAGCGGCAGGCCGACGGCCTCCGGGTCGACGACCGCCGCGTACCCGCGGATGACCCCTCGCTGTTCCAGACGGCGTACTCGCTGATGGACTGCCGACGTGGACAGTCCCGTGGCCTTGCCCAGATCCGTGTAGCTCATCCGCCCGTCCCGCACGAGCAGATCCACGATCTGGCGGTCCAGCTCCTCCATTGCGCTCATAGCCGCTCAACTTAAGGCCCAAGGGCACTCCAGGCCCAGTGGTGTCCGCCCACTGGAGGCATCTGCGTCGGGCATGTGACCAAGGCCACAGGGGTATGCAGGCGCGGGCCGGTCTGTTGTGGTTACTCGTGACGCTCGACGGGAAGTGCTTGCTGTGGCCGAGGCCGCAGAACCTGCCCGCCCGGCCCACCCAAGGGGGAGTACATCCATGCTGAACACCAAGCGCGCCGGTCGCACCGAACCGGAGCCCCTCGAACCGCTCGATTCCGGGGACGGCACCTACTCGGTGGACACCGAGTACGGCGAATACCCCGACGACCTCGACGCATTCGAGATCCACCACGCGATCTGCCCCGACTGCGGCCAGTCGATCGCCCTCGTCGCGGACGAGGAGTACCTGCCGCAGCACGCGCTCTGCCTGACCCCGTGGAACCCCTTCGGACTCACGGTGTGCGCGGGCACCGGGCGGCCGGCCACGGACGCGCTGCCCACCGTCGGCATGATCCAGCCGGTGGAGGCCCCCGATGCCGTCGTCCTGTCGACGACCCTGCCCCAGGGCCTGGACTGGCGGACGCAGCCCTTCTCGCACGTGGGCGGCCCGGGCTCGCGTCCGGTCCGCGTGGTGAGCCCGGTGCTCCCCCGCCCGCAGGCGCAGACGCGGCAGCAGCACGCCCAGGCGGCCTGACGACCGCCCGGGCGTCCCGGCGCCCCTACCAGTACGTTCCCTGCACCATGGCGGCCAGGCTGGCGTGGTGCAGGATCAGGCTGTCCGGATCCGCCGGGATCTCGACCTCCCCGAAGTGCGCCTGCCGGTAGGCGATGCGCAGCATCACGATGGCGTGCCGCAGGGCGGCGTAGAGGGTGTGGAACTCCATGTCCCGCGGGGTGTGCCCGGTGAGTTCGGCGTACCGGCGCTCCAGGTCCTCGCGGCGCAGGAAGTCCGGCAGGCCGGGCTGGCCGAAGCTCACCGTCAGGTCCTGGAAGAAGCGGTGGAGGTAGACGCTCCAGCCCAGGTCCACCTCGCGGGGGGCGTAGGCGGCCATCTCCCAGTCCAGTACGGCCACCGGCGTGAAGCCGTCGTAGATGACGTTGCCGATGCGGGCGTCGCCCCAGTTGAGGACCGCGGGGCCCTCGTCCGCCGGCCACAGCTCCTCCAGGCGGGCGAAGGCCCGCTCGATGAGCGGGGAGGGCGCGAGTCCGCCCACCACCCAGGCGTAGTAGTCCCGTTGGGCGTCCACGTGCCGGCGCAGCGGTGTGCCCACACCATCCGGCAGAAGGAACTCGGCCTGCTCGGCGGGGAACTGGTCGTGCAAGCGGGCCAGCAGGGAGATGCTCGCCTCCTGCAGGACGGCGCGCTCGGCACCGGTGGCGGCGTGCAGCCAGTTGCCCTCGTAGGTGTAGGGCATCACATCGGGCGGCACCCGGCCCTCGGCGCGGGCCATCACGAAGAACGGCGCCCCCAGCGGCCCCGGGTCCTCCTCCAGCCACTGCACCCGTGGGACGGGCAGGTCGGTGTGCTCGGCGACCAGACGCATCACCCGATGCTGGCGCGCCATGTCGTACGTCGGGAAGACGGTGTAGGCGTCCGGGTCGGCGGCGAGCCTCAACGCGCAGGCGCGGAGGGGGGTGTCGGGGTGCTCTATGTCGAAGAGCAGGGTCTCGCTGGACATCCCGTTGGACCCGGGGACGCGGACGCCGGTGACCTTCGCGCCGGGGAGCCTGGCGTCCAGCCAGGCGGCGAGGCGCCGCCCCAGCTCCTCGGGCTGCCGGGTGGAGGTACGCGGACGCGGTGCGGTGGCCATGGTCGGTCCCCTTCCTACTGGGCGACGGAGGAGTAGTCGGTGAAGCCGCTCGGGTCGTGGCGCCCGAAGCTGCCGTGCTCGAAGATGCCGTGCCCGGTCTGCCCGTCGAGGGTGAAACGGGCCGAGTGGTCCGTGACCCCGAAGGGGGCCATGGGGTGGGCCGCGGGGTCGGAAAGGTCGTAGGTACGACGGTCGGTCCAGCCGCGGCCCTGCCAGGTGCCGTGCTGCCAGTCGTCGGCGGGCGGGTAGCCGGCGCCGACGGCCAGCGGCGAGCTGCACAGGATCTCCACACCGAGTTCGAGGGGCTTGCGGGACGGATCGCCGAGGTGCACGACCGCCCTCTCGGGATGCCGAGTGCCCGGCCGGTACGCGATCTCGGTGTGCGGCCAGCCGAGCTGGACGTCATGCCGGCCGCTGCCCTCGGGGAAGACCTGCACGGCTTCGTTGAGGGTGCGGTGCCCGTCGGCGTCCTCCTGGACGATGACCATCACGAACCGGTCCTCGAAACGGACCGGTATCCAGAGCCAGTGGAACCCCTCGGGCCGGTACTCCTCGGCCGCCCGCCCCCCGTCCTCCCCGGGGATCGGCCGCACCCCCCAACTCCGGTCCCGGGTCCCGGTCCACTCCCCCGGTGTGAGGACGAACTCCTCCCCCTTCGCCCGGATGACCCCGCTCACACCACCGGCCTGGACGAAGCGACGCCCCTCCAGCATGAGGCGGTCGCCGCGCCGCTGGATGTGGTGGGGTTCCCAGACGGCGGGGAACTCCGCGGTCCAGGTGACGTCGTACGAGAGCCCGTCCGGATCTTCCGGGTCCGCCGCGCAGCGGAGCGTGAGCCGCTTGAGCGGGACGTCGACGGTGATGGACAGGGGCCCCACGGACAGGTTCATCCGATCGTCGGTGAGGGCGTCGGAGGCCCGTACGGCGAGGAGCTCGTCGCCGATGCGGAGGGTGGCGTAGGCGTCGATGACCCCGGCGTTGGGGTACACGCCGAGCCCGAGGATGAGGACGGCGCGGCCCGCGTGGTCGAAGACGTGGAAGATGCAGCGGTCGTAGGCGTTGCGGTCGCCGCTGACGAGGTGCTTCATCGACAAGGGGGCCTGGTGGATGGGGTACTCGTCGAGCGCGACGGGCCGGTCGACGGACATGGCGGACCTCCTGGACGGCGGGCTTCGGGGGGCGGCGCAGGCGAATATGACGGTACGTCAGAAACCCCGCCGGGGACCACCCTTCTGGCACGCGTTGACACACCGACACACCATGCCGCGAGCGTCGCCCGCCGCGGGGGCCCGCGCCCCGAGCCCAGCCCGAACGGTGGACACCTGCGGCTCCGCTGCCGGGGGCGCCGCCCCCGGACCCCCGCGCCTCAAACGCCGGCGAGGCTGGATTTTGCGACGGCCCATGCCAGACGCTGAGCCCTGCGAAGCGCGTAGCGATCACTGGCGGCTTATGCCCAGCCCAGGACGGCCGGCGGACGCCGAGCCGTCGGGAGCGCGTAGCGATCGGTTGCGCACCGGGACCCTCGCCCGGAGGTGCCGACACGGCCGCCCCTGCTCCGGACGCCCGGCCCGTTCTTCTGGGGGTTTCTCGGCTGTCTTCGTGTTTCCGTGGCGGGTCGGTCGGTCAAGGGTGGCCGCAGGCCATCGCGAAGCGACGCGACGGAGGAGCGCCCTTGAGGGACCGACCCGCCACGGAAGGACGATGAGACCGACGGGAAACCCCGCCCGCCTCCCCGCCCGCTTCCCCGACGCCCGCCCCGCCCCGCCGCCCCCGGGGACGGCTCGAACGGATACCCGCACCCCGGGGGCGATTACCCGGCCCTCCGCTCCCGCGTTGGCCGTGCATGACCATGCTTCAGGCCTCAACCGGCCGAAGGCGTCGGCCGACGCCGCCGGGTTTCGAAGAATCGGTTCAGCAGCAGCGGGACCACCGCGAGCCACCACAGCAGACGCCGGACCCGCCGATCTACCGCGACCTGCTGGCCCGGTGGGCCGATGCCGGCCGCACGCTGCCCGGACGGCGCGACCCGGAGTGGTCCCGGCTCACGTCATCCCCGGTCTGGCCCACGACCAGCAGCGGACTGTACTAGCCCACCGCGCCCAGACCCTGCCCCGTCCGGGCCCCCGGCCCCGGGCCCACGACCCCGGCCCACGGCCCCCGGGGCTCCCGTCAGCGGGTCTCCGGCCCCGCCAGGTGGCGGGCGATGACCATGCGCTGGATCTGGTTGGTGCCCTCCACGATCTGGAGCACCTTCGCCTCGCGCATCAGGCGCTCCACGGGGAAGTCCGCGGTGTACCCGTAGCCACCGAGGATCTGCACCGCGTCCGTGGTGACGGCCATCGCCGCGTCCGTGCAGAACAGCTTGGCCATCGCCGCCTGGCGCGAGAACGGCTTGCCCGCGTCCCGCAGCCGCGCCGCCGCGAGGTAGAGCGCCCGGCCCGCCTCGATCTTGGTGGCCATGTCGGCCAGCATGAAGCGCAGCCCCTGGAAGTCCGCGATCGGGTGCCCGAACTGCTTGCGGTCCAGCGCGTACGTGACCGCCTCGTCGAGCGCCGCCTGGGCGACGCCGATGGCGCAGGCGGCGATGCCCAGCCGTCCCGCGTCGAGCGCGGCCAGGGCGATGGAGAAGCCCTGCCCCTCCTCGCCGATGCGGCGCGCGTCCGGCACCCGTACGCCGTCGAAGTGCAGCTGGGCGGTGGGCGAGCCCTTCATGCCCATCTTCTTCTCGGGCACGGCCGCCGTGAGGCCCTCCGCGTCCCCGGGGACCAGGAACGCGGTGATGCCCTTGGGGCCCTCGGCGCCCGTCCGTGCCAGGACGGTGTAGAAGTCGGCGACCCCACCGTGGGTGATCCAGGCCTTGGTACCGGTGATGACCCACTCATCGCCGTCGCGCACCGCCTTGGTGGTGAGCGAGGCGGCATCGGAGCCGGCGGCCGGCTCGGAGAGGCAGTAGGCGCCCAGCAGGCCGCCGCCGAGCATCGCGGGCAGGTGCGCGCCCTGCTGCTCCTTGGTGCCGTAGCCGGCGAGGCCGTGGCAGGCCAGGGAGTGCACGCTGACGCCGAGGCCCACGGTCAGGCGGGCCGCGGCCAGCTCCTCCAGGACCTGGAGGTACACCTCGTACGGCTGCTCGCCGCCGCCGTACTCGCCGGGGTACGGGAGGCCGAGCAGGCCCGCCTCGGACAGCAGGGTGAAGACCTCACGGGGGAACCTCCCCGAGTCCTCTTCCTCAGCGGCCCTGGGGCGGATCTCCCGCTGGGCGATCTCGCGTACGAGGGCGAGGAGGTCGCGGGACTCCTCGGTGGGCAGCTGACGGTCCACCGGCTGCGGGGCGCGGTCTGTCATGGCGGCGCTCTCCTCCCTGATCGGGCACGGCGGCGACGCGTGAGGTGTGGGACGCGACGCCGGGTCTCGGTGCTCTCACAGCCGATGGTGCCCTCCCGGATCACGGAATGGGCTGTTCAGCGGCTGCGGCGGCTTGAGTATGCCCGATCAGGAGCTTCCCGTCACCGGGGCAAGATCGTCACGCTGACCGAACGGTCCTTCGGTAAGGGGAGGTGCCGGACACTCCGGGACGAACTCCTCGATCACCGTCAGCGTCGCGCGCAGCTGGCGCACCAGCAGGGCCCCGAGCTCGGCCCGACCGGGCCGCTCCGCGGCAGCGGACCCGCCGGACCCACCGGGCCCACCGGACCCCCCAAGCCCCCCGATCCACTCCAAGGTGATCCCCTCGACGGCGGAGAGCCAGCCGACGAGGGCGAGCCGGGCGACCGGCGGGAGTGAGCGGTGCCCGTACGCGCCTTCGGCGATGGTGGCGACCAGCTCCTCCCGGACGGCGTCGCGGATGGCGAGCACCTCGGCGTCGGAGCCGACGCCCCCGGTGACAATCGTGCGGTAGGCGGCGCGGTGGTGCTCGGCGTAGTGCAGGTATCCGTCGACGGTGCGGCGGACGCGCTCCGCGTTCGGCAGGTCCGTCTCACCGCCGGCACGGGCGACGAGCTCGGCGACCGACTCCTCGACGATGGCGAGGTAGTAGCCGCGCTTGCTCTTGAAGTAGTAGTAGATCAAGCCCTTGGCGACGCCCGCGTGCTTGGCGATGTCGTCCATGGAGAGTGCGTCGTAGGAGGTGTCGGCGAACAACTTGCGTCCGGTTGCCATGAGTTCGGCCCGACGAACCTGCGAACGCTCGGTCATTCCGCGCTGTTGCCCACTATTCAAATCCAGCCCTAGCCTCGAACTGCCCCAACGTGCCCGCAGTATGGCAGCACTTCCCTGCGCACCGGACGACGTACGGGAGGAACGGAACCATGGCTACCGGCAAGAGCACCCCCGGGCCCGGCGAGGACCTCGACGGCGACGCCATCTTCGGCACGACGCAGATCGGCCGGGACGCCTCGCCCCTGGACCAGGTGGACGGGTGGCCGGGGAACCGGGGAAGTTCGGCCTCCAGATGCCGGGCGGGGCCGAACCGCTGCTGGTCCCGCTCTCCCCGCTGACCGTTCCGGTCAGCCTGGGCATCGGCGGGATCGCGGCCATCGGAATCGGCGTCGTGCTGGTCCCGGCGGGGCTGTTCCTGTGGTTCCTGTCGCAGGCCCGCGCCTACGTGTCCCTGCACGCCCTGCTGCTGTCGGTGCTGTCCTTCGCGGCGACCAACCTGGGCGGGCTCCTGATCGGGATGGCCCTCGGCATCGTTCCCCGGCACGGACGCGGAGGCAGTCGCAGCCCGACCCCGGAAACCGGAACCTAAACCGGAACCGGAACCGGTTACAGCCAGCCGACCTGGGTGACGAACATGGCGACGACGACCACGAGGGTCCAGCCGAGGACGTGCTCCAGCCAGGAGGAGTCGTCCCTGGGACCTCCGGTGCGGACGAGGTTCAGGGCGGGGGCGGTCGGGGTGGCGCTGTCGGCAGTCATGATGTCCAATGTGCCAGCGTTCGCGGCCTTCGCGGTAGATGACGATGGTCACGCGGTGGCGCCCGTCACACCGCCGGGCCCCCACCGCGCCCCGGAGGCGGGAGCGGTGGGGGCCCGGCGGCCTGGTCGGGGTCGTCAGATGCGGGTGTCGCGCTTGCGGCCCGCCATGGCCGCCATCGCGAGGCCCAGGCAGAGGGCGACGAGTCCGGTGATCACGTTGTTGACCACCGTACGGGTCGTGTCCATCTCTCCGGCGATGACCCACGGGGCGATGATCGTCCACGCGCCGAGCGCGACGGCCGTCCAGGCCATCGCGTGCGTGCGTTCGTAAGCGGATCCCAGACCACCCATGCACAGGCAGAACGCCAGGCCGGTGATCAGGTTGTTGACGGCCAGCGGGGTCAGGACGCTGAACCCGGCAATCCACGGCGAGGCCGCCAGGTACAGGCCCGTGATCAAGGCCAGTGCCTCTACGGCCTGCGCGGCAGGGGTGCTGGTCACCCGCTCGAACCGAGTGCGCATCTCGACGAGGTCCGGGTGGTGCTCGATGCTGCTGGGATGAGTGGTCATGGCGGGCTGCCTCCTACGAGAAGCTTTATGTGCCTTTTATGCCCATATTCCGCCCGTTAAGCCATCCGGACCAGCCGAGTTCGTCCAAAATCTGGCCGGAGCTCGCCCAGACCTGCCCGGAGGTCGCCCAGACCTGCCCGGAGCTCGGCCGGAACTCACCCAGAACGTGTTCAGAGGACCCCGACCGCCGTCAGCGCCGCCGTCTGGGCCGCGCTGGGGGCCGCCGGCACGTAGAGGTAGCAGATGCCTCCGCTGCCCGAGGCGACCTTGCCGGAGGCGCCGTGGCGCTTGGTCCGGAGCCAGATCGTCTCCCATTCGGCCCGCTTGTAGACGCGGCGGACGGACGGGTTGTCGGGCGAGTTGGGGTCGTTGGCGATCACGTCCCCGGCGGCCGTGAAGCCGATGGCGGTCATGAGGTGGCCCGCGGTGCCGTAGCCCGCCCCGGTCAGTTCCTCCGGGCGGAACGACTGCGAGGTGATGGCCGGGATGCCGGCCGCGACCAGGGTCTCCAGGCCGGTCAGGGAGGTGAGCCGGGTGACGACGCCGCCGAGCCCGCGGTAGGTGGCCGCGTAGGCGGCGTTGAAGGACCAGTTGCCGCAGCCCTTGTAGGCGGCGTCATAAGTGGAGCGCGCCGCGTGGCAGATCTGCGGGTCGGAGTACCGCGGGTTCACCCAGGCCAGGGCGGTGGCGCTGGCCTTGCCGCCCCAGTACTCGATGATCATCTGCGAGGAGGTGGGGCTGCACCAGGCCTCGCCCCCGTTGTCGTACTCGGGGTACTGCCCGGCGTGGGTCTCCTGCGAGTAGCGCGGGACCTTCAGCTCGTGGGCGCGGCCGGAGGGGATGGAGGCGGGGACGGTGAACCGGTCCGGGACGTCGGAGGCCATGGCGCCGGCCAGCCACACGGTGGGGCCGCGGTCCGCGCCCGGCTTGCGGTACAGGGTCAGCCGCAGCTGCCAGTCCCTGATCCGCAGCCCGGCGGCCGCGGCCGGGGCGTCGACGGCGAGGGTGTCCGTCCAGACGGTGGACTTCGCGTCGGTCTGGCCGTCCACGGAGGTGCGGCGGATGTCCCGGTCCCCGGAGGCCCAGCGCCCCATCACGTACCAGGGGGTGGCGGTGCCGTCGGTGTAGGTGCCGCGCAGTTCGATCTGGATCCAGGTGCCGGCCGGGGTACGGGCGTTCCAGGAGGCGATCGCCTCGGTGGCGGGCACGGTGGAGCGGTGCACCGGGGAGGTCCAGGTGGCGTACTCCCAGACGCTCTTCCGCCCCGTGTGCGGGTCGGCGTACTCGGTGCGGCCGGCGGCGGTGTCGATCTCCAGGCCGGGTCGGACGCCGCCGACGGCGATGGTGCCCCGATGGGTGCCGGCCCGCCAGTGGGCGAGCGAGTACCAGAAGCGGTTGTCGACGGTGCGGCCCGTCGCCCGCGGGGTCGTCAGGGAGGCCGCCGAGGCGCTGCCGCCGGGGATGCCGGCGGCGGTGGCCGCGGTGGCGACCGCGAGTGCGGCGACGAGTACGGCCCTGCGTGGCGTGGATGCTGTCATCGCGAGGTTCCCCCAGGGGGTGGGTCGGCGCTGGGTCGGCGCTTCGGTGGCTTCACCCTTCCAGTTCCCGGCGGCCGGACGCCGAAGCCGGGAGCCGTGTCGGGCTTGTCTAGTGCTGTGACCGGAAAGGTTCACCGGGTTGCGACGCTCCCCCAGCTACCGCTGGGAGGTGCCCCCAGGCACGGCACCTCGCCGCGTTGTCGGACCGCGCAAGTACGTCCAGTACGAGCCGCGGCCCTCCGCCTTGCGATCCACCGCACCGGACGCCGCAACCCGGCAAACCTTCCCGGCCACAGCACTAGGCTGGTCGGGTGGAGCCACAGCAGTCACTCGAGTCACTCGCACGGGAGCTCGCCGCGTTGCCCCCCTCCCTCGGCCCGGTGCGCCTGATCGGGATCGACGGGCACGCCGGATCGGGCAAGAGCACCTTCGCGGCGCGGCTCGCCGAAGCGCTGGGGTGCCCCCCGCAGGCCGCGCCCGTGCTGCACCTGGACGACGTGGCCAGCCACGAGGAGCTGTTCGGCTGGGACGCGCGGCTGCGTGCGCAGGTGCTGGAGCCGCTCGCCGCGGGGCGGCCCGCCCACTGGGCTCCGTACGACTGGGTGGAGCGCCGCTTCGGGCCGGAGCGGGTACTGGAGCCGGCGCCGGTGCTGCTGATCGAGGGGGTCGGGGCCGGGCGGCGGGCACTGCGTCCGCACCTGGCGCGGCTGCTGTGGATGGAGACGCCGCGTGCCCAGTCGTGGATGCGGGGGCGAAACCGGGACGGGCGTGAACTTTCCGACTTCTGGGACGGATGGGAGCGCGCGGAGCGCGCGCACTTCTCCAGTGATCCTTCGCGCCCCTACGCCGACACCCTGGTACGCCAGAGTGGTACGGGATACGAGTGGTCTTCCGGGGCCGGAGCGACGGTGGGAACCGCCGCTTCCGTGACCGAGGGTGACGAACTCCCCCGGGCCTGAGCGGGCCTGGAAATCCTCTCCGCTGGGCCTCCACCGACCTGCTTGACCTGGGGCCCGCACCGGCCTTACGTTCTCAATGCGCGCCTTTACCGGCTGCCGCGGACACGAAGCCCCCGATTGTTCCCCCGTGATCGGGGGCTTCGTTCTGCCCGCACACCCCCTCCCCGCAGGCGTCACGCCCGGCCAATCCGCCCCGGTCCTTCACCCTGCGTCACCGGCTGCTCCTGGGGCGCACGCGCGAACCCGGCCCGTCGCGCCCTACGTAAGGTGCGAAACCGCAGGTACGATGCAGCCCTGATTTCATCGGCGCAATGGCGAACTCGCGCGCTCGAAGCGGGGGTTGCCGCGCACCACGGGGGCAGGCTTGTGGGGGACGTGATGGATTTCGGCACGCCGGGCAGCATGCACGCCCCGGCCGAACTCGCCTGGCTGCGCGGAGTCGACGCCTGCACCATGGGGGCGTATCCGCAGGCCGAGGAGGAGTTCCGGGCGGCCGTACGACTCGATCCCTCGATGGCCGACGCCTGGCTGGGGCTGCACGCGCTGCGGGTCGACACCGGCAACGCGTTACTCCGGATGTACGCGCACCGGGACCGCTTCGGCGAACAGCGGGCCCGGCACCGCAGAACGCTGAACTCCTGGTACTGGCTGGGCTGGTGGGTCCAGCCGGTGCTGGAGAGCCGGCGCGACCTGCTGCTCGCCCACGCCTCGCACTGGCTGGACGGCCGCCACGTGCCCGAGCTGGACCAGGCGCTCGCGGCGCTGCCGCCGGTGGACACCGACGCACAGGTGCGGTTCCTGCACGCCTGCCGGGCCTACCTGGTCAAGGACTGGGACCAGTTGGTGCGGCACACCGAGCCGCTGGTGAACGATCCGCTGCTGGGGATCGAGGCGGGCCTGTTCGGCGGGATGGCCCGGGTCCGGCTGGAGATGTACGGGCAGGCGGAGCCGATGCTGTCGGCGGCGCTGATGCGCTGTCGCAGCGAGCAGCCGCAGCGCAAGGAGCTGCGGTACTGGCTGGCGCGGGCGCACGAGGGCACGGGGCGCAGCGCGGCGGCGCTGCCGCTGTACCGGGCGGTGCACCGGGTGGACCCCTCGTTCATGGACACCGCGGCCCGGCTGACGGCCATCGAGGACGGCGACGACACCGACGGCATGGCCGATCTGGCGGGCCTGGCGGGGTACGCCGGGTACGGGGCCTACGCCGGGCACGGCCCCTCCCCCGTCGGCGGGGACTTCGCGGCGGTCGCGCTGGGCGGCGGGCCCGTCCAGGACCTCGCGGCCGACAACCAGGCCGAGCCCGACCCGCCGGCCCCCCCGACGCCCCCGGCGGGCCGGGTGGAGGGCACGCGGCGCAAGGTGCCCGTCCCGCCGCAGGGCGCGCCCGAGGGGCTGCCGGCCGGGCCCTCCGACCCGGTGGCGCTCGCCGAGGCGCTCGCGGAGCTGGAGCGGATGGTCGGCCTGGAACCCGTCAAACGGCAGGTGAAGGCGCTGTCGGCGCAGCTGCACATGGCGCGGCTGAGGGCGGGGCAGGGGCTGCCGGTGCAGCCGCCGAAGCGTCACTTCGTCTTCTCGGGGCCCTCGGGAACGGGCAAGACGACGGTGGCGCGGATCCTGGGGCGGGTCTTCTACGCCCTGGGGTTGCTGGGCGGCGACCATCTGGTGGAGGCCCAGCGGGCGGATCTGGTGGGCGAGTTCCTCGGCCAGACCGCGGTCAAGGCGAACGAGCTGATCGATTCGGCGATCGGCGGGGTGCTGTTCGTGGACGAGGCGTACTCGCTGTCCAACTCGGGCTACAGCAAGGGCGACGCGTACGGCGACGAGGCCCTGCAGGTGCTGCTCAAGCGGGCCGAGGACAACCGGGACCACCTGGTGGTGATCCTGGCGGGTTATCCGGCCGGGATGGACCGGCTGCTGGCGGCCAATCCGGGGCTGTCCTCGCGGTTCACGACCCGGGTGGACTTCCCCAGCTACCGGCCGTTGGAGCTGACCGCGATCGGCGGGGTGCTGGCGGACGCGAACGGGGACCACTGGGACGAGGAGGCGCTGGAGGAGCTGCGCAGCATCAGCGGGCACGTGGTGGAGCAGGGCTGGATCGACGAGCTCGGCAACGGGCGGTTCCTGCGCACGCTGTACGAGAAGAGCTGCGCGTACCGGGATCTGCGGCTGGCGGGCTTCGCGGGCGAGCCGTCGCGGGACGACCTCGCCACGCTCCGGCTGCCGGACCTGATGCAGGCGTACGGGGAGGTCCTGTCGGGCCGCGGGCCGCAGGAGCGGCCGGAGCCGCCGCTATAGGGGGGCGGGCCGGGTGCCGCCGCGCGGGCTCCAGGGGCGCTGCCCCGGGCCGCGCGCCTCGCGCGCCGGTGGGGCCGGATCCGGCTGATGCCGTCCGCCGGGCGCGGCTGCCGCTACGGCAGGTCCACCGGTGCGCCGGAGAACGCCGCTATGGCGTTGATCACCAGCCAGAGGATGGCCAGGGGGATGACGAACCAGAAGATGTACACCGGGCCCTTGCTGCTGCCGGTGGCCCACACCTCGTCCGCCTCGGTGGCGAGGCCGTTCCGCAGGAGAGCGCCGGCCTCCGCCTCGAACTCCGGGTCCGCCTCGGCGAGGTTCAGGAGCGCCGCCGTGAGCCGGTCGGCCGCGTCGGGTGCGGAGGGGTCGCGTTCGAAGGCGTTCAGGAAGGCCAGGCCCTGTTCCGTCAGCCGGTCGCGCAGCAGCGCGCGGAGCCGGCGCGCCACCGGGGAGGCCACGTCCGGGTCCTCGCTCAGCAGGGCCACCATCCTGGCCGCCGTCTCGCCGTGTTCCCCGGACATCCGACCGCCCCCTCCCGCGTACGGTCAGTACTGCCCCGGCACCGGGCCGCCCAACCGGCCGAACCCGCCGCAGGGACGGCGGGTACGGCGGGTTCGGCGACGGGTCACCCGGTCAGTGCCCCCTCCTGGCGGGGACCCGGACGGCCCGGCAGGACGCGGTGTGACGGGTCGCGGACCTCGCCGACCAGCATTTCCAGGACGTCCTCCAGGGCGACCAGGCCGAGGACCCGGCCGCCCGGGTCGGCCACCTGCGCCAGGTGGGTGGCGTCGCGGCGCATGACGCCGAGGGCGTCGTCGAGCGGGACGGTGGCGCACAGCGTGGTCATCCGGCGCCAGACCCGCTGGGGCACGGCCCGTTCCCGGTCCTCCAGGTCCAGTACGTCCTTGACGTGCAGGTAGCCCATGAAGGCGCCGCTGGCGGCGCGGACGGGGAAACGGGAGTAGCCGGTGCGCACGGTCAGCTGCTCGATCTGGCGCGGGGTCACGTCGGGGCCGACCGTGACCAGGCGGTCCCGGTCGAGCAGGACGTCGGTGACGGGGCGGCTGCCCAGTTCCAGGGCGTCCTCCAGCCGCTCCTGCTCGACCGGCTCCAGGAGCCCGGCCTGCCGGGAGTCCTTGAGGAGCCGGCCCAGCTGGGCGGAGGTGTAGACGGCCTCCACCTCGTCCTTGGGTTCGACCTTGAAGAGCTTCAGGACGAGCTTGGCGCAGGCTCCGAGCGCGGTCGTGACCGGCCCGCACAGACGGGCGAAGGCGACCAGGCCGGGGCTGAACCACAGGGCGGTCTTCTCGGGGGCGGCCATGGCGAGGTTCTTGGGGACCATCTCGCCGATGACCAGGTGCAGGAAGACCACGGCGGCGAGCGCGAGGGCGTAGCCGAGCGGGTGGATCAGGCCCTGCGGTACGTGGACGGCATGGAAGACGGGCTCCAGCAGCCGGGCCACGGTGGGTTCGGCGACCGCGCCGAGGGTGAGGGAGCAGATGGTGATGCCGAACTGCGCGGCGGCCATCATGCGGGGCAGGTTCTCCAGGCCGTGGAGCACCTGGCGGGCCCGCTTGGACTCGGCCGCGAGGGGCTCGATCTGGCTGCGCCGTACGGAGACGAGGGCGAACTCGGCACCGACGAAGAAGCCGTTGGCGAGGACCAGCAGCAGGGCGAAGAGGAGCTGGAGCACGTTCATCGGGAGGCGCCTTCCAGCTCGGCCCGTTGCGGGACGCCCTCGCCGCGGCGGCCGGAGCCGAGCGGGGCGGCGCCGTCGGCGGCGGAGGCGGGCCGGTACGTTCCGGCCGCGGGTACCGCCGTCAGCCGGACCAGGCGCACGCGCTCGGCGCGGTTGCGGCCGACCTGGCGGACGGACAGCTTCCAGCCGGGGAGGTCGGCGCGGTCCCCGGGGGCGGGGATCCGGCCGAGCAGGTCGGCGACGAGGCCCGCGACGGTCTCGTACGGGCCTTCGGGCACCTCCAGGCCTATCCGGCGCAGGGTCTGCACCCGGCAGCTGCCGTCGGCCTCCCAGGAGGGGCGGCCGTCCTCCGGGGGTACGGCGGCCAGTTCGGGGCCCTCGTCCTCGGCGAGGTCGTGCTCGTCACGGACCTCGCCGACGAGTTCCTCGACGATGTCCTCCAGCGTGACCACGCCGGCGGTGCCGCCGTACTCGTCGACGACCACGGCCATCGGCTGTTCGCTGCGCAACCGTTCCAGCAGCGGCTGCACCGGCAGGGAGCCGGGCACCAGCAGCGGGGCGACGCAGATCCGGCTCACGGTGGTGCGGTCGCGCTCGGACTCGGGCACGGCGAGGGCGTCCTTGAGGTGGACCACGCCGGTGACCTCGTCGATGCGGTCGCGGTAGACGGGGAAGCGGGACAGGCCCGTGGCGCGGGTCAGGTTGAGCACGTCGGCCGCGGTGGCCGTGTGCATCAGGGCGCTGACCTTCACCCGGGGGGTCATGACGTGCTGGGCCGTGAGCTCGCCCAGCGAGAGGGTCCGTACGAAGAGGTCGGCGGTGTCCTGTTCGAGGGCGCCGGCCTGGGCCGAATGGCGGACCAGGGAGACCAGTTCGCCGGGGGTCCGGGCGGAGGCCATCTCCTCGGTCGGCTCCACGCCGAGCGCCCGCACGAGCCGGTTGGCGACGGCGTTGAGGCCAGCGATGACCGGCCGGAAGGCGCGGGAGAAGGCGTTCTGGGGGCCGGCGACGAAGCGGGCCACCTGGAGCGGCCGGGAGACCGCCCAGTTCTTCGGGACGAGCTCGCCGACGACCATCTGGACGGCGGAGGCGAGCAGCATGCCGATGACGACGGCGACGCCGGGGACGGCCCCGGCGGGCAGGCCGGTGGCACCGATCGGCCCGGCCAGCAGTGCGGCGAGGGCCGGCTCGGCGAGCATACCGACCACGAGGGAGGTGATGGTGATGCCGAGCTGGGTGCCCGAGAGCTGGAAGGAGAGCTCCTTCAGGGCTTCGACCACCGTGCGGGCACGGCGGTCACCGTCGGCCGCGGCGCGCTCGGCCTCGGGTCTCTCCACGGTGACGAGGCCGAATTCGGCTGCCACGAAGAAACCGTTGGCGAGGATCAGGGCGAATGCCGCCGCGAGCAGGAGTAGCGGAATGGTCATGCCGCCGCCTCCGGAGGGAGGGCGGCGCGGGTACTACCGGACGATCCGTCCATTGCTGGAGGGAGTCACTCCTCAAGTCGCAGGTGCCCACGGGCCTCGGGGTCCCGGGGCCGGTGGGAGGGCGCACAGCTGCGCCCCGCCACCAGGGTAGTCATTGAGATCCCGGCCGCAACGGTACGCAGCGACGAGGATCGGTGGTCTCAGTGGTCGTGCGCGCCCGTTCCGCGGCTCTCGGCGAGGGCGCGCAGGGCGCGGGCGTCGCCGATCGCCCGCTGCCTGGCGATGCCCGGCTGGATGCCGAGGGCGGGCAGGCTGGTGCCGTCGTTGAGGTCGAGGAACACCCACGGGTCGCCCGGGCGGAGGTTCACGCGCAGGATCTGCGCCCACTCCAGGCGGCGGGTGGTGGTGATGTTGACGACGGTGACGCCGCTCTCGTCCGCGACCACCTTGGGGCGGCTGAGCAGGACGAGGACGGAGCTCAGCAGCACGGCGGTGAAGAGGAAGCTGATCCGCTCCCCGGTGCTGAGGTTCTCCAGGAGGAAGGCGATCGATCCGATGGTCACGAACATGGCGGTCCCGACGCCCAGCAGGACGGCCCGGGTCCGGTTCGGCCGGAAGGTGACCGGCAGGGCGGGCGTGCGGGGCTGGGCGACGGACTCGGCCATGGTGGTTCGGATGCCTTCTGCGGTGGTGGTGCGGGTGGGACGGGTCAGAGCCGGCAGGCGTGGATCGACGTAGTGAGGATGGCGCGCGCGCCGAGCTCGTACAGGTCGTCCATGATCCGCTGGGCCTCCTTGGCCGGGACCATGGCGCGGACCGCGACCCAGCCCTCGTTGTGCAGCGGGGAGACGGTCGGCGACTCCAGGCCCGGGGTGAGGGCGACCGCGCGCTCCAGGTGCTCGGCGCGGCAGTCGTAGTCCATCATCACGTAGCTGCGGGCGACCAGGACGCCCTGGAGGCGGCGCAGGAACTGCTGGACCTGCGGGTCGTCGGCGTCGGCGCCGTTGCCGCGGATGACGACGGCCTCGGAGGTGAGGATCGGCTCGCCGATGACCTCCAGGCCCGCGTTGCGCAGGCTGGTGCCGGTCTCGACGACGTCCGCGATGATCTGGGCGACGCCGAGCTGGATGGCGGTCTCGACCGCGCCGTCGAGGTGGACGACGGAGGCGTCGATCCCCTTGTCGGCGAGGTGCTTGGCGACGATTCCCTCGTACGAGGTCGCGATCGTCATCCCGTTGAAGTCCTCGGGGCCCTTCGCGGTGCCGGGGGTGGTGGCGTAGCGGAAGGTGGAGCGGCCGAAGTTCAGCGGCAGGATCTCCTCGGCGCTGGCGCCGGAGTCGAGCAGCAGGTCCCGGCCGGTGATGCCGATGTCGAGCTTGCCCGAGGAGACGTAGATCGCGATGTCCTTGGGGCGGAGGTAGAAGAACTCGACCTCGTTCTCGGGGTCGACGACCACGAGCTCCTTGGACTCCTTGCGCATCCGGTAGCCGGCCTCATGGAGCATCGCCGACGCCGGTCCGGAGAGAGAACCCTTGTTGGGGACGGCGATGCGCAGCATGGGGCTTCCTTTGATGCGTGGGTGGTGCGTGCTTACGGGTGGGTGTGCGGGCCGGAGCTCAGAGGTGCGCGTAGACGTCGTCGAGGGAGATCCCGCGCGCCACCATCATCACCTGGACGTGGTAGAGCAGCTGGGAGATCTCCTCGGCGGCGGCTTCCTTGCCCTCGTACTCGGCGGCCATCCAGACCTCGGCGGCCTCCTCGACGACCTTCTTGCCGATGGCATGGACGCCCTTGTGGACGAGCTCGGCGGTACGGGAGGTGCTGGGGTCGCCGTTGGCGGCCTTGAGCTGGAGCTCCGTGAAGAGGTCTTCGAAGCTCTTGGAGGGTTTGTTCGCCATGATGTCCTTAGGGTACGGGCTCACCCGGGTGTCCCCGTGCCGGGGTTCACTCCTTGGACCGGGTCTCCTAGCGCCAGGGTTCGCTGACGGTCCGCAGGGTCATGGCGGTGGAGACGGCGGCGGTGACCGCTTCGTGCCCCTTGTCCTCGTTCGACCCTTCGAGTCCGGCGCGGTCCAGCGCCTGCTCGTCGTTGTCGCAGGTCAGCACTCCGAAGCCGACGGGGACTCCGGTGTCGATCGACACCTGCACCAGGCCCTGGGTGACGCCCTGGCAGACGTAGTCGAAGTGCGGGGTGCCGCCGCGGATGACCACGCCGAGGGCGACGATCGCATCGTAACCGCGACCGGCCAGTACCTTCGCCACGACCGGCAGCTCGAAGCTGCCCGGGACGCGGAGCAGGGTGGGCTCGTCGATGCCGAGCTCGTGCAGGGCCCGCAGGGCACCGTCGACCAGTCCGTCCATGACCTTCTCGTGCCACTGGGCCGCGATCACGGCGACTCGGAGGTCTCCGCAGTTCTTCACGCTCAGTTCGGGTGCGCCCTTGCCGCTCACAGCTCTGCTCCTCGGTGGTTCGTGGATGTACGTACGGGTGGTGGTGCGTGCTTACTGGTTGCCGCAGGCGGACGTGGTCACGGCCCCGTCCAGCCAGGGCAGGTCGTGGCCCATCCGGTCCCGCTTGGTGCGCAGGTACCGCAGATTGTGCTCGCCGGCCTCGACCGGCATGGCCTCCCGGCTGGTGACCTCGATGCCGTGCCGGACGAGGGCCTCGGACTTGTCGGGGTTGTTGGTGAGCAGCCGGACGGTGCGGGCGCCGAGGTCGGCGAGGATCTGCGCGCCGGCGGCGTAGTCGCGGGCGTCGGCGGGCAGGCCCAGCTCCAGGTTGGCGTCGAGGGTGTCGCGGCCGCGCTCCTGGAGCTCGTACGCGCGCAGCTTGGACAGCAGTCCGATGCCGCGGCCCTCGTGGCCGCGCAGGTAGACGACGACCCCGCGGCCCTCGGCCTTGATCCGCTCCATGGAGGCGTGCAGCTGGGGGCCGCAGTCGCAGCGCTGGGAGGCGAAGATGTCGCCGGTCAGGCATTCGGAGTGCATGCGGACCAGGAGGTCGCCGCCGTCGCCGATCTCGCCGTGGACGAGGGCGACGTGCTCGACTCCGTCGACGGTGGAGCGGTAGCCGTAGGCCGTGAACTCGCCGAAGGCGGTCGGGAGGCTGACCTCGGCCTCGCGGCGCACGGTGGGCTCGGCGGAGCGGCGGTAGGCGATCAGGTCCTCGATGGAGATGATCGTCAGGCCGTGCTTGCGGGCGAAGGGGATCAGCTCGGGCAGGCGCAGCATGACGCCGTCCTCGCCGGCGATCTCGACGATGGCACCGGCCGGGCGCAGGCCCGCGAGGCGGGCGAGGTCGACGGCGGCCTCGGTGTGGCCGTTGCGGACCAGGACGCCGCCGGGCTTGGCGCGCAGCGGGAAGATGTGGCCGGGGCGGACGAAGTCGGCGGGGCCGCAGACCCCGTCGGCGAGGAGCCGCAGGGTGGTGGCGCGGTCGGCGGCCGAGATGCCGGTGGAGACGCCGTGGGCGGCGCTCGCGTCCACGGAGACGGTGAAGGCGGTCTTCATCGACTCGGTGTTGTTCTGGACCATCTGGGGGAGTTCGAGCCGGTCCAGCTCGGGGCCCTCCATGGGGGCGCAGATCAGGCCTCGGCACTCGCTCATCATGAAGGCGATGATCTCCGGGGTGGCCTTCTCGGCGGCGATGACGAGGTCGCCCTCGTTCTCGCGGTCCTCGTCGTCGACGACGACGACCGGCCGGCCCGCCGCGATGTCGCGGATGGCCTGCTCGACCGGGTCGAGGAGGAAGGTCTCTTCGGGGATGTCGGGCACGGGCTTGAGGCTGGTCATGCCGTTGCTCCTTCCAGGGCCGTGGCGGGGGTGGTGGTGCGCGAGCGCCGGTACCAGTCGTAGGCGCCCCAGACGACGAGCGCGAAGTACACGACGTAGACGAGGCCGGAGAAGACCAGGCCGCCGTTGAAGGCGAGGGGGACGCCGACCAGGTCGACGAGGAGCCAGGCGATCCAGAACTCGACGAGGCCGCGGGCCTGGGCGACCATCGCGACGATGGTGCCGACAAAGATGTACGCGTCGGCCCACGGGCTCCAGGACAGGTCCGGGTAGAGCGTGAACAGGCCGCCGACGGCGAGGGTGCCGAGCGCCGCCCCGCCGAGGAGCAGTCCGCGCTCCTTCCAGCCGGCGGTGCGCACGGCGATGGAGCCGTCCTGGGCCTGCTGCCGGCCGAGCTGCCAGGCGCGCCAGCCCCAGGCGGCCACGCCGATGACCAGGAGCTGCTTGCCGACGCCGCCCGCGAGGTGGGCGGAGGCGTAGGCGGCGATGAGGATCAGGCCGGAGAGGAGCTGGGCGGGCCAGGTCCATATGGAGCGGCGCCAGCCGAGCGCGAGGGCGGCCAGGCCCATCAGGTTGCCGATCATGTCGGACCAGATGACCTTCTGCCCGAACACGGTGAAGGCCTCGGCGTTGAGCCAGGTCAGGGCGGTCACCGGCCGTCTCCCGTCGGATTCGCGTGCAGCGGGTCCACGCCGGCGGCCAGGAGGCGCTCGACGTACTTCGCGAGGACGTCCACCTCCAGGTTGACGGGGTCGCCGGCCTGCTTGGTGCCGAGCGTGGTCAGGGCCAGGGTGGTGGGGATGAGGCTGATGGTGAACCAGTCGGCGGCGGCCTCGACCACGGTGAGGCTGACGCCGTCGACGGTGATGGAGCCCTTCTCGACGACGTAGCGGGAGAGGTTCTCCGGGAGGGCGACCTTGACGATCTCCCAGTGCTCGGAGGGGGTCCGGGAGAGGATCTCGCCGGTGCCGTCCACGTGCCCCTGGACCAGGTGGCCGCCGAGCCGTCCGCCGAGGGCCATCGGGCGCTCCAGGTTGACCCGGGAGCCCTCGGTGAGGGCGCCGAGGCTGGAGCGGTTGAGGGTCTCCTGCATGACGTCGGCGGTGAACTCGCCGTCGGCGGTCTCCACGACGGTCAGGCAGACGCCGTTGACGGCGATGGAGTCGCCGTGCTTGGCGCCCTCGGTGACGAGGGGGCCGCGCAGCCGGAAGCGGGAGGCCTCCTCGAGCTGCTCGACGGCGGTGACCTCGCCCAGTTCTTCGACGATTCCGGTGAACACTCAGTGCTCCTTCGGGGCGGTGGTGGGGATGGCGGTGATGCGCAGGTCGGGGCCCACGCGGACGGCCTCGGTGATGTCGAGGCGGAGCGCCTGGGAGATGTTCGTGATGCCGGCGTCGCCGAAGGCGGCGGGGCCGGCGCCGAGCAGGGCCGGGGCGAGGTAGCCGACGACCCGGTCGACGGCCCCGCCCTCGGCGAAGGCGCCCGCCAGGGTGGGGCCGCCCTCCAGGAGGAGGGAGCGCACGCCGCGGTCGTACAGCTCCGTCAGGAGCCGGTGGAGCGGGATCCGGCCGTCGTGCAGGGGCAGCCGGAGCAGGTCGACGCCGGGCAGGTGGCGGGTGTCGGCGTCCTCGGCGACGACCAGCAGCGTGGGCGCGGAGTCGTCGAGGACGCGGGCGCCGGGCCGGAGTCCGGCGTGGGTGTCGAGGGCCACGCGCAGGGGCTGGGTGGCTCCGGCGATGCCGCGTACGGCCAGGTGCGGGTCGTCGGCGCGCAGGGTGCCGCCGCCCACCAGGACGGCGTCGGCCTCGGCGCGCAGCCGGTGGACGTCGGCGCGGGACTCGGCGGAGCTGATCCAGCGGCTGGTGCCGTCGGCGGCGGCGCTGCGGCCGTCGAGGGTGGCGGCGTACTTCCAGGTCACGTGGGGACGGCCGAGCCGTACGGAGGTCAGCCAGGCGGTGTTGCCGGCCTCGGCCTCGGCTTCCAGGAACCCGGCCTCGGTGTCGATCCCGGCGGCGCGCAGCGTGGCCGCGCCACCGCTGGCCTGCGGGTTCGGGTCGGAGACGGCGTAGACCACGCGGGCGATGCCGGCCTCGACGAGGGCGCGGGCGCAGGGTCCCGTACGGCCGGTGTGGTTGCAGGGTTCGAGAGTGACGTAGGCGGTGGCGCCGCGGGCCGCGTCGCCCGCGGCGCGCAGGGCGTTGACCTCGGCGTGCGGGCCGCCGGCCCGTTCGTGCCAGCCCTCGCCCACGACGGTGCCGGAGGCGTCGGTGATGACGCAGCCGACGACGGGGTTGGGGCTGGTGGAGCCGAGTCCGCGGGCGGCGAGCTCGACGGCTCGGCGCATGGCACGGGTACCCGCGTCGGATGCGGGTGCTGCGTGCGCGGCGTGTGTCGCCACCGGGTCCTCCTGCCTCATCGGGCACGGACTCCGGGGCCTGTCGGGATACGACAGATGAAGCGGTCCAGCTCACTGGGGGACGCCGAGGCCGGAAAACGGTCCGATCGGGCATGTCCGCAGGGATATGCCGATGAACCGCCGACGGCGGCGTACCTGTGTCTGGCCCGCCGCGCACTGCCTCCCATCCGGACTTTAACCGTCGGTCCAGGAATCTCACCTGGTCAACCGGCCGCTGGCTGCGGACGGGTCGCGGACTATAACCGCCGGTTCGGAATTACACCGACCCCGGAGTGCGCTGCTACTGGTACTCCAGCCAGTTTGCCACGGGTGATCCGCCGCCACGCAGGCGATGCGGTGTGGCCTGGCTCACAGCGAGTCGCCGCCCGTGCGGACTTCGTCAAGTGGGACGGGCTTGGTCCAGACCTATTGACGAGGTGGTCTAGTCCTCTTAACGTTCCCTTCATCTTCCCGGGAACGGCCCGTCCGATGTGCGCACGTCACGGGCCAACACGCTTGTCCACCAACCCGGTTGATTCCTGTTGTGTCCAGCTGTGTCCTGCATCCTCCCCTCCCCAGGAGGCACAATGCCGTCCCCCACACGTACGAGAGCGATGCTCCTGGCATCCGGCGCCGCAATCGCCGGACTCCTGGTGGGCGGGCTCTCGACGGGCGTCTCGCACGCGGCCGACAACGAGACCTGTCGCCCCGACGGGCTGTACAAGACCGCCGGCGTCGACGTCCCGTACTGCTCGGTCTACGACTCCGAGGGCCGCGAGAAGATGGGCGCCGACCACCAGCGCCGCGTCATCGGCTACTTCACCGGCTGGCGCACCGGCAAGGACGGCGCCCCCGCCTACCTCGCCAACAACATCCCGTGGTCCAAGGTCACCCACCTGAACTACGCCTTCGCCCACGTGGGCGCCGACAACAAGATCTCGGTCGGCTCGGACGGCGTGAACAACGCCGCCACCGGGACGACCTGGCCCGGCGTCGCGGGCGCCGAGATGGACCCGGCCCTCCCCTACAAGGGCCACTTCAACCAGCTGACCAAGTTCAAGAAGCAGTACCCGAACGTCAAGACGCTGATCTCGGTCGGCGGCTGGGCGGAGACCGGCGGCTACTTCGGCGACGACGGCAACCGCGTCGCCTCCGGCGGCTTCTACTCGATGGCCACCAACGCCGACGGCTCGGTCAACCAGGCCGGTATCGACACCTTCGCGGACTCCTCGGTCGAGTTCGTCCGCAAGTACGGCTTCAACGGCGTCGACATCGACTACGAGTACCCGACCACCATGAAGGACGCGGGCAACCCGCTGGACTGGCAGCTCTCCAACGCCCGCCGGGCCGGCCTCGTCCAGGGCTACGCCGCCCTCATGAAGTCGCTGCGCGAGAAGCTGGACCGCGCGGGCGCCGCCGACGGCAGGCACTACCTGCTCTCCGTCGCCGCCCCCTCCTCCGGCTACCTGCTGCGGGGCATGGAGACCTTCCAGGTGCAGAAGTACCTGGACTACGTCAACATCATGTCCTACGACCTGCACGGCGCCTGGAACGAGTACGTCGGCCCCAACGCCTCGCTCTTCGACGACGGCAAGGACGGCGAGCTGGCCGCCGCGGGCGTGTACTCCACCTCCCAGTACGGCGGCATCGGCTACCTCAACACCGACTGGGCGTACCACTACTTCCGCGGCTCGATGCCGGGCGGCCGCATCAACATCGGCCTGCCCTACTACACCCGCGGCTTCAAGAACGTGCAGGGCGGCACCGACGGCCTGTGGGGCAAGGCCCCCGCGACCACCTGCCCGGCCGGCGCGGGCCTGACCAAGTGCGGTGACGGCGCGGTCGGCATCGACAACCTGTGGCACGACAAGGACACCAACGGGGCCGAGTCCCCGGCCGGGTCCAATCCCATGTGGCACGCCAAGAACCTGGAGAAGGGGGTCGTCGGCGACTACGTCACCAAGTACGGCTTCCCGGCCAACACCACACTGACCGGCACCTACGTCCGCAAGTACGACTCCACCCTGGTGGCGCCGTGGCTGTGGAACGCGCAGAAGAAGGTGTTCCTCTCGACGGAGGACGAGCAGTCGGTGGCCGCCAAGGCCGACTACGTGGTGAACAAGGGCATCGGCGGCACGATGGTCTGGGAGCTCGCGGGCGACTACGCGTACAACGCGGCCAAGGGCCAGTACGAGATGGGCGACACGCTCACCGACGCGATGTACCAGAAGTTCAAGTCGGCCTCGCCGTACGGCGCGAAGAAGGCGGGCGCCACCGCGCTGCCGAGCCGGGCCGTGAACATCAGGACGGAGTTCACCGAGTTCAAGCTGGGCGACTCCAACTACCCGCTCACCCCCAAGCTCAAGATCACCAACAACACGAACACGACGCTGCCCGGCGGCACCGAGTTCCAGTTCGACTACGGGACCTCGGCCCCGGACAACGCCTCCGACCAGTCGGGCTTCGGCACGAAGGTGATCAGCAGCGGCCACACCGGCAGCAACGTCGGCGGTCTGAAGGGCGACTTCCAGCGGGTCTCCCTGAAGCTCCCGGCCTGGCAGACGCTGGCCCCGGGCGCCTCGGTCGACCTGGCCTTCAACTACTACCTGCCCGTCTCCACGCCCTCCAACTGGACGGTGAACATCTCCGGCACCACCTACGCCCTCGCCGGGGACCTGGCGCGCGGCACCACGGTGACGGAACCGGGCGGCACCCAGCCGCCGACCACCCCGCCCACCACTCCCCCGACCACGCCGCCCACCACCCCTCCGCCGACGGGCGGGACGTGCACGGGCCCGGCGTACGTGGCGGGCACGGTCTACAACAGCGGCAACGTCGTCTCGCACAAGGGCCACACCTGGAAGGCCCAGTGGTGGACGCAGAACGAGGAGCCAGGCACCACCGGTGAATGGGGTGTCTGGAAGGACCAGGGCGCCTGCTGACCCTGATCCGCGCGTGAGCGGGTGAGGACCCGGTGGCCCGGCGGCCACCGGGTCCTCGCCCGTGCCTACGCTGTCCCGGTGAGCACCCACGCCACCGCGACCGACGCGGTCTTCGAGGAACACCGGCCCCGGATGTTCGGCATCGCCTACCGCATGCTCGGCTCCGCCGCGGAGGCCGAGGACACCGTGCAGGACGCGTACCTGCGCTGGGCATCGGCGGACCGCGGGGACGTCGGGCACCCGGGGGCCTGGCTCGCCAAGGTCGTCACCAACCTGTGCCTCAACCAGCTCACCTCGGCGCGGGCCCGGCGCGAGGAGTACGTGGGCCCCTGGCTGCCCGAGCCGGTCCTCACCGGGGACGGGACGCTGGGCCCGCTGGAGTCGGCGGAGCAGCGGGACAGCGTGTCCATGGCCCTGCTGGTGCTGATGGAGCAGCTCACGCCGGTGGAGCGGGCGGTGTACGTACTGCGCGAGGCCTTCGCGTACGGCCACCGGGAGATCGCCGGGCTGCTCGACCTCTCCGAGGCCAACTGCCGCCAGCTGTACCGTCGGGCGGCCGCGCGCGTGGCGGCCCCGCGGCCGCGTTTCCGGCCCGACCCCGCGCAGTGGCAGGGCCTGGTGGACACCTTCATGTCGGCGGCGCGCAGCGGGGACGTGTCCCGGCTGGAGAGCATGCTGACGGCGGACGTGCGGTACGTGTCGGACGGCGGCGGCGTGGTCAACGCGGCGCGGCGGCCGATCCTGGGCCGCGACAAGGTGGCCCGCTTCGCGATCGGCGCGCTGGGCAAGTACGTGGCGGGCCTGCCGGTCACCCTCACGGAGGTCAACGGGGCGCCCGCGCTGCTGTTCGGGGAGGCGGCGGTCCTGCTGATCGAGTTCGAGGACGGCCTGGTCAGCGGGATGCAGGCGGTCGTGAACCCGGAGAAGCTGCACTTCCTGCGGCGCCAGCTGTCACATTCCTGACGGCTGTCCGGTCCCAGCTGGCGAAGGCGTTTCTCCAGGGAAGGACGGACGGACCATGAGCACCATCCTCGTCACCGGCGGCACGGGAACCCTCGGATCGCAGGTCGTCACCCGGCTGCGGGACGCGGGCCACGAGGTCCGCGTCCTGAGCCGGCGCTCCCCGGACCACCCCGTCGACCTGCGCGACGGCGCCGGGCTGGACGCGGCGATGGCGGGCGCCGAGGTCGTGGTGCACTGCGCGAGCAGCCCGCGCGGCGGGGACGACACGGCGGCGGGCCACCTCGTCGAGGCGGCCCGGCGGGCGGGGGTCGGGCACCTCGTCTACATCTCGATCGTGGGCGTGGACCGGGTGCCGTACTCGTACTACCAGGTCAAGCACAAGGTCGAGCGGATGCTGGAGGAGTCGGGCCTGGGCTGGACGGTGCTGCGCACCACTCAGTTCCACGACCTCGTCCACGGCTACTTCCGGGTGATGGCGAAGCTGCCGGTCCTGCTGGTGCCCGCGGGGACGCGGGACCAGCCGATCTCGGTCGAGGAGGTCGCGGACCGGCTGGCGGGCCTCGCGGTCGCACCGCCGGCGGGGCGGGTGCCGGACATGGGCGGCCCCGAGGCCCGCGACATGACCGACCTGGCCCGGGCCTACCTCCGCGGCACGGGCCGCCGCCGCCCGGTCCTCCCGGTCCGCCTGCCGGGCAAGGCCGGCGCGGCCTTCCGCCGCGGCGGGCACCTGGCGCCGGGGCACGCCGTCGGCAAGGCCACGTTCGAGGACTTCCTGGCCCGGCGCTGACGGGCTCCCGCCTGGGGCTGCCGCCGCCTCCCGGTGCGGCTCCAAGCCCGGGGCTCCGCCCCGCACCCCGCGCCTCAAACGCCGGCGAGGCTGAATGGGTGCGGCCCAGCTGGACACTGCGGCTCAAAGGTTGCCTGCGCCGCGCGAATGCAGCCCCTCCGGCGTTTGAGGAGCGGGTCCGGGCGGAGCCCGGCGGGGTGCGGGGCGGGGCCCCGGGCCCTACCCCCCGAACAGCACCTCCTGCGCCGCCTCGCGGGCGGCCAGGCGGGCGCCCGTGAGGACCGCCCGGTCACCGAGTGCGGTGGCGCGGACCTCGGTCGGGACCGGGGTCAGGGTGGCGAGGCGAGCGGCGACGCGGGCGGCCAGCGCGTCGCCCCCCGCGCGGCCGAGCTCACCGCCGAGGACCACGCAGCCCGGGTCGAGGACCGCCGCCACGGCCGCGGCGCCGAGGGCGAGCCGTTCGGCCAGGGCGTCCAGAAACGCGTCTCCGGCCGCCCCGGCCACCGCCTCCTCCGCCGGCCCCCGGAAGCCGTGTTCCGCCGCGAGCGCGACGACCGCCTCCCGGCCCGCCAGGGCGTGGAAGCCGCCCCCGCACTCGGCGGCCGACGGCAGGGTTCCGGTGCCGGGTACCGGGAGGAAGCCGATCTCGCCGGCCCCGCCGGAGGCGCCCCGGCGCAGCCGGCCGTCCAGGACCACCGCCGCGCCCACGCCCGCGCCGAGCCACAGCAGCACGAAGGAGTCCAGGTCGCTGGCGACGCCCAGGCGCTGTTCGGCGAGGGCGGCGAGGTTGGTCTCGTTCTCGACCACCACGACGGCGGGCAGGGTGCGCTGCAGGGCGCCCACCAGGTCGCGGTGCCAGGCGGGCAGGCCGATGGTGTCGCGGAGTTCGCCGGTGGCCGGAGTGACCAGGCCGGGGGCTCCGATGACGACGGTGTGCAGGGCGGACGCGCCGGCCTCGTGCGCGGTGCGCAGCAGGGCCGCGACCGCGTCCTCGGGTGCGCCGACGGGCAGGGCGGCCTCGGCCAGGGGCCGGCCGAGGAGGTCGGTGACGACGGCGGTGACCCGGTCGGTGCGGACGTCCAGGGCGGCCAGGTGGGCGCGGTCGGCGACGATCCCGTACAGCTTGGCGTTGGGCCCGCGCCGCTGTTCGCCGGACTCGCCGACGACCTCGATCAGCCCGGCTCCGGTGAGGCGGTCGACGAGGTCGGCGACCGAGGGGCGGGAGAGGCCGGTCATGGACTTGAGCTGGGCGGCCGTCAGCGGCCCGGACTCCTGGAGGAGCCGCAGGGCGAGGCGGTCGTTGAGGGCCCGGGCCGTGCTGGGCGAGGCGGGGGACGGCACCGGGGCGGAGGACGGTACCGAGGCGGGGGCGGAAGTCACGGCGCCCATCCTAGGGAGTCGGGGCCATTATCTATCAGGCAGGGTCCCTGATAGTTTAATGGCCATGACCGGGGACAACGACCTCAGCCCGGCGCGCCTGCGCCATGCCCGTTTCGCCATCGCGGCCGTCTTCTGCGCCCACGGCGCCGTCACCGGCTCCTTCGCCACCCGCATCCCCTGGATCCAGGACCACGCCCAGCTCGGCGCGGGCACCCTCGGGCTCGCCCTCGCCTTCCCCGCCCTCGGTGCGGCGCTCGCGATGCCGCTGGCCGGGCGGATCAACCACCGGTTCGGCGCGCGCACCGCCCTGCGGGGGCTGCTGGCGATGTGGACGCTCTCCCTGATCCTGCCGAGCCTCGCCCCGAACCTGCCCGTCCTCTGCCTGGCCCTGCTCGTCTACGGGGCCACCGCCGGCATGTCGGACGTGGCGATGAACGCGCTGGGCGTGGAGACCGAGAACCGGCTGGGCCACTCGATCATGTCCTCGCTGCACGGCATGTGGAGCGTGGGCGCGCTGCTCGGATCGGCCGCCGGCACGGTCGCCGCGCACACCGGGACCGACGCCCGGCTGCACCACCTGGTCGCCGCCCTCGTCCTCACCGCGGCCGGGCTGATCGCCGTGGGCGGCGTACTGGACCTGCGCAGCGACGCGGAGGCGCCGGCACCGCCGCACTTCGCGCTGCCCCCGAAGTCCGCGCTGTTCATCGGGGCCATCGGCTTCTGCGCGGTCTTCGCCGAGGGCGCGAGCCTGGACTGGTCGGCGGTGTACCTGCGGGACGTGCTGCACACGGACGCCGGGCTGGCGGCCGCCTCCACCACCGCCTTCGCGCTCACCATGGCCGTGGCCCGGCTCGCCGGGGACCGGGTGGTGGACCGGTTCGGGCCGGTGCGCACCGTTCGGGCGGGCGGCGTGCTGGCCACGGCGGGCGGGCTGCTCGTGGTCCTGGTGCGGCATCCGGGGGCGGCACTGGCCGGCTTCGGGATGATCGGGCTCGGCATCGCGGTGGTGGTCCCGCTGGCCTTCGCCGCGGCGGGGCGCAGCGGTCCGGCCCCGGCGCAGGCCATCGCGGGCGTCGCGACGATCACGTACACCTCGGGGCTGATCGCGCCGTCGGCGATCGGCGCGGTGGCCGACGCGAGTTCGCTGGTGGTGTCCTTCGGACTGGTCACGCTGCTGGCCTTCGCGCTGGTCGTGGGCGCCGCGGTACTGCGCCCGCGGCCGCCGGTGGGGCAGTCTGGGGGCGGGACCGGCGAGAAGGCCGGTCCGGCCGATCGGGACGAACCCATCGATATCCGGCCGTAATATGTCGACTGGCCGCAGCGGCACTTCCCGTGCGCTGCGGCCTCGACATGTCAGCGGCCGGAGCCGGGAAGTGTCCGGGGAAGAGGAGTGGAACATGGGCCTCGGCGTGGGCTGGACCCTGCACGGAGACGGGCGGACCCCCGCCCCCGGCGCGGTGGTCCGGCCGGAGGAGCGGCTGTCGTGGCCGCGGACCGCCGGGCTGGGCGCCCAGCACGTCGTGGCGATGTTCGGCGCCAGTTTCGTCGCACCGGTCCTGATGGGCCTGGACCCGAACCTGGCCATCATGATGTCCGGCGTCGCGACGGTGATCTTCCTCCTCGCGACGCGCGGCCGGGTCCCCTCCTACCTGGGCTGCTCCCTGTCCTTCGTCGGTGTCGCGGCGGCGATCCGGGCGTCGGGCGGGGACAGCGCGGTCGTCACGGGCTCCGTGTTCGTCGTCGGCGTGGCGCTGTTCCTGGCCGGGCTGGCCGTTCAGCGCTTCGGGGCGCGCGTCATCCACACGGCGATGCCGCCCATCGTGACGGGTGCGGTGGTGATGCTGATCGGCTTCAACCTGGCTCCGGTGACGGCGTCGACGTACTGGCCGCAGGACCAGTGGACGGCGTTGCTGACCATGCTGTTCACCGGCTTCGCCGTGGTCTGCCTGCGCGGCTTCTGGTCGCGCATCGCCATCTTCCTGGGCCTGGTCTTCGGGTACACGATCTCCTGGCTCTCGGACCTGCTCTTCGGGAAGATCCACTCGACGGTGGGCGGCGGGGCGGCCGTGGACCACTGGCGCCTGGACCTCTCCGGGGTCGCGAAGGCCGACTGGATCGGCTTGCCGTCCTTCCACGGGCCGTCCTTCGAGTGGTCGGCGATCCTGATCGCACTGCCCGTGGTGATCGCGCTGATCGCCGAGAACGCGGGGCACATCAAGGCCGTGGGCGAGATGACCGGCGACCCCCTCGACGACGAGCTGGGCACGGCCATCGCGGCGGACGGCGCCGCGTCCATGCTGTCCACGGCGGTCGGCGGCCCGCCGAACACCACGTACTCCGAGAACATCGGCGTCATGGCGGCCACCCGGGTGTACTCCACGGCGGCCTACTGGGCGGCGGCCGGATTCGCGCTGCTCTTCGGCCTGTGCCCCAAGTTCGGCGCGGTCGTCGCCGCGATCCCGGGCGGCGTGCTCGGCGGCATCACCGTGATCCTGTACGGGATGATCGGCCTGCTCGGCGCCCAGATCTGGATCAACGGCGGGGTGGACCTGCGCAATCCGCTGAACCTGGTGCCGGCCGCGGCGGGCATCATCATCGGCGTCGGCGGGGTGAAGCTCCAGATCACCGACACCTTCGAACTGGGCGGCATCGCGCTGGGCACGATCGTGGTGATCGGGGGCTATCACGCGCTGCGCTGCTTCGCCCCCGCGCACCTGAAGCCGCAGGAGCCGCTGCTCGACGCGGGCACCTCCGCGTACGACGACGGCGGGGAGGCGCAGGACAAGCCCCGTTGACGGGGTTTCGCCCGAACCGGGGAAGCGTACGGCCAAGTTCCCCGGTTCCGCGCCGGCGCCTGCGACTCTGCCTCCCATGGAAGCGGTGCTGGCGCGGATGCGCGCCCTCGACGAGCGGCTGCCGCCGCAGGACGGTGTCGCCGTCTTCAACCGGGTCTACCTGACGGTGACGGAGACCCTGCACCACCGGATCGAGCACGGGTGCTTCCCGGCGCCCCGGCGCGCGGCGACCCTCAGCGTGCGGTTCGCGGAGCGGTACCTGACGGCGGTGGAGGCGGACCGGGCCCCGGCCTGCTGGCGCCCGCTCCTCCAGTACCGCCGCCACCCGGGGATCCGCCCGCTCCAGCACGCGCTGGCCGGGATCAACGCGCACATCGGGCACGACCTGGCGCTCGCCGTGGTGGCCACGTGCGGCGAGCTGGACTGCGAACCGCGGGCCCTGGAGGCGGACTTCGACCGGGTCGGCGACACGCTGGTCTCGCTGGAGGAGCACATCCGGGAGGACCTGATGCCGGGCCCGGACCTGCTGGAGATCGCCGACCCGCTGACCCACCTGATCGGCTCGTGGAGCCTGGAGCGCGCCCGGGCCGGCGCCTGGGCGACGGCCCGCCTCCTGTGGACCCTGCGCCGCTCCCCCGAACTGGCCGAGGAGTTCACGGCCTCCCTCGACGCGGGCGTCGGCCTGGTCGGCCGCTGCCTCCTGACCCCGACGGCCCCGAAGCCGGCCGCGGTGTACCGCAGCTGACGGCCCCGGCGCGGCTCACCGCATGTCCTCGAACCGGCGCACCTCGGCCTCGGCGGGCGTGCGGCACCCCGGGTATGAGAACGGGCCGCCGGCCCGCGTGCTGACGTTCGCGGGGCGGCGGCCCGTGATCGGGGGCCGGGAGGGTCAGTCCTCCGGGAGTTCGACCGGGGCGATCTCGTCGTAGACGTCGCCCGGGCCCGGGTTGGTGGCATCCGTGGAGCCGCCGAGGTGGTGCATGACGCCCCAGACGGCGTTGAGGGCGGTCTGGACCGCGCCCTCGGCCCAGCCGGCCGTCCAGGAGATGTCGTCGCCCGCGAGGAAGATGCCGCGCTTGTCCTCGGGGAGGCGGTCCTGCATGAAGTGGGTGAACAGGCGGCGCTGGTAGCGGTAGTGGCCCGGGAGGTTGGCCTTGAACGCGCCCATGAAGTAGGGCTCGTCCTCCCAGGAGACGGTGACCGGGTTGCCGATGATGTGCCGGCGGATGTCGACCTTCGGGTAGATCTCGCCGAGGGACTTCAGCATGACCTCCATCCGCTCGTTCGCGGACAGCGGCAGCCACTTCAGGCTGTCGTCGCACCAGGTGTACGAGAGGCAGATGACGGCGGGCTTGTCCGGGCCGTTGTCCAGCAGGTAGGTGCCGCGGGTCATCCGGTCCGTGAGCGTCATCGACATGACGTCGCGGCCGGTCTCCTCGTCCTTGTCGAGCCAGAAGGGGCGGTCGACGGGGACGAACAGCTTGGACGACTCCATGTAGTGGGTGCGCTCGATCGCCGTCCAGTGGTCGATCGGGAACAGCGTGTCGTCGCACTCGATCTTCGACAGCAGCATCCAGGACTGGGCCGTGAAGATCGCGGCGCGGTACGTGCGGATGTCGCCGGAGGAGTCGGTGACCGTGATGCGGTTGCCGGCCGTGCGGTGCAGGCGGGTGACCGCCGGGCGCGGGGTGCCGTCGTGCAGGGAGGACAGCGAGGTGCCCTGGGCCCAGTGCACGATCTTCTCGGGCTCGCGCTCCCACAGGCGCAGCGGCAGCTGCTGGGAGCCGCCCACGATGCCGCGGTGGTGGTCGTCGGCCTCGGTGTAGACGACGCGCAGGATCTCCAGGATGGAGTTCGGGAAGTCGGTGTCCCAGCCGCCCGTGCCGAAGCCGACCTGGCCGAAGATCTCGCGCTTGCGGAAGGACTTGAAGGCCTCCGACTTGCAGAGGAAGCCGTAGAAGGTCTCGTCGTCGAGCTTCTCGACGAGCTTGGCCCAGATCTCGCGGATGCGCGGGACGTCCCGCTCGCGCATCGCGGTGTTCATGTCGGAGAAGTCGGCGCCCTCGTCGAGGCAGGCGTTCCACGCGGCGGACACGTCGCGGTAGATCTGCGGGAGGTCCGCGATCGTCTCGGCGTAGTGCGTCTCGCCCTTGAGGTCGACGACCGTGGAGGGGGTGGACTCGGCGAGCGGGTTCGGGAAGGGCTCCGTCACCAGGCCGACGAGGTCGATGTAGTGCTGCAGGGCCGTGGAGGACGGCGGGAAGCGCATGGCGCCCATCTCCGCGGTGAGGCCCTCGGTCTCGGCGCCCTCGAAGCCGACGGTGCGCAGCCGGCCGCCGATCTGGTCGGCCTCGTAGACGACGGGCTTGAGGCCCATCTTCATCAGCTCGTACGCCGAGATGATGCCGGACAGCCCGCCGCCGATGACGGCGACCTCGGTGCCGAGCTCGGTCGCGGGTATCTGACCGAGACCCGCCGGGTGGGCGAGGAAGTCGTCGTACGCGTACGGGAAGTCCGGGCCGAACATGGTGATCGGCGGCTGTCCGTCGCTGTGCGGGACGGCGGTGGTGGGCACCGTGGACGTCATGGGGGTACGTCTCCTTGCGGCAGGGCTGGGGAAAGAGGGCTTAGACGAGGGAGGCGTAGAGCCCGGGGCGGCGGTCCCGCAGGTAGGGGTTGGTCTCGCGGGATGCCGCCAGCAGCTCGGGGTCGGCCTCGCCGAACACCAGCTCCTCGCCGCGTCCGGCCCGGGTCCGGGTGACCCCGTCGGGGCTCGCCAGGCAGCTGAGTCCGACGAACTCGAACTCGCCTTCCGGGCCGGTGCGGTTGACGTACGCGATGTACATCTGGTTCTCGAAGGCCCGTACGGGGACGAGCTGTTCGGCGACGAACTGGAACGGGTGCATCTGCGCGGTCGGCACCAGGAGGAGGTCGGTGCCGGCGAGCGCGTGCGCCCGGACGTTCTCGGGGAACTCCACGTCGTAGCAGATCATGATGCCGATGCGGAGGCCGCCGAGGTCCGCCTGGACGACGGGGGTGTCGCCGGGGGTGAAGGCGTCCTGTTCGAAGCAGCCGAAGAGGTGGGTCTTGCGGTAGTTAGCGAGACGCGCCCCGTCGGGGCCGATGAGCTGCGCCGCGTTGAAGACGGCGCCGTCGCCCCGCTCCGGGTAGCCGTACAGGACGGCGACGCCGTGGCGGCGGGCGATCTCGCCGATGGCGACGGCGGACGGGCCGTCGGCCGGTTCGGCGAGCCCGGGGATGTCCTGGAGGTCCAGCGCGTAGCCGGTCAGGAACATCTCCGAGGTGACGAGGAGCCCGGCCCCGCCCTGCGCGGCGCGAGCCGCCGCCTCGTCGAGCGCCTTGAGGTTCTGGGCGGTGTCGCCGAGAACTCCGGAGCTCTGGAGGAGGGCGGTGCGCAGCGCAGGCATGGACTACCTCTGGGACAGGAGGGGTGGGGTCATACGAAGGTACGTTCGCGCGCTCCACCCGGACAAGCCGTGACCGTTGCGCTGCGCGCATCGATTCGTTGCGTGTTCCCCCGCGGGTGCGGCGATTCGTTGCGCGGGGCCCGCGGAGGCTCCCGGGAAGCCCCTGCGGACCCTCGCGGACCCCCTCCTTCGACCCTGCTACGCGGCCTTGCGGAAGGCCGGGTGGCCGGCCAGGAAGCGCAGGTCGTCCAGGATGTCGGGGGTGTGGTCGGAGACGACGCGGCCGCTCCAGGTGTCGACGAGGGCCAGGACGGTCCCGGGGGCGTCGAAGTGGTGGCCGGCGGCCTCGTACGCGAGCCGTAGCGCGGTGTACCCGGCAGATTCGATGTCGGAGCCCATGTCCGAGCCGGTGCCGAGGGCGGACCCGACGCCGGTGCCGAGGGCGGAGCCGACGCCCGGGCCCGTGTGCGTGCCGAGGACCGTGGTGGCGACCGAGTCGTCCAGGCCCAGCAGGGCGAGGGCGGCGGCCACCTGCCGGGAGCGGGGACAGTCGGCGCGGAGGTAGAGGCGGTAGCGGTGCGGGACGGGGGAGAAACCGGCCCCGATGCGGCCGCGCGGGGCGGGGGCCGGGCCGGTGCGGGGCAGGACGGTGTGGGACATGGCTCTCCTGGGGTGGCGCGGGCGGCGGCCTGGGCGCACGGCGGCCAGGTCGCAGGGGTGGCCTGGGCGGGTCGCGCCCCGGGCGGGGCGGCGCTGCGCAGGCCGGCGCTCCGGGCGTCGTCGCGCACGCCCGGTCCGGGTCACTCGTCTGCGAGAGGGGTCAGCCGCGCGGGCCGAACGCGCTGCACACGCGCAGGAGGTCGATGTGCAGGCGCCGGGTCAGCCACCAGCGCCGCAGGGTCGGGGCTCCCGGTTCCGCCGTCCAGGCCGTGTCCACCGGTGCTCCACCCCCGTCCTCTTCTCGGCCTGTCCCAGGCCTGCCCCGGTCCGTCCCGGCCCGCGTCGCGGTCGTCCGCGGCGCGGTGGCTAGGCTTCGGACGACGGGCACGTGCGTCGTGGCCGTCCCCCGCAGTTTCGTGGCGGCGCCGGGGGCCGTCAAGAAGGCGGCAGCGGGACGATCGCCGCCGCCCCACGGAAGGAGTCCCGCACCCATGTCCCCCGAGACCGGAACCCTGTCCGACGGCGCTGTGCTCGACAACCCGGTCTGGGCCTCACTGACCGGAACCCACCGCGCCTTCGCCGAGCTGGGGCCCGCGGGCCTGGCCGGCCGCTACGCCTCGGACGCGTCCCCCTTCGCGGCGCTCCGCGACCCGGAGGATCCCGCGGCGTGGGCGGACCTGGCCGCGCTGGTGGGACCCGGTCAGGAGGTCTGGGTGACCGGGCTGCCGACCCCGCCGGCGGACTGGGAGACGCTGATGACGGTGCCGGGCGTGCAGCTGGACGGCCGGGCGGTACGGGCCGAGGCCGCGCCGGAGGCGGTCCCGCTGGGGCGCGCCGACGTACCGGAGATGCTGGAGCTGGTCGGGCTGACCCGGCCGGGCCCCTTCCTCGACCGGACGGTCGAGCTGGGCACGTACCTCGGGATCCGCCACGAGGGCCGGCTCGTCGCGATGGCCGGGGAGCGGATGCGGCCGGCGGGCTGGTCGGAGATCAGCGCGGTGTGCACCCACCCGGACCACCGGGGCCGGGGCCTGGCCGGCCGGCTGACCCGTGCGGTCGCGGCGGCGGTCCGCGAGCGGGGGGACAGCCCGTTCCTGCACGCGGCGGCGGCGAACACCGGCGCCGTGCGGCTCTACGAGTCGATGGGGTTCACGGTGCGCCGCCGCCCGGACTTCGTGGGGCTGCGCACACCGGCCGTGGGGGCCTGATCCGCAGGCCTTCGGTGAGGGCGGGGTTTCAGCGGGCGGCGAGCGGTCACACGCGGGACAACCCACGGAAAGGAACTGCCATGACCGACGTCTCACGCCTGCCCGGCTCCGCGCACCACTTCTGGCAGTGGCAGTCCCGGGCGGCCTGCCGGGGCCTGGGGTCCGGCCGGTTCTTCCACCCCGCCGGTGAGCGGGGCGGGGACCGCGAGGAGCGGGACGCCGCCGCGAAGCGGGTCTGCGCGGCCTGCCCGGTCTTGACGGCCTGCCGCGACCACGCCCTGCGCACCCGCGAGCCGTTCGGCGTCTGGGGCGGCCTGACGGAGGAGGAGCGCCACGCGCTCCTGGGCCCGGCGGGGATGACCTTGGCGGGGCGCGCCTAGGCGTGCGTACGACGGCCGCCCGGGCCCCGTCCCCGAGGGGCTACGCCGGTGCGCCGGAGGTGAAGCGGCGCAGCAGCGGGGAGAGGACGAGGACCGACTTGGTGCGCTCCACGAAGGGCTCGCCCGCGATGCGCTCCAGGACCCGTTCGAAGTGCCGCATGTCGGAGGCGAAGACCTGGACGAGGGCGTCCGCGTCGCCGGTGACGGTCGACGCGGACACCACCTCGGGGTATCTCTCCAGTCCTCGCCGGATGTCGTCCGGCGAGGTGTTGTGCCGACAGTAGATCTCGATGAAGCCCTCGGTCTCCCAGCCCATGGCGGCCGGGTCCACGCGCACGGTGAAGCCGGTGATGGCGCCTTCGGCGCGCAGCCGGTCCACGCGCCGCTTCACGGCGGGGGCGGAGAGCCCGACCTCGGAGCCGATGTCCGCGTAGGAGCGGCGGGCGTCCTCGGCGAGGGCGTGCACGATGCGTTCGTCGAGATCGTTCAGTCGCACGGGGGGTGAATCACTTCTGTTCAGCGGCCTCCTCGGCCGGGGCGGCCGGGTCGGCCACAGTGGCCAGGCTGGAGCGGCGCATGCCGTAGAAGAAGTAGATCACGAGCCCGACGGCCATCCAGCCACCGAAGACCAGCCAGGTGATTCCGGGCAGCTCCGTCATCAGGTAGGCGCAGAGGAGGAAGCCCACGATCGGGGTGACCGGGAAGAGCGCGACCTTGAAGGTGCGGTTCATCTCCGGGCGGGTCTTGCGCAGGATGATGACGGCCACGTTGACCAGGGCGAACGCGAAGAGCGTGCCGATGCTGGTGGCGTTCGCCAGCTCACCCAGGGGGATGAATGCGGCGAGCAGTCCGCAGAAGAGGCAGACGATGATCGTGTTGACGCGGGGGGTGCCGGTCTTCGGGTCGACCTTGGCGAAGACCTTGGGCATCAGGCCGTCGCGGGACATGGCGAAGAGGATGCGGGTCTGGCCGTAGAGGACGGCGAAGACGACGCTGGCGATGGCGACGACGGCGCCCGCGGCGAGGATGACGCTCCAGAAGGAGTGCCCGGTGACGTTCTCCATGATCTGGGCCAGGGCGGCCTCGCTGCCCTCGAACTTCTGCCACGGCATGGCGCCGACGGCGACCAGGGCGACGAGGCAGTAGATCGCGGTGACGATGGCGAGCGAGAGCATGATCGCGCGCGGCAGGTCCTTCTTCGGGTTCTTGGCTTCCTCACCGGCGGTGGAGGCGGCGTCGAAGCCGATGTACGAGAAGAACAGCATGGAGGCGGCGGTGCTGATGGCGGTGACGCCGAGGGGGGCCAGCGGGGTGTAGTTGCCGGCCTTGATGCCCATGAAGCCGATGACGCAGAAGAGCACCAGCGTCACGATCTTGACGGCGACCATGATCGAGTTGATCCGGGCGCTCTCCTTGGCCCCGCGCAGCAGGAAGACCATGCAGAGCAGGACGACGACCAGGGCGGGCAGGTTGATGTAGCCGCCCTCGCCCAGCGGGGCGGAGAAGCCCTCGGGGATGGTGAAGCCGAGGGTGCCGTCGAGCAGCTCGTTGAGGTACTGGCCCCAGCCGACGGCGACGGCCGCGACCGAGACGCCGTACTCCAGGACGAGGCACCAGCCGCAGACCCAGGCTATGAGCTCGCCCATGGTGGCGTAGGCGTAGGAGTACGAGGAGCCCGAGACGGGGATGGAGCCCGCCAGCTCGGCGTAGGAGAGCGCCGAGAAGAGCGCGGTCAGGCCCGCGAGGATGAACGCGATGAAGACGGCCGGACCGGCGATCGGGGTGGCCTCGCCGAGGACGACGAAGATGCCGGTGCCCAGGGTGGCGCCGATGCTGATCATGGTCAGCTGCCACATGGTGAGCGAGCGCTTGAGCGCTCCGCCCTCACCCTGGCCGCCCTCGGAGACCAGCTGCTCCACCGGCTTGCGGCGGAGCAGCGGGTTGACGGGCTTCGTGGCGAGCGGTGGCGCCTGGCCGTGGTCGAGCACGAGGGGACTCCTTGTCACTGCGGATCGGGGAGGTCGGGGATGAGGCGTCGACCGCGACGATCCGGAGCAGGACAGGGCCCGACGGGGGAAGGGCCTGAGCATGGGAGGACCGCCGAGCTGGCGATCCGCCACTCCACGTACAGCGAGTGAGCCTACGAGCTGAGTGATACCGCCCGTAATGCACCATCCTTGCACATTGGCGCACGATCGTTGCGCGGATCTGTCCGGGATGGCCCTTTGTTGCGTGTGGATGATCGATCGCTGCGCAGCCCTCTCCGGACCCCCTTTCTTGACACTTCGTCAGATGTGTCGCAGCGTGCCGCCCGGCGGCACAGGTGCGACCGGAAGCGGTGGATCCGGGCACGAGCGGGGTACGGGTCGCCGAGACCACGGACACACGATCGGAGGCGGAGCGTGAGCAGACCGGGCGCTGACCAGCAGTGGGCGTGGCAGGATCCGCAGCCCTTCCTGCGCGGTGTCGCCTGGCTGGACAAGGGGCGCCCGGTGCGGGCCGACCCGGCGGACACCATGCGGCTGCCCTGGGACACCGGCGAGCGGTCCACCCTGCCCATAGGGGTCCGGCTGGAGTTCACCACCGAGACCGCGCACGCGGTGGAGGTCCGCTACCGGGCGACCGTGCCCGGCCCCACCGACGCCCTGCGCGACCTCGCGCACGGCTTCGCGCTCTGGGACCGGCACGGGGTGGTCACCGAGGTGTTCACCGAACCGGCCGCGGAGGCCGTCGTACGGATCGGCCTGGGGGGCGGCACCGGCCCGTTCACCCTCCACCCTCCCGAGACCCAGTCCCCGCTGGTCCTCGGCCTGCGCGGGATCGGCGGCCCCCTCGCCCCGGCGCCGGCCGCCCCGCGCTGGGTGGTGCACGGCGACTCCATCACCGAAGGCTGGTGGTCCACCCGTCCCGCGCACGGCTGGCCGGCCGTCACCGGCCGGGCGCTCGGCTGGGACACCGTCAACCTCGGCTACGCCGGCGCGGCGCGCGGCGAGCTCGCCACCGCCGAGCAGCTCGCGGGCCTGCCCGCCGACGTCCTCACGCTCGCCTTCGGCACCAACTGCTGGTCCCGGGTGCCCTTCTCCGCGCCCCTGCTGTACGAGACCACGCGCGCCTTCCTCGACCTGGTCCGGCAGGGTCACCCGCGGACCCCGCTGCTGCTCGTCTCGCCGGTGCTGCGGCCCGACGCGGAGCGCACCCCGAACAAGCTCGGCGCCACCCTGGGCGCGCTGCGCGACGCGATGGAGCGCGCCACCCGGGACCGGATCGCCGCCGGGGACGACCGGCTCGCCGTCCTCCCGGGCCGGGACCTGCTCGGTCCCGAGCACCTGGCGGACGGCCTGCACCCCAACGACAGCGGACACCAGGTACTCGGCCTCGCTGTGGCCACGGCCCTGCGGCGCGCCGGGTTCGGCCCCGGGTGAGTGAAACAGCCCACACGGGCTCCCTTGAACGGATCCCTGCCATCAGGGCGTGTCCTGAGCACAGTTGCCGCCGCCGGGGGCGACGGCACGACAGACACCACACGTGGGAGAGATCAAGATGGGCATCAAGCGCGGAACCACCCTGGCAGCCGTCGCGATGGCGGTCGTCCTCGCGGCGACCGCATGCGGTCCGTCGGACGACAAGGCGGCCGACAGCGCCCAGCCGGCCGGTGCCGCCTCCCAGGCCCCCGCCGCGGACGGAGGGTACGGAGCCCCCGCCGCGGACGCGGGAGCGGGCGCCAAGCCCGCCGGTCAGCTGGCGATCGCCAACAACGACCAGCTGGGCGCGGTCCTCACCGACAGCGCCGGCCGCACCCTCTACCGCTTCGACAAGGACACGGCCAAGCCGCCGAAGTCGAACTGCGACGGGGACTGCGAGAAGACCTGGCCGGCGGTCGCCGCGGGCGACGCCACCGCCGCGGCGGGCATGGACCCCTCGCTGCTCGGCGAGGTCGTGCGCAGCGACGGCAGCAAGCAGCTGACGGTGGCCGGCTGGCCCGCGTACCGCTTCAACAAGGACACCAAGGCGGGCGACTTCAACGGGCAGGGCGTCGGCGGGGTGTGGTTCGCGCTCGCCCCCGACGGCAAGAAGGCCGCGAAGGCGGCGGCGCCCGCGGCCGGCGGCGCCGAGGCGGGTGCCGCGGGGGCGGGTGCGGCCGAGGCGGGTGCGGCCGAGGCGGACGCGGCGCTCACCGTGGCGAAGGACCCCAAGCTGGGCGACCACATCGTCGACGGCAAGGGCATGACCGTCTACCGGTTCAAGCCGGACACGGCGTGGCCGATGGTCTCCAAGTGCGTCGGCGACTGCCTGGCCAAGTGGCCGGTCGTCCCGCCGGTGGCCCAGGGCAACGCCAAGGGCATCATCGAGAAGAACTACCTGGTCCTCGACCGCCCGGACGGCAAGAAGCAGCAGACCGTCAACTGCTGGCCCGTCTACACCTTCACCGGCGACAAGAAGCCCGGCGACATCAACGGTCAGGGCGTGGGCGGCACCTGGTACGCCGTCGCCCCCGACGGCAAGCTCATCACCGTCCAGTAGTCCCGGGACAGCAGCCCGGGGACGGTCCGGGAACGACGGTCCGGGACACCTCCGAGCCCCCCTCCAGGCCCCCCACCACGGTCGCGCGGCCCCTGCCTCCCTCCCCCGGGGCGGGGGCCGCGCCCCGTTCCGCCGCGGCGCGGCGCTCCCTAGACTCGGCGGCATGCTGCGCGTACTTGCCGTCGACGACGAGAAGCCGCTCCTGGAGGAACTCCTCTACCTGCTGCGCTCGGACCCCCGCGTGCTCAGCGCGGAGGGCGCCTCGGACGCCACCGAGGCCCTGCGCCGGGTCACCCGGGCGCTGGAGTGCGGACCGGACGGCGCCGACGCCATCGACGTGGTGTTCCTCGACATCCACATGGCCGGGCTGACCGGTCTGGACATCGCCCGGCTGCTGGCCGGGTTCGCGCAGCCGCCGCTGATCGTGTTCGTCACCGCCCACGAGGGTTTCGCCGTACAGGCCTTCGACCTGAAGGCCGTGGACTACGTGCTCAAGCCGGTGCGCCCGCAGCGGCTGGCCGAGGCCGTCCGGCGGGCCTGCGCGCAGCTGGGCCGCGCCGAGGAGGCGCCGCCGGCCGCCGCCGAGCCGGTGGCGAGCCCGTCGGCGGCGGTGCCGTCGCAACGCCCGGCCCCCGAGGTCACGGTCGCCGACCGCGCACCGGAGCAGATCGCGGTCGAGCTGGGCGGGGTCACCCGCTTCGTGGCGATCGCCGACATCGCCTACGTCGAGGCGCAGGGCGACTACGCCCGGCTGCACACCGACGAGGGCAGCCACCTGGTGCGGATCCCCGTGTCCACGCTGGAGGAGCGCTGGGCGGCGCGCGGGTTCGTCCGGATCCACCGCCGCCATCTGGTGGCGCTGTCGCGGATCGACGAGATCCGGCTGGAGGCGGGCACGACCAGCGTCCGGGTCGGTTCGGCGGAGCTCCAGGTCAGCCGCCGGCACGCACGGGAGCTGCGGGACCTCCTGATGCGGCACGCCACTGGCTGAAAGCGGCCGCCGCCGGGGGCCGTCCGGCGCGCCCGTCCACCGGCCGGCGACCGTCCGGCGCGCGCGGGTGCCGTTCGTCGCGCGGGGAGGGACGTACGGCGATCCGCCGGAGCCGTCGGCCGCACCGCCGGCGTGAACGGCCCGCCACTGCCGTCGCCCCTGCGTATCGTGGATCTTCCGGCGCGGGAGGAGCGAGATGTCCGAGATCCAGGCGCTGGTCGACGCCCTGAGCGGACTGCCCCGCACCCCGCCCGCCGGGCCCGCCGAGGCGGAGGCGCTGCTGGCCCGGCTGCGCAGTGCGGCCGCCCGCTGGGCCGACGTCCTGTACGAGGCCCGTGAGGGCGTCCGCGAGCAGGTGCCGCCGCGTGCGGAGGCCGCCCTGACACTGGCCTTCCGGCGCGCGGAGGAGTCGTACGTGGAGCTGGAGATCGCCTTGCGGGACTGCGCCGAGCACCGCGACCCGGCTCTCTGATCCACCAGCGGCGCGGGGTCCCCGGCGCAGCCTGCGGCAGCGGCGCCGCAGGGCCGGATCGTGCCTGTTGCCGGGCCCGGGCAGGTGCATAGACTCCGGTCTCCACCCCCTCCGCCGAAGGACCGCCCGGTGAACCAGACGTACGCGCTGACCGCGGTCGCCGTCGTCGTGGTGGTCACCGTCCTGGTCGGCGCGCTGGGTCTGCGGATATCCCGGACCACCTCCGACTTCTACGTGGCCTCGCGCACGGTGGGGCCCCGGCTCAACGCGGCGGCCATCAGCGGGGAGTACCTCTCGGCCGCGTCGTTCCTCGGGGTGGCGGGGCTGGTGCTGCTCCAGGGGCCCGCGATGCTCTGGTACCCCGTGGGCTACACGGCCGGGTACGTGGTGCTGCTCGCGCTGGTCGCGGCCCCGCTGCGGCGCTCCGGCGCGTACACGCTGCCCGACTTCGCCGAGGCCCGGCTGGAGTCGCAGGCGGTGCGCCGGATCGCGGTGCTGTTCGTGGTCGGCGTGGGCTGGCTGTACCTGCTGCCGCAGTTGCAGGGCGCCGGGCTGACGCTGGAGATCCTGACCGGGGCCCCGCACTGGGTCGGCGGGCTGGTCGTGGCCTTCGTGGTGAGCGCGGCGGTGGCCGCCGGCGGGATGCGCAGCATCACCTTCGTGCAGGCCTTCCAGTACTGGCTCAAGCTCACCGCGCTGCTGGTCCCGGCCTTCTTCCTGCTGGCCGCCTGGGCGGGGGACGGGGCGCCGAGGGCCACCTTCGACGCGCCCGCGGTGTTCCGGGAGCACACCTCGGTGACCCTCGCGGAGGACGTGCGGCTGTCCCTGGACGAGCCGCTGACGGTCACGGTGACCGGGCAGGTGGACGGACGCGGCTACGTGGCCGCCCCGCTGACCCTGGCCCCCGGCGGGCATTCCGTACGGGCGCACGCGCGGCTGGAGTTCGCCCCGGACACGCCCGTCCCGGACACCCGCGCGGGATCCGGCCTCGGGGTGTCCAGCTGGTCGGAGCCGCTGTCCGGGGACCGCCCCGAGCACCGGCTGTACGCCACCTACGGGCTGATCCTGGCCACGTTCCTCGGCACGATGGGCCTGCCGCACGTGGCGGTGCGCTTCTACACCAGCCCCAACGGGCGGGCCGCCCGGCGCACCACGCTGGTCGTGCTCGGGCTGGTCGGCGCCTTCTACCTGCTGCCGCCGGTGTACGGGGCGCTGGGCCGGATCTACGCCCCCGAACTCGCCCTGACCGGCGACGCGGACGCGGCGGTGCTGGTGCTGCCCGAGCGGGTGCTCGGCGGACTGCTCGGCGAGCTGCTGGGGGCGCTGCTGGCCGGGGGTGCCTTCGCGGCGTTCCTGTCGACGGCTTCGGGGCTGACGATGGCGGTGGCCGGGGTGCTGCACCAGGACGTGCTGCCGGCGCGCGGGGTGCGCAGCTTCCGTTCGGCGGTGCTCGTGGCGATCCTGGTGCCGCTGGGCGGCAGCGTCGCGGCCACCGACGTCCCGGTGGCGGACGCGGTGGGGCTGGCCTTCGCCGTGTCGGCCTCCTCGTTCTGTCCGCTGTTGGTGCTGGGCATCTGGTGGCGCGGGCTGACCCCGCGGGGGGCGGTGGCCGGGTTGGTCACCGGTGGCGGGGCGGCCCTGAGCGCGGTGCTGGCGACCCGGACGGGGCTGGCTCCGGCGGGCTGGACGCACACGCTGCTGGCGTGGCCGGCGGTGTGGTCGGTGCCGCTCGGGTTCCTGACGATGGTGGCGGTGTCGCTGGCCACCCGCTCGCGGATCCCGGCCGGGACGGCGGCCACGCTGGCCCGGCTGCACCTGCCGGAGAACGTGGCCGTGGACCGGGCGTGGGCCTCCGCCCGGCGGAGCGAGGGGAAGGGTCCGCGGTGACGGCGGTGTGTCCGGCCCTGCCGGCCGTACTGGCGGTGGCGGGCGCGGTCCTGCTGCTGGGCGCGGGCTGGGCGGCGGGCCGCTGGCAGGCCCGGCGCGGCGAACGGGCGGCCGGGCTGGACCTCGGGACGCCGGTGGAACGGGCCACCTTCCACACCCTGCACACGGCTTCGCTGGCCGCTCCCCCGCTGCGTGCCGGGCTGACCGAGGACGCCGCCCGCAAGGCCGCCCGGCGGCTGCGCTCGCTGCTGGGCACGGAGGCGCTGTGCCTCACGGACCGGGAGTCGGTGCTGGCCTGGGACGGGCCGGGCGCCGACCACCACGAGCGGCGGGCGATGGCCCGGGTGGCGGTGATGCTGGAGTCGGGGCGCAGCCAGAGCGTGCGGACCGAGTGCCAGCGGCCCGACTGTCCGCTGAAGTGGGCGGTGGTGGCCCCGCTCACCGGTGAGGACGGGATGCTGGGCGCGCTGGTGGCGTACGGGTCGCGGGAGTCGGCGGTGCTGGTGCGGGCCGCCACGGAGGTCGCGCGGTGGGTGTCCGTACAGCTGGAGCTGTCCGAGCTGGACCGTTCGCGGACCCGGCTGATGGAGGCGGAGATCAAGGCGCTGCGGGCGCAGATATCCCCGCACTTCATCTTCAACTCGCTGGCCGCGATCGCCTCGTTCGTGCGGACCGATCCGGAGCACGCCCGGGAGCTGCTGCTGGAGTTCGCGGACTTCACCCGGTACTCCTTCCGGCGGCACGGCGACTTCACCACGCTGGCCGAGGAGTTGCGCTCGATCCAGCAGTACCTGGCGCTGGCGGGCGCCCGGTTCGGCGACCGGCTGAAGGTGACGTTGCAGGTGGCGCCGGAGGTGCTGCCGGTGGCGCTGCCGTTCCTGTGCCTGCAGCCCCTGGTGGAGAACGCCGTCAAGCACGGGCTGGAGGACTCCACCGAGGAGTGCCGGATCACCATCACCGCGCAGGACGCGGGCGCCGAAGCCGTGATCACCGTGGAGGACAACGGGGTGGGGATGGATCCGGCCCTGCTGCGCCGGATCCTGGCCGGGGAGCGCGGCGGTTCCTCCTCCGGCATCGGGCTGCCCAATGTCGACGAGCGGATCCGGCAGGTGTACGGGGACGAGTACGGGCCGGTGATCGAGACGGGCGTCGGCGCGGGCATGAAGGTCACCATCCGGATCCCCAAATACCGTGCGGGCGTGCACAGTTCACCGTCGGGACAGCAGCCCCCGCACCCCTGAGCACCCGGTCCCGTGTCATCCTGGGAGGGGCGCGACGTGACCGGCGGGGGCACCCCCCGCGGTGACTGCTGAAGGGATCGCCGACGTGCGGGTCGGGCGAGATCGGCTTCGTGACGAGTTGTGGCAATGGGTGGGCGGCGGCGCCGAGGGCGGTGGTGGGTTCCTGGTCGTGGAGGGCGAGCCCGGAGCGGGCCGGACCGACTTCGTCCGGGACGCCCTGACGCGGGCGGCGGCCCTGGGCTGCCGCGTGCGGTACGCGGCGGCAGTCGCCCCCGGGACGGAACTGCCGCTGCAGGCGGCACTGGACTGCCTGCACCCCCGCGGCCCGGACCGGGCGGCGGCCGTCGCCCTGCTGCGGGAGGCGCAGGAGGCGCCGCGGCCGGGCGGCGCCCTGCTGGCGGCGGTGGACCTGCTGACGGCCGCGGTCGAGGAGTGGTGCGCGCAGCGGCCGCTGCTGCTGGTGCTGGACGACGCGCAGTGGGCGGACGCGGCCAGTCTGCTGCTGTGGCGTCGCCTGGCCGGCCAGGCGGTGGCGGGCCGGCTGCCCCTGCTGCTGGCGGCGACCCGGCGGCCGCTGCCCGTGCGGCCCGAGCTGGATGAGCTGTGCGCGACCCCGGGTGGGCGCACGCTCCGGCTGGAGCCGCTGTCCGGGGCGGAGGCCGCCGGGCTGGTCCGGGACCTGCTGGGCGCGGAGCCCGGGCCCCGGCTGCGGGAGGCCGTCGAGCAGGCGGGCGGCAATCCGCGGCTGCTGCGGGAACTGCTCGCGCACTGGTCCGGGCTGCTGCGCGTCGACGCGGACCGCGCGGAACTCCTCGTACCCGAGGCGGAGTTGCCGCCACCGCCCGCCTCACTGACCCGCGAGCCGGGCCGGCTGCCCGCACCGGCGCGCGCCCTCCTGCGGCACGCGGCGCTGCTGGGTCCCGCCTTCACCGGGCGCGAACTGGCCCTCGTACGCGGCGGGCCGGCCCGCGACCTGCTCGCCGAACTGGAGGAGCCGGTGGCGGCCGGGCTGCTGACGGACACCGACGGCGCCCTGCGCTTTCGCCACCCGGCGCTGCGGCTGGCGCTGTACGCCGAGACCCCCGAGGCCCTGCGCGCCGCCCTGCACCAGGACGCCGCGCGGGCCTTCGCCGACGCGGGCCTGGATCCGGCCCGGACCGCCGCACAGCTGGTGCGCGGCGGCCGGCTGGCCCCGTGGGCGGTGCGCTGGCTGGCGGACTCGGCCCCGGCGCTGATCGCCGGGGCGCCGGGCGTGGCGGCCGAGCTGCTGGAGCGGGCCATCGCCCAGGGCGATCCGCGGGAGCGGGAGACCCGCGACGCGCTGGAGGAGCGGCTGGCGGACGCGGCGCTGCTGCTGCGCCGCCCGGAGTCGGTGGACCTCCTGCGCACGCTGCGCGCCCGGACCACGGACCCGGACCGGCGGGCCTCGGTGGACTTCAAACTGGTCTCCGCGCTGATGATCCAGGGCGACATGGCCCGCTCCCTGGCGGTGACCGAGCGGGCCCTGGCGGAGGAATTCCCCTCCGTCGCCCTGCGGTTGCGCCTGGAGGCCTGCCGGGTGCTGGCCCTGGCCGACCTGCACCGGGCCGCCGAGGCGTACGCGCTGGCGGAGGCGGTGGTGGTGCGGGCGCGCCGGCTGCGCGATCCGCTGTGCGGGGCGGAGGCCCACCACGCCGCCTCCTACGCGCTGTTCCACCTGGGCCGCGGCCGGGACTCGCTGCGCCACGTCGCCCAGGGGATCGCCTGCGCCCGGCGCAGCCCCGACGCCAACGACATGCGGTTGCTGCTGCTGGCCAACCAGGCGGAGGGCCACATGCGGTTCGACGAGCCGGGGACCGTGGCGGCCGCGCTGCGGGAGGCGCGCGGGCTGGCGGCGGCGACCCGTTCGACGGGACGGCTGGTGGTGACCGAGGCGCGGCTCGCCGAGTTCCACTACCGGCTGGGCGACTGGGACGAGGCCCTCGTCGGGGTGGACCGGGCGCGCGCGCTGCCGGTGTCGGACGGCTGGCTGCCGGTGGTGGTGCACGGGCTGCGGGCGCTGGTCCTGGGCCACCGCGACGAGCGGGAGGCGGCGGGGGCCGAGCTCGCGGACCTGCCGGCCGACGCCTTCGCCACGCCGACGGCCCGCCGCTACGCCTCCCACGTGCTGCTGGCCCGGGCGCTGCTGGCCGAGCGGGACGGCCGCCCGGCCGACGCACTGCAGGCGCTGGCGCCCGCGCTGGAGGACGGGGTCGAGGAGGCGGTGGCCTACGACCGCCCGTGGGTGCTGTCGGAGATCGTCCGGCTGGCCCTGGAGTGCGGGGAGACGGCCACGGCCCGGGCGGCGGTGGAGCGCTGCGGGCGGGCGGCACGAACGCTGGCCGAGTACCCGGGGCCGGCGCTGGCCCTGCTGCGCTGCCGGGGCCTGTTCGCGCAGGATCCGGAGCTGCTGGCGCAGGCGGTGGCGCGGGGCGAGCGCGGCGGGTGGCCGCTGGTGCTGGGCCACACCCTGGAGGACCTGGCGGTGGCGCGGGCCTGGCACGGCGATCTCGCCGGGGCGCGGTCGGCGCTGACGCGCGCGGTGGCGGCGTACGAGGACCTGGGCGCCCGGTGGGACATCGCCCGGGCCGACGCCCGGCTGCGCAGCCTGGGCGTGCGCCGGGGCAGCCGATCGGCGCGGCGCAGGCCGGCGAACGGCTGGGAGGCGCTTACCCCGGCCGAGCTGAAGGTGGCGCTGCTGGTGGCGCAGGGCCGATCGAACCCGGAGATCGCGAGCGCGCTGTTCCTGTCGCCGAGGACCGTGCAGACGCACGTGTCGCACATCCTGGCCAAGCTCCAGGTGCGCTCGCGGGCGGCGGTGGCGGCTCAGGCGGCCGTGGCGACGGGCGTGCCGGGGGTGCCGGGGACGGGCGGGGCGTCGGGTCCGTAGCCGGGCATGGCGGCGCGCAGGGCCCGCAGGGCGTAGTGGGTACGGGACTTCACGGTGCCCGCGGGTACCCCGAGCGCCTCGGCGGCCTCGCAGACGGATGCCCCGCGGTAGTAGATCTGCACGAGCACGGCGCGGTGCTCGGGGCTGAGCAACCGCAGGGCCCGGCGGACGTCGAGGGCGGCGACGGCCTGCTCGGTGCGGTCGTCGGCGGCGGCCTGGACGTGGGCGAGGGCCTCCGGGCCGACCTCGGCGGGCCGCACCAGGCGGGCCCGGCGGGCGTCGATGGCCAGGCGCCGGGCGACGGTGTAGAGCCAGGGCCGCATGGAGGCGTGGCTGCTCTCCAGGGCCTCGGGGTGCGTCCAGGCCCGGAAGAGGGTCTCCTGCAGGAGGTCCTCGGCGCGGTGCCGGTCGCCGAGGGTCAGGCCGAGGAGGAAGCCGTGGAGGGCCTTGCCGTGCTCGCTGTGCAGGCGGGCGAGGGCGTGCGGGTCGGTTCTGGCCACGGGGTGCCCCTTCCTGGTCGGGTCACCTCAGCGTGACCGACCGGCGCCCCGGAGTTATCCGCCGCATGACGTATCCGTCCCCCGCCTGCGCCGAACGGTCCCCCGCCACGCCGAACGGTCACACCGGTTGATCCAGCCCCGCCGGCGATTGAGGCGCGGGGGTCGGGGGCGGAGCCCCGGCGATTCAGCCCCGCCGGCGTTCGAGGCGCGGGGTCGGGGGCGGTGCCCCGGCAGCGGAGCCGCGCCCGGGAACGGCCGTGGCCCCGGCCGTCCGCCGAGGGACGGCCGGGGCCACGGAAGAGTGAGGCTAGCTCCAGCTGGCGTGCAGCGGCTTGCCCTCGGCGTAGCCGGCGGCGGACTGGATGCCGACGACCGCCTTCTCCTCGAACTCCGCCAGCGAGCCCGCGCCGGCGTACGTGCACGAGGAGCGCACACCCGCGATGATCGAGTCGATCAGGTCCTCGACGCCCGGACGGGCCGGGTCGAGGAACATGCGCGAGGTGGAGATGCCCTCCTCGAACAGGCCCTTGCGGGCACGGTCGTAGGCCGACTCCTCGCTCGTGCGGTTCTGCACCGCACGCGCCGACGCCATGCCGAACGACTCCTTGTAAAGGCGGCCGTCGGCGGACTGCTGGAGGTCGCCCGGGGACTCGTACGTACCGGCGAACCAGGAGCCGATCATCACGTTGGACGCACCGGCGGCCAGCGCCATCGCCACGTCGCGCGGGTGACGGACGCCGCCGTCGGCCCACACGTGCTTGCCGTGCTTCTTCGCCTCGGCCGCGCACTCCAGCACCGCGGAGAACTGCGGGCGGCCCACGCCGGTCATCATGCGGGTGGTGCACATGGCGCCGGGGCCCACACCGACCTTGATGATGTCGGCGCCGGCGTCGATGAGGTCCTTGACGCCCTCGGCGGCGACGATGTTGCCGGCCACGATCGGGACCTGCGGGTCCAGCGCGCGGACGGCCTTGATCGCGTTGATCATCGATTCCTGGTGGCCGTGCGCCGTGTCGATGACGAGCGTGTCCACGCCCGCGTCGAGCAGCTGCTTGGCCTTCGCCACGAAGTCGCCGTTGATGCCGACGGCGGCCGCGATGCGCAGCTTGCCGTTGGCGTCGGTCGCCGGGGTGTAGAGGGTGGCGCGCAGGGCGCCCTTGCGGGTGAGGATGCCGACGAGCTTGCCGTCCTCGTCGACGGCCGGGGCCAGCTTGCGGTGGCCGGCGTCGAGCTTGTTGAAGGCCTCACGGGGGTCGATGTCGGCGTCGAGGAGCAGCAGCTCCTTCGACATGACCTCCGAGAGCTGGGTGAAGCGGTCGACACCGGTCAGGTCGTGCTCGGTGACGACGCCCACCGGGCGGCCCTCGCCGTCGACGACGACGCCGGCGCCGTGGGCGCGCTTGGGCAGCAGGGACAGCGCGTCGGCGACGGTCTGGGTGGGTGCCAGCGTGATCGGGGTGTCGAGCACGTGGTGGCGGGTCTTCACCCAGGAGATGACGTCGGTGACGATCTCGATCGGGATGTCCTGCGGGATGACGACGATGCCGCCGCGGCGGGCGACGGTCTCGGCCATCCGGCGGCCCGCGATGGCGGTCATGTTCGCCACGACCAGCGGAATGGTGGTGCCGGTGCCGTCGGGCGAGGAGAGGTCCACGCCCTGGCGGGAACCTACCGCGGAGCGGCTCGGAACCATGAACACATCGTCGTACGTCAGGTCGTACGGCGGCTTCGAGTCATTGAGGAAACGCACGTGCTGAACATCCCAGTCGATCGGAGGTACCTCGACGGGTCAGCCGAGGAAACGCACGTACTTCATTCTCCCACGACCTGGCGTTCACACGGTCCGGTCCGATCGTCCAGGACATACCGGGCCCCCTGGTTCTTTCCTACGGGACCCTGGTCCCGGCCGGGCGGGCCGACGCGGCGGACCCCTCCCGCCGGTGCACCGGGCCCCGGCGCCGGGCCAGCGGGAGCACCGATCCTCCGTGCCGCACCGCCGTGAACTCGGCGGCGATGGCCAGGGCCGTCTCCTCGGGGGTGGCGCCGCCGAGGTCCAGCCCTATGGGTGAGCGCAACCGGGCGAGCGCGGCGTCGCTCACCCCTTCCTGCCGCAGCCGTCTCCCGCGTTCGGCGTGGGTGCGCCGCGATCCCATGGCTCCCACGTAGCCCACGGGCAGCCGCAGGGCGAGCGCCAGCAGCGGTACGTCGAACTTGGCGTCGTGGGTGAGGACGCACACGGCGGTACGGGAGTCCAGGCGGCCGGCGGCCCATTCCGCGGCGAGGTGCCGGTGCGGCCAGTCGACGAGGACCTCGTCCGCGGCGGGGAAGCGCTCCGGGGTCGCGAAGACGGGGCGGGCGTCGCACACGGTGACCCGGTGGCCGAGGAAGGCGCCGATCCGCGCGAGGGCCGCGGCGAAGTCGATGGCGCCGTAGACGATGAGCCGGGGCGGTTCGGCCGCCGATTCGACGAGCAGGGTGAGCGGTTCCCCGCAGAGTCCGCCGGCGGTGCCGAGTTCGGCGGTGCCGGTGCGGCCGGCCAGCAGCAGGGCCCGTACCTGCCCGGCCGCGGCCCGGTCCAGGGCGGGGCCGCCGGCGAGCCCGCCCTCGTAGGAGCCGTCGGCGTGGACGGCGAGCGCCCGGCCGAGCTGGCGGGGCGGGCCGCAGACCACGCGGGCGAGCGCGGCGCGGCTCCCCGCCGCGGCGGCGTCGAGCACCGCGCCGAGCACGGGCCGCACGGGGTCGGCTCCGCGCACCGGGGTGACCAGCACGTCCAGGACTCCCCCGCAGGTCAGGCCCACCGCGAAGGCGTCGTCGTCGCTGTAGCCGAAGCGGTGCAGGCCGCCTTCGCCGGAGGCGATGGCGTCGAGGCACAGCTCGTGCACGGCGGATTCCACGCAGCCCCCGGAGATCGAGCCGAGGGCGGTGCCCCGGGCGTCGACGGCGAGGGAGGCGCCGGGGCCGCGCGGGGCGCTCCCGCTGACCGCCACCACGGTGGCCAGCGCGAATTCCCGCTCGGCGGCACACCACGCGCGTAGCTCGTCGGCTATGTCGAGCATCAGCGGATGTACTCGCGGCGCGGGGTCTGGCCGGGGAGGTACGGGCGCGGCGGCAGTACGGCCGGGGTCGCCGGCCGGGCCGGGGCGGGCCGGGCCGCGGGGGCGGCCGGCCGGGTGACGGCGGGGCGGGCGGGCTCGGGGTGGCCGCCGGGGAGCTCGGGCCGGGTGGCGAGCAGTCGGGCGGCGTGGGCCACGCTCGCGAGGGTGGCGTGGTGGTGCCAGCCGCGGAAGGAGCGGCCCTCGAAGTCGCGGATGCCCACCGGTTCGCAGGTCTCGGTGAAGTCCAGGGAGACCCGGTCGGTGAGTTTGGCGAGCAGGAAGAGCTGGGCGAGCGGGCGGTCACCGATGTTGGTGATCCAGAACTCGGAGGGCAGCAGGGCGGCTTCGGTCCAGGCTCCGACCAGCAGCAGCGGGGTGGGCGGCGCGGGCATGGGCCGGTCCTCGCAGGGGGTGGCGAGGATGGAGGCCGAGGTCAGCAGGGTCACCGCGCCTTCGGCCCGGCCGTGCCGCGTCCATTCGACGACGCGGCGCTGGGAGCGCAGGGAGTCGATGAGTTCGCGGGCGGGGGCGGTGTGCGGTCCGGGTTTGTGCCGGCCGGCGCCGCCGAAGGAGACGGGCAGGGAGCCGTCGACCTTGAAGACGAAGGGGATGTCCTGCTGCGCGAAGGACTCGATGCACTGCGGGAGATCGCCGTTGGCGACCTCCATCACCACGGGCCGGCGCTGGAGTTGCCAGGTCGCGGCCATCCGCTGGACGGCGTGTACGGCGTCCTGGGCGGGGGTGAGGGAGCGGGCGGTGTCGGGGATGCCGGCCCGTCGGCGGCGCAGGAGTTCGCTGGTCCAGGGCCCGGGGAGGGTGAGGGTCCATTCGACCGGGAAGCTGGCCTCGCTGGAGGCGAGCCAGATCCCGCTCGCCTGCTGACAGTTGGCGGTGCGGCCGAGCTGGGGGACGAACTGCCGGCCGACGCCGACCGAGCGGTCGCCGGCCTTCTCTATCACCATGGGCTGGAGCACCCAGGCCAGGGGGCGCTGCGCGGTGCGTTCGAGGTGCTGGGCGAGGGAGCGGCGGACGGGGGTCCAGTCCCAGGGGGACTTGCTGATGAACTGCTGGAGGCTCTGCTCGACGGAACTGGCCCCTGTTCCGGCTATGTTACGGATTGTTTTCTTCCCGGTGGTCCGCACCAATCCGTTCAGATAAACGCGGGCCCAGTTTCGCTGGTCCCGCCGGGGTAAGGACTCGAAGAGCAGAGAGATCAGGACGTCGATCAATTCGGAGATTTCCTTCGTGGAATCCTCCGGCAGGACTACGCGAGCCATCTGGGCCTCCCCCGCGACCAGCTAGATCCAATACCCTACTTGACCGCGGAGAACGGCCGTAGGCCCCGGCGGCTACTTCCTGAGGTCGCTGGCAGTTTCGAGCCGCTCTTCCTCTACCACGAGGGGGATGGGGATCTGGTTCGCCGCATAGTAGATCGCGATCAGGAAGTGTGCGACAAGCGTGAGCGTCGCCGAGTAGAAGGCAAGGACGACGGTGAGGGGGTAGGCGATGGCGCCGAGGCCGAAACGCACCCGTGTGGCGCGTGCGCCCTCCCGGTCCACCTTTTCGTGGAAGAGGTGGCCGACCCGGGTGACGTACCACCAGAAAGCCAGGAACGCCAAGGCGTAGGCCACGGTGACGCCGCTGTAGAGGACGGCCGCGGCATTGGCGGAGCCGCCTTCCTCCATGAGGTGTTCGGCGAGGACGTTGGTGGTGTAAGGAACCACCGATACCACCATCAGCACCAGGAGATTCAGGAACAACAAGGGGCGGTCGACCCTCCTCAGGTGACTGAAGATGGTGTGGTGATTCACCCACATCACGCCGATGATGAGGAAACTCACGACGTAGGCGGCGTAATGGGGCCATTGTTCCCGGACGCCGTGCCAGAACTCGGAACCCGTTTCTTCCGGAACCTTTAATTCCAGAACGAGGATGGTGATGATGACGGCGAATACTCCGTCACTGAATGCCTCGATCCGCCCGGTTTCGTTTTCCATTGCCTCCCCTTTGCCACCGCTCGCATATATGCGCCGTCTGCACACGCACGGTATGCCACACATACGGGGAGGGCGTTCTCCCGCCCTCCCCGCACACGCTACCCAGGTTTCGGCCGTCAGCCGCCGAAGCCGGCGGTCTGCCGCCAGATTCGGCCATCGCGGACGACGAGTGTCCCGAACGCGTGCTCCGGTTCGCCGTTCAGGTTCATGATCGCCCGGTAGAAGATGGTGTCCTCGGTCTCGACGTACTCCTGGAGTTCGACGAGGGTGGGCTTCACCGTGAGATAGCCGGTGAACGTCTCGCGAACGGCTTCGATGCCGACCGAGACCCCCTCGAAGCGCAGCAGCACGGCGTCGTCGGTGTAGTTCTTCATCACCGCCTCGATGTCCAGGGCCGCCAGCGCTTCCATCTGGCGGACGAACACCGGGTGCAGCTTGGAGATGTCGTACTTGGCCATGTCGACTCCGTTTCAACCGGGCGGGGTGCCCTCGATGGGCGCCGTATCGGGTGTTTCAGCAGGTGGGGCGCAGGACTGGGCGCTGCCGGCGAAGGGCAGCCTGACCACCATCCGGGTCTCGCCGGGGCGCGAGCGCGCCGTGAGCGAGCCGTGGTGGCGCTGGGTCACGATGCGGTAGCTCAGATGCAGCCCGAGGCCCGTGCCCTTGCCCACGTCCTTGGTGGTGTAGAAGGGTTCGAAGATCCGCGGCAGGGATTCCGCGGGGATGCCGCGCCCGGTGTCGGAGATCTCGACGACCATGCAGTCGCCCTCGGCCCGGGCGCGCAGGGTCAGTACGCCCGCGCCCTCCATGGCCTCGGCGGCGTTGTCGACGAGGTTGGTCCACACCTGGTTCAACTCGCTCGGATAGCCCGTCAGTTCGGGCAGTCCGGGCTCGTACTCACGCACGATGCTGATGCCCCCGAGCTTGGCCCGCAGCACGACCAGCGTGTTCTCCAGTCCCTCGGTCACCGCGAAGCGCTGTTCGGGCGCCCGGTCGAGATTGGCGTAATCCCGGGTGGCGGAGACGAGCTGGGAGATCCTGGGACCCGCCGCCCGGAGCTCCGCGGCGAGCGAGCGGATCTCCAGCAGCGCCGCCAGGTGGTCCAGGGCGCAGGCGAGGGCCGGCTCGCCGACCCCCTCCAGCCGCGCCAGCAGCCAGCCCAGCTCCAGCCCGAGGTCCGAGATCCCGGAGCCGAGCAGGCCGGGCCGTTCGGTGCCCGCCTCCTCGGCCCAGTCGGCGATCTCCTCCTCGGCGTCGGCCTGGGCGAAGGGGTCGGTGGTCACGGGCGGTGGCAGCTTGTCCAGTTCCTCGGCGAGCCGGTCGAAGACGGCCCGCTCCGCGCCGGTGGCGGCCGCGCCCCAGGCCTGGGCGGTCCGGGTGAGCCGGTCCAGGGCCGGGGCCAGTTCCTGCGCGGCCCGGGCCACGGCGGCCGCCGGGTTGTTCAGCTCGTGCGCGAGCCCGGCGGCGAGGGTGCCGAGCGCCTCCACGGTGGCCCGTTTGCGGGCCTGCACCTCGGAGGACTTGATCCGCCAGGCCAGGACGGGGATCAGGACGGCGGCCACCCCGTGGCAGCGGGTGAGCATCTCGAAGAAGACCGCCTTGGGGTACGCCACGACGGTGGTCGACGGCCCGCTCGCGGCCGCGGTGGCCACGTAGTTGCCGTCGGTCAGCAGGGGCAGTTCACCCGTGAACCGGTGGGCGGCCGACGGTTTTCCGTCGTGTTCCTCGGCGGAAGCGCTCTCTTCTTCCGTGGAGTGGCGGGTGAGCACCTCCTCCCGGCCGTCGACGACCTTGGTGACGACCAGCCCGCCCGAGAGCAGGACGTGGAAGCCGGCGGCCTCCTCGCCGTCCCGGAAGAGCACTTCCCCGTCGCCGAGAATCCTGGGTTCGGACACCGAGACCAGCCAGTCCAGCTGGTCCTCGGTCAGCCCTTCGAAGATCTCCAGCGAGCTCAGGGCGGACCGCAGTTCTGCCGGTTTCATACCGTGCCCTCCTCCGCCCTGGTGCGGGCGGCCAGTCGCAGGGTGGCCAGCAGGGCCAGCGCGCACACCCCGGCGACGGCCGCCATGAAGCCGACGGAGGTGCGGTGCAGCCCGTGGATGTTGGTGAGCATCCCGGCGAGGACCGCCGGCACGCTCATCGCGAGGTACGCGAAGACGTATACGGCGGCGGTCAGTTCACCGCGGTGCGCCGGCTCGGCGAGTGCGCTCAGCGCCCGGAAGGAGCCGAGGAACGCGGCGCCCCAGCCGCTGCCGAGGACCGCGGTGGCCACCAGGAACACCGCGGCCGAGCCGAGGCCCAGCGCGAGGAGCACCAGGGCGAGTCCGGCGAGCAGGCCGAGCAGTCCGAGTACGGCGGTGCGCAGGGCGGCGGTGGCCCCCAGCATCAGCTGGGCGACGGTGGCGGCGCCGGCGAGCAGCGCCACCGTGGCGCCGCCGACGAGGTAGTTGGTGGACTCCAGCAGCGACAGCGCCAGGTGCGGGCCGAGCGAGAGGTAGAAGCCGCCCACCGACCAGACGGCGACGATGGTCAGCACGAGGACGGCGAAGCGGCCTCGGGCGCCCTCGGGTACGCGGATCCGGTGCGGGACCACCCGGAAGCGGCCCCCGGCGCCCGGCGCGCTCTCGCGCATCCGCAACACCCCCACCAGGGTCACGGCGAAGGCCCCGACCAGGAGCAGGTAGCTCAGGACGGTCGGCGCGGGCGCGTACTGGACGAGCAGTCCGGCCCCGATCCCGCCGAGCCCGATGCCCACGGTCGGGCCGGCGCTGTTGACCTGGGCGCCGAGCGCGGGCCTGGTCGCGGGGCTGAGTTCCAGCAGGGCCGCCCCCATCGCCCCGGTGGCCAGGCCCACGGCCAGGCCCTGGACGGCGCGGGCGGCGAGGAGCAGCCCGAGCCCCTGGGCCCCGGCGAACAGGACCATGGAGACGATCGCCAGGACCAGCCCGGCGGCCAGGACCGGGCGCCTGCCCAGGGTGTCGGAGAGGGACCCGAACAGCAGGAGGCCGGCGAGCACGGTGACGGCGTACAGGGCGAAGACCACCGTGATGGTGCCGGAGGACAGGCCCCACTCCTGCTGGTAGAGCACGTAGAGGGCGGAGGGCACGGAGGAGGAGAGCATCAGCAGGACGAGGACCGCTCCCACCACCCAGAAGCCGGAGCCTCTGGGCGCACCGGCCGCGGGTGCCGCCGGGTGCACGGTTGTCCCCGTGGTCGTCTTCGATGATTCGGCCACTGCTTCACTCAACTCCCCCGTGATGGGGCCCTGCCCGGGCCCCGTGGTGGGCGATCAGGCGCGTGCCTGCTCGGCCCTCTGCAAGGCTCGGGCCGTCAGTACCCCCGCGAGGTGGCCGAGGTACTCGGCCGAGGTGCCGCGCCCGGGGACGAAGAGCTCCCGGGGCTCGGCGCGGAAGGCCGCGAGGACGGCGTCGGTGCCGTACGGGCCCCCGCGCAGGCGGTCTTCGACCCCGCGCAGCCGCAGCGCGCGGGGGGTGGCCCCGGTGACGGCGATGCGCGGCCCGCCGGGAGTGATCCGTACGGCCGTGGCGCACACCGGGTAGCGGGTGGCCCGGTCGGCGGTCTTCTCGAAGGCGGCGGCCGGGCCGGAGGCGGGCACCAGCAGGGCGGTGAGCACCGCGGCGGCGGGTGCGCCGCCGGCCGCGAACTCCTCGGCCGGCAGGGCCGACCGCCCGTCGGGGCCGGCCAGTTCGACCACGGCGTCCGCGGCGATGGCGGCGACCGGCAGGTCGGTGGCCCGGCCGGCGGCGGCGAGGTTGCCGCCGACGGTGCCGAGGTTGCGGACCTGCGGGTCGCCGTTGGCGCGGGCCGCGGCGGCCAGTTCGGGTGCCGCGGCGAGCACCAGCGGGTCCGTGGCCAGTTCGGTGAGGGTGGTGAGGGCCCCGATCCGCAGCGGTCCGCCTCCGAGCTCGCGCCGGATGCCCCGCAGCTGCGCGAGCTGCCTGATGTCGACCAGCAGGCGGGCGTGGTCGGCGCCCGTGCGCAGGTCGGGCAGGAGGCTCTGGCCGCCGGCCAGGAGCCGGGCGCCGCGCGTCCCGGTCAGCAGGGCCAGGGCCTCGTCGAGGCCGGCGGGCCGGACGTAGTCGAACTCGGTGAGGATCACTGGGATTCCCCTCTCAGGCGGCGCCAGACCTTCTCGGGGGTGAGCGGCATGTCGATGTGCCGGACGCCCAGGTCGGAGAGGGCGTCCACGACGGCGTTGACGACGGCCGCGGCGGGCGGGACGGTGGCGATCTCGCCGGCGCCCTTGGCGCCGAGCGGGTTGTGCGGGCTGGGCGTGACGGTCTTGTCGAGCGCGAAGAACGGCACGTCGGCGGCGCGCGGCAGGGCGTAGTGGTTGAGGTCGCAGCTGACGAGCAGTCCGTTCTCGTCGTATTCGGCGGCCTCCATGAGGGCCTGGCCGAGGCCGTGCACGATGCTGCCCTCGATCTGCCCGAGGACGATCTTCGGGTTGCCGATGTTCCCGGCGTCGTCGACGGCGGTGTAGGCGACGACCTCGGTCTCGCCGGTCAGTTCGTCGATCTCGACGACCGCGACGTGCGTCCCGAAGGGGTAGTTGAAGTCCGGCGGGTCGAAGTGGGTGGTCTCGTCGAGGGCCGGCTCGATCTCCGGGGGCAGCCCCCAGCCGTACCACATGGCCATGGCCAGCTCGGCGAAGGTCTTGGTGTTCTCCGGGTTGCCCTCTTCGTGGACCTTGCCGCCCTCGTAGACGACCTTCTCCTCGGGGACGTTCAGGAACACGGCGCCGGCCTTCACCAGCTTGGCCTTGATCTTGCGTGCGGTGAGGGCGACAGCGGGCGCGGCCATGCTGTAGGAACGCGAGCCGTAGGTGCCCTGCCCGTACGGGGCCTTCTGGGTGTCGCCTTCGAGGACCTGGATCGTGTCCGGGTCGATGCCGAGCTCGTCGGCGGCCACCATCGCGAAGACGGTGCCGTGGCTCTGGCCGGTGGAGGCGGAGCCGACGGTGACGGTGACCTCGCCGGTCGGGTGGACGCGGATGTTCGCGCTCTCCCAGGTGCCGCCGAGCATGCCCTCCTGGGACATCCGGGTGGACGGGCCCACCCCGCAGATGGCGACGTAGGTGGCGAGGCCGACGCCCAGGCGCTTGCCGCGGGTACGGGCCTCGGCCTTGCGGGCGGGCATGTCGGCGTAGCCGGACAGCTCGATCGCCCGGTCGAAGTTCAGCCGGTAGTTCCCCGAGTCGTAGGTCCAGCCCAGACCGTTGTCGTACGGGAACTTCTCCTTCGGCACCAGGTTCTTGCGCCGTACCTCCACCGGGTCCATGCCGATCTCGCAGGCGTACCGGTCGACCAGGCGCTCCATGAGGAAGGCGGCCTCGGCCCGCCCGCTGCCGCGCTGGGCGCCGAGCGGGACGGTGTTGGTGAAGGCGGCGTAGACCTCGCAGAAGGCCGCGTCGATGTCGTACATGCCGCTGATGGAGCGGCCCATCAGGGCGGTGGCGACCCCGGGGCCGATGGTGGAGGGGTACGCGCCGAGGTTGGCGTAGCTGGTGGCGCGCACGGCGGTGATGCGCCCGTCGCGGGTACCGGCGAGGGTGACGTGCTGGCGGTGGTCGCGGCCCTGGACGGTGGAGTTCATCAGTCCGGTGCGGGTGTCCACCCACTTCACGGGCCGGCCGAGCGCCTTGGATAGCAGCAGGACCAGCGCCATGTCGGGGTAGAGGTAGCCCTTGGTGCCGAAGCTGCCGCCGACGGTCGGGGCGATCACCCGGAGCTTGTTGAAGGGGATGCCGAGGACCAGCGCGGAGAGCAGGAAGCGGTGGTTGTGCGGGCCCTGGGTCGAGGCGTAGAGGGTGTATTCGCCGGTGGCGGCGTTGTAGTCGCCGACCGCTCCGCGGGGCTCGATGGGGCTGTTGATGGTGCGCTGGTTGACCAGGTCGAGCTCGACGGTGACCTCGGCCTCGGCGATGGCCGCGTCGGTGCGGTCCTTGTCGCCGCAGGTCCAGTACGCGTTGAGGTTGCCCGGGACCGCCTCGTGCAGCTGGGGCGCGCCGTCGGCGAGCGCCTCGTCGGCCCGGGTGACCACGGGCAGCGGCTCGTACTCGACGGCGATGGCGGCGAGCGCGGCGGCGGCCTGGCGCGGGGTCTCGGCGACGACCACGGCGATCGGGTCGCCGACGTGGCGCACGGCATCGCCGGTGAGGACCGGGCGGGCGCCGGGAAGTCCGTAGGGGTGGGGCGGGAAGTGGCTCTCGACCCCGCCGGGTATCCAGATGCAGGGCAGCGGCATCACGTCGGTGAAGTCGGCGGCGGTGGCCACCTTCAGCACGCCGGGCAGCTGCTCCGCGGCCTTGGTCTCGATGGAGAGGATCCTCGCGTGGGCGACCGTGCTGCCCAGGATGGCCATGTGGGCGGTGCCCGGCAGGTCGATGTCCGCCACGTACGTCGCCTCGCCGCGCAGCAGCTGCGGGTCCTCGCGGCTGTCCAGCGGCTGCCCGAGCACTCCGCCTCCCACGGCAGGGGCGTCCCCCGTCACTGCGGTCATGTCCCTCACACCTCCTGTCCGGCAGCGGCCGGCGCGGGGCCGGCGCCGGCCGCGGAGAGGGCCCCGGGCTCCTCGGCGCGGGCGGCCGCGCAGGCGCGCTGCACTCCCCGTACGACGCTGTGGTAGCCGGTGCAGCGGCACAGGTTCCCGGTGAGCCACTCGCGGATCTCGGGCTCGGTGGGGGCCTCGCCGCCGGCGGTGGTGTCGACGAGCTCACCGAGCGCCATGACCATGCCGGGGGTGCAGAAGCCGCACTGGGTGCCGTGTTCCTGGCGCAGTGCCTCCTGGAGGCCGGTCAGCTCACCGCCGGGGGTGGTGACGCCCTCGATGGTGGCCACCTCGCCGCCGGCGGCCGAGGCCGTGAGGACCAGGCAGCTCTTGACGGACCTGCCGTCGAGCCGGACGACGCAGGAGCCGCACTGGCCGGTGTCGCAGCCGACCTTGGTGCCGGTCAGTCCGAGGCCGGCGCGGAGCCGTTCCACGAGCAGTTCGTTCGGCTCCGCCGAGAACTGCTCCGGTCTTCCGTTCACATTCAGTGTGATATCCATGCCAGCGCCTGCGCTTCCGTGAGCGGCCGGTTGAAAAGGGGCCCGCCGGGCTGCTGGAGAATTCCTCCGGAGTGCAACGGGCCGGTGTCGACGGGCGCGAATCCCAGATCCGTGATGATTCCCGCGACGATTTCCTTCGCTTTCGCGTCGTCGCCCGCCGTGTAATGCGCCAGGCGCTCTCCGGAAGCGGTCCCGGCGACGGCGAGGGTTTCGAAATGCATGGTGTTCAGGGATTTCACGACCTGGGCGCCGGGGTACCACTCGGCGACCAGGTCGCTGGAGCCGCGCCCGCCGAGGTCGGCGGGTGCGGCGGGGCCGGCGAACGCGTTGGTGGCGTCCACCAGCACCTTGTCCTGCACGACGCGCGGCGGGAGCAGGCCCCGCCCGCTGTCGAAGGGCACCATCAGCACCAGGAGTTCGGCCTGGCCGGCGGCCTCGGCGGGGTGCGCCGCCGAGGCCGCCCGTCCCAGCTCGGCCACGAGCGGGCCGAGGGTCTGCGGGCCACGGGCGTTGGCGAGGACGACCTGGTGGCCCGCCGCCACCAGGATCCTGGCCAGGGTCGAGCCGATCCGCCCGGTGCCGATGATGCCTGTGCGCATTGCCGCTCCTTCGGGAAGGGGGTCTCAGTCCATGCCGATCCAGACCGACTTGGTCTGGGTGTAGCTCTCCAGGGACTCGGGGCCGCACTCGCGGCCGTATCCGGAGGCCTTGTAGCCGCCGTAGGGCACGGAGGGGTCGTACTGGTTGTAGCAATTGACCCAGACGGTGCCGGCCTTGATCTGCGAGGCGACCCGGTGGGCGCGCCGGAGGTCCTTGGTGTGGACGCCGGCGGCGAGGCCGTACGCGCTGTCGTTGGCGATGCGCACGGCGTCCTCCTCGGTGTCGAAGGGGATGATCGACAGGACCGGGCCGAAGATCTCCTCCTGGGCGATCCGCATGCCGTTGTCGACGCCGGTGAAGACGGTGGGCAGGAAGTACAGGCCCTGGCTGGAGGCGCCCTCGGGGGTCCAGCCGGTGCCGCCGGTGCGCAGCACGGCGCCTTCCTTCTCCCCCACCTCGATGTAGGAGCTGACCTTGTCGAACTGGCCGCGGTGGGCCAGCGGCCCGAAGAGGGTGGCCGGGTCGCGCGGGTCGCCGGGCTTGAGGGCGGCGGCCCGGCGGACGAGGCGTTCGACCATCTCGTCGTGGATGGGGCGGTGCAGGAGCAGCCGGGAGCCGGCGGTGCAGATCTCGCCCTTGTTGTAGTAGATGCCGAAGAAGGCGAGTTCCTCGGCGGCGTCGAGGTCGGCGTCGGCGAAGACGATGTTGGCGGACTTGCCGCCGAGCTCCATCGTCACCTTCTTCAGGGTGCCGGCCGCCTTGCGGATGATCGACTGGCCGACCACGGTGGATCCGGTGAAGGCGATCTTGTCGATGTCCGGGTGGTCGGTGAGGGTCTCCCCCAGTTCCACGCCGGGACCGGTGATCACGTTCAGCACGCCGTCCGGGATCTCCGCCTCCTGGAAGAGCTCGGCGATCTTCAGGGCGGTGAGCGGGGTGGCCGGGGAGGGCTTGTGGACCACCGTGTTGCCCGCCGCGAGGGCCGGCGCGATCTTCGTCATGGACAGCAGCAGCGGGAAGTTGAACGGTGTGATGGCGCAGACCACGCCCAGCGGTTCGCGCAGGGTGTAGGCGAGCTGGCCGCCGGCCGGGGCCCGGGAGGAGCCGTCGACCCGGGTCACGGCACCTGCGTAGTAGTGCATGAGCTGGGCGGCCATGGGGGCGTCGACCGTGCTGGAGAAGGCGAACGGCTTGCCCATGTCCACGGTCTCCAGCAGGGCGATCTCCTCCAGGTCGCGCTCGATCAGCTCACCGACCCGGTTGAGCCGCAGCGCGCGTTCCTGGGCGGACAGTCTGCTCCACGGGCCTTCCTCGTACGCCGTGCGGGCGGCGGCGACGGCCGCGTCCGCGTCGGCGGCGGCGGCCTGGGCCACCGGCACGATCTCCTGCCCGTCCACGGGGCTGATGTCCGGCTCGGTACGGCCGTCCCGGGCCGGGACCCATTTGCCGCCGATGAACAGTTTCCCGGGGTTCGCGAGGGGCTGGCCGCTCAGCTCACGCTTGGTCATGGCTGCCTTCCGGTGTCGGGTGCGGGGCGGTTCTAGCCCTTCGCGAGCTGCCGTAAGAAGGTCTCGGCGAGGGCCTTGGAGGAGTAGGGGTTCTGGCCGGTCGTCAGCTTGCGGTCCACGACCACGTGCGAGTCCCAGATGGCTTCGGCCTTCTCGTAGCGCGCGCCGAGCCGGGTGAGCTCGACCTCGAGGATCAGCGGGAGCCGGCCGGCCATGTTGGTGACCAGTTCCTCGCTGTGCGAGAAGGCCGTCATCCGGTAGCCCTCGAACGGCCAGCGGCCTTCGCCGTCGCGCAGCGCGAGCAGCGAGGTGTGGCCGTGGCAGACGGTGGCGAGCGGCTTGTCCTGGGCGATGACCCAGCGCAGGATCTGCGCGAGCTCGTCGGACTTGGGGAGGTCGCCGATGGCTCCGTGGCCGCCGCTGACGTACACGCCGTCGTAGTCGGCGATGTCCTTCTCGGTGAGGTCCTCCAGCGCGAGGGGGGCTCTCAGCTGGGGGGTCTCCCCGATGACCCGGACGTACTCGGCGGCATTGGCCGCGTCCTCGTCGGGCGAGCCCTGGGGGCGGACCCACTGGAGGAACTGGGGGTCGATGCTCGTCTGGTCGACGGTGGGCGCGCGGCCCGCGATCGTCGCCACGTCCACGTCGTGGCCCGCCGCCTTGAAGAGCGTGAAGGGTACGACGAATTCCTCGGCCCAGAATCCCGAGGGATGCTGTTCGCCGTCCAGCAGATGCAGTGTGGCCTTGGCCGTCATGACGACGAGAATCTTCATGATTCTCTCCTTGTTCTGGATTCGCTGCCGATTCAACACGCCCCCCGGAAGGGGCGTAAGGGGGTGACGTCAGGCCCGCGATACTTCGTCACGTGCGTCCAACGCCGAGATGATGGTGCGGAATTCACCGACCAGGGGGTGGTCGGGGTGGGCGTCTGCGAATATGCGTTCCCCGTACAGCGCCGCCATTTCCGGCGAGTACGGAAGGATTCCGGCCAGCGGCGCCCCGTAGACCTCCTCGGCGCGCCGCCGAGCCCGGTCCCGGTCCATGCCCTCGGGGGCCATGCTCAGCACCACGGTCCGCCGGCAGGTCAGGCGGCCGGCGAGGGCGATGGTCTCCTCGACCCCGGACAGGTCGATCCGGTCCGCCCGGGCCATGATCATCAGGACGTCGGCGCTCGCCATGGCGGACACCGACTCGTTGTTGAGTCCGGCGTGGGTGTCGAGCAGCAGCACGTCGAGCGCGTGGTGCTCGGCCAGCCTGTCGAAGCCCTCCGGCAGCATCCCCACGTCGTAGCCGCTGGTCATGATCTCGCGCAGGGCGGCCGTCCCGGTCCGGGCCGGTACGACGTACAGCCCGGGCGCGCCCGCCTGCTGGGCGGTGGTCTCGATCTCGCAGCGGCCGAGGAGGTAGTCGGCCAGGGAGAAACCGGGTCCGAGCCGGAACAGCAGGTCCAGGGTGGGTGACTGGATGTCGGTGTCCACCAGTCCCACCCGGCGTCCTTGGGCCGCGATCAGCAGCGCGAGGTTCGCCATGGCCGAGGACTTCCCGGTGCCACCGCGGTGCGAGTGCACCACGATGGTGCGGGCCATCTAGGCCACCACCCTGTGACCGGTACCGTCCGCGTGCGGCCCCCGCGCCGCGCGTGGCCGGTGCAGGGCCAGCATGGTGACGTCGTCGTGCTGTTCCGCGGTGCCGGTGTGCTCGCGCACCGCCAGGTCCATCCGGTCGACCACGTCCTTGCCGCTCACCGGCGGGCCGGCGAGCAGTTCCAGCATGCGTTCGTCGCCGAGGAAACTGCCGCTCGGGCAGCGGGCCTCGGGCACTCCGTCGGTGAAGGCGAAGAGGGTGTCGCCCGGGTCCAGCTGGGCGTAGCCGAGGGTGTAGACGACGTCGGGCAGGACTCCGACGGCCGGGCCGGTGACGTCCAGGGCCCGGGGCGGGCTGCCGTCGGCGGGCAGCAGCAGGGGCGGGTTGTGGCCGCCGTTGATGTAGACGAGGCTGCCGGTGAGCGGGTCCAGCACCCCGAAGAACAGGGTGGCGAAGTAGCCCTGCCGCAGGTGGTTGCGGGTGAGGTAGCCGTTGGTGGCGGTGACCGCGTTGAGCAGCGGCGTGGCGCCGACGACCGGGATGCGCCGGCTGCCTCCGGCGCGCCCGGCGGCGACCAGGTGCTGGAGGCCGCTGTTCTGCGCGGTGTGCCGGAGCAGGGAGCGGATGAGCGCCATGAACAGCGCGGCTCCGACCCCCTTGTCGCAGACGTCGGCGACGACGAACGCCAGCCGGCGGCCGCGGGATATCTCGAAGACGTCGTAGAAGTCACCGGCGACCTGGCGGGCGGGCCGGAAGCGCACGTCGATCTCCCAGCCCGCCGGTACGGGCAGTGATTCGGGCAGGAAGCCCGCCTGGATCTCCCGGCCGATCTCCAGTTCCTTCTCGTAGCCCATGAGTTCGGCGCGGGCGTCGGCCTCCCGCAGGGTGCGGCCGAGTCCGGCGCGCTCCGAGCAGCTGTGCAGCCGGGCCCCGACGAGGGCGGGCAGGAAGGGGGGTACGAGGTAGTCGTGCCCGATCCGGACGTGCGCCTCCAGGGCGGCGAACTCCGTCACGGTCCAGACGACCACGATGGGGGCGCCGGCCCAGCGGCGCAGCCGGCGCACGGCCGTCCGGACGGACTCCCCGTCGGACTCGGCCGGGGCCAGCAGCACGTCCGCGACGGGCAGCAGTTCCAGCGGGCCGGCGAGCAGCTCCGTCAGCGTGCGGGGGACGAGTTCCGCGTCCATGATCCGCAGGGCCCGCAGGAGCTCGGGCGGCGGTGACGGGTCCGCATCGAGGATGATCACGGTCGTGGAGGGCATCGGTCCGTCTCCTCAGCCTTCACGGTCAGCGTGCTGATGTTGCGGCCGTCCCGGTGCGCGTAGCTGAACTCGTCCACACTGGTCAGCGCCAGGTGGATGCCGAGGCCGCCGATCCGCCGGTCCTCCGGGGGGACCCCGGGGACGGGCGGCAGGCGGCCTTCGACGGGGTCGAAGGCGGGTGCGGCGTCTTCGATGGTGATCTGCACCCCGCCCGGGCCGGAGCGGCCGCGGACGGTGATCCGTCCGCCACCGCCCCGGTACCCGTGCATCACGATGTTCGTGGCCAGTTCGTCCACGGCCAGCCGGATCCGGTACGTGGCGCTCTTGTCCAGGCCCGCCCGTGCGGCCAGCCGCAGGACGAACGCGGCGATCTCGCCCAGTGCCCCCACCGTCGCGGGCACCTCCAGCAGGCAGGACGTCCTCGCCAGTTCGGCCATGTCAGTCACGGCGGTCACTCATCGGCGAGGACGATGCTCCTGTCGAGTCCGGCCGTCCGGATGGTCCGGGAGACGGGCTCGATGGCACCGACCACCTTGATGGTGACGTCGTTCGCGACCTTCTGCTGGGCGAAGACCAGGGAGCGCAGTCCGGCGCTGGCCATGTAGCCCACGCCGGCCATCCTGATCTCGACCGTGCTGGTGCCGTGCCCGGCGGCCTTCTCGATGGTCCGGTGGAAGTCCGGCGCGGTCTTGGCGTCCAGCTCGCCCGTCAGCTCGATGACGGTGGTGTCGCCCTCGATGCTCAGGGACACGGAAAGCGGCATGTCAGGTCTCCTTCGGTCACGGCATCTCAGTCGTCTCGGAAAGCGGGGTACGGGTACGGCCCACCAGGATCACGACCGAGCGCGGGCCGATCAGGTACTTCCCGGCGTTGTCCAGTTCCTGCTCGCCGCCGGGGGTGCGGATGTCGTGCGGTGCCTCGGCCCCGGTGTCGGCGAACAGGTGCCAGCTCCGGCCTCCCGGCAGGGCGGGCAGTTCCAGGTCGTGCGACTCCCAGTGCGAGTTCATCGCCACGTACACCACGTCGTCGTCCCCGGTGCCGCAGCGGGCCACGGCGATCAGCCGGCTCTCGGACGACCAGTCGGGCTGCCAGGCCCGCTCCCCGTGCCAGCTGATGTCCGGCAGGCCCAGGTTCTCGCGGACCTGTCCGGTGGGGTGGGCGGTGGAGCGCAGCTCCCGGTGGTGCTTGCGGAAGGCGATCATCTCCCGCGTGAACCGGAGCAGCTCGGCGTTCTGGTCGACCTGGTCCCAGTCGAACCAGGAAAGTTCGTTGTCCTGGCAGTACGTGTTGTTGTTGCCCTGCTGGGTGCGCGCGACCTCGTCGCCGGACAGCAGCATCGGAATGCCCTGGCTGGTGAAGAGGATGGCGAGGGCGTTCTTCATCTGCCGCGTCCGCAGCGCGTTGATCTCGGGGTCGTCGGTGGGCCCCTCGGCGCCGCAGTTCCAGCTGTTGTTGTCGTTGGCGCCGTCGTTGTTGTTCTCGCCGTTGGCGTCGTTGTGCTTGTCGTTGTAGGAGACCAGGTCGGCGAGGGTGAAACCGTCGTGCGCGGTCAGGAAGTTGACCGAGGCCGCGGTGCCGCGGCTGGAGTACAGGTCGGGCGAGCCGGCGATGCGCGTGGCCAGTTCGCCGGTCACGCCGGCGTCGCCCTTGAGGAAGCGGCGCACGGTGTCGCGGTACTTGCCGTTCCACTCCGCCCAGCGGCCGTACGCCGGGAAGTTGCCGACCTCGTAGAGGCCGCCGGCGTCCCAGGCCTCGGCGATGAGCTTGGTGTGCCGCAGGACGGGGTCGTAGGCGAGCAGTTCCAGCAGCGGCGGGTTGGGCAGCGGGGTGCCGTCCAGGGCCCGGCCGAGGATGGCCGCGAGGTCGAAGCGGAAGCCGTCGACGTGGTAGTCGGCGACCCAGTGGCGCAGGCAGTCGAGCACGTAGTTGCGCACGACGGGGTGGTTGCAGTTGACCGTGTTGCCGGTGCCGCTGAAGTTGAAGTAGTACCCCTCGGGCGTGAGCATGTAGTACGTGGCGTTGTCGAGCCCCTTGAAGGAGATCGTCGGGCCCTGCTCGTTGCCCTCGGCGGTGTGGTTGAAGACGACGTCGAGGATGACCTCGATGCCGGCCGCGTGCAGGTCCTTGATCAGCGTCCGGAACTCGTCGCCCTGCATCCCGTAGCGCCCGGTGGCCGCGTAGCCGGCCTTGGGGGCGAAGAAGGAGACGGTGTTGTAGCCCCAGTAGTCGAAGAGCCGCTCGCCCGTCTCCGGGTTGGAGCGGGGGTTGTCGCTCTCGTCGAACTCGAACACCGGCAGGAGCTCGATGCAGTTGACGCCGAGTTCCTTGAGGTACGGGATCTTCTCGCGCAGCCCGGCGAAGGTGCCGGGCGCGGTGACCTGCGAGTTGGGGTGCCGGGTGAAGCCGCGCACGTGGGCCTCGTAGATGACGAGGTCCTCGGCGGGGATGCCCAGCGGTGTGTCGTCGCCCCAGTCGAAGTCCTGGAGGCAGACGCGGGAGCGGTACTGGTAGCCGCGGCTGCGGTCCGGCTCCACGCCCCACACGTCACGGCCGGCGATCAGCCGGGCGTACGGGTCGGAGAGGACCTGCCGGGCGTCGAAGCGGTGGCCGGTGACCGGGTCGTAGGGGCCGTCGGCCCGGTACCCGTACTCGATGTTCTCGTGGTCGAGGCCGAAGACGGTCATGGCGAACACGCTGCCGGTGCGGAATTCCTCCGGGAACTCCAGTTCGGCCATCGGTTCGGGCTCTCCGCGCTTGTAGATGACCAGCGTCATGGAGGTGGCCTGGTCGGAGAAGACGGAGAAGCTGACCCCGCCGGGGACCACGTTGGCCCCGAAGGGGAACGGTTTGCCCGCGCGGACGCGGTACCCGCCCACCTCGTGGGTCGGGTACGCGTCGACGCGCAGGACCTGCTCGGACCGGGTCTCGGTCATCGCGCGGCCTTGGCCTTGGCGGCGGCCGCGACGGCCTCGCCGGTCTCGAAGAAGTCGAGGAAGCCGGTGGCCGACATGACGAACCGGACTTCCTCGCTCACCCCGTAGAGGGTGACGGCCACGCCGGCGTGCTGCGCCTCGCGGTAGACGACGAGCAGCGTGCGCAGGCCCGCGCTGGAGACGTAGCTGACGGCCGTGAGGTCGATCTTCAGCGGCTTGCCCTCGCGGACGAGCGGCAGCAGGGCCTGGAGCAGCGAACCGGACGTCTCGCTGTTGATCTCACCGGTGGCGACGAGCACGGTGCCCGTCTTGTTCCGGCGTTCCTTGACGTTGAGAGTCATTGCCTTCCCCTCTGGTTGGGGCGCCCCCCGTTGAGCGCTACTTCTTTGCGGTCGGCCGCAGCCGGACCTTGACCTTCACCCGGTCCTGGACGTCGGGGAGGTGGACGGTCAGCTCGTCCGCGTCGAACTCCTCGTACGGCTTCTCGTCGATCTCCACGGACGCGATCCGCACCGAGCCGGCCGGGAGCAGGTCGGGCGAGACGCGCAGGACGCGGTCGGGCAGGTCGGTCGGGTCGGGCTGGAAGTGGAAGTCCATCTCCCGGCCGTTGATGAGCAGGTTGTTGTAGACGGCGGAGAGGTAGCAGAGCTCCGCCGAGTGGTACATGGACATCGAGTGGCTGCCCTTGAGGCGCTCGGTGCCGAGCAGGTACGGCATACCGCTGGCGAGCACGTTGAAGTAGACGGCGCCCTCGTCGTGGTCGAGGAAGAAGGTGTTGTAGAAGGCCTGCGCCTGGCGGGCCTCGCGCAGGTTCGCCTCGCCGCCGACGGTGCCGTGCAGGATGAGGTAGGCGAGGATCGCCTGCTCCTGCTGCCACCAGGCCTTGCGGTCGTGCCAGGCGAAACGATACGTCTCCTCGTCCCCGGACTTGATCCGCTCGACGACGTCGTACCAGCCGCCGCGCTGCACGTCGCTGCCGACCGCCGGCATGATCTCGCCGATCTTCCTGGCGAGGTCCTCGTACGCCGGCTTCGCCTTCAGCGAGTTCATCCGCATCAGGTTCCAGGCGATCTTCAGGTTGTGGCCGACCACCGCGCGGTTCTGCTGCCAGCTGTGGGCGGTGTCGTGCGACCAGTCGCGGAAGAAGCGCTCCTGGACGAAGGGGCTGTTCTTGTAGTCCGGGAACTTGTCCGCGATGGTGTCGAAGGTGTACTCGAGGAAGTCGGCGTACTTCTGCTCACCCGTCGCCAGGTACAGGTTGATCAGGTACGCGGGCGCGTGGTCGCCGACGGAGTTCCAGTTCTTGCGCTCGGCGTTCTCGCCGAGGGACTCGTGGTCGGCACTGAACAGGATCGGGTCGATGTGCGAGTAGTAGCCGCCCTGCTCCGGGTCGAAGAAGAACTTGTCGAACAGCCGGATGGTGGCGTCCGCGTCGTTCTTGATCCGGACGTCACCGGTGACCCGGTACGTCTGGATGGGGCCGGCCAGCGCGTAGATCTGCTCGTACATCGGGATCGCGTCGTAGTCGTCGGAGAACTCCGAGGTGAACAGCTTGCGCTCGCTGTCCCCGTCGACGCTGATGCCGTGGTACCAAAAGACCACGTCCTCCTCGCTGTCCACGACCCGCATGTGCTTGCGCAGGTACTCGGTGCCGCGCTCGGCGACCTCCAGGTACTCGTCCTTGCCGGTCAGCAGGTAGGCCGAGGCCATGCCGTAGACCAGCCGGGAGATCGTGTCGGTCTCCTGGACGTGACTGGCGGTCTTGTCGCCGCCGAGCCGGATCTCGGTGCGGTACTCGGTGAAGTCCACCGGCCCGTCGCCGAACTGCGCCCGCTTGTAGAAGTCGGCCAGCGACTCGATCTGCTTGATCCACCAGCTGGGCTCCTCGAAGCGGAAGTCCTCGGCGCCGCGGCCCAGGAAGACCAGCCGCTTGGCGTCGAACCGCCCGCCGCGCTCCGGGTAGTGGACTCCGTAGACGAAGAGGAACCGGCCCGGCGAGAGCATCTCGTCGATGTGCCCGGAGGCGTCGATGTAGGGCTCGTCCAGGTTGCGGACCAGCTCGGCGCTGGGGTCGCCGGCGAGCGAGACGTCGAACTCGCGCCCGTCGGAGGTCTTCAGACGCAGCACGCGCGCCCCGGAGTCGAAGCGTTCGACGTAGCCGGCGATGGTGTCGGAGAAGGAGAAGCTCACGGCGTCCGCCATGTCAAGCACCGTCCTTGTCGTGAGAGCCCTCGTGAGAGCGGTCGTCCTCATATCCCTGGCTGACCTCGACGATCACCCCGTCGGGATCGCGGACCCACACGGTCCGCCAGCCGCAGATGAAGTCGTCGAAGTCCAGCGGCCCCAGGGTCACTTCGGCCGCGTCGCCCAGCTCGGCCAGGAACGCGTCCACGCTGTCGGTCTGGAAGGCCAGGTGGCGCATCCGGCCCGGGGCCTGCGGCCCGTCCTGGTGTGCGGGGCGGGCCGGTTCGGTGCCCGCCGCGAAGAGCTCCAGGTACGCGTCCCCCTTGCGCAGGAACACGATCTGCGACTCCCCGAGGTCGACCACCCGGGCCCGGGAGAAGCCGAAGTAGCGGGTGTAGAAGTCCTCCGTGGTCTTCTGGTCCACGCAGTTGAGGCCCACGTGCGACCAGACCGGGCCCGCCATCAGGCCGTCCCCCGGCCCCGCCCGGCCGCGATCAGCTCGATGATCCGGCGGGCGAAGAGGTGGTGGTGGGCGCCGGTGCGGCCGGTGACCAGGTCGCCGTCGACCACCACGTCCTCGTCGACGTACTCCCCGCCCATGTTGCGGACGTCGCCGATCAGGTTGTTGTGGCAGACCACCTTGCGGCCGCGGATCTTGCCGGGGATCGAGGAAGCCAGCCACATGCCGTGGCAGATGATCCCCTTGAGGACCGTCGGCTCCTCGAAGGCCCGGCGCAGCAGCTCGGTCGCCGGGGCGAGGACGTCGACGTCCTCGGTGTAACGCAGCCGGTCGGCCACCATGCCGGAGGGCACGATGATCGCCGCGTACCGGCGCAGGTCCTCGTCGCTCAGCCCCTCCAGGGACTTGTCGGCGGTGAACGGCGCCCGGTACTCGTGCCCGGAGAAGGTGATGGAGTCGTTGCCCCACAGCCGGGTCAGGAAGTCGACCTCGGCGCCCTCCTCCGCGAACCGGTGCTGGTAGTAGAAGATCTCCGGCTCGTAGTAGTCGCTCTCGACCAGGACCGCGATCCGGGTCCCGGACAGCGCGCCCTCGCGCAGGACGGCATCAGGCACGGGAGGTCCCCCTCAGGAAGTCCGCCGCGCGCTCGGCGATCATCGCGATGGCGGTGTGGCAGTTGCCCGACGGGACCGCGGGCATCACGCTGGCGTCGACGACGCGCAGGTTCCGTACGCCGTGCACCCGCAGCTCGGGGTCGACGACGGAGAGGTCGTCGATGCCCATCCGGCAGGAGCCCGCCTGGTGGTGGTAGCTCTCCGACTTCTGCTTCACGAAGGTCCGCAGGTCGTCGTCGGACACGTAGCCGGGTCCGGGCTGGAGCTCCTGCTTGTACCAGGGGGAGAAGGCGGAGGTCGCGAAGATCTCCCGGGCGGTCTTGACGCCCTGCACCATCCGCTCCAGGTCCCAGCGGTCGCCCAGGTAGTTCGGGTTGATCAGCGGATGGGCCAGCGGATCGGCGCTCGCCAGCCTGATCCAGCCGCGCGAGACCGGCCGTACGACACCGGGCAGGATCGACACCGTGTTGGGGTGGTCCTGGCCGACGATCACGTCGAAGGGCACGTGGACGAAGGCGATCTGCAGGTCGGGCGCGGGCAGTCCGGGCCGCGAGGACAGGAAAAGAGCGCTCTCGGACAAGTTCTGCGCCGGCGGCGGGAGCTCCTGGGTGACCTCGGCCATCAGCCCGGTCAGGACGTGGTTGTGGAAGTTCTCGCCGACCCCGGGCAGGGCCGCGGTGACCTCGATGCCGTGCTCGCGCAGCTGCTCGGGGTGGCCGATGCCGGAGAGCAGCAGCAGCTTCGGGGACTCGATCGCCCCGGCGGCCACGATCACCTCGCGGCGGGCCCGTACGGTGTGCAGCCCGGGTTCCGCGGCACTGCTGTGCCCGTCGCCCACGGTCCGGCCGGGGGCGGCGGCGTGCGAAAGCGCGGCGGGGGCCCGGAGCTGGGCGTACTCGACGCCCGTGCAGGTGTCCCCGTCGAAGAGCAGCCGGGTGCTCTGCGCGTTGGTGCGCAGCGTCAGGTTCGGCCGGCCGAGCGCGGGCTCCAGATAGGCGGCCAGTACGCCCTGGCGGCGGCCGTCGGCGACGTCGATGTGGTGCCAGCCGGTGCCGAAGAGGCCGCGCCGGGGGCCGTCGGTGTTGAAGTCGGCGATCTCCTCGTGGCCCAGCTCGACGGCGGCGTCGATGAAGGCGCGCGAGACCGGGTTGGGGCCGTGCCGCCCGGCGTTGGTGATCCGCTGCGGACCCCGGGTGCCGGTGGTGGCGGCGGTGGCGTCCTCTTGGCCCTCCAGCAGGGCGAAGTACGGGAGCACGTCCTCGTGCGCCCAGCCGGCGGCGCCCTGGTAGGCCCAGTTGTCGAAGTCCGAGGCGTGGCCGCGGATGTGCATCATGATGTAGAGGTTGCTGCTGCCGCCCGGGGCCTTGCCGCGCGGTTCGTACGTGCGGCGGCCGTCCAGACCGGGCTGCGGGGTGCTGGTGTAGCCCCAGTCCACGGGCCCGCCGAGGAGCTTGTACCAGGAGGACGGGTCGTCCACCTCGGGCGGGATCCGGGAGCCGCCCGCCTCCAGGACGAGGACGGAGACGTCCGGGTCCTCGGAGAGCCGGCCCGCGAGGACACTGCCCGCGGTGCCGGATCCCACGACGATGTAGTCGTACTCTTCCGCGCTCACGGATCCCCCTCAGTCCTGGCTCAGCACCTGGAAGGGAACCGTGTCGTGGTAGTTCGCCATGTAGGCGATCTTTCCGTCCACGATCCGGAAGAAGTTCATGACCTCGGCCTCGATGGGCTCGCCCGAGGCGCTGACCGCGGTCAGGTGCGAGACGGCCGCGGCCTTCTCACCGTCGACGAGGAAGTGCACGGGCTCGTTCCGGAAGACCCGGTACATCGTGCCCATGCCCTTCATCATCGAGCGCAGGACCTCGAGTCCCTCGATGTGGCCGGCCAGCTGCTCGTCCATGACCTGGTCGTCGGCGAACAGGTCGCACCAGCGTTCCCAGTCCCCGGCGTTGGCGTAGTCGTAGTACTTCTGAAGGATCTGTCGTGCGTCCATCGCGCTCATCCCCCCTATCGGTCCCTGCGGGTTCCGTCCGGCGCAAACGGCGCCCAGAACTGGCTGAAGGCTGCTGCCGAGTCCCCGAAGAGCCCGTCGCGGCCCTCGACGATCCGGCCGTCCTGCCAGCGCATGTAGTGGAAGACCGGGTAGTCCATCCGCTCGTACGGGGACCCGCTCGTCTCGGCCGCGCCGGCCCGCAGGGCGACGTTGCGGCACACGTCCGCGGAACAGTCCTCGCCGACGAGGACCGCCTCCAGGTCCATCCGGAAGGTGCCGCCCGTGAGCTTGTGGGTCTGCCCCATCAGCTCCAGGAAGGCGTCCAGGCTCTCGTACCAGCCGGCCAGCGGGTGGTTGCCCGGCACCAGCCAGCGCAGGTCCTCGGAGTAGTACTCGAGGATGCGCGCCCGGTCGCCGGAGCCGAGGGCGGCGTAGGCCGCCCGCACCCGCTCCTGCGTCACTTCGGTCATGGTCGCTTCTCCTTCGCCGGCGGTCAGAGGGAGCCGGAACCGGGCATCGGTGCCAGGTCGTTGACGGTGTACTGCTTGATCAGCGGTCCGTCGGGACCGGCGACCACGGTCCACGTCTGATCGGCGTCGAAGCCGAGCCACTCACTGCGGGCGGCCGGCGGGTTCCAGATCTTGGCCTGCCAGTTGACGAGGACCCGGACGACCGCCCGGTCGCCCTCGATGACGGGCTCCACCTTCGTGACCGTGTGCACCTCGTCGAAGAAGCGGTGGGTGACGGCCTCGTACCAGCGTCCGAAGCCCTCGTGTCCGAGGAAGGTGTCCTCGGGGACCTTGAACTCCAGGTCCTCGGTGATCAGGGCGAGCACCTCGGCCGCCCCCACGTGCCGGTCCAGCGCCACGTACCACTTCTCGGCGAAACTGCGGATCGCGTCCTCGGTCAGCTGCCGCTCGGCGGGCATGCGGTCTCCTCCTGTCCGTGCTGGGACTTGCGTCGGATGGCTGTCGGCTGTCAGATCTGGACGTCGACGAGGAAGGGTCCGGGGTGGGACAGCATCCGGCCCACGGCGGAGACCGCCTCGTCCGGCTTCTCCACCCGCATCCCGCCGGCGCCGAGCGACCGGGCCAGCCCGGCGAAGTCGATCTCGGGGTGCGAGAGGTCGAAGGAGCCCGGGTACTCGTGCGCCGGGATGTCCCGCTCCCGCCAGTACTCGGCGATGTTGTCGTCCAGCAGCCGGTACTTGCGGTTGTTGCAGACCACGAACTTGGCGTCGATGCCGTGCCGGGCGGCCGTCCACAGCGCCTGGTACGTGTACATCGACCCGCCGTCGCCCGCGAAGCCGACGACGAGCCGGTCCGGGCGGGCCAGCTTGGCGCCGACCGCACCGGGGAAGCCCACCCCGAGCGAACCGCCCCGGGTGAGGTGGTAGTCGCCCGGGCGCTCCGCCGGCAGGAACCGCGTGACCAGCGGCGAGGTGGTCAGCGCCTCGTCGAAGACGATCAGGTCCCCGCCGGTGCGCTCGGCCAGGGTCTTCAGGAAGACGGCCATCGGCGATCCGTCGTCCGTGGCCACCTGCGCCTCGCGGGCCCGCTCCCGGGCCCGGACGTCGAGCCGGGAGGCCGCCGCCGCCCGCTGCGGCGGGGTGAGCAGCCGGTCCAGTACGCCGGCCAGCGCGCGCAGCGCCTGCTTCGGGTCGGCGGCCAGGCCCAGGTCCACCGGATGGTTCTTGGCGATCTCGTAGGCGTTGAGGTCGATGTGGACGACCTTCGCGCCGGCCCGGAAGGGGCTCTCCAGCTCGGGGAACACCTCCGGGAAGACATAGGTGCCGACGATCAGCACCCCGTCGGCGTCCCCGACCAGCTCCTTGCTGTGCGGGCCGAACATGTGGCCCGTCTGGCCGCGCCGCAGCGGGTGCGAGGCCGCGATGTTCACCTCGGACGAGTCGACCTCGTACACGTCGGCGCCCAGCAGCTCGGCGACGGCGGCGAGCTCGTTCTGCGCCCCGGAGAGCGAGACCCCGTCACCGACGAGGACCACCGGACGCTGCGCCGAGGCGAGCAGCTCGGCCGCCCGTCCCACCGACGCCGGGGAGGGCGCCACGTCCGTGAGCGGCACCGTGGCCGGCAGGACCGGCTCGGAGTTGAGCTCGTCCAGCACGTCCATCGGCAGCGCCACGAACACGGGTCCCCGGGGCGGGGTGAGCGCGATCTTCACGGCGCGCCGGACGGTGCGGAGCACGGAGTGCCGGTCGGTGACCCGCGTCGCGTACTTGGTCACCGGCTTGGCCATGGCCACCAGGTCGGACGCCATCTGCGCGTCCATGGCGTCGTAGCGCACCCCGGCGTCACCGGCGACCACGACGAGCGGGGTGTGGCCGCGCAGCGACTGGTAGAGCATCCCGATGCCGTTGCCCAGCCCCACTCCGGAGTGCAGTTGGAGCAGCGCCGCGCCGCCGGTCGCCCGGGCGTACCCGTCGGCGATGCCGGCGGCCACGGTCTCCTGGAGGGCGAGGACGTAGGTGAAGTCCTCCGCCGCGTCCACCGCGTCGAGGAATCCCTGTTCCACCGTCCCCGGATTTCCGAACATCACATTCAGGCCGTCGGCCTTGAACTGCTCGATCAGCCTTTCCCGTCCGGGAGTGGCTTCCATGAATTCCCCCTCTGCTCTCCGACTTCCCTGCGGCTTCTGCGCGGCCTCCGGGATCACCAGCCGTATCGGGTGAGACCGTCCTCCAGGACTTCCACGATCTTCTGCCCCGTGAGATAGGAGTCGGGAGTGGAACGTCCGGTGACGAAGGGAAAGTCGACGATCACCGAGACCGGTTTGCCGAAGTTCCCGTGATACGCACCGCGCGGACCCGTCGCGTCGCGCAGGATGTACTCCAGCGGATACGGCGGCGGCCCCATGTTGAAGTCGGTACCGAGGAATCCGGTGCCGTCCTTGTAGTCGTACTCCTTGCAGTGGCCGGTCACGTGCTTGCCCCGGATGATGCTCCTGCGGTCGCTCCAGTCCCGGGCGAAGGCCAGGCAGGCGACCCCGTAGCACTCCGCGGCCACGACCTTGCCGGCCTTCTCGAACGCCAGGATCAGGGCGTGCACGCGCTCGTTGTTGGCGAGGTCCGCGATCGGGCCGCTGCCGCCGACGATGAGGATCGCGTCGTAGTCGGCTATGTCGGCGTCGAGCTTGTCCAGATCCCGGTGGTACTGCTCCAGCTTGCGCAGGTAGCCCTCGTCGCTCGTGTACGGACGCTCGGGGACCCACGCCTCGATGTCGAGCGGCGAGTCCAGCCGGCTCGACTGCTCGAACTCCCGCCCCAGCCGGGCGTTCTCCTCGGTGGTGACCGAGCGTCCCAGCGGGGGGTCGATGTAGTTCGCGTCGAGGCTCGGCGGAAGAGCGTGTGCACGCTTCCCGGTCGGCGTGGCGAATACGACCTCGTAGCCCCGCTCGTCGAACGTCGACACGGGCCCTATCAGTTCCTCGGCCCAGTAACCGTGTTCGGAGACAATGACCAGAATCTTTCTGCTCACGAATTCCTCCAGGCGCCGCCTGTTGTCGTTGGCGTCCCCCACACTGGCCGCGCCCGGGGCGTGCGTCAAAGCGCTGGTATGCGACTTCGTGAGGTAGCGGCCCAGGTCGTGGCGGCACCTCAGGAAGTCGCCCGCGGACGTCATGAAGTAGCTTCAGGACTACCTGACTTCGGCCGATTCGATGAACCATTACCGGGTCCCCGCCCTATGGTCTGGACGCGCCGTGAATCACGGGCGCGCGGGCCGTGTTGGTGAACGAGCACGAGAGAGGGACGGGGACGATGACGATGGACCTGTTGTGCACACACATCGATCAGATACGTCCGGTGGAACCCACCGCCGCCGGCTGCGAGGAGTGCCTCGCGGCCGGTGACACCTGGGTGCACCTGCGGATGTGCCTCAGCTGCGGGCACGTCGGATGCTGCGACTCGTCGAAGAACCGTCACGCCACCCGGCACTACCGGACCACCGAGCACGCCATAGCCGCCTCCCACGAGCCCGGCGAGGCCTGGGCCTGGTGCTACGCCGACAAGCTGATGCTGGACCCGGCATGAGCGCGGCCCCGGAGAGCTCCGCGGCCCCCGCGGTGAGCGCGGCGGCCGCCGAGCGCGCGGAGCACAGGAAGCCGGTCATCCTGGCCGTGGACGACGACCCGCAGGTACTGCGGGCCGTCCGGCGCGACCTGCGCAGCGCCTACGGCGACCGCTACCGGGTGCTCGGCGCCTCCTCGGCGGCCGACGCCCTGAAGATCCTGGACTCCCTCGACGAGCGCGGCCACGACCCCGCGCTGTTCCTCGTGGACCAGCGGATGCCCGACGTCACCGGCGTCGAGTTCCTGCTGGAGGCGGTCAGCCGGTTCCCGGACGCCCGCCGCGTGCTCCTGACGGCCTACGCGGAGACCGACGCGGCGATCACCGCCATCAACCGGGTCCGGCTGGACTACTACCTGCTCAAGCCGTGGGACCCACCGCACGAGCGGCTCTTCCCGGTCCTGGACGACCTGCTGTCCGACTGGCTGGCCACCTACCGCCCCGCGTACGACGGCATCATCGTCGCCGGCCATCTGGTCTCCCCCGGCACCCACGCCGTCCGGGACTTCTTCACCCGCAACGGCCAGCCGTTCCGCTTCCTCAACGTCGAACGGGACCCCGAGGCCCTGACGCTGATCGCGGCCCAGCCCGACGGCGCGCTGCCCCTGGTCCGCTTCCCGGACGGCACGGTGCTCTCCGCCCCCACCGACACCCAGCTCGCCCAGCGCCTGGGCCTGGCCACGACCGCCTCGCGCCCGCACTACGAGTGCGTCATCGTCGGCGCGGGCCCGGCGGGCCTGGCGGCCGGCGTCTACTCGGCCTCCGAGGGCCTGTCCACCCTGATGCTGGACTCCCGCGCCCCGGGCGGGCAGGCCGGCACCTCCAGCCTGATCGAGAACTACCTCGGCTTCCCGTCGGGCCTCTCCGGCGGCGACCTGACCCGCCGGGCCACGATCCAGGCCTCCCGGTTCGGCGCCGAGATCCTGCACCCGGTGGAGGTGGTCTCGCTGACCCGGGACGACCCGGCGAAGATCCTGACCCTGGCGGACGGCACCGAGATCAGCGCGGAGACGGTGCTGCTGGCCACCGGCGTCTCGTACAACCGCCTGGAGGCCCCGGGCGCGGACCGCTTCGAGGGCGCGGGGCTGTACTACGGCGCGGCCACCACGGAGAGCTCCGCCTGCATCTCGCAGCACGTGTTCATCGTGGGCGGGGCCAACTCGGCGGGCCAGGCGGCGGTGCACTTCGCCAAGTACGCCGCCCGGGTGACGATCCTGGTCCGCGCGGCGTCCCTGGACGCGAGCATGTCCCGCTACCTGATCGACGAGATCGACCGCACCCCGAACATCGAGGTGAAGGTCCGTACGACGGTGGTCCGCCTCGACGGCGACGAGCACCTGGAGCGGCTGACCCTCCACGACGCGGACACGGGTGAGGACGCGGAGGTGCCCGCCCGGTTCATGTTCACCTTCATCGGCGCCCGCCCGCACACCGACTGGCTCGCCGGGGTCGTCGAACGGGACGAGTACGGCTTCGTCCTCACCGGCTCGGACCTGATCGCGAACGGCGGGGAACTCCCGGCCGAGTGGAGCCTGGAGCGGGCCCCCTACCCGCTGGAGACGAGTGTGCCCGGCGTCTTCGCGGCCGGCGACGTGCGCGCCCACTCGGTCAAGCGGGTCGCCTCGGGCGTGGGCGAGGGCGCGATGGCCGTCTCCCTGATCCACCGCTACCGCTCGATGGGCTGAGAGCGAACGTCCCGGTCCTTGCGATCAAGAAGGTAGCGGATGCAACGTTGATTACATGATTACAGCCGAACAGAGCGAACAGCTCCGCGCGTGGTTCGCCGAGCGCCTGCCGGTGGACGTCTACGAGTCCCTCCTCTCCGTCACGGCCGACCGCGAGGAGATCACGGTCGTCGGCGTCATACCGGCGACCGAGTCGGTCAAGGAGTTCCGCGAACGCACCCGCGAACAGCGCATCGAGGTGGCCCGCGAGGCCGAGTCCCTCTACCGCCGCAAGGTCGCCTGGGGCGTGCGGGTGGGTGAGGAGACGACGCTCTTCACCCACCTCGCCGTCCCGGTGATGACCCGCCTGCGCCAGTCCGAACGCCAGGTCCTCGACACCCTGGTCGCCGGCGGGGTCGCCCGCAGCCGGGCCGACGCCCTGGCCTGGTGCGTCCGCCTCGTCGGACGCAACACCGACACCTGGCTGACGGAACTGCGCGACTCGCTGGACAAGGTCCGCCAGGTCCGTGAGCAGGGCCCGGACGTCTCCGGCGGGACCGACTCCAGGAAGTCCGGGTCCGAATGACCGATCGGCCCCACTCCGGCGCATGATCGCGTAAGGCTGGCCGAGACCACCAACCAGGGAGAGGCACGCACCCATGACCACCACCGTCGAATACATCCGCTACCGGATCGCATTGGACGACCAGCCGGCCTTCGAGGACGCGTACGCCCGGGCAGCCGAGGCCCTGGCCGCGTCGCCCGAGTGCATCGACTACGAACTGGCCCGGTGCGAGGAGGAGAAGGAGCGCTACATCCTGCGCATCCGCTGGACCTCGATCGAGGCCCACCTGGGCGGCTTCCGCAAGGGCGAGCACTTCCCGGCCTTCTTCAGCGCGATCCGTCCGTACGTGACGGCCATCGAGGAGATGCAGCACTACCTCGTGACGGGCGTCGTCGGCACGGGAAAGGCCGCCGGACAGTCATGAGCACCACACCCACCATCTACGAGTGGATGGGCGGCGCGGAGGCGATGAACCGTCTCACCGACGCCTTCTACGCCCACGCCCTGCAGGACGAGATCCTGGCCCCGGTCTTCGCCGGCATGGACGCGGAGCACCCGCAGCACGTCGCGATCTGGCTGTCGGAGGTGTTCGGCGGACCCTCGGACTACACCGCCCACCACGGCGGCCACCAGCACATGGCCACCAAGCACCTGGGCCGCGGGATCACCGAGAAGCAGCGCCGACGCTGGGTGGACCTGCTGATGGACACGGCCGACGAGGTCGGGCTCCCGACGGACCCGGAGTTCCGCGGGGTCTTCGCCTACTACATCGAGTGGGGCACCCGCATGGCCCTGATCTACTCGGGCCCCAACCCGCCTCCGGTGGACGCGGCCAAGATCCCGGTCTGGTCGTGGGGCCAGACCCCACCGTGGATCCCGAAGACGGACTGAGTCACACCTGACCGAGAAGGAACCGGGGCTCCGCCCATTCCAGCCCCGCCGACGCTCGAGGCGCGGGGCCCGGGGCGGAGCCCCGACCTTCAGTCCCGCCGCACCATTCCAGCCCCGCCGGCGTTTGAGGCGCGGGGTCCGGGGCGGAGCCCCGATCTTCAGGCCTGCCGGCGCTTGGGCCGCGGAGCCTCGGCGGTCGGTCCGGCCTCGGCCAGCAGCACGGTGAGCCCCGGCCCACCCTCCCGCTCCCGCTCCCGCCAGAAGTCGACCGCCTCCTCCAGTACCTCCACGAACGTCTCCCACTCGCCGGGCCGCGCAGCGGCATAGTCACGCCACGAGGTCACCGCCACCAGCCGCCCCGCGGCCTCCGGCAGCCACGACAGGTCCCGCATCGCGTCCGCCAGCGCGTCCCAGTTCCCGCCGACCCACTCCGGCAGCCGCAAGGCGACCCCGCACCGCCGCATCAGCTCCGCCTTGCCCCGTACACCCTCCAGGTCCAGCCGTACGGTCGTCCAGCCGGCGGCATCCGCCGCCGCGAGCGCGGGGGCGATCGGCTGCGGGTCCAGGCTCATCGGAGAACCGCCTTGAAGGTGTCGTAGTGGTCGTCCGTGTAGAAGAGCTCCCCACCCTCACCCGTCACGATCCGCCGGGCCCCGCGGTCCCGCTCCCCGGGCGTGGGCACCGTGAACTCGTGGTAGTAGCCGCGCTTCTGCCGGGGCAGGGCCTTCTCGAAGTTCCCGAAGACGGTGCCGTCCTGCCGGTAGGGATACGGCCCGCCCTGGTCGATGAGCGCGAGCACGTCCCGGGCCTGCCGCGGCAGCTCGTCGGCCCGTACGGCGGCCATCCCCTTCGCCCACGCGGGGGCGGTACTACTGCCGGGGCCGACCCCACGGCCACTGGCACTGGCGCTGGCGGCGGCGGGCGCGGGCTTCTGCCCGCCACAGCCCACCGCGCCGACCAGCGCGGCACAGAGGAACACGGCCCCCAGCACACGCAGCAACGATCGGGGCACGTTCCGAAAGATCATGCACCGATCGTGCCAAATATCCGATTCGCTCGCGAATCGCCCGGTGGCCTCAGAGCGCGGCCATCTTGGTGTAGGGACTCAGGATTCGCTTCTGGACCGAACCGAAGTCGACGAGAACAGCGATCCCCTCCTCGATTCCGACGACACGGCCGAGACCGTGCTCATCGTGAGTGACCCGGTCGCCTACGTTGAACTGCCTGATGGGCTGTTCCACGGGGGCCTTGAACGGGCTGGACGGCAAATGGCGGCGAGGTACTGCTGACTTTGTCATTGGAACCAGTATGCGCCCAGCGGGCCGCCGCGCGGTCCGCTGTTCGGATCTCAATTCCGGCACCATCCGCACCGGCCGCCGCATGCCGGGCCGCGACCGACCGCCGATCCGCCGCTACAGGTCGTCGGGATCGGCCCGCTCCAGGGCGGGCCGCAGTCCGGGGGCCGACTCGGTCAGCAGGTAGTCGGCCACCGCCGTGTCCGTGACCAGGCTGGTCACCAGCCCGGACCGGAGCACCGCACCGATCGCGGAGGCCTTGCGCAGCCCGCCCGCGATGGCCACGACCTCCGGGATCCGCCGCAGCCGGTCCGCCTCGACGGTGATGCACCGCTCGCCGAGGTCCCGGCCGACCCGCCGACCCTCGGAGTCGAACAGGTGGGCGGACATCTCGGCCGCGACGCCGAGCGAGGCGTAGTGGGCCCGCTCCTCGTCGGTCAGCATGTCGTGGACCGTGGAGATGCCCGTCTCCCACGACCCGATGGAGACGGCCGCGACCGTCACCTTGTCGAAGTACTCGAAGGCGCGCGCGATCCCGGTCTGGCCGCGCAGCGCGGCCGCCGTCGCCGGGTCGGGCAGCAGCATCGGCGCGTAGATCGGGTGCGCGTCGCCCCCGGAGACCTGGGCGGCCCTGCGCACGGCCTCGACCGAACCGCGCTCGGCGGTCCCCGCGTCGTACACGCCGGTCAGCTGGACCACGGTGCACTGCGGCAGCCGGTGCAGGGAGGCGGCCATGTGAATGGTCGACCGCCCCCACGCGAGGCCCAGTACGTCGCCCTCGTTGACCAGTTCACCCAGGAGGTCGGCGGCGACCGCGCCCAGGTTCTCCGGGTCGGGCGCGTCCTCGGTGGCGTCGGCGGGCGACTCCACCACGACGGCGTGCCGGAGCCCGTACCGGGCCCTGAGCGCGTCCGAACGCTCCGCGTCGAGTTCGGCCGGTACCCGGATCTCGATCCGTACGAGGTCGCGCTCCAGGGCGGTCTCCAGGACCCGGGCCACCTTGAAGCGGCTCACGCCGAACTCCTCGGCGATCTGGATCTTGGACTTGCCCTCGAGGTAGAAACGGCGCGCCATGGCCGCCGCCTGCACCAGCTCCGCGGGTCCCATCCGCAGGGCTGACCGTCCCGCCGACATTGCAGACACCGCGTTCTCCTCACTGCTGTTCACACTCTCGTGTTCACACTCTCGACTCGCCGTTCATCCTGTCAGATCCGACGGCCGTTGATCAGCCTGGACAGCTCCCGTTCACCGAGCTGTTCATCAACCCTTGGCTCAGTGGTCGCAAGCCCACGGCGCCGCGGCGATCGCCGCACCCGCCTGCTCACGCAGCGTGCGTACGGCGGCGGCCGGATCGACCGCTCCGTAGACCGCGCTGCCCGCCACGAACACGTCGGCGCCGGCCTCGGCACAGCGTTCGATGGTCGAGGCCGAGACCCCGCCGTCGACCTGCAGCCACAGCTCCAGGCCGTGCTTGGCGATCAGCTCCCGGGTCCGGCGGATCTTGGGGAGCATGATGTCGAGAAAGGGCTGGCCGCCGAAGCCGGGCTCGACCGTCATGATCAGCAGCATGTCGAGCTCGGGGAGGATGTCCTCGTACTGTTCGATGGGCGTCGCGGGCTTGAGCGCCATCGACGCCCGCGCCCCCTTGGCCCGGATCTCCCGCGCGAGGCGCACGGGCGCCGCCGCGGCCTCGGCGTGGAAGGTGACCGAACCCGCACCGGCCTCCACGTACTGCGGGGCCCAGCGGTCCGGGTTCTCGATCATCAGGTGGAGGTCCAGCGGGATGTCCGTGGCCCGGCTCAGGGACTCCACGACGGGCATGCCGAGGGTGAGGTTCGGGACGAAATGGTTGTCCATGACGTCGACGTGCAGCCAGTCGGCCCCCTTGACGGCCCTCGCCTCCTCGGCGAGACGGGCGAAGTCGGCGGACAGGATGCTGGGATAAATCTGCGCGGCCATGCCCCAAGCCTGCCATGCCTACACCCGGTTCCGGCCACGACCCCGCAAGTCGGGACGGGCTTAGCAACGCTTAACCCATCCCGGCCGACGCTTCATCTGCCCTTAAGGGCCGGCGGGACGGAACCCCCGTCCCGCCGGCTGTCACGCGTCGGCGGATGCCGGACCGTTGGCGGGTGTCGTCACCGCGACGCGCACCGCCCCGGTGGCCGAGGTCGCGACCTGCGCGACCGTGCGGTCTCCGGGGTGGCCGGCGAGGACGGCCGGGGTGCCTCATGCCCACGTGCCCCTCGCCCGCACCGGTCTTGATCTGTTCCCACCCGTCCCACGCCATGCGCGCAGCCCCCGATGGTCCCGTTGATCACACCAGCCGGGACGCTACCTCGCACCGCAGCGCGGCTCATGAGTACGCGTACCCAGGGGGCCGGGGCCCGGCGCTACGCCGTACGCCGCAGCAGGGCCAGGTACATCGCGTCCGTTCCGTGCAGGTGGGGCCACAGCTGGACGTCCGGGCCGTCGCCCAGACCCGGTACGCCCGACATGAACGGCCGCGCGTCGATCAGCTCCGCGGAGACCGGCGAGGCGCCCGCGCCGCGCCCCTTCAGGACGTCGTCCACGACGACCCGGGTCTCGGCCAGGTGCGGCGAGCACGTCGCGTAGCCCACGACGCCGCCGACCCGCACCGCCGACAGCGCTTCGCGCAGCAGTCCGCGCTGGAGCGGCGCGAAGCCCTCCAGGTCCTGCGGGCGGCGGCGCCAGCGGGCCTCCGGGCGGCGGCGGAGCGCGCCCAGGCCCGTGCAGGGGACGTCCATCAGGACGCGGTCGAAGGAGCCCGGCCGCCACGGCGGCCGGGTGCCGTCCGCCGCGATGACCTGGTAGGGGCCCGGGTTGCCCGCGAGGGCGCGCTCCACGAGCCGCGCCCGGTGCGGCTGCTTCTCCGAGGCGAGCAGGAAGGCTCCGCGCTGCGCGGCGAGCGCGGCGAGCAGCGCCGCCTTGCCGCCGGGGCCCGCACAGCCGTCGAGCCAGCGCTCGTCGCTGCCTTCGACCGGTACGGCCGCCAGGGCCATCGCCACCAGCTGGCTGCCCTCGTCCTGCACGCCGGCGCGCCCCTCGCGGACCGCCTCCAGCGCGCCGGGCTCGCCACCCTCGGCCATCCGCACGGCGTACGGCGACCAGCGCCCGGGCAGCGCCGAGTCCTCGCCGACCGCGTCCAGCAGCTCCTGCGGGGTGGAGCGGCCGGGGCGGGCGACCAGGGTCACCTCGGGCCGCTCGTTGTCGGCCTCCAGCAGGTCCTCGATGCCGGCGCGGCCGCCGCCCAGCGCGTCCCAGAGGGCGCTGACGATCCACCGGGGGTGCGAGTGGTACACCGCGAGGTGTTCCTCGGCGTCGTCCTCGTACGGCGGCGCGACCCGCTCCAGCCAGCCGTCGAGATCGTGCGCGGCGATCTTCCGCAGCACGGCGTTCACGAACTTGGCGCGCCCGTCCCCGAGCACCACCCGGGCCAGCTCCACGCTCGCGGAGACCGCCGCGTGCGTGGGGATCCGGGTGCCGAGCAGCTGGTGCGCGCCGAGCGAGAGCACGTCGAGCACCGGCGGGTCCACCTCCCGCAGCGGCCGGTCGATGCACGCCTTGATGACGGCGTCGTAGGTGCCCTGCCGGCGCAGCGTCCCGTAGACCAGCTCGGTGGCCAGTGCCGCGTCGCGCGCCTGGAAGCTCGCGTCCTGGCGGGCCTTCTTCAGCAGGGGCGGCAGGACGAGGTTCGCGTAGGCGTCGCGCTCGTCCACCGCCCGCAGCACCTCGAAGGCCAGCATCCGGACGGGGTCCTTCTGGGGCCGGCGGTACGGCTTCGCCTGCCGCTGGCCTGCGGGGTTGCGACGGGGACGGGGCTGTTCGCTCACGTGAAAGGTGCTCCGGGTGTACGAGGTGCTGCGGTCATGAGGTGCTGCGGTCACCGGGTGTCGCGTGCACGGGGTGCTGCGGTCACGCGGTGGCGGGTCAGCGGGCGCCGCCCCGGCGGGGCGTCGGTCCCTACGGTCCGGGGTCCCGCGCCGCCGCGAGGACGGCGCGGCCGGATTCGGCTCGGCTGGATTCAGCCTACGTCGGCCCCGCCGAGCCGCTCGCCGGGCGCGATCCGCACCCCGCGGGCCCAGTCGGCGGCGCGCATCGGCTTCTTGCCCTGGGGCTGCACCCACAGCAGCTCCACGGCGTGCGAGCCGGTGCCCGCGTGGACGTGGTTCTTGCCCGGGGCGAGCTCGCCGGGCGCCAGGTCGGTGCGGTCGGCCACCAGGCCCAGCGAGATCAGCTTGAGCCGCTCGCCGCGGAAGACGGTCCAGGCGCCCGGGGCGGGCGTGCAGCCGCGCACCACGCGGTCCGCGCGCATCGCGGGGGCCGTCCAGTCGATGCGGGCGTCCTCGACGGTGATCTTGGGCGCGAGGGAGATGCCGTCGGAGGGCTGCGCGACGGCGCGCAGGGTGCCGTCCTCGATGCCGTCCATGGTGGCCGCCAGCAGCCCGGAGCCGGCGAAGGCGAGCCGGGTGAGCAGGTCGCCGCTGGTGTCGGTCGGGCGGATCTCCTCGGTGAGGATGCCGTAGACCGGGCCGGAGTCCAGACCCTCCTCGATGAGGAAGGTGGACGCGCCGGTGACCTGGTCCCCGGCCATGATCGAGTGCTGGACGGGCGCGGCGCCGCGCCAGGCGGGCAGCAGCGAGAAGTGCAGGTTGACCCATCCGTGCCGGGGGATGTCGAGGGCGCTCTTGGGCAGCAGGGCCCCGTAGGCGACGACCGGGCAGCAGTCCGGGGCGATCTCGCGCAGCCGGGCCTGGAAGTCGGGGTCGCGCGGCCGTACGGGCTTGAGGACCTCGATGCCGGCTTCCTCGGCGCGCTCGGCGACCGGGCTGGCGACGAGCCGGCGGCCGCGGCCGGCCGGTGCGTCGGGCCGGGTGACGACGGCGGCGACCTCGTGCCGCCCGGAGGCGATCAGGGCGTCCAGGGCGGGTACGGCGACCTCGGGGGTGCCTGCGAAGACCAGCTTCACTGGGTCCTACCTCGCTATCTCGGCTGTCAGCAGCGCACCAGTCTATGGGGCGGGCGCCCGGGGGCCGCCCGAAGGGCGTCCGGCCCCGGTCCGCCCGGCGCCCCCCATGGATCACCTGCGCCGTCGAGGGGGCGTACGCACACACGCGCGCCCCTCGCATATGCCGACACGCCCCCACAGCGTGACCTGGGCGACGGGTGGCGCGTTGGTCAAGAGAGATTGACCAAAACGGGCCGCGTGTGAACGGTTTCTGCGGCCCGATCCGCCCTTCAGCACCGGTTCGAGAGGCTTCTTCATGGCCGACCACGCCACCCACGACGCCCAAGCCCGGGCCAGCCTGCACCTCCTGGTACGGGACATCGAGCGGGTTCGCCGGCAGGTGGATGCCCTGCGTACGCTCACGGCCCAGCTCGGCAACGTGTACCGCCCGCGCCGCTCCGGTCCCTCCACGGGCTTCGTCGTCTACGGCCGGGCGCCCGCGCCCACCGTCCGCCTCGCGCAGGAGCTGCGGGACAGCGTCGAGACGCTGGTCACCGCCGCGGTGGACTTCGACCGCTCGCTCGGCTTCTCGTGGGACGCGGTCGGTTCGGCGCTCGGCGTCACCAAGCAGGCCGTGCACCGCCGCTACGGCGCCCGGCGGGCGCAGTCCGCCGAGTCCGCGGAGCCGCTGGCCGAGGGCACGACCACCCGGACCCTGGGGCCGCTGCCCACCGTGCCGGTTGCCCGCTCCGTGCCGCCGCAGCCGGTGCGCGAGGAGGCCCAGGCGGCGGCCGGGGGGAGCCCCGGCCGGAGCCTCGGGGAGGCCCCGCGCTCCCCCGCCTTTCCCGGTCCGCGCAACGGCTGACCTCGTGTCCTGCCGCCGGGACGCCGACCCCCGACGGCCGGCCGCCGCCGCTCGCCGCGCCTGAATCCGCCCCCGGCGGGACGACCCAGCGTCTCCCGCCGGGGGCTTGTGCGTGTGCCGCCCGGCCGGTCAGCCGATGTCCGGCGGGTCGATCCGGACCCGCACCGCGTCGGCCGCCGGCACGCCCCGTGCCATCCGGGCCGCCTGGGCGGTCTTCAGGGCGGCCGCCAGGGCCGCGCCGCTGCCCGGCGGGACCCGGACCAGCGCCCGCTCGCCCGGGGACCGCTCCCCGCGCCGCCCCGGTATCGGGACCGGGCCCAGGATCTCCGCGTCCGGCGGCAGCCCGGCGCCGGCCAGGAAGGCCTCCACCGCCTCGCCCCGCCCGGCCACGGCCGCCATCCGCGAGACCGGCGGGAAGCCGAGCTGGGCCCGCTCCGCGAGCTCCCGTACGGCGTGGCCCACCGGGTCCCAGCGGACGAGCGCCTGGACCGGGCGCAGCGTCGGCTCGGCGACCACCACGACCTGTCCGTCGCCCCGGACCAGCGAGGCGGCCGTGATCCACCGCCGCAGCGCGTCCTCCCCCGCCCGCAGGTCGGGCCGCGACAGCATCGCCCAGCCGTCGAGCAGCAGCGCGGCCGCGTACCCGGCGCCGGCGGCCATCGGCTCGGCGCCCGGCGTGCACACCACCAGCGCCGGCCGGTCCGGCACCTCGTCCAGCACGTGGTCGCGCCCGGAGGTCCGTACGGGCACGGCCGGGAAGGCCCGGCCCAGCTCCTCGGCCGTCCGCCGGGCGCCGACCACCTGGGCGCGCAGCCGGAACGAGCCGCACTCCTCGCAGTGCCAGGCCGGCTCGGCGCGCCCGCACCACCCGCACTGCAGGTCCCGCTCGTCGGGGGCCTCCAGGGGGCCCGCGCAGACCGTGCAGCGGGCGGGGGTCCGGCACCGCTCGCACGCCAGTCGCGGGACGTAGCCACGCCGTGGCACCTGGACGAGCACGGGGCCGGTCTTCAGCCCCTCCCGTACGGTCTCCCACGCCAGGCTGGGCAGTCGCGCGGCGCGGGCCGCCTCGTCGCGGGCGAGCAGTTCGTCGCCCACGGTCCGGATCCGGGGGGCGCAGGCCCGTACGGTCTCCCGGCTCGCGACGAGCGGCCGCGCCCAGCCCGACTCGACGAGCTGCGCGGCCTCCACGGTGCAGCTGGTGCTCCCGGCCAGGAAGGCGCAGCCTTCGCTGACCGCGCGCAGTTCCAGCACCTCCCGGACGTGCGGGAAGGGGGCGTTGTCGTCGCTGTGGCTGGAGTCGCCGTCGTCCCAGACGGCGACCAGCCCGAGGTCCCGTACGGGGGCGAACATCGCCGCACGGGTCCCGATGACGGCGCGCACCGAGCCCCGGTTCACGGCGAGCCACTGGCGGTAGCGCTTCTCGGGCCCGGACTCGGCGGTCAGCAGCGCGTGCCGTCCCTCGCCGAGCAGGGCGGTCAGCGCCTGGTCGACCCGGGCGGCGGTGCGCCCGTCGGGGACCACGGCGAGAGCGCCGCGCCCGGAGGCGAGGGTGGCGGCCATGGCGCGGGCGAGTTCGTCCGCCCAGCCGGGGCCGGGCAGGGCGGTCCACACGGCGCGCGGGGCGGCTCCGGCGGCCAGGGCCCCCAGGAAGGCGGGCCCTGCGCCGTACCGCTCCCAGCCGGCGGGCTCGGGCGCGGCGGGCGGGGGCAGCGGCTCCGGCGAGGGCTTGGCCTCGGCGCGGGCGCTCCGCGCGGGCAGGGCGAGCTGGAGCACGTCGGCGACGCTGCCGGCGTAGCGATCGGCGACGGCACGGGCGAGGGCCAGCATGCCGGGGCTGAGCACCACCTCGGGCGAGACCACGTGGGCGAGGGCGGCGAGGGCCCCGTTGTAGTCGGACTCGGCGCGGCGCTCGACGATGAAGCCGTCGATGAGGCCGCCGCCCTCGCGGCGGCCGCCGTGCACCTGGTGGGAGCCGGCGCCGAAGCGGACCCGGACGCGGACTCCGGGCTGGGCGGCCTCGGAGAGCTCGGCGGGCACGGCGTAGTCGAAGGTGCGGTCGAGGTGGAGCACGCCCTTGTTCACGAGGACCCGGGCGACGGGCAGTTCCTCGGCCAGGGCGGCGCCCCGCCAGGTGCGCGGCTTCGCCTTGGGCGCCTTGGCCTTCGCCTCGGCGACCATCTCCCGGATCAGTGCGAGCTGCTCCGGCTGGGAATCGTTCGCGCTGCTCACATCAGCATTCTTACCAAACCCCACCGACAGCCACGGCATGCGAACGGCCCCGGACCAGGAGGTCCGGGGCCGAGCGCCTACGAGCGGTGGTGCCTACAGACCGGCGGCCGTGCGCAGCGCGTCGACGCGGTCGGTGCGCTCCCAGGTGAAGTCCGGCAGCTCACGGCCGAAGTGGCCGTAGGCGGCGGTCTGGGCGTAGATCGGGCGCAGCAGGTCGAGGTCGCGGATGATCGCGGCCGGGCGCAGGTCGAAGACCTCGCCGATCGCGTCCTCGATCTTCTGGACCTCGACCTTGGCGGTGCCGAAGGTCTCGACGAACAGACCGACGGGCTCGGCCTTGCCGATGGCGTAGGCGACCTGGACCTCGCAGCGCGAGGCGAGGCCGGCGGCGACGACGTTCTTGGCGACCCAGCGCATGGCGTAGGCGGCGGAGCGGTCGACCTTGGACGGGTCCTTGCCGGAGAAGGCGCCGCCGCCGTGGCGGGCCATGCCGCCGTAGGTGTCGATGATGATCTTGCGGCCGGTCAGGCCGGCGTCGCCCATCGGGCCGCCGATCTCGAAACGGCCGGTCGGGTTCACCAGCAGGCGGTAGCCCTCGGTGTCGAGCTTGATGCCGTCCTCGACGAGCTGGGCCAGCACGTGCTCGACGACGAACTCGCGGATGTCCGGGGCGAGCAGCGAGTCCAGGTCGATGTCCGAGGCGTGCTGCGAGGAGACCACGACGGTGTCCAGGCGCACGGCCTTGTCGCCGTCGTACTCGATGGTGACCTGGGTCTTGCCGTCGGGGCGCAGGTACGGGATGGTGCCGTTCTTGCGGACCTCGGACAGCCGGCGGGAGAGCCGGTGCGCGATGTGGATCGGGAGCGGCATGAGCTCGGGGGTCTCGTCGCAGGCGTAGCCGAACATCAGGCCCTGGTCGCCGGCGCCCTGCTTGTCGAGCTCGTCCTCGTCGCCCTCGACGCGCTTCTCGTAGGCGGTGTCGACGCCCTGCGCGATGTCGGGGGACTGGGCACCGATGGACACCGACACGCCGCAGGAGGCGCCGTCGAAGCCCTTCTTCGAGGAGTCGTAGCCGATCTCGAGGATCTTCTCCCGGACGAGCTGCGCGATCGGCGCGTAGGCCTTCGTCGTCACCTCGCCCGCGATGTGCACGAGACCGGTGGTGATGAGGGTCTCCACGGCCACGCGCGAGGTCGGGTCCTCGGAGAGGAGCGCGTCGAGGATCGTGTCGCTGATCTGGTCAGCGATCTTGTCGGGGTGGCCCTCGGTCACGGACTCCGAGGTGAACAGACGACGGGACACAACGCTCCCTGGGGTTGCAGCGGCTGCTGGCTGATCATTTGGCGGAACCACACCGGAGGCTGCGCCCGGTCACGTTCCTTGTGCAGTTTATCGGTCGCCACCGTTTCCGGGACCACCCGTCTCGCCTTATGGGAGCCGTGTGACCTGCGGCACCTCATTCTGACCCACGGAGGTGATCAGGAGAAGGGCAATCGGCTCAGGCGCGTCGCGGCGCCAGCCGGACGGACACCTGGTCCCAAATGGCCTCGGCAAGGGCTTCCTTCGGTCCGTAGGGCACTTGAATTTCCGACCCCTCGGAGGAAAGGATGACGGCTTCGTTCTCCTCAGAACCAAAGGTGCGGGCCTCACCGACCTCGTTCACGACGAGAAGATCACATCCCTTGCGCAGGAGCTTGGCGCGGCCGTTGGCGAGGACGTCGTCGGTCTCGGCGGCGAATCCCACGACGACCTGCCCGTCGCGGGCCCGGTCGGCCGAGATCTCCGCCAGGACGTCCGGATTGCGTACGAGGGCGACCGGCGCGGGGTCCTGCCCGTCCTTCTTCTTGATCTTCCCGCCCGCGTACTCGGCGGGCCGGAAGTCCGCCACGGCGGCGGCCATCACCACGACGTCGGCGTCCGCCGCCGCCTTGAGCACGGCCTCCCGCAGCTGCACCGCCGTCCCCACCCGTACGACGTCCGCCCCGGCCGGGTCGGCCAGTGCGGTGTTGGCCGCCACCAGGGTGACGCGGGCCCCGCGCGCGACGGCCGTACGGGCGAGCGCGTAGCCCTGCTTGCCCGAGGAGCGGTTGCCGAGGAAGCGGACCGGGTCCAGCGGCTCCCGCGTGCCGCCGGCGCTGATCACCACGTGTCGCCCCACGAGGTCCGGCTCGTCCACGCCGCGCGCCAGGACGCGGCGGCACACCTCGTAGATCTCCGCCGGGTCGGGCAGCCGGCCCTTGCCGGTGTCCTTGCCGGTGAGCCGTCCGACCGCGGGCTCGATGACGAGGGCACCGCGCCGGCGCAGGGTGGCCACGTTCTCCTGGGTGGCCGGGTGCTCCCACATCTCGGTGTGCATGGCGGGGGCGAAGACCACCGGACATCGGGCGGTGAGCAGCGTGTTCGTGAGGAGGTCGTCGGCGAGCCCGTGGGCCGCCTTGGCCAGCATGTCCGCGGTGGCCGGGGCGACGACGACGAGGTCGGCGGACTGCCCGATGCGCACGTGCGGCACCTCGTGGACGGACTCCCACACCTCGGTGGAGGCCGGGTTACCGGAGAGGGCGGCCCAGGTCGCCTCGCCGACGAAGTTCAGGGAGGCCGCGGTGGGCACCACCCGCACGTCGTGTCCGGACTCGGTCAGCAGGCGGAGCAGCTCGCACGACTTGTAGGCGGCGATCCCGCCGCTGACCCCCAGCACGACCTTCGGCTTACCCACCACGCACTCCCCTTCGAGCCTTGTCGACGTTCACCGTCGCTCCCCATGACACACCACAGGCCCGGCAGATGTTCTGCCGGGCCTGTGGTGAAAGGATTTCTCGCGCCTTACTGGGCCGGGGCCTCGATGGCCTCGGAGGTCAGCAGACCCGCGTTGATCTCGCGCAGCGCGATCGAAAGCGGCTTCTCGTGGACGTGGGTGTCCACCAGCGGGCCGACGTACTCCAGCAGGCCCTCACCGAGCTGCGAGTAGTACGCGTTGATCTGACGCGCGCGCTTGGCCGCGTAGATCACGAGGCTGTACTTCGAGTCCGTGGCCTCGAGCAGCTCGTCGATCGGCGGGTTGATGATGCCCTCGGGCGCAGTGATGGAAGAGGACACGCTCTACCTTCCGAAGAATGTGGGAAAGACCGAATCGATCAGGATTCGTTCGATCATGAAATCGACCAACGAATCAGACGACTTCCATCAAGGCTAGCAGCTCACGCGCCACGTCCTCGACGGAGGTGTTGACCAGGGTGGTGTCGAACTCCGACTCGGCAGCGAGCTCGATCTTGGCGGAGGCGAGCCGGCGCTCGATCACCTCGGCCGATTCGGTGCCGCGGCCGGTGAGCCGGCGGACCAGTTCGTCCCAGCTCGGCGGGGCCAGGAAGACGAGCTGGGCGTCGGACATGGACTCGCGGACGAGCCGTGCCCCCTGGAGATCGATCTCCAGCAGTACCGGCTCGCCGTTGTCCAGGCGCTCCAGCACCGCGCCGCGCGGTGTGCCGTAGCGGTTGCCCGCGAACTCGGCCCACTCCAGCAGCTCGCCGTTGGCGATCAGCTTGTCGAACTCGTCGTCATTGACGAAGAAGTAGTGGACTCCGTGTCGCTCACCGGGCCGCGGCTTGCGGGTGGTGGCCGACACCGAGAGCCATACCTCGGGGTGAACCTTGCGCATATGCGCGACGACCGTGCTCTTGCCGACCCCTGAGGGGCCGGAGAGCACGGTCAGCCGCGGACGAACCTCTGCTGCCATAGAGCGATTATCCAGGTTCTCGGGACTGCCTGAGAACGCCGGGAGAACTTCAGTCGACGCCTCAGGCGCCGGTGCTGCCGAACTCGCGCTCCAGAGAGGCGATCTGGTTGGAACCGAGACCTCGGACACGTCGGGACTCGGAGATGCCGAGACGCTCCATGATCTGCTTGGCGCGCACCTTGCCCACGCCAGGCAGTGACTCCAGCAGGGCGGAGACCTTCATCTTGCCGATGACGTCGTTCTCCTGGCCCGTCTTGATGACCTCTTGGAGCGAGGCGCCGGAGTGCTTGAGTCGATTCTTGACCTCGGCCCGCTCCCGGCGAGCCGCGGCGGCCTTTTCGAGCGCGGCTGCGCGCTGTTCAGGGGTAAGGGGCGGAAGAGCCACGCCTACGTCACCTCGGATGTCGAACTGTCGGATACGGACCGGTGGGCAGCCCGAAGGCACCACACCTGGCGAGCTCCCGAACAGCGATCGAAACGCGTTCGCTGCACGTTCACTCTGCTCGGAGACTAGCGGCCCACACCGCTCCAGTCAGCGAGAACGGACGAAAAGTCCTGGTCAGCCTCCACTGAACCGTACATCACGGACAAAATACCTCTGTTTTGTCCGATGAAGAGCGTTCGGGTTTCGCCAAGAACTGCGAGAGGCCGCGCCGCGGGAGTCGCGGGCGGCCTCCACGGGCGGGCGATTACGCGGAAACGGCCTCGCCGATCTCGTCGGCGAACCGCCGCGCGGAGTCGCGCAGCGCCGCGACGTCCGGACCGTGCTTGAGGACGCCCCGCGACACGTTCGGGACGACGTTGCGGACGGCCTTGCCGAACACCGCCGGCAGGTCCGCCGCCGTCGCGCCCTGCGCGCCGATGCCGGGGGCCAGCAGCGGCCCGTTGATGTCCAGGTCGAAGGAGGACAGGTCGCCGAGCGTGGCACCGACCACCGCGCCGAAGGACCCCATCGGGGCGGCGTCCGAGTTCTCCGCCGCCAGGTGCGCCAGCATCGTCGCGCCGATGGTCCGGCCGTCCTCGCGGACCGCCCGCTGGACCTCCGCGCCCTCCGGGTTCGAGGTCAGGGCGAGCACGAACAGACCGGCGCCGGAGGTGCGGGCCAGCTCCACCGCGGGCTTCAGGGAGCCGTAGCCCAGGTACGGGGAGACCGTCAGCGCGTCCGAGAACAGCGGCGAGGCCGGGTCCAGGAAGGCCGAGGCGTACGCGGCCATGGTCGAGCCGATGTCGCCCCGCTTGGCGTCCATGACGACCAGGGTCCCGGCCGAGCGGGCGTCGGCGACGGTCTGCTCCAGGACGGCCACGCCCTTCGAGCCGAACCGCTCGAAGAAGGCCGCCTGCGGCTTGAAGACCGCCACCGACTCCGCGAGCGCCTCCACGACGGTGCGGGAGAACCGCTCCAGGCCCGCGATGTCGTCGGACAGGCCCCACTGGGCCAGCAGCTCGGCGTGCGGGTCGATGCCCACGCACAGCGGGCCGCGGGTGTCCATCGCCTGGCGCAGGCGGGTGCCGAACGGGGTCACAGGGCTCACTTCGCGGCCTTTCGGGTCTCGGCGCCCACCGCTTCGGCGAGCGTCGCGTACGGGCTGACGGCCAGGCGCGCGGCCAGGCCCTTGTGGATGGCGCGGGCGTAGCAGGGGCCCTCGTAGATGAAGGCGCTGTAGCCCTGGATCAGCGTGGCCCCGGCGAGGATCCGCTGCCAGGCGTCCTCGGCGTTCTCGATGCCGCCGACCCCGATCAGGACCAGTCGGTCGCCCACGCGGGCGTACAGGCGGCGCAGGACCTCCAGGGAGCGCTCCTTGACCGGGGCGCCGGACAGTCCGCCGGTCTCCTTCACCAGGGACGGGGAGGACTTCAGGCCGAGGCCCTCGCGCGCGATGGTGGTGTTGGTCGCGATGATGCCGTCGAGTCCCAGCTCCAGGGCCAGGTCGGCGACCGCGTCGACGTCCTCGTCGGCCAGGTCGGGGGCGATCTTGACCAGCAGCGGGACCCGGCGGTCGGTCACAGTGCGGTCCGCGGCCTCCCGTACGGCCGTCAGCAGCGGGCGCAGCGACTCGGTGGCCTGCAGGTTGCGCAGACCCGGGGTGTTCGGCGAGGAGACGTTCACGACGAGGTAGTCGGCGTGGCGGGCGAGCCGCTCGGTGGAGGCGACGTAGTCCGCCACCGCCTCCTCCTCCGGCACGACCTTCGTCTTGCCGATGTTGACGCCGACGACCGTCCTGAAGACGGGGCGGCGGGCCGCCAGGCGGTCCGCGACGGCCGCGGAGCCCTCGTTGTTGAAGCCCATCCGGTTGATCAGCGCGCGGTCCGGCACGAGGCGGAACAGCCGCTTCTTGGGGTTGCCGGGCTGCGGCTCGGCCGTGACCGTGCCGATCTCGACGTGGTCGAAGCCGAGCATCGACATGCCGTCGATGGCCACGGCGTTCTTGTCGAAGCCGGCCGCGAGGCCGAAGGGGCCGTGCATGCGCAGGCCGAGGGCCTCGGTGCGGAGCTCCTTGTGGCGGGGGGCGAGGTAGGCCGCGACGAAGGTGCGCAGCACGGGGGTGCGGGCGGCGAGGCGGATCCAGCGGAAGGCCGTGTAGTGGGCCTTCTCCGGGTCCATCCGCTTGAAGACCAGGTTGAAGAAGAGTTCGTACATCGTCGAGAGGATCCCTCTGCGCTCATGGAAAGGGGGACACCCGTCGTGAAACCGGTGTCCCCCCTCCCGTTTCCGGGCTGTACGGGCTGCTTAGTCGCGGGCCGCGGTCAGGTGCTCCGCGTGCTCCTGGAGGGAGCGCACGCCCACGTCGCCGCGGTTGAGCGCGTCGATGCCCTGGACGGCCGCGGCGAGCGCCTGGACCGTGGTCAGGCAGGGGACGCTGCGGGCCACGGCCGCCGTGCGGATCTCGTAGCCGTCGAGGCGGCCGCCGGTGCCGTACGGGGTGTTGACGATCAGGTCGACCTGGCCGTCGTGGATCAGCTGGACGATGGTCTTCTCGCCGTTCGGGCCCTCGCCCTCGCTGAGCTTGCGCACCACGGTGGCGTTGATGCCGTTGCGGCGCAGCACCTCGGCGGTGCCGGAGGTGGCCATCAGCTCGAAGCCGTGGGCGACGAGCTCGCGCGCCGGGAAGATCATCGAGCGCTTGTCGCGGTTGGCGACGGAGATGAAGGCGCGGCCCTTGGTGGGCAGCGGGCCGTAGGCGCCGGCCTGCGACTTGGCGTAGGCGGTGCCGAAGACGGCGTCGATGCCCATGACCTCGCCGGTGGAGCGCATCTCCGGGCCGAGGACGGTGTCCACGCCGCGGCCGTGGATGTCGCGGAAGCGCGACCACGGCATGACGGCCTCCTTGACGGAGATCGGCGCGTCGATCGGCAGGGTGCCGCCGTCGCCGGTCTTCGGCAGCAGGCCCTCCTCGCGCAGCTCGGCGATGGTGGTGCCGAGCGAGATGCGGGCGGCGGCCTTCGCGAGCGGGACGGCGGTGGCCTTCGACGTGAAGGGGACGGTCCGGGAGGCGCGCGGGTTGGCCTCCAGGACGTAGAGGATGTCGCCGGCCATCGCGAACTGGATGTTGATCAGGCCGCGGACGCCGACGCCCTTGGCGATGGCCTCGGTGGAGGCGCGCAGGCGCTTGATGTCGTAGCCGCCGAGGGTGATCGGGGGCAGGGCGCAGGCGGAGTCGCCGGAGTGGATGCCGGCTTCCTCGATGTGCTCCATGACGCCGCCGAGGTAGAGCTCGTGGCCGTCGTAGAGGGCGTCGACGTCGATCTCGATGGCGTCGTCGAGGAAGCGGTCGACCAGCACGGGGCGGGTCGGGGAGATCTCGGTGGACTCGGCGATGTACGACTCGAGGCGGGCCTCGTCGTAGACGATCTCCATGCCGCGGCCGCCGAGCACGTAGGACGGGCGGACGAGGACCGGGTAGCCGATCTCGTCGGCGATGGCCTTCGCGCCCGTGAACGTGGTGGCGGTGCCGTGCTTGGGGGCCGGCAGGCCGGCCTCGGCGAGGACCCGGCCGAAGGCGCCGCGGTCCTCGGCGGCGTGGATCGCCTCCGGGGAGGTGCCGACCACGGGCACGCCGTTGTCCTTGAGCGCCTGGGCGAGACCCAGGGGGGTCTGGCCGCCGAGCTGGACGACGACACCGGCGATGGGGCCGGCCAGCGACTCCGCGTGGACGATCTCCAGCACGTCCTCGAGCGTCAGCGGCTCGAAGTACAGGCGGTCGGAGGTGTCGTAGTCGGTGGAGACGGTCTCCGGGTTGCAGTTGACCATCACGGTCTCGAAGCCGGCGTCGCTGAGCGCGAAGGAGGCGTGGACGCAGGAGTAGTCGAACTCGATGCCCTGGCCGATGCGGTTCGGGCCGGAGCCCAGGATGATCACCGCGGGCTTCTCGCGGGGCGAGACCTCGCTCTCCTCGTCGTACGAGGAGTAGAAGTACGGGGTCTTCGCGGCGAACTCGGCGGCGCAGGTGTCGACCGTCTTGTAGACCGGGCGGACGCCCAGCGCGTGGCGGACCTCGCGGACGACGTCCTCGCGCAGGCCGCGGATCTCGGCGATCTGGGCGTCGGAGAAGCCGTGGCGCTTGGCCTCGGCGAGCAGCTCGGGGTAGAGCTTGTCGGCCGCGGTCAGCTCGTCCGCGATCTCCTTGATGAGGAAGAGCTGGTCGACGAACCAGGGGTCGATCTTCGTGAACTCGAAGACCTCTTCCTGGGTGGCGCCGGCGCGAATGGCCTGCATGACGGTGTTGATGCGGCCGTCGGTCGGGCGGACCGCGGTGCGCAGCAGCTCTTCCTTGTCGCCCGGGTCGCCGACGAAGGTGAACTGCGAGCCCTTCTTCTCCAGGGAGCGCAGGGCCTTCTGCAGCGCCTCGGTGAAGTTGCGGCCGATGGCCATCGCCTCGCCGACCGACTTCATGGTGGTGGTGAGGGTGGCGTCGGCGAGCGGGAACTTCTCGAAGGCGAAGCGCGGGGCCTTGACGACGACGTAGTCGAGGGACGGCTCGAAGGAGGCCGGCGTCTTCTCGGTGATGTCGTTGGGGACCTCGTCGAGCGTGTAGCCGATGGCCAGCTTGGCGGCGATCTTGGCGATCGGGAAGCCGGTGGCCTTGGAGGCGAGCGCCGAGGAGCGCGAGACGCGCGGGTTCATCTCGATGACGATGACGCGGCCGTCGGCCGGGTCGATCGCGAACTGGATGTTGCAGCCGCCGGTGTCGACGCCGACCTCGCGGATGATCGCGATGCCGATGTCGCGCAGCCGCTGGTACTCGCGGTCGGTCAGCGTCATCGCCGGGGCGACGGTGATGGAGTCGCCGGTGTGGACGCCCATCGGGTCGAAGTTCTCGATGGAGCAGACGACGACCACGTTGTCCTTGGTGTCGCGCATCAGCTCCAGCTCGTACTCCTTCCAGCCGAGGATGGACTCCTCCAGGAGCACCTCGGTGGTCGGGGAGAGCGTGAGGCCCTGGCCGGCGATGCGGCGCAGCTCGTCCTCGTCGTGGGCGAAGCCGGAGCCGGCGCCGCCCATGGTGAAGGAGGGGCGGACGACGACGGGGTAGCCGCCGAGGGTCTCGACGCCTGCCAGGACGTCGTCCATCGAGTGGCAGATGACCGAGCGGGCGGACTCGCCGTAACCGATCTTGGCCTTGACGGCCTCGACGACGCCCTTGAAGAGGTCGCGGTCCTCGCCCTTGTTGATGGCCTCGACGTTGGCGCCGATGAGCTCGACGCCGTACTTCTCCAGCACACCCTGCTCGTGCATGGAGATCGCGGTGTTGAGCGCGGTCTGGCCGCCGAGGGTGGGGAGCAGCGCGTCGGGGCGCTCCTTTGCGATGATCTTCTCGACGAACTCGGGGGTGATCGGCTCGACGTACGTGGCGTCGGCGATCTCCGGGTCGGTCATGATCGTCGCGGGGTTGGAGTTGACCAGGATGACCCGCAGGCCCTCGGCCTTGAGGACGCGGCAGGCCTGGGTGCCGGAATAGTCGAACTCGGCGGCCTGTCCGATGACGATCGGGCCGGAGCCGATGACCAGGACGGACTGGATATCGGTGCGCTTAGGCACGCTCGGCCTCCATCTGGGCGGTGCTCATCAAAGACGTGAAACGGTCGAAGAGGTACGCGGCGTCGTGCGGGCCGGCGGCGGCTTCGGGGTGGTACTGGACGGAGAAGGCCGGCTGGTCGAGCAGCTGGAGGCCCTCCACGACGTTGTCGTTCAGGCAGACGTGCGAGACCTCGGCACGGCCGTAGGCGGTGTCGGACACCTTGTCGAGGGGCGCGTCGACGGCGAAGCCGTGGTTGTGCGCGGTGATCTCGACCTTGCCGGTGGTGCGGTCCTGCACCGGCTGGTTGATGCCCCGGTGGCCGTACTTCAGCTTGTAGGTGCCGAAGCCCAGCGCGCGGCCGAGGATCTGGTTGCCGAAGCAGATGCCGAAGAGTGGGGTCTTGCGCGCGAGGACGCCCTGCATGACGGAGACGGCGTGGTCGGCGGTGGCCGGGTCGCCGGGACCGTTGGAGAAGAACACCCCGTCCGGGGAGACGGCGTAGACGTCCTCGACGGTGGCGGTGGCGGGCAGCACGTGCACCTCGATGCCGCGCTCGGCCATCCGGTGCGGGGTCATGCCCTTGATGCCGAGGTCGACGGCGGCGACGGTGAACTTCTTCTCGCCGATCGCGGGGACGACGTACGCCTCCTTGGTGGCGACCTCGGCGGAGAGGTTCGCGCCCTTCATCTGCGGCTGCGACTGCACCTTGGCCAGCAGGGCCTCGTCGCGGATGCCCGTCCAGGCGTCGCCGGAGAAGATGCCGACGCGCATGGCGCCGCGCTCGCGCAGGTGGCGGGTCAGGGCCCGGGTGTCGATGCCCGAGATCCCGACGACGCCCTGCCGGGCGAGCTCCTCGTCCAGCGAGCGCTGCGACCGCCAGTTGGAGGGGACGCGGGCGGGGTCGCGGACGACGTAGCCGGCCACCCAGATGCGGGAGGACTCGGGGTCCTCGTCGTTGACGCCGGTGTTGCCCACGTGCGGGGCGGTCATCACGACGACCTGCCGGTGGTACGACGGGTCGGTGAGGGTCTCCTGGTATCCGGTCATGCCGGTGGAGAACACGGCCTCGCCGAAGGTCTCCCCCACAGCGCCGTAGGCGCGGCCGCGGAAGATCCGACCGTCCTCCAGGACGAGTACGGCGGGAGCTTTGGCTGCTCCCCTGGTGGAGGTCGTCATCGTTCGGCGCCTTCCGTCGTGATGGATTGGTTCATGAGGTTGATGGCTTCGACCCAGGCGGCGTGTTCGGCCGCGCGGTCGGAGCGGAATCCGGAGTCGATCAGCTTGTCGCCGTGCGCCCAGGTGACGACGAGCAGACCGCCCTCGGTGAGTACCTTGCCCGCGATTCCCTTGTCGAGGCGGGCGCCGCGCAGCTGCGCGGCCGGTACGAAGAAGTCGGTGGCCCCCGGACGGACCACGTCGAGGCCCGCGTCGGTGAGCGTGAGCTCGACCCTGCTGCGGACGCCCAGACCGTGGGCGACGATCCGGTCGAGCCACTGCCCGGCGGTGGTGGACCCGTGGTACCGGCCGGTCAGGGCCAGCCGATGCTCGGGGAGGCCGTCGGGGGCGGCGGGCAGCTCCGGCAGGTCGTTCTGCAGAGCGCCGCGCCATTTCCAGCCCTGCCGCATCAGCCAGTAGACGAACGCGACGAAGACGGCCAGGCCGATCACCCACGCCATGCGGGCGCCGAAGCTGGTCACCTCCGCCGACTGTCGTTCGGCGGCCTCGGCGGCCAGTTGGATTACTGCAGGTGTCACGCCAGTTTCCCGTCCACGACCGTTGCCCGGCCCCGCAGGAAGGTGTGAGTGACGCGCCCCGGCAGCTCACGGCCCTCGTAAGGCGTGTTGCGGCTGCGGGAGGCGAAGTGTGCGGGGTCCACGACACCACGGTACGAGGTATCGACCAAGGTCAGGTTCGCGGGTTCACCTGCCGAGACGGGTCGGCCGTGGTTCTCCAGGGCGCCGATGCGCGCCGGGGCGAAGGACATGCGCTCGGCGACGCCCGCCCAGTCGAGCAGTCCGGTCTCCACCATCGTCTGCTGGACGACGGAGAGCGCGGTCTCCAGGCCGACCATGCCCATGGCGGCGGCGGCCCACTCGCAGTCCTTGTCCTCGTGCGGGTGCGGGGCGTGGTCGGTGGCGACGATGTCGATCGTGCCGTCGGCGAGCGCCTCGCGCAGGGCCATGACGTCGCGCTCGGTGCGCAGCGGCGGGTTGACCTTGTAGACCGCGTTGTAGGAGCGGACGAGCTCGTCGGTGAGGAGGAGGTGGTGAGGGGTGACCTCGGCGGTGACGTCGATGCCGCGGGACTTGGCCCAGCGGACGATCTCGACGGAGCCGGCGGTGGAGAGGTGGCAGATGTGGACGCGGGAGCCGACGTGCTCGGCGAGGAGGACGTCGCGGGCGATGATCGACTCCTCGGCGACGGCCGGCCAGCCGCCCAGACCGAGCTCGGCGGAGACGATGCCCTCGTTCATCTGGGCGCCCTCGGTGAGGCGGGGCTCCTGGGCGTGCTGGGCGACGACGCCGCCGAAGGCCTTCACGTACTCCAGGGCGCGGCGCATGATCACGGCGTCGTCCACGCACTTGCCGTCGTCGGAGAAGACGGTGACGCGGGCGGCGGAGTCGTGCATGGCGCCCAGCTCGGAGAGCTGCTTGCCCTCCAGGCCGACGGTGACGGCGCCGATGGGCTGGACGTCGCAGTAGCCGGACTCCTTGCCCAGGCGCCAGACCTGCTCGACGACGCCGGCGGTGTCGGCGACCGGGAAGGTGTTCGCCATGGCGAACACGGCGGTGTAGCCGCCGGAGGCGGCGGCGCGGGTGCCGGTCAGGACGGTCTCGGAGTCCTCGCGGCCGGGCTCGCGCAGGTGGGTGTGGAGGTCGACGAGGCCGGGGAGGAGGACCTGGCCGGCGGCCTCGATGACGGTCGCGCCGTCCGCGGAGAGGTTCTGCCCGACCTCGGCGATGGTCTCGCCGTCGATCAGGACGTCCTGCGCCTCGCCACCGAGTACCTTCGCGCCACGGATAAGGATCTTGCTCATGGTTACTTGCTCTCCTGGGTGCGGGCGGTGGTGGTGACGGCGGGCTCGGAGCCTCCGAGCAGCAGGTACAGGACGGCCATCCGGGTGGAGACGCCGTTGGCGACCTGCTCGACGGCCGTGCAGCGGTCGGAGTCGGCGACCTGGGCGGTGATCTCCATGCCGCGGTTCATCGGGCCGGGGTGCATCACGATGGCGTGCTCGGGCATCTTCGCCATGCGGTCGCCGTCGAGCCCGTACCGGCGGGAGTACTCGCGCTCGGTCGGGAAGAAGGCGGCGTTCATGCGTTCGCGCTGCACACGCAGCATCATGACCGCGTCGGACTTCGGCAGCACGTCGTCGAGGCTGTACGAGACCTCGCAGGGCCAGGTCTCGACGCCGATGGGGACCAGGGTGGGCGGGGCCACGAGGGTGACCTCGGCGCCGAGGGTGTGCAGCAGGTGGACGTTGGAGCGGGCCACGCGGCTGTGCAGGACGTCGCCGACGATGGTGATCCGGCGGCCGTTCAGGTCCTTGCCGAGGCCGGCGTCGCGGCCGACCAGGCGGCGGCGCATGGTGAAGGCGTCCAGCAGGGCCTGGGTGGGGTGCTCGTGGGTGCCGTCGCCGGCGTTGACCACGGCGGAGTCGATCCAGCCGGAGGTCGCGAGCCGGTAGGGCGCGCCGGAGGCGTGGTGGCGGATGACGACCGCGTCGGCGCCCATGGCCTCCAGGGTCAGCGCGGTGTCCTTCAGGGATTCGCCCTTGGAAACGGAGGAACCCTTGGCGGAGAAGTTGATGACGTCCGCGGAGAGCCGCTTGGCGGCCGCCTCGAAGGAGATCCGGGTGCGGGTCGAGTCCTCGAAGAAGAGGTTGACGACCGTGAGACCGCGCAGGGTGGGCAGCTTCTTGATCGGCCGGTCCGCGACGCGGGCCATCTCCTCGGCGGTGTCGAGGATCAGGACGGCGTCGTCGCGCGTGAGATCGGCGGCCGAGATGAGGTGGCGCTTCATCTGGATGGCTCCGTAGGTCGGGAGGGCAGGCAGGCGGACTGACGTGCGGGTGCGAGCGGGCAGGGCAGGCTCGGGCGCGGACCCCCGTCGGGGGCCCGTTCTCCGTGCGGGCTACAGGCCTGCTGCCTGGGCGGTCCGCTGGCCGAGCAGCACGGCGTCACGGCCGTCCTCCTCCTGGAGCTGGACCTTGACGGTCTCCCGCAGCGACGTGGGGAGGTTCTTGCCGACGTAGTCGGCGCGGATCGGCAGTTCGCGGTGGCCCCGGTCGACCAGGACGGCGAGCTGCACGGCGCGCGGGCGGCCGAGGTCGCCGAGGGCGTCGAGCGCGGCGCGGATCGTGCGGCCGGAGAAGAGCACGTCGTCGACGAGGACGACGAGGCGGCCGTCGAGGTCGTCGCCGGGGATCTCGGTGCGGCCGATCGCGCGGGCGGGCTTCATCCGCAGGTCGTCGCGGTACATGGTGATGTCGAGGGAGCCGACCGGGATCTTCGTGCCGGTGATCTCTTCGAGCTTGGCGGCCAGCCGGCGGGCGAGGTACACACCGCGGGTGGGAATGCCGAGGAGCACCACGTCGTCGGCGCCCTTGGCGCGTTCGACGATCTCGTGGGCGATGCGGGTCAGGACCCGCGCGATGTCCTGCGCTTCCAGTACCGGGCGCATGGAATCGGGCTGCTGCTGGGTGTCCATGAAAAGGACCTCCTTCTCCGCCTCACGGGACGGACCTTAAAGGACGTCTGATGTACGCGTCCCACGGTACCAGGGTGCGGCCGGTCGTCGGGCACCGGCCTGGGGCGCAGGGGCTCCCACGGGGCCGCTGGGGCCCCGCGTGAGGGGGCGACGAGGACCATTCGGCTTGACGCATCCAAGTAACGCTGCGTAACCTCACAGTGAGTTACCAGCCGCGCGGCGGAGCCGCACGTGGTCAATGTCGTCACAGCGTCCATGTCGTCACAGCGTCACAGCGTCCGGGAGCGTTATGTCCAGCGAATACGCCAAACAGCTCGGGGCCAAGCTCCGCGCCATCCGCACCCAGCAGGGCCTTTCCCTCCACGGTGTCGAGGAGAAGTCCCAGGGCCGGTGGAAGGCCGTGGTGGTCGGGTCCTACGAGCGCGGGGACCGCGCCGTGACCGTCCAGCGTCTTGCCGAGCTGGCCGACTTCTACGGGGTTCCGGTGCAGGAACTGCTGCCGGGCACGACTCCCGGCGGAGCGGCCGAGCCGCCGCCGAAGCTGCGTCTCGACCTGGAGCGCCTGGCGGGCGTTCCCGCCGAGAAGGCCGGCCCGCTGCAGCGTTACGCGGCGACGATCCAGAGCCAGCGCGGCGACTACAACGGCAAGGTGCTGTCGATCCGCCAGGACGACCTGCGCACCCTGGCCGTCATCTACGACCAGTCCCCCTCGGTCCTGACCGAACAGCTGATCAACTGGGGCGTGCTGGACGCGGACGCGCGCCGCGCGGTGGCGCACGAGGACATCTAGTCCCCGGTTCCAGGACCAGCAGAAACGTTACCGGCGGGGGCCGGGAGCCCGAGAGGGTTCCCGGCCCCCGCCGGTTTTCGCGTGCGGGGGAGGACGAGAAAAGCGGAGGGGCCGCAGCGCATGCGCTGCGGCCCCTCCGCTGTGCCGAACCGCCGGAGGCTACTCGCGGCGCAGGCTCGGCTTCAGGTCCTTGAACCGGGCCAGCAGCCCGTTCACGAACGAGGGGGACTCGTCCGTCGAGAACTCCTTGGCCAGCTGCACGGCCTCGTCGATGGCCACGGCATCCGGGGTGTCGTCCACCCAGATCAGCTCGTAGGCACCGAGCCGCACGATGTTCCGGTCCGCGACCGGCATGCGGTCGAGCTCCCAGTCCACGGCGTAGGTGACGATCAGGTCGTCGATGCGGTTCACCTTGTCGGCGTACCCCTCGACGAGATCCATCGTGAAGGCGCTGACCGGCGGCTGACGGTCGTCCGACCGCGCGTGGCGGATCCAGTCCGCGAGGACCTCGCGAACGGGCACCCCGCGCTGGTCGGCCTCGAAAAGGATCTGGAAGGCGCGCTTGCGCGCATTGCTCCGAGCAGCCACGGGTTAGTTGCTCTTCCGGCCGAGGTAGTCGCTGGTGCGGGTGTCGACCTTGACCGTCTCGCCGGTGGTGATGAAGAGCGGGACCTGGATCTCGTAGCCGGTCTCCAGCGTGGCGGGCTTCGTGCCGCCGGTGGAGCGGTCGCCCTGGACGCCCGGGTCCGTGTGCTGGATCTTGAGCTCGACCGCGGCCGGGAGCTCGACGTAGAGCACCTCGCCCTCGTGCTGGGCCACGGAGGCGGTGAAGCCCTCGATCAGGAAGTTGGCGGCGTCGCCGACGGCCTTGCGGTCGACCATCAGCTGGTCGTAGGTGTCCATGTCCATGAAGACGAAGTAGTCGCCGTCCATGTACGAGAACTGCATGTCGCGGCGGTCGATGGTGGCCGTGTCGACCTTGACGCCGGCGTTGAAGGTCTTGTCGACGACCTTGCCCGAGAGCACGTTCTTGAGCTTGGTGCGCACGAAGGCCGGGCCCTTGCCGGGCTTGACGTGCTGGAACTCGACGACGGACCAGAGCTGGCCCCCGTCGAGCTTCAGCACCATGCCGTTCTTGAGGTCGTTCGTGGAAGCCACGGTTGCGGAATCTCCTGCACTGGAAGACCACGGGTGCGCGCACAGCCCGGCGGAGCGGGCTAGAGCGCGAGCAGCTCCTTGGTCGTAATGGTGAGTAGCTCTGGACCGCCGTCCGCCTCGGGGCGCACGACGAGCGTGTCATCGATCCGGACACCTCCCCGGCCCGGGAGGTGAACCCCCGGTTCGACGGTGACCGGCACGCAAGCGTCCAGTTTACCCATTGCCGTAGGTGCAAGCTGCGGGTCCTCGTCGATTTCGAGGCCCACACCGTGTCCGGTCGACGGAGCCAGGGCTTCCGCGTGGCCCGCGGAGTCCAGGACGGAACGTGCGGCATGGTCCACGTCCCGGTACGCCGCACCGGGCAGCAGGGCCTCGCGGCCGGCCCGCTGGGCGGTGAACACGAGGTCGTACAGCGCGATCTGCCAGTCCGCGGGGCTGGTGCCGATCACGAAGGTGCGGCCGATCTCGCAGCGGTAGCCGCGGTAGTTGGCGCCGAGGCAGACCGAGAGGAAGTCGCCCTCCTCCACCCGTCGGTCGGAGGGCCGGTGGCGGGAGCGGCCCGAGTGGGGGCCGGTGCCGACGGAGGTGGGGAAGGCGGGGCCGTCCGCCCCGTGGTCGACGAGCCGGCGCTCCAGCTCCAGGGCCAGGTGCCGTTCGGTGCGCCCGACGAGGATGGACTCCAGCAGCTCGCCGAGCGCCTGGTCGGCGATCTCGGCGGCGATCCGCAGGCAGGCGATCTCCTCCTCGTCCTTGACGAGGCGCTGCTGCTCCACCGCGGTGCCGAGGTCGGCGAGGCGCAGCCTGGGCGCCACCGAGCGCAGGGCGCGGTGCCGGCCGACCGTGATGTGGTGTTCCTCCACCGCGAGCGAGTCGGCCCGTACTCCGGCGGCCATGTCGGCGGCCGCGACCGCCGGGTCGGCACCGGGGTTCCCCAGCACGGAGACCCTCAGGTGCTCGTCGAGCCGCCCCTCGTCGGCCTCCCCGGTGGGTGCGCCGGCGCAGAACAGCACGTCATCGGTGGGCCCGACCAGCAGTACGGCACCGAGCGGGGACGCCCCCGAGAGGTAGCGGACGTTCGCCGGACGCGTGATCAGTGCGGCGGCGTTTCCCGCAGCGGCGCATCGGTCGCGAAGCAGGCCCCGGCGGGCGGCGTACACGTCTGACATGTCTTCGAGCGTACGAGTGCGCCGCGGATCCGGCCTGGTGAGCGCGTCCGGACGGGGCGTGCGGGGCCGTGCCTACGGCCCTGTCAGGGCCCGGGCCAGCGCCTCGTCGAGGGCGCGCGCGGTGCCTTCGACGTCGAGGTGGGAGTTGTCGATGATCGGCAGGCCCGAGCCGTACCAGCCGGCCATCCGGCCGTGGATCCGCGCGACCTCCTCGTCGGAGAGCCGGCGGTTGCCGGAGCGGGCCGCGTTGCGTTCCAGCACGATCTCCAGGCCGGGCAGCAGCACCACGGGCAGCAGCGTGGGGCCCACGTGCCGCTTCCAGCCCCCCAGCCCGACCACGGGCCGGTCGGGGAAGACGGCGTCGTCCAGGATGCAGGAGATGCCGTTCGCGAGGTAGTTGCGTGCGGCGAAGCCGCAGGTGCGGCGGGCGAGCCGGTACTGGGCCTCGGAGTGCTCGTTCCAGCCCGCCTGCGGGTCGGCGAAGCCCGAGCACACCCACTCGCGGACGTCGTCGAGGCTGACGTGGGCGGTCGGCACCGGCCGGGTGCTCGCCCAGTGCCGGGCCACGGTGGTCTTGCCGGCGCCCGCCGGGCCGATCAGGAGCACGGCGAGGACGGCCCCTCCGGTGCCCGCCACCGCGGGCGGCAGCGGGATGTGACCGGTGGCCTCCGACAGGGACGGCATCGGATGCGGCGGGGGCTGGTGCCCGTGCTGCGGCGGGGGCTGGTGCTGGGGCTGGCCCGGCCAGCCCTGCGCCGGGGCTATGGGCGGCTGCGGGGGCGCCGCCGGGTGCGGTCCCGGCTGACCCCAGCCCGCTCCCCCGCCCCCCACTCCTTGCTGCATCCGCTGCCACTCCGTCTCGTTCCGGCGACTGATGCGAGAACGTTATATGACCACGGAGGCCAGACCGTCCACCAGCACCGCCGGGCAGGGTGTCAGGCGGAGATCTCCTCCGCCAGTGCGCGCAGCGCCAGCCGGTACGAACCGATCCCGAAGCCCGCCACCGTGCCGGTCGCCACGGCCGCGATGACCGAGGTGTGCCGGAACTCCTCGCGGGCGTACGGGTTCGAGATGTGCACCTCGATCAGCGGCGCCGTGCGCTGCGCGGCCGCGTCCCGCATCGCGTACGAGTAGTGGGTGAAGGCCCCCGGGTTGATGACCACGGGGATCTTCCCGTCCGCCGCCTCGTGCAGCCAACGCACGAGCTCCCCCTCGTCGTTGGTCTCCCGGACCTCGACGTCGAAGCCGAGCTCCTCGCCCAGCGTGCGGCAGCTCTCGACCAGTCCGGCGTACGAGGTGGCCCCGTACACGTCGGGCTCGCGCGAGCCGAGCCGGCCCAGGTTCGGTCCGTTCAGCACGAGCACCGGGCGGCTCACGCCGACACCTCGCCGTAGGCGGCGATCAGGTGCGCCGGGTCGGGGCCCTCCAGGACGGTCGGCTTGGCCAGTGCGTCGAGGACGATGAAGCGCAGCAGGTTGCCGCGGGACTTCTTGTCGACCTGCATGGTCTGGAGCAGCTTGGGCCACTGGTCGCCGCGGTAGGTGAGCGGCAGCCCGACCGCGGCCAGGATCTCCTTGTGCCGGTCGGCGGTCGCGTCGTCGAGCCGGCCCGCGAGCCGGCCGAGTTCGGCGGCGAAGACCATGCCGACCGAGACGGCCGCGCCGTGCCGCCACTTGTAGCGCTCGTTCTTCTCGATGGCGTGCGCGAGGGTGTGGCCGTAGTTGAGGATCTCCCGCAGGCCCGACTCCTTGAGGTCGCTGGAGACCACGTCGGCCTTGACCTGGATGGAGCGCACGATGAGCTCGGCCGTGTGCGGGCCGTCGGGCGTGCGGGCGGCGGCCGGGTCCGCCTCGATCAGGTCGAGGATCTTCGGGTCGGAGATGAATCCGGCCTTGATGATCTCGGCGAGGCCGCTGACGTAGTCGTTGACCGGCAGCGAGTCCAGCGCGGCGAGGTCGCACAGCACGCCGGCCGGCGGGTGGAAGGCGCCCACCAGGTTCTTGCCCTCGGCGGTGTTGATGCCGGTCTTGCCGCCGACGGCCGCGTCCACCATCGCGAGGACGGTGGTCGGTACGGCGATCCAGCGCACCCCGCGCAGCCAGGAGGCCGCGACGAAGCCCGCGAGGTCCGTGGTGGCTCCGCCGCCGACGCCGACGATGACGTCGGTGCGGGTGAAGCCGGACTGGCCGAGGGCCTTCCAGCAGTAGGCGGCCACCTCGATGGTCTTGGCCTCCTCGGCGTTCGGCACCTGGATGGCGACCGCCTCGTGTCCCTGCTCGGCGAGGTCGTCGCGCAGCGCCTCACCCGTCGACGCGAGCGCCTCGGGGTGGATCACGGCGACCCGCTGGGCCTTCGTACCGATCAGGGAGCCGAGCTCGCCGAGCAGCTGCCGGCCGACGAGCACGTCGTACGCGTCGTGTCCGGCGCTGGCGCCGACCTGGATCCGCGTCACCTGGTCTGTCATACGTCCTTCAACTCCAGAGCGTCGAGGACCGCCTGGGCGACCTCTTCGGGGGTGCGGTCGTCGGTGGCCACCACGACGCGCGCGACTTCGGTGTACAGGGGGCGCCGCGCGTCCATCAGCTCGCGCCACTGGCGGCGCGGGTTGACGGCGAGCAGCGGGCGCGCGGCGCCGAGGCCCACGCGCCGTACGGCTTCCTCGACGTCCATCGACAGGTAGGCGACGGGCAGGCCGGCGAGCAGCTCGCGGGTGCCCTCGTCGAGGACGGCGCCGCCGCCGAGGGCGAGGACTCCGGTGTGCTCGGCGACGGCGGCGGCGACCGCCCGCCGTTCCAGCTCACGGAAGTACGGCTCGCCCTCGTCGACGAAGAGGTCGGAGATCTCCCGGCCCTCGGCCGCGACGATGTCGGCGTCGGTGTCCCGGTAGGGGACGCCGAGCCGCTCGGCGAGCAGCGCCCCCACCGTGGACTTGCCGGACCCCATGGGGCCGACGAGGACGACCAGCGGTCCGCCCGTCACCGGATCTGCAGGTGGTCGAGGTACGAGCGGACGTTGCGGCGGGTCTCCGGGACCGAGTCGCCGCCGAACTTCTCGACGACGGCGTCGGCCAGGACGAGGGCGACCATGGCCTCGGCGACGATCCCGGCGGCCGGCACGGCGCACACGTCGGAGCGCTGGTGGTGGGCCACGGTCGCCTCTCCGGTGGCCACGTCCACGGTCGCCAGGGCGCGCGGGACGGTCGCGATGGGCTTCATCGCGGCGCGTACGCGCAGCAGCTCACCGGTGGTCAGACCGCCCTCGGTGCCGCCGGAGCGGCCGGAGGTGCGCTTGAGGCCCTCGGGGGTGGAGACGATCTCGTCGTGGGCCTTCGAGCCGGGCACGCGGGCGAGCTCGAAGCCGTCGCCGACCTCGACGCCCTTGATGGCCTGGATGCCCATGAGGGCGGCGGCGAGGCGGGCGTCGAGCCGGCGGTCCCAGTGGACGTGCGAGCCGAGGCCGACGGGGACGCCGTAGGCCAGCACCTCGACGACGCCGCCGAGGGTGTCGCCGTCCTTGTGGGCCTGGTCGATCTCGGCGACCATCGCCTTGCTCGCGTCGGCGTCGAGGCAGCGCACCGGGTCGGCGTCGAGCTTCTCGACGTCGGCGGGGGTCGGGTAGACGCCGTACGGGGCCTTGGCCGCGGCCAGTTCCACCACGTGCGAGACGATCTCGATGCCGGCGACCTCCTTGAGGAAGGAGCGGGCGATCGCGCCGAGGGCGACGCGGGCGGCGGTCTCACGGGCGCTGGCGCGCTCCAGGATCGGCCGGGCCTCGTCGAAGCCGTACTTCTGCATGCCGGCGAGGTCGGCGTGGCCGGGCCGCGGGCGGGTGAGCGGCGCGTTGCGGCCGGTGTCCTTGAGCAGCGAGGGGTCCACCGGGTCGGCCGACATGACCGTCTCCCACTTGGGCCACTCGCTGTTGCCGACCATGACGGCCACGGGCGAACCCAGCGACAGGCCGTGCCGGACACCGCCCAGGAAGGTGATCTCGTCCTGCTCGAACTTCATCCGGGCACCGCGGCCATAGCCGAGCCGGCGCCGGGCCAGGTGGTCGGCCACCAGCTCGGTGGTGACCGGGACGCCGGCGGGAAGGCCCTCCAGCGTCGCAACCAGCGCCGGTCCGTGCGACTCCCCGGCGGTCAGCCAACGCAACCTGCTCAACGATGCTCCTCATGCTCGCGCCTGGTACAGCGACGGCGCGATCGGGGTGCGCGGCCCGGACCCGCCTCACCCCGATCCTCCCATGTCCGGACGGGTTTGCCGGGCCCCGGTCCAGCTATCGGACGCCTGATCCCCCCGGTTCCCGGCCGGACGCCCGGAATTGACCGTTTTCTGACACACTGCGAGGATCGTCCGCGGGGCCTAGCGGGCGGCGAGCGCCCGTTCTCCCGCGGCCCGCATGGCGGCGAGGGGGCCCGGGGTGCGCCCGGTCATCTGCTCGACCTGGAGGACCGCCTGGTGCACCAGGAGGTCCAGGCCGCCGAGGAGCTTGCCCCCGCGCCGCGACCAGGCGGCCGCGAGGGCCGTCGGCCAGGGGTCGTAGAGGACGTCGAAGAGGGTGCCCGGGGCATCGGGCACGGCGGCGGCCAGTTCGTCGGTGGCCCCGGCCGGGGTGGTGGCGATGACCAGGGGCGCGGACAGTGCCCCGGCGGCCTCGGACCAGTCGGCGGTGCGGACGGGCACCCCGAGCCGCTCGCCCCACTGCCGCATCTCGTCGGCGCGTGCCCGCGAGCGGACGTACGCCGTGACCTCGCCGGTGCAGATCCGCGAGAGCGCGGCGAGCGCCGAGGAGGCGGTGGCCCCGGCGCCCAGGACGGCGGCCGAGGGCACCTTCTCGACGCCGCGCTCGTGGAGCGCGGCGACGATGCCGGGGATGTCGGTGTTGTCGCCGAGGCGCCGGCCGTCCTCGGTGAGGACGACCGTGTTGACCGCCTCGACGGACGCGGCCGTGTCGCTGATGCCGTCCAGCAGCGGGATGACCGCCCGCTTGAGCGGCATCGTCAGCGACAGCCCGGCCCACTCGGGGCCGAGTCCGGCGACGAACTCCGGGAGCGCGGCCTCGTCGATCTCGAAGCGGTCGTACGACCAGTCGTCGAGGCCGAGCTCTTGGTAGGCGGCGCGGTGCAGCACCGGTGAGAGGGAGTGCTCGATGGGCGAACCCAGCACCGCGGCCCGTATCCGTGACATGTCCTGCTACCCGCCGTTCTTCTGCTTCTGCCGTTCCTGGAACTCGGCGACGAGCTTGAGGTGCTCGTCGTAGGTCTTGGTGAAGGTCGTCGTGTTGCCGTCGACCGACACGAAGAACATCCACCCGCCGTGATCCGGGTTGAGCGTAGCGGTCAGCGCGTCCAGGCCGGGGTTGCCGATCGGGCCGACGGGCAGTCCCTTGATGAAGTGCGTGTTGTACGGGTTGTTGAAGGCCTGGGCTTCCTTGAGGTTGAAGTTGATCTCGCTCTGGCCCTTGGCGTAGTTGTACGTCGAGTCGAACTCGATCTTCTGGTTGGTGACGTCGTTGGTCTTCTTCAGGCGGTTGTAGACCACCTCGGACATCTTCCGGAAGTCGTCGTGGTTCTTGCCCTCGGCGTTGACGAGGCTGGCGACCGTGATCACCTGGAGCGGGTTGTCCAGGCCGAGCTCCTTGGCCTTGGCCTCGACGCCCGCTTCCGCGTACTTGTCGGTCGCGTTCTTGACCATCACCTTGAGCAGCGACTCGGGGGTGCTGTCCTTGCTGAGGTCGTAGCGCATCGGGTAGAGGAAGCCCTCGAGGGGGTCCATGAGCTTCGGGTTGTTGCCGGCCCAGGCCGGCAGGCCGAGGCTCTTGGCGTCGCGCAGGGCGATCTCGCGGGTGGTGCCCTCCGGCTTGCCGAGCTTCTTGTCGATCGCCTCGTACACCTTGGCGTTGCGCATGCCCTCGGTGACGGTGATGACGTTCAGCTTGCTCGGGTCGATCATCAGCGCGACGGCGGCGGCACCCGACATCTTCTTCTTCATCGGGTAGATGCCGGGCTGGATCAGCTTGCTCCTGGGGTTGGTGTTCGCGGCGTCGACGAAGGCCTGGGCGCTGGCGACCACGCCAGCGTCCTTGAGGATCCGGCCCATCTGCCCCAGGAGCGCGCCCTTGGGGATCTCCACGTCGACCAGCTCGTCCGTGCCCTCACCCGCGAAGTCCTCGGCCGCGCCGAACCTCGCCTTGATGTACGAGTAGCCGTAGTAGCCGCCACCGCCGACCACGCCGAGGATGACCACGGCCGCGATCAGGCAGGCCATGCCGCTGCGCTTCTTCGGCTTGCCGCTCTTCGAACGCCCGCCCCGGCGGCCGGGCTCGTCTCCATCGTCGTCGCCGTCGCCGCCGCCCGCGAGGAAGCCGGTCTCGGGCTCCTCCGTCTCCTCCTCGACCGGTTCCGGTTCCAGGTGGCGCCGGCCCGGCGGCTGCGGCGGCGGGTAGGCCTCGGGCGTGGTGTAGAGGTCGGGGGCCTCGCCGGGGTAGCCGGCGACGGTCTGCTGCGCGTAAGGGTCCGCGCCCACGTAGGGGTCGGCCTGCACCGCGGCCACGTACTGGCCCTGGCCGGTGTCCCAGCCCTGGTTGTCGTAGACCGGCTGCTGGGGCTGCTGGGGCTGCTGAGGGGCGTAGACCTGCTGCTGGGGGGCGTACGCCTGCTGCGGGGCATAGGCCTCCTGCTGCGCGGCGTACTGCTGGTCGGAGTACTGCTGCTGGTACTGCTGCTGCTCGTACTCCGGGTACTGCTGTGGGTACTGCTGGTACTGCTCGGGGTACTGCTGCTGGTACCGGGCCTCCTGCGGGTACTCCTGCTGCGGGTCACCGCCGTAGGGCGCCTGGCCCTGCTGGGTCTGGTGCCCGGTCCACCCCTGGTCCCCGTAAAGGGGATCCTCGGGGTGCCAGGGTTCGGGGCCACGGCCCCGGCCATACTCAGTCATCGGTCCCCTAGAGCCGCGAGACGGAGGCCACGGACTCCGTCGTCCGCGGCACCCGGTTCCGCCTCTTTGACGGTGGGCGACGGCTGTTCGAATGCCGTCTCATCGCGCGGAACGTTACCGTATCGCGATCAGACAACCACTTCGACGCACTCACCAGGCGGATTACCTGATACCCGTTCGGTCTCAAGAGCGTTCTGAAGGATCACCACAGCGGCCGCCTGGTCGATGACCGACCGGCCCTTCTTCGCGTTCTTCCCGGAGGCCCGCAGCCCCTGGGCGGCGGTGACCGTGGTCATCCGCTCGTCCACCAGACGGACCGTCACCGGCTTGATGCCCTTGGCCAGTTCGCTGGCGAAGGCGCGCACCTTGACCGCGGCCGGCCCCTCCCGCCCGCTGAGCGAGCGGGGGAGGCCGACCACGACTTCGAGGGGCTCGTACTCCTCGACGAGCTGCCGCAGCCGCCGGTGGGCGAAGGGGATGTCCCGGCCCGGAACGGTTTCCACCGGAGTGGCGAGCACCCCGTCGGGGTCGCACGAGGCGACCCCGATCCGGGCGTCCCCGACGTCGATGGCGAGCCGGCGGCCGCGGCGCAGCGTCATCGTCAGACCGTCTCGACGACGAGGCGCTCGACGGCGCTGATGGCCTCCGGGACGGCGCCCGGGTTCTGGCCGCCGCCCTGGGCGACGTCCGGCTTGCCGCCACCGCCGCCGCCGAGGGTCTTGGCGGCCGTACGGACCAGGTCGCCGGCCTTGAGGCCGCGCTCGCGGGCGGCCTCGTTGGTGGCGATGACGGTCAGCGGGCGGTCGCCCGCCACCGTGAACAGGGCCACGACGGCCGGGCGGTCGCCCGGGATGCGGCCGCGGACGTCGAGGACCAGCTTGCGCAGGTCGTCGGCGCCGATGCCGTCCGCCACCTGGCCGACGACGAGGGCGACGCCGTGGATGTCCTGGGCGTTCTGGGCGAGCCCGGCGGCGGCCTGGAGGACCTTCTCCGCGCGGAACTTCTCGATCTCCTTCTCGGCGTCCTTCAGCTTGCCGAGCATGGAGGCGATCTTCTCCGGCAGCTCCTCCGGACGGCCCTTGACCAGCTCCTGGAGCTGGGCGACGACCGTGTGCTCCTTGGCGAGGAAGTTGTACGCGTCCACGCCGACGAGGGCCTCGACGCGGCGCACGCCGGAGCCGATGGAGGACTCGCCGAGCAGCTTCACCAGACCCAGCTGGGAGGTGTTGCCGACGTGCGTGCCTCCGCACAGCTCCTTGGAGAAGTCGCCGATGGTGACGACGCGCACGCGCTCGCCGTACTTCTCGCCGAACTCGGCGATGGCGCCCTGCTTCTTGGCCTCGTCGATGCTCATGATCTCGGCGGTGACGTCCAGCTCGCGCGAGAGCACGTCGTTGATCTTCTGCTCGACGTCGGTGAGGACCGAGCCGGGAACGGCGTTCGGCGAACCGAAGTCGAAGCGGAAGCGGCCGGGCGAGTTCTCCGAACCGGCCTGGGCGGCGGTCGGGCCGAGGGCGTCGCGCAGCGCCTGGTGGGTCAGGTGCGTGGCCGAGTGGGCGCGGGCGATGGCCCGGCGGCGGCTGACGTCGATGGCGGCGTACGCGGAGGCGCCCACCGTCACCTCGCCGACCTGGACGGAGCCCTTGTGTACGGAGACGCCCGGGACCGGCTGCTGCACGTCGCGGACGACGATGACCGCGCCCGAGTCGAGCTTGATGCGGCCCTGGTCGGCGAGCTGGCCGCCGCCCTCGGCGTAGAAGGGGGTGCGGTCGAGGACGACCTCGACGTCGTCGCCCTCGGAGGCGGCCGGCGCGGAGACGCCGTTGACCAGGAGGCCGACGATGGTGGACTCGCCCTGGTTGGTGGCGTAGCCGGTGAACTCGGTGGCCCCGGCGCTGTCCGCGATCTCGCGGTACGAGGAGACGTCGGCGTGACCGGTCTTCTTGGCCTTGGCGTCGGCCTTGGCGCGGTCGCGCTGCTCCTGCATGAGGCGGCGGAAGCCGGGCTCGTCCACGGAGAGGCCCTGCTCGGCGGCCATCTCCAGGGTGAGGTCGATCGGGAAGCCCCAGGTGTCGTGGAGCAGGAACGCCTTGTCGCCGGAGAGGACCGTGCCGCCGGCGGCCTTGGTCTCGGTCACGGCGGTGTCGAGGATGTTGGTGCCACCCTTGACGGCCTTGAGGAAGGCGGCCTCCTCGGCGAGCGCGACGGTCTCGATGCGCTTGCGGTCGGTGACCAGCTCCGGGTACTGCTGCCCCATCGTGTTGATCACGACGTCGACGAGGTCCTGGACGACCGGGCCGGTGGCGCCCATGAGGCGCATGTTGCGGATGGCGCGGCGCATGATGCGGCGCAGCACGTAGCCGCGGCCCTCGTTGCCGGGGGTCACGCCGTCGCCGATGAGCATGACGGAGGTGCGGATGTGGTCGGCGACCACGCGCATCGACACGTCGGTGCCCTGGGCGGCGCCGTACCGGACACCGGTCAGCTCGGTGGCCTTGTCCATGACCACGCGCAGGGTGTCGGTCTCGTACATGTTCTGCACGCCCTGCAGGATCATCGCGAGGCGTTCGAGGCCGAGACCGGTGTCGATGTTCTTCGACGGCAGGTCGCCGAGGATCGGGAAGTCTTCCTTGCCGTCACCGGCGCCGCGCTCGTACTGCATGAAGACCAGGTTCCAGATCTCCACGTAGCGCTCGTCGTTGACGGCCGGGCCGCCCTCGACGCCGAACTCCGGGCCGCGGTCGTAGTTGATCTCCGAGCACGGGCCGCAGGGGCCGGGGACGCCCATGGACCAGAAGTTGTCCTTCTTGCCCAGGCGCTGGATGCGCTCGGCGGGGACGCCGATCTTCTCGCGCCAGATCTGCTCGGCCTCGTCGTCGTCGAGGTAGACGGTGATCCAGAGCTTCTCGGGCTCCAGGCCGTAGCCGCCGTCCGCCACGGAGCTGGTGAGCAGCTCCCAGGCGTACTTGATGGCGCCTTCCTTGAAGTAGTCCCCGAAGGAGAAGTTGCCGCACATCTGGAAGAACGTGCCGTGGCGGGTGGTCTTGCCGACCTCTTCGATGTCCGGCGTACGGACGCACTTCTGCACGCTGGTGGCGCGGGGGGCCGGCGGCTTGGTCTCGCCGAGGAAGTACGGCTTGAAGGGGACCATGCCCGCGTTGACCAGCAGCAGAGTCGGGTCGTCCGCGATGAGCGACGCCGAAGGGACAACGGCGTGACCGCGCTCCTCGAAGAAGCTCAGCCAGCGGCGGCGAATTTCAGCCGACTCCATCAGTGGTCCTCATTCCGGTCGTACGACAACGTTGGTCGGTGGGTGGTGTGGTCGTTCTCGATGGCCCGCAGCCGCCGCGGCCCGGGCAGGGCGGTGACGTTGTCGGGCCGGTCGGGGTCCTGGTGCAGCCCCAGTGCGTCGTTCAGCTCGTCCTCGCGCTGCGTCATTCCCGCTTTGACGTCGAGGGCGAAGTCCTTGAGGCGGTGGCCCGCCTCGACGGCCTTGTCGGCCGCCTGGGCCGCGAGACTCTCCGGTGTCAGCTTCTTCAGCTGACGGTTGACCTTGGTGGTGGCCCACACGCCGGCGGCTGCGCCGGCGGTGAACCAGAAGGCTCGGCGGAACATCGGCGGTCTCAGCCCTTCTGCTTCCGGCGCCGGGCGGACGGCACCGTACGGCCAACGATCACGTTACGTCGGGACGTCTTCGGCGGCACGCCGCCCGACGTCGCGGCATCCCCTTTGCCCAGCGCCTTGCGGACGCCGTAGCCGAAGGCCGCGACCTTCACCAGCGGCCCGCCGAAGGCGGTCGCCACGGTGGAGGACAGCGCGGACGCGTTGGAGGTGACCTCCTGGACGTCGCTCGCGATGGCGTCGACCCGGTCCAGTTGGGTGCGCGCGGAGCGGACGGTGGTGGAGGCGTCCGCGAGCAGCGGGACGGCCTGGTCGGTCACGTCGGCCACCAGCTTGGTGGTCGCCCTGAGCACCTGGGCCAGCCTCGCCAGCGCCACGGCGAGGAACGAGATCAGGATGGCCCAGAAGACGGCCACGATGATCCCGGCCACCTCTACACCGGACACGTCACACCGCTCTCTGTCTGCGCCTGAACTGCCGGCTGCACCGATTCCCCCCTTGGTCCTCCGACCCTATCGCGCCGGGGATCCCCGGCCGTACCCGAATGGCGGTCGGAGGGCACCGCCTTGAACGCAGCGCATCCGGACCAGTACCCTCCGTGTCCCATGCGACACAGACCCCTGCGAGAGCGGCCCTGGGGCAATCTTCCCTCGGAGCCGGGCCGGTTCATCGGGCGGGGTGCCGAACTCGCCGAGCTGGGGCGGCTCCTGGCGTCCTCCCGACTCGTCACGGTGACCGGCGTGGGCGGGGTGGGCAAGTCCCGGCTGGCCCTCGCGGCGGCCTGGTCGGCAGCCGAGGCGGCGCAGGGGTCGCAGGGGACCCTCGCCGCGCGGGCGGCGCAGGAGCGGCACGGCGACGGCGTGTGGCTGGCCGAGCTGGCCCGCGTACGGGATCCCGCGCTGCTGGAGCTGACCGTCTCGGAGGCGCTCGGGCTGACCGACCACACCACCCGGCCGCCCCGGACCGTCCTGGCCGAGCACCTGGCCGGGCGCCGGCTGCTGCTGGTCCTGGACGGCTTCGAGCAACTGGTCGACGAGACCGCCGAGCTGGTACGGGAGCTGCTGCGCCGCTGCCCCGGGCTGCGGGTGCTCGCGGCGGGCCGGCGCCCGCTCGCCCTCGACGGGGAGCTGGCCTTCCCGCTGGCCCCGCCGCCCCCGGAGGAGGCCCTGGCCCTGCTGGCGGCGCGGGCCGCGGCGGCCGACCCGGACTTCGCCGTCACGGAGGCGAACCGGGAGGCCCTGGTCGAGGTGTGCGCGCGCCTCGACAGGATCCCGCTCGCCCTGGAGCTGGCGGCGGCCCGGCTGCGGACCCTGTCCCCCGAGCAGGTGCTGGCCCGGCTGGAGGACCGTTTCGCGCTGCTGACGGGCGGGGCGCGCGGGGCGCTGCCCCGGCACCGGGCGCTGCGTACGGCCATCGGCTGGAGCCACGAGCTGTGCACGCCCGCGCAGCGGCTGCTGTGGGCGCGACTGTCGGTGTTCGCGGGGCGGTTCGACCTCGACGCCGCCGAATACGTGTGCGCGGGTCCGGACCTGCCGGTGGACGACGTACTGGACCTGGTGGGCGAGCTCCAGGAGCAGTCCCTGCTGGTCCGCGAGGAGACGGCTGCCGGGGTGCGCTTCCGGATGCTGGAGACCGTACGGGTGTACGGGGCGGGGTGGCTGGAGTCGCTGGGCGACGCCCGGCGGCTGCGGCGGCGGCACCGGGACTGGTACATGGGGCTGGCCACCTGGTGCGAGCTGGACTGGTTCAGCCCGCGCCAGCAGGAGGTGGCCGTGCTGGTGGAGACGGAGCTGGCGAACCTGCGGCTCGCGCTGGAGTGCTGCCTCGACGAGCCGGACGAGGTGCACCTGGGCCAGTACCTGGCGGGCACCCTGTGGTTCTACTGGGCGGGGTGCGGGCGCCTGACCGAGGGGCGGCACTGGCTGGACCGGGTCCTGGAGCCCACCGGCCGTGCGGTGACGGAGTACGAGAGCTCCCGGCTGAAGGCCCTGTGGGTCCTCGGCTACGTCGCGGCCCTGCAGGGGGACGCGGCGGCCTCGATGGGTGCCCTGTACGAGTGCCGGGAGGCGGCGGCGCACAGCGGGAACCCCCTCGCCACGGCCTACGCGGTGCACCGGCTGGGCTGCCTGGCGCTCGTCTCGGACGACATGGCCCGGGCCCGGGAGCTGCTGGGCTCGGCCCTGGAGCAGTACCGGGCGGTCGGCGAGCTGAACAGCAACGTGCTGATGTGCCAGGTGGAGCTGGGGATGACGCTGGCCTTCCAGGGGGAGCTGCCGGGCGCGCTCACCCTGTGCCGGGAGGTCCGGGAGATCTGCGAGGAGCGCGGGGAGCGTTGGACGAAGGCGTACGCCCTGTACGTGCTCGCCTACGCGGCCCTCGACGCGGGGGACGCGCAGGAGGCCCGGCGGCTGCTCGAGGAGTGCGTCGCGATCAACCACGCCTTCCACGACCTGGTCGGGCTGGTGCTCGCGCTGGAGCTGCTGGCCCTGGTGACGGTCGCGGAGGGCGATCCGGCCGAGGCGGCGCTGCTGCAGGGAGCTGCGGAGCCGATGTGGGGCGGGGTGGGGCTGCGGCTGTTCGGTTCGGGGTACTTCAACGCCCCGCGGCTGATGTGCCGGGAGCGGGCCGGCGAGCTGCTGGGCGCCGAGCGGTACGAGGCGTACGCGGCGCAGGGGCGGCAGCTGAGCCGCGAGGCCCTGGTCGGGCGGGCCCGGCGCGGCCCCGGTGAGCGCGGGCGCGGGCGCCGGGTGTCCCGGCAGGCGGGACGGGACGGCGGGACGGGCGGCCCCCCGGTGCCGCGCCGCGCGGCGGCGGCGGACCGCCGTGGTCCGGGGGCCGGGTGGGCCCGGGAACGGGAAAACCCGCCGCCCCCCGGAGGGGACGGCGGGCTGACCAGCCAGTGAGACTAGGCCTGCATCAGCGGGCGTAGTACTCGACGACGAGCTGCTCGTCGCAGATGACCGGGATTTCCTTGCGGTTCGGGTCGCGGTCCAGGCGGAAGGCCAGGGCCTTCAGGTTGACCTGCAGGTAGCGCGGGGTCTCGCCCTCGCCTGCGTAGCCACCCTCACGGGCAACCTGGAACGGAACCTTCTCGCGGCTGCGCTCGCGCACGGTGATGACGTCGTCCGGGCGGACACGGAACGACGGCTTGTCGACCTTGTCACCGTTGACCTCGATGTGGCCGTGAACGACCATCTGGCGGGCCTGGTAGATGGTGCGGGCGATGCCCGAACGCAGGACCAGGGCGTCGAGACGACGCTCGAGCTCGACGACAAGCGCCTCGCCCGTCTTGCCTTCGGCCTTCTTGGCGCGGTCGTACGCGCGGGCCATCTGACGCTCGGAGATGTCGTACTGAGCGCGCAGACGCTGCTTCTCCAGCAGACGAACCTTGTAGTCCGAGTTCTGCTTGCGGCCACGGCCGTGCTCGCCCGGCGGGTAGGGGCGGGCCTCGAAGTACTTGACGGCCTTCGGGGTCAGCGCAATGCCGAGGGCACGCGACTTCTTGACCTTGGGTCGCTTCTGGTTCACGTGGAACCTACCTCCATGTAAGTTAGGTGAGGCTTACCTTAGCGAGGAGGACGTAATGTCTCGACCACATGGGATCCCCCTGCCCAGTGCGCAGCGCAGTTCGGATTCAGACGAAACAGAATCCGCTTGCGCCGACGATAAGCAAGGTCAGCCGCGTCCCAGGGAAGGCGTTCGGCAGCTCACCGGAGCCGAACGCGTACGAACCCTCGTAGAGTCCAACGCCTCAGTATCCCTCACGCTCATCGGTGCTCGTGACAGTCACGAGCACGAGGAGTTCGGGACAGGGATGCCGGCCGCACGGACCGTCACCCCGGACGGGGACGTGATTCTCCTTGTTTCCGGGGAATCCGCGGCTGCCAGAGCAGCCGCTCACGCCCAGGACGACGACCTCACCGCCGTGATCGAGATCACGGATGTGGCGCCGGTGTCCGTTCCACATCGTATCCGAGGTCGCGCCTGGCTGGCCGGGTGGCTCACCCCGGTGCGCGGTGACGACCGCGCGGCCTGCGCGGCGCTGCTCGCGGAGCGCCACCCGGTGGGCGAGCTGCTGGGTCTGTCGGAGGCCTCGGAGCTGCCGTACCCGGCCCGCCCGGCGTGGATGATGCTGCGGCTGGAGGTCGGCGAGATCTCGGTGGACGACCTGTGGGGCGCCGAGCACGTGGACCCGGAGGACCTGGCCGCGGCGGAGCCCGACCCGATGGTCGCCCACGAGACGGAGCTGCTGCAGCACCTGCACGCGGCCCACGGGGACCGGATCGGCGAACTGTGCGGCCTGCTCGGCCCGCGCGGGGCCGGGGGCATGACCGCCGTCCCGCTCGCCCTGGACCGCCTGGGCCTGCGCGTCCGCTTCACCGGCGGCGCCGCCGGCTCCTTCGACGCCCGCTTCGACTTCCCGGAGCCGGTGGCGGACGTCTGCGGCCTGCGCCGGGCGATGCGCACGCTCTTCTCGGCGGCCTCTCACTGAGGGCGGGCGGCCGTCCCCCTCGACGGCGGCGCCGCGGGTCAGGACGGCCCGGCGCCCCGGAGCCGCTCGCGGACCTTTTCCACCACGTCCGCGTACCGCGCCTCCGCTCCGTACCGCGTCGGCTCGTAGTACCGCTTCCCGTGCAGCTCGTCGGGCGCGTACTGCTGCGCCGCGATCGCGCCCGGGACGTCGTGCGGGTACACGTACCCCTGCGCGTGCCCCAGCTTCGCCGCGCCCTTGTAGTGCCCGTCCCGCAGGTGCGCCGGGACCGTCCCCGCCAGCCCGGCCCGTACGTCGGCCAGCGCCGCGCCGATCGCGGTCGTGGCGGTGTTCGACTTCGGGGCCAGCGCCAGCGCGATCGTCGCGTGCGAGAGGGTCAGCGCGGCCTCCGGGAAGCCGATCATCGCCACCGCCTGCGCCGCGGCCACCGCGATCGGCAGGGCCGTCGGATCCGCGAGGCCGATGTCCTCGCTCGCCGAGATCATCAGGCGGCGCGCGATGAACCGGGGGTCCTCCCCCGCGTCGATCATGCGGGCGAGGTAGTGCAGCGCCGCGTCCACGTCCGAGCCCCGGATCGACTTGATCAGGGCGCTCGCCACGTCGTAGTGCTGGTCGCCGTCGCGGTCGTAGCGGACGGCGGCGCGGTCGACCGCCTCCTCGACCGTCTCCAGGGTGATCTCCGCCTCGCCCTTGGCGATGGCCGAGCCCGCACCGGCCTCCAGCGCCGTCAGGGCCCGCCGGGCATCGCCGCCGGCGATCCGCAGCAGGTGTGCCTCGGCGTCCGCCGGCAGGGTCACCGCCCCGCCCAGGCCCCGCTCCTCGGCGAGCGCGCGCCGCATCAGCGCGCTCAGGTCCTCGTCGGTCAGCGGTTCCAGCGTCAGCAGCAGCGATCGCGACAGCAGCGGGGAGATGATCGAGAAGTACGGGTTCTCGGTGGTGGCCGCGATCAGCGTGACCCAGCGGTTCTCCACGGCCGGGAGCAGCGAGTCCTGCTGGGCCTTGCTGAAGCGGTGGATCTCGTCGAGGAAGAGGACGGTCTCCTTGCCGTAGCCGCCGGCCGCGCGCCGGGCGCCCTCGATGACCGCCCGTACCTCCTTGACGCCCGCGGTGATGGCGGACAGCTCCACGAAGCGCTTCTGCGTGGCCTGGCTGACCACGTACGCGAGGGTGGTCTTGCCGATGCCGGGCGGGCCCCAGAGAATCACCGACGAGGCACCGGCCGGGCCGCCGGCCCCTTCCCCGACCAGCCGCCGCAGCGGCGATCCGGGCTTCAGCAGGTGCTGCTGGCCGACGACCTCGTCCAGGGTGCGCGGGCGCATCCGGACGGCGAGCGGGGAACTCGCGGGGTCCTTCTCCTGGCGTTCTTCGGCAGCTGCGGTGAACAGGTCTGGTTCCACACAGGAAGCCTAAGCGAGCCCACCGACAGGGCCGGCGGGACTACGAGGTCCAGAAGTCCCACCAGCGGGTGAGGATCAGCATGCCGATGATCCCGACGTGCAGCACCGGCAGTACCCAGGTGAACTCGTCGAGGAAGCCCTTGAGCCAGCCCGGAGCCGGCAGCAGGCCCTCGCGGACGTTGTGCGAGGTGACGTACCAGAACATGAAGATCGTGGCGACCCAGGCCAGGCAGCACCACAGGCACAGCGAGTTGATGTTGTAGAGCGACTGGTAGGTGAGCCAGGCGCAGAACACCACGCCGAAGAGGGTGCCCGCGTTCAGCGTCAGCCAGTACCAGGGGCGGAACCGGGCTCCGGCCAGCAGGCTCATGCCGACGCAGATCACGATGCCGTAGGCGACCAGTCCGAGCATGGGGTTCGGGAAGCCGAAGACGGCCGCCTGGTCGCTCTTCATGATGTTGCCGCAGGAGACGACCGGGTTCAGGCTGCAGCCCGGCGTGAAGTTCGGGTCCTCCAGCAGCTTGAACTTGTCGATCGTGATCACCCAGGCGGCCAGCAGGCCCGCGGCCCCCGTGATCACCAGCAGCAGGGCCAGCGCCCGGCTGCCGCCGACGGTCCCCCGGGCGGTCTCCGCGTCCGTGCTTCGTGTCGTCATACCGCCCGCTCCACATCTGCCAGGTGATCAAGCACGCGCCATTGTGCCGTACGAGCCTGTGAACGGACGGGGCCGGGGAAAGATCCCCGGCCCCGTCCTGTGTGCTCCCTTGCCGCCGCCGTCAGGCGAGGCGGGCCCGGACCGTGTCGACCAGCCCGTCGACGGGCACGGCCGTCTGCTCGCCGGACTCCATGTCCTTCAGCTGGACGACGCCCTCCGCGAGGTCCCGCTCGCCCACCACGACCGCGAAGCGCGCGCCGCTGCGGTTCGCGTCCTTCATGGCACCCTTGAGGCCCTTGCCGCCGTACGACATGTCCGCCGCGACGCCCGCCCTGCGCAGCTGCGTCACGAGGCCGAACACGGTCGCCTTGGCCTCGCCCAGCGCCACCGCGAACACCGAGGTCGACGCCGGGATGTCGAGCTCGACGCCCTCCTTCTCCAGCGCGAGGACCGTGCGGTCCACGCCGAGCGCCCAGCCCACCGACGGCAGCGCCGGGCCGCCGATCATCTCGGACAGGCCGTCGTAGCGGCCGCCGCCGCCGACCGCGATGCCCAGGCCGTCGTGGACGAACTCGAAGGTGGTGCGGGTGTAGTAGTCCAGGCCGCGCACCAGCTTGTCGTCGTCCTCGAAGGCGACGCCGGCCGCGGTCACCAGGACCCGGACCTGCTCGTGGTAGGCCTTGCACGCGTCGCACAGGTAGTCGCGCAGCAGCGGGGCGCCGACGAGCTGCTTCTGTACGTCGGCCCGCTTGTCGTCGAGGACGCGCAGCGGGTTGATCTCGGCGCGGCGCATGGTCTCCGCGTCGAGGTCGAGGCCCCGCAGGAAGGACTGCAGCGCCTCCCGGTACACGGGGCGGCACTCCTTGTCGCCCAGGGAGTTCAGCAGGATCCGGAAGTCGCGCAGGCCCAGCGAGCGGTACGCCTGGTCGGCAAGGATGATCAGCTCGGCGTCCAGGGCCGGGTCCTCGGCGCCGATCGCCTCGGCGCCGACCTGCGAGAAGTGGCGGTAGCGGCCCGCCTGCGGCTTCTCGTAACGGTAGTAGGAGCCGGAGTACCAGAGCTTGACCGGCAGGTTGCCCTTCTTGTGCAGGCTGGCCTCCAGGGCCGCGCGCAGCACGGAGGCGGTGCCCTCGGGGCGCAGGGCGAGCTGGTCACCGCCCTTGGTCTCGAAGGCGTACATCTCCTTGGAGACGATGTCGGTGGACTCGCCGACGCCGCGGGCGAAGAGGCCCACGTCCTCGAAGCCCGGGGTCTCGATGTAGCCGTATCCGGAGTTGCGCAGGGGCGCCGCGATGGCCTCGCGCACCGCCAGGTACTTCACGGATACCGGCGGGATCAGGTCGTACGTGCCCTTGGGGGCCTGAAAAGTAGCCACGAAACTCTCGTCACATTCCTCGTCGTGGAGCGGCTGTCGGGTCCGCTGCCAGGCCGGCCGCGACCTCCCGCAGGTACGGGTTGGTCGCGCGCTCGCGGCCGATGGTGGTCTGGGGACCATGGCCGGACAGCACCACGGTCGAGTCCTCGAGCGGCAGGCACACGCGGCCCAGCGACTCGAGCATCTCGGCGTGGGAGCCGCCGGGCAGGTCGGTACGTCCGATGGAGCCGGCGAAGAGCAGGTCGCCCGAGAAGAAGACCGGCGGGATGTCCGCCAGCTCGGGCATCCGGAAGGTCACCGACCCCTTCGTATGCCCGGGCGCGTGCGCCACGGAGAAGTCCATTCCGGCCAATCTCAGCGCGGCGCCGTCGGCCAGTTCGCGGACGTCGTCCGGCTCGCCCACGGTCAGCTCGCCCATGAGCGGCATCCCGATGGAGCGGCCGAGGGCCTTCTCCGGGTCGCTCATCATGTAGCGGTCCTCGGGGTGGATCCAGGCCGGTACGTCGTGTGCTCCGCACACCGGGACCACCGAGGCCACATGATCGATGTGGCCATGGGTCAGCACGACCGCGACGGGCTTGAGCCGATGCTTCTTCAGCGTCTCCTCGACACCCTGGGCGGCCTGGTGGCCCGGGTCGATGATGACGCACTCCTCACCGGCGGCGGGGGCGACCACGTAACAGTTGGTCCCCCAGGCCCCGGCGGGGAACCCGGCAATCAGCACGTTCGTCCTCAATCGTCGTCCGGCGGGAGGTCGCAGGTCGGAATCCTGCTGCTCAGAGCCTACCGGCGCCGCTCATTACACAGCGAACCCATATACGGTACGGCCTATCCCAGCCCGGACAGCAGTACCAGACACGTACAAGGAGACGACCCCGTGGTCACGAGCGATCAGCGGCGGCGACAGCTCGCCAGGGAGAAGTACGAGCGCCAGCAGGCGCGCCGGGCCGAGGCCCGCAAGAAGGCGCGGCAGCGTACGGCGGTGATCGGCGCGGCGGTGGCCGTGGTGGTCGCAACCCTGGTCGGCCTGATCGTCGGCGGTGTCTTCGACAAGGACAAGAAGGACCAGGCGGCGGACCCGGCGGCGAACCCGTCGGCCTCGCCGTCGGCGCCCGAGCCCAAGCAGTCCCCCTCGCCGGAGATGGCGATCGACCAGAAGGCGAAGTACACCTTCGCGCTGAAGACGAGCGCGGGCGACATCAACTTCACGATGGACGCGGCGAAGACCCCGCAGACCGTGAACTCCTTCAAGTCGCTCGCCGACAAGAAGTACTTCGACAACACGAAGTGCCACCGGCTGACGGCCGGCGGGATCTTCGTGCTGCAGTGCGGCGACCCCGAGGGCACCGGCCGCGGCGGCCCGGGCTACAACATCCCGGACGAGAACCTGGACTCGCTCGGCAAGGCCAACGAGCAGGGTCAGGTGATCTACCCGGCGGGCACGGTCGCGATGGCCAACACGGGTCAGCCCGGTTCGGGCGGCAGCCAGTTCTTCCTCGTCTACAAGGACAGCCCGCTGGCGCCGTCGTACACCCCGTTCGGCAAGATCGACGCGGCCGGCCTGAAGGTCCTGGAGGACATCGCCAAGGCCGGTACGGTCGACGGCGGCCAGGACGGTGCGCCGAAGACCGAGGTCAAGATCGAGAAGGGCACGGTCACCCAGAACTGACCGGAGGCGCAAGCGCCGGGCCTGGCCGGCCCGCCGCCCGTACGTCGAGATTCCGTCGTGCGGGATGCGGACAGCCGGCCCGGCGGTCGCCTATGTTGGCGTTGTGCAGGGCGGGCGCTGCCCGCCCCAGGAAACTGTGGACGATGCCCAGGGGGTGAACCCCTCGCAAGGCATCAGGTGGAGGAGGCGCTGTGAGCAGCGACCCGTGGGGCCGAGTCGACGAGACGGGCACCGTGTACGTGCGTACTTCCGAGGGCGAGCAGGTCGTCGGTTCGTGGCAGGCGGGCACCCCTGAGGAGGCCCTGGCCTATTTCGAGCGCAAGTACGAGGGCCTGGTGGTCGAGATCGGCCTCCTCGAAAAGCGGGTGCGGACCACTGATCTGTCCGCCAAGGACGCCCAGACGGCGATCGACCACCTGCGCACGCAGGTCGACGAGCACCACGCCGTGGGCGACCTGGACGCCCTGCGCGTGCGGCTGGACAAGCTGGTCGGGACCGTGGAGTCGCGGCGCGAGGAGCGCAAGGCCCAGAAGGCGAAGCAGACGGACGAGGCCCGTGCGGCCAAGGACGCGCTGGTCGCCGAGGCCGAGCAGCTGGCGCAGAGCGACCAGTGGCGCAGCGCCGGCGAGCGGCTGCGTGCCCTGGTGGACATCTGGAAGGGGCTGCCGCGCCTGGACCGCAAGTCGGACGACGAGCTGTGGCACCGGTTCTCGCACGCCCGTTCCGCCTTCTCCAAGCGCCGCAAGGCACACTTCGCCTCGCTGGACGCGCAGCGCGAGGACGCCCGCAAGGTCAAGGAGAAGCTGGTCGCGGAGGCCGAGTCGCTGTCGAAGTCGACCGACTGGGGTCCGACGGCCGCCCGCTACCGCGAGCTGATGGCGGACTGGAAGGCGGCGGGCCGGGCGCAGCGCGAGTCCGAGGACGACCTGTGGAACCGTTTCCGCGGTGCGCAGGACGTGTTCTTCGCGGCCCGCAGCGAGGTGTTCGCGGAGCGCGACGCCGAGCAGGTGGAGAACCTGAAGCTGAAGGAGGAGCTGGCCGACGAGGCCGAGAAGCTCGTCCCGATCACGGACCTGAAGTCAGCCCGTGCCACGTTCCGCTCCCTGAACGAGCGCTGGGAGGCCATCGGCCACGTGCCGCGGGACGCCCGGCCGAAGGTCGAGGGCCGGATGCACGCGGTGGAGCGGGCGATCCAGGAGGCCGAGGAGGGCGAGTGGCGCCGTACGAACCCGGAGGCGCGGGCGCGTGCGGCCGGTCTGACGGGTCAGCTCCAGGCGGCGGTCGACAAGCTGCGTGAGCAGATCGACGCGGCGCGCGCCGCCGGCAACAACGCGAAGGCCGACAAGCTGGCCCGGGAGCTGGAGGGCCGCCAGGCCCTGCTGGACCAGGCGCTGAAGGGCCTGGAGGAGTTCGGCGGCTGAGCCTGCCACTGACGAAGGGCCCCGGTACGCGCGGCGCGTACCGGGGCCCTTCGTCGTGTGGGCCGCGGCCCACACGGGTCTTACGGCCGGCGGGCCGAGGTCACCCGGTAGACGTCGTAGACGCCCTCCACACCCCGGACGGCCTTCAGGACGTGGCCCAGGTGCTTGGGGTCGCCCATCTCGAAGGTGAACCGGGAGGTGGCCACCCGGTCTCGGGAGGTCTGGACGGCGGCGGAGAGGATGTTGACGTGCTGGTCCGACAGGACCCGGGTGACGTCCGACAGCAGCCGGGACCGGTCCAGCGCCTCCACCTGGATGGCGACGAGGAAGACCGAGGACTGGGTGGGCGCCCACTCGACCTCCAGCATCCGTTCGGGCTGCTGGGAGAGCGAGTCGACGTTGACGCAGTCCGCGCGGTGAACCGATACGCCGCTGCCGCGGGTGACGAACCCGATGATCGGGTCGCCGGGCACCGGGGTGCAGCAGCGGGCCAGCTTGACCCACACGTCGTCGACGCCCTTGACGACCACGCCCGGGTCGGCGTTGCTGCGCCGCTTGCTGCGGGCGCGCGCCGGCGGGATCGACTCCTCGATGTCCTCGTTGGCCGCCTCCTCCCCGCCGAGGGCCGACACCAGCTTCTGTACGACGCCCTGCGCGGCCACGTGGCCCTCGCCGATCGCCGCGTACAGGGAGGAGATGTCGGGGTAGCGCATCTCGTGCGCGAGGGTGACGAGCGAGTCACCGGTGAGGATGCGCTGGATCGGCAGGTTCTGCTTGCGCATGGCCCGCGCGAGGGCGTCCTTGCCGTGCTCGATGGCCTCGTCGCGGCGCTCCTTGGAGAACCAGCCGCGGATCTTGTTGCGGGCCCGCGGGGACTTGACGAAGCCCAGCCAGTCACGGGACGGGCCCGCGCCCTCGGCCTTCGAGGTGAAGACCTCGACCAGGTCGCCGTTGTCGAGCGTGGACTCCAGCGGCACCAGGCGGCCGTTGACCCTGGCGCCTATGGTCCGGTGACCGACCTCGGTGTGGACGGCGTACGCGAAGTCGACGGGGGTGGCGCCGGCGGGCAGCGCGATGACGTCGCCCTTGGGGGTGAAGACGAAGACCTCGTTGCGGGAGAGGTCGAAGCGCAGCGAGTCCAGGAACTCGCCCGGGTCCTCGGTCTCCTTCTGCCAGTCCAGCAGCTGGCGCAGCCATGCCATGTCGTTGACCGTGTCCTGGCCGGCGCTGCCCTTGGCGGCCTGGGGGACGTCGGTGCGGACCTTGGAGGTGCCGGCGACGGTCTGCTGCTTGTACTTCCAGTGCGCGGCGATGCCGTACTCCGCGCGGCGGTGCATGTCGAAGGTGCGGATCTGCAGTTCGACGGGCTTTCCGCTGGGCCCGATGACCGTCGTGTGGAGCGACTGGTACATGTTGAACTTGGGCATCGCGATGTAGTCCTTGAACCGGCCGGGGACCGGGTTCCAGCGCGCGTGCACGGTGCCGAGGGCCGCGTAGCAGTCCCGGACCGTGTCGACGAGGACGCGGATGCCCACCAGGTCGTAGATCTCCGCGAAGTCCCGGCCGCGGACGATCATCTTCTGGTAGACGCTGTAGTAGTGCTTCGGCCGGCCCGTGACGGTGGCCTTGATCCGGGCGGCCCTGAGGTCGACCATCACCTCGTCGGTGACGAGGGCGAGGTACTCGTCGCGCTTGGGCGCCCGCTCGGCGACCAGGCGGACGATCTCGTCGTACATCTTCGGGTAGAGGATCGCGAAGGAGAGGTCCTCCAGCTCCCACTTGATCGTGTTCATGCCCAGCCGGTGCGCCAGCGGGGCGTAGATCTCGATCGTCTCGCGGGCCTTCTTCTCCTGCTTCTCCCGCTTGAGGTAGCGCATCGTGCGCATGTTGTGCAGCCGGTCGGCGAGCTTGATGACGAGGACGCGCGGGTCCTTGGCCATCGCCACGACCATCTTGCGGACCGTCTCGGCCTGGGCGGCCTCGCCGAACTTCACCCGGTCCAGCTTGGTGACGCCGTCGACGAGGAGGGCCACGGCGTCGCCGAAGTCCCGGCGCAGGTCCTCCAGGCCGTACTCGGTGTCCTCGACGGTGTCGTGCAGCAGACCGGCCATCAGGGTGGCCGGGTCCATGCCGAGCTCGGCGAGGATGGTCGTCACCGCGAGCGGGTGGGTGATGTACGGGTCGCCGCTCTTGCGCTTCTGGCCTCGGTGCCAGCGCTCGGCGACCTGGTAGGCCTGTTCGAGCTGGCGCAGCGTCGACGTCTCGATCTTCGGGTCGTTGCTGCGGACTATGCGGAGCAGGGGCTCCAGCACCGGGTTGTACGGGTTCGAGCGCTGCACGCCGAGCCGGGCGAGACGGGCACGCACCCGGTTCGAGGAACCGGCCGACTTCCCCGGCGCGGGCTTGACCGGCGGCGCCGGCGGAGCCGGCGGGGGCGTAGCGGGAACCGCCGTGGCCGGCTCGGCCTTCGGGTCGGGCTGCGCGGCGGAGATTGGCTGGACCTCGTCTGGCAAGAGCGCTCCTCTGGGGGTCCCCCCGGACGGCGTTTGGGGGAGGATCCGGTGCCCGTGTCCGGTCCGGACAACCCATGGTAGCGAGGGTTGCACGACCCTGTTCCCCTAGGCTCCCCCGCGCCCCGCACGACGCTCCGGGCGGGCGCCGGTTCCGGCAGCGCCGGCGTTTGAGGCGCCGGGGGTGCGCGGGCCGGCCCCCGGTCCGCACCCGGAACGAAAGCGGCGGGCACCCGGAGGATCCGGATACCCGCCGCTTCGGCACGGCAGAGGTCAGACCACGATCAGCGCGTCCAGCGGAGCCCCGTCCAGCGCGGGCGCCAGCTTGGCCCGCCCCGGCAGGAACGACAGTTCCATCAGGACCGCCACGCCCGCGACCTCGGCCCCGGCCCGCCGGATCAGCGAGAGCGAGGCTTCGGCGGTACCACCGGTGGCCAGCACGTCGTCGATGACCATGACCCGGTCACCCGCCGCCAGGTCCTCCGCGTGGACCTCGATCTCCGCGGTGCCGTACTCCAGCTCGTACGACTGCGCGAGCGTGGCACCCGGCAGCTTCCCGGCCTTGCGCACCGGCACGAAGCCGATGCCGGCCTGCACGGCCACCGGAGCCGCCAGGATGAACCCCCGCGCCTCCAGCCCGACGATCTTCGTCGCGCCGTACCGTCCCGCCAGCTCCACCAGCGTGTCCGTCAGGGCCGCGAAGGCCTTCGGGTCGGCCAGCAGCGGGGTGATGTCCTTGAACATCACGCCCGGCTTCGGGTAGTCCGGGACGTCCTTGATCCGTGCGAGCAGCAGGGACCGTACGTCCTCGGACAGGGGCGCGGTCAACGTCGCCGCCCCGGCCGGCCCTGTGCCACGACCTGCGGCTCGTCCTCGGACGCGTAGCCGTCGTCCGGGGACTCGCCCTTGGCCGCCGCGGCCGCCCGCTTCGCGAGCACCCGCTTCTTCAGGGCCTTCATCGCCGGCTCGCGCTCCTTGAGGTCCACGACCAGCGGGGTCGCGATGAAGATCGAGGAGTACGCACCGGCCGCGAGGCCGACGAAGAGCGACAGCGAGATGTCGTTCAGCATGCCGGCGCCCAGGAAGCCGCCGCCGATGAACAGCAGCGCGGCGACCGGGAGGAGCGCGACGACCGTGGTGTTGATCGAGCGGACCAGGGTGCCGTTGATGCTGCGGTTGGCGACCTCGCTGTACGTCCAGCGGGTCTGCTTGGTGATGTCCTTCGAGCCCTCCTTGAGACCGTCGAAGACGACGACGGTGTCGTAGAGGGAGTAACCGAGGATCGTCAGCAGACCGATGACCGTGCCCGGCGTGACCTCGAAGCCGACGAGCGCGTACACGCCGACGGTGATCGTGAGGTCGTGGATCAGCGCGATCAGCGCGGCGACCGCCATCCGCCACTCGAAGGCGATGGCGAGGTAGATCACCACGAGGACCATGAAGACGCCGAGGCCGGTCCAGGCCTTGTTCGCGATCTGCTCGCCCCAGCTGGGGCCGACCAGGTCGGCGTTGATGTCGCCCTGGGTGACCTTGAGGTCGGTGGCGAGGACCTTCTTGACGTCGGTCGCGGCGTCGGTGTCCAGACCGGAGATCTGGATGCGCAGGCCGCCGGTGCCGAGCTCCTGGACGATCGCGTCGTGGCCCGAGGCCTTCTCCGCGGCTTCCGTCGCCTGGGCGACGGAGACGGTCGTCTTCGGGGTGGTGAAGACGGCACCGCCCTTGAACTCGATGCCCATGTTGAGACCCTGGACCGCCAGGGCCACGATCGCCGTGATGGTGATCAGGATGGAAACGCCGTACCAGAGAAAACGCTTGCCGACGAAGTCGTAGCCGACCTCACCGCGGTACAGCCTGGCGCCGAGATCTCCCAGCTTCGACATCTCTCACGCCTCCTTTGCTTCGACGGGGGCGGGGGCGGAACCGGTACGGCGGGACCGGCGCAGCGGGGGCTTGGCGCCCAGCCGCTTCGGGTCCAGCCCGGACCACGGGTGACCGCTGGCGAAGAACTTCGTGCGCGCCAGCAGCGTCATGACGGGCTTGGTGAAGAGGAACACCACGACCACGTCGAGCAGGGTCGTCAGACCCAGGGTGAAGGCGAAGCCCTGCACCTTGCCGACGGTCACGATGAACAGCACCGCGGCGGCGAGGAACGACACGAAGTCGGAGACCAGGATCGTGCGCCGGGCGCGCGGCCAGGCCCGCTCGACGGCCGGACGCAGGGTGCGGCCCTCACGGATCTCGTCGCGGATGCGCTCGAAGTACACGATGAACGAGTCCGCCGTGATGCCGATCGCCACGATCGCGCCGCAGACGGCGGGCAGGTTCAGGGCGAAGCCGATGCCCTTGCCGAGCAGCGCCATGATCGTGTAGGTCAGGATCGCGGAGACCAGGAGGCTCAGGATGGCGACGAACGCCAGGCCCCGGTAGTACACCAGCAGGTAGATCACCACGAGCAGCAGGCCGATGGCACCGGCGATCAGGCCCGCCCGCAGCTGCTCGCCGCCGAGCGCGGCGGTGACGGTGGTGACGCTGTCCTCGCTGAAGGAGAGCGGCAGGGCGCCGTACGAGAGCATGTTGCCCAGGTCCTGCGCGGACTGCTGGGTGAAGCCGCCCGAGATCTGGGCGTTGCCGCCCATGATCGCCTGGCTGACGGACGGGTCCGAGACCACGTCGCCGTCGAGCACGATGGCGAACTGGTTCTGCGGCATCTGCTTGGCCGCCAGCTCGCCGGTGACCTTCGCGAAGGCGTCGGAACCGCGGTCGTTGAAGTCCATCGTGACGATCCACTGACCCGACTGCGGGTCGATGACGCCCTTGGCGCTCTTCACGTCCTTGCCCTCGACCGCGGCCGGGCCCAGGACCCACTTGCCCCAGGCTCCGCCGCGCTGGCCGCAGGCGAGCGTCGGGTCGGTGGGCTTGGCGCCCTTGATGGCGGCGCGCTGCTTCTCGTCCGTGCAGTCGAGCGCGGCGAACTTGGCCTGCAGGTCGGCGGCGGCCGCGTCGTCACCCGTCGGGGGAGCGGACGGGGACGGGGCCGGGGCCTTGGTGTCGTCTGCCTTCTTCGACTCGCTCGCCGAGGGCGAGGGAGTGGCGGTGGCAGCCGGGGCCTTGAGGGCCTCGCTGAGCGCACGGCCCTGGGAAGTGGCGCTGGACGACGGGGTGGCGGAGGGGCTGGCCTTCTTGCCGTCCTCGGCCTTGGGGGCACCGGAGCCGCTCGCGGAGGGGCTCGGGTTCGGGCTCTGGGTGCCCTCGGGCGCGGCGGGGGTGCCGTCCGCGAACGCGATGACCGGGCGGAAGTAGAGCTGGGCGGTGGTGCCGACCTGCTCGCGCGCCTGCTGCTCGTTCGTCCCCTTGGGGATGTTCACGATGATGTGGTCGCGGCCCTGGGTCTGGACCTCCGCCTCGGACACGCCGAGACCGTTGACGCGGCGGTCGATGATGCCGACCGCCGTGTTCATGTTGGTCTCGTTGATGGCGTTCTCTTTGCCGGGCTCGCTCTTGGCCTTGAGCGTGATGCTCGTGCCGCCGGCGAGGTCGATGCCCAGCCGGGGAGTCGTCTGCTTGGAGATGAACATCCCCGCGGTGAGCGCCACCATCGCGATCAGGATGATCGCCAGGGCACGCCCCGGCCTCCCCTGAGCCCCCGTGGGCCGCCGGCCCTTCTTCGGTGCTGCCACCTTGTCGTTTCTCCCTGTCCAACCGCCCCGCGCCGGGTCAGCGCGCGGACGGCCACGAAATGTGTGGTGGGGACCCCTGCCCCCCGCAGAAGTGTCACTGGCGGGGACCGCGTCGGCCGCCGATCCGGCGCCTGCACGGTCCCCGGCCGCGCGCTACTTCGCGCCGGCCTCGCCGTCGGTCTTGCCGTCCTTGGGCTCCTCGTCGCCCTCGGGCCCGTCCTTCTTGCCCAGGTCGAGCTTGGGAGCCTCGTCCTCGCCCTTGTCCTTGGCGAGGTCCGTCTTCGGCTCCTCGGTGAGGGAGGAGGCGTCGTCCGGGACGACCGGCGTGTCGGTCGTCACGTCGTCGCTGATGCCGTGGACGATGCGGTTGTACTCCGCGTCCTCGAGCACGGCGCCGATGGCGTTCTTGGCGAAGATCGCGTGGACGCCGGGAGCCACCTCGAGGGTGACGGTGTCGTCACCGATCTCCTTCACCGTGGCGTACATGCCACCGATGGTGCGGACCCCGGTGCCGGGCGTCATGTGGTCGCGCATCTGCGCGGCTGCCTGCTGCTTCTTCTTCGCGGAGCGGGTCATCAGGAACATCGCCCCGATGAGCACGATGAACGGGAGGAGTGTCACGAGATTCACGGGACGGAGATCCTTCGCACGACCGCACGCGGACGGCGGCCTTTTCTACGGGGGGTGGGCATGCCGACCCGAAGGGTCGGCATCGGCGGAGTCTAGGCGAGTCCGCACCGATGGAACAACGCCCAGCATGGCACCGCAGTTCCTGAGGGGGCGAACCTCCGCGCCGTCAGGCCCCGAACAAGCCCTGTTGTCCGCTTGATCCACTCCCACCGTGCTGCGGCGGGACGAGCCCCAGGTGAGCCCATGCGGCGGGCGTCGCGACCCGTCCCCGGGGGGTGCGCGCGAGCAGGCCCTCGCGGACCAGGAAGGGCTCCGCGACCTCTTCCACGGTCTCGCGCTCCTCGCCCACGGCCACGGCCAGGGTGGACAGCCCGACGGGGCCGCCGCCGAAGAGTTTGAGCAGTGCCTCCAGGACGGCGCGGTCCAGCCGGTCGAGGCCGCGCGCGTCCACCTCGTACACCTGGAGGGCGGTACCGGCCACCTCGCGGTTGATCACCCCGTCCGCCCGGACCTGGGCGTAGTCGCGGACGCGGCGCAACAGGCGGTTGGCGATGCGCGGGGTGCCGCGGGAGCGCCCGGCGATCTCGGCGGCACCGTCGGTGTCGATCTCCACGTCGAGGAGGCGGGCGGAGCGGTGGATGACGCGCTCCAGCTCCTCGGGGGCGTAGAACTCCATGTGCCCGGTGAAGCCGAAGCGGTCCCGCAGCGGCGGGGGCAGCAGGCCGGCCCGGGTGGTGGCCCCGACCAGGGTGAAGGGCGGCAGCTCCAGCGGGATCGCGGTGGCCCCGGGACCCTTGCCGACGATCACGTCGACGCGGAAGTCCTCCATGGCCATGTAGAGCATCTCCTCGGCGGGCCGGGACATGCGGTGGATCTCGTCGAGGAAGAGGACCTCGCCCTCCTGGAGGGAGGACAGGATGGCGGCGAGGTCCCCGGCGTGCTGGATGGCGGGGCCGGAGGTGATGCGGATGGGCGCGCCCATCTCGGCCGCGATGATCATCGACAGCGTGGTCTTGCCGAGGCCGGGCGCGCCGGAGAGCAGGACGTGGTCGGCGGTGGCCCCGCGCTGCCGGGCCGCCTTCAGGACCAGGTCCAGCTGCTGGCGGACCTTCTCCTGGCCGACGAACCCCCCGAGGTCCTTGGGCCGCAGGGCCGCCTCGACTGCGGTGTCCTCGCCGTCTGCCGAGGCCGCGACGAGTCGCTCGCTGTCGTCTGCGTTGGTCTCGTCGTCCCAGTTCACGGTGTCACTCTGCCTTATCGTTCGCGTGCGGTGGTCGGTCGCCTGCGGCGCCGCTGCGGGGGCTGCGCCCCCGAACCCCCGCGCCTCGATCGCCGGCGGGGCCCGGATGCCGGACCCGGCCCCTCCGGCGTTCGAGAAGCGGGGGCCAAGGCGGAGCCCCGGTCTTTGTGGCCCGGCGGCGGGGCTAGCGGGCTCGGTTCAGGGACTGGAGGGCGGCGCGCAGGAGCTGCGGGACCGGGGCCGAACCGCCGGCGGCGATCGCGGCCTCGGCCTGCGGCGCCACCGCCGAGACGGCCTCCTCCGCCTCGCGCGGGGCGTAGCCCAGCCCGATCAGCGCGGCGGACAGCTGTTCCGTCCACGGCGCGGGCCCACTGGCCACGGCCCGCTGCGCCCCCACCAGCCCGCTCGCGCCCAGCGGCGCGCCCAGCTTGCCCTTCAGTTCCAGCAGCAGCTTCTGCGCGCCCTTCTTGCCGATGCCGGGCACCGCCACCAGCGCTTTCTCGTCCCCCGTGGAGACGGCCAGGCGCAGCGCGTCCGGGCTGTGCACGCCGAGCATCGCCTGCGCCAGCCTCGGCCCGACCCCGCTCGCGCCCTGGAGGAGCTCGAAGACCTGGCGCTCGTCGTCGTCGGCGAAGCCGTACAGGGTGAGCGAGTCCTCCCGTACGACCAGGGAGGTGGCCAGCCGGGCCTGCTCCCCGATCCGCAGGCCGGCGATGGTGTTGGGCGTGCACTGCACGGCCATGCCCACTCCCCCGACCTCGATCACGGCAAGGGTGGGGGCGAGGGCGGCGACGGGGCCGCTGACGAAGGCGATCATCGGGTACGGCCTTTCGAGCCAGAGGCGTGCAGGGCGACCGCCTGCTGGAGGCGGTTCTGGGCGGGGGCCCGCCAGATGTGGCAGATGGCGAGGGCGAGGGCGTCGGCGGCGTCCGCCGGCCTGGGCGGTGCGGCCAGTCGCAGCAGCCGGGTGACCATCGCCCCGACCTGGGCCTTGTCGGCCCGGCCGCTACCGGTGACGGCCGCCTTGACCTCGCTCGGGGTGTGCAGGGCGACCGGTATCCCGCGGCGGGCGGCGCACAGCATCGCGACGGCGCTGGCCTGGGCGGTGCCCATCACGGTGCTGACGTTGTGCTGGCTGAACACCCGCTCCACGGCGACGACTTCGGGCCGGTGCGTGTCGAGCCACTCCTCGATGCCCTGCTCGACGGCGACGAGCCGGTGTCCCAACTCCGCGTCGGCGGGGGTGCGTACGACCCCCACCCCGAGCATCGTCAGGGGGCGGCCGGCGACACCCTCGACGACGCCGACACCACATCGCGTCAGCCCCGGGTCCACGCCCAGTACGCGCACCTCGCCCCCCTCGTTCGCTCATCCGTCCGTGTCGGTGCAGGTTATCGGGCACCACTGACAAAGCAGCGGGGGGGGGGGGGGGGGGGGGGGGGGGTGGGGGGGGGGGGGGGGTGGGGGGGGGGGGGGGGGGGGGGGGGGGGGGGGAGGGGGGGAGGGGGAGGGGGGGGAGG
>NZ_JBVJFB010000007.1:180909-230442 GCF_055588065.1 Streptomyces sp. NPDC046308
TTTTTTTTGTCGCGGGGATGCTGTTTCCTTCTCTCTTGTTTTTTGTTTGGGGTTGGGTGGGGGGGGGGGGGGGGGAAAAAGGGGGGGGGGGGGGGGGGGTGGGGGGTGCTCCCCCCCCCCCCCCCCCGCTGCTGCACGGTCTGCCGGTCAGGCGTCGACCTTCTCCATGACCTCGTCCGAGACGTCGAAGTTGGCGAAGACGTTCTGCACGTCGTCGCTGTCCTCCAGCGCGTCGATCAGCTTGAAGATCTTGCGCGCGCCCTCTTCGTCCAGCTCGACCTGCATGGTCGGCAGGAAGTTGGAGTCGGCCGAGTCGTAGTCGATGCCCGCCTCCTGGAGCGCGGTGCGGACCGCGACCATGTCGGTGGCCTCGCTGATGATCTCGAAGCTCTCGCCGAGGTCGTTGACCTCTTCGGCGCCGGCCTCGAGCACCGTCTCCAGGACGTCGTCCTCGGAGAGGTCGCCCTTGGGCAGGAGCACGACACCCTTGCGGTTGAACAGGTACGAGACCGAACCCGGGTCGGCCATCGAGCCGCCGTTGCGGGTCATGGCGACGCGGACGTCGGACGCGGCGCGGTTGCGGTTGTCGGTGAGGCACTCGATGAGCACCGCGACGCCGTTCGGGCCGTAGCCCTCGTACATGATCGTCTCGTAGTCGGCGCCGCCGGCCTCGAGGCCACCGCCGCGCTTGACCGCGGAGTCGATGTTCTTGTTCGGGACCGAGCTCTTCTTGGCCTTCTGGATGGCGTCGAAGAGGGTCGGGTTGCCGTCGATGTCGGCACCGCCCATACGGGCCGCGACCTCGATGTTCTTGATCAGCTTCGCGAAGAGCTTGCCGCGCTTGGCGTCAACCACGGCCTTCTTGTGCTTCGTCGTAGCCCATTTAGAGTGGCCGGACATCTGCCTGTCTCCTTCGCGTCACCAACAATGTTCGCCTCAGATCCTACCGGGACGCCGTTACAGCCCCGCGCGCACCATGTCGACGAAGTACGCGTGAACTCGGTCGTCTCCGGTCAGCTCGGGGTGGAACGAGGTCGCGAGGACGTTGCCCTGGCGCACGGCGACCGTGTGGCCGTCGTACGTGGCGAGCACCTCGGCGGCGCCGCCGACGGACTCGACCCAGGGGGCGCGGATGAAGACGCCCTCCACCGGGCCGCCCTCGATGCCCGCGAAGTCGATCTTCGCCTCGAAGGACTCGTTCTGGCGGCCGAAGGCGTTGCGGCGGACGATCATGTCGATGCCGCCCAGGGTCTCCTGGTCCTCACGGCCGTCCAGGAGCTTGTCGGCCAGCATGATCATGCCGGCGCAGGTGCCGTACACGGGCATGCCGGCGGCCACGCGCTCGCGCAGCGGCTCCAGCATGCCGAAGAGCACGGCCAGCTTCGACATGGTCGTGGACTCGCCGCCGGGGATCACCAGGGCGTCGATCTCGGCGAGCTCCTCGGGACGCCGGACCGGCCTGGCCACGGCGTCCGCCGCGGCCAGGGCGATCAGGTGCTCCCGTACGTCGCCCTGGAGGGCCAGGACACCAATCACGGGGGTGGTCATGACAGTGACTACCAGCCGCGGTTGGCGTAGCGCTCGGCCTCGGGCAGGGTGTCGCAGTTGATGCCGACCATGGCCTCGCCCAGGTTGCGGGAGGCGTCCGCGATGATCTTCGGGTCGTCGTAGAAGGTGGTGGCCTTCACGATGGCAGCGGCACGCTTGGCCGGGTCGCCGGACTTGAAGATGCCGGAGCCCACGAAGACGCCCTCGGCACCGAGCTGGCGCATCAGCGCGGCGTCGGCGGGGGTGGCGACGCCACCGGCGGAGAACAGCACGACCGGGAGCTTGCCGAGCTCGGCGACCTCCTTGACGAGCTCGTACGGGGCGCGCAGCTCCTTGGCGGCGGCGAACAGCTCGTTGTTGTCGTAGCCGCGCAGGCGGGCGATCTCGTTCTTGATCTGGCGCAGGTGGCGGACGGCCTCGACGACGTTGCCCGTGCCGGCCTCGCCCTTCGAGCGGATCATGGCCGCGCCCTCGGCGATGCGGCGCAGGGCCTCGCCCAGGTTGGTGGCACCGCAGACGAAGGGGGTGGTGAACGCCCACTTGTCGGAGTGGTTGACCTCGTCGGCCGGGGTCAGGACCTCGGACTCGTCGATGTAGTCGACGCCGAGGGACTGCAGGACCTGGGCCTCGACGAAGTGGCCGATGCGGGACTTGGCCATGACCGGGATGGAGACGGCCTCGATGATCTCTTCGATCATGTTGGGGTCGGACATGCGGGCGACCCCGCCGTCCTTGCGGATGTCGGCCGGGACCCGCTCGAGGGCCATGACGGCGACGGCGCCCGCGTCCTCGGCGATCTTCGCCTGCTCGGCGTTGACCACGTCCATGATCACGCCGCCCTTCAGCTGCTCGGCCATGCCGCGCTTGACGCGCGAGGTGCCGATCGCCGACTCGGCGGACTGGGGGGAGGTGGGAAGCGTGCTCACGGATTGACCTCACTCGAAGGGAACTCGAAAGGGAGACGGGTACTACCTGCCCGAGGAAACCGCACGGGGTCAGTCCACTACAAGGGCCAATGTGGAGCCTGTGGCTCCTTCATTTGTCCCTCACGGCCCTAGGTGGGCCGATCGGCAAGATCCACCGGGGGCTCGTCGTCCATTTCGAAGGCCAGCGGGAACGGGGCGTGCCCGGCCAGTCTGAACCAGCGGACCTTGCGGTGGCGGCGCAGCGCGCGGGCGGCCCGTACGGCGTCGTTGTGGAAGCGGCGGGCCATGGGCACCCGGCGGACGGCCGCGGCCAGCTCCTCGGTGGCCTGCGCCCCGCCGGGCGCCGCCTTGAGCACCTCGACCTGGTCGGCGTCGGCGAAGACCGCCCGCAGCGCCTGGCTGAGCTCGCTCTCGGCGACCTCCCGGTGCTCCTCCTCGGCCTGCCGGGCGGCGTGCGCGGCCTCGTACAGCACCAGCGAGGAGGCGGGGTCGAGCACCCCGGAGGTGGCCACCTCCAGCACCACGGAGGCCCGCCGTACGAGCTGCGCGTCGAGCGCGGCCCGCGAGGCGTCCATCCGCGAGTGCAGCCGGTCCAGCCGGCCGGCGGTCCAGCTGAGGTAGACCCCGATGACTCCGAGAGCCAGGGCGATCCAGACAAGGGTTTCGATCACGCTGCGCGACCCTACCGCTCCACGTGGGCCGGGCGTTCATCGCCCCTCGCCCCGGTCCGGGCTCCCCGACCGGATCCGCATGACCACCCGGGAGTGCGTGGTCCACGAGGTGAGCCTCGCCCCCGGCGGCCGGCCCGAGCGGGTCGTCTGCGCCGGGGGGTGAAGCCTCAGGAGGGCGAGGTGTCCTTCGAGAAGCCCAGGCGGGTGCGCAGGCCGGTGCCGCGGTCGTCCTCGGCCACCGCCGCGGCGCCGTCGGTGACCGTTTCGTAGACCGCCAGGATGTCCGCGCCGACCGTGGACCAGTCGAAGCGGCGGACGTGCGCCGAGCCGCTGGCGCTGAGCCGCTCCCGGCGGGCCGGGTCGCGCAGGAGGGCGATCGCCGCCGTCGCCAGGGCGTCGGCGTTCTCGTTGGCGAAGAGGTCGCCGGCCCTGCCCTGGTCCAGGACCTGCGCGAAGGCGTCCAGGTCCGAGGCCAGGACCGCGGCGCCCGCCGACAGGGCCTCGACCAGGATGATGCCGAAGCTCTCGCCGCCCGTGTTCGGGGCGACGTACACGTCGACGCTGCGCAGCAGCCGGGCCTTGTCCTCGTCCGAGACCATGCCGAGGAATTCGACCCGCGGGCGCAGTTCCGCCGGCAGCGAGGCCACGGCCTCCTCCTCGTCGCCGCGGCCCGCGACCAGCAGCCGTACGTCCGGACAGGCCTCCACGATCTTCGGGAAGGCCGCCATCAGCACCGGCAGGCCCTTGCGCGGTTCGTCGATGCGGCCGATGAAGCCCAGGGTCTGTCCGGACCAGTCGGGGTTCGGGTCGGCCTTGGCGAAGAAGTCCACGTCGACGCCGTTGGGGATGACGACCGCGTCGCCGCCGAGGTGCTCGACCAGCGTGCGCCGCGCGTACTCGCTCACCGCGATCCGCGCGCTGATCTTCTCCAGGGCCGGCTGGAGGATCGGGTACGCCGCGATCATGGCGCGCGAGCGCGGGTTCGAGGTGTGGAAGGTGGCCACGATCGGGCCCTGCGCCGCCCAGCAGGACAGCAGCCCCAGCGAGGGCGAGGCCGGCTCGTGGATGTGGATCACGTCGAAGGTGCCGTCGTGCAGCCAGCGCCGGACCCGCGCGGCGGAGAGGAACCCGAAGTTCAGGCGGGCCACCGAGCCGTTGTAGGGCACCGGCACCGCCCGCCCGGCCGAGACCACGTAGGGCGGCAGCGGGGTCTCGTCGTCCGCCGGGGCCAGGACCGACACCTCGTGGCCGAGCCGGATCAGGTGCTCGGCCAGATCCCGGATGTGGAACTGGACGCCACCGGGCACGTCCCACGAGTACGGGCACACGATGCCGATCTTCACTACGCGCGCTCCTCCAGGTCGTCCAGCCACAGTCGCTGCAGCATGTGCCAGTCCTCCGGGTGCTCGGCGATCCCCCAGGCGAAGGCGTCCGCCACCGCCTGCGTCATGACGGCGGTCTTCTCGGTCCGCGTGCCCGTCTTCGGCACCTCCACCTCGGGGTGGATCCGGCCGTACATCGTCGGCGTGTCGCCGTAGTGCAGGGTGGCCGGGAGCAGGACCGCACCGGTCTGCTGGGCCAGCAGCGCCGGCCCGGCCGGCATCCTCGCCGTGGAGCCGAAGAAGTCCACCTCGACCCCGGAGGCCGACAGGTCCCGGTCCGCGACCAGGCAGACCAGGCCGCCGGAGCGCAGTCGGCGGGCCAGCGTGCCGAAGGCGGCGCCGCCGCTGTGCGGCAGGACCTCCATGCCCAGGCTCTCCCGGTAGGCCACGAAGCGGTCGTAGAGGCTCTCGGGCTTGAGCCGCTCGGCGACCGTGGTGAACGGCACCCCGATGTGGCCGATGGCCCAGGCCCCGGCGAGGTCCCAGTTGGCGAGGTGCGGGAGCGCGACGACGACGCCGCGCCCGGAGGCGAGGGCGTCGCGCAGGATCTGCTCGTCCTGGAACCGGACGTCCGTGCCGAACCGCGCCGGGTCCATGGTCGGCAGCCGGAAGGACTCCATCCAGTACCGCATGTACGAGCGCATGCCCGCCTGCGACAGCTCCCGCAGCCGCTCCGGACCTGCGTCGGGCACCACCCGGGCCAGGTTCGACTCCAGCCGCAGCACGCTCTTGCCGCGGCGCTTCCACGCGAAGTCCGCGATCCGGCGGCCGAGGGCCACCGCGGCCGGTTCGGGCAGCTTCTTGACCCCGGCCCAGCCGAGCCCGTACAGCCCGCTGACCAGCTTGTCCTGTGCGCTGCCCATCAGGCCGCGCCACCGTCGGCGGCGGCAGCCTCGGCGTCGGCCTCGGCCGACTCGCGGCGTACGGTGACCACCCGCTGGATCAGCGTGACGAGCGAGCCCACGGCCACGATCCACAGCGCGATCGGCAGCAGCACCCCGATCCAGGACGGCACGCCGAAGGTCTGGAGGCCCGACAGGCCGGCCGCGACCAGCGAGATCACCAGGCGTTCGGCCCGTTCGATGAGCCCGTTGACGGCCACCGGCAGCCCGATCGACTCGCCGCGCGCCTTGGTGTACGACACCACCTGGCCGCTGGCCAGGCAGAAGATCGCCACCGCGCAGAGCACGTTGTCGTTCCCGGATCCCGCGTACCAGAGCGCGAGACCGCCGAAGATCGCCGCGTCCGCCACCCTGTCGAGGGTGGAGTCGAGGAAGGCTCCCCAGCGGCTGGAGATCCCGGCCTGGCGGGCCATGTTCCCGTCCACCAGGTCGGAGAAGACGAAGAGGGTGATGGTGATCGTGCCCCAGAAGAACTCGCCCCGGGGGAAGAAGAACAGCGCTCCCGCCACCACTCCGGCCGTGCCGATCAGGGTGACCGCGTCCGGGCTCACCCCCCGCCGGAGCAGAAAAGCGGCGAATGGCGTGAGAACACGCGTGAAGAATGCACGCGCGTACTTGTTCAGCATGGCCTTCCCGGAGGGTCGCTGGGCCGCACGGCCACCACGGCCACCGGCTGGCCCATCGTAGCCAGCACGCCGCCGCCCGAACGCCGCGCACCCACCGGTTCGTGCCGTGTAAGACGTACTTCACGTCACGGACCCCCTCCGGTGCGCCCCGCGTACGCGCCCGGTACGACGTATGGACGCGGTGTGACACCAGTGCAAAGCTCGAAGAACCCCGTGTTCCTCATCCGAGGAAGCGCGCGAGGAACCGATCACCGGATCCGATCACGAAACCGATCACCCGACCGATCGCGGACCCCCTCGGGAAACCGATCAAGGAACCCACCCTCCTCACCGTCACCACCGGGAGGTACGAGCACCATGGGAGCCACATCACACCAAGCCGGAGCCGCCGGCAGGGCACTGACGGCCGACCGCCCCTCCTCCATCCGGAACGTCGTGCTGGTCGGCCACAGCGGATCGGGCAAGACCACGCTGGTCGAAGCCCTCGCCCTGACCGCCGGAGCGGTCAACCGGGCCGGCCGCGTCGAGGACGGTGCCACGATCTCCGACTACGACGAGATCGAGCACCGCCGGCAACGCTCCGTACAGCTCTCCCTCGTCCCCGTCGAATGGGGCGGGATCAAGATCAACATTCTGGACACCCCCGGATACGCCGACTTCGTCGGGGAACTCAGGGCCGGTCTGCGCGCCGCGGACGCGGCCCTTTTCGTCGTCTCGGCCTCGGACGGCATCGACGGGGCCACCCGCATGGTCTGGGACGAGTGCGAGGCCGTCGGCATGCCCCGCGCCATCGTCGTGACCCACCTGGAGGCCGCCCGCTCCGACTACGCGCAGATGACCACCGTCTGCGGCGAGATCTTCGGCGGCGAGGACCCCGACGCGGTCATCCCCCTCTACCTGCCCCTGCACGGCCCCGCCGGCCCCGACGGCCACGCCCCCGTCACCGGTCTCCTCGGCCTGCTCTCCCAGCGCGTCTACGACTACGCCTCCGGCGAGCGCGTGGAGCGCGACCCGGACCCCGCCGAGCTCGCGCTGATCGCCGACGCCCGCTCCCGCCTCATCGAGGGGATCATCGCCGAGAGCGAGGACGAGAGCCTCATGGACCGCTACCTCGGCGGCGAGGACATCGACGTCAAGACCCTCGTGGACGACCTGGAGCGGGCCGTCGCCCGCGGCACCTTCCACCCCGTCCTGATGGCCGCGCCCGCCGGCGACGGCGCCCGCCAGGGGCTCGGCACGGTGGAACTCCTCGAGCTGGTAACCGGCGGCTTCCCCACCCCGCTGGAACACGCCGCCGTCACCGTCACCCGGCCCGACGGCTCCGCCCGTCGCGAGGTCACCTGCGATCCCGCCGGCCCCCTCGTCGCCGAGGTCGTCAAGACCTCCTCCGACCCGTACGTCGGCCGCGTCTCCCTCGTCCGCGTCTTCTCCGGCACCCTGACCCCCGAGGAGACCGTCCACGTCAGCGGGCACGGACTCGCCGACCGCGGCCACGAGGACCACGACGTCGACGAGCGGATCGGCACCCTCACCGCCCCCTTCGGCAAACAGCAGCGCGCCCTCACCCGGTGCATCGCCGGCGACCTGGCCTGCGTGGCCAAACTCACCCGCGCGGAGACGGGCGACACCCTTTCCGCCAAGGACGACCCGCTCCTCATGGAGCCCTGGACCATGCCCGACCCGCTGCTCCCCCTCGCCATCGAGGCCCACAGCAAGGCCGACGAGGACAAGCTCTCCCAGGGCCTGGCCCGGCTCGTCGCCGAGGACCCCACCATGCGGCTGGAGCAGAACCCGCACACCCACCAGGTCGTCCTGTGGTGCCTCGGCGAGGCCCACCAGGACGTCGCCCTGGAGCGGCTGCGCACCCGCTACGGCGTCCAGGTCGACCCCGTCCCGCACAAGGTGAGCCTGCGCGAGACCTTCGGCGTCAAGGCCGCCGGCCGCGGTCGGCACGTCAAGCAGTCCGGCGGCCACGGCCAGTTCGCCATCTGCGAGATCGAGGTGGAGCCGCTCCCGCCGGGCAGCGGCATCGAGTTCGTCGACAAGGTGGTGGGCGGCGCCGTGCCCCGCCAGTTCATCCCGTCCGTGGAGAAGGGCGTACGGGGCCAGGCCGCCCGCGGGGTCGCGGCCGGCTACCCGCTGGTCGACGTCCGCGTCACCCTCCTCGACGGCAAGGCCCACTCGGTGGACTCCTCCGACGCCGCCTTCCAGACGGCGGGCGCCCTCGCCCTGCGCGAGGCCGCCGCCGAGGCCCGCATCGACCTGCTCGAACCGGTCGCCGAGCTCGCCGTCCTCATCCCCGACGAGTACGTGGGCCCGGTCATGAGCGACCTCGCGGGCCGCCGCGGCCGCGTCGTCGGCACCGACCAGGCCGGCCCGGGGCGCACCCGGGTCCGCGCCGAGATCCCCGAGATCGAGATCGGCCGCTACGCCGTCGAGCTGCGCTCCGTCTCGCACGGCACGGGCCGCTTCGCCCGGGCCTACGCCCGCCACGAACCCATGCCACCCCAGATCGCGGAAAAGGTGCGCGAACAGGCTGAGAAGGGAAGCTAGTTGACATAGCGCCGGGATGGCCGCCCACCCAACCAGCTTGCGGTGGGCGGCATTTCCCTGTCCCATGACCATGGGGCGAGATCCGCCGATAGGCTCATCGGCGCACCAAAAGAGCACGAACGCACAGCGATGGGGGCAGCGGTGGCGGACGACGGATTCGACTTCAGGCCCGGAGCGCAGATTCCTCTCCAGGGTGGCGGTGGGCAGACGGCGGCGACCAACGCCCTCGCCTCGGCCGCGTACCGCGACGGCGGCAAGGACAGCAGGCTGGAGAAGATACTCACCGCGAACAGCGAGCTCCACCCGGCCACCGTCAAGCCCCCGAAGATCTCCCTCTTCGAGCCCAGCCTCGGCGAGGCCTTCTGCCGGGCCGTCGAGGTCCGCACCCTCGGCCCGGGTCGCAAGCCGCTGATCCAGTCCTTCGGGGCCGATCCGCAGACGGTCGTGGAGCACTGCCTGGCCGCCTCCCGCATCCGCAAGGAGCGCGACCGCCGGCTCCGGCTGATCACTCTGGTCTGCGGAGTGCTGTTCCTGCCCGGTCTGCTGCTGTGGCTGGGCCTGTTCCAGCTCCGCAAGAGCCTGGCCGGCAAGGGGCGCGGCTCCTGGATCGGCACCGCCCTCCTGGTCGGCGTGGGCGTCGTGGTGGCGATCCTGATGTTCCGGCTGCCGCTCACCGGCTTCCTCGGGCTCTACGCACGCGGCATGATCATCGCCCCGGCCCTGGGCTGGCTGCTCGCCCGCCGGACCTGCGAGGCCACCGCCAGGGACCTGCGCGCCCGCTGGGACGGACTGCTCTCCGGCGACGGGATCGGCGCCAAGATCCCCGAGGCCGTGCCGGGCAACCCCGACGAGAAGGCGCGCGAGGACCTGCGCCACCAGCTCGCCAAGCTCACCGCCGAGGACCGCAGCAACCAGGTCTTCTACGCGGGCCCCAAGGGCATCCTCGGCATGGGCACCCGCTGGGGCAGCTGGCAGATGGCCGAGGAGCTCGCCCCGAGGACCGAGGGGATGGAGATGCACCCCTTCCGCAGCTGGGACGTCATACGCGGGATCGACGCCGAGCTCCGCAAACTCGAGCGGGGCCCCCTGCACACCGGCGGCTTCCCACCCGCCGCGATCCAGCACTGGATCGTCACCCCGGTCGGCGAGGGCGCCGCCGAGGTGGCCCGCCCCACCGGCGAGAACGTCGACGCCTTCCTCGTCAAGCCGCACGAGATCACCCGGATCTGCAACGAACAGCAGTTCAACGCCGGGAACCGGCACTACCTGGGCATCCAGTACCCGCTCTGGGACGGCCAGCTGGTCATCAACATGCTGGTCACGGTCACCGTGCTCTACAAGACCCTGCGCGTGGACGTCACCGCGCACGCCCTGGGCCCCGTACACGGTCTGTTCACGACGAAGTCCGCGGCCCCGGTGGTGGAGGTGCCCAAGAGCATCCGCTTCTGGGAGACCGTGGAGCGCCCGCTGCCGCTGGTGGACGCCCAGGAGGTGGTACGGCTGGCCGTCCGGGCCCCGCTGACCTGGTACCCGCCGATCCTGGACTTCTTCGGCGGCAAGCTGGTCCTGCCCGAGCCCTTCGGCCTGCGGCACGTCTGGGCGAGCTCGATGTGGCGCCACCGGTTCATGGCCGACGACGCCCTGCGCACGGTGGCTCCGGTCCTGCGCGCGATCCACGCCGCCACCTTCAGGGTGCTGGAGGAGAACGGCGTCGACACCGAACGCTTCACCAACCGCTCCTCGATCATGAGCGGCCTCATCCAGGAGCCGTCGCCGCGCAAGGCCGACGTCTACGACGCGTAGGTAGCCTGGGTCCAGGCGGAGGGCCATCCGGAGGAGGGACCATGACCGAGCGCAAACCGCCCGGCGTCGGCTTCGAGTCCTTCGTGGACCGGCAGATCCGGCAGGCCGCCGAGCGGGGCGAATTCGAGAATCTGCCCGGCTACGGCAAGCCGCTGGCCTCCCTCGACGCGCCGTACGACGAGCTGTGGTGGATCAAGGGCAAGCTGCACCGCGAGGGGTTCGCCGTCCTGCCTCCGGCGCTCGCGCTGCGCAAGGAGGCGCAGGACGCCCGGGAAGCCGCCCTCGCGGCCCGCTCCGAGCGTCAGGTACGGGACGTCCTCACGGCGGTCAACGAGAAGATCCGCGCCGCCCTGCGCCGGCCCCCTCCGGGACCGCCCCTGGGCCTGACCGAGTTCGACGTCGAGGCCGTGGTGCGGACGTGGCGCGAGGGCCGCGGGCACCGCACGAGCCGCGGGGAGCGGCCGCCTGGCTGAAGTCGCCGATCAGCCGACGGGCCAGGCGTCGGCGAGCATCTGGCGGGTGTCCGCGAGCAGTTGCGGCAGCACCTTGGTGTGGCCGACGACCGGCATGAAGTTCGTGTCCCCGCCCCAGCGGGGCACGATGTGCTGGTGCAGGTGCGCGGCGATGCCGGCCCCGGCGGCGGCGCCCTGGTTCATGCCGATGTTGAAACCGTGCGCACCCGAGGCCTTGCGCAGCGCGACCATCGCCCGCTTCGTGAGGTCCGCGAGTTCGGCCGTCTCCAGGTCGTCGAGCTCGGTGTAGTCGGCGACGTGCCGGTACGGGACGACCATGAGGTGGCCGCCGTTGTACGGGTAGAGGTTCAGCACGGCGTAGACGTGCCGGCCGCGGGCCACGACGAGGCCGTCCTCGTCGGACATCTCCGGAATCCCGCAGAAGGGACAGCCGTCCCCGGCCTCCGGGCCGGTCGGCTTGTTCTCCCCCTGGATGTAGGCCATCCGGTGGGGCGTCCACAGACGCTGGAACGCGTCCTGCGTGCCCACACCGATCTGCTGCTCCGGCTCAATCGTCATGGCGGCAAGCATATGACCTCGCCTTCGCGTACGAGGAAGGCCCCCGGGAAGTGATCACTTCCCGGGGGCCTCGCGCACGGGGACCGGCGCGCGGGTCAGACCTGGACGCGGTCCGCGACGACCTTGGCCAGCTTGGCCAGGGCCTCGTCCTTGGCGATGCCGTTCTCCTGCGAACCGTCGCGGTAGCGGAAGGAGACCGTGCCCGCCGCCATGTCCTCGTCGCCGACGATGATCATGAAGGGGACCTTGAGCTTCTGGTGGTTGCGGATCTTCTTCTGCATGCGGTCGGAGGAGGCGTCCACCTCGACCCGCAGACCCTGCTTCTTCGCCGCCGCGGCGAACTCCTGCAGGTACTCGACGTGCCCGTCGCCGATCGGGATGCCGACCGCCTGGACCGGGGCCAGCCACGGCGGCATGGCGCCCGCGTAGTGCTCCAGCAGCACGGCGAAGAACCGCTCGATCGAACCGAACAGCGCACGGTGGATCATGACCGGGCGCTGGCGGGAGCCGTCCGGGGCGGTGTACTCGAGGTTGAAGCGCTCCGGCAGGTTGAAGTCGAGCTGCACGGTCGACATCTGCCAGGTGCGGCCGATGGCGTCGCGCGCCTGCACGGAGATCTTCGGGCCGTAGAAGGCCGCGCCGCCCGGGTCGGGGGTCAGCGGGAGGCCCTGCTTCTCGGCCACCTGCTGGAGGACGGCCGTGGCCTCCTCCCAGACCTCGTCCGAGCCGACGAACTTCTCCGGGTCCTTGGTCGACAGCTCCAGGTAGAAGTCGGTCAGACCGTAGTCGCGCAGCAGGTTCAGCACGAAGGTGAGCGTGCGGTCGAGCTCCTCCGCCATCTGCTCACGGGTGCAGTAGATGTGCGCGTCGTCCTGGGTGAAGCCGCGGGCACGGGTCAGGCCGTGCACCACGCCGGACTTCTCGTACCGGTACACGGTGCCGAACTCGAACAGGCGCAGCGGCAGTTCGCGGTAGGAGCGGCCGCGCGCGTCGAAGATCAGGTTGTGCATCGGGCAGTTCATGGGCTTCAGGTAGTAGTCGGTACCACCGTCGAGCTGCATGGGGGGGTACATGCCCTCCGCGTACCAGTCCAGGTGCCCGCTCTTCTCGAAGAGGGCGCCCTTGGTGGCGTGCGGGGAGTAGACGAACTCGTAGCCCTCCTCCTCGTGCCGGCGGCGCGAGTAGTCCTCCATGGTCCGGCGGATGATGCCGCCGCGCGGGTGGAAGACGGCGAGGCCGGAGCCGATCTCGTCCGGGATCGAGAAGAGGTCCAGCTCGTTGCCGAGCTTGCGGTGGTCGCGCTTCTCGGCCTCGGCGAGGAAGTCGAGGTGGGCCTTCAGCTCCTCCTTCGACGGCCACGCGGTGCCGTAGATGCGCTGGAGCATCGGGTTCTTCTCGCTGCCGCGCCAGTAGGCGGCGGCGTTGCGCATGAGCTTGAAGGCCGGGATGTTGCGGGTGGTGGGCAGGTGGGGACCGCGGCAGAGGTCCTTCCAGCACAGCTCGCCGGTCTTCGCGTCGAGGTTGTCGTAGATGGTCAGCTCGCCGCCGCCCACCTCGACGTTCGCCCCGTCGTCGGTCGACGCGGAACCCTTGATGCCGATGAGCTCCAGCTTGTACGGCTCGTCCGCCAGCTCCTCGCGGGCCGCCTCGTCGGTGACGACGCGGCGGGAGAAGCGCTGGCCGCGCTTCTGGATCTCCTGCATCTTCTTCTCGACGGCCTTCAGGTCCTCCGGGGTGAAGGGCCGGGCCACGTCGAAGTCGTAGTAGAAGCCGTCCCGGACCGGCGGGCCGATGCCCAGCTTGGCCTCGGGGAAGAGCTCCTGCACGGCCTGGGCCATGACGTGCGCGGTCGAGTGGCGCAGGATGTTCAGGCCGTCCTCGGAGGAGATCTCCACCGGCTCGACGGTCTCGCCGTCCTTCACCTCGTACGCGAGGTCCTTCAGCTCGCCCGCGACGCGCGCGGCGACGATGGTGCGCTCGCCGGCGAAGAGCTCGGCCGCCGTAGTGCCCGTGGCCACCACGCGCTCGTCCCGCTCGGAATCGCGTTGGATGATCACACGGACGTCTGACACCGGTCTCTCCTGAACTCTGGGGGTGCGCGAGCGAACACTGCGCGCGTGAATCGTACCGAGCGGAGTGGCCGCGCCGCTAAACGGTTACCGCGCGGGCCGGGGCGGCGCCCCTGCCGAAGTAGCCTGGGCGGCATGCCGAGCCCACGGATACGCCGACTGGACCTGACCGACGACGCCACCGCGACGGCCGTGCACCGGATCGGGCGGGCGGCGTACGCGGTGGAGGCGGAGCTGATCGGCTTCGACGGCATCCCGGCGCTGGGCGAGAGCCTCGCACAGATGCGCGCGCAGGAGCTGGAGTGGATCGGCGCCGTATCCGACGGGGGCGGGGAGCTCGCCGGCTTCCTGGCCTGGGAGGAAGAGCCGGGCGGGGACGTCTGCCTCGACCGTGTCTGCGTGTCCCCGGCCTGGTTCCGCCGCGGCGTCGCCTCCCTGCTCCTGCGCCACGCCCTGACCGACCTCTTCCCGGGCCGCCCCGTCAAGGTCACCACGGGCGCGGCCAACACCCCAGCGGTCTCCCTCTACGGACACCTGGGCTTCACCCGAGGCCCGGACTTCTCCCCCGCCCCGGGCCTGGTCATGGCGTCGTTCCGTCTCACCCCCGCCTGACCCTCCGGCCCCGCCGGCGTTCGAGGCGCGGGGCCCGGGGCGGACCCCGGCGGCGGCGCCGCGCCTATTCGTCCGCGGCGAGCACGTCCGCAGGATCGAACGCCTCGTCCAGCGACTTCATCAGCCGATCCCGCTCGACCTCGTCCAGCGGCACCGGCGCCACCCCCGTCGCGTCCGTCAGCCGACGGAAGCCGCCCCGCCGCTGCAGCCGCCCGCCCACCCGGATCGGCAGGCCCTCCAGGTGGGCGTGCCCCGCCACCCGGTACGCCTCCTCGTCCAGCGCGACCCGCACGTACGGGACCTCCGCCCCCGCCAGGACCCGCAGCCGGACCGTGCCCCCGCCCCCCGGGGCCGAGCGCCGCATCCGTACCACCGCCCCCGCGATGCGGACCTGGACGGCCGGCTCGTCCCGGGTGTACCGCGCCGCCGCGTCCCGCAGCACCGGCAGGTCGCCCGGGGAGAACTCCACCGGCTCCGGGCGGGCCGCGCAGCCCGCGGGGACCCCCGCCGCCGGCGCCCAGGCCAGGGAGATCCGGGCTCCCTCCGTGCCGCGGACCAGCGCGATCAGCGCCTCGGCGAGTTCCCGGCTGACCCCGGCCCGCACGGCCGCGTCGAAGGCCTCCATGCCGCCGGTGGCCCGCCGGTAGTCCACGGCCTCGCGGGCCGCGTGCAGAGCGTGGTGGAGCCGGGTCACGGTGCCCCGGCCGCCGTCGACCGGAACGTACGCGGTCAGCCGCCGGCCCCCCGGGTGCGGGCCCACCAGGACCCCGTCCAGGGCCCGTTCGGCCTGGGCCCGGTGCCGGGCCCCGTAGTACCCGGCGCGGGCCCGTGCGGCCAGGGCTCCGGCGAGCAGCAGCTGCCGGGCGGCCGAGCGCAGCTGCTCCTGCGCGGTCCACGCGGCCTCGCCCCGGAGCCCGTACGCGCCCTGCGGTATCTCCCGGTCCCAGCGGACCTCGTCGCTGGGCACGCTCAGCCCGTAGAGCACCTCCCGCGCGGAGGGCAGGCCGCTGCGGGTGAGCGCGGTGATCGCCTCTTCGAGCAGGTCGGCGCAGTCGGGGAAGGTGCGGCTCTCGGGGACGAGCAGGCTGGTGGCGGCGCGGGCCGTCGGATGCGTGGCGGGCGGGGTCCAGCGGCCGTAGCGTCCGGCGGCCCCGCCCCGGCGCAGCCAGCCGTGCCGGTGCAGCAGCGCGCCGAGCACGGCCGGATCGACCTGGGCGGGATCGGGGGCGGCGGGGTGCGCGGAGTCCGCGAACCCGCCGTAGTCCGGGGACGGCAGCGGTTCCAGGTTCGGTGAGTGCCGGTGCATCAGGGTGTCCCTCCCGACCCGACCCGGGTCATGATCTCGCACAGCGCCCGGTCGTCGAAGATCCGCGTGGTCGGGATCCGTACGGTGGTCCGGCGCCGGCCGGTCACCGGGTGTCCGGCGAGATTGGTCCAGTAGCAGCAGTGCCGCAGGTCGAGCCGGTCGTGCCCGGCGGTGAGCCACTGGTCGCGCTCCCGCGGGACGAGCATCACGACGAGGATCTTGTGGACGGCGACCGGGGTGCGGGCCAGTTTCACCAGGTGGTCGTTGTCGAGGGTGAAGGCGAAGGTGGGCCCGGCCGGCCGGGGCGGTGTCTGGTAGGTCGCCTTCAACTGCACCTTGATGGTGACCTCGTCGTCGACGACGTGCTCGGGGGCGCCGTGGCTGACGTGCCAGTCGATGCCGTTGTCCGGAAAGGGCTGGGACAGCGAGCAGCCGGCGGCGGCGGCGACGGCGTGCAGGTATCCCACCTGAAGGGTCTCCATGCAGGCGGTGGTGGCGAGTGTGCCGCGCAGCGGTCCGGTCCGCGCGTCCTCCGGTGTTCCGGTGCGCGGATCGATCTGCCCCGCCAGCACCCCGCCCGGTTCGGGCTGCGCGAGCGCCATGGCCGGCTCCCCATGCCTTCCGGGCTCTGCCGTGGGTGGTGGGTGGGGTGACGACCGGTCATGTGTGCGGTCCCCCACCGGTGTTGTTGCCGCACCCGGGTCACCGCAAACGGCGTACGGGGCAAACAGCCCGGGTATCACCGATGCGGGCGAAGGTGTGGCGTGATCCGGGTGCGCCCCATCTGCCGACCGGGGACGAGGAGTTCGCCATGACACGCTGGTACGAGGGGCCGCTGGCCGCATTCGACACGGAGACCACCGGGGTGGACGTCGAGCAGGACCGGATCGTGTCCGCCGCGCTCATCGTGCAGGAGTGTGCGGGGGGCCGGGTCCGCACCACTCGCTGGCTGGTCAATCCCGGCGTTCCGGTGCCCCCGGCGGCGACGGAAGTGCACGGGCTCACCGACGAGCACCTGCAGCGTCACGGACGCTGGCCGGCGCCGGTGGTGGAGGAGATAGCCCGTGCGCTCGGGGAGCAGCAGGTGGCCGGCCGGCCGGTGGTGGTGATGAACGCGCCGTTCGATCTGACGCTGCTGGACCGGGAGTTGCGCCGGCACCGGGCCTCCTCGCTGGCCCGGTACCTGAACGACCGTCCGCTGACGGTGCTGGATCCGCGGGTGCTGGACAAGCACCTGGACCGCTACCGCAAGGGGCGGCGGACCCTGACGGACCTGTGCGCGCACTACGGGATCGAGCTGGAGGGCGCGCACGACGCGGCGGCGGACGCGATGGCGTCGTTGGAGCTCGTGCGGGCGGTGGGGCGCCGGTTCGCGGCCCGGCTGGAGCGGCTGTCGCCGGCGGAGCTGCACACGCTGCAGGCGGTGTGGCACGCGGCGCAGGCGCGGGGCCTGCAGGCGTGGTTCGCGCGGCAGGGGACGCCGGAGCCGGTCGATCCGCACTGGCCGCTGCGCCCGGACCTGTCGACGGCGGCGTAGGGGCGCGCACGGCCCCGTACATGCGGAAGGCCGGTCCGTCTTGCGACGGACCGGCCTGTCCCGGTGGGCGATACTGGGATCGAACCAGTGACCCCTTCGGTGTGAACGAAGTGCTCTCCCGCTGAGCTAATCGCCCGGGAACGCACTGAACAATACAGAAGGCTCGCGGCGGGTTCAAACCGCTTCCCTCCCTGTGCGTACTCAGTGCGGATCTGAGTACGCACGCCCATGTCCTGACAGCGTGACCGGCGCCACACTCCCGGTATGAACACCCCTCTGCCGCCGGCCGAAGAGCTGGCGCTCATCGACCGTGAGCTGGCACAACTCGATGCCCGGCGGGTCCATTTGCTGGGCCGCCGGGACTGGCTGCTGCACGTCCTGCGGCAGTCCGGACCCGCTCCCGCCGGCTGGGGCCCGGTGCCCGCCGGACCGCCGAAGGAGACCTCCGGCCCGAGCGCGCAGAACGTGCTGCTCACCCTGGGCGCCGTGCTGCTGGCCGTGGCCGCGCTGGCCTTCACGCTGGTCAGCTGGGGGTCCATGGGGATCGGCGGGCGTTCGGCGGTGCTGGCCGCGGTGACGGCGGCGGCGCTGCTCGCGCCCGTGCCGCTGCTGCGCCGGGGGCTCGGTTCGACGGCGGAGTCGGTCGCCGCGGTGGGGCTGCTGCTGACGGTGCTGGACGCGTACGCGCTGTACGCGGTCGGCGCGCCGGACGCGAACGGCTTCGGGTACGCGGCGGGGGCGGCCGCGGTGTTGGCGGCGGCGTGGGCCGGGTACGGCTGCGCCCTGCGCAAGCTGCGGCTCCCGCTGCCGGCGGCGGTGCTGGCGGCGCAGTTCCCGCTGCCGCTGGCGGCGCTGGCCGCGCAGGCGGGCCCGCTGGAGCTCGGCTGGGCGCTGCTGGTGACGGCGGCGCTGGACGCCGCGCTCGCCCTGCGGGTGCGTGCGGCGGCGGCCCCGGCGGCCGCGCTGACCGCGGTGGCGCTGCTGATCGGTGTGGCCGAGTCCTGGTCGGCCGGGTCGGCCGGGCAGGCCCTGGCTCCGGCGGCGCTGCTGCTGGCGGGCGCGGCCCTGGGCGTCGCGGCGGCCTGGCGGGAGCCGCGCGCCTGGGTCGCCGCGCTGGTGGGCGGTCTGGCCGCGGTGGTGGCCCTCGGCGGCGTGGCACGGCCGGGCCTGACGGATTCGGTCGGCGACGGTGCGTGGGTGGTCCTGGTGCACCTGCTGGTGGCGCTCCCGCTGCTGGCGGCGGTACGCGTCAGCGCGCTGCCGGCGGCGGTACGGCGCGGCCTGGCGCGGGCCGGCGTGGCGGTGGCGGCCCTGGCGGCACTGTCGGCCGGCGCCGCGGTGGTTCCGACCCTGCTGGCGCGGCTCCGGGTGCTGGAGGAGGTCTGGGCGGTGACCGCTCCGGCCCCGACGGCGTACGCCCCGGGCGCCGCGGGCGTGCTGGTGCTGCTGACGTCGGCGGGCGCGGCCTGGTGGCTGTCGCGGGTGCTGGCTCGGCCGGAGCCCGGCGTGGTGGCGGTGGCCTTGGCCTGGGCCGGTCTGTTCCCGGCTCCGGTGCTGCTCGGCTTCCCGGCGGCGGCGGTGTTCGCGGCCCAGCTGGCGGTCACGGGCGCGGCCGGGGTGCTCGCCCTGCGCTCCCCCGCGCGCGGCGCCGGGATCGCGGCGGCCGTGTGCGCGCTGGTCGGCGCCGCGAACGTGTCCGTGGGCGCGCTGGACGGCCGGGTGGCGACCTTCGCGGTGTGGGGGCTGCTGGGCTCGGCCTGCGCCGTGGGAGCGGCGTACGGGCCCGCTCCGCGCCGGGTCCGCGCGGGGGCCGCGGTGTGCGCCGTCGGGTACGCCACCGGGCTGCTGGTGGCGGCGGCCGCGGTGACGGACCTGGCGGTGGCCTGGTGGGCGCTGCCGGTGCTCACGGTCCCGGCGCTGGCGGCGGCGCTCGGGCCGCGGCTGGGCGGCGTACGGGTGCCCGTGGAGATCGCGGCGGCCGTGGCGGGCGCCTTGGCGGTGGCCCTGTCGGCCGGGCGCACGGGGACGCTGGCGCTGGTCCTGGCCCTGGCCGGGGTGGTCTGCGCCGGGGCCGCGGTGCGCCCGGAGCGGCGTGCGGTGGGCTGGGCGGCGGGGGCGCTGTTCGTGGCGGCCACCTGGGTTCGGCTGGCCGACGCCGGGGTCACGACGCCGGAGGCCTACACGCTGCCGGTGACGCTGCCGGCCCTGGCGGTGGGCTTCCTGCGGCGCCGCGGGGACGCGCAGGCCTCGTCGTGGACGGCGTACGGTCCGGGTCTGGCGGCGACCCTGGTGCCGAGCGTGCTGGCGGTCCTGGGCGACTCGCACTGGGTGCGTCCGCTGCTGCTCGGGTCGGCCGCGCTGGCGCTGACCCTGATCGGGGCCCGGCGGCGGCTCCAGGCCCCGCTGCTGCTGGGCGGGGCGGTGCTGGCGGTGGTCGCGGTGCACGAGCTGGCCCCGTACGCGGTGCAGGTCGCGGGGGCGCTGCCGCGCTGGGTGCCGCCGGCCCTGGCGGGCCTGCTGCTGCTGGCGGTGGGGGCGACGTACGAGAAGCGGCTGCGCGACGCCCGGCGGCTGCGGGAGGCGATCGGACGGCTGCGGTAACGCCAGAGGCCCGGAGACGGTGAAAGTCTCCGGGCCTCTGGTCCGGGTGGGCGATACTGGGTTCGAACCAGTGACCCCTTCGGTGTGAACGAAGTGCTCTCCCACTGAGCTAATCGCCCGGACGCACCGCAAACATTACCGCATGTCAGCGGTGCTCTTTGACCATCACTGGTCCTTGAGGTTCCAGGGCAGGACGAGCCCGTACTTCCACAGGTAGAAGCCGATCAGCGCGCCCGCGATGACGAGGCCCACGCTGGTCAGGATGATGTTGCGGCGGCGGACCTTCGGGTCGAGCGCCTTCTGCGCCGCCTCGGTCACCTTGCGCTTGGTCCAGCGCAGCACGAGGTGGGCCCAGGCGAACTCGGTGGCCCAGATCGCCAGGCCCGCGAAGATCGCGACCCAGCCGGGGCCGGGCAGGACGAGCATGGCCACACCGCCGGCGATCACGGCGAGGCCGACGACGAAGACGCCGACCTGCCAGCTGAGGTGCAGGCTCCTGCGGGCCTTGATGAAGGCGGGCGCCTTCGACACGTGCGGCGTCTCGGGCGTCTCGGCCGTCTCGGCCGTCGCTTCCGTGCCCTCGGTGGCCTCCGTGCCCGTGGTGGACTCCGGGCCCTCGCCGGCTCCGGTGGCACGCACGGCGGATTCGTCGGCGGCGGACTCGTTGGTTCCGCGGTCACTCCCCGTATTCATGAGGTCGAATCTACCGGAGCCGGAAGCACACGTGAATCGTGGTTTGGATCCGCCGTCCGAGGGACCCAGAGGTCCGCAAAACGGTCAGAGGGGTTTACAACGGCACCGTAGGTGGCATGTCGATTTCGCCGACGTGCGAATCCCCGAGCGCACACTGAGCGAAAGGCCCTGGCGCTTATGAACACCACGGTCAGCTGCGAGCTGCACCTGCGCCTCGTTGTGTCGAGCGAGTCCTCACTGCCTGTTCCCGCGGGCCTGCGGTATGACACGGCCGACCCCTACGCCGTGCACGCCACCTTCCACACCGGTGCCGAGGAGACGGTCGAATGGGTATTCGCCCGCGACCTCCTCGCTGAGGGCCTCCACCGGCCCACCGGTACCGGCGACGTCCGCGTCTGGCCGTCCCGCAGCCACGGTCAGGGCGTCGTCTGCATCGCCCTGAGCTCACCGGAGGGAGAAGCGCTGCTCGAAGCACCCGCCCGAGCACTCGAGTCGTTCCTCAAGCGGACGGACGCCGCGGTTCCACCCGGGACCGAGCACCGGCACTTCGACCTCGACAAGGAGCTCTCCCACATCCTGGCCGAAAGCTGAGCCAGGCCTACAGCCGCTCGACACCGTCCGACTCGGGGCGACGGTGCGGGTCGGACAACCACATACGGCAGTGCCGGCGCTGTTCCCGCGGGATCCACCCGCGAGGACGGCGCCGGTGTGCTGCCGGGGGACCCGCTAGAGTCGGGCGGCAGCGGCGGCGCCTCTCGTCGCCGCAGGCCCGGCCCCCCAGGGAGACCCCGTGCAGATCCCCCACGACACCCGTCGCGCGCTCGACGTCGTCGTCGCGCTGGTGAACACCGCGGCCGAGGCCGACCAGCCCGACGGACTCTCGGACGTCGGCGCGCTGCGCGCCTTCGTCCAGGAGTACGCGATCAGTGACGTCGGTGAGCTCGGCGCCCGCGACCTGGCCGGCGTACGGACCGTGCGCGCCAAGTTCGCCCAGGTCTTCGCCGCACCGAACCCGCGGGCGGCCGCCGCACTCGTCAACGAGCTCGTGGCCTCCGCGGGCACCACGCCCCAGCTGACCGACCACGACGGTTACGACTGGCACGTCCACTACTTCGCGCCGGGCGCGTCGGTGGACGACCACCTGGCGGCCGACGGCGGCATGGCCCTGGCCTTCATCGTGGTCTCCGGCGAGCACGAACGGCTGCGCCGCTGCGAGGCCCCGGATTGCCGGCGCGCCTTCGTGGACCTGTCCCGCAACCGCTCCCGCCGCTACTGCGACAGCCGGACCTGCGGGAACCGGCTGCACGTCGCGGCGTACCGGGCCCGGCGCAAGGAGGCCGACGCGGGGCTGTCAGAGCACGAAGAGGTCGTGCACGGCGGCGAGCAGCAGCAGGATGCCGATCACCGCTAGGAAGATCATCAGGGGCGGCTGGGAGAGCGCGAAGAGGCAGCCTCGCGGCTCCTCCGCGGCGGGGGCGGGTACCGGCACGGGCACCGAGGGCTCACTCTGCGATGTCTCGAGCATGTCGGGGCGATGATGGCGCAGCGAACGGCCCTGCGCCCCTCAACACGCCAACAGGCGTGCGGGAGTTCGCCCGATCTCGTGGACCGGGCGCCCGGCCCCGGCCCGGGGCGGCCGTCCGTACCGGGCCCTGCCCGTCGGACGCGGGTCAGATGCCGTGCTTTTTGAGGATGGCCTCGATGTCGGAGAAGTCGTCCGCGGGAGCGGCGGCGGCCGGCTTGCGGCCCGGCGCCGGCTCGCGCTGCGCGCCTGCCGCGGCGGCGCCGAGCGACGGCGCGGAGGCGGCCGGGGCCACGGCCTCCGGGCTCCGGCCCCCCTTGGCCTTCTTCTTCGCGGGCTCGCCGGACGTGCCGAGGCGGCGGCGCTCGACGGCCCGCGTGGTGGCGAACAGCGCCCAGGACAGCGCCAGCAGCCCGAAGCCGATCCACACGGTCGGATTGAAGACGATGCCGGTCAGCCACTCCACGACGCCGGTCAGGACCAGGCCTATGGGGACGAGCGCGTACGCGGTGATCCGCGCGGCGGCCACGAAGCGCTTACGGTAGGCGGTCAGCGCGGCGATGCCCAGGCCCGCCGCGGACACCGCGGAGCAAATGGTCTCTGCAAGCATGCGGTCCTCCGGACTGTCGGCGACGAGGCGATCTGTCCCTGTCCATCCTGCACCGCCCGTCACCACGGCGGCCAGGTCCACGGCCGCCCCCGGGCCGATCTCCGGGACATCTCCGGGTCGCGCCTCCTCCCCAGGTCCCGTTGGGTGGGCCGGCCGGGGGCTGGGAGACTGTCCGTATGACCGATTCCGTGATCCTCGACGTCTGGTGCGAACTGCAGTGCCCGGACTGTCACCGCGCCCTGGACGACGTACGCGCCCTGCGGGCCCGCTACGGCGACCGGCTGGACGTCCGGCTGCGCCACTTCCCCCTGGAGAAGCACAAGCACGCCTTCGCCGCGGCGCAGGCCGCCGAGGAGGCCGTCGAGCAGGGGCAGGGCTGGCCCTACGCGGAGGCCGTCCTGGCGCGCACCGCCGAGCTGGCCGAACGCGGCGAGCCGGTGCTGCTGGACGTGGCGCGCGAACTGGGTCTGGACGTAGAGGAGTTCGACACCGCCCTGATCGACGGGCGGCACATCCTGATCGTCGACGCCGACCAGGCCGAGGGCAAGGCGATCGGCGTGACCGGCACCCCGACGTACGTCATCGACGGCGAGCGCCTCGACGGCGGCAAGAGCCAGGACGGCCTGCGCGCCCGCATCGAGGAGATCGCCGACCGCCTGCTCGGTACCTCTGGCGACTAGATCAGTTCTTTGACGGCGTTCACGGTGGTGTCCCGGTAGCCGAGGGACTCGTACAGCCGCCGGGCCGGGGTGTTGCCCTCGACCACGTACAGCCCCAGGTGCCGGGCACCGGCGGCCAGGGCGCTGTGCTCGGCGATCAGCATGAGGGTCCGGCCGTGGCCCCGGCCGCGGTGTCCGGGCTCGACCCGGACGTCGTACACGTAGGGGACGGTGCCGAGGCCGGGCAGTTCGCGCTCCCCCACCCACACGCTGCCCAGGATCTCGCCCTGCGGGCCCTCCACCACGTGGAAGGCCGTGCCGGGGGTCTCCCGCCCGGCCGGCAGCATCCGGGCGTGCTCGGCGCGGGACGCGGCGACGCCCTCTTCCTCGGTCATGCCCGGGGAGACGAGGCGGGGGGCGTAGTCCAGGATCTCCACCTCCAGCCAGGCGTCGAACTCGTCCCGGGTCATCGGGCGGCCCCTGCTTCCCGCCGGGAGCGCGGGCGGTTCGGCCGGCAGTTCCTTGACCATGATCCGGCCCGTCTCCCGGTAGCCGAGGGCGGTGGCCAGCCGCAGCGCCGGCCCGGCGTCGGCGGGCACGGACACGGCGACGCCGGTGCAGCGCCAGGAGCGCAGCACCTCCTCGGCGGCGAGCGCGGCGACCGTGCCGCGCCCGCGCCGGCGGTCCGGTTCGTCGATCCACAGGTCGCGGATCACGCCGGTCGTCGGCTGGGCGGCCGACCTGGTGGCCAGTTCCAGGGTGCCGACGCGGCGGCTGTTGACCCGCACCTCGTAGGTCCGCGAGCGGGTGCCGTCGGTGTTCTGCTGGAGCGGCTGCGCGGGCCGCAGGGTGGTGGTCATCACCTCGAGTTCTACCTGTCCCGAGGCTCCGCGTCACCAGGGTTCACGGATCGATGTCCGATCCGGCCTTCACCTCGAAGATCCGCATCACCTCGGCCGTGACCGGCCCGGGGCCCGTCCCCAGCTCGCGGTCGTCGATCCGGACGACCGCCTGGGCGTCGCGCAGGGAGGAGGTCACGAAGATCTCCTCGGCCTGTTCCAGTGCCTCGAAGGGCAGGTCGGTCTCCTTGGCGCCGGCCCAGTCGACGATGAGGGCCCGGGTGATGCCCGCCAGGCAGCCGGAGCTCAGGGGCGGGGTGTGCAGTTCCCCGTCGATGACGACGAAGACGTTGGAGCCGGTGCCCTCGCAGAGCCGGCCGACGGTGTTGGCGAGGAGGGCCTCGGAGGCCCCGGCCCGGTGGGCGGCGGCGAGCGCGACCACGTTCTCGGCGTACGAGGTGGTCTTCAGGCCGGCCACGGCGGAACGCTCGTTGCGCACCCAGGGGACGGTGACGACGGCGGTGGCGTCCGGCCGGCGGGCGGACGGCGCGACGGCGGCGATCAGGGTGGTGCCGGCGTCGCCGCGGTCGGAGCCGAGCGGGGCGACTCCGCCGGTGTAGGTGAGGCGCAGCCGCCCCTGCTCCACCGGGTTGGCCTCCAGTACGGCGGCGCAGGCCCGGCGGACCTCGTCGAGGTCGGGGTCGGGCAGGCCGAGCCCCCGGGCGGAGCGGGTGAGCCGTTCCAGGTGGCGGGTGAGGGCGAAGGCCCGGCCGCGCTCCGCCTTCAGCGTCTCGAAGACGCCGTCGCCGACGGTCAGCCCGTGGTCGAGGACGGACACACGGGCGTCGTCGACGTCCTTCAGCGCTCCGTCGAGCCAGATTCTCATGGTGCGGTCCTTCCGATCGTCCCGTTCGCCCCCTGGGTGCCGGTGGTCTCGTGGCCCGCCGCGACCCGCAACAGCCGGGCGGCCTTCAGTTCGGTCTCCGCCCACTCGCGGTCCGGGTCGGAGCCCCAGGTGATGCCGGCGCCGGTGCCGAAGAGCAGGCTGGGGCCGCCGGGCGTCTCGCGGTCGATCCAGAAGGTGCGGATGCCGACGGCGAGCTCTGCGGTCCCCCGGTCGGCGTCGACCCAGCCGATGCCTCCGCAGTAGGGACCGCGCGGGGCGGTCTCCAGGGCCTCGATGATCCGCAGGGCGGAGGACTTGGGCGCACCGGTGACGGAGCCGGGCGGGAAGGTGGCGGCGAGCAGCTCGGGCCAGCCGGCGCCGTCGGCGAGCTCGCCGCTCACGGTGGAGACGAGGTGGACCAGGCCCGGGTGCTCCTCGACGGCGCACAGTTCGGGGACGGTGACGGAGCCCGTGGCGCAGACCCGGCCGAGGTCGTTGCGTACGAGGTCCACGATCATCACGTTCTCGGCGTGGTCCTTGGGGAGGAGGTCGGCGGCGGTGCGGCCGGTGCCCTTGATGGGTCCGGACTCGATGCGGCGGCCGCGCCGGCGCAGGAAGAGCTCCGGGGAGGCGGTGGCGATCTCCACGCCGTGCGCGGCCAGCCGAATCGTTCCTGCAAAGGGTGCGGGGTTGCCGCGGGCGAGGAGCGCCGTGAGGGCGTCGACGTCGGCGCGGTCCGGGTGGGGCAGCGGCGCGGACATCACCCGGCAGAGATTGGCCTGGTAGACCTCGCCGGCGGCGATGTGCTCGCGGATGCGGCGTACGCCGTCGACGTACGCGGTCCGGTCGAGCGAGGAGGTCCACTGGTCGGCGTCGGGGCCGCGCCAGGCGCCCGGGACCGGCGCGGGGACCGGGTCGGGGCGCACGTCGCCGAAGCGCGCGCAGACGAGGCGCCCTTCGAAGCCGGCGGCCACCGCCCAGAAGCCGGAGGAGTCGAGGGCTGCGGGATCGCTGGTGACGTCCCGGAGGTCGGTCGCGAGGAGGCCGCCGAAGCGGGCCATGGGGGGCAGGTCGTGCACGGCTGCGAGTCTATGACCGGTGAGGACGCGGCGCCGGTGGGGTGACGGCGGGGTGACCTGTGGTGATCGAGCGGCAGCACGCTGCGGAAACGCGTTTTTGAGCTGGCCCGGGAATCCGCTAGAGTTCAACTCGTCGCCAGGGAGCGAAGGGGGAAAACCCCGGAGTGAACACGGTGACCTGCGGACGTAGCTCAGTTGGTAGAGCACCACCTTGCCAAGGTGGATGTCGCGAGTTCGAGTCTCGTCGTCCGCTCGAAGTGGGGGATCTTCCCGAGAACCCCTGCAGCTCCATGGTGGAGTGGCCGAGAGGCGAGGCAACGGCCTGCAAAGCCGTCTACACGGGTTCAAATCCCGTCTCCACCTCCAAGGACGATTAGCTCAGCGGGAGAGCGCTTCCCTGACACGGAAGAGGTCACTGGTTCAATCCCAGTATCGTCCACTGATCCGCAAGGATCCCCGCGCGATTAGCTCAGCGGGAGAGCGCTTCCCTGACACGGAAGAGGTCACTGGTTCAATCCCAGTATCGCGCACGCAGTACCTGGCAGCACATGCCTGACCTGCGGCTTCCGAGCCGTGGTTCCCGCGCGATTAGCTCAGCGGGAGAGCGCTTCCCTGACACGGAAGAGGTCACTGGTTCAATCCCAGTATCGCGCACCGAACGAAAGCCCCGGCCGTCTCATCGGCCGGGGCTTTCGCGTTTCCGTTACTCGCTGCGGGCAAGGGCAAGGCACGGCGGGGCGGGGCGGGGCATGAAAAAGGGTGCTGCCCGTCCGACTCCCCAGTCGTACGGGCAGCACCCTTCACCTGCCGTCCGTCCGCCGCTCCCCCGTCCCCACGGGGTTCGACGACCGATGTCCCGGCCCGGACCGCTCTTCCGGACCCGGGGCGCCGCTCAGCGCCCCGGCATCAGACCCACGGACGACGCCTGCGCCACCAGCTGATCGAAGCCTCCGAAGAGGAAGAGCAGCAGGGCGGCCAGGGGGAGCACCATGGCCGCGGCCACCAGTGGGTGGCGGGTGCCGGACTCGTGGCCGTTGAACGCGAATGCCTTGCGTCCCTGCCGTGCGATGTCCGCCATGGCCCTCTCCCTGTCGTTTGGCAGCGGCGGGCTTGTGACCTCGGGGGACGAGTGCGCCACCCGCCGCTTGACTTCAACACTAGGCGGGCGGACGGCCCCTGGCCTCATGCCTTCGTACCCATTGCCGGGCCTCCAGGAGGATGACGGGGCCTCGTCCGTGTACTCCCCTGGGTGGAGGCCGCTCCCCCGCAGTCGGGGTCTTCCCGGAGGGGATGACCGGAGGGTAGTGACTTCTCTCACTTCCGTCACTCCCTGTTGATGCGTGTCCGCCCACCGACCCTCGGCAAGATCCACTCGCGCGTGGGCGGCATACGGGTGTACCCGGGCGCTTGTACCCTCGCCCCCGGGCCTCAATCCCCTTGATCCAAGGGCCGCTTGGGCGCGCGGCACACCCGCTCCGCGCTGCCGCCCGGAACCCCTGATGCTCCCTCAAGTGTGCTGTGCCGCACTGACAATCGAATCCCACGGCGAGGGCGCGGCCTCTGAGCACGCATGCCGGATGGTCCGTAAGCTGTGCCACGTCAACAGGACGACCGGTCAGCGGGGTGGACATGGCGATGATGCGGCTCCGGCGCGAGGACCCGCGTGTCGTCGGCTCGTTCAGACTGCACCGGCGGCTCGGTGCCGGCGGCATGGGCGTGGTCTACCTGGGATCGGACCGGCGCGGGCAGCGGGTCGCCCTCAAGGTCATCCGGCCGGACCTGGCCGAGGACCAGGAGTTCCGCTCGCGGTTCGCCCGCGAGGTGTCCGCCGCCCGGCGGATCCGGGGCGGCTGCACGGCGCGGCTGGTGGCGGCGGACCTGGAGGCCGAGCGGCCGTGGTTCGCCACCCAGTACGTGCCCGGGCCCTCACTGCACGACAAAGTGGCCGAGGAGGGCCCGCTGACGGCCGCGCAGATCGCCGCCGTCGGCGCCGCGCTCTCCGAGGGACTGGTCGCCGTGCACGAGGCCGGGGTCGTCCACCGGGACCTCAAGCCCTCGAACATCCTGCTCTCCCCCAAGGGCCCGCGGATCATCGACTTCGGGATCGCCTGGGCCACCGGGGCGAGCACGCTCACCCACGTGGGTACGGCCGTCGGCTCCCCCGGCTTCCTCGCGCCCGAGCAGGTGCGGGGCGCGGCCGTCACTCCCGCCACCGACGTCTTCGCCCTCGGCGCCACCCTCGCCTACGCGGCGACCGCCGACTCGCCCTTCGGGCACGGCAGTTCCGAGGTCATGCTCTACCGCGTCGTACACGAGGAGCCGCACCTCCAGGGGGTCCCGGACGCGCTGGCACCCCTCGTACGGGCCTGCCTGGCCAAGGATCCCGAGGAGCGGCCCAGCACGCTCCAGCTGTCGATGCGGCTCAAGGAGATCGCGGCCCGCGAGGCACAGGGGCTGTCGGAGAGCCGCCCGCCGGCGCAGCGGGCCCGCACCGAGCGGCCGACGGGCCGGCTCCCCGAGGACTACGCCGAGCAGCGCACGGAGCGTCGTACCGGCGGCTCCACCACGCCCCGGGCCCAGGGCGGATCCCCCGGCGGGCCGCACTCGCGCCCCTCGTCCTCCCGCAATGCCCGCAACGCCGGCGGCCCGTCCTCCCGGCCGACCTCGGGCCGTACGGGCGGCCGCCCGGCGCCCCGGACGACGGGGACCGGGCGGCGCCCGTCACGGCCGGACCCCCGGCTGATGCGGCAGCGGCTGATCGTGTTCGTGCTGGTGACGCTGATCGTGGCGCTGGGCATCGCCGCGGCCCAGAAGCTCTAGTGCTGTGGCCCGGCAAACCTTTCCGGCGCTAGGTGTGGGGCGCCCGGGTACGGACGTACTCGGGCGCCCCGACGACGCGGCGAGGCGCGGCTACGCCGTCTCGCGGCCCTGGGCCACCGCGTAGAAGGCGACGGCGGCGGCCGCGCCCACGTTCAGCGAGTCCACTCCGTGCGCCATCGGGATCCGTACCCACTCGTCGGCGGCGACCAGCGCCTGCGTGGACAGGCCGTCTCCCTCCGCGCCGAGCATCAGCGCGACCCGGTCCAGGGACTGCGGCGCGGCCACGTCGATCGGCGAGGCCTTCTCGTGCGGGGTGAGGGCGAGCAGCTTGAAGCCCGCCTCCCGCACCGAGTCCAGGCTCTTGGGCCAGGCCTCCAGGCGGGCGTACGGGACGGAGAACACGGCGCCCATGGAGACCTTCACCGAGCGGCGGTAGAGCGGGTCCGCGCAGTCGGGGGACAGCAGCACCGCGTCCATGCCGAGGGCGGCGGCGCTGCGGAAGATGGCCCCGATGTTGGTGTGGTCGTTGACCGCTTCCATGACGACCACGCGGCGGGTCGTGGCGAGGAGTTCCCCGGCCGTGGGCAGCGGCTTGCGCTGCATGGAGGCGAGGGCGCCGCGGTGCACGTGGTAGCCGGTGACGCGTTCGGCGAGCTCGGGGCTGACGGCGTACACGGGAGCCGGGAGTTCGTCGATGACGTCGCGCATGACGTCGACCCACTTGGCCGAGAGCAGCATCGAGCGCATCTCGTAGCCGGCGTCCTTGGCGCGTCTGATGACCTTCTCGCCCTCGGCGATGAAGAGTCCTTCGGCGGGCTCACGCCTGCGCCGCAGTTCGACGTCGGTCAGACCCGTGTAGTCGCGCAGGCGCGGGTCGTCGGGGTCCTCGATGGTGATGAGATCAGCCACAGGGTGATACTGCCTTGTCCTGGGTGCGGTGCCAACGGCCTGTCAGGCGCTGGTGCTGGGGGCGCCGGTACCGGGGGCGTTGGTGTCGGGGGCGCCGGTAGCGGGGGCGTTGACGCGGACGACCTCGCCGATGACGATGACGGCCGGCGGGCGGACCTCCTCGGTGCGGACCCGCTCGCCGACCGTGGCGAGGGTGGCGTCCACCCGCCGCTGGGTGGCGGTGGTGCCCTCCTGGACGACCGCGACGGGGGTGTCGGCCGCGCGGCCGTGCCGGACGAGCGCCTCCGCGATCAGGCCGATCTTGTCGACGCCCATGAGGATCACCAGGGTGCCGGTGAGCTTCGCGAGCGCGGCCCAGTCCACGAGGGAGCGCGGGTCGTCGGGCCCGACGTGCCCGCTGACCACGGTGAACTCGTGGGCCACACCGCGGTGGGTGACCGGAATGCCGACGGCGCCGGGCACTGAGATGGAGCTGGAGATGCCGGGCACGACGGTGCAGGGGATGCCCTGTTCGGCGAGGGCCTGGAGCTCCTCCATGCCACGGCCGAAGACGTACGGGTCCCCGCCCTTGAGCCGCACCACGGCCTTGCCGGCCTTGGCGTGCTCGATCAGCGCGTTGTTGATGGCCTCCTGGGCCATGAAACGGCCGTACGGGATCTTCGCGGCGTCGATGACCTCGACGTGCGGGGGGAGCTCGTCGAGCAGGTCACGGGGGCCGAGCCGGTCGGCGATGACCACGTCGGCCTCGGCGAGGAGCCGGCGGCCGCGCACGGTGATGAGGTCGGGGTCACCGGGGCCGCCGCCGACGAGGGAGACGCCGGGGGTGCGGGGGCGGGCGGCGGTGAGGGTGCCGTCGCGCAGCCCCTCGACGACGGCGTCCCGGACGGCGGCGGAGCGGCGGGGGTCGTTGCCGCTCAGCACGGCGACGGTGACGCCCTCCACGCGGCCGGTGGCCGGGGTCCAGGCGGTGGCGGCCTCGGCGTCGTCGGCGCGCACGCACCAGACCCGCTCGCGCTCGGCCTCGGCGGAGGCGGCGTCGTTCGCGGCCCGGTCCCGGGTGGCGATGAGGGCGTACCAGGCACCGGCCAGGTCGCCCTCCTCGTAGCGGCGGCGCTCCCAGCGGATCTCACCGGTCTCGGCCATGGCGTCCACGGAGGGGGTGGCGGAGGGCGAGACGAGCAGGACGTCGGCGCCGGCCGCGACGAGCGCGGGGAGGCGGCGCTGGGCGACCTGGCCGCCGCCGATGACGACGACGCGGCGGCCGGCGAGTCGGAGTCCTACGGGGTAGGCGGGGGTGTCGGCCATGGCGGTTGCGGCTCCTGGGGGGCGGCGGTGCGGTGCTCTTGCGTGCCGCTGCGGCGCTGGAGCGGCGGGGTACTGACGTGCGGTGATGCGGTGCTGGTCCACCATACGGCGCGGCCCGTCCCGCAGCGCGGACGGGTCCCACGCCAAACCCCCTCGGGGACATGCCCAACACCCGCGCCCCAACCGCCGACGGGGCCGGGTCACGCACGCCGCCCCCCTGCCGGGGTCGACCCGGCCGGTTCGGCACCTCACCCGGGGCCTCGCCGCGGGCCTGCGGCGCCATGGGCGGCTCCACGCGGGGGCGGCACCCCTGCCCGACACCTTGCCGGGCCTCGGCGGCCCGCGGGGGCTCGGCCGTGAGCCCGGGCCAGGGGGCGGCGTACGGGCCTGGCCGCGGGGGCGAGCCTCCGGCCGGGCTGCGCAGCTGACCCGGGAGCTCGGGCGGGAGCCCGGGCCAGGGGGCGGCTCCGAGGGGGTACGGGCCTGGCCTCGGGGGGTGATGCCTTGGCCCGGGGCGGTTCTGCGCCTTGATCGGGGTCTCGGCCCTGAAGCCGGAGCCAGGGGGGCGGCTTCGAGGTGGGGCGGTGCCCCTCCGGGACGTCTCCTCGGCTCGCGAACCCTGAGCCTGACCGGCCCGTTGCCCGGCGTTGGGTTCGCTCGACCTGCGGGGACGCCCCTGCGTGTCCCCACCCCACGGCCAACCCACTCGCCACCATCCTGGGTTCCGCGCTGCGCACCCTCCAGGCACCATCCGGACTGCCGCTCCCGGAACGGTGCCGCCGCGCACAGTGCAGGGGGGCGGCCAATCCAGCCTCGCCGGCGTTTGAGGCGCGGGGTCCGGGGCGGAGCCCCGGTTAGTGAGCCGCACCCGCCCATCCCACAGCCGCCCCGCCCGACCAATCCAGCCCCGCCGGCGATTGAGGCGCGGGGGTCGGGGCGGAGCCCCGGTTAGTGAGCCGCACCCGCCCATCCCACAACCGCCCCGCCCGACCAATCCAGCCCCGCCGGCGATTGAGGCGCGGGGGTCGGGGCGGAGCCCCGGTTCGTGAGCTGCACCCGCACATCCCACAGACGCCCCGCCCGACCAATCCAGCCCCGCCGGCGATTGAGGCGGGGGGGCTGAAGCGGAGCCAGGGGGGGCGTCGGCGGCGGGGGTTACTTTTCTGTGACGCCCGCCGAGTCGAAGGTGGCCACCTCGTGCATCGCGCGAGCCGCGCTCTGGACCAGCGGGAGGGCCAGCAGCGCGCCCGTGCCCTCGCCGAGGCGGAGGTCCAGGTCGACCAGGGGGCGCAGGCCGAGCTTGTTCAGGGCCGCCACGTGCCCCGGCTCCGCGCTGCGGTGGCCCGCGATGCACGCCGAGAGGGACTCCGGGGCGATGGCCCGGGCCACCAGGGCGGCCGCGCCGGCGCTGACGCCGTCCAGGATGACCGGGGTGCGCAGGGAGGCTCCGCCCAGGAGCAGGCCGACGATCGCCGCGTGCTCCAGGCCGCCGATGGCCGCCAGGACGCCGATCGGGTCCGCCGGGTCCGGCTGGTGGAGTTCCAGGGCGCGGCGCACGACGTCGACCTTGCGGGCGTGCGTCTCGTCGTTGATGCCGGTGCCGCGGCCGGTGACCTCCGCCGGGTCGACGCCCGTGAAGACCGAGATGAGGGCGGCGGAGACCGTGGTGTTCGCGATGCCCATCTCGCCGGTGAGGAGGGCCTTGTTGCCCGCCGCCACCAGGTCGCGGGCCGTCTCGATGCCCACCTCGATGGCCGCGACGGCCTCCTCGCGGGTCATCGCCGGGCCGACCGAGAGGTCGGCCGTGCCCGGACGGACCTTGCGCGGGAGCAGGCCCGGCGTGGCCGGGAGGTCTCCGGCGACGCCGACGTCGATCACGCACACCTCGGCGCCCACCTGGTTCGCGAACGCGTTGCACACCGCGCCGCCGCCCAGGAAGTTGGCCACCATCTGCGTGGTGACCTCCTGGGGCCAGGGCGTGACGCCCTGGGCGTGCACGCCGTGGTCGCCGGCGAAGATCGCCACGGCGGCCGGCTCCGGGATCGGCGGCGGGCAGACCCGGGAGAGGCCGGCCAGCTGCGCGGAGATGATCTCCAGCATGCCCAGGGCCCCGGCGGGCTTCGTCATGCGCTTCTGCCGCTCCCAGGCCTCGCCGAGCGCCTTCGCGTCGAGCGGGCGGATGCTGGCGACCGTCTCCGAGAGCAGGTCGTGCGGCTCCTCGCCGGGCAGCGCGCGGCGCCCGTACGTCTCCTCGTGGACGACCCACGAGAGGGGCCGGCGCCGGGACCAGCCGGCCTGGGCCAGCTCGGGCTCCTCCGGGAACTCGTCGACGTACCCGACGCACAGGTAGGCGACGACCTCCAGGTGCTCCGGCAGGCCGAGCTCGCGGACCATCTCGCGCTCGTCGAAGAAGCTGACCCAGCCGACGCCGAGGCCCTCGGCGCGCGCGGCGAGCCAGAGGTTCTCGACGGCGAGGGCCGAGGAGTACGGGGCCATCTGCGGCTGGGTGTGCCGGCCGAGGGTGTGGCGGCCGCCGCGGGTGGGGTCGGCGGTGACGACGATGTTCACCGGGGTGTCGAGGATGGCCTCGATCTTGAGTTCCTTGAACTGCTTGGCCCGGCCCTTGGGCAGCGACTTCGCGTAGGCCTCGCGCTGGCGCTGGGCGAGCTCGTGCATCGTCCGGCGGGTCTCGGCGGACTTGATGACGACGAAGTCCCAGGGCTGGGAGTGGCCGACGCTGGGCGCGGTGTGGGCCGCTTCCAGAACGCGGAGCAGCACCTCGTGCGGGATCGGGTCGGTACGGAAGCCCTTGCGGATGTCGCGGCGCTCGCGCATGACGCGCAGGACGGCCTCGCGCTCGGCGTCGTCGTAGGGGGGCGCCGGATCGCCCGCGTGCTCGGCCGGGGCGACTGCCTCGGGCTGGGCTTCGGGCTGGGCCCCGGCGGGGGCGACCGGCTCGGGCTGGGCCTCGGCGGGCTCCGGCCGGACCGGTTCGGGGGCGACGGCCTCGGCCGGCGCGACCTCGATCAGCTCCGGCTCCGCGGGCTCGGCCGGGGCGACGGGCTCCGGCTGGACCGGCTCGGCGACGACGGCCAGGGCGGGGGCGACGGGCTCCGGCCCGACCTCGACCGGCTCCGGCGCGACCGGCTCGGCGGCCTCGACGGGCTCGGCCGGGACGACCTCGGCCGGGGCGCCCGGCTCGGGCTGGGCCTCGGCGGGCTCCGGCCGGCCCGGCTCCGCGACGACGGCCTCGGCCGGGGCGACGAACTCGGCCGGGGCGGCGGGCTCCGGCGCGGCCTCGGCCGACTCCGGCGTCGCGACGGGCACGACGGGCTCGTCGGCCACGACGGGCTCCGGCCGGCCGGGCTCGGCTGCCGCGGGCGCCGCCACGGCCACGACGGCCTCGGGCTGCTGCTCGGGCTGAACCACCGTTTCTGCGGGTCCCGCGAGCGGCTCGGGCTCGACGGGCGACTGCGCCGGCTCGACGGCCTGTACGGGCGCGGCCTGCGGCTCCGGCTCGGGCGCGGCCTCGACCGGCTCCGGCGCGACCACCGGCTCCGCGGCCCAGGGGGCCCCGGCCTGCGGCGGGATCTCGCCCGGCTGCGGGGCGGGGGACGCGACGGACTCCGCGCGCGGGACGTCGAGGTATTCGGGGCCCGTGGTCGGGGGCCCCGCCTGGCGGATCGGCGCGGGGACCGCCGGGCCGCTCGGCACGGTGGCCGTGGGGGCCGGAGCGGGCGCCGCGGCCGGGCCGCGGTCCGCGAGGGAACGTACGACTCCGCCGGTGGCCTCGGGCACGGGCGGGCCCATGTGCAGCGGGCGCCGGGCGGGGGCCGCGGGGGCCACCGGAGCGGCGGGGGCCGCGGGCGGCGGGACGACGAGGCCGCCGAGGTCGAGCGCGCCGGAGTCACGGCCGCCCGCCTCGTGCGCGCCCGCGCTGTAGCCGGTGTCGGGGAAGGAGGACTGGGGGAAGCCGGGGTACGCGGCGGGCTCGGGGTACCCGGCCTGCTCGGTGTACGCCGGGGCCTCGGGGTAGCCGGGGCCGGCGCCGTGGGAGGCGTCGGTGTACACCGGCGGCTCGGGGAGCTCGGGGTCCACGGGGAAGACGGGGGCCGGCGGGACGACCTGCGGGTCGCTCCACGCGCCCTGGCCGCTCGGCATCAGCAGCAGTTCCTCGTCCTCCGGCTCGGCCGGGTTGTCCATGAGGTCCTGGAAGGCGTAGCCGCCGGGGATCGGCGCCGGGGTCCGGACCGGAGCGGGGACGCCCTGCTGATCCACCATGCCCGCGCTGTCCGGGAGACCCTCGCCCGGTACCTGGCCGGTGTCAGTCATGCTTACCCCTCGCCCATCGGTTCTGCCTCGTCGGTCGCCCGGTCGCCCACGAGGCCTCCGTGCGGAGTTGCCGTGCGGGGCCGGCGTGCGACGGGTCCGTCTCACATCCGCCTGCACGACAACCACTAAGCATTGTCGCGCCCGTTAGCCATCGTGACGGCCATAACCGCCGTGGTCCTCTGTGGACTGCGCCACGTCGCGCGTTCCGGCGGTGTCGCGATGCCCGAAACGTCGGGGCAGTACGACGATCGGCCAGCCTACCCCGGCCCTCGTCTCAGCGGGTCACAGGGCGTTCTGCCGACAGGAGGAAGACCACGGAACGGTCCTGTTCGGCCCAGGTGCGGGGGTCCAGGGCGACGGACTGGAGCAGCGCGCACTCGACGGCGTACCCGTGTTCGGTGAGGCTGCGGCCGATGGCCTCCGCCTCGTCGCGAGTGGAGGCGTGGCTGACGATCCGTTCGGGGCGGCGGTCGGCGACGGCCGCGACGACCTCGGCCCCGCCGCCGCCGACGCGGACGACGTCGGGCTCGGGCAGGCTCTCCAGTGCGTGCGGTGCGCGCCCGGCGACGACCTGGAGCTGCACTCCGCGCTTGCGGGCGGCGGCAGTTGTGCGTTCGCAGGCGCGCGGGTCGGCGTCGACGGCGATGACGGCGGCGCCGAGGGCGGCGGCGTCCACGGCCACGCCGCCGGAGCCGGCGCCGATGTCCCAGACGAGGTCGCCGGTGCGCGGGCCGAGCCGGGCGAGCTGGGCGGCGCGGAGCTGCGCCGACTCCCCTTCCCCCGTGCCGGGCTGCGGGCGGGCCCAGCCGCGGTCGGCGGAGTGGGCGGCGCCCTGGCCGAGCAGCCAGCCCGGTTCGGCGGCCGGGGCCTGTCCCGCGCCGCCGATGACGATGACGACGTTCGGGTCGCGCCAGCTGTGGTCGGCGGCCTTGTCGGAGGTGAGGACGCTCACCTGCTCCCGGTCCGTGCCGAGTTCCTCGCAGACGACGAAGGTGCGGTGGACTCCGTCGAGGAGCAGTGCGAGTTCGGCGGGGCCGGCGCCCGGCGAGGTGAGGACGGCGACCTTGGCGTGGGCGCGGCACACGTTGACGGCTCGGCGCAGGGTGCGCGGGTGGGCGACGACGACCTGGGCGTCGTCCCAGGGCATGCCGGCGCGGGCGAAGGCGGCGGCGACGGAGGAGACGGCGGGGACCACCTCGACCTCCAGGCCGTGCTCCGGGGCGCGCAGGGTGCGTACGACGCCGAAGAAACCGGGGTCCCCGTCGGCGAGGACGACCACGGTGCCGCGGTGGCCGGCGATGCGGCCGGCGGCGAGGCCGAGGCTGCCGAGGCGGATGCGTTCGGCGGTGGGCGGGACCTCGGGGAGCGCGAGGTGGTGCGCGGCGCCGGCCACGAGGGTGGCGGCGGAGAGCGCGGACCGGGCGGCCGCGGTCAGGGGCGAACCGTCCCAGCCGATCACCGTGACCCGGTCGGCCATCGTCGTCAGTCTCCTGGTGGGGGTGGGGCGAAGCTTCGTCGGGGGGGGCGGGCACGGTGAGACTACCCGGTCATAGGGTCATTTCCAGTCGGCGCCGACGGTGCGGCCGTGCGCGTCGGCCCGCTGCCCGAAGGCGGTGCTGCCCGCGTACCCGTCGTAGGAGTCGTAGCCCTCGTAGCCGTCGCCGTCGTCGTCGAGGTCCTCGGGGACGAGGCTCCAGACGATGAGGTCGGTGCGGGTGTCGGTCCAGTCGCCGTCGGGGGTCTGCGTGCGCACTATCCACGCGTTGCGCAGGACGCCTTCGCTGATGCAGCCGATCTTCTGGGCCACCTGCTGGGAGGCGGTGTTGTCGGCGGGGGTGCGCAGTTCGAGGCGCTCGAACCCCTGGTCGCGGAAGAGCCATTGGGCGACGGCCAGGACGGACTCGCTGGCGTAGCCCTCTCCGCGGGCCCAGGGGGCGGTGACGTAACCGGCCTCGGTGGCGCGGGTCCGCCAGTTGGTGTTCTGGAGGTGGACGACGCCGACGAGGCGCTGGGTGAGGAACTCGGTGACGGCGAAGACGATGCCGCGGCCCTCGGTGCGTTCGGCGTGGGAGTCCCGGGTGGCCCAGCGGTGCGCGTCGGCGCGGGTGTAGGGGTGGGCCGCGGTGGTCCAGGCGGTGACCTGCTCGTCGTTCATCATCTCGGTGAGCGCGGTGACGTCCTCTTCCTCGAAGGGGCGCAGCACCAGCCGGTCCGTGCTGATGGTGACGTCCGGGAAGGTGGTAGTCATGCGCAGCTCCATGCCTGAGAAACGTGGTGCGACCGTGGTGCGATGCGACCGTGGTGAGGGACCGTTCATGCGGGACCGCCTCTACGGGTCGTAGGCCACAGCATGCAGCATCGACCGGGGGATGTGCAGGGCCGGGTTGCCCGGAAGCGGGCAGAGCTCGGCCCCGCGCGCCGTCAGGGGCGTGCGGGGCCGAGATTCCTGACCGTGGGGCCGGCGGCCCGGGGGCTGCCGGGCCGCCGGCTCAGGAGGCCGGGGTGCCGAAGGCCGGGATGACCGAGCCCTGGTACTTCTCCTCGATGAACTTCTTGACCTCGTCGGAGTTCAGGAGCTTGGCGAGCTTCTGGATCCGCGGGTCGTTCTGGTTGCCGTCCTTGACCGCGAGGAAGTTGGCGTAGGGGTTGTTCTCGGCCTTCTCCAGGATCAGCGCGTCCTTGGCGGGCGACAGCTTGGCCTCGAGGGCGTAGTTGCCGTTGATGACGGCGGCGTCCACGTCGTTCAGGGCGCGCGGGACCGTGGCGGCCTCCAGCTCCTTGAACTCCAGGCCCTTCTTGTCGGTGATGTCGGACAGCTTGGCGCTGGTGCCGACGCCCTCCTTGAGGGTGATCAGGTTGTTCGCGGCGAGCAGCTGGAGCGCGCGGCCCTCGTTGGTGGTGTCGTTGGGGACGGCTATGGTCTGGCCGGCCTTGATGTCGGAGATCGCCTTGGCCTTCTTGGAGTAGAGGCCGAGGGGCTCCAGGTGCACGTTCACGACGGGCACGATGTGCGTGCCGTTCTTCTTGTTGAAGTCGTCGAGGTACGGCTTGTGCTGGAAGAAGTTGCCGTTGACCTGGCCCTGCTCGGTCGCGGTGTTCGGCAGGACGTAGTCCGTGAACTCCTTGACGTCGAGCTTCAGGCCTTCCTTCGCCGCGAGGTTGTCCTTGACGAAGTTCAGGATGTCGGCGTGCGGGCTCGGGGAGGCCGCGATGACGAGCGGCTTGCTCTCGTCGACCTTGCCGCCGTCGGCCTTGGTGGAGGACGGGTCCGAGGAGCTGCCGCAGGCGGTGAGGCCGAGGGTGAGCGCGGTGGCCGTGGCGGCGAGGGCGGTGAGCTTGATGTTCTTGCGCACGAAGAGTGCCTTTCTTGCTGAACAAGTACCGAGGACTTGCTGGTGGTGGCCCAAGCACGACAAGTGCGGGCTCTGTGGGGTGGGAAACTCGGGGCGGCCCGGGGGCCGGTCAGGCGGTGCGGCCGCGGCGGGCCAGGAGGCGGACCACGCCGTCGCCGATCAGCTGGATCACCGTGACGAGGACGATCAGGACCGCGACGGTGGCGAACATGAAGCCGGTCTCGAAGCGCTGGAAGCCGTACGTGATGGCCTTGGAGCCGAGTCCTTCGCCGCCGACGGCTCCCGCCATGGCGGAGTAGCCGACGAGGGTGATGACGGTGGTGGTGACGGCGGCGACCAGCGAGGGCAGGGCCTGCGGCAGGAGCACCTTGCCGACGAGGGTGGGGACTCCGCCGCCCATGGACTCGACGGCCTCGATCAGGCCGTGGTCCACCTCGCGGACGGCCGTCTCGACGAGCCGGGCGAAGAAGGGGACGGCGCCGATGGCGAGCGGGACGATCATGGCGGTGGGGCCGATGAAGGTGCCGACGACCGCGGTGGTGACCGGGATCAGGAAGATCAGCAGGATGATGAACGGCAGCGAGCGGCCTATGTTCACGATCACGCCGAGGACCTTGTTGAGCGGCTGGTTCTGCAGCAGGCCGCCCTTGTCGGTGAGCACCAGCAGGATGCCGATGGGCAGTCCGCCGAGCACGGTCACCAGGGTGGACCACAGCACCATGTAGAGGGTGTCGTAGGTGCCCTGGGCGAGCAGGGGCTGCATCTCGGACCAGGTCACTTCGCACCATCCTTGACCAGCGCGGCCAGTTCGTCGTCGATCTCGTCGGTCTGCCGGGCCTCGTCGATCACGTCGACCTGGAGGCCCTGCTCGCGCAGGAAGCCCACCGGGACGACGTTGTCCTCGTAGCGGCCGGGCAGTTCGATGCGCATGCGGCCGATCAGGCGGCCGGCGACGGTGTCCATCGCGGCGCCGAGGATCGAGATGTCGATGTTGTAGGTGCGCGAGAGCTGCGAGATGACCGGCTGGGCGGCGGCCTCGCCGTGGAAGGTGACGTCGACGACCGTGCGGTCGGGGCCGCTGGCGGCGCCGGTGACCGGGAAGAGCTCGCCGGCGAGCTCGGAGCCGGGGGTGGCGAGCAGTTCGGCGACCGTGCCGGATTCGACGACGCGGCCGTTCTTCATCAGGGCGGCCGAGTCGCAGACGGTCTTGACGACGTCCATCTCGTGCGTGATGAGCAGCACGGTGAGGCCGAGTTGGCGGTTGAGGTCGCGCAGCAGCCCCAGGATGGAGCGGGTGGTCTCGGGGTCCAGGGCGCTGGTGGCCTCGTCGGAGAGCAGCACCTTGGGGTCGCCGGCCAGGGCGCGGGCGATGCCGACGCGCTGCTTCTGGCCGCCGGAGAGCTGGGTGGGGTAGGCCTTGGCCTTGTCGGCGAGGCCGACCAGGTCGAGGAGTTCGAGGGCCTTGCGGGAGCGTTCGCGGCCGGAGACGCCGAGGATCTCCAGGGGCAGTTCGATGTTGCCCTGGACGGTGCGCGAGGACAGCAGGTTGAAGTGCTGGAAGACCATGCCGATGCGGCTGCGGGCCTCGCGGAGCTCCTTGCCGGCGCGGCGGCCGCGGCCGGCGAGCGCGGTGAGGTCGACTCCGTCGACGCTCACGGTGCCGGTGGTGGGGCGCTCCAGCAGGTTCACGCAGCGGATCAGGGAGGACTTGCCGGCGCCGCTCTGGCCGATGACTCCGTAGACCTCGCCCTCGCGGACGTGGAGATCGACGCCGTCCAGGGCGGTGACCTCACGGCCACGGGACTGGTAGACCTTCGTGAGGCCCGATGTGGTGATCACAGGATTTCCGTCGCTGTCGTGTGCACGGCGCAGCGGGGTGCCGGCACGGGGCGAACATCTGGGGACGCGATACGGGACGAACCGTCAGAAAACGGTGGCTTGGGCGTATGCGCGGGGCAGGAGTGAGCCGTGCTGTTCGTCAGCGGGTGACGCGGTGGCGCGGCTGGTCTCGCTTCGGGGCGCGAGGCTCAGGAAGGGGCCCTCAGAAGGCGCACATTCGACACATACAACGAGCACCGGGCGTCATCGTCGCCTCGGTCGCAGGGGTGCGGTTGCTCGTCGTGGTCATGGGCCCAAGTAAAGCAGACGTCTCCCCTGACCGATCAACGCTGTCCGGATAGCGGACGACTTCCGCCCGCATACCGGACGGCTTCGGACCCTGCCCGCCCCCGGCGCGGCCCCCCTGACCTGCGTCGACACAGCCCCCGGACCACGCGAGGGAGCACCGGTCCGCGATCCGGCGAGCGCGGGCGTTGTGGTCAAGACCACGGTCCGCGCACCGCACGCACGCTGGAGCGCGGGGCCGGCCGGAAGGGGCGCGCGCATCGGATCTTTCGGCCCGTAATACCCTCGCTGCATGCTCGACGCCCTGACGGTCGCCATCGGCGTGGCCGCACTCGCCCTCGCCGCCTGGTGCGGCCACGCCGCATGGCGGGACCAGCCGACCAAGGACTGGCATTTCATCGGCATGGCCGTCGTGACCGTGCTGGTCCTGGCCCAGCTGGTGATCGGCCTGGTCAAGCTGGCGCAGGGCGAGAAGCCCGACGAGGGCACGGTGATCTTCGTGTCGTACCTGCTGGGCGCCTTCGCGGCGGTGCCGGCGGCCGGCATGCTCTCGCTGACCGAGCGGACCAGGTGGGGATCGGTGACGGTGGCCGCGGGCGCGGTCGTCCTCGCCGTCCTCGAAGTACGGCTCTACGACATCTGGGGAACCACCGGTGCCTGACGCTGAGACGAAGAACGTCACTCCCGCCGGGCGCAAGCGGCTGGTGTCCGGGCCCGGACTGCTGCTGGTGTGGCTCTACGGGGTGATGGTGGTGGGCGCGGTCTCGCGCTCGGCCTTCCAGATCTCCACCGAGTTCGACAAGGCACCGCTCGCCTACTCGCTGTCCGCGGTGGCGGCGCTGGCCTACGCCTTCATCACGTACTCGCTGGTGCGCGGCGGGGAGACGGCCCGCAGGGCGGCGCTGGTCTGCTGCGCCGCCGAGCTCGCCGGCGTACTGGCCGTGGGCACCTGGACCCTGGTGAACCCCGACGCCTTCCCCGACACGACCGTGTGGTCGGCCTTCGGGATGGGCTACCTGTTCATCCCGGTGATCCTGCCGGTCACCGGGATGCTCTGGCTGCGCACCAAGCGCTGAACGGCTACGCGCTGACCGCGAAGTCGGTCGGGTCCTTGGCCTCCTTCTCCAGGATCACCAGCTGGACCCCGTCGGAAGCCGTGCGGCCGCCGACCTTCACGTAGCCGGCCTTGCGGTAGAGGCGCAGGTTGGACTCGCTCTTGTGGCCGGTGTGCAGACGGAAGCGGGTGGTGGTGCCGGGGCTCGCGAGGGCCTCCTCCACCGCGCGCAGCAGGCGCGCGCCGAGGCCGTGGCCCTGCAGGCGCGGGTGGACGCACAGCTTGGCGATCTTGCCGGTGCCGTCCTCGTCCACGCTGCCGCGCACGGTGCCGACGATCTCGTCGCCGAGCCGGGCCACCAGGACGGTGTCCGTGGCGAGCTCCCCCTTGAGGGAGTCCAGGGACTGGGTGAGCGGCTGGATGAGGTAGTTGCCGTACAGCTCGGCCTCGCGCTGGAAGGCCAGGTACTGCAGTTTGAAGATCTGCTCAGCGTCCTCGGCAGCCGCCGCCGAAATGGTCACGCTCATGCCCATGTGCGCATGCCTCCAGCTCACCTGGTAGCCCGTTGGTCTACCGCTCCTTTCCCCGAAGGCCAGGAGCCGCAACCTCTGCAGCCAGCATTCTGCGCAGACATCCCAGGCAACGGGAACGGACGGGCCCCAAACTTCCTTGTGAGATACCCAACTCTCCTGCGATTTCACGGTAGGTGAGGTCTCTGGGCGAAAGAAGTGCCTTCATCAGCTCGGGACAGCGTCCGGGCAACCGGGCGACCGCCGATCGGAGTGCGCGGTTCACCTCCCGGTCCAGAAGGGCCTCTTCCGGTTCGGCCCCGGCGGCCGGTTCGCGCCCGACCGCCGGTTCGCGCCCGGCGGCCGGTTCGCCTCCCGCGCTGTCGCCCGCCGGCGGCCCGTCGTACGGGATCTCCCGCCTGGCCCGGCGCCGGGCCAGGCGGGCCTCCGCCCGTACCGCGCGGCGCAGCCAGCGCGCCGGCTCCGCCGGCTCGGCCGGATCGGGGGCGCGCCGGCCGCTCTCCAGCAGCCTGACCCAGACGGCTTGTTCCAGGTCGGCCGCGTCCACCCCGGTGCCCGCGGCCTCCGCCGCCGCCTCCGCGGAGAGCAGCGGGCCGAGCTTCTCAAAGAGGTCAGCCTTCAGCAGGTCCATGCCGGGCGGGACGAGTGGGCCGGGTCCGGCGGTTTCCGCACCGGGCCCGGCCCACTCGTTCGGGAAGCCCCGCTCAGCGGTTGACGGGGCGTCGGCCGGGGCGGAAGGCCTCCGCCGCGAGCAGTCCGGTGTCCGGGTTGTCGGTGAAGATCCCGTCGATGCCCTGTTCGAAGTAGGTCCGGAGGGCGGCGAGGGCATCGCCGTAGGCGGCCGGATCCGCGCCCTTGCGGTACTCGGCCGGCAGGAAGCTGTTCTCGTTGCGCGCGGTGTAGGGGTGCAGCACCAGCCCGTGGGCGTGCGCGTCCCTCACCAGGGTGGTCGGGGTCCCGAGCCGGCCGTCCGCCGTGCGCGGCAGGATCAGGTCCATGGTGGGCCCGATGCCCTGGGCGAAGCCGGAGATCCACTTCAGGCCCTCGGGCTTGACCAGGTCGGCGACCGTCCGCGGGTCCTCGGCCTGTTCGAAGTCCCAGGGACGGGTGTTCGCCGCGGAGAGCAGCACCACGCGGGGTGCGGAGACCAGCCGGGAGAGCCGCTGGATGCTGGAGGGCTCGAAGGACTGGAGGAAGAGGGCCGCGCCCCGCCCGTCGCGCCCGTAGCGGCGCAGCAGCTTGGCGAGCGGCTCCTCCAGGCCGAGGCCGAGGCCGCGGAAGTAGCTGGGGTGCTTGGTCTCGACGTGCAGCCAGACCCGCCTGCCGCGCCGCTTGCCCTCGCGGTCGGCCCAGCGCAGCACCTCCTCGAAGGTGGGCACGGCCCACTGGCCGTCGTAGAGGGTGTTGCGCTGGCGGACGGCGGGGATGCGTTCCTTCGCGCGCAGGGTCTTCAGCTCGGCGAGGGTGAAGTCCTCGGTGAACCAGCCGGTGACCGAGACCCCGTCGACCGACTTGGTGGTGCGCCGGGCGGCGAACCCGGGGTGGTCGGCGACGTCGGTGGTGCCGCCGATCTCGTTCTCGTGCCGGCACACCAGGTGCCCGTCCTTCGTCGGGACCAGGTCCTGCTCCACGACGTCGGCGCCCAGGTCGAGTGCCAGCTGGTAGGAGCCGAGCGTGTGCTCCGGCCGGTAGCCGCTGGCACCGCGGTGGCCGATGACCGTGGGGTAGGGGAGGTCCCGGTACCCTCCGTCGCCGTGCCCGCCGCTCGTGGCGGACGCGGGTCCCGCCGCGAGTCCGGTCATGCCGCCCCCGGCCGCCAGGACGGCCGCCCCCAGAACCGTGCGCCGCGCTGCCCCACCCTGTGTCATGAGTGCCACTCCTCGTCGTCGTGACGGGCCCGCGCTCCCGGGATCTCCGGTGTCTCGGCCTTTCGCGGCCCGTGATCGGCGTGCCGATGGTAGGCAAAACGCGGTGGCCGGAGGGGGTGCGGCGACGGCACATCCGGGGAACTTGGCGGAAACGTGTGTCAACACTCCGTATCCGACACGTGAACCCGATGTGCGCGAGGACATGACCCGCGAGTATCGTCCTCACCTGCACCACCGACGTGTGGTGGGTGCCAGAACCGCTTTTCGATGCCGGAGGGCCCACGTTGTTCCGTACGCGCCTCATCAAAGCCACTGTCGGACCCGTCATGCGCATGATGTTCCGCACCCGTGTGGAGGGCATCGAGAACATCCCCGGCGACGGCCCGGTGATCCTGGCGGGCAACCACCTCACCTTCATCGACTCCATGATCCTTCCGCTGGTGTGCGACCGTACGGTCCACTTCATCGGCAAGGACGAGTACGTGACGGGCAAGGGCATCAAGGGTCGCGCCATGGCCTGGTTCTTCACCGGCTCCGGCATGATCCCCGTCGACCGTGACGGCGCCAACGGCGGGGTCGCGGCCCTGATGACCGGCCGCCGGATCCTCGAAGAGGGCAAGATCTTCGGCATCTACCCGGAGGGCACCCGCTCCCCCGACGGCCGGCTCTACCGCGGCCGCACCGGCATCGCCCGCCTGACCCTGATGACCGGGGCCCCCGTGGTGCCGTTCGCGATGATCGGCACCGACAAGCTCCAGCCCGGCGGCGCCGGCATGCCGCGCCCGGGCCGGGTGACCGTCCGCTTCGGCGAGCCGATGGAGTTCTCCCGCTACGAGGGCATGGACCGCGACCGCTACGTGCTGCGCGCCGTCACCGACTCGGTAATGGCCGAGGTGATGCGGCTCTCGGGCCAGGAGTACGTGGACATGTACGCGACGAAGGCGAAGGCCGCGTAGCGGTCACTGCCTGCGCAGGGACCGGCTGACGCCCGCCGCCGTGGTGGTGGCGAGGACCCAGCCGGTCACGATCAGCAGGTACGACAACCACTGGTACCAGCCGCTCGGCGCGTAGGCGGACTCCTGCCCGAAGCCGATGATCGGCAGCATCAGGTCGATCGTGTAGAAGACCGCGTTGAAGTCCGGCGCCTCGCCCTGCTTGAGCGGGCGGGGCGGGGTGAGCCAGTAGGCGATCGTCCCGGTCAGCAGCAGCGCCAGCAGCCAGCCCGCCGCGCGCAGCGGCCGGAAGCCGTAGCCGACGGTGACGTCCTGGAGCAGGCCCCACAGCTGGGCGGGCCGGGGCAGGGTGCGGCGGTGCCGGCGCAGCTTGGCGAGCAGCACCGTGCGGGCGGCCGGCTCGTCGCCCGCCGTCCGGTAGGCCGCGGCGAGCTGTTCGTAGGCGTACGGGACGTACCCCGACTCCTCGCGCTCCAGTGCGGGCAGCCGCTCCTCCGCGGGCAGGTGCGGGGCGAGCGTGCGGTAGGTGAGCCCGTCGATGCGGATCGTTTCCGGCCAGGTTTCGGGCGGGATGTGCAGCATGTCGAACTGGGAGCGCCGCAGGTTGACCCCGCCCCGAAGGGTCTCGCAGTGCCTCAGCCACACCTCGCCGACGGCACAGCTGGAGGCGCGCAGGGCGAACCCGTCGGGGTTGTCGAGGACGGCACGGCTGAGGTTGAGCTGGCCCGGTATCCGCGAGCCCGTGAGGTTGACCAGGCCGTGGGCCTCCAGCCCGTGGCCCCGCAGGTCGCCGCCGACGCTGAGGTTCTCGGCGTGCAGGGCGGTGCCGCCGGGGGCGAGCAGGCGGGACTCGTTGAGGTTGACCTGGCCGCCGACGGTGGCGCCGTTCATGCGCGTCTGGCCGTGGACGGTGAGGTCATTGGCGATGATGTCGGTGCCGATGTCGACGTGGTTGAGCTGGAGCGCCGGCTCGTCCGCCTCCTCACCGGCCGAGGGGCCGATCACGGCCCCCTGGAGGAACAGTCCGCCGGTGATCCTGGCACCCTGCAGGCGGACGGGGCCCGTGATCCGGCAGCAGGAGAGCCGCAGGACCACGTCGACGCGCAGGGTGGCCGCGGTGAGGCCGGGGAGGGTGGAGTAGCCGAGCACGAGGGCGCGCAACTGGGCCCCGTACAGCAGGGGTTTGCGCTCGAACCAGCAGTCGCGCAACCGGATGGGATGGTCGACGACGGCGTACCGGAGGTCGAGCTTCCCGACGATCTTCGCGCCCTTGACCTTGAGGCCGGCGACCCGGCCCTCCTCGGCGCGGCCGGCGCCCAGCAGCAGGGCGCGCAGCACCTCGGCGCGGACGGTCCGGTCCGGCCCCCAGCCGGCTCCGTCCACGGAGCTGTCGTCGGGCTGTGCGCGGAAGTCGACGCCCTCGCCGCGCGGGAAGGCGTCCCATATGCGGCGCTCGGCCGGGGTCAGGTCGTTGATCTCCATCGGCGGGATGGTGTCCCGAGGTTCGACGGGCTGTCAACTTCGGCCGGGCCACCACCCGGTGGCGGAGCGTCAGTGCTCGATGCCGTCCTGGAGCCGCTGGCCCTTCAGCAGGAACCAGGCGGCCGCGGCGGTGGCCAGCAGGACGGCGGCACCGACGCCGGAGGCGAGGCGCAGGCCGTCGACGAAGGCGTCCTGGGCGGCGTCCACCATCTGCGTGGCGGTGGCCGGGTCCAGTGACCTGGCGGCTTCGACGGCCCCGCCGAGGGATGCGTGCGCGGCGTCGGCCACCGGCCCCGCGGCGCCGGCCGGGGCGGTGAAGCCCTGGTAGACGCCGGTGACGACGGAGCCGAGCAGGGCGATGCCGAGGGCGGCGCCGAGTTCGTACGCGGTCTCGGAGACGGCGGAGGCCGAACCGGCCTGCTCCTTGGGCACGCTGGAGAGGATGACGTCGGCGGTGACGGTGAAGGAGAAGCCCGCGCCGAGGCCGACGACGAGCAGGGCGGCGCCGAGCACCGGGTAGCCGCTCTCCTTGTGGATCACGGTCAGGACGGCCAGGGCCAGGCCGATGGCGGCGAGGCCGCCGGTCACGATGGACCGTACGGAGTACCTGCGGGCGTACCTGCCCGCGATCAGGCCGGTGACCACCGCGCCGACGGCGGCGGGCAGTTCGGCGAGGCCTGCCTCCAGCGGGCCGCGGCCCTGTACGAGCTGGAGGAATTGCGAGAGGAAGAAGACCAGTCCGGAGAGGCCGAAGACGGTGAGCAGGTCGGCGAGGACCGCGCCGGAGAAGCCGCGGTGCTGGAAGAGCCGCATGTCGAGCAGCGGGGACGGCAGGGTGAACTGGCGGCGGACGAAGGCGTACAGGGCGCCCGCGCCGAGCCCGGCGGTGGCCGCGACCTCCCAGGTCAGGCCGTGGGTGGCGACTTCCTTGACGGCGTAGACCACGCTGATGACGCCGACGAGGGAGAGAGCGACGCTGACGAGGTCCCAGGGGCCGGCGACCGGGTTCTTGGACTCGGGCAGCAGCTTGATGCCGACGAGGACCAGGGCGAGCATCACGGGCAGGTTGATGAGGAAGACCGAGCCCCACCAGAAGTGCTGGAGCAGGGCTCCGCCGACGACGGGGCCGACGGCCGCGCCGGCCGAGGCGGTGGCCCCCCAGATGCCGATGGCGAGGCTGCGCTCCTTGGGATCGTGGAAGATGTTGCGGATCAGCGCGAGGGTGGACGGCATCAGGGTGGCGCCGGCCACGCCGAGCAGGGCCCGGGCGACGATCATCATCTCGGGGCTGGTGGCGTAGGCGCCCAGGACCGAGACGGCGCCGAAGGCGGTGGCGCCGACGAGGAGCAGCTTCTTTCGGCCGATGCGGTCGCCGAGGCTGCCCATCGACACCAGCAGTCCGGCGATGACGAAGGAGTAGATGTCGCCGATCCACAGCAGCTGGGTGCCGGACGGCTTGAGGTCCTCGCTGAGGGAGGGGGTGGCGAGGCCGAGTACGGTGGCGTCCACCGCGACCAGCAGCACGGCAAGGACGAGCACGGAGAGCGCGAGCCAGCGCCCCCTGCTCTTCCCCTCCGTTCCCGTCTGCCTGCTCAGCTGTTCGGTACGGCTCATTTCTCCACACTCCGTCGGGCGCCACCGAGCAGCAGCTCGGTGATCATGTACTGAAAGTCCTTGGCGGCGACCCGGCCGTCCATGACGGCCCAGGCGCAGCTGCCGATGAGGCCGTAGAGGGCCTCGGTGAGCCATGCGGGGCTCAGGTCGATCCGGATGTCGCCCTCTTCCTGGCCGCGCCGGAACAGGGCGGTGACGCGGGCGTCGAGCCGGGACCATCCCTCGTTGATCTGGTCGCCTTCGAAGAGCTGGTTCTCGGTGACGAGGAAGGCCAGCAGTTCGGCATTGGGCTCGGTCTCGGCGACGAGGCGTCTGAGCGCCTCCACGGCGGTGCCCTCGTCGAGGCGGGCGCGGTCGAACGCCACCTCGAACTCCCGGATGCCGAGCTCTTCGAGGGCTCGTACGAGGGCGTCCCGCCCGGCGAAGTGCCGGTGGAGGGTCGCGCGCCCGATTCCGGCGGCGCGGGCGACCTCGTCCATCGTGGCGGTCGATTTGCGGGAGAGCAGGGCGGCCGCGTCGCGGAGCACCTGGTCACGATCCATGGCCATGAGACAAGCATACCCCGAATGAGACGCCACTGTCTCATTCGGCTCGAAAATGAGCTGCCCGAGGGCGGCCGGAACGGAATCCTGCCTTGATGAAGCCACTGCTGCTGATCGACGTCGACGGACCGCTGAACCCCTACGCGGCCAAGGCCCATCGCCGCCCGGAGGGCTACACCACCCACCGGATGCGGCCGACGGGCTGGCGGGAGGCGGAGAGCGCGAAGCCGTTGCGGGTCTGGCTCAATCCCGCCCACGGGGAGGAGCTGCTCGCGCTGGCGGACGCGTACGAGCTGGTGTGGGCCACGACCTGGAAGGACGAGGCGAACGACTGGATAGGCCCCCGCCTCGGCCTGCCCCGGCTGCCGTTCATCGACTGGCCGTCGATGCACGGCCGGGCGCCGCGCGGCACCTTCTGGAAGACGCAGTACGTCCTCGCATACGCGGGCGGGCGGCCCTTCGCGTGGGTCGACGACGACATCACGGCGATGGACCGGGAGTACGTCGAGCAGCGCCATCCGGCGCACGCGCTGCTGCTGCGGATCGACGAGCAGATCGGCCTGGTCCGTGCGGACTTCGGCACTCTGGCCGCGTGGGCGGCATCGCGGCCGTGACAGCGACGGGCCGTTCTCGATCGACGCCATCCGCTGCCACCCCGGCATGCCGGAGGGGGGGGGGGGGGGGGGGGGCCCCCCCCCCGTTTTTTGGGGCACGGTTGTGTCTTCTTTTTGTTCGTTCGGGCGTGCGCTTCTAGGGGGGGGTACCTCCGCTTGCGTTTTTTGGGGGGAGAGA
>NZ_JBVJFB010000007.1:230452-260084 GCF_055588065.1 Streptomyces sp. NPDC046308
GGCGTGGATGAGAAAGAGGGGGGTTTTTTTCACTCACCCCCCCCCCTCCCCCCTCCTCCGGGGGGGGGGGGGGGGGGGCCCCTCCCCCCCCCCCCCCCCCCTCCGGGCGGGACGGCTACTGCTTGTGGACCGCCCAGGCGTGCTGGATGACCAGGTCGGCCTTCAGCTCGGTCAGCTGGAGCGCGACCGCCGAGGGGGCGGTACCGCCGCGGCCGTTGCGTGAGGCGAGGGCGCCCTTGACGTTGAGGACGGTGCGGACCTCGGGGGTCAGGTGCTCCGAGATCTTCGCGAACTGCTCGTCCGTGAGCTCGTCCAGCTCGATGCCGAGCGCCTCGCACTCCTTGACGCACTCGCCGGCCACCTCGTGCGCCACCCGGAACGGCACGCCCTGCTTGACCAGCCACTCCGCGATGTCGGTGGCGAGCGAGAAGCCCGCCGGGGCCAGCTCCTCCATCCGCTCCCGGTTGACCGTGAGGGTGGCCATCATGCCCGTGAAGGCCGGCAGCAGGACTTCGAGGGTGTCGCAGGAGTCGAAGACCGGCTCCTTGTCCTCCTGGAGGTCCCGGTTGTACGCCAGCGGCAGCGCCTTGAGCGTGGCGAGCAGACCGGTCAGGTTGCCGATGAGGCGGCCCGACTTGCCGCGCGCCAGCTCCGCGATGTCCGGGTTCTTCTTCTGCGGCATGATCGACGAGCCGGTGGAGAAGGCGTCGTGCAGGGTCACGAAGGAGAACTCCTTCGTGTTCCAGATGATGATCTCCTCCGCGATCCGGGACAGGTTGATCCCGATCATCGCGGTGACGAAGGCGAACTCGGCGACGAAGTCGCGCGAGGCCGTGCCGTCGATGGAGTTGCCGACCGAGCCCCGCTCGAAGCCCAGGTCGGCGGCGACCGCCTCCGGGTCCAGGCCCAGCGAGGAGCCTGCCAGCGCCCCCGATCCGTACGGGGAGACCGCGGTCCGGGTGTCCCACTGCCGCAGCCGCTCCGCGTCCCGGGACAGGGACTGCACGTGGGCCAGTACGTGGTGGGCGAAGAGCACCGGCTGGGCGTGCTGGAGGTGGGTCCGGCCGGGCATGGCCACGTCCGCGTGGCTCTCGGCGAGGCCGACCAGCGCGTCCTGGAGGTCCGCGATCAGACCGCCGATGATCCGGGCGTGATCGCGCAGGTACATCCGGAAGAGGGTGGCCACCTGGTCGTTGCGGGAGCGCCCGGCGCGCAGCTTGCCGCCGAGGTCGGCGCCGAGCCGCTCCAGCAGGCCCCGCTCCAGGGCGGTGTGCACGTCCTCGTCGGCGATGGTGCCGGTGAAGGAGCCGTCGGCCACGTCGGCCTCCAGCCGGTCCAGCCCGGCGATCATGCGGTCGAGCTCTTCGGCCGTGAGCAGGCCCGCCTTGTGCAGCACGCGGGCGTGGGCGCGCGAGCCGGCGATGTCGTAGGGGGCGAGGCGCCAGTCGAAGTGGACCGACGCGGACAGCTTCGCGAGGGCCTCGGCGGGACCGTCGGCGAACCGGCCGCCCCAGAGCCGGACGTCACCGTTGTTGCTGCTCACAGCTACTGCTCCTCAAGACTGCATGGCATGTACGGCATGCTCGTGGATGTGAAACCGCCTCCCCGCCGCGGAGGAAACGGGGAGGCGGTCACGTACTGCTGATCGGTCAGGCGAGGTCGCGCCGCGCCGCGATCTTCGAGGAGAGGCCGAAGATCTCGATGAAGCCCTGCGCCTTGGACTGGTCGAAGGTGTCGCCCGAGTCGTAGGTCGCGAGGTTGAAGTCGTAGAGCGACTCGTCCGACTTCCGGCCGGTGACGACGGCGCGGCCGCCGTGCAGCGTCATCCGGATGTCACCGGTGACGTGCTGGTTGGCCTCGTTGATGAAACCGTCCAGCGCCCGCTTGAGCGGGGAGAACCACAGGCCGTCGTAGACCAGCTCGCCCCAGCGCTGCTCGACCTGCCGCTTGTAGCGGGCCAGCTCGCGCTCGACGGTGACGTTCTCCAGCTCCTGGTGGGCGGTGATCAGCGCGATCGCACCCGGGGCCTCGTACACCTCGCGGGACTTGATGCCGACGAGACGGTCCTCGACGATGTCGATCCGGCCGATGCCCTGGGCGCCGGCGCGGTCGTTGAGCTGCTGGATCGCCTGGAGCACGGTGACGGGCTTGCCGTCGATGGCGACCGGGACGCCCTCCTTGAAGGAGATGACGACCTCGTCGGCCTCGCGCGGCAGGGCCGGGTTCGAGGTGTACTCGTAGATGTCCTCGATCGGCGCGTTCCAGATGTCCTCCAGGAAGCCCGTCTCGACGGCGCGCCCGAAGACGTTCTGGTCGATGGAGTACGGGGACTTCTTAGTGGTCGCGATCGGGAGCTGCTTCTCCTCGCAGAAGGCGATCGCCTTGTCCCGGGTCATCGCGTAGTCACGGACCGGGGCGATGCACTTGAGGTCCGGGGCGAGGGCGACGATGCCCGCCTCGAAGCGGACCTGGTCGTTGCCCTTGCCGGTGCAGCCGTGGGCGACGGTCGTGGCGCCGTGCTTCTTGGCCGCGGCGACCAGGTGCTTGACGATGGCCGGCCGGGAGAGCGCCGAGACCAGCGGGTACCGGTCCATGTAGAGGGCGTTCGCCTTGATCGCCGGGAGGCAGTACTCGTTGGCGAACTCGTCCGACGCGTCGGCGACCTCGGCCTCGACCGCACCGCAGTCGAGCGCGCGCTTGCGGATGACGTCCAGGTCCTCGCCGCCCTGGCCGACGTCCACGGCGACGGCGATGACCTCGGCACCCGTCTCCTCGGCGATCCAGCCGATGGCGACGGAGGTGTCCAGGCCGCCCGAGTAGGCGAGTACGACGCGCTCGGTCACGGGTTTCTCCTTACGGTGCATTCAACGACAGGCATAACTATGCACTACTCCGTATGTTTCGTCAATCGACCCAGTGGCGGGGCCCCTGACCAGGGCGAATATGGGGCGCGCGACCACCCGGCCACCGCCTAGGCTCGCCGGGTACGCGTGGACAGGGGAGGAACATGAGCGCCTGGGATCGACAGGACGCGCAGAACGGGCGGGCCGCCGCGGCGGGACTGCTCGCCGGCCGGCGCGTCGGGATCGGCGGAGTCCGCCTCCCCGACCGGCCGGCGGCCTGGACCGCCTTCGACGAGGAGGTCCGCCGGGCCCGCGCCCACGGCACCACGCTGCCGTCCTTCGACCGCCCGGAGACCCGGCTGTGCCACCGGGACGGACGGATCCGCGAGGCCGCGCTCGACGGGCCCGACCCGGCGCTCCCGCTCGTCGCGATCCGGTGCGCCGACTGGGTCCCGGCGGTACGCAAACGCGCCCGCCGGATCCTCGGCGCGGCCCTGGCCGCCGACCCCGCGCGGACGCTGACCGACCTGACCCCGCTGGTCGTGCGACTGGGCCGGCGGGAGCAGGGCGCCTGGGCGCTGGAGCGGTTCGAGGCCGCCCTGCGCGCCGAGGACCCCGTCCTCGCGCCGTGGTGGCGGCCGGCCCGGCCCGCGACCTGGTGGCGGGCCGAGCGGCCCGCGCACACCCGCACCGGCGAGCAGCCCGACACCGTACTGGCGTGGCTGCGGTGGAGCCCGGACCTGGCGACCCGGCGCTTCGCCACCCGGATCACCCTCGACCGCGGGTCGTTGGGCGTACGGGAACTGGCCCGGCGGGCCGCCGTCGAACAGGACGCGGTGACGAGCGCGCTGTGGACCGACGCCGCCCTGGCGGCACTGGCCGCCGAGGCTCCGGGCGACCGGGCTCCGGGCGACCGGGCTCCGGGCGACCGGGCTCCGGGCGACCGGGCTCCGGGCGACGCGCCGGACCGGGCCGACGCGGACGCGGCCGTCGACGCCCTGCTGGGCGGGCACCTCCCGATGGTCCGGGCCGCCGGGGTCACCGCCCTGCGCCGGGCCGGGCGCGCCGCCGAGGCCGTGCACCACCTCACCGACCGCTCCGGAACGGTCCGGGCCTGCGCCCGCTGGCTGCTGCGCCAGGACGGAGGCGATCCGTACGCGTACCTCCACGCGCTGGTCGAGGACCCGGACCGGATCACCCGGTACGCCGTGACCGGCTTCGCCGAGTGCGCCGGCCGCGCGGACGCCCCGCTGCTGCGGGCCCTGCTCGACCACCCCTCCGGGGCGGTCCGGGCTGCGGCCGTCGCGGGGCTGCGCCACCTGGACGTCACCGACCTCCGCCTGCTGCGGCCGCTGCTGGACGACCCCTCGCCCGGCGTGGCCCGGGAGGCCTCCCTCAGCCTGCGCGCCTCGGCGGAACAGCTGCCGGCCGACTGGCTGCTGGCCCGCATCTCCCCCGGCCTGCCGCGCCACACCCGCCTGGCGGCCTACCGCGTCCTGCACGCCGGGGGCGGAGTGACCGGACTGCGGGCCTCCGTGGAACTGCTGACGGACGAGGACGCGGGACTGCGCGTGCTCGCCCGGCAACGCCTCCAGAGCCTGTGGTCCCCCGGCCGGCCGCCGGCCCTCCCGGTCCGTGATCCGGAGGTCGGCGCCCTGCTGGACCGCTGCACCGGAGTGTTCAGCGACTACGTCCTGGAGCGGATGCGCGCACAGCTCGGGCTCCCCCGCACGGGAACCGCGGCGAAAGGATAATGATCACCATGGGAAAACTCCACGAACGCATAGACGGCCGCCTGCGCAAGTTCATCGAAGAGCAGCCGGTCTTCTTCACCGCGACCGCGCCGCTGGCGGGTGACGGCCACGTCAACCTGTCCCCCAAGGGCCGCGCCGGCACCCTGGTGGTCATCGACGAACAGACGCTCGCCTACCTGGACTTCGGCGGCAGTGGCGCCGAGACCATCGCGCACGTCCGCGAGAACGGCCGGATCACCCTCATGTGGTGCGCGTTCAGCGGCCCGCCGAACATCGTGCGCATCCACGGCGAGGGCGAGGCGGTCTTCCGCGACGACCCGCGCTGGGGCGAGCTGATCGGCCTGTTCGGCGAGGCCGACGGACCCGCCGCGCGGGCGATCATCCTGGTCCGCGCCCACCGGATCGCCGATGTCTGCGGGTATGCCGTCCCCCTCATGGAGTACCAGGGCGAGCGCACCCTCCACGCGGAGTACTTCGGCCGCAAGACCGACGAGGAGTTCGCCGCGTACTGCGAGAAGAAGGAGTTCATCGAGACGAGCGTCGACGGCCTGCCTGCGCTGCCTCTGCCCCTTCCGCCCCGTACCGTCTGACATGTGCTGCGTACCGCTCTCGTCACCGGCTCACTGATCGTCAGCAGCCTGCTCCCGCAGGCCCCGGCGCCCCTGCCGTCCCGGCTCGCCGAGACCGGCGGCGGCAGTCAGCTGATCATCGCCGTCGCCCCCGCGCCCGGATCCACCACCGGTCGGCTGACCTGGTGGGACCGGTGGTCCGGGGGGTGGCACGAAGCCGGGAGCGCGCCCGCCCGCTTCGGGTCGAACGGCCTCACCGAGGGCGCGACGCGGACGCAGGGCACCAGCACCACGCCGACGGGCCTGTACGAACTGCCGTACGCCTTCGGGATCCGGCGGGCGCCGGCCGGCACGGAGGTCCGCTACCGGCGGGTGCGGGACGGCTCCTGGTGGTGCCAGGACAACGCGTCCGCCCACTACAACCGCTGGGTGGAGCCGCTGCCCGCGGACTGCGCGCCGGGCGAGGCCGAGCACCTGGTGACGTACGAGAAGCAGTACGCGCACGCGCTCCTCATCGCCTTCAACTACGAGCGGCCCGTGCGCGGCCGGGGCGCCGGGATCTTCCTGCACGTCAACGGCAAGGGCGCGACGGCCGGCTGCGTGTCCGTACCCGAGCGGGCCATGCGGGCGATCCTGCGCTGGGCGAACCCGCGCCGGCATCCGCACATCGCTATCGGCACGCAGGACGGGCCGCTCGCCGTCACCCGCTACTAGGTCCGCGGGTGCCGGGCTCGTCCTCGTCGGCGGCCCGGTACTCGTACGCGTCCTCCCACCAGACCTTGTCGTCCAGCCACTCGTCGTCCTCGTCGTCGGACTCCTCCACGACGACCTGGTCGACACCGCGCCACCTGCTGTGGTCGGCGCTGCTCCGCAGCACCCGGAGCCGTTGCCCTTCGTCCAGCGCCTCGAAGGCCGGGTGCGCCTCGGTGCGGATCAGGTCGCCCAGCGGGTCGCCGCACTCCGTCCGGGCGCGGACCTCCCGGTGCGCCTTCTCGGCGCAGAGCAGCGCCACCAGGCCGAGGCCGGCCACCACGGCGCAGGCCCATTCCCGTATGCCGTGCGGGCGCTCGGCCACCAGCAGTACGCTCGCCAGGACCCAGAAGAACATCGTCAGCACGATGCCCATGCAGCCGCAGCAGGCCAGTAGTCGGTTCCCCCCGCCGTCCGGCATCTTCGGGAGATCGGGCAGCAGGTCCCGCCGTTCGTCCCCGTACGCGCCGCTCCGCCGCCGGTACTCCTCGTCGCACCAGTCGATCCAGCCGAGGGAGACGGGCTCGGGATCGTGGCGGCGTACCGCTTCCAACAGGGCCGCGGGCAGCGGGTGGGCGGGCGTGCGGGCGGGGTCGCGGCCCTCCTCGGTCAGGAACGCCGCGCCTTCCCCGTCGATCCGGAGATACCCGCCGAGGACGAGTTCGGCGCCGGCCGCCTCGGTCGACTCGCCCCGCAGCACGGCCGCGTGGTACGGCTCCAGGCGGACGGCGGCGACGAGCCGGAGGATCTCGCGGCGGACCCGGACCCGACGCCGCCACCGCAGGGCGAGGGGCCCGTACACGGCGGCGGTCACGAGGGACACGGATATGGCGAGGACGAATCGGAGCACGCCTCGAGGCTATGTCGGTGAACGCCGCCGCGGCACCGGGATTTCCGGCGCCCGTCCGGCTCAGCCCTCCTTCTGCGCCAGCCGCAGGAGGTGGTCGGCGAGGGCCTGGCCGCCCGCCGGGTCGCGGCTGATCAGCATCAGGGTGTCGTCGCCGGCGATCGTGCCGAGGATCGCGCGGAGCTCGGCCTGGTCGATCGCCGAGGCGAGGAACTGCGCCGCACCCGGCGGGGTGCGCAGGACCACGAGGTTCGCGGAGGCCTCCGCCGAGATCAGCAGCTCCCCGGAGAGGCGCCGCATGCGCTCCTCCTTCGCGGACTCGCCGAGCGGTGCCTGCGGGGTGCGGAAGCCGCCCTCGCTGGGTACCGCGTAGATCAGCTCGCCACCGGTGTTGCGGATCTTCACCGCGCCCAGCTCGTCGAGGTCGCGGGAGAGCGTCGCCTGGGTGACGCTCAGCCCGTCGTCGGCGAGCAGCTTGGCCAGCTGGCTCTGCGAGCGGACCGGCTGCCGGTTGAGGATGTCCACGATCCGGCGGTGGCGCGCGGTGCGGGTCTGCGGGACGGCCTGTCCGACTTGCTCGTTGTCCTGCGCGTGGCTCATCGTCGTCTCATTCTCCGGTTCCGTCCCCGCCTGCTGCGTCAAGGATGCCGGGCAGGGCCCGGAGGAACGCGTCCGCCTCGGCCTCGGTGAGTACGTACGGGGGCATGAGCCGTACGACGTCGGGGGCGGGCGCGTTGACCAGGAAGCCGGCGTCCTGAGCCGCCTGCTGCACCCGGGGTGCGAGCGGCTCGGTCAGCACGATACCCAGCAGCAGGCCCGCGCCTCTGACGTGGGAGACCAGCGCGTGCCCCGAGGACTCGATCCCGGAGCGCAGCCGCTCGCTCCGGGCCTTGACCTGGTCGAGCAGCCCCTCGGAGGCGATGGTGTCGATCACGGCGAGGCCGGCGGCGCAGGCGACCGGGTTCCCGCCGAAGGTGGTGCCGTGCTGGCCGGGCTGGAACAGGTCGGCCGCGGCCCCGAAGAGCGCCACCGCGCCGATGGGCAGACCGCCGCCCAGTCCCTTGGCGAGGGTGACGATGTCGGGCTCGACGTCCTCGTGGGCCTGGTGCTCGAACCACTGGCCGCACCGGCCGATGCCGGTCTGGACCTCGTCGAGGACGAGGAGGGTGCCGGTGGCGCGGGTGATCTCGCGGGCGGCCGTCAGGTACCCGGCCGGGGGCACGACCACGCCGTTCTCGCCCTGGATCGGCTCGATGACGACGAAGGCGGTCTCCTCGGTGACGGCGGCCCGCAGGGCCTCGACGTCGCCGAAGGGGACGTGCGTGACGTCGCCCGGCAGCGGCAGGAAGGGCTCCTGCTTCTTCGGCTGGCCGGTGAGGGCGAGGGCGCCCATGGTCCGGCCGTGGAAGCCGCCGTCGGTGGCCACCATGTGGGTCCGCCCGGTCAGCCGGCCGATCTTGAAGGCGGCTTCGATCGTCTCGGCCCCGGAGTTGCAGAAGAAGACCTTCCCGGGGCGGCCGAAGAGCTGGAGCAGCCGCTCGCCGAGCGCGACGACCGGCTCGGAGATGAAGAGGTTGGAGACGTGGCCGAGGGTGGAGACCTGCTCGGTCACGGCCGCCACGATCGCCGGGTGGGCGTGGCCGAGCGCGTTGACCGCGATGCCTCCGACGAAGTCGGTGTACTGCTTGCCGTCGGCGTCCCACACCTGGGCGCCCTCGCCGCGCACCAGCGCGATCGCGGGGGTGCCGTAGTTGTTGGTCAGCGCCCCCTGCCAGCGCGCGCCGTATTCCTGGTTGCCGGTGCCCTTCGTCATTCCGCTCCCCCTGGCTGTTGTCCGGGCTGTGGGTCGGGCACGACCATCGTGCCGATGCCCGAGTCCGTGAAGATCTCCAGCAGGATCGAGTGCTGGACCCGCCCGTCGAGCACGCGTGCGGTGTTCACGCCGTTGCGCACGGCGTGCAGGCACCCCTCCATCTTGGGCACCATGCCGCTGGACAGCTCCGGCAGCAGCTTCTCCAGCTCGCTGACGGTGAGCCGGCTGATGACCTCGTCGCTGTGCGGCCAGTCCGCGTACAGCCCCTCGACGTCGGTGAGGACCATCAGCGTCTCGGCGCCCAGTGAGGCGGCGAGGGCCGCGGCCGCCGTGTCGGCGTTGACGTTGTAGACGTGGTGGTCGTCGGCGCTGCGGGCGATGGAGGAGATGACCGGGATCCGTCCGTCCGAGAGCAGCGCCTCGATCGCGCCGGTGTCGATGGCGGTGATCTCGCCGACCCGCCCGATGTCGATGACCTCGCCGCCGATCTCCGGGCTGTGCTTGGTCGCCGTGATGGTGTGGGCGTCCTCGCCGGTCATGCCGACGGCGAGTGGCCCGTGCTGGTTGAGCAGTCCGACCAGCTCGCGCTGGACCTGGCCCGCCAGGACCATCCGTACGACGTCCATGGCCTCCGGGGTCGTGACGCGCAGGCCGGCCTTGAACTCGCTGACCAGGCCCTGCTTGTCGAGCTGGGCGTTGATCTGGGGGCCGCCGCCGTGCACGACGACCGGCTTGAGGCCGGCCTGGCGCAGGAAGACCACGTCCTGGGCGAAGGCCGCCTTGAGGTCCTCGTCGATCATGGCGTTGCCGCCGAACTTGATGACGACGATCTTGCCGTTGTGGCGGGTGAGCCAGGGCAGGGCCTCGATGAGGATCTGCGCCTTGGGCAGGGCGGTGTGCTTGCGGGCGGTGCCGGGCTGTCCGGCCTTCTCGTCGCTCATGAGGAGTACGCGCTGTTCTCGTGGACGTAGTCGGCGGTCAGGTCGTTGGCCCAGATGACGGCCGACTCGTCGCCGGTGGACAGGTCGGCGGTGATGCGGACCTCGCGGTCCTTCATCGAGACCAGGTCGCGGTCCTCGCCGACCGAGCCGTTCTTGCAGACCCACACGCCGTTGATGGCGACGTTGAGGCGGTCCGGGTCGAAGGCGGCCTTGGTGGTGCCGATCGCGGAGAGCACCCGGCCCCAGTTGGGGTCCTCGCCGTGGATGGCGCACTTGAGCAGGTTGTTGCGGGCGATGGACCGGCCGACCTCGACCGCGTCGTCCTCGCTGGCCGCGCCGATCACCTCGATGCGGATGTCCTTGCTGGCGCCCTCGGCGTCGCCGATCAGCTGGCGGGCCAGGTCGTCGCAGACGGTGCGCACGGCCTCGGCGAACTCCTCGTACGCCGGTACCCGGCCGGAGGCGCCGGAGGCGAGCAGCAGCACCGTGTCGTTGGTGGACATGCAGCCGTCGGAGTCGACCCGGTCGAAGGTGGTGCGGGTGGCGGCGCGCAGCGCCTTGTCGAGGGTGGCGCTGTCCAGGTCGGCGTCGGTGGTGAGGACGACCAGCATGGTGGCGAGGCCCGGGGCGAGCATGCCTGCGCCCTTGGCCATGCCGCCGACGGTCCAGCCTCCCCCACCCTCCGGGCGGGAGGACCCCCAGGAGACCGTGGCCGTCTTGTGCACGGTGTCGGTGGTCTTGATGGCGATGGCGGCGGCCTCGCCGCCGTTCTCGGACAGGGCGGCGGCCGCGGTCTCGATGCCGGGGAGCAGCTTGTCCATGGGGAGCAGGACGCCGATCAGGCCGGTGGACGCGACCGCGACCTCCCCGGCGTTGAAGTCCTCGCCGAGGACGGCGGCCACCTTCTCGGCGGTGGCGTGGGTGTCCTGGAAGCCCTTGGGGCCGGTGCAGGCGTTGGCGCCGCCGGAGTTGAGGACGACCGCGCTGACGGTGGCGCCGCGCAGGACCTGCTCGGTCCAGTGCACGGGGGCGGCCTTGACGCGGTTGGAGGTGAAGACGCCCGCGGCGGCCAGTCGCGGTCCCTTGTTGACCACGAGGGCCAGGTCCGGGTTGCCGTTGGCCTTGATCCCGGCGGCGATGCCCGCTGCCATGAATCCCTGTGCTGCCGTGACGCTCACGGTGCGACTCCGATCGTCGAAAGACCCAGGCTCTCGTGGAGCCCCAGGGCGATGTTCATGCTCTGCACCGCGCCGCCGGCGGTGCCCTTGGTCAGGTTGTCGATGGCGCTGACGGCGATGATCCGCTGGGCGGACGCGTCGTAGGCGACCTGGACGTGGACGGCGTTGGAACCGTGGACGGACTTGGTGGACGGCATCCGGCCCTCGGGCAGCAGGTGGACGAACGGCTCGTCGGCGTACGCCTTCTCGTAGGCGGCGCGCAGCGATTCGGCGGTGGTGCCGGGGAGGGCCTTGGCCGAGCAGGTGGCGAGGATGCCGCGTGCCATGGGCACGAGGGTCGGCGTGAAGGAGACGGAGACCCGCTCTCCGGCGATGGGGCTGAGGTTCTGCACCATCTCGGGCGTGTGCCGGTGGCCGCCGCCCACGCCGTACGGGGTCACCGAACCCATCACCTCGGCGCCGAGCAGGTGCGGCTTGAGGGCCTTGCCGGCGCCGGAGGTCCCGGTGGCGGCGACGATCACGGCCTCCGGCTCGGCGAGCTGGGCCTGGTAGGCGGGGAAGAGCGCGAGGGAGACGGCGGTGGGGAAGCAGCCGGGGACGGCGATGCGCTTGGTCCCCTCCAGTGCGGTGCGGCAGCCCGGCAGCTCGGGCAGGCCGTAGGGCCAGGTCCCGGCGTGCGGGGCGCCGTAGAAGGCATCCCAGTCGGCGGAGTCCTTGAGCCGGTGGTCGGCGCCCATGTCGACGACGAGGACGTCCTCGCCGAGCTCGGCGGCGACGGCGGCGGACTGGCCGTGCGGGAGTGCGAGGAAGACGACGTCGTGGCCGGCGAGGACCTCGGCGGTGGTCGCCTCCAGGGTGCGCCCGGCGAGCGGCACGAGGTGGGGCTGGAGGGAGCCGAGGAGCTGTCCGGCGTTGGAGTTGCCGGTCAGCGCGCCGATCTCCACCTCGGGGTGCGAGAGCAGGAGGCGCAGGACTTCTCCGCCCGCGTACCCGCTCGCTCCGGCCACCGCTACACGTACCACCATCGGACCCTCCTCGTCGATGGCATGACTATACGTACGTCCGCACGTTTATGCAATGTTTTGGATCTCGGCTGGAGGGACGTACGGGAGGATCCGGGGCCGGGGGCGCCCTACGGAAGATGTCTAGCAGGAAAGGTCCCGCTCCGACGGCGATTTCGCCGGTCGCGTCAGCCCGTCGCGCCGGCCGCGGGCGGGGGCGTCCCGTCGACGAGACGGCGCCGGCCGGTCCCGAACGTGGCTACGCGGGTGCCTGGAGGGAGAGGTACCAGCGGCGCGACCAGCCGGTGAGGGTCAGGGTGGACAGCGGCCGGACATCCACGTTCCAGTAGGTCAGCGGGGGCGCCTGCAGCGCGTAGACCAGGGCCGCCCGGACCACCGAGGGCTCGGCCACCGCCACGATCGCGCCGCCGTCGTCGGCGGGCCGGGTGTCGAGCCAGCCGCCGATCCGGGAGATGAAGGCGAGCAGGGACTCGCCTCCGTGCGGGGCGGCCCGCGGATCGCTGAGCCACAGGTCCACCGCGTCGGGTTCGCGGGCGGTCACCTCGGCCAGGGTCAGCCCCCGCCAGCGGCCCATGTCGCACTCGCGCAGCGCGGGCTGCGCGAGCGGCGCGTACCCGAGGGCGTCGGCGGTGGCCCGGCTGCGCGGGGTCGGCGAGCAGTAGCGCAGCTCGGCCGCGCCCAGGGGCACGAGGTCCCGGGCGGCGGACTCCACCGACCGCCAGCCGGCTCCGTCCAGCGGGCGGTCGTCGTCGAAACGCTCGGCGAGCAGCGAGGAACTACGGGCTGCGGCAACGAGCGAAACCCGAACATGCATGCGGTGATGGTGAGGCGCGAACGGCCGGGGGTCAAGCTTTCCGGAAGGAGCCCTTCGGCGGGCATGGGTGGCTAGCCGCCCAGGCCCGCCCGCAGCCGCTGGACGGCTTCCACCAGCTCCCCCGGGCCCGACACCCCGGCGAAGCTCAGCCGGACGTACGGGCCGGGCGGTTCGGCGCAGAAGTACGGGCGGCCCGGGGCCACCGCGACCCCGGCGCGCAGGGCCGCCGCGGCGAAGGCCGCGTCGTCGGCTCCGTCGGCCATCCGCAGCCACAACTGGTAGCCGCCTGAGGGCAGGTGGCCCAGCGTCAGCCCGGGCAGCTCCCGGCGCAGGGCCCCCGCGAGCACGTCCCGCCGGTGCCGCAGCTCGGCAGCGACGGTGCGCAGGTGGCGCGGCCAGGCGGGCGCGCCGACCAGTTCCAGGGCTGCCTCCTGGAGCGGCCGGGACACGAAGAAGGTGTCGACGACCTGGATGGCGCGCAGCCGGTCCACGACCGGGCCGCGGGCGGCCAGGGCGCCCACCCGCAGGCTGGGCGAGGTGGCCTTGGTCAGGGACCGGACGTGCACGACCACCCCGTCGTGGTCCTCGGCGGCCAGCGTCGCGGGCAGCGGGCCGGCGTCGTCGTGGCCCAGGGCGCGGGCGTAGTCGTCCTCGACCACGAAGGCTCCGGCGGCGTGCGCGATCCGCAGGACCTCCGCCCGCCGATCGGGCGCCAGCACAGCACCGGTCGGGTTCTGGAACAGCGGCTGGCATACGAACACCCGCGCCCCGGTCGCCTCGAAGGCGGCGGCCAGCAGCTCCGGCCGCACCCCCTCGGCGTCCACCGGGACGGGTACGGGCCGGCACCCGGAGGCGCGGGCGATGGCGAGCAGCCCGGGATAGGTCGGTGATTCCACCAGGATCGGCGCCCCCGGCGGGGCCAGCGCCCGCAGGGCGGTGGTCAGCGCGCTCTGCCCGCCCGCGGTGACCAGCACGTCGGCGGCCGCGACGGCCCCGCCGATCTCGCGGGCGAACCAGTCGCGGAGCTCGGGCAGCCCCTCCATGGGCGGCCGGTCCCAGGCACCGGGGCGCCGCCCGGCCCGGGCGAGCGCGGCCGCCATGGCCCGCTCGGGCTGGATGGAGGCGTGCAGGTAGCCGCTGTTGAGCCCGATCACCCCGGGCGGCGGTGCGGCCAGGCAGGCCAGCACCCCGGAGGCGTCGACCGAGCGCGGCACGATCTCGCCGGGAGCCTCCGCGCTGAGGGCGACCTCCTGCCAGGAGGTGTCGCCGGGCGCGGCGGGCGCCGTGCGCGGGGAGGCGCGGAAGACGCCGGCGCCGGGGCGGGTCACGACGAGGCCCTCGGCGGCGAGCAGCGCCAGGGCCCGGGAGACGGTGACGGGGCTGACCCGGTAGCGCTCGACCAGGGCCCGGCTCGACGGGAGCTTTCCACCCACCGAGTAGCGGTCGAGCTCGGACCGCAGAGATTCCGCCAGTTCCGCCACACTGCTACGCTCATACATGACAGCACAGAATAGCGCTACTCTCCCCAAGGCGATAGCGGTCAAGAGTCCGGTGGGCCGCGGTACCGCCCTCGCCTCCCTCGGCGTCCTCGCCTTCTCCCTGACCTTCCCCGCCACCGCGTGGGGCCTGGAGAGCTTCGGGCCGTGGTCCCTCGTCGCCCTGCGCAGCGTCCTCGCCGCCGTCATCGCCGGAGCCTTCCTGCTGGCCCGCCGGGTCCCGCTGCCCGCCCGCGAGCACTGGGCCGCCCTCGCCGTGGTCGCGGGCGGGGTGGTGGTCGGCTTCCCGCTGCTCACCGCCCTCGCGCTGACGACCTCCACCACCTCGCACGCCGCCGTCGTGGTCGGCCTGCTCCCGCTCACCACCGCCGCGCTGTCCGCGCTGCGTACCGGCGCCCGGCCCTCGCGCGCCTTCTGGGCGGCGGCCGTCGCCGGGGCCGCGGTCGTCATCGCATTCGTTGCGTGTGACAGCACCCTCGCGCAGAGCGGCGGCGCCCTCTCGGCCGGCGACGCCTACCTGTTCGGCGCCCTGCTGGTGTGCGCCGCCGGATACACCGAGGGCGGTCGCCTCGCCCGGACCCTGCCCGGCTGGCAGGTGATCGGCTGGGCGCTGGTCCTGTGCCTGCCGCTCAGCCTGGCCGGCTCCGCGCTCGGCCTCGCGTACGAGCCGGTGCACCTCGGCGGGCACGGACTGGTCGGGCTGGTCTGGGCGGCGGCCGGCTCCACCTTCCTGGGCCTGTACGTCTGGTACCGGGGCATGGCCGAGATCGGCGCACCGCGCGCGAGCCAGCTCCAGCTCGCCCAGCCGCTGCTGACCCTGGTCTGGTCGGTGGCGGTGCTGGGCGAGCGGCTCACCCCCGCCGCTCCGGCCGCCGCCTGCGCCGTCCTCGTCTGCATCGCGGTCACCCAACGGGTCAAATAGCCCCAGTACGACCTAAACTGCTAGCACCGGATCGGACCGCCACCGAGGAGGTCAGTTATGCGCGCGACCGAGGGCGACCAGCTGGTGCAGCACGGCAGGATCGTCGGACAGCACGACAAGGTGGGCGAGATCACCCAGGTGCTGGGCGAGAACGGAACCCCCCCGTACCGGGTCCGCTTCCAGGACGGCCACGAGGCCCTCATGGCCCCCGGGCCCGACTGCGTGGTCCGTCACCCCGTAGAGCCCGACCACTGAATCAGCGCGGGGGCACCGCCGAGCCGTAGTGGTCGGCGACCACCCGGGCCATCGCTCCATTGGGGTCCGCGGCCACCTGCTTCGCCGAGAAGTAGACGTGGCCGCGGACTTCTGGATACCCGGCGGCGAACCTCAGGTGCTTCGACAGCTCCCCCGGATCGCGCCAGGCGGCGGTGGAGCTGTCCGCGTCGCAGCGGTACAGCGCCTCTCCCACGTAGAGGTCCACGCCCGTGCCCGCCACGGTCCGCGCCCACCAGGGCACGACGTCGGCGTAGTCGGCGGTCGGGTGGCCGATGTGCCAGTACGCCTGCGGCACGATGTAGTCGATCCAGCCCTCCCGGACCCACTTGCGGGTGTCCGCGTACAGCTCGTCGTAGGTGCCGAGGCCCGCCCGCGTCGGCGAGCCGAGCGGGTCACGGTCGGAGTTGCGCCAGACCGCGAAGGGGCTGATGCCGAACCGGACCGCCGGACGCAGCGCCCGCAGCCGCGCGGACATCTCCCGGACCAGCGTGTCGGTGTTGTGACGGCGCCAGTCGGCGCGGGACGCGAAGGCGCCCCCGTGCTCCTCGTACGCCTCGTCGTCGTCGAAGTACTCGCCCTCGGCCGGGTAGGGGTAGAAGTAGTCGTCCCAGTGCACCGCGTCCACCGGGTAGCGGGTGATGGCGTCGAACATGGCGTCCTGGACGAAGCGCCGGACCTCGGGCATGCCGGGGTTGTAGTAGAGCTTGCCGCCGTACTCGACGGTCCAGTCGGGGTTGCGCCGGGCCGGGTGGGCGGCGGCCAGCCGGTCGAGGTCGGTGTGGTTGGCCACGCGGTACGGGTTGAACCAGGCGTGCAGCTCGAGCCCGCGGGCGTGCGCCTCGGCGACCGCCGTGCCCAGCGGGTCCCAGCCGGGATCGGCCCCCTGCTCACCGGTCAGCCACTGCGACCAGGGCTCCAGCTTCGAGGGCCAGAGCGCGTCGGCCGCCGGCCGGACCTGGAGGACCACCACGTTGAGCCGGCGCCTGACCGCGGTGTCGAGGAGCCGCAGGAGTTCCGTGCGCTGCCGCTCGGCGGAGAGCCCGCTCTCGGACGGCCAGTCCACGTTGGAGACGGAGGCGATCCACATCCCCCGGAACTCGGCGGTGGCGGCGCGGGCGGAGAGCCTGCCGGACGTGCGCCGGGCCGCCGCGGCGGCCGGTCCCGACGTGGCGGCCGCGATCACCCCCACGGCTCCGGCCAGCAGTGCCCGTCGGCCGATGTACGTCATGTGACATCTCCGTTTCACTGAGTGACATTGCGCGATGTCCGCCCAGCATGCCCGCCCCGGCCCGCCGCCCGGCGCAAGGTCGGGAGTAACGTCGGGGGGCGTGGCGGGCGCCGGAATCGTACGGGGGACCCGCCGACGGAGAGCTGCGAAAGGTACGAAGTGACTGACCTCCCTTCCGACATCACACGGGTCGGCGTAGTGGGCTGTGGCCAGATGGGCGCGGGTATCGCCGAGGTGTGCGCCCGCAGTGGCCTTGAGGTCAAGGTCGCCGAGACCACCGGCGAAGCCCTGGAGATCGGCCGGACCCGGCTTCACAACTCCCTGACGAAGGCCGCCGAACGCGGCAAGATCACGGAGGAGGAGCGGGACGCCGCCCTCGCCCGCCTCACCTTCACCACCGACCTCGGCGAGTTCGCCGACCGTGACCTCGTCATCGAGGCGGTCGTCGAGAACGAGCAGGTCAAGACGGAGATCTTCCAGGTCCTCGATCAGGTGATCACCCGCCCGGACGCGATCCTGGCCTCCAACACCTCCTCGATCCCGCTGGTCAAGCTGGCCGTCGCGACCTCGCGGCCCGACCAGGTCATCGGCATCCACTTCTTCAACCCGGCCCCGGTGCAGAAGCTCGTCGAGCTGATCCCCGCGCTGACCACGGGCGAGGAGACGGTCAAGCGGGCCGAGGCCCTGGTGCGGGACGTGCTCGGCAAGCACGCGGTCCGCGCCCAGGACCGGTCCGGCTTCGTCGTCAACGCGCTCCTCGTCCCGTACCTGCTGTCCGCGATCCGGATGTTCGAGTCGGGCATCGCGAGCCGCGAGGACATCGACAACGGCATGGAGCTGGGCTGCGCCCACCCGATGGGACCGCTCAAGCTGTCCGACCTGATCGGCCTGGACACCATCGCCTCGATCGCCGACTCGATGTACGCCGAGTACAAGGAGCCCCTGTACGCCGCTCCCCCGCTGCTCCAGCGGATGGTCGACGCGGGCCGTCTGGGCCGCAAGACGGGCGCGGGCTTCTACCCGTACGCCTGATCCCCGCCCTGCCCCCTACGGCTGACCGAGCCGCAGGTGGTGCAGCAGGAGCAGCCCGGCCGCCATGTTGGCGGCCGGGATCTCCCCGCGCGCGATCATGTCCGGCACGAGTTTGAGCGGGACCCATTCCCGGCGCGAGGACTCGAACGCGTCCTCGGGATGGCCGATGTAGGTGGCTCCCTCCGCCCAGTAGAGGTGGTGGCGGGCGTCGGTCAGCCCGTTGGACGGCTCGACGGTCATCAGGTGGTGGAGCGGGCCGGGCCGCCAGCCCGACTCCTCCTCCATCTCGCGCGCCGCGGCGTCCGCGACGTCCTCGCCGTCCTCGACCACCCCGGCGGGCAGTTCCCAGCCCCAGCTGTCGGTGATGAAGCGGTGCCGCCAGAGCAGCAGCACCTCGTTGGCCTCGTTGACGGCCGTGGCCACGGCGACCGGACGCAGCCGGATCACGAAGTGGTCCAGGTGCCGGCCGTCGGGGAGTTCCACATCGGCGAGATTCACGTCGAACCAGCGGTTCTTGTACACAGTCTGCTCACTCAGGTTCATCCACTGCACGGCTGTGCCACCTTCCGTTCGAGTAGGTGGCAAACATGGCAGCAGCTGACCCGTCACAGCGGAACGCGCAGCGCCCCGTCGATGAGCTGTGCGGTCTCCTCCGCGCCCGAACAACCGCTGGTCAGGAGCTGTTCGCGGACCGCCCGCAGCCGGTCGCGCAGCCGCAGCGACTCCATCCCCTTGGCCCGCTCGGCCATTTCCGCCGCGGACGCCGCGGCCCGGTCCGCCTCGCCCTGGCGCAGCTGGATCTCGCACAGCATCGCCAGCCGGTGCACCCGCCCGCGGTCGTGGGCCGGGGTGCCGACGGCGGCGGCCGCCTGGACCCGGGCCGCTTCCAGATCCCCCAGACTGAGCAGCGCCTCGGCGACCTGGACGTTGACGAGCCCGGGCTGTACGTAACCGGTCTCGTCGGGTTCGGTGCCCGGGCGGATCCGCTCGGCGGCCGCCTCGGCGTTGCGGATGCAGGCCAGCGCGGCCCCGGTGTCGCCGAGTTGGGCGTACGCCTTGGCCTGCATGGCGTACAGGTCGGCGGCCAGCGCCGGGGTGGTGTGCGGGCCGGCGGCGCGCAGCGCGGCCTCGGCGAAGGCGACGGCCTGGCGGTACTCGCGCAGGTGCAGGGACTGGTTGACGATCAGCGCGATCACGTACGCCCCGAGCCCGCGGTCCCCGCTCGCCTTGGCCAGGCGCAGCGCCTGGTGGAAGTAGCGCTGGGCGAGCCCGTGGGCGTCGGAGTCGTACGCGCAGATCCCCGCCACCGCCACCAGGGAGCCGGTGGCCCGGTGCAGTTGGCGGCCGAGGGCGTCGGGGTAACTGCCGCGCAGCATGGGCGCCGTCTCCGTGCCAAGGAAGCGGACGATCCGGTCCCGGGTGGCCACTCCGCCGGCCCTGCGGTACATCAGCTCGTAGTGCGCGCGGGCGGCCTTCAGGATCTCGATGTGCTCGGGACCGATCCGGTTCGGGCCCTCGCGGGAGACGTCCACGTCCTCGGGCGGGTTCTCCCATTCCCAGACCGGGATCACGGCGGGCGTTCCGGTGACCGCCTCGGCGGTGAGGAGTTGGGGCCGGGCCTGCCCGTCGGACCGCCACAGGGCGGCGGCCCGGTCCACGAACCCGCTGAGCGGGGAGGCGTGCAGGGAGACGGGCCGGTCGGCCGCCCCGAGCCCGATGTCGTCCAGTCCGACGGGACGCCGCAGCCGGCCGCCGAGCACCTCGCAGATCAGGTCGGGGACCTGGCCCCGGGGCCGCTGGCCCTTCAGCCACCGGGCCACGGCGGTGTGTTCGTAGCGCAGGGCGAGTCCGCGGGTACGGCCCGCCTGGTTCACGTAGGCGGCGAGTCCGGCATGGGACATGCCCGCCTCGGCGAGGAGGGCGTCGAGCAGGACATTGGGCTGCATGGGCCGCTCCCGGGGCTCGTCGGTCTCAGGCTAGTGGGTGCGCGGTTCACACGGGGTGTGAACCGAGTACGCGCATAAATGCGATGCGCACTCTGCCGCACGGGCCGCCGTGGGCGCTTCACTTAAGGGCCTCGCCAAGAGGTAGCCCGGGTCGTCGGCTCCCCCTCGTACAGTGCGACGACCCGCACCGCGCCGCCCGTCCTGCTGTCTGCCCGACACTCCACGGCAGGCGGGCGGCGTGTCCGGCTCCGCCGGCGCCCGGTTGGTCGCCGGGCCCCGGCGAAGCCGGCCCCCCGGCACCGGGCCGGTCAGGACCGGTCGTTGCGGATCACCAGCAGGGCGACGTCGTCGGCGAGTCGCCCGCCGGTGTGCCGGAGCAGGGCCGCGTGCACGCCCGCGACCAGCCGCGCGGGCGTCCGCGGCGCCGGGGCCTCTGCGAGGACGCTCCGCAGGGGGAAGAACGCGCCGGCGGCGTCCCGGGCCTCGTCGGCGCCGTCGGTGTGCAGGAACAGGGTCTCCCCGGGCCGTAGTTCCCCCACGGGGTGCGGCTCGGCTCCCGCCGGCAGGGGCACCACCCCGAGCGGGGGCAGGGTCTCGCCGTCCAGCGGCTGGACGTCCACGGGCCGCTGCGCGGGGCCTCCCCCGCCTCGCCCCTTCCCGAAACCTGCCTCCGCCCGGACCCGGTCCTCAAACGCCGGACGGGCTGGAAAATCCGGCCCGGGGCGCATGCGGTACGGCCAGGGGTGGCCGCAGTTCAGGGCCAGCAGGGTGCCGTCCGCGGCGATCTGGAGCAGGAGCACCGTCACGAACTCCTCCGCCGCCGGAGACTGCGGCTCGGCCTGACAGGCCGACGGGTGCTCGGCCCGCGCCCGGTCCCGCACGTGCCGGCCCAGCGCCCGCTCCATCCGCCGCAGGACGCCGCCCAGCGTCGCCTCGTCGTACGCCGCCTCGCGGAAGGCCCCGAGCACGGCCGCCGCCGCACCCAGCGCCGGCAGCCCGTGCCCCCGTACGTCGCCGATGACCACCCGCACGCCGTGCGCCGTCGGCACCGCCTCGTACAGGTCCCCGCCCACCGCCGCGCCCCGGCTCGCCGAGAGCTGCGCCGCCGCCGAGGTCAGGCCGTCGATCCGTCCCGGCATCGGCCGCAGCAGCGCGCGCTGCGCGGCGCCCGCGATCTCCTGCGAGCGGCGCAGTTCGCCCAGCAGCCCGCGCCGGATGTGCAGGGCGCAGCCGGTGGCCAGCAGCAGGAAGGCCGCGCACGTGGCCAGGCTCGGCGCCAGTCGGCCCGGGGTGGCCAACTCCCAGGACACCGCGACGCCGCCCCAGGCCACGACGCACACCCGGCGCAGCTGGGGCATCTCCCCGCGCGTGATCATCCGTAGGCTCCCCTCCGGCCGGATCGATTGTGTCGACCGACCGGTGCGCCGGACACGGGCCTCCGCGCTTCTCACCCGAACGAGTGAGGGCGCATCCGGTGGTCCGGATACGCCCTCAACTGGCCTTGCGCGGGTGCGGCTACGCGCCCCGGAGCACCGCCCCGGTCCGCTCGCCCGCCAGCGCCACCGCCGCGTCGCGCGCGGCCGTGGACTCCTCGGCGGTCAGCGTCCGGTCGGTCGCGCGGAAGCGCAGCGCGTACGCCAGGGACTTCTTGCCCTCGCCGACCTGCTCACCGGTGAACACGTCGAACAGCCGCAGCGACTCCAGGAGTTCGCCCGCGCCCTTGCGCAGCGCGGCCTCCACGGAGGACGCCGGAACCGACGCGTCCACGATCAGCGCGACGTCCTGGGTCGCCACCGGGAAGGTGGAGATCCGGGGCGCCTGCAGGGCCTCGCCGCCGGCCGCCGCGAGGCGGTCCAGGTCGAGCTCCATGGCGCTGGTGCGGGCCGGCAGGCCCATCGCCTTGACCACGCGCGGGTGCAGTTCGCCGGCGTGGCCGATGACCTGCTCGACGCCGTCGAGGGTGACGACGAGCTCGGCGCAGCGGCCCGGGTGCCAGGGGCCGTACTGGCCCTGGCGGACGACGAGCTCCGTGCCGGCCTCGACGGCCAGCGTGCGGGCGGCCTGGACCGCGTCCGCCCAGTCGGCCGGACGGCCCTTGCCCCACCAACCGCCCTGCTCGCGCGCACCGGCCAGCACGACCGCGGCGTACCGCGGCTGCGCCGGCAGGGCCGCGTTCAGGGTGGCGATCTCCTCGTCCGTGGGACGCCGGTCGACGGGCAGCCGTACGGCGACGCCCGGCTGCGCGGCGGCCCGGAAGACCGAACCGGTCTCGAAGAGCGCGAGGTCGTGGCTGCCCCGGCTGTCGTTGCGGCGCAGCGCGCCGAGCAGACCCGGCAGCAGCGTGGTGCGCAGCGCCGGCTCCTCGTCGGAGATCGGGTTGACGAGCCTGACCACCTGGCGCGACGCGTCGTGCGCCGGGAGCTGGAGCTGGTCGAAGACGCCCTCGCCGATGAAGGGGTAGCTCAGCGCCTCGACGTAGCCCGCGCCGGCCAGCGCGCGGCCGACCCGGCGGTGCAGCTGCTGCCGGGCGGTCAGACCGCGGCCGGAGGGCACCTGCGGGAGGGTCGACGGGAGGTTCCCGTAGCCCTCCAGCCGGATGACCTCTTCGGCGAGGTCGTTGGGCGCGGCGAGGTCGGGCCGCCACGAGGGGACGGTGACGACGAGCTCGTCCTGGCCGTAGACGTCGCAGCCGATCTCCTGGAGGCGGCGCACGACGGTCTCGCGGCCGTACTCCATGCCCGCGACGCGGTCCGGGTGGTCCGCGGGCATGGCGATGGTGCGCGGCGCGCCCGGGGCGACGACCTCGGTGACGCCCGCCTCGGCGGTGCCGCCCGCGAGGAGCACGAGCAGGTCGACGGTCCGCTGCGCGGCCGCGGCAGCGGCCTGCGGGTCGACGCCCCGCTCGAAGCGCTTGGAGGCCTCGGAGGAGAGCTTCATGCGGCGGGCGGTGCGCGAGATCGACACGGAGTCGAAGTGCGCGGCCTCGATGACCACGTCGGTGGTCCCGGTGACCTGGCCGGTCTCGGGGTCGGTGACGGAGTCGGCGATCTCGGTGTTGGCGCCGCCCATGACACCGGCGAGCCCGATCGGGCCGCTGTTGTCGGTGATCACCAGGTCCTCGGCGTCGAGCGTGCGCTTGACCCCGTCGAGGGTGGTGAACTTCTCGCCCTGCTCGGCACGGCGGACACCGATGGTGCCCTCGATGCTGGAGCGGTCGTAGGCGTGCAGCGGCTGGCCCAGCTCGAGCATCACGTAGTTGGTGATGTCGACGGCGAGCGAGATCGGGCGCATGCCCGCCTTCTGCAGGCGGCGGGTCAGCCAGATCGGGGAGCGCGCCTCGGGGTCGAGACCGGTCACCGTGCGGGCGGTGAAGCGGTCGCAGCCGGCCGGGTCGTCGATCGTGACGGGGTAGCCGTACGAGTTCGGCTGGGGCACGTCGAGCAGCGCCGGGTCGCGCAGCGGCAGGCCGTAGGCGGTGGCCGCCTCGCGGGCGACACCGCGCATGGACATGCAGTAGCCGCGGTCCGGGGTGATGTCGATGTCGAGGACCTCGTCGACGAGCTGGAGCAGCTCGATCGCGTCGGTGCCGACCTCGTGCTCGGGCGGCAGCACGATGATGCCGTGCGTGCCGTCGTCGCCCATGCCCAGCTCGTCGCCGGAGCAGATCATGCCGTGCGAGGTGCGGCCGTACGTCTTGCGCGAGGCGATCGCGAAGTCGCCGGGCAGCACGGCGCCGGGCAGGACCACGACGACCTTGTCGCCGACGGAGAAGTTCCGGGCGCCGCAGACGATCTCCTGCGGTTCGCCGGTGCCGTTGGCCTGGCCGACGTCGACCGTGCAGAAGCGGATCGACTTGCGGAAGCCCTCGAGCTCCTCGATGGTCAGCACCTGGCCGACGACGAGGGGGCCCTTGAGGCCAGCGCCGAGCTGCTCGACGGTCTCGACCTCGAGGCCGGCGTCGACGAGCTTCGCCGCCACGTCGCGGCCGGTCTCGCCCGCGGGCAGGTCGACGTACTCCCGCAGCCAGGAAAGCGGGACGCGCATCAGATCTCACTCCCGAACGGCCGGGTGAAGCGAACGTCACCCTCGACCATGTCTCGCATGTCTTCGACGTTGTGACGGAACATCAGCATCCGCTCGATGCCGAACCCGAAGGCGAACCCGCTGTACTTCTCGGGGTCCACACCGCAGGCGACGAGCACCTTGGGGTTGACCATGCCGCAGCCGCCGAGCTCGATCCAGCCCTCGCTGGAGCAGGTACGGCAGGGGCGGTCGGGGTTGCCCACCGACTCGCCGCGGCACACGTAGCACTGCATGTCCATCTCGGCGGACGGCTCGGTGAAGGGGAAGAAGTGCGGACGCAGGCGCGTGGTCGTGCCCTCGCCGAACAGCTCCTGGACCATGTGGTCCATGGTGCCCTTCAGGTCCGCCATGGTGAGGCCCTCGTCCACGGCGAGCAGCTCGACCTGGTGGAAGACCGGGGTGTGCGTCGCGTCGAGCTCGTCGGTGCGGTACACCCGGCCCGGGCAGACGATGTAGACGGGGGGCTTGCGCTCCAGCAGCGAGCGCGCCTGCACCGGGGAGGTGTGGGTGCGCAGGACGACACCGGACTCGTCGCCCTCGGTGCCCTCGGGGCCCCGGACGAAGAAGGTGTCCTGCATCTGGCGCGCCGGGTGGTCGGGCGTGAAGTTGAGGGCGTCGAAGTTGAACCACTCCGCCTCGACCTCGGGCCCCTCGGCGACCTCGTACCCCATGGCCACGAAGATGTCCGCGATGCGGTCCATCAGCGTGGTCAGGGGGTGCCGGGCGCCGGCGGGGACGCGGTCGTAGGGCAGCGTGACGTCCACGGCCTCCTCGACCAGCACCCGCTCGTCGCGCTCGGCTTCGAGCTCGACGGTGCGGGCCCCGAAGGCCTTGTTCACGGCGCCGCGGGCCTGGCCCACGCGCTTGCCCGCCTCGGCCTTGGCCTGCGGGGGCAGCGCGCCGATCTCGCGGTTGGCGAGCGCCAGGGGCGAGCGGTCGCCCATGTGCGCGGTCTTCGCCTCACGCAGCGCGTCGAGGTCGCCGGCGGACGCGAAGGCGGCGAGCGCCTCGTCCCGCATGCGCTCGATCTCTTCCGGTTTCAGTGCCTCGACCTCGACAGGGTCGTACGACTTGTTCGGTGCCGACATCTCTTCCCGTACTTCCGATGGCTGGCTGGTGGTCCCCGTACGGCGCGATCAGACCGGTCGACACAGAGACACAAAGGTGCCAAAGGACGAGTCTAAAGGTCGCTGGGGGTGAAGGAGCCCGTGGGCCGTCCGGCGAGACGCTCGGCAGGACTACTGCGTGAGGTACGCCGGGGCGCTCACGGGCAGGATAAATCGGAACTCGGCGCCGCCGCCGGGGCCGCGGCCGACCGTGATGGTGCCGCCGTGGGCCTCCACGATGCCCTTGACGATGTACAGGCCCAGGCCGGTGCCGCCGCGCTTGCTCCCCCGCCAGAAGCGGGTGAAGACGCGGCCCATCGACTCCTCGGGGATCCCGGGGCCTTCGTCGGACACGGTGACGGCGGTTCCCTTCTCATGCGGCGATACCCCGATGGTGACCGTTCCCTCTCCGTGGCGCACCGCATTTTCGAGGAGGTTGCCGAGGATCTGGTCGATCTTGTCCGGATCGGCCCACAGATCGGGGAGCGGACGGCTGACGCTCACGAGGAACCGCTCCGGGGCCTGCCCGTTCGCGGTGAGCGCCTGTACGTGACGGCCGACGGCGGTGGCGATGTCGACGGGCTGGCGGCGCACCTCCAGCCGGCCGGAGTCGATGCGGGAGATGTCGAGGAGTTCGGCGATCAGCCGGGTGACACGGTTGGCGTCGGCGTCGACCGTCTCCAGCATCAGCCGCTTCTGGTCGTCGGTGAACCGTTCCCACTTGGCGAGCAGGGTGGCGGTGAACCCCTTGACCGAGGTCAGCGGGGAGCGCAGCTCGTGCGCGACGGTGGCGATCAGCTCGGCGTGGCTGCGCTCGGTGCGGCGGCGCGCCTCGGTGCCCCGCAGGGTGACCACGAGGCGGCGCAGCGGGCCGGTGGGGTGGGTGCGGACGTAGCTGGCGGAGACCAGCACCTCGCGGCCGCCGGGGAGCAGCAGGTTCCGCTCGGGCTGTCCGCGGCGGGTGGCGAGGCCACCGTAGGGGTCGGTCAGCGCCCACCAGCGGCGGCCTTCGAGGTCCTCCAGCGGGAGCGCGCGGTCGATGCGGGTGCCGAGGGCCTGGGCGGGGTCGGTGGCGGTCATCCGGGCGGCGGCCCGGTTGAAGCAGATGACGCGGCCGGTGTGGTCGGCGACGACGAGCCCGTCGGGGAGGCTGTCAGGGTCGATCCCGAAGCCGGGCCCCTCGCCGGGGGCTTCACCGTCCGGAGACACCCCGGCCGCCGCCGTCCCGGCCGTCCCTGCCGCCCCGGCCGTCGTGCGGACCGCGGGGGCCGGGGAGCCGGCCTGCGGCGATAGGGAGCGCCGGGCGCGTGCGGCGCGCCCCGGGGATCCGGCGTCGGCGCGGGTGCCGGTGTCCTGGGGCCCGCCCGGACGGGCACCCGCCGGAGCCTGCGGCGGGACGCCGGCGAGGGCGTCGGCCGGAGCCTGCGGCGGCACGCCGGCGAGGGCGTCGGCCGGAGCCTGCGGCGGCACGCCGGCGAGGGCGTCGGCCCGCGGCGGGACCTGGGCGCCGCCGGGTCCGGCCGGCACCGGTGGACCGGCCGTCGTGCCGGCCCCCGGTGAGCTGTTCGTACCGACGGTCATGTCCCCGTACCCCACATCTCCGAGTAGCGCAGTGGGCCCCCGGGCCGCCACATTACTAGCTGGGGGTCACGGAGCGGCACCCTCCGGGCGCCCGCTGTGCACGCGCGGACGCGTAGAGGCACACGGCGGCGGCCGTCGCCAGGTTCAGGCTCTCCGCCTTCCCGTGGATCGGGACCCGCACCACGGCGTCCGCCAAGGCCCTCGTCTCCTCGGGCAGACCCCAGGCCTCGTTGCCGAAGACCCATGCCGAGGGCCCGCCCATGGTGCCCGCGTCCAGCTCGGCGTCGAGGTCGTCCTCGCCCGCGCCGTCGGCCGCGAGGATCCGTACGCCGGCCGCCCGCAGGCCCTCGACGGCCTGCTCCACCGGGACGCCGACCGCGACCGGGAGGTGGAAGAGGGAGCCCACGGAGGCCCGTACGGACTTGGGGTTGTAGAGGTCCACGGAGGCGTCGGTGAGCACCACCGCGTCGGCGCCGGCGGCGTCCGCGCAGCGCAGCACCGTACCGGCGTTGCCGGGGTCGCGGACGTGCGCGAGGACGGCGACGAGCCGGGGCCCGGACTTCAGGATCTCCTCGAAGGGGGAGTCCAGGAAGTGGCAGACGCCGACGAGGCCCTGCGGGGTGACGGTCTGCGAGACCTCCGCGAGCACCTCGTCGGAGGCGTAGTGGACGCGGGCACCGGCGTCCAGGGCGGCGTCGATGATCTCGGCGTAGCGCTCGGCGGCCTCGACGGTGGCGAACAGCTCGATGAGGGTCGACGCGCCGGTGGGTCCGCGGTGCTCGACGGCCTCACGGACGGCCTGCGGGCCCTCGGCGATGAACCGGCGCTCCTTGGTGCGGAAGTTGCGCCGCGCCAGACGCCTGGCGGCGGCCACCCGCGGGGATCGGGGGGAGATCAGCTCGGCGGGGTGACCCAGGTCAGCCATGGTCTCTGCGGTTCTCTCTCGGGGGTGCGGGGCGCACGGGCGCGGGCGGTACGGAGCCCACAGGCGCGGGCGGTGCGGGCGGTGCGGGCGGTGCGCCCCTGCGGTGCGGGGAAAGCACTCGGACCCGCAGGCGAATCGCCTGCGGGTCCGAGAGTGCCGACTGCTTACGCGGCCGGCCAGGCCTTACGCAGCGGCCTTGGGGGCGTTGACGTCGGCCGGAAGCGCCTTCTGCGCGACCTCGACCAGCGCGGCGAACGCGTTGGCGTCATTGACGGCCAGCTCGGCGAGGATCTTGCGGTCCACCTCGATGTTGGCGGCCTTCAGACCCTGGATGAGGCGGTTGTACGTCATGCCGTTCTGGCGGGCAGCGGCGTTGATGCGCTGGATCCACAGCTGACGGAAGTCGCCCTTGCGCTTCTTGCGGTCGTTGAAGTTGTAGACCAGCGAGTGGGTGACCTGCTCCTTGGCCTTGCGGTACAGGCGCGAACGCTGACCGCGGTAGCCGGAGGCCGCCTCGAGGATTGCCCGGCGCTTCTTGTGGGCGTTTACTGCCCGCTTGACGCGTGCCACTTTTTAACTCCTTGTAGCGGGGCCGTGGGTGTCTTCACACGGCCCGAATTCGATGGGGTCCCGGTCTTGACGTCCCGCTCCCCCGAGGGGAGCGGAGGACATCAGATGCCGAGAAGCTTCTTGATCTTCGCGGCGTCGCCGGGGGCCATCTCCGCGTTGCCGGTGAGGCGGCGGGTGACACGGGACGACTTGTGCTCGAGCAGGTGGCGCTTGCCGGCGCGCTCGCGGAGCACCTTGCCGGAGCCGGTGACCTTGAAGCGCTTCTTGGTACCGCTGTGCGTCTTGTTCTTCGGCATGGCGCCGTTATCTCCTCGTCGGTGGCGCTCCCACCGGTCCGTTGCGGGACCGGCTCGCGGGAGCGTCATGTTGTGTCGGTGATCCGAGACGGGCTGCCTCGGGATCAGGCCTCGGCGTTCGTCTCGTCGGCGGGGGCCTCGGTGACGTCGGCGGAGGCGACCTCGGTGGTCTCCTCGACCTCGACGGCGGCGTCCTCGGAAGGAGCCTCGTCGTCGGCGTGGGCGACACCCTGGCGCTCGGCCTTGCGGGCGGCCTGCGCCTCGCGGGCTTCGGCCATCGCCTCGGTCTTCTTCTTGTGCGGACCGAGGACCATGATCATGTTTCGGCCGTCCTGCTTCGGGTTCGACTCGATGAACCCGAGGTCCTCGACGTCCGAGGCGAGACGCTGCAGCAGTCGGTAGCCGAGTTCCGGCCGGGACTGCTCGCGACCACGGAACATGATCGTGATCTTGACCTTGTCGCCCTGCTTGAGGAACCGAACGACGTGACCCTTCTTGGTGTCATAGTCGTGCGGGTCGATCTTCGGCCGGAGCTTCATTTCCTTGATGACCGTGTGCGCCTGGTTCTTGCGCGCCTCACGGGCCTTCATGGCCGACTCGTACTTGAACTTGCCGTAGTCCATGAGCTTGCAGACCGGCGGGCGTGCGGACGCCGCGACCTCGACCAGGTCGAGGTCGTACTCCTGCGCGAGCTCAAGCGCCTTGGCAAGCGGCACGATGCCGACCTGCTCGCCGCTGGGACCGACAAGCCGTACCTCGGGAACGCGAATCCGGTCGTTGATGCGGGGCTCGGTGCTGATGGATCCTCCTCGGTAGCACCACACGACTGCCTGGCAGACAGCCGCTGACGTGTATTTCCGTCAGACCGACCACAGCGGGAAACCAAAAAAGCCCCGCCGGGCACAGGCAGGGGCTCCAATACAACCGGAACACCGTCGCGTGCGAACCGCGGGGCGTAGACTCGGGCAGCTTTCCATCGTCCGTACGGAACGATGGATGCCGCCTGACCGGTGACCCGCCGCCCCGGAGGACGGTCAGGTGGGAGAAACGGAGCCTCCACTTGTGGGCCGGGCACAGAAGTGTCCGGCCGGTCGATGTACATACTAGCACCCGCGTTGCAAGCCCGCCGCACGGCATATCGTGGGGCTCATGACTGACGCGACACCCCCCACCGACCCCGCTGCCGACGGCGCCCCCGACTACGACGCCATGACCCGCGACATCGCGGACGTGCCCGCCGTCGAGGTGATCACCACGGTGGCCGTGCACCTGCTGAGCGCCGCGGCGGTCAATCTGGGCCTGGACAAGCCGGACTCCGAGCACAAGGACCTCGACGAGGCCCGCAAGCTGATCACGGCCCTGGCCGGCCTGGTCACCGCGAGCGCCACCGAGATCAGCTCCTTCCACGCCGCCCCGCTCCGCGACGGCCTGAAGTCGCTCCAGCTGGCCTTCCGCGAGGCCTCGATCGTCCCGGACGAGCCGGGCCAGGGCCCGGGCGAGAAGTTCACGGGTCCCGTCTTCGCCTGATCGCACGCGTACGGCGCGTAAGCACACGAGAAGAGGAGAGGGGGGGGGGGGGGGGGGGGGGGGGGGGGTGGGTGGGGGGGTGGTTTTTTCTTTTTTTTCTTTCTTTTTTTCTG
>NZ_JBVJFB010000007.1:260094-466392 GCF_055588065.1 Streptomyces sp. NPDC046308
TCCCCCCGACCCTCCAGGGTGAAACAGAGAAAAAAAAGAGGAGGGGGTGGGGACCCCCCCCCCCCCCCCCCCCCCCCCCCCCCCCTCTCCTCTTTCCTTCTCGGCTCGTGTCCGCTCAGCGGGTGAACAGCGCCTCGCCGGGCGGGAGCGGCGCGTCCGGCGGCAGCAGCGCCAGGTCCAGCCCGCGCACCAGCCGGGCCCGCAGGGTGGTGTCCGCCGCCAGGGCCTCCGCGACGCGGCGGGCCGCCACCGGGGCCTGAGCCCCGTCGGCCAGCACGATCGCGAGGGTGCCGTCGGCGTCGGCGCCGCCCGGGCCGAGGTGGGCGCGGAGCACGGCCGGCTCCGCGGACACGGCGTCCCGTACTGCCTCCCGTACGGCGGGGTCGGCCAGCGGGTCGGCGTCCGTACGGCCTTCGGCGAGGGCGAGCAGCGCCGGGCCGGTCAGCTGGTAGGCGACGGGCCCGGCCAGGTCCAGGACCACGGTGTCGGCCTTCTCGTGCGCGGCGGCGGCCAGCGCCTGGTGCAGCGGGACCGCCACCGGGCGGGCGGCCGGGTCCCAGAGCGCGAGGGAGGCGGTCGAGGTGAAGGCGGGCAGGGCCCGCCGGTCGCCGGCCCGGAGCGTCGGGACGGCCATGTCGCTGGTCTTCTCGCGCTGGAGACCCGTCTCCGGGTCGGTCTCCACCTCGCCGAGGACGGCCACGACGGGGACCAGCAGCCGGGCCCCCTTGAGGGCGGCCAGCACCTCGGGCTCCTTGGCCCGGTCCTCGGACCAGGCGGCCAGGGCCGCGGTCAGCCGGGGATCGGCCGAGCCGTCGTCGTCGGAGAAGCCCGGGTCGGGAATGTTCTTGTTCGCCATGTTCGCCACAGTTACCCGACCCTACTGTGCCGGGTCCGAAGGTGCCGTGAGGGGCCCGCGGTCGCGGCTCCGGGCGCCCCGCCGCGGGCGCCGGCCCAGTACGGCGGCCAGTACGAGCAGCACCGCTCCGGCGACCGCGGCCGCGGGGGCGCCGAGCCGGGCGCTCCGCTCGGGCGGGCGGACCGGCTCGGGGCCGGGGCCGAAGTACCTGCTCCCGGCCGCGGCGGGGGCGGGCACCGCGGCGTCCGCCTGCATCGACTCCGCGGCCTGGAGGGCGGCGACGGGGTCCACCGTGCCGTGGCCGCGGGCGTCGTCGCGGCCCCCGGCCGGGGAGTCGGAGGCGGTGTCCTCCAGCAGCTTCTTGATCTGGGCCGGGGACAGGTCCGGGTGCTCGGCCTTGATCAGGGCCGCGGCGCCGGAGACGAAGGCAGCGGCGGCGCTGGTCCCCCAGCCCTCGTAGTACGAGCGGTCGGGGTCGGCGATGACCACGTCGACGCCGGGGGCGCTGACGGTGGCGTACCAGTTGCGGGTGGAGAACTTGGCCTTCTTGCCGCGGCGGTCGACGGCGGTGACGGCGATCACCCCCGGGTACGCGGCCGGGTAGGAGACGCGGTCGCCCGTCTCGCCGCCGTTGCCGGCGGAGGCGACGACGACCACGCCCCTGGCGAGCGCGTACTGGACGGCCTCGTCCTCGCCCGCCTCGTGGTGGGCGGAGTCGCTGTCGTCGCCGAGGGACAGGTTGATCACGTCGGCGCCGTGGTCGGCGGCCCAGCGGATGCCGTCCGCGAGGGCCCCGCCCTTGCTGTCGCGGACCTTGCCCCGGCCCGGGTCGCCCTCTTCGAGGATCACCCGGACCGGCAGGATCCGCGCCTGCGGGGCGATCCCGAGGACGCCCTGGCCGCGGCTGGGTCCGTGGCCGTGTCCGGCGATGATGCTCGCCATGGCGGTGCCGTGACGGGCCCACGCCCGGTCGCCGCGGCCGGCGCCCATGCCGATGAGGTCGGTGCCTTCGAGGACCTGGCCCGCGAGGTCGGGGTGGGAGTCGTCGACCCCGGTGTCGAGGACGGCGACGGTCACGCCGTCGCCCCGGGTGGTGCCCCAGGCCTCCTCGGCGCGGAGCGCGAGCAGGCCCCACTGGCGGTCGCGGATGGTGTCGGCGGCGGCCGGGAACGCGGTGGCGGCCGTGAGGAGGGCGGCGGCGGTCAGGGCTGCGGCGGCCCGCCCGAGCGCCCGTCGCGGGCTCATCGGCCGGCCTTCGGGGCGGGCGTGACGGGCGGTGCGGCGAGCTGCGCCACGCCGTCCCCGATGCGCGCGGCGACCGCCTTGGCCTCGTGCCCGAGGCCCGCCTGGGCGGCGGCTCCGGTGGCGTCCTTCTTCATCAGGTCCTCGGCGGGGCGGGGCGCGTCCAGCGGGCGGCCGTCGGCGAAGGCGGAGACGGCGTAGACCACGACGGGCGCCTCGTCGCGTACGGACGCGGACCAGGCGGCGCGCTGGCCGTCGGCGAACCCGTACGCGGCCGGGGCGGTGATCCGGCCGCCCAGGGCGGTCATCCCGGGGGCGTCGGCGGGAGTGAACACCAGGCCGACGGTGATCAGGGAGCTGCGGGTGGCGTCGGTGTAGGTGGCGCGGAGCACGCGGGTGCAGCCGGTGGCGGCCAACAGGCCCTGCCAGTCGGCGGCGAGGGCGGCCGCGCAGTCGGCGTCGGGTGCGAGCGCGATACGCGTCCAGGTCCGGTCGGAGCCGCCGGGGCCCGCCGCGGGGCCGGCCAGGACGGGTGGGAAGAGGCTGTCCACGGGCGCGGTGCGCCACAGCGACTCGGCCTTGCGGTAGGCGGCGTCGGCGGGCAACGGGCGGTTCGCGGCGCGGTGTTCGACCCAGGTGGTGACGGCGGCTCCGCCGACGAGGCCGCCCCCGAGGAGGAGGCAGAGCGCGGCGGCGAGGACGCGTCCGGGGTGGCGGCGCGGCGGGGCGTGCGCGGGCTGGGGCGGCGGGGACCAGGGATCAGGCTCGCCCGGGATCGTGGTCCGCGGTGTCGTCGTGGTCATCCGGCGGCTCCGCCCCCCGTTCCGTACGGCTGCCTGCCCGTACTCTACGGGGTCCCCGGCGGGGCTCCGCGGGGCCGGTGTCCCCGGGTCCGCCGGCCGCCGACCCCTACCCACCGGTAGAGACCTCTGGCAAGCTGCCGCCCATGAACTCCCCCGCCGCCGACCGCGCCCGGTACGACCGGGCGACCGCGCACCTGGACGCGCCGCTGGCCATCGTGGACCTCGACGCCTTCGACGCCAATGCCGACGACCTCGTGCGCCGGGCCGGCGGGAAGCCGGTCCGGGTCGCGAGCAAGTCGGTCCGGTGCCGCGCGCTGCTCGAACGCGTGCTGGCCCGGCCCGGGTTCGCCGGGATCATGTCGTACACGCTGGCCGAGTCGCTGTGGCTGGCCCGGTCCGGGTTCGAGGACGTGCTCCTCGCGTATCCCTCCGCCGACCGGGCCGGCTTCGCCGAGCTGGCGAACGACGCCAAGCTGGCCGGCGCCGTGACGGTGACGATCGACGACCCCGCGCAGCTGGAGCTGATCGACGGGGCCCGTGACGGGGGCGCCGAGGAGATCCGCGTCTGTCTGGAACTGGACACCGCCCTGCAGCTGTTCGGCGGCCGGGTCCGGGTCGGGGCCCGCCGGTCCCCGCTGCGGGAGCCGGGGCAGCTGGCCGCGCTGGCCCGTACGGTCTGCGCCCGGCCGGGGTTCCGGGTGGTGGGCCTGATGGCGTACGAGGGCCACGTCGCCGGGGTCGGGGACGCGCTGGCCGGCCGGCCGGTGCGCTCGCGGGTCATCCGGCTGATGCAGGGCGCGGCCCGCAGGGAGCTCGCGGCGCGGCGGGCCGAGGTGGTGCGGGCCGTGCGGGCCGTCGTACCGGACCTGGAGTTCGTCAACGGCGGCGGGACCGGCAGTGTGCAGCACACGGTCGCCGAGGACGCGGTGACGGAGGTGGCCGCCGGGTCGGGGCTGTACGTGCCGCGGCTGTTCGACAACTACACCTCCTTCAGCGGGCGCCCGGCGGCGCTGTTCGCGCAGCCGGTGGTGCGCAGGCCCGGTGTGGGCGTGGTGACGGTGCTCGGGGGCGGGTACCCCGCCTCGGGCGCGGCCGGCGCGGACCGCCTGCCGGTTCCGTACCTGCCGCAGGGCCTGCGCTACGACCCCCGGGAGGGGGCCGGCGAGGTGCAGACCCCGCTGCTGGGCGGCCCGGCCGACGACCTGCTGATCGGCGACCGGGTCTGGTTCCGGCACGCGAAGGCGGGCGAGCTGTGCGAGCGCTTCGACACGCTGCACCTGGTGGAGGGCGACCGGGTGACGGCCACCGCCCCGACCTACCGCGGCGAGGGCCGCACGTTCCTCTAGATCCCGTCCTGGTGGGTCCCGTCCTGGCGGGTCCCGTCCTCGTGGGTCCCGTCCTGGCGGGCCGGGTCCTGGAACACCGAGTCCGTCTGGTCGGGGATGACGCTCGTGTCACCGCGCAGGACCGGTCCCCTGGTGCCGTCGTGGTCGACGTAGCCCGTCGTCGCGCACGGGTAGGGGCCGGTCTTCTGCTTCTTGGGCTCGATGAACATGGGGTTGACGATCCAGCGGCCGTCGCTGTTGTCGTAGGCCCGGCACATCAGCTCGTTCTTGTTGCGGTTCACGACGAGCCGCAGGGCGGTGGCGTCGCGCAGGAAGGAGACGTCGGTGTCGGAGTCGCCGGCGGCGAAGACCTGGCGGCGGGCGGCGGGCTGGACCTTCTCGGCGGCCGCGCCGCGCACCCCGAAGACCTCCTTGTTGATCCAGCAGCGCTTGCCGTCGATGTAGGTGATCATCGTGTCGGCGCCGTCCGGGACGGATCCGCAGCCCTGCAGGTGGGAGGTGAACCGCCCGCCGTGGGTGGTGGTGTTGCGGATGCCGATGACGTGGTCGGCCTTGATGCCGACGCCCCCGGCCCACACCTCGACGACGGGCTGGGGCGAGGCGGAGCTGATCCAGACGTCGAAGCCGGCCTTCTGGAGGCCCTTGACCAGGTCCTTCTGCTGGTCGTAGTAGCGGACCCAGCCGGTGGCGGTACCGCTGCCGACCTGCTGGACGGCGCCGACGGGCGCGGCGAGGTTCTCGGCGCGGGCGGCGGCGGCGAAGCCGCGGATCTCGCGGGCGGTCCACCCCTGCATGAGCTGGGGCAGCCAGGCGTACGAGGGTTCGGTGGTGCGGCGGTCCCAGCCGGCGAAGGCGACGGCGCCGGCGCGGGTCGCGGCGCTGCCGTAGACGGCGTTGATCTCGTCCGCGCAGCCGGCTCCGCCGGGGGTCCCGGTGGGCAGCGGGGCGCCGGGGCGGGCGAGGGAGTCGCAGGCGCCGGCGAGGGCGGTGGCCGCGGCCGGGGTGAGGAAACGGCTGGTGGCGGCCCAGTCGGCGGGGCGGCGGATCTTCCCGTTGCGCAGCAGCCAGAACATGGTGGCGTCGCCGACGTCGTTCTTGACGACGGTGTTGTCCCAGTCGAAGACGGCGACGGGCTTGGCTCGGGTGGGCCGGTACGGGTTGCAGCTTCCGTACTGGTCGATGAGCTCCTGGAGCCGGGCCTGGTTCTCGCCGTACCAGCCGGGGCCCACCGTCGCCCGGTGGCAGTGGCTCGGGTCCGCCTCGGCGGGCGGGGCCAGCAGGAGTCCGGAGCCGGCGGCCGCGATGAGGGCGAGGGTGGCGGTTCTGTTGCTGCGCATGCTGCTCCTCGGGGTTCGGGCACGCGGCGGCCGGGCGCCGCGGGGCGCCCGGCCGGCGGGAACGGGGGTGTGGTCTGCGGCGGGGTGGTCTACAGCGGGGTGACGTACGCGCCGGAGATCCCGCCGTCGACGAGGAAGTCGGTGGCGTTGATGAAGGAGGAGTCGTCGCTGGCGAGGAAGGCCACGGCGGCGGCGATCTCGGTGGGCTCGGCGAAGCGGCCCAGCGGGATGTGCACGAGGCGGCGGGCGGCGCGCTCGGGGTCCTTGGCGAACAGCTCCTGGAGCAGCGGGGTGTTGACCGGCCCGGGGCACAGGGCGTTGACGCGGATGCCCTCGCGGGCGAACTGCACGCCGAGCTCGCGGGACATGGCCAGGACGCCGCCCTTGGAGGCAGTGTAGGAGATCTGGGAGGTCGCGGCGCCCATGATCGCGACGAAGGAGGCGGTGTTGATGATCGAGCCGCGGCCCTGGCGCTGCATGTAGGGCAGGGCCGCCTTGCAGCACAGGTAGACGGAGGTGAGGTTGACGTCCTGGACGCGCCGCCAGGCGTCGAGCTCGGTGGTGAGGATGGAGTCGTCGTCCGGGGGCGAGATGCCCGCGTTGTTGAAGGCGATGTCGACGGAGCCGTAGGTGTCGAAGGCCGTCTTGAAGAGGGCGTCCACCTGCTCCTTGTCGGTGACGTCGACCTTCACGTAGGTCCCGCCGACCTCCTCGGCGGCGGCCTTGCCGGCCGTCTCGTCGATGTCGCCGCAGACGATGTTGGCGCCCTCGGACGCGAGGCGCCGGGCGGTGGCGAGGCCGATGCCGCTGCCGGCTCCGGTGATGACGGCGGTACGGCCGACCAGGCGGCGGCAGACGATCTCTTCAGGGCTCTGGCTGGTCATGTTCTTCAGGCCTCCGTGCTGATGAAGACGTTCTTGGTCTCGGTGAAAGCGGTGAGGGCGTCGGGGCCGAGCTCGCGGCCGAGGCCGGACTGCTTGTAGCCGCCGAAGGGGGTCCAGTAGCGGACGCTGCTGTGGGAGTTGACGGACAGGTTCCCGGCGGCGACGGCGCGCGAGACGCGCAGGGCGCGGCCGATGTCGCGGGTCCAGAGGGAGCCGGAGAGCCCGTACTCGGTCGCGTTGGCCAGGCGTACGGCGTCCTCCTCGTCCTCGAAGGGCAGGATGACGGCGACCGGTCCGAAGACCTCCTCGGCGGCCACGGGAGCGGTGGGGGCGACGTCCGTGACGAGGGTCGGCGGGTACCAGAAGCCGGGGCCCTCGGGTGCGGTGCCGCGGATCGCGGTGAGGTCGTCGGTGACGAAGGACCGTACGCGGTCCAGCTGGGTCCGCGAGATCAGCGGGCCCATCTGCGTCTTCTCGTCGAGCGGGTCGCCGACGGCCACGGCGGCGATGCCGGGGGCGACGAGCTCCAGGAAGCGGTCGTGGACGGAGCGCTGTACGAGGATGCGGGTGCGGGCGCAGCAGTCCTGGCCGGTGTTGTCGAGGAAGGACATCGGCGCGGCGGCCGCGGCGGCCTCCAGGTCCGCGTCGGCGAAGACGATGTTGGGGCTCTTGCCGCCGAGTTCGAGGGTGACGCGCTTCACCCGGTCGGCGCACTTGGCCATGATCTGCTTGCCGACACGGGTGGAGCCGGTGAAGACGATCTTGGCCACTCCGGGGTGTTCGACGAGCGCGTCGCCGGCGACCGCCCCGTGACCGGGGAGCACCTGGAAGAGGTGCTCGGGGATCCCGGCTTCGAGGGCGAGTTCGGCGAGGCGCAGCGCGGTCAGCGGGGTGGTCTCGGCGGGCTTGAGGATGACGGCGTTGCCGGCGGCGAGGGCCGGGGCCAGGCCCCAGGCGGCGATCGGCATGGGGAAGTTCCAGGGGGCGATCACGCCGATGACGCCGAGGGGTTCGAGGAAGGTGACGTCGATGCCGCCGGCGACGGGGATCTGGCGGCCGGAGAGCCGCTCGACTCCCCCGGCGGCGAAGTCGAGGAGGTCGCGTACGTTGCCGGCTTCCCAGCGGGCGTTGCCGATGGTGTGGCCGGCTTCGCGGACCTCCAGTCGTGCCAGTTCCTCGATGTGGCCGTCGACGACCGCGGCGAAGCGGCGCAGCAGCCGGGCCCGGTCGGCGGGGGCGGCGGCCGCCCACGCGCGCTGGGCCGCGGCGGCCCGGGCGACGGCGGCGTCGACATCGTCCCGTGTGGCGGCCGGGACGATGGCGACGGTTTCCTCGGTGGCCGGATTCAGCACTCGCAGATTGAGTGGGGCCAGCTCATCGGACACGTGTTGCCTCACAGACTTTCGGTGGTTCGACGGTGCGGTGCCGGGCGGACTAGGGGGTGTTGCGAAGGTCCTGTGCGGTGCCCGCGGTGTCCGGTGCGTGCTCTCGGCGTGCCGGATGAAGGCCCTCGTACTGGGCGTACTCGGGACTTCGGCCGGTGCGGCGAGAGTGCGTGCCGGGCGCCGTGGGCACCGTGCGGGACTTTCGCAACACCCCCTAGAGGCGTTCGAAGGAGCGGCGCAGCTCCCAGTCGGTCACCGCGGAGTCGTACGCGTCGAGTTCCACGCGGGCCATGTTCCGGTAGTGGGCGACGACTTCGGGGCCGAAGGCGGCCTTGGCGATCTCGCTGTTCTCCCAGAGCTCGGCGGCCTCGCGCAGGGTGGCCGGCACGTGGGCGTATTCGGCGGTGTAGGCGTTGCCGCCGCAGGCCTCGGGCAGCTCCAGCCGGTTCTCGATGCCGTAGAGCCCGGCCGCGACGAGGCCGGAGACGGCGAGGTAGGGGTTGACGTCGCCGCCGGGGAGGCGGTTCTCGAAGCGCATGGAGCGGCCGTGGCCGACCACTCGGAGCGCGCAGGTCCGGTTGTCCACGCCCCAGGCGACGGCGGTCGGCGCGAAGGATCCGGGCCGGAAACGCTTGTACGAGTTGATGTTGGGGGCGTAGAGAAGGGAGAAGTCGCGCAGCGCGGCCAGCTGGCCGGCCAGGAAGTGCCGCATCACCGGTGACATTCCGCCTGGTCCGTCCCCGGCCATCGCGTTGCGTCCGTCGGCATCAGCGAGCGAGAGGTGGATGTGACAGGAGTTGCCCTCGCGCTCGTCGAACTTCGCCATGAAGGTCAGCGAGACGCCTTCCTGGGAGGCGATCTCCTTCGCCCCGGTCTTGTAGACGGAGTGCTGGTCGCAGGTGGTCAGCGCCTCGTCGTAGCGGAAGGCGATCTCGTGCTGGCCGAGGTTGCACTCCCCCTTGGCCGACTCGACGATCAGGCCCGCGGCCTGCATCTCGTTGCGGATGCGGCGCAGCAGGGGTTCGATGCGGCCGGTTCCGAGGACGGAGTAGTCGATGTTGTACTGGTTGGCGGGGGTCAGACCGCGGTAGCCCGCGTTCCAGGCCTGCTCGTAGGTGTCCTGGAAGACCATGAACTCCAGCTCGGTGCCGACCATCGCGGTGAACCCGTGCTCGGCGAGGCGTTCCAGCTGGCGGCGCAGGATCTGCCGGGGCGCGGCGACGACGGGCGAGCCGTCGTTCCAGGCGAGGTCGGCGATGAGGAAGGCGCTGCCGGGGTTCCAGGGGATGCGGCGCAGGGTGGCGAGGTCGGGGTGCATGGCGAAGTCGCCGTAGCCCCGGTCCCAGGAGGACATCTCGTACCCGTCGACGGTGTTCATGTCCGTGTCGACGGCGAGAAGGTAGTTGCAGCCCTCGGTGCCGTGCTCGAGGACCTCGTCGAGGAAGAACTGTGCGGCGAACCGCTTGCCCTGGAGCCGCCCCTGCATGTCGGGGAAGGCCAGGACCACTGTGTCGATCTCGCCGCTGGCGACGAGGGCGCGAAGCTCCTCGGTCGCGAGCGGCGGCGTGCGGTCTACCACGGGAATCTCTCCTTCGGTGAGCCGAGTGCGCCTAAGGTATTGAATAGAACCATTGCTTGGGAAGGGGCGGAGCCGAGATGACCGATACGGCGAGTGAAGGCGACGCGATCGCGCGGCTGAATCCCGTACTGCGGCAGGTGCGGGCGGGCAACGGGTTCGAGGAGGCACTGGAGCAGATCCTCCAGGTGGTCCGGCTGGGCCTGGTGCCGGGCGGCGAACGGCTGCCGCCCGAGCGCGAACTGGCGGAACGCATGGGCATCAGCCGGGTCACCCTGCGCGAGGTGCTGAAGGTACTGCAGGACCAGGGCCTGGTGGAGGCCCGGCGCGGGCGGTACGGCGGAACGTTCGTGCTGCCCCGCCCCGACACCCCGGCGGGCGGCGCGGAGGAGGAGCTGCGCCGGCGCGTCGCGGGGGTGGACATCGAGGACGCGCTGCGCTTCCGCGAGGTGCTGGAGGTGGGGGCGGCCGGTCTGTGCGCCTCCCAGGGGCTGACCGAGGAGGGCGCCGAACGGCTGCTCGCCGCGCTGGCGGCCACGCACGACGCCCCGCTCGCCGGCTACCGCCGCCAGGACACGCTCTTCCACCTGACCCTGTGCGAGCTCGCCGGATCCGCCACCCTCACGGCCCAGTACGCGGCCGTCCGCGCCACCGTCAACGACCTGCTGGACTGCATCCCGCTGCTCGTGCGCAACCTGGAGCACTCCCAGCAGCAGCACACCGCACTGGTGGAGTCGGTGCTGGCGCGGGACGCGGCCGGGGCGCGCGAGACGATGCGCGAGCACTGTTGCGGCACGGCGGCGCTGCTGCGGGGCTTCCTGGCCTGAGCGGATCCGGAACGGGGGTCCGGGAGGCTTTCGTAACTTCTGTTTAACGCAGAGGTCTTGCGCTCTCCACTCCACAAGAGCAAAGGTACGCCCCACAACCATTGCCCTGAGGCAGGAGCACACGATGGCCGACGACATCGAGGCACGGCTGACAGCCGTACCCGCACCCCCCAAGTCCGCCGACGGCGGCGACCCGGGCGCGGACGACTACCTGGAGCGCCGCACGCTGCGCCGCGGCAGCGCCGGGTGGCTGCTCCTGACCGGTCTCGGCGTCGCCTACGTCGTCTCCGGCGACTTCTCCGGCTGGAATGTCGGCCTGGACAAGGGCGGCTTCGGCGGCCTCGCCATCGCCACCGTCCTCATGGGCGCGATGTACGCCTGCCTGGTCTTCTCCCTCGCGGAACTGTCCACGATCCTGCCGACCGCGGGCGGCGGATACGGTTTCGCCCGCCGCGCCCTGGGCCCCTGGGGCGGCTTCCTCACCGGAACCGCCATCCTCATCGAGTACATCCTGGCCCCGGCCGCGATCGTCATCTTCATCGGCGACTACGTCGAATCCCTCGGCCTCTTCGGCCTCACCTCCAGCTGGCCGGTCTACCTCGGCTGCTTCGTGGTCTTCATCGGCGTCCACCTCTGGGGCGTGGGCGAGGCCCTCCGCTTCAGCCTCGTCGTGACCGCCATCGCCGTCGCCGCGCTGCTCATCTTCGCCGTGGGCGCCTTCACGGAATTCAGCGCCGACGGCCTCAACGACATCCCGGTGGACACGAGCGCCTTCGGCTCGAACTCCTGGCTGCCGCTGGGCGTCCTCGGCATCTGGGCCGCCTTCCCCTTCGGGATGTGGTTCTTCCTCGGCGTGGAAGGCGTACCGCTGGCGGCGGAGGAGGCGAAGGACCCGGTCCGCTCCATGCCGAAGGCGCTCGCCATCTCCATGGGCATCCTCGCCTTGCTGGCGCTGATCACCTTCTTCGCCGCGACCGGTGCCCAGGGCGCCGACGCCGTCAAGGCGGCCGGCAACCCGCTGGTCGTCGCGCTGGAGGGCGACGACGGCCCGACCGCGCTCAGCCGCTTCGTGAACTACGCGGGCCTCGCCGGCCTGGTGGCCTCCTTCTTCTCCCTCATCTACGCGGGCTCGCGCCAGCTCTTCGCCCTCTCGCGGGCCGGCTACCTGCCCCGCTTCCTCTCGCTCACCTCGAAGCGCAAGGCCCCGTACCTCGGCCTCGTCATCCCCGGCGCCATCGGCTTCGCCCTGGCAGCCGCCACCGGCAACGGCGCGCGCATGCTGAACATCGCGGTGTTCGGCGCGACCATCTCCTACGCCCTGATGGCCCTCTCCCACATCGTGCTGCGCCGCCGGGAGCCGGACCTGGAGCGCCCGTACCGCACCCCGGGCGGGATCCTGACCTCGTCGGTGGCCTTCGTACTCGCCCTCTCGGCCCTGGTCGCCACCTTCCTGGTGGACAAGGACGCGGCATTCATCGCGCTGGCCGTGTACGCCGTCGCCCTCGCCTACTTCGCGATCTACAGTCGGCACCACCTCGTGGCCTCGGCGCCCGAGGAGGAGTTCGCGGCTCTGGCGGAAGCCGAGGCGGAACTGAGCCGTGACTGAAACCCTGTCCCTGCCCTGCCCCGTCCCCTGCTGGAGGTAACGAACGTGCCCAGGCCGCTCATCGGCATCACCACCTACGTCGAGGAATCCACCCGCTACGGGGTGTGGGACCTCTCGACGTCCCTCGTACCGACCGGGTACTACGAACTCGTCCAGGCGGCGGGCGGCGCGGCCGTGCTGCTCCCGCCGGACGAGCCCGGGTCGGCGGCGGAGGTGCTGAGCCGGGTGGACGGCCTGGTGGTCGCGGGCGGTCCGGACGTGGACCCGGTCCACTACGGCGCCGCGCGCGACCCCCGTACGGGTGCCCCCGCGACGGTCCGCGACCACTGGGAACTGGCCCTGATCGCGGCGGCGCTCGACTCCGACACGCCCGTGCTCGGCATCTGCCGGGGCATGCAGGCGCTGAACGTGGCGCTCGGCGGCACGCTGATCCAGCACATCGACGGCCACGTCGACGCACCGGGCGGCACGTCCTGGCACCCGGTCCGCCCGGTTGCGGGCACCCGGTACGCGGAGCTGGTCCCGGAGGAGGCGCAGGTCCCGACCTACCACCACCAGGCCGTGGACCGCCTGGGCCGCGGCCTGGTCGTCTCGGCCCACGCGCTGGACGGCACGGTGGAGGCGATCGAGGTCCCCGACCCCGACCGCTGGATCCTGGGCGTCCAGTGGCACCCGGAACGGGACAAGGACACCCGGGTGATGTCCTCCCTGATCGAAGCGGCCACCGCCCGACTCGCCGTACCCGTCGCCTAGCCCGTCGGCCCCGCCGCACACCCCGGCCCCGCCGCACCACCCAGCCCCGCCGCACCACCCAGCCCCGCCGGCGTTTGAGGCGCGGGGTACGGGGCGGCGCCCCGGCGTGCGGCGCGGCAGCCGGCAGGCCCCCGGCTAGGACAGACGGCGGGTCAGCGACAGCAGGTCGCGGGCCGGTCCGGCGGGGCGCGAGCCGGCCGGCCAGACCGCCCGCAGGGCCCGCCCGAGCGCGGCCCCCGACACCGGCACCTCCACCAGCCGCCGCCCCGCCAACTCGTCCCCCACCGCCAGCTCCGACAGCACGCACGGCCCCGCACCGCTCAGCGCCGCCGCCTTCACCGCGGTGGTCGAGGCGAGTTCCAGCAGCGGCGCGGCCAGCCCCCCGCTCCCGGCCAGCGCGGCGTCCAGTACCTGCCGCGTCCCCGATCCGCGTTCCCGCAGGATCAGCGGCATCGCGGCCAGCTCCGCCGCCTCGACCCCCCGCGATCGCCGCGCCCACGCGTGCCCCGGCGCCACCGCCACCACCAGCCGGTCCTGGGCGATCACCGCGGAGTCCAGTCCCTCCGGCACCGTCAGTCCCTCGACGAAGCCGAGGTCGGCCTCGTGCGTGAGGACGCGTTCGGCGACGACCGCCGAGTTCCCGGCGTGCAGGGACACCGCCGTGTCGGGCCGTTCCCCGCGCAGCGCGATCAGCCACCCGGGCAGCAGGTACTCGGCGATGGTCATGCTGGCGGCCACCCGCAGCCGCGAGTCCCGCCGGCCCCGCAGGGCCTGCGCGCCGGCGTCGAACGCCTCCGCCGCCTCCACCACGCGCCGGGCCCAGTCCGTGACCAGCGCGCCCTCGGCCGTCAGCGTCGACCCCCGCGGCGAACGGTCCACCAGGGCCACGCCCAGCCGCGTCTCCATCGCCCGGATCCGGCTGCTCGCCGCCGGCTGCGTGATGCCCAGCCGCCGGGCGGCGCCGCTCAGGCTGCCGACCCGCGCGACCGCGAGCAGCAGTTCCAGCGCGCCCAGGTCCGGCACCCGGTGCGCCAGCGGAACCCACTCCTCATTACCCATAACATCAGTTTATGGCCTCATAGGGAGATGACCTCTGCCGTGCCGCCCGCCCCGGCGCGACGCTGGGTCCATGGCCACCACCCTCGTGCGACCCCGCACCCACACCACCCCCGCAGTCCGGGCCCACAAGGCCCCCGCACTGCGGCACCTCGGCCCCAACTGGTACGCCTCCGTCATGGGCACGGCGATCATCGCCAACGCGGGCGCGACGCTCCCGTACCAGCTGCCCGGCCAGCGCCTGGCCTGCCAGCTCCTCTGGGCGCTGTCCGCCGCCGTCCTCGCCGTCCTGCTCACCGCCCGCGCCGGCCACTGGATCCACCACCGCGACCAGGCCCGCGCCCACCTCCTCGACCCCGCCGTCGCCCCCTTCTACGGCTGTCTGTCGATGGCGCTGCTGTCCGTCGGCGGCGGCGCCCTCATCGTCGGCAAGGACCTCATCGGGACCGGCGCGGCCGCCGCCGTGGACGCCGTCCTCTTCACCGCCGGCACCGTGATCGGCCTGGTCATGGCCGTGGTCGTGCCCTACCTGATGGTGGTGCGCCACAAGGTCGAGCCCCGCCAGGCCACCCCCGTCTGGCTGCTGCCCCTGGTCGCCCCCATGGTCTCCGCGGCCGTCGGCCCCCTGCTGGTCCCCCACCTGCCCGCCGGCCAGCCCCGCGAGGCCCTGCTGCTCGCCTGCTACGCCATGTTCGGCATCAGCCTGCTCGCCACCCTGCTGATGCTCCCCCTGATCTTCGGCCGGCTGGTCGTCGGCGGGCCCCTCCCCCTGGCCCTGACCCCCACCCTCTTCCTGGTCCTCGGCCCCCTCGGCCAGTCCACCACCGCCGTGAACCAGCTCGCCGACGTCGCCCACCAGTCGATCGGCGCCCCCTACGCCGGAGCGCTCAGCGCCTTCGCCGTCGTCTACGGGGTCCCCGTGATGGGATTCGCGCTGCTGTGGCTGGCCCTCGCCGCAGCCATGCTGGTCCGCGCCGCCCGGCGCGGCATGGGCTTCGCCATGACGTGGTGGGCCCTGACCTTCCCCGTCGGCACCTGCGTCACCGGCGCCACCGGCCTGGCCCACCACACGGGCCTGACCGCCTTCGCCTGGCTCGCCACCGCGCTCTTCCTCGCCCTGGTGACCGCCTGGCTGGCGACCGCGGCCCACACCCTGCGCGGCCTGTTCACCGGCCGCCTGCTCGCCGCCTGACCGACCTGGGGCGCGTACCCCACGGAGAGCGGGCGCGGCTCAGGCGGCCGCGAGCAGCGCCACTCCCGTGACCGGGGCAAACCCGGTACGCGTCCCCGCAGGGGACGAAACCCCCTCAGCGGGCCGCCCGCAGGGCCTCGGCCAGTACGGCCGGGGCCTCGGCCAGCGAGGGCCCGTACCAGGTGAGGTGACGGCCGCTGAGCAGGGCGGCGGGCAGGCCCGGGAAGGCCTCCGGGCCGTCCGCAGCCGTGAAGCGGTAGGGCTCGTCCGGGAGCACCACCAGATCGCAGCCGGCCGCCGCGAGCTCCTCCACCGGGACCCGCGGATACCGCTCCGGGTGCCCGGCGTACGCGTTGCGGACGCCCAGCCGCACCAGCAGGTCCCCCGCGAAGGTGTCCCGGCCCAGCACCATCCACGGCCTCCGCCAGATCGGCACGAAAGCGGTAAGAGCTCCGACCGGCTCCGCCCGGGCCCACGCACGCTCCGCGTCCGCCAGCCACCCCGGCCTCGTCAGCCCCAGCGCCCCCACCAGCACCCGATCCAGCTCCCGCAGCGCCTGCGGGAGGTCCCTCACCTCGGTGACGAGCACCTTCAGCCCGGCCTCCCGCAGGGCCGCGAGGTCCGGGGCCCGGTTCTCCTCCTCGTTGGCGATGACCAGGTCGGGGCGCAGTTCCGCGATCCTCCGTACGTCGGGGTTCTTCGTCCCCCCGATCCGCACCGCGTCCCCGAGGTCGGCGGGGTGCGTGCACCAGTCCGTGACCCCGACGAGCAGGCCGGGGGCGCTCACCGCCACCGCCTCCGTCAGCGAGGGCACCAGCGAGACGACGCGCACCGGCTCAATGCTCGGGCGAGGGCGGCTCGGAGGTGGCGTGGATGTGCTCGCCCACCGCCACCACCAGGAGCCGGGTGTCCTCGGTGACGGCCCGCCAGCGGTGGCGCACGCCCCCGGACAGGAACAGCGCGTCCCCGCTCTCCAACCGGTACGCCCGCCCCTCCGCCTCCACCTGGCACGCGCCCTCGACCACGTACATCAGCTCGTCGTTGCGGTGCTGGTACTCGCGGCCGGCGTCCTGGTCCCCGGTGAACTCCAGCGCGTGCAGCTGGTGGTGCCCGCGCACGAGGGGCCGCACGCCGTGGACCGGGCCCAGCCCCGACTCGTCGCCGGCCCGTACGAGGTCCACGGTGCGCGCGGTGTCGGAGGCGGCCAGCAGCTCGACGGCCGTGGTCTCCAGCGCGTCCGCGACCCGCTCCAGGGACCGCATGCTGGGCCGGGCCCGCTCGTTCTCTATCTGGCTCAGGAAGGGCACCGACAGGCCGCTGCGCGCCGACACGGCGGCCAGCGTGAGGTGCAGCGCGCGGCGCCGCTTGCGCACGGCGACTCCCACGCGCAGCGGCTCCTTGCCGTCCTTGTCCTTGCTCTTCTCGTCCCTGTCGGTCAGCTTGTCGCGCAGGCCGTCCGTACCGTCCGTACCATCCGTACCGTCGGTGCCGTCCCTGTCGTTCATGTCGGGGCTGCCCTCCCCATGTCCGTCGCACATCGGTGTGCTGTAAGCACCTTACGCAGCAACCGCCCCCGGTTTCGCGTGCACGGCTCTTCCCGTACCCGACCGCTCACGGTCCGTGCCGGGGCTTGCGGCATCATCGTGTCCGTGACGACACGACGCCTGATGCTCCTGGACACCGCCTCCCTCTACTACCGCGCCTACTTCGGCGTGCCGGACTCCGTGCGGGCCCCCGACGGCACCCCGGTCAACGCGGTGCGCGGGCTGCTCGACTTCATCGGCCGGCTCGTGCAGGACCACCGGCCGGACGATCTGGTGGCGTGCATGGACGCCGACTGGCGGCCGCACTGGCGGGTGGAACTGATCCCCTCCTACAAGGCCCACCGGGTCGCCGAGGAGACCGAGAGCGGACCCGACGTCGAGGAGACCCCGGACACGCTCGCCCCCCAGGTCCCCATCATCGAGACGGCGCTGGACGCCTTCGGCATCGCCCGGGTGGGCGTCGCCGGATACGAGGCGGACGACGTGATCGGCACGCTGACGGCCCGCGCCGACGGCGCGGTGGACATCGTCACCGGCGACCGCGACCTCTACCAGCTGGTGGACGACGCCCGGCAGCGCCGGGTCCTGTACCCCCTGAAGGGCGTCGGCACCCTCCAGGTGACCGACGAGGCCTGGCTGCGCGAGAAGTACGGGGTCGACGGCCCCGGCTACGCCGATCTGGCGCTGCTGCGCGGGGACCCGAGCGACGGCCTGCCGGGCGTCCCCGGCATCGGCGAGAAGACCGCCGCCAAGCTCCTCGACGCGTACGGCAGCCTGGCCGGGATCATCGCGGCGGTCGACGACCCGAAGTCGAAGCTGACCCCCACTCAGCGCAAGCGGCTGGACGAGTCCCGGCCGTATCTGGCGGTGGCCCCGAAGGTGGTCAAGGTGGCCTCGGACGTGCCGCTGCCGGCGTTCGATCCGGCCCTTCCGGCGGCCCCCGCGCAGCCGGAACTGCTGGAGGCACTAGCCCATCGGTGGGGTCTGGGTGGAGCAGTCTCCCGCCTGAGCGGCGCACTGCGCCGCTGAGGTGCTAACTTAGGTAAGGCTAAGTTTCAGGGGAGTCAGGGGAGACACCGTGGCTGAAGGACGCGCCCGCACCGTCGGCACCGCCGTCGTCGTACGCACCGAGCGGCTTTCGCCGCACATGGTGCGGCTCGTGCTGGGCGGTGAGGGCCTGGCGGAATTCGGCGCGGGCGAATACACCGACCACTACGTCAAGATCCTTTTCCCCCCGGCGGGCGTCGTCTATCCCGAGCCCTGGGACCTGGAGGAGATCCGCGCGCACTTCCCGCGGGCGCAGTGGCCGCGCCAGCGCGCGTACACCGTGCGGAGCTGGGACCCGACGCACCTGGAGCTGGCCCTCGACTTCGTCGTCCACGGCGACGAGGGCGTGGCCGGCCCCTGGGCGGCGCGGGTGCAGCCGGGCGAGCGCGTGCACTTCCTCGGCCCCGGCGGCGCCTACGCCCCGGACCCGAAGGCCGCCTGGCACCTCCTGGTCGGCGACGAAAGCGCGCTGCCGGCAATCGCAGCGGCGATGGAGCGGATGCCGGAGGGCGCACGCGTGCACGCCTTCGTGGAGATCGACGGCCCGGAGGACGAGCTGAAGGTCGCCACCCCGGACGGCGTCGTCCCGGTCTGGCTCCACCGCGCCGGCCGCCCGATCGGCGAGGCCCTGGTGGAGGCGGTCACCGCCCTGGAGTTCCCCTCCACGGACGTCCACGCCTTCGTCCACGGCGAGGCCGGCTTCGTCAAGGACCTCCGCCGCCACCTCCGCCTCGAACGCGGCATCCCGCGCGAACGCCTCTCGATCTCGGGCTACTGGCGCCTGGGCGAAACGGACGAGGGCTGGCGCGCGATCAAGCGCGACTGGAACGCCACGATCGAAGCCGAACAGGACCACGCCACAGCGGCCTGACCCTCGGGGGCAAATCCAGCGTTTGAGCCTCGGGGTCCGGGGCGGACCCCCGGCAGCGGCCCCGCACCACTCCAGCCCCGCCGACGTCTGAGCCGCGAGGTCGGGGGCGCAGCCCCGGCAGCGGCGCCGCACCACTCCAGCCCCGCCGGGTCCGGGGCGGGCCCCCCGGCGACGGCGCCGCACCATTCCAGCCCCGTCGGCGTTTGAGGCGCGGGGTCTGGGGCGGAGCCCCGGCAGCGACGCCGCACACGCGCACGCACCCGCACCCCCGGCGGGAGCCACCCGGCGGGAGCCACCCCGCGCGCGACCCCCCGTCCGGCAGGACAATGGCGTCATGCGTACGCTCCGCGCACTGGCGGCAGCCACCGCCGCAACCCTCCTCACCGCGACGGCGGCCGCGGCCGCGGCCGCCCCCAGCCCCCCGCCCCCACCGCGCCCCCTGATCAGCGACGACGCAGTCGACAAGGCCGTCGCCCGCCTCGACCAGACCGTCGCGGACATGATGCGCCGCACCGGCGTCCCCGGGGTGTCCGTGGCCGTCGTCCACGACGACAAGGTCGTCCACATCAAGGGCTACGGGGTGCGCAGGACCGGCGAGAGCGCCAAGGTCGGCCCCGACACCGTCTTCCAGCTCGCCTCGGTGTCCAAGCCCGTCTCTTCCACGATCGTGGCCGCCGCCCTCACCGACCCCGCCGAGTGGGACCGCCGCACCACCCTCCCCGGGTTCTCCCTGAAGGACCCCTGGGTCACCGACCACGTCACCACCGCCGACCTGTTCTCCCACCGCAGCGGCCTGCCCGACCACGCCGGCGACCTCCTCGAAGACCTCGGCTACGACCAGGCGTACATCCTCGACCACCTGCGCCTCGAACCCCTTTCGCCGTTCCGCGCGAGCTACGCCTACACCAACTTCGGGCTCACCGCGGCCGCCGAGGCCGTCGCCCGCGCCAAGGGCAGCAGCTGGCAGAAGCTGAGCGCCGACACCCTCTTCAAGCCCGCCGGCATGACCCGTACGAGCACCGAGTTCTCCGACTTCATCAACGCCCCCGACCACGCCTCCACCCACGTCAAGAACGCCGACGGCACCTGGAGCCCCCGCTTCGTCCGCGATCCCGACGCCCAGTCCCCGGCCGGCGGAATCAGCTCCACCGCCACCGACATGGCCCGCTGGCTGCGGCTGCAACTGGCCGGCGGCACCCTCGACGGAAAGCGGATCGTCCCCGCCGACACCCTCGCCCGCACCCACCTGCCCGAGATCGTGTCCCAGCCGACCAACGCCGTAGGCACCACCAGCTTCTACGGGCTCGGCTGGAACGTCAGCTACGACAGCGCCGGCCGCCTGCGCCTGAGCCACTCCGGCGGCTTCGAACTCGGAGCCAACACCAACGTCACCATGCTCCCCCTGGAAAAGCTCGGCATCGTGGTCCTGACCAACGGCGCCCCGGTCGGCCTGCCCGATGCCATCGCCCTGGACTTCTTCGACTACGCCGAGGACGGCAAGGTCTCCACCGACTGGCTCCCGCTGGCCGCCTCCGCCTACGCCGCGGCCCTCGCACCCCCGGGCGCGCCGACCACCGACTACGCCCACCCGCCCACCGGCGCGAAGCCGGCCCGGGACAGCGCCGCGTACACCGGCACCTACGACAACCCCTACTACGGCAAGGCGACCGTGACCGCGGACGACGACGGCGCGCTCACCCTGGCCCTGGGCCCGAAGCCGCTGCGCTTCCCGCTCACCCACTACGACGCAGACACCTTCAGCTTCGTGACCACGGGCGAGAACGCGGTCGGCCGCACCGGGGTGTTCTTCGCCGACGGCACCCTCCGCGTCGAGTACCTCGACGCCGAGCACCTGGGCACCTTCACCCAGCGGTAGCCGCATAGCCTGTCCCCCGATGAGAAGCAGAGCCCAGCCACCCCCCTCGCCCCTCCCCCAGCGGGCCGGCATCGACCCGGTCCGGCTGCGGCTGCCGCCCGACCCCGACGGAATCTGGCCGGACCTCGGCGGCTACCTCGCCGACCGCTACGCCGGCACCCGCGGCGCCGGTTCCATCGCGCGCCTGCTGGCGGCCGGCCGGGTGCTCGGCCCCGGCGGGCGGGTGCTGCACGCCCGGGACCCGTACGAGCCGGGCGGCTACCTGTGGTTCCACCGGGACATGGAGCCGGAGCCCCCGGTGCCCTTCGCGCTCCGCGTCGTCCACCGGGACCCGCACCTGCTGGTGGTGGACAAGCCGCACTTCCTGGCGACCACCCCGCGCGGCAGCCACATCACCGAGACCGCCCTGGCGCGGCTGCGCGAGGAGCTGGACCTGCCCGCGCTCAGCCCGGCGCACCGCCTGGACCGGCTGACGGCCGGCCTGGTGATGTTCAGCGTCCGGCCCGAGGACCGCGGTGCGTACCAGCTGCTCTTCCAGCGGCGCGAGGTCCACAAGGAGTACGAGGCCCTGGCGGTCCACGACCCGGCGCTCGCCCTGCCGCGCACGGTCCGCAGCCGCATCGAGAAGGCGCGCGGGGTGATCGCGGCCACCGAGGTGCCGGGCGCCGAGCCCAACGCCGAGAGCCTGATCGAACTGACCGGTACCCGGGGGGACCTGGGCCGCTACCGGCTGACCCCCCGCACCGGACGCACCCATCAGCTGCGCGTGCACATGAACGGCCTGGGCCTGCCGATCCTGGGGGACCCGGTGTATCCGGAGGTGACCGATCCGGCCCCGGACGACTACCGCCGGCCCCTGCAGCTGCTGGCCCGGGTCCTGGAGTTCACCGATCCGGTCACCGGAGCCGTCCACCGCTTCGAGAGCGGCCGCACCCTCCAGGCCTGGGACGACCGCGCGGCCTGGGAGGCCGGCCCCCGGCCCGAGAGGGCCTAGGGGAGACGGACTCCCGCGATCCGCAGCGCCGCGTCGGCGGTGGCCTCCGCGAAGGCCGTCACTGGCCGCGCCGGATCGGCCCGGTGGATCAGCATGACGCCCTCGATGAGTCCGAAGACCAGGTCGTTGCGGAGCGTCAGTCCCGCCCGGTCCCCCGCCAGTTCGGCTCCGGCGCAGGTCCCGTCGAGCAGCACCCGGTAGGCGTCCTTGAGTTCCGCGCGCATCCGGCGGAACCGCGCGAAGCGCGCGCCGCCCACCTCGGGCAGCAGGTAGAGCGCCCCCAGGTTGTACGGGCCCCCGCACAGCAGGAGCACGTCGGAGCGGCACAGCTCCCACAGCCGGCGCGCGGCGGGCCGACCGCCCTCGGCGAGCAGCCGGCGGGCCAGGACCAGCGAGGGCGCGACGGTGGACTCCAGCAGTTCGGCGAGGAGTTCCTCCTTGCCGCCGAAGTAGTGGTACATCGTGGCCTGGCGCATTCCGGCTCGCCCGGCGACCGCTCGCGTGGTGGTCGCCGCGTATCCCTGGGCGGTGAACAACTCGGCCGCCGCGCAGAGGAGTTCCTCGCGCGGCGGCCGGCCGCTCTCCGGTCTCAGCCGGTCGGCGCGTGGCCGACCGACCCGTCTCGGGCCCTCGTCTGTTCCCCCGCTCATGGGACCGATCGTCGCACAGAGCACGACGAATCGATCATGGCAAGAGATCAGATCAGGCCGCCCCCGTTCTCGGAGGAAGCCCCAAAACCGGCTAGCCGACCGAGCTGTAGGCCACTACGCCCCGCAGCAGCGCGTCCACGGCCTTGCGGGCGTTGCGCGCCACCGTGCTCCCGCTGTCGCCGGAGGCCGAGGGGGCCGCCGCCGCGATCTGCCCGAGCACGTCGATGACCTGCTTGCACCAGCGCACGAAGTCACCGGCGGGCATCTCCGCCTCGCGCAGCACCTCGTCCAGGCTCTTGTCGGAGGCCCACTGGTACGCGGCCCAGGCGAAGCCGAGGTCCGGCTCGCGCTGCCCCACGCCCTCCGCCTGGTTGATGCGGTGCTCCTCCTCCAGCGCGTCGAGCCGGCCCCAGATGCGGACCATCTCGCCCAGCGCCTCCTTCGCCGCACCGCCCGGCACCTTCGGCGCGACCGCGTCGTCGGACTGCCGCGCCTCGAAGACCAGCGCCGAGACGCAGGCCGCCAGTTCGGCCGGGCTGAGGCCCTCCCACACCTTGGCGCGCAGGCACTCGGACGCCAGCAGGTCGAGCTCCCCGTACAGTCGGGCGAGCCGCTTGCCGTGCACGGTGACCTCGTCCTCGCGCAGGTAGTCCAGCTCGGTCAGCAGCGCGTGGATCCGGTCGAAGGTGCGGGCGATGGTGTTCGTCCGGCCCTCGATCCGCCGCTCCAGCTGCTGGGTGTCCCGCTTGAGCCGGTGGTAGCGCTCCGCCCAGCGGGCGTGGTCCTCACGCTCGTCGCAGCCGTGGCAGGGGTGCGCCCGCAGCGCGGACCGCAGCCGGGCGATCTCGCGGTCGTCGGCCGCCGCGGCCCGGCCGCGCGCACGCCGCTCCGGCGTGATGTGACCGGCCTTGCTCCGCAGCTGCGAGGCCAGGTCCCGACGGGACTGCGGCGAACGCGCGTTGAAGGTCTTGGGGATCCGCATCCGGTCCAGCGCCTCCACCGGGACCGGGAAGTCGATCGCGGCGAGCCGCTTGACCTGCCGCTCGGCGGTGAGCACCAGCGGGCGCGGGCCCTCCGCGTACTCGTACCCGCGGTGCCCGTGGACCCGCCCGGCCGGCACGCCCGGGTCCAGCACCAGCGCGAGCCCGGCGAACTTGCCCGTCGGCACGTGGATGATGTCGCCCGGCTTGAGCTTCTCCAGCGAACTGGCCGCCTGCACCCGCCGCTGGGCGGCGCCCTGCTTGGCCAGCTCCGTCTCGCGGTCCTTCAGGTCGCGGCGCAGCTGCGCGTACTCCTCGAAGTCGCCCAGGTGGCAGGTCATGCCCTCCTGGTAGCCCTCCAGGCCCTCCTCGTTGCGCTGCACCTGCCGGGAGATCCCGACGACCGAGCGGTCGGCCTGGAACTGCGCGAAGGAGGTCTCCAGCAGCTCGCGCGAGCGGTGCCGCCCGAACTGACTGACCAGGTTCACGGCCATGTTGTACGAGGGCTTGAAGCTGGAACGCAGCGGATACGTACGGGTACCCGCGAGGCCGGCGAGCCCCGCCGGGTCCATGCCGCGCTGCCACAGCACCACCGCGTGGCCCTCGACGTCGATGCCGCGCCGCCCGGCCCGGCCGGTCAGCTGCGTGTACTCGCCGGGGGTGATGTCGGCGTGCTGCTCGCCGTTCCACTTGACCAGCTTCTCCAGGATCACCGTGCGCGCGGGCATGTTGATGCCCAGCGCCAGGGTCTCGGTGGCGAAGACGGCCTTCACCAGACCGCGGACGAACAGCTCCTCCACGACCTCCTTGAAGGTGGGCAGCATGCCCGCGTGGTGCGCGGCGATGCCCCGCTCGAGGCCTTCGAGCCACTCGTAGTACCCGAGGACGTGCAGGTCCTCGGTGGGGATGGAGGCGGTGCGCGCCTCGACGATCTCGCGGACCCTGAGCCGCGCGGACTCGTCGTTGAGCCGCAGGCCCGCGTACAGGCACTGCTGGACCGCGGCCTCGCATCCGGCCCGGCTGAAGATGAAGTTGATGGCGGGCAGCAGCCCGTCGCCGTCGAGGCGCGCGATGACCTCGGGGCGGGACGGGGTCCAGATCCGGCCGCGGGAGCGCCGCTCGCGCTCGCGGTCGGCTTCGCGGACCATCTTGCCGCGCCGCCGGTCCTTCGGGTTGTAGGTGCGGCTGTTCTCCTCGCGCGCCATGCGCAGCAGGTCGGGGTTGACCTCCCGGCGGGCGGAGCCGCGGCCGCCGTGGTCGGACTCCTCCTCGAAGAGGTCGTAGATCTTGCGGCCGGCCATGACGTGCTGCCACAGCGGGACGGGCCGCTCCTCGGAGACGATCACCTCGGTGTCCCCGCGGACGGTGTCCAGCCAGTCGCCGAACTCCTCGGCGTTCGACACGGTGGCCGAGAGGGACACCAGGGTCACCGACTCGGGGAGGTGGATGATCACTTCCTCCCACACGGCCCCGCGGAACCGGTCGGAGAGGTAGTGGACCTCGTCCATCACGACGTGGCCGAGACCGCGCAGCGACTGGGAGCCCGCATACAGCATGTTGCGGAGCACCTCGGTGGTCATCACGACCACCGGCGCCTCGGAGTTCACGCTGTTGTCGCCCGTCAGCAGGCCCACCTTGTCGGCGCCGTAGCGCTTGACGAGGTCGGCGTACTTCTGGTTCGACAGCGCCTTGATCGGCGTCGTGTAGAAGCACTTGCGGCCCTGCTGGAGGGCCAGGTGCACGGCGAACTCGCCGACGATGGTCTTGCCCGAGCCGGTCGGGGCGGCGACGAGGACGCCCTTGCCGGCCTCCAGTGCCTTGCAGGCCTCGATCTGGTACGGGTCCAGATCGAATTCGTACATCTCGCGGAAGGGGGCCAGGGCAGTGGCCTCTTCGGCGGCGCGGATCCGGGCAGCGGCGTACCGCTCGGCGGGTGAGAGTTCTTCGGTCATCTTGCTGTCGAGCCTACCCGTCGGCTCTGACAACAGTCCCGATCATTTAAGTGAGCAGGCGGACCGCTCCGGGGCCGCACTACGAGGCGTGCGCGCCCCGGCCGCGTCCGGCCGTGGGATCGACGAAGGGGGTGACCTCACAGCTCACCCACGGAATCCACCTGTCAGGTCGCGTCGTCGTACCCGTTGATCCGCTGGCGTCCGCCGTCGGCCTGTCCGGGCAGCGCGGCGGGGGCGGGCACCGACTCCAGGGCGCCGATCGGCGCCGGGGTCAGGTCCAGCTCGGAGGCCTCGTCGTCGCTCAGACCCGCGTCGGGGTCGTTGCGCCGACGCCTGCGGTCGTTGAGCAGACAGATGCCGAGGGCCAGGAAGTACAGGGCCACGATGGGCAGGGCCAGCGCGAGCATGGTCGGCGGGTCACCCGTGGGGGTGGCGAAGGCGGCGAAGATCGTGATGCCGAGGACCATGCCCCGCCACCAGCCGCCGAGCCGCTTGCCGGTGAGCACACCGGTGAAGTTCAGGAGGATCAGCAGGAGCGGCAGCTCGAAGGCCAGGCCGAACACGATCACCATGCGGGTGACCAGGTCGAGGTAGTCGTCGACCGGCAGCAGGTTGCGCGCGTGGTCCGGCGTGAACTCCAGCATGATCGTCGCGGTCTGCGGGAGGATCTTGTACGCGAGCACCGCGCCCACGCCGAACAGCGGCGCGCCGACCGCGACGAAACTCCGCGCGTACTTCTTCTCGTGGCTGTGCAGCCCCGGCGCGGCGAACGCCCACAGCTGGTACAGCCACACCGGCGCGGACAGCACCACACCGGCGGTCAGCGAGACCTTGAGGGCGATCGAGAACGCCGAGATGAGACCGTTCACGGTCATGTCGGCGCAGGGGCGGCCGTTGCGCTGCGTCACCACACCGTTCGTGCAGCCGACGGAATCCAGCATCGGCTTCAGCAGGAAGTTGATGATGTCCCGGTAGAAGAAGGCCGAGACGATGGTGATCACCAGGATCGCCAGGACCGACTTCAGCAGACGGTTTCGCAGCTCACGCAGGTGCTCGACAAGAGGCATCCGCCCTTCGGCGTCCTTGTCCGCTTTCCCCTGCTTGCGGGCAGACTTGAGCAACCCACGTCCCTTGTCTCGTTGCAGATGGCTGGCGCGTTCGGCGCGTCAGCCCTGGGCGGCGCGGTTCGGCTCGCTGACCGGGCGGGAGCTGGTGACGTCACCCGGCGCGGCCTGGATGGTGCGCGGGGCCACGGGCTGCTGCGCGGACTGGTCCGCGGCGGTCGCGTCCTCGGCCTCGCCGTCCTTCTTCATCGCCTTGGCCTCGCTCTTGAGGATGCGGGCAGACTTGCCGAGGGAGCGGGCCATGTCAGGAAGCTTCTTGGCGCCGAACAGCAGGATGATCACGCCGACGATGACGAGGATTTCCCAACCCCTGAGGTTGCCCATAGAAATCTTCCTTTTCTCCGAGGTTCGCAGCGCACCGGACAGGGGCGCCTGGGACTTTCTCTACCGAGGATCGTAACCCCAGGGGGTTAACGCCCGGCAATCCCCCGGCGTACCCCGTCTTGCGTCCTGGCCGGTTGTCAATCCCCTCGTCACACGCCCGACGCGTTCGCTACGGTCGCACGCCGCGCCCCGCCCTGGCCAGGTCCGTGGCCGCCCGCTCCAGATCGACCGAGGCATCGGTGATCCGGCGGCTGGCCTGCGCGACCTGCGCGGAGAGTCTGCGCACCTCCGCGTAGACCCGTACGGCCGGCACGGCGAGCACGGCGACTCCGAGGAAGCCCAGGGCAATTGCGAACATCGGCCACAGCATGGGGCGAGCCTAGGCCACCGCCCGCCTCAGATGCTGCGCAGGGTGCTCACGCCACCGCCCGTCAGCAGCTCCACAATGCGCTCACCAGCAGGTTTTCGCACGGAGACGCCGCATTCAGGACACGTGAAGGAGTAGAAGGTGGCCCGCCGGCTGCCGCCGATGGCCAGCCGCAGGGCTCCCGCGTCCAGCTCGAAGCGGGCCCGGCAGTCGGGGCAGGAGGCCTTGAAGGCGACGGGCCCGGACGTTGGCGACATCGACCCCGCTCCCCTCAGACCTGTTCCCCGTACCCCGCGAGTGCTTCTCGAGCGGCGCTCCGCGCGCTCTCCGCCAGCTCTGTGGGGGCGACGATCCGCCCCTCGCGCCCGAGCCGCAGCGCGAGCCGTCGCAGCGAAGCCGGATCGGGACTGCGCAGCGTGATCCGCAGGCCTCCGTCGGCCAGCTCCTCCGCGCTGTCGTGCGGGTAGTACTCGGCGACCCAGCGCCCGCCCGGGCCGACCTCGACGACGACCTCCGGGTCCTCGGCGGCCGGCTGGACCAGGCCCTCGGACAGGTCGCGCGGCTCGATGGCGGGGGGCTCGGCCCGCTCGTCCAGCAGCCGGATCTCCGCCACGCGGTCGAGGCGGAAGGTGCGCCGGGCCTCGGAGAGGTGGCACCACCCCTCCATGTACGTGTGCCCCACCGCGAACAGCCGGATCGGGTCGACCTTGCGTTCGGTGAGCTCGTCCCGCGCGGGCGAGTAGTAGCGCAGCCACAGCCGCCGGCGTTCCGCGATGGCCCGGTCGACGTCGGCGAAGACCCCGCCCTCCGATTCGAAGGTCACCGACAGCCGGGCACTGGCCCCGGCCGCCTCGCCCGCGGCCGCCTCCAGCTTGGCGGTGGCCCGCAGCAGGGCGTCCCGGTCGCTCTCCCGCAGCCCGGGCAGGGTCGCCACCGCGCGTGCGGCGACCAGCAGCGCGGTCGCCTCGTCGGCGGCGAGCCGCAGCGGCTCGGCGGTGGACTCACCCGAGGCGTCGGGGTTGCGCCACCAGATGCGCTCCCCGTCGGTGTCGATGTCGAGCAGGTCCCCGCCGCGGAAGCTGGTCCCGCACATGGGCAGCACGTCGAGGTCCGAGATCAGCTCGTCTTCGGTGATCCCGAAGGCGCGGGCGACGTCGGCGACGTGCGCCCCGGGGCGCTCGCGCAGGTACGTCACCAGGGACAGCATCCGGCGGGTCTGGTCGATGGCGTTGGCAGCCATGCTGGTACGTCTCCCCCTCAGGGCACGACTTCGAATGGGGCGGTCGCGAAATGCGGCGAACCGGAATGCGGCGGTCTCGAATACGGCGGTCTCGAATGCGGCGGAGCCGGTTCAGGCCTTGGCGACGGCCCTCAGCCGGTCCACCACGTCGGCCCGCAGGTCGGCGGGCCCGACCACGACGACGTCGGGCCCGAACTCCACCAGCCACGCGTCCAGCCCGTGCCCGTACGGGATCTCCAGCTCGTCCCAGCCGTCCGCGCCCTCGCACACCGCGGTGGCCTTGGCCCGCAGCGGGTAGCCCGCCCCGGCGCGCAGCCGGATCAGCGCGGAGCGGTCCGCGCTCTCCCCGGCCCAGCTCGCCACGGTCTCCCGTACGGTCACCACGTCCGGGACCTCGGCGGTGTACCTGGCCGCCCGGGACTTGACCTTGCCGGTGATCCGGGACAGCCGGAACACGCGCTCCGCCCCGCGGTCGCGGTCGTAGCCGGCCAGGTACCAGTGGCCGCGCCAGCACTCCAGCGCCCACGGCTCCACCTGCCGGGTCTCGGGCCGGGCGGCGGTGGACTTGCGGTAGTCGAAGACCACCGGCCGGCGGTCCCGGCAGGCCAGCATCAGCGGCTCGAAGGCCGCCTCGTGGACCGGGATGCGCGGCTCGATGGCACTGTGCTGGCCCTCGTACGGGTCGCCCGCCTCGGGCATCCCGCCCGCGCGCAGCTTCTGCAGGGCCCCGCTGGCGGCTCCCGCCAGGCGGGCCTGCTGCCAGACCTTGGCCGCCAGCCCCAGGGCGGCGGCCTCCTCGGCGTCCAGCGAGACGGGAGGCAGCCGGTTGCTGTCCCGGCGGGCCAGGTAACCGGTTTCGCCGTCCAGGTTCTCCACCGTCTCGATGACCAGACCGAGTTCGCGCAGATCGTCCTTGTCCCGCTCGAACATGCGGTTGAAGGACTCGTCGTTGCCGGCCTCCATGTAGGCCTCGATGGAGCCGCGCAACTCGCGCTTGCTCAGCGGCCGGCGGGTCCCCAGCAGACACAGCGCCAGATTCATCAGCCGCTCGGCCTTGGCAATCGCCATCGACGCCCTTCCCCCGTTCTCGACACACTCGTGACCGTTGACCGTACCGCCCCGGCGGTCCCGGACAAAAGCGAGGGCCCCCGCCTCACGGCGGGGGCCCTCGGAGTGGCTGCCGGTGGATCAGGCGGCCATCAGGTCACAGACGAAGATCAGGGTCTCGCCCGGGGCGATCGCACCGCCCGCGCCACGGTCACCGTAGGCGAGGTGCGCCGGGATCGTCAGCTTGCGACGGCCGCCGACCTTCATGCCGGCGATGCCCTGGTCCCAGCCCGCGATGACGCGGCCGGCACCGAGCGGGAACTGCAGCGCGGAACCGCGGTTCCACGAAGCGTCGAACTCCTCACCGGTGGAGAAGGCCACACCCACGTAGTGGACGGAGACCATCGCACCGGCCTTGGCCTCGGCGCCGTCGCCCTCCCAGATGTCCTCGATCACGAGGTCCGCCGGGGCCTCGCCCTCGGGGAAGTCGATCTCGGGCTTCTCGAGCTTCTGGCTCACGGAACTGCTCCTCATAGGTACGAAACGGTCAACCGGAACAGTCTTACATCACGGCGAGGATGTCGAGGCTGAAAACGAGCGTCGACTTGGCCGGGATGGTGCCCTGCTCCTTGTCGCCGAACGCCTGGTCCGGCGGGATGACCAGCAGGATGCGGCTGCCGACCTTCTTGCCGATCAGGCCGTCCTTCAGACCCGCGACCGAGAGCTCCTTCAGCGGCCACGTGACCGTCTGACCCGAGGTGTACGTGCTTTCGAAGGTCTTGTCTTCCTTCCACGTCTTGCCGTTGAACTTCACCACGACGGAGTCGGTGTCCTTGACCACCGCGCCGTCGCCCTCCAGGACGTAGTTCGAGACCAGCTTGGCCGGCTCGGCGGTGTCCTTCGGGACGGCCACCGAGACCTCCTGGCCGTCCGTGTTCGTGCCGACCTTGGGCAGGTCCTTGTTGTCCTGGGCGACCTCCTTGCCCGTGGCCGAGGCCGGGACGCTGGCACCCTTGACGATGTCCACGACGAAGACCAGCGTGGCGTTCGGCTTGATCTTCGGCTGCGAGCCCTGCGCCCCGTAACCGAGGTCCGGCGGGATCACGAGCTCGACACGGCTGCCGACCTTCTGGCCCTCCAGGCCCTGGTCCCAGCCCTTGATGACGGCGCCGGCCCCGATGGTCAGGTCGAACGGCGCGGGCCGGCCGAAGCTCTGGTCGAACGGCTCCTTGCCGTCCCACACCTGGCCGAGGTAGTTGACCTGCGCGATGTCGTTCTTCTTCAGCACCTGCCCGGTGCCCTCGCTGATGGTCACCACCTTCAGCTCCTTGGGCGGCGCGCCCGTCCCCTTCGACAGGGTGGGCGTCTCCCCGAACTTGGCACCCTTGGTGATCGCGGGCGCCCCGTTCTTCATCTGGGCGGAGTCGGAGCCGCTGTCGTCGCCACACGCTGCCGTCGACAGCAGCAGAAGGGGTACGACAAGCAGGCCGGCAAGTCGGCGCACGGGTTCCTCAGATCTCAGACGGCAAGGCGGTCGCCCGCCACTCTAAGCCGTGCGCAGGGCCCCGTACGAGAGACGTACGGGGCCCCGGCCAGAAGTGCGATGTCACATTGTGGACCTACATGCCGGCGATCAGCTTCTCCACCCGGTCGTCCACCGACCGGAACGGGTCCTTGCACAGCACCGTCCGCTGCGCCTGGTCATTGAGCTTCAGGTGCACCCAGTCCACCGTGAAGTCCCGCCGCTGCTCCTGCGCCCGGCGGATGAAGTCCCCGCGCAGCCGCGCCCTCGTCGTCTGCGGGGGCACCGACTTGCCCTCGAAGATCTTCAGGTCGTTGCAGATCCGCGCCGCCTGCCCCTTGCGCTCCAGCAGGTAGTACAGCCCGCGCCGACGGTGGATGTCGTGATACGCGAGGTCTATCTGAGCCACCCGCGGATTCGACATGGTCATGTTGTGCTTCGCCCGGTACCGCTCGATCAGCTGGTACTTCATGACCCAGTCGATCTCGGTCCCGATCCGGTCCAGGTCCTCCGCGTCGATCGCGTCCAGCGTGCGACCCCACAGCTCCAACACCTGGTCCACCACACCGGTACGGATGCCCCGGCGCTCCGCGAAGTCCACCGCCTTGTCGTAGTACTCCCGCTGGATCTCCAGCGCCGAGGCCTCCCGGCCGCTCGCCAGACGCACCTTGCGCTGACCCGTGATGTCGTGGCTCACCTCGCGGATCGCCCGGATCGGGTTCTCCAGGGTCAGGTCACGCATCACCGTGCCCGCCTCGATCATGCGCAGCACCAGATCGGTGGCCCCGACCTTGAGCAGCATGGTCGTCTCGGACATGTTCGAGTCGCCCACGATGACGTGCAGCCGGCGGTAGCGCTCGGCGTCCGCGTGCGGCTCGTCCCGGGTGTTGATGATCGGCCGCGAACGGGTCGTGGCGGAACTGACACCCTCCCAGATGTGCTCGGCCCGCTGGCTCACGCAGTAGACCGCACCCCGGGGCGTCTGCAGCACCTTGCCCGCACCGCAGATCAGCTGCCGCGTGACGAGGAACGGAATGAGAATGTCCGCCAGGCGGGAGAATTCCCCGTGCCGGGCCACCAGGTAGTTCTCGTGGCAGCCGTACGAGTTGCCCGCCGAGTCGGTGTTGTTCTTGAAGAGATAGACGTCGCCCGCGATTCCCTCCTCGTGCAGGCGGCGCTCGGCGTCGACGAGCAGTCCTTCGAGAATGCGCTCGCCTGCTTTGTCGTGGGTGACCAGTTCGGTCACGTTGTCGCATTCGGGAGTTGCATATTCCGGATGCGAACCCACATCGAGGTACAGACGGGCGCCGTTCCGCAGGAAGACATTGCTGCTGCGGCCCCATGACACAACACGGCGGAAGAGGTAGCGCGCCACTTCGTCAGGAGACAGTCGGCGCTGTCCCCTGAACGTGCACGTGACGCCGTACTCGTTCTCCAGCCCGAAAATGCGGCGGTCCATGACTGAACATTACGCCTTCTGCCCTCTTCTGAAACCGGGTTCGGGAGCGCCGTTTCGATCAGTTCCCCCGACCGAGCCCACCGAACCGCCGCCGAACAGGCCACCCGAGCGGGCGTGGCGCCCCCGCCTCACCCCTCCGACGAGGCCCCCGACGCCACCTCACGCGCACCCTGCGACACCCCGTCAGACGAACCCGCCACCGTCCGGCCCGGCCCCGCAGTTGCCATCACCCGCTGAGTGACCATCAGCACCGACAGCGCCGCGACCCCCGCCACCGCCGCCACCCCGAAGCTCGCCGACGTACCACCCAGCTCCACCGCCGGCCCCGCCGCCGCCGTGCCGATCGCCGCACCGACACCGAAGAACGTCACCAGCCACGAGAACGCCTCCGTCACCGTGCCCGCCGGAGCATGCCGGTCCACGACGATGAACGCACACGCCAGCGCCGGCGCCAGGAACACCCCCGACAACGCCGCCAGACCCGTCATCGCCAGCGGCCCCGGAGTCAGCATCAGCGGCAGATAGCCCAGCGCCAGCAACGCCACCAGCATCCGCAGCCGCCGCTCCGGCGCACCCGCCCACTGCCGCGCCCCGTACGTCACCCCGCCGATCAGCGCACCCAGCCCCAGCGCCGCCATCAGCCACCCGTACACCGCCTGGTTCCCGTGATCATCCGCGTACGCCACACCCGCCACCGTGATCGAACCCAGCGCCATCCCCACGAAGAAGAAGGCACCCAGCAGCGCCAGCAGTCCCCGCGAACGCAACGCACCCAGCCAGTGCGCCTCCCGCGGCGCCGAACGCCACGTACGCGAAGGCTCGCTCACCACCACCGACAGCGCACCCAGCACCCCGATCGCATTGAGCGCCAGCAGTGCCCCGGCCGGCGACCACAGCGTCACGAACAGCGTCACCAGCAGCGGACCGACCGTGAACATGACCTCCTGGGCCACCGCGTCCATCGCGTACGCCGCGTGCACCTTCTCCTCACGGCCCCCCAGGACACCCGGCCACAGCGCCCGCAGCCCGCCCTCCAGCGGCGGGGTGAAGAGCCCCGCGACGACCACCGCGGCATACGCGGCCGCCACCGACCCCGTACCCGCCAGCGCCAGCCACACCACGCCCAGCGCCGAGACCACCGCCGCCGGCAGCTGCACCCGCGGCTGCCCGAACAGGTCCACCGCCCGACCCAGCAGGGGCTGACCCACCGCGTTGGCCACCCCGTACGCGGCCGCGAGGGCCCCCGCGAGGCTGTAGCTGCCGCCCTCGGCACGCGTGAACAGCACGATCGCGATCGGCGCGGTCGCGTTCGGCAACCGCCCCACGAGCGTGCCCACCAGCAGCCTCGCGGCGTGCCGGGTTCGCAGCAGCTCCGCGTATCCCGCGGCCATGTCCGCCCCCTTCCGCCCGGATCCTGCCGGGGTAATACGTATAACGTGTCGCGTCATACGTACCATGGCCGCAGTCCACGGGTCCACCCCACAGACCCCGCCACCACCCCCACACCACCCACGACCTCGCACTTCAGGAGCACCCTGTGACGAGACCCACCAGCCGCGACGTGGCCACCGCCGCCGGGGTCTCCCAGGCCACCGTCTCCCTCGTCCTCGGCGACAAATGGCCCGGCCGCGTCTCCGAACGCACCGCCACCCTCGTCCGCGAAACCGCCACCCGCCTCGGCTACCGCCCCAACCTCGCCGCCCGCAACCTCCGCCTCGGCTCCACCCGCACCGCCCTCCTCGTCGTCCCCGCCCTCACCAACGAGTTCTTCGCCCGCGTCTACACCGGCGCCGCCCGCATCGCCGCCGAACACGGCTTCGGCGTCGTCCTCTACCCCTCCCCCGACGGCACCGGCCCCGCCCGCGACCCCTTCGCCTCCGCCCGCGCCGCCCTCGACGGAGTCATCGCCTCCTCCATGGCCGCCGACGCCCTCGACGCCATCGGCGGCAACACCCTCCCCCTCGTCATGCTCGACAGCGACCCCACCGCCGGCACCGCCGCCGCCCACGTCAACCTCGCCATGGCCGACGGCATGCGCCAGATCACCCGACACCTCCTCGCCCTCGGCCACCGCCGCTACCTCCACCTCGCCTCCGCCGTCGACTCCTGGACCTTCGACACCCGCGCCGCAGCCCTGGCCGCCCTCCTCGGCCCCGACAACGAACTGCGCACCGTACGGTCCCCCCTCACCGTCGACGGCGCCCGTACGGCCACGGAGACCGCCCTCGCCACCCCCCACGGCAGACCCACCGCCATCGTCTGCGACGACGACATCCTCGCCGCCGGCGCCTGCAAAGCCGCCCGCCGCCTCGGCCTGCGCATCCCCGAGGACCTCTCCGTCACCGGCTTCGACGACCTCGCCCTCGCCACCGCCGTCGAACCCGAACTCACCACCATCCACCTCCCCGCCGAACGCGTCGGCGAACAAGGCATGACCGCACTCCTCGCCGTCCTCGAAGGCACCCCCTGGACCGCCCCCGACATCCCCGTCCACCTCGTCGTCCGCGACTCCACCGGCCCCGCCCCCACCCCCTGACCGGACCCGACCCGGACACGACGAAGCCCCGGCCCGCCGAAAACGGCGAACCGGGGCCCTCACATCACCGGACTACTCGGCGTCGTCCTCCGGCGCCTCGTCGTTCGACACCGCATCCGCCTGCACGGCCGCCGGCACATCCGCCTCCAGCAACCGCGACAGCTGCCGGCCCCGGATCCGCTTGAACTTGCGCTGCTGCGCCCGCGTACGGTCCAGCACCGCCACCTCCAGCCGGTCGGCCGGAATCGTCTTGTCCGCACCGTTCGCCTGACTGGACAGCGCCTGCACCGCCAGCTTCAACGCCTCCGACAGGGTCATCCCGTCCTGATGACGCTGATCCAGGAACGTACTGATCTGCTCGGCATTGCCCCCGACCGCGACCGAACCGTGCTCGTCCACGATCGAACCGTCATGCGGAAGCCGATAGATCTGATCACCCGCAGCGGTCGCACCGACCTCGGCGACCACCAGCTCCACCTCGTACGGCTTCTCACCCGCACTGGAGAAGATCGTGCCGAGCGTCTGCGCGTACACGTTCGCCAGCCCACGGGCCGTCACATCGTCACGGTCATAGGTGTACCCGCGCAGATCCGCGTACCGCACACCACCGATCCGCAGGTTCTCGTACTCGTTGTACTTGCCGGCGGCCGCGAAACCGATCCGGTCATAGATCTCGCTGAACTTGTGCAGCGCACGGGACGGGTTCTCACCGACGAACACGATGCCGTCGGCGTACTGCAGCACGACAAGGCTGCGACCGCGGGCGATGCCCTTCCGGGCGTATTCCGCCCGGTCGGCCATGGCCTGCTGGGGTGACACATAGAACGGAGTCGACACCGGTTATCCGTCCCTTTCTTCTGGGCGACGAGGAGGACAGGTCAGAGCAGGGCCGCGCGCGGCCCGTCGGGCTGCTCGAGCCGCCGGTTGGTGACGGTGCGGGCGAGTTCCTGCGACTCGTCGTCCGTCAGCCTGCGGAATCCCTCGTCGGTGATGACGGTGACGATCGGATAGATGTGGCGGTACAGGTCCGGCCCGCCCGTCGCCGAGTCGTCGTCGGCGGCGTCGTACAGCGCCTGGACGACCAGCGTGGTGGCCTGCTCCTCCGTCAGATCCGGACGGAAGAGCTTCTTCATGGAGCCCCGGGCGAAGATCGAACCGGAACCGGTGGCGGCGTAGCCGTGCTCCTCGGAGCGGCCGCCGGTCACGTCGTAGGAGAAGATCCGGCCCTTCTCCTTGGCCTCGTCGTACCCCGCGAACAGCGGCACGACGGCCAGCCCCTGCATCGCCATGCCCAGATTGCTCCGGATCATGGTGGACAGCCGGTTGGCCTTGCCCTCCAGGGAGAGGGTCGTCCCCTCCACCTTCTCGAAGTGCTCCAGCTCCAGCTGGAACAGCTTCACCATCTCCACGGCCAGGCCGGCCGTACCGGCGATGCCGACCGCGGAGTACTCGTCCGCCGGGAACACCTTCTCGATGTCCCGCTGCGCGATCATGTTCCCCATGGTCGCCCGCCGGTCACCGGCGAGGACCACCCCGCCGGGGAAGGTGGCGGCCACGATGGTCGTCCCGTGCGGCGCCTCGACGACACCCTCCGGCAGCTTGCGGTTGCCGGGCAGCATCTCGGGCGAGTGCGCGCCCAGGAAGTCCATGAAGGACGACGACCCCGGCGTCAGGAAGGCTGCCGGTAGACGCCCTGTGCTACGAGTGTTGGGTTCCACAGGTTTCCTTCCACGTAAGCGGCTGCACGCCTCATGACGTCCGGCCGATCCTTGAACTGCCCCAGGGCTGCGTTACAGCTGAAGCACAGTACGCCTCGGACCTTACCCGTCTGATGATCGTGATCCACATGTTCCGCCGGAGCATTCCGACAGAGCAGGCAGGTCCCGCCCTGGGCCTCGATCATGGCGTCACGCTCGTCTTCGGTGATGCCGTAGTGGCGCTTGAAGTACGAGGCCCGGTTCCGTTGAGCTCGGCACTCTTTGCAGTAGCTGGCCCAGCCGTCCGAGCTCGTCTTGTTCCGCTCCCACTGCGAGTGAGGCTTGATCTCCCCACACTGCGGACATCGCTTGTGCCCGGACGGCACGGGGACCTTCACCCGCACCGTCCGACCCTTCGCCTCTTGCTTCCGCTTGTAATGCTCGGCCTGGCATTCACGGCAATACGCCTGCAGCCCGTCCCGCATTGCGCGATTGCTCGCGAAGGCCTCGCATAACTGAACGCGCCTGCAACGCGAGCACCGCTTCATGCCCTCCGGTGCCACCTCGGCCACCCCCGCCCCCAACCTTCGATTCGAAGGCTAAATGGCCTTGGCGATGCCTACTGGCCACCCTTTTGCACGAACGACCTCACGAAATCCTCGGCGTTCTCCTCCAAGACATCATCGATTTCGTCCAGTACGGAGTCGACGTCGTCGGAGAGCTTTTCCTGGCGCTCCTTGAGGTCGGTCGATTCCTCGACCGCCGCCTCCTCGACCTCCTCGGTCGAGCGCGTCGCCTTCTGCTGTCCGCCGCCGGTGTCCTTGGTCGCCATGTCTACCTCACCCCGCTCGGTTCGCACGCTCACGTCGAGAGACCCCGGGATTCGGGATCTCTCAAGATCAGACCCTACGTCGGACCCTATAGGGAGGGTCCGACATTCGTCCCCGTACTTTCACAGTCCGGTTCTCTTCATGATTCCCGGACCGGAGGCCTTTCAGCCGCGTTCACTGCCCCGAAAGCACCCGGACCAGGTCCTCCGCCGTGCGGCAGCGGTCCAGGAGCTCCTTGACGTGGTTGCGGGTCCCCCGCAGGGGTTCCAGCGTGGGGACCCGCTGGAGCGAGTCCCGGCCGGGAAGGTCGAAGATCACCGAGTCCCAGGAGGCCGCGGCCACGTCGTCCGCGTACTGCTCCAGGCAGCGCCCGCGGAAGTAGGCCCTCGTGTCCTCCGGAGGCTTGCTCTGGGCCCGTTCCACGGCCGCCTCGTCCACCAGCCGCTTCATCTTGCCCCGGGCCACCAGGCGGTTGTACAGACCCTTCTCGGGCCGTACGTCCGAGTACTGGAGGTCCACCAGGTGCAGCCGCGCCGCGTCCCAGCCCACGCCGTCCCGGCGCCGGTACCCCTCCAGGATCTCCCGCTTGGCGATCCAGTCCAGCTCTCCCGACAGGCTCATCGGGTCGCTCTCCAGCCGGCCCAGCACGTCCTCCCAGCGGACCAGCACGTCCTTGGTCTGCTCGTCCGCGTCGGAGCCGAAACGCTCGTCGACGTACTTGCGGGCCAGCTCGAAGTACTCCATCTGCAGTTGCACCGCGGTGAGTGTCCGGCCGCTGCGCAGCGTGATGAGGTGCTTGAGGTCGGGGTCGTGGGAGACCTGGTGGAGGGTGCGTACGGGCTGGTCGACGGCGAGGTCGACGTTGATGAACCCGTCTTCGATCATGGACAGGACAAGTGCGGTCGTGCCGAGTTTCAGGTACGTCGAGATCTCGGAGAGGTTCGCGTCGCCGATGATCACGTGGAGCCGGCGGTACTTCTCGGCGTCGGAGTGCGGCTCGTCCCGGGTGTTGATGATGGGCCGCTTGAGGGTGGTCTCCAGGCCGACCTCGACCTCGAAGTAGTCCGCTCGCTGGCTGATCTGGAAGCCGTGCTCGCGGCCGTCCTGGCCGATGCCGACGCGGCCGGCGCCGGTGACGACCTGCCGGGAGACGAAGAAGGGGGTCAGGTGGCGCACGATCTCCGAGAAGGGGGTCTCCCGCTTCATCAGGTAGTTCTCGTGCGTGCCGTAGGAGGCACCCTTGTTGTCGGTGTTGTTCTTGTAGAGGTGGATGGGCTGGGCGCCGGGCAGCTGGGCCGCTCGTACGGCGGCCTCGGCCATGATCCGTTCGCCGGCCTTGTCCCAGAGGACGGCGTCGAGCGGGTTGGTGATCTCCGGCGAGCTGTATTCGGGGTGCGCGTGGTCGACGTAGAGTCGTGCGCCGTTGGTGAGGATGACGTTGGCGAGGCCGATGTCCTCGTCGGTGAGCTGGCTGTTGTCGGCGGCCTCGCGGGCGAGGTCGAAGCCGCGGGCGTCCCGCAGCGGATTCTCCTCCTCGAAGTCCCAGCGGGCGCGTCGCGCCCGGTGCATCGCCGCCGCGTAGGCGTTGACGATCTGGGACGAGGTGAGCATGGCATTGGCGTTCGGGTGACCGGGGACGGAGATCCCGTACTCCGTCTCGATCCCCATTACTCGCCGTACGGTCATGCGGCCCTCCTTGCCCGGCGGCGCTCCCCTTCGGGAGCGGCGCTCAAGTACCGCTGGTGCTCCGGTGCGTGTGCCTGTGCGGTGCCCGTCCCCGCACTGCGCGTCCGGCGGTACGGAAGAGCCTAGAACCACTGCGCGCTCGTGGGGAGATCATTTCCGTCATTGAATCCGCCCTTTCACCGGCTGAAAAGCGGCCGGTAAAGCGGTCGGGTGAGCAGTCGGGTAAAGCAGTCGGCTGCGGATGCCCGGGGAGGGCATCCGCAGCCGCTCCGCTTCAGAGGTACTGACCGGTGTTCGCCACCGTGTCGATGGAGCGTCCGGTGTCCGCGCCTTGCTTTCCGGTGACGAGGGTGCGGATGAATACGATCCGCTCTCCCTTCTTTCCGGAGATTCGGGCCCAGTCGTCCGGGTTGGTGGTGTTGGGCAGGTCCTCGTTCTCCTTGAACTCGTCCACGCACGCCTGGAGGAGGTGGGAGACCCGGAGGCCCTTCTGGTTGTGCTCGAGGAAGGCCTTGATCGCCATCTTCTTCGCACGGTCCACGATGTTCTGGATCATGGCGCCGGAGTTGAAGTCCTTGAAGTAGAGGACTTCCTTGTCGCCGTTGGCGTACGTGACCTCGAGGAAGCGGTTCTCCTCGGTTTCGGCGTACATCTGCTCGACGACGGTCTGGATCATGCTGTGGACGGTGCCGTCCTTGGAGCCCTGGTGCTCGGACAGGTCGTCCGTGTGCAGGGGCAGCGAGGCCTTGAGGTACTTCGCGAAGATGTCCTTCGCGGCCTCGGCGTCCGGGCGCTCGATCTTGATCTTCACGTCGAGTCGGCCGGGGCGCAGGATGGCGGGGTCGATCATGTCCTCGCGGTTGGAGGCGCCGATGACGATGACGTTCTCCAGGCCTTCCACGCCGTCGATCTCGGCGAGCAGCTGGGGGACGATGGTGTTCTCCACGTCCGAGCTGACTCCGGATCCGCGGGTGCGGAAGAGGGATTCCATCTCGTCGAAGAAGACGATGACGGGGGTGCCCTCGCTCGCCTTCTCCCGGGCACGCTGGAAGACGAGGCGGATGTGCCGCTCGGTCTCGCCGACGTACTTGTTGAGGAGTTCGGGGCCCTTGATGTTCAGGAAGTAGGACTTCCCGGCGGGCTGGCCGGTGACCTCGGCGACCTTCTTGGCAAGGGAGTTGGCGACGGCCTTGGCGATGAGCGTCTTGCCGCAGCCGGGCGGGCCGTAGAGCAGGATGCCCTTCGGGGGCCGCAGTTCGTGTTCCTTGAACAGGTCGGGGTAGAGGTACGGGAGCTCGACCGCGTCGCGGATCAGTTCGATCTGGTCGCCCAGGCCGCCGATCTTGTCGTAGTCGATGTCGGGGACCTCTTCGAGGACGAGTTCCTCGACCTCGCTCTTGGGGACGACCTCGTAGACGTAGCCGGAGCGGGGTTCGAGCAGGAGGGCGTCGCCGGGGCGGATGGTGATGTCCAGGAGCGGCTCGGCGAGCCTCACCACCCTTTCCTCGTCGGTGTGCCCGACGACCAGGGCGCGCTCGCCGTCCTCGAGGATCTCCTTGAGGGTGACGATGTCCCCGGCCCGCTCGAATTCCATGGCCTCGACCACGTTGAGGGCCTCGTTGAGCATGACCTCCTGGCCGCGCCGGAGGTCTTCCGGGTCGACGCTGGGGCTGACGTTCACGCGGAGCTTTCGGCCTCCGGTGAAGATGTCGACGGTGCCGTCCTCGTTGGCCTGCAGGAAGACACCGAAGCCGGCCGGCGGCTGGGCGAGCCGGTCGACTTCTTCCTTGAGGGCCACGATCTGGTCGCGGGCCTCACGGAGGGTATTCGCGAGTCGTTCGTTCTGTGCGGATACGCCGGCAAGATTTGTCTGCAGCTCGACGATCCGCTCTTCGAGAATCCTCGTGTGTCGCGGAGAGTCGGCGAGCTTACGTCGCAGGACGGCGATTTCCTGCTCGAGATAGGCAACCTGGCCGGCGGGGTCCTCAGACCCTCGCCCGGGCCGGATGCCGCGGTTGATGTCGTCGTCGTGGGCTGCCACGGTCCTCACCTCCTCCAAGGGGAGCTGGACGCTTCCTGACCCTACCTGGGCTGGTGGTGATTGAAACCCCTAGATCACAAAGACGGTAGAGGTGTGTCCGATCTTCACCCTTGCGTACTCCCTCACGCCAAGGAAATACCCACCCATCAAACTCGGGAAGCGGCCGGTTGTAAGGTCGAAGTGTTCAACACCCGTCAGGGCTCGCGCGACTTGCTGCGGGTTGTGACCGGGATGGATCACTCAGCGCAGGGAACGGCAGGAGATATGACCGTGCAGCACGAGGCTCCGACGGGCGCGGCCGGTGAGGCCGGCGAGCCGCTTGAGGTCTGGATCGATCAGGACCTCTGCACCGGGGACGGCATCTGTGCGCAGTACGCGCCGGAGGTGTTCGAGCTGGACATCGATGGTCTGGCGTATGTGAAGAGCCCTGAGGACGAGCTGCTGCAGGAGGTGGGGGCGACCACTCCGGTTCCGCTGACGCTGCTCCAGGACGTGGTCGACTCGGCGAAGGAATGCCCGGGGGACTGTATTCACGTAAGGCGCGTTTCGGACAGGGTGGAAGTCTTCGGCCCTGACGCCGAGTGACGTTTCAAACACTCCTGGCGGCTGAGTCCGTCAGCTCTTGGCGGAATTTTCCGTCGCTCCAGCGCCACTTGGCGAGCTGCTTGGTGTCGGGGCAGCAGCGTGGTACGCCGGGTGCGGAGTAGCCGAGGAGGGTGGCGGTGACGGCGCGGTCGCGGACGGTGAGTTCCGTGGCGGTCTGTCTTTTTCCGGTGTCGAGGAGGGTGGCGACGACGCGGGGGCGGGCGCCTTCGGTGTGGTCCTGCGTGAGGACGTAGATCGCGTGGGGCGGTGTGCCGGAGCCGGCGTCGCAGCGGACGGCGGCGACGGTCTCGGGGCGCTGGTCGCCGTCGAGGTCGCCCTGGGCGGTGGCTGTGACGGTCTGGGGGGCGCCGTTGCAGTCGAGGGGGTAGGTGACGGCTGCGGCGTCGGGAGCGGTGGCCTGGGGGCCGTTCGCGGTGGGTTCCGGCGTCGTGGCGGGGGTGCCGGTGGCCGGCTGTACGAGTCCCGCTGTGGCTATGACGGCGGCCATGGCGGTGGCCGTGGCGAGCCAGTGGAGGGGCCTGGCCATGCTGTGCGCCAGGGTGTCCGGGGTCGGCGTCAGCTCGGCGGGGCTGTGCAGCACGCGGGGTGTCTCCTGTGCGAAGGGTGACGGGGAGCCAGCATCGTGCCATACCTCACACGGAGGTGGAACGGCTGGGTCCGGTCCTGTTGGTTCCCGGGTGGGACCGGGGTCGGCACGCGGACAACGAAAAGGCGCTGTGGCGCAGTTCCCGGTGGGTCCGGGGAACTGCGCCACAGCGCCTTCGTGTTGGGTCGGCGGTGCGGCGAGGCGGTGCGGTTACGCGGAGCGGTCGCTGCCGGGGCCGTCGTAGTCCTCGCCGTAGGCGCCCTTGGCGGGGCGGCGGCGGCGCATGGGGGGCTCGACGCCGTCCGCGAGGCGGCGGGCGGTGACGAGGAAGCCGGTGTGGCCGATCATGCGGTGGTCCGGGCGGACGGCGAGGCCTTCGACGTGCCAGTTGCGGATCATCGATTCCCAGGGCTGCGGCTCGGCGAAGCAGCCGATCTCGCGGATGGACTCGACGGTCTTGGACAGCTGGGTGGTGGTGGCCACGTAGCAGCAGAGGATGCCGCCGGGGACGAGGGCCTTCTTGACCGCGTCCAGGCATTCCCAGGGGGCGAGCATGTCGAGGATGACGCGGTCGACGTCGGTCTCGTCCAGGTTGTCCTGGAGGTCGCCCACGGTCAGCTTCCACGCGGGGTGGGGGCCGCCGAAGTAGCGCTCGACGTTGGCGGTGGCGATCTCGGCGAAGTCCGCGCGGCGCTCGTAGCTGTGGAGCATGCCCTGGTCGCCGATGGCGCGCAGCAGGAAGCTGCTCAGGGAGCCGGAGCCGACACCTGCTTCCACGACGCGGGCGCCGGGGAAGATGTCGGCGAAGGCCAGGATCTGGCCGGCGTCCTTGGGGTAGACCACGGCGGCGCCGCGGGGCATGGACAGGACATAGTCGGGGAGCAGGGGACGCAGCGCGAGGTAGGCGACGTTGCCCGTGGTACGGACAACACTGCCCTCGGGGGCACCGATCAGCTCGTCGTGGGGGAAGGAACCCTTGTGGGTGTGGAAATTCTTCCCGGCTTCGAGCGTGAACGTGTAGTGGCGGCCCTTGGGGTCGGTGAGCTGAACCTGGTCCCCGACCTCGAAGGGCCCGCGTCGGCGGGCGGCACCGGTCGGTTCGGACATGTGACCAGTGTATTGGCTTCAGGACTGGGGCCGTGCCATGGCCTTCACGAAGGCCTTTTCGACGTCGAGGGTGGAGAGGACGCCGTAGATGGTGCCGCCCGGCTCGAGGACGAGGTACTCGGTGGCGGGGGTGGCGCGGAGGTGGTCGAGGAGTTCTTCGCCGGTGAGTTCCGCGGAAACCTTCATGCCGTCGGTGAGGTCCTGGGCGAGGGTGCTGACGGCGACCCAGGGGCGGCGGTGTTCGGGGACGGAGGCGATGGCGCTCTCGCGGACGATGGCGGTGGGGTCGCCGTGGCCGTCGACGACGACGAGGGCGCGGGCGCCGGCTTCGTTGGCGCGGCGGAGGGCTTCGGAGAGGGGGGTGGCGTTCTCGACGGGGATGGCGCGCCGGGTGAGGGTGCGGGCGCGCAGTTCGGGGAGGTGTGCGCGCAGGCGGGCCAAGCGCAGGCTGTTGCCGGCTCCGGTCCAGATGATGGCGGCGAGGATGGCGGCGAGCAGGGCGTCCATGACGGTGTTCATGCCGCCGATCTCCTGGGTGCGGTTGCCGAGGAGTTCGGTGTGGGTGAGCAGGGGCAGGCCGAGGAGGACGGCGATGGCGAGGCCGCGGCCGACCCAGGCGGCGGCGATGGTGCCGGCCATGGGTTTGCCGGTGATGCCCCAGATGACGGCGCGGAGCATGCGGCCGCCGTCGAGGGGGAGGCCGGGGAGCAGGTTGAAGGCGGCGACGAGGAGGTTGGAGATCATCAGGCCGGCGAGGAGGACGCCGGGGACGCTGGCGGGTTCGACGGCTTTCATGCCGAGGTGGAAGGCGCCGGCGAGGAGGAGGGAGAGGAGGGGGCCGACGAAGGCGAGGACAAATTCGCGGCCGGGGGTCTCGGATTCCTTCTCGATCTCGGAGACTCCGCCGAAGAACTGGAGCTGGATGCGGCGCACGGGGAGTTGGAAGCGGAGGGCGGCGACGGTGTGCGCGAGTTCGTGGACGAGGACGGAGGCGTAGAAGGCGACGGCGAAGAAGAGGGAGACGAGGTAGCGGACGGGTCCGAGGTCGGGCAGGATGCGGTCGAGCTGGTCGCCGAAGACCCAGGTGATGAGGGCGGCGACGAGGAACCAGCTGGGCGAGACGTAGACGGGTACGCCGAAGGGGCGGCCCATGAGGAGTCCGCCGCCCGGTCCTGAGCGCCGGCCCGCGCGCTCGCCGGTTTCGTCGGTGTCTGGCACGACTGTCCTTCGTTCCTCGGGGTTCCCCGGGACGCGGGCCCGGGGATCGGTGTTTCCAGTGTGGTCCGCAGGGTGTAAGCGGGCTGTGATGCTCCGATCATGCAGTGCGAGGGGGTCCGGCGTCGATGGTATGCGCGTGCTGTCGGTGGCGGGTCGTAGGGTTTTGTCCATGACGACGAGCCCCGGTGCCGTGCCAGGCCCAGCCGATGCCGTGACGCCGAGCGCCGTGGCGCCCGCTTCGCTCTCCCCTTCGCGGGCGAGCGATTTCATGCAGTGCCCCCTGCTGTACCGGTTCCGGGTGATCGACAAGCTGCCGGAGAGGCCCAGTGCTGCTGCTACCCGCGGGACGCTGGTGCATGCGGTGCTGGAGCGGTTGTTTGATCATCCGGCGCCGGAGCGGACGGCTCCGCGGGCGAAGGCGCTGGTCCCGGCGCAGTGGGACCGGTTGTTGGAGGCGAAGCCGGAGCTGACGGAGCTGTTCCCGGAGGGTGATGAGGGGGCGGGGCTGGCGCGGTGGCTGACGGAGGCGGAGGCGCTGGTCGAGCGCTGGTTCACGTTGGAGGACCCGACGCGGCTGGAGCCGGTGGAGCGGGAGTTCTTCGTGGAGACGGAGCTGGAGTCGGGGCTTCGGCTGCGGGGGATCATCGACCGGGTGGATGTGGCTCCGACGGGTGAGGTGCGGATCGTCGACTACAAGACGGGCAAGGCGCCGCGGCCGGAGTACGCCGAGGGTGCGCTCTTCCAGATGAAGTTCTACGCGCTGGTGGTGTGGCGGCTGAAGCAGGTGGTGCCGCGGCGGCTGCAGCTGGTGTATCTGGGCAGTGGTGACGTGTTGACGTACGACCCGGTGGTGGCGGATCTGGAGCGCGTGGAGCGCAAGCTGCTCGCGCTGTGGGAGGCGATCCGGGAGGCGACGGAGTCGGGTGAGTGGCGGCCGCGGCCGACGAAGCTGTGCGGCTGGTGTGATCATCAGGCGGTGTGTCCGGAGTTCGGGGGGACTCCCCCGCCGTATCCGCTGGTCATCGTGGGCCGGCCGGGGTCGGGGCGCCCGGCGCAATCATGATCGTCGGATCAGGGCAGAATGGACGGGCCCGCCGTAGCCGTCCGACGAATACGAGGTAGACCCCGTGGCCATCCGCGTCCTGCTGGTCGACGACCAGCCACTTCTGCGCACCGGCTTCCGGATGATCCTGGAGGCGGAGGAGGACCTGGCGGTGGTCGGTGAGGCCGGGGACGGTCTGCAGGCGCTGGACCAGGTGCGGGCGTTGCAGCCCGACGTGGTGCTGATGGACATCCGGATGCCGCGGATGGACGGGGTGGAGGCGACCCGGCAGATCACCGGTCCGGGCCGGGACGGTCCGGCGAAGGTGCTGGTGCTGACCACGTTCGATCTGGACGAGTACGTGGTGGAGGCGCTGCGGGCGGGGGCGAGCGGGTTCTTGCTGAAGGACGCGCCGGCGGTGGAGTTGGTGCAGGCGATCCGGGTGGTGGCGGGCGGTGAGGCGATGCTCGCGCCGAGCATCACGCGGCGGCTGCTGGACAAGTACGCGGGGCATCTGCCGTCGGGTGAGGAGAGCGTGCCGGACACGCTGGGGACGCTGACGGAGCGCGAGGTCGAGGTGCTGAAGCTGGTGGCCCGGGGGTTGTCGAACGCGGAGATCGCGGCGGACCTGTTCGTGAGCGAGACGACGGTCAAGACGCATGTGGGGCACGTTCTGACGAAGCTGGGGCTGCGGGATCGGGTGCAGGCGGCCGTGTACGCGTACGAGAGCGGTCTGGTGCGTCCCGGCGCCCAGTAGGAGCCCGGGGGTAGCGGAACGGGCCGGCGGCCGCTTGGTGCGGCTCCCGGCCCGTTGTGCGTGGCCCGGTAGGGTCAGCCCTTGCTGATCTCCCAGAAGCGGAAGACGGTCGAGGCGTCGAGGGACCACTGGAGGCCGTTCACGTTCTGGCGGGTGACGGCGTACTGCTTGCCCTGCCAGAGCGGGAGGATCGGGAGCTCGTCGGCGACGATGTCCTGGAGCCGGTTGTAGTCGATGTTGGCCGCGGTGCGGTCGGACTTCGCGGAGGTCGACGGGATGATCGTCCCGGTGATCTCCTTGTTCTCGTAGTTGTTGCGCAGGACGTTGTCCGGGCCGAAGAACGGCTGCGTGAAGTTGTCGGCGTCCGGGTAGTCGGGGACCCAGCCCTTCACGTAGACGCCGTACTTGCCGTCCTGGATGTCCTTCTCGTACTGCTCGAACTCGACGGACTTGACGTCGGCGTCGAACAGGCCGCTCTCGTTGAGCTGCTTGGCGATGACCTCGAACTGCTGGTCCGTGGAGGGGCCGTAGCGGGACGGGGTGGAGTACAGGGTGATCTTGACCTTGCCGTTGATGCCGGCGGCCTTGAGGACGGCCTTGGCCTTCTCGGGCTGCGGGGTGCCGCCGTAGCGGTCGAAGAACGGGGTGGTGTGTCCGGCGATGCCGGTGGGGACGATGGAGTAGAGCGCGGTGGCGGTGCCCGCGTACACGTCGCGGACGAGGGCCTCGCGGTCCACGAGGTAGGCGATGGCCTTGCGGACGGGCAGCTTGCCGGCGACGGGGTCGTTGACGTTGAAGACCATGTGCTCGACCTCGGCGCCGGTGCCCTGGACGACGTCGACCTTGTTGTCGCCGGTCTTGGTCGAGGCGAGGGCGGCGATGTCCTTGGCGGCGAGGCCGCGGAACGCGAAGTCGACGTCGCCGCTCTCGAGGACCTTCTTGAGGCCGCTCTGGTCGCCGTTGAAGAACTTCAGCGTGACGCCGGTGTTCTTGGCCTTGGCCTTGCCGGTGTAGGACTCGTTGACGGAGAAGGTGGCGCTCTTGTCGTTGAACGAGTCGAGCTTGTAGACGCCGGAGCCGATCGCCTTGTTGTCCGTACGCAGCTTGTCCGCCGGGTACTCGCTGTGGTCGACGATGGAGCCCGCACCGGAGGCGATCTTGCTGGGGAAGGTCGCGTCGGGGGTCTTGAGGCGGAAGACGACGGTCTTGTCGTCGGGGGCGTCGATGCCGGCGATCGACGCGAGCATCACGGCCGGGCCGTTCTCGTCGTTGATCTTCAGCGTGCGCTCGAAGGAGAACTTGACGTCCTTCGCGGTGAGGCTGTGGCCGTTGCTGAACTTCAGGCCTTCGCGCAGGGTGCACTTGTAGAGCTTGCTGTCGCCGCCCTCGAAGGCGCAGGACTGCGCGGCGTCGGGCTCGGGGGTGGTACCGCCCTTGGGGAAGCTCAGCAGCGACTGGAAGACGTTGTTGAAGAGCAGCCAGGAGCCCGGGTCGTAGCCGGAGGCCGGGTCGGTGGACTTCACCTTGTCGGATATGCCCATGACCACGCCCTTGCCGCTGCCGGCATTGGAGCCATCGGTCGAACCGCAACCGCTGAGCAGCGCGGCGGCGGTGGCTGCGCCGAGCGGAGCCGCCAGCCACTGGTTACGTCGATTCACGCGAACGTCCTTCACAGTCGAACTGTTTCGTTGCCCGGCCCGCGACACCCGCTGCCGGTCGTTGCCTTGCTCAGCCGCTTACGCCGCGGCCGAGCTCCCACAGCTGGAGGTCGGAGATGGCGTTGACCGACCACTCCACTCCGGTGATCCCGTCGCGTGCGGCGACGTACTGCTTGCCCTGCCACAGGGGCAGGACGGGCACGTCCTCGGCGACGATGTCCTGCATCTCCGTGATCGCGGGGACGGCGACGCCTCGGTCGGCCGCGCGCCGCGATTCGGGGATGAGCCTGGTGCGCACCGTGTTGTTGGCGTACGGCGTGCCCAGGAAGTTGTCCTGCTCCAGGAACGGGGCGAGGAAGTTGTCGGCGTCCGCGTAGTCGGGGAACCAGCCGAGCCCGTAGGCGGCGTGGTCGCCCTTCTTCTGTGCGGGGCGGAAGTCGGCCCACTCGCTGCCCTGGACGGTGATGTCGAAGAGCTGGGTGGAGTTGAGCTGGGCCTTGAGGGCCTCGAACTCGGCGGCCGTGCCGTCGCCGTAGTGGTCGTTGGTGTAGTGCAGCGTCAGCTTGACCGGGGTCTTGATCCCGGCTTCCTTCAGCAGCGCGGCGGCCTTGGCCGTGTTGGCCTCGCCGTACTTGTTGTAGAAGGAGTTGACGTGGCCGGGCACGGTGGTGGGGACCAGCGAGTAGAGCGGCTGTGCGGACTTGCCGTAGACCTTGGAGATCAGTGCGCCGCGGTCGACGGCGGCGGCGAGCGCCTGGCGTACGGCCTTGTCCTTGACGACGGGCGCCTCGGTGTTGAAGCCGATGTAGCGGATCTCCAGGCCGGGCATCGGGACGAGCTTGACGCCCTTGGGCGGCTGCGCGGAGAACTGGGTGATCTGGGCGGGCGAGAGGGTGCGGGAGACCATGTGGATCTTCCCGTCGGTGAGTGCCTTGCCCATGGCCGGGGAGTCGGCGAACGTGCGCAGTTCGACCTTGTCGTTCTGCAGCTTGAGGTCGCCCTTGTAGTGCGGGTTCTTGGTGAAGACGGCGCGGACCAGCTGGTTGCCCTTGACCTCGGCCTTCATCGTGTACGGGCCGGAGCCGTCCACGGCGAAGCCCTCGCGGAGCTTCTTGGCGTCGTAGTTCTTCTCGCTGACGATGCCGGCGGCGGGGGTGGAGAGCTTGAACGGGAAGGTCGCGTCCGGGGTCTTCAGGTGGAAGACGACGGTGTCGGCGCCCTTGACCTCGACGTTGTCGAGGGTGGAGAGCAGCGAGGACGGGCCGTTCTCGTCCTTGATGGCGAGGACGCGGTCGATGGAGAACTTGACGTCCTTGGCGGTGAGCGGCTCGCCGTCGGCGAACTTCAGCCCGGGGCGCAGGGTGCAGCGGTAGACCTCGTTGCCGGCGTCGGTGAAGCGGCAGGCGGTGGCTGCTTCGGGGACGGGCTGGCCGCCGCCGCGCGGGGTGTGCATCAGCGTCTGGACGGTCTGGCGCAGGACGTTCCAGGCGCCGGCGTCGTAGGCGTAGGCCGGGTCGAAGGGGGCGGGAGCGAAGTCTGCGGCCTCGAACCGGTCGGTGGTGCCGACGACGATCGCTCCGGATCCTGCTCCTCCGCCGCTCGCGCTGCCGCATGCGGCGAGCACGGGGGTGAGCAGTCCGGCCGCGGCCGTCAGCACCAAGGTCTTGCGGTTCATGCTGGAAGTACTCCCTGTAACCGGCACTTGCTCAAAGCGGCGTAAAGGGCACTTCGCGGCGGTCGCCCGTTCAGGGCGGAACGATCGGGCCGGTGTAGTGACGATCGGTCCACGCGGTCCCGGCACAGGGGTGTGCGTCCGGGACGGCAGAGGTGCGGCGTAGTGCCCGCGCTGACACTAGTGGGCCGGGACGGGATGGCTGGAACTGGCCGGACTTGGGGTGTAATCGCACCGTGATGGGAGCGAACTGCCTGTTCATGCGCAGGGGGGCGCAGATTCGGTCAGGGACTGATCAATCCGGACACAAGGGAAGGCGCAGGGGCCCTCGGACAGGCGCATGAGGGGTTTGACGGGTGACCAAGCTCACTCTGAGCAACCGCCCGGGAGAGGATGGAATTTCAGCCTCCGGGGCCCGTGACGGAAGATCCTTCCGCTGGACCTGGATCCCACCGACGTTCCGTTCGGTACGGAGCGTGCTCACGGCGTGCCGGTCCGTATCGGCGCGCTGCCGTGCGTGCCGATGTTGCCGTGGGTAACAAGGGGGGGTGTCGCGGGGAGAGGCGGGTGCCGTTCCGTTCAGCCGCTCAGTCCACCCGCTCAGTCCACAGTCCACCCGCTCAGTTCATCGGCGCGATGAGGGAGCGCAGGAACGCCAGGTCCACTTCCTCCAGCGAGCGCACGACCGTACGCCCCGGAGCCGGCTCGATCACGCCCACCGAGGGGATCGCCACGACCCGGCAGCCGGCGGCCTCGGCGGCCGCCACCCCGGTGTGGGTGTCCTCGATGACCGCGCAGCGCGAGGGGTGGGCGCCCAGCGTCCGCGCCGCGAGCAGGTACGGGTCGGGGTGCGGCTTGGTACGGGCGACCTCGTCCCCGGCGACCGTCATGGTGAAGCGGTCGCGGCCCAGGGTGAGCAGGACCCGGTCGATGACCCGGCGGTGCGAGGCGGAGACGAGGGCGGTGGGCACGTTGTGCCGGGCCAGCTCGGCGAGCAGCCGCTCGGCGCCGGGCATCAGCGGCACCCGGTCTGCGATGCGGGCCTCGAAACGTTCGTTGAGCAGGACGCTCAGCTCGGCGAGGCCGATGGCGGCGCCGGTCGCCTCGATCAGGAAGGTCGCGCTGCGGCTCATCGGACCGCCGACGACCACGTCCCGCCAGGAGTCCTCCAGCCGGTGGCCGAGCTCCTGGAAGATCTCCGCCTCGATCTCCCACCAGAAGCCCTCGGTGTCGACCAGGGTGCCGTCCATGTCGAGCAGCACCGCCTGCAGTGCCGAGCCGTCGGCCGTGCGGGTGACGGGGGCGGGAATGGTGCTCGTCATGCGCGTACCTCTCTGAAGGGACGAGAAGGCCGGTCACCTCTTCCCGCGGGGCATTCCCCTGGGAACAGGCGACCGGCCTGTATGGGACCGACAAGTGTACGTCGGTCGACCTCAGCGTGCGTTGAAATACTTCGCTTCGGGGTGGTGGATCACGATCGCGTCCGTGGACTGCTCGGGGTGGAGCTGGAACTCCTCCGAGAGGTGGACGCCGATCCGCTCCGGCTGGAGGAGGTCGGCGATCTTGGCGCGGTCCTCCAGGTCGGGGCAGGCTCCGTAGCCGAGGGAGAAGCGGGCGCCGCGGTACTTGAGGTCGAACATGTCCTCGACCTGGGCCGGGTCCTCGCCGCCGAAACCGAGCTCGGCGCGGACGCGGGCGTGCCAGTACTCGGCCATGGCCTCGGCGAGCTGGACGGAGAGACCGTGCAGCTCCAGGTACTCGCGGTAGGAGTCGGACTCGAAGAGCTTGGCCGTGGCCTCGCCGATCCTGGAGCCGACGGTGACCACCTGGAGGCCGACGACGTCGGTCTCGCCGGACTCCTCCGGGCGGAAGAAGTCGGCGAGGCACAGCCGGCGGCCGCGGCGCTGGCGCGGGAAGGTGAAGCGGGTCCGCTCGTTGCCGTCGTCGTCGAGGATGATCAGGTCGTCGCCCTTGGAGACGCAGGGGAAGTAGCCGTAGACGACGGCCGCCTCCAGCAGGTTTTCGGTGTGCAGCTTCTCCAGCAGGCCGCGCAGGCGCGGACGGCCCTCGCTCTCGACGAGCTCCTCGTACGTGGCTCCGCCCGCGCGGGCCTGCTTGAGGCCCCACTGGCCCTTGAAGAGGGCTCCCTCGTCCAGCCAGGAGGCGTAGTCCTTGAGCGGGATGCCCTTGACCACGCGGGTGCCCCAGAAGGGCGGGGTGGGCACCGGGTTGTCGACGGACACGTCCGAGCGACCGCCCGGCTCCTCGGGCTCCTCCACCTGGAGGGCGGGCGTGTCGCGCTTGGCGACGCGGCGCTGCTTGAGCTCGGGCAGGGTCGCGCCGGGGACGCCGCGCTTGACGGCGATGAGGGCGTCCATGAGGCGCAGGCCTTCGAAGGCGTCGCGGGCGTAGCGGACCTCGCCCTCGTAGATCTCGTGGAGGTCCTGTTCGACGTAGGCGCGGGTGAGGGCGGCGCCGCCGAGGATCACCGGGTAGTCGGCGGCCAGCTTGCGCTGGTTGAGCTCCTCCAGGTTCTCCTTCATGATCACGGTCGACTTCACGAGGAGGCCGGACATGCCGATGACGTCGGCCTTGTGCTCCTGGGCGGCTTCCAGGATCGCGGAGACCGGCTGCTTGATGCCGATGTTGACGACGTTGTAGCCGTTGTTGGTGAGGATGATGTCGACGAGGTTCTTGCCGATGTCGTGGACGTCGCCGCGGACGGTGGCCAGGACGATGGTGCCCTTGCCCTCGTCGTCGGTCTTCTCCATGTGCGGCTCCAGATAGGCCACCGCCGTCTTCATCACCTCGGCCGACTGCAGGACGAAGGGGAGCTGCATCTGCCCGGAGCCGAACAGCTCACCGACGACCTTCATGCCCTCCAGCAGGGTGTCGTTGACGATGTCCAGCGCCGGCCGGGTCTGCAGGGCCTCGTCGAGGTCGGCCTCCAGGCCGTTCTTCTCCCCGTCGATGATGCGGCGCTGCAGTCGCTCGTCCAACGGCAGGGCCAGGAGCTCCTCGGCGCGGCCGGCCTTCAGCGACTTGGTGTTGACGCCCTCGAAGAGGGCCATCAGCTTCTGCAGCGGGTCGTAGTCGCCCTCGCGCCGGTCGTAGATCAGGTCGAGGGCGGTGGTGACCTGTTCCTCGTCGAACCGGGCGATCGGAAGGATCTTCGACGCGTGGACGATCGCCGAGTCCAGGCCGGCCTTGACGCACTCGTCGAGGAAGACGGAGTTCAGCAGGACGCGGGCGGCCGGGTTGAGGCCGAAGGAGATGTTGGACAGGCCCAGGGTGGTCTGCACGTCCGGGTGGCGGCGCTTGAGCTCGCGGATCGCCTCGATCGTGGCGATGCCGTCGCCCCGGGACTCCTCCTGGCCCGTGCAGATCGTGAACGTGAGGGTGTCGATGAGGATGTCCGACTCGCGGATCCCCCAGTTGTCCGTGAGGTCCGCGATGAGGCGTTCGGCGATGGCGACCTTGTGCTCGACCGTGCGGGCCTGGCCCTCCTCGTCGATGGTCAGCGCGATCAAAGCCGCACCGTGCTCCTGGGCCAGCCGGGTGACCTTCGCGAACCGCGACTCGGGCCCGTCACCGTCCTCGTAGTTCACCGAGTTGATGACGGCGCGCCCGCCCAGCTTCTCCAGACCCGCCCGGATCACGGGAACCTCGGTCGAGTCCAGCACGATCGGCAGCGTGGAGGCGGTCGCGAAACGGCCCGCGAGTTCCTCCATGTCGGCGACACCGTCCCGGCCGACGTAGTCGACGCACAGGTCGAGCATGTGCGCGCCCTCACGGATCTGGTCCCGCGCCATCTCCACACAGTCGTCCCAGCGGCCCTCCAACATCGCCTCACGGAACTTCTTCGACCCGTTGGCGTTCGTCCGCTCACCGATCGCCATGTACGAGGTGTCCTGCCGGAACGGCACCGTCTGATACAGCGAGGCGGCGCCCGGCTCCGGCTGCGGGTCGCGCGGCACGACCGCCGTACCACGCACCCGCTCCACCACCTGCCGCAGGTGCTCCGGCGTCGTGCCACAGCAGCCACCCACCAGCGAGAGGCCGTACTCGCGGACGAAGGTCTCCTGGGCGTCCGCCAGCTCGGGGGCGGTCAGCGGGTAGTGCGCGCCCTGCTTGGTCAGGACGGGCAGGCCGGCGTTGGGCATGCAGGACAGCGGGATGCGGGCGTTGCGCGCCAGATAGCGCAGGTGCTCGCTCATCTCGGCGGGACCGGTGGCGCAGTTCAGGCCGATCATGTCGATGCCCAGCGGCTCCAGCGCCGTGAGCGCGGCGCCGATCTCCGAGCCCAGCAGCATCGTGCCGGTCGTCTCCACGGTCACCGAGCAGATCAGCGGAACGGTGACACCCAGGGCCTCCATCGCCCGCCGGGCACCGATGATCGAGGACTTCGTCTGCAGGAGGTCCTGCGTCGTCTCCACCAGCAGCGCGTCCGCGCCGCCGGTGAGCAGGCCCTCGGCGTTGATCTGGTAGGCGTCACGGATCTGGCCGTAGCCGATGTGGCCCAGGGTGGGCAGCTTGGTGCCGGGGCCCATGGAGCCGAGCACCCAGCGCTGCTGCCCCGTCGACTGCGTGAACGTGTCGGCGACCTCGCGGGCGATCCGCGCACCCGCCTCGGACAGCTCGAAGTTGCGCTCGGCGATGTCGTACTCGGCCAGCGCCGCGTAGTTCGTGCCGAACGTGTTCGTCTCGACGCAGTCCACACCCACCGAGAAGTACGCCTCGTGCACCGAACGCACGATGTCGGGACGGGTCACGTTCAAGACCTCGTTGCAGCCCTCCAGCTGCTGGAAGTCCTCCATCGTGGGGTCCTGCGCCTGGAGCATCGTCCCCATGGCCCCGTCGGCGACGACCACACGGGTCGCCAGCGCCTCTCGGAGGGCATCGGCCCGGGTCTGGGTGTCAGCGGACGGGTTGGGCAACGAAGCCATGGTTGTGCTCCCTGGAATGCGACGGCTGTCGGCTTTGCACCCCCTCTGTGTCAAGGGTGCACGTCGTCAGCGTAACCGCGAGGCACCTGCCCCGGTGCGGGTGTCCCACGTGGCGGACTGCATTCTGTGGCGGGGGTTGCCAAGGGTGTCCCGGCGACGGTACGGCGAACAGTTGCCCCTCGCTGCGCAAGGTCGGCATCGACCGATACTGTTCAGCATTGTCGAACCGCATCAAGATGGTCAGTATGGACAGCAAGGTCAGCAGGAGGCTGCGCAATGGCACGGAACATCCAGTCGCTCGAACGAGCCGCTGCGATGCTGCGGCTCCTGGCGGGCGGAGAGCGCCGGCTGGGGCTCTCCGACGTGGCCTCTTCGCTGGGCCTGGCCAAGGGCACGGCCCACGGCATCCTGCGCACGCTGCAGGCCGAGGGCTTCGTGGAGCAGGACCCGGCCTCCGGCCGCTACCAGCTGGGCGCCGAGCTGCTGCGCCTGGGCAACAGCTACCTGGACGTGCACGAGCTGCGCGCCCGCGCCCTGGTCTGGACGGACGACCTGGCCCGGGCCAGCGGCGAGAGCGTGTACGTGGGGGTGCTGCACCAGAGCGGGGTGCTGATCATGCACCACGTCTTCCGGCCCGACGACAGCCGTCAGGTGCTGGAGGTGGGGGCCATGCAGCCGCTGCACTCCACCGCGCTGGGCAAGGTGCTGTCCGCGTACGACCCGGTGGCGCACACCCAGGTGACGGAGGCGGAGCGCGAGGCGTTCACCCCCCGGACGGTCACGGACGGCGTCGGTTTCGAAGAGGTCCTGAGCCTGACGCGGGCGCGGGGGTGGGCCTCCGACGTCGAGGAGACGTGGGAGGGCCTTGCCTCGGTGGCGGCTCCGATCCACGACCGGCGCCGGATGCCTGTCGGTGCCGTGGCGGTGGCGGGCGCCGTGGAGCGGGTCTGCGGGGAGTCCGGGGAGCCCCGTGCGGCCCTCGTAGCCTCGGTGCGGGACTGTGCGCGCGCGGTTTCACGCGATCTCGGCGCAGGCCGGTTCTGAGCCCCCTTTAGCACGATGCTTTAGCACGATGCGGCCAGACCCTGGCCGCACTCTGCCCATTTTTCGCCACATCCTGACCTTCGAATGGCTGGATTTGGTTGATCGCACCTAGTGGTAACGATCCGACACTTTGGCCTGGCCAGCCCTTGACGCATTCTTCACCTGGGCGGAAAACTGCCGTTCATCGGTCGGCATTGTCGAACAGCTACCGGCAATACGCGCTAGGATGCGACAAGGCCAAGGACCGGTGCAGCACTCACCGAGTGCGCGGAACCACCGGAGGGACCCGGTGTCCGCCCACCCCTGGACGTACGTAAGGAGTCGCGGGTGTCCAGCTCCGACATCTTCATCGGCGAGACCATCGGTACCGCCCTGCTCACACTGCTCGGCGGTGGCGTCTGCGCCGCAGTGACCCTCAAGAGCTCCAAGGCCCGCAACGCGGGCTGGCTCGCCATCACGTTCGGCTGGGGATTCGCCGTACTGATCGCCGCCTACGTCTCCGCGCCGCTCTCGGGTGCGCACCTCAACCCGGCGGTCACCGTCGGCCTCGCGGTCAAGACCGGCGAGTGGGGCGACACCCCCGTCTACTTCGCCGGCCAGCTGCTCGGCGCCATGCTGGGCGCGGTCCTGATGTGGATCACCTACTACGGGCAGTTCCGCGTGCACCTGGCGGACCCGGAGCACATCCGCGACGCCAAGCTCGGCCCGGAGGACCCGCACCCGCACGACGTGGCCGGTCCCGTGCTCGGCATCTTCTCCACGGGCCCCGAGATCCGTAACGTCGTGCAGAACCTCGCGACCGAGATCATAGGCACCGCCGTCCTGGTCCTGGCGATCCTGACCCAGGGCCTCCAGGACGGCGGCAAGGGCCTCGGTGTCATCGGCGTCCTGATCACCTCGTTCGTGGTCGTCGGCATCGGCCTCTCGCTCGGCGGCCCGACCGGCTACGCCATCAACCCGGTGCGCGACCTCGGTCCGCGCATCGTGCACGCCCTGCTCCCGCTGCCCAACAAGGGCGGCTCCGACTGGGGATACTCCTGGATCCCGGTGGTCGGCCCGCTCGTCGGTGCCGCACTCGCCGGTGGTCTTTACAACATCGCGTTCGCCTGATCAGCACGGCCGCGTTCGTAAGATCCGCACCGCCCTCCTGATTCCGCCTACTGACCAGACCTGCCAGGAGCAGCCACATGACCAGCAGCACCGGCCCCTTCATCGCCGCGATCGACCAGGGCACCACCTCCTCCCGCTGCATCGTCTTCGACCGTGACGGCCGCATCGTCGCCGTCGACCAGAAGGAGCACGAGCAGATCTTCCCGAAGCCGGGCTGGGTCGAGCACGACGCCGCCGAGATCTGGACCAACGTCCAGGAGGTCGTCGCCGGGGCCATCGCCAAGGCCGAGATCACCGCCGCCGACGTCAAGGCGGTCGGCATCACCAACCAGCGCGAGACCACCCTCCTGTGGGACCGTCACACCGGCGAGCCGGTGCACAACGCGCTGGTCTGGCAGGACACCCGTACCGACGCCCTGTGCAAGGAGCTCGGCCGCAACGTCGGCCAGGACCGCTTCCGCCGGGAGACCGGCCTGCCGCTGGCGAGCTACTTCGCCGGCCCGAAGGTCCGCTGGCTGCTCGACAACGTCGAGGGCCTGCGGGAGCGCGCCGAGGCCGGCGACATCCTCTTCGGCACCATGGACTCGTGGGTCATCTGGAACCTCACGGGTGGCCCCCAGGGCGGCGTGCACGTCACCGACGTCACCAACGCCTCGCGCACCATGCTGATGAACCTGCACACCCGGGCGTGGGACGAGAAGATCGCGGAGTCGATGGGCGTCCCGCTCAACGTCCTCCCCGAGATCAAGTCCTCCGCCGAGGTCTACGGCCACGTCAAGGACGGCGTCCTCGCCGGTGTCCCGGTCGCCTCGGCGCTCGGTGACCAGCAGGCCGCCCTCTTCGGCCAGACCTGTTTCGCCGAGGGCGAGGCGAAGTCCACGTACGGCACCGGAACGTTCATGCTGATGAACACCGGCGACAAGATCATCAACTCCTACAGCGGCCTGCTGACCACGGTCGGCTACCAGATCGGCGACCAGGCGCCGGTCTACGCGCTGGAGGGCTCCATCGCCGTGACCGGTTCGCTCGTCCAGTGGATGCGCGACCAGATGGGTCTGATCAAGTCCGCGGCCGAGATCGAGACCCTGGCGTCGTCGGTCGAGGACAACGGCGGCGCCTACTTCGTGCCGGCCTTCTCCGGTCTGTTCGCCCCGTACTGGCGCTCCGACGCCCGCGGTGTGATCGCCGGCCTGACCCGGTACGTCACCAAGGCGCACATCGCCCGTGCCGTCCTGGAGGCCACCGCCTGGCAGACCCGCGAGATCACCGACGCCATGACCAAGGACTCGGGCGTCGAGCTCGCGGCCCTCAAGGTCGACGGCGGCATGACCTCCAACAACCTGCTGATGCAGACGCTCTCGGACTTCCTGGACGCCCCCGTGGTGCGCCCGATGGTCGCCGAGACCACCTGCCTCGGCGCCGCCTACGCCGCCGGCCTGGCCGTCGGCTTCTGGCCCGACACCGACGCCCTGCGCGCCAACTGGCGCCGCGCGGCGGAGTGGACCCCGCGGATGCCCGCCGAGCAGCGGGACCGCGAGTACAAGAGCTGGCTCAAGGCCGTGGAGCGGTCCATGGGCTGGGTCGACGACGAAGACGCCAGCTGACCGCACTCAGCTGAGTCAATCGACGAGGAGCTAAAGAGATATGAGCAGCCTGCAGAGCGTTCCCGCCCTGGGTACGCACCCGACCGCCGGTTCGAACGCGAGCCGCGCCGAGACCCGTGAGCAGCTGTCGAAGGCCACGTACGACCTGCTGGTCATCGGCGGTGGAATCCTGGGCACCTCGGTGGCCTGGCACGCCGCGCAGTCGGGCCTGCGGGTTGCCATGGTGGACGCCGGCGACTTCGCCGGCGCCACCTCCTCGGCCTCCTCCAAGCTGGTCCACGGCGGTCTGCGCTACCTGCAGACCGGCGCGGTCAAGCTGGTCGCGGAGAACCACCACGAGCGGCGGGTGCTGGCCAAGGACGTGGCCCCGCACCTGGTCAACCCGCTCACCTTCTACCTGCCGGTCTACAAGGGCGGACCGGTCGGTGCGGCCAAGCTGGGCGCGGGCGTCTTCGCCTACTCCGCCCTCTCGGCCTTCGGCGACGGCATGGGCAAGGTCATATCCCCCGCCCGTGCCGCCGCCGACAACCCGGGCCTGAAGACGGACAACCTCAAGGCCGTCGCGGTCTACTACGACCACCAGATGAACGACTCCCGCGTCGCCGTCATGACGGTCCGCGCGGCCGTCGAGTCGGGCGCGGTCGTCCTCAACCACGCCGAGGTCACCGGCCTGCGCAAGACGCGGGGCCGGGTCACCGGCGCCGAGCTCAAGGACCGCCTCGACGGCACCGAGTTCGGGGTCGACGCGCGCGTCGTGCTCAACGCCACCGGCCCGTGGGTGGACCACCTGCGGCGCATGGAAGACAAGCACTCGATGCCGTCGATCCGCCTCTCCAAGGGCGCGCACATCGTGATGAAGCGCAAGTCGCCGTGGAAGGCCGCCATGGCCACCCCGATCGACAAGTACCGCATCACCTTCGCCCTCCCCTGGGAGGACCAGCTGCTGCTCGGCACCACCGACGAGGTGTACGAGGGCGACCCGGGCGACGTGCGCGCCACCGAGGCCGACATCCAGCAGATCCTGGACGAGGCGGCCTTCTCGGTGAAGGACGCGGACCTCGACCGCTCGCTGATGACGTACGCCTTCGCGGGCCTGCGGGTGCTGCCCGGCGGCCCCGGCGGCGTGGAGAAGGCCAAGCGCGAGACGGTCGTCTCCGAGGGCGCCGGCGGCATGCTGTCGGTGGCCGGCGGCAAGTGGACGACGTACCGCCACATCGGCCGCGTGGTGATGGACAAGCTGTCGAAGCTCCCGGGCAGCCCGCTGACCGAGGACATGGAGCCGGTGAAGTCGCTCGTGCGGCGGATCGCGCTGCCCGGTGTCGCCAACCCGAACGCGGTCGCGCACCGGCTGCTGGTGGACCGTGAGCCCGGCACGCGGATGGACCCGCTGACGGCGCGCCACCTGGCCTCGCACTACGGCTCCCTGGCCTTCGACATCGCGCGCCTCGCCAACGAGGACCCGGCGCTCGCCGAGCGCATCCACCCGGACGGTCCGGAGATCTGGGCGCAGGTCGCCTACGCCCGTGACAACGAGTGGGCCGAGACGGTCGACGACGTGCTGCGCCGCCGTACGACGGTGACGATCCGCGGCCTGGACGACGAGGCCGTTCGGGCCCGCGTCGAGGAGATGCTGGGCCACAAGGCATAGCTCTCACGCAGGTGGGGAAGAGGGGCGGTTCCGAGGGGAACCGCCCCTCTGTCGTGGGCTGTGGCTGGCGTCGTATCAAGGCTTAGGCTGACCCACGTACGCAAGGGAACTTCGGAAGGAGACCTGGGTGATCGAGCTTGAGGGCGTGCCCGAGCTGATCGACCCGGTCATGGTGGCCGCGTTCGAGGGCTGGAACGACGCGGGTGACGCGGCCTCCGGTGCGGTCGCACACCTGGACCGGGAGTGGAAGGGCGAGGTCTTCGCGGCTCTGGACGCCGAGGACTACTACGACTTCCAGGTCAACCGGCCGACGGTGTGGCTGGACAACGGGGTACGGAAGATCACGTGGCCGACGACCCGGCTGTCGGTGGTCCGGATCGGCGGGGCGAAGCCGCGCGACCTGGTGCTGGTCCGCGGGATCGAACCGTCCATGCGGTGGCGGTCGTTCTGCAACGAGATCCTGGGCTTCGCCCACGAACTGGGCGTGGAGATGGTGGTCATCCTGGGGGCGCTGCTCGGGGACACCCCGCACACCCGGCCGGTGCCGGTGAGCGGGGTCACCTCGGACGCGGACCTGGCGCGGACGATGGACCTGGAGGAGACCAAGTACGAGGGCCCGACGGGCATCGTGGGCATCCTCCAGGAGGCCTGTACGCATGCCGGGGTGCCTGCGGTGTCGCTGTGGGCGGCGGTGCCGCACTACGTGTCGCAGCCGCCGAACCCGAAGGCGACGCTGGCGCTGCTGAACCGGCTCGAGGACCTGATCGACATCCGGATCCCGCTGGGCGAACTGCCGGAGGACGCGCGGGCGTGGCAGCTGGGCGTGGACCAACTGGCCGCCGAGGACAGCGAGGTGGCGGAGTACGTCCAGACGCTGGAGGAGGCCCGGGACACGGCGGACCTGCCGGAGGCCTCGGGTGACGCGATCGCCCGGGAGTTCGAGCGGTACCTGCGGCGGCGGGATCCGGCGGCCGGTCCGGAGACGGCCACGGACACGGGCTCGTACTTCCGTGACCTGTCCGGTGGCCGCGCCCAGCCGAAGCCGAAGCAGGACGACGCGGCGGACCCGGACGACGCCTCCGGTCCGGACGACGGCGCGGCGGGAGACGGCGAGGGCGGCGGCGTGGGTGACGGGGAGAACGGCGGGGACACTCCCGGGTCCTGACGGGACGCGGCTGTCCGGCGACCCCTGGGCGTCGTGCTCACAGGAGCACGACGCCCCCTTCCCGCTGAACACGCCCGAGGAGGTCCGCACGCTCCGCCGGATCCGCGCCCGCGACCCCGACGGAGGTCAGCGTCGCCCGCGGCTACACCTGCAGTTCTACGTGTGCCCCGCCGATGCCCGCCACCCTTCGGTCACCGTCGTGCAGGGACGGGGTGAAACGGCGAAGCGCGCCCCCGGCACGAGGCCGGGGGCGCGCTTCGCCGGTTCCTAGAGCGCCACGCCCAGGAGGGCGTCCACCGTGCGGGAGACGAGGCCGGGGGCGGACTCGTCGTCGCCGTCCGAGGCGTTCTGGGCGTCGACCCAGCGGTCCACCGCGGCGAGCGCCGCGGGGGCGTCGAGGTCGTTCGCCAGGGCCTCGCGGACCTCCTCGACCAGCGCGTCCGCCGGCAGTCCGTCCGGCCGGGACACGGCCGCGCGCCAGCGCTCCAGCCGGGCCACCGCCTCGGCGAGGACGTCGTCGGTCCACTCCCAGTCGGCCCGGTAGTGGTGCGACAGCAGCGCGAGACGGATCGCCGCCGGGTCCACCCCGGCGCGCCGCAGGGCGGAGACGAAGACGAGGTTGCCCTTCGACTTCGACATCTTCTCGCCGTGCAGGGCGACCATGCCCGCGTGTACGTAGGCCTTGGCCATCGGGAACTCGCCCGTCAGCACCTGGGCGTGCGAGGCGCCCATCTCGTGGTGCGGGAAGGCCAGGTCGGAGCCGCCGCCCTGGATGTCGAAGCCCATGCCCAGGTGGTCCAGGGCGATGGCCACGCACTCGATGTGCCAGCCCGGCCGGCCGCGGCCCAGCGAGCCGCCGTCCCAGCTCGGCTCGCCCGGGCGCGCGGCCATCCACAGCATCGGGTCCAGCGGGTTCTTCTTGCCGGGCCGGTCGGGGTCGCCGCCCCGCTCGGCCGAGAGCAGCCGCATCGCCTCGGCGTCGAGGTTCGAGACCCTGCCGAAGTGCGCGTCGGACTCGACCGAGAAGTAGACGTCCCCGTCGAGCTCGTACGCCGCGCCCGCGTCCCGCAGCCGCTCGACCAGCGGCACGATGCCGGGTATGGCCTCGACGGCTCCGATGTAGTGCTGCGGCGGCAGCATCCGCAGGGCGGTCATGTCCTCGCGGAAGAGCGCGGTCTCGCGTTCGGCCAGCTCGGTCCAGTCGTGGCCGTCGCGCAGCGCCCGCTCCAGGAGCGGGTCGTCGACGTCGGTGACGTTCTGGACGTAGTGGACCTGCCGCTTGGTGTCGAGCCACACGCGCTGCACGAGGTCGAACGCGTTGTAGGTCGCCGCGTGACCGATGTGGGTCGCGTCGTACGGGGTGATGCCGCAGACGTAGATACGGGCGACGGGACCGGGGGCGAGGGTGATCGTCCCCTGGGTCGCGGTGTCGTGGATCTGGAGGTCGCGGCCCTTGCCAGGAAGGGCGGGGACCTCAGAAGCGGGCCAGGCATGCATGTCTCGAGCCTAACCGGACGCATGTTCCGGAAACGAACCGGACCTGCACTGTTGTCTTGATCGGCACTCTTGCGGTCTGGCTGGATCTGTGCGTATGGCCGATGGCCGGTTCAGACCGGTGGCCAGGGGATCGACGGCCACTGCCCGGACGGCTGCGGATGGATTCCGGTGCGCAGCAGGTGCGCCACCCGGGCCCGTACGGCGGCCAGCTCGACCCCGGTGATCAGTTCGGCCAGCCGGGTGGCGAGCGGGGCTCCCTCCGCCAGCTCGGCGGCCAGCCCGGTCAGCACCTCGCGCGCCTCGTCGGTCAGCGGCTCCCCCGCCCAGCCCCACAGCAGGGTGCGCAGCTTGTCCTCGGCGTGGAAGGTCACGCCGTGGTCGATGCCGTAGAGGCGGCCGTCGGGCGCGGGCAGCAGGTGGCCGCCCTTGCGGTCGGCGTTGTTGATCACGGCGTCGAGTACGGAGAGCCGGCGCAACCGCGGGTCGTCGGCGTGGACGAGGAGCGCGGTGCGGCCCTCCCCGACCTCGGCCAGGGCGACGGCCTTCCAGCCCTCCCCCGCCTCCTCGCCGTCGACGAGCGCGAGGAGGGCGCTGGCCGGGGCTTCTCCTTCCGGTTCCGCGGTTTCGATCCACCGCTGGACCATGCCCTCGCCGTACGGTCCGTCGCGCAGCACGGTGGCGGGCACCAGGCCCCATCCGGTGGCCTCGGAGACCAGGTAGGCGGCGACCTCGCGCTGGGCGAGACTGCCGTCGGGGAAGTCCCACAGCGGCCGCTCGCCCTTGACGGGCTTGTACACGCAGTCGGCGCTGACGCCCTCGTGCGTGACGGTGCACAGCAGGACGGCGTTGGACGCCTCGCGGATCCGGCCGACGACGGTCAGCTCGCCCTGGGCGAGCAGTTCCTCGATCTCCCCCGTGTCGGTCACGCCTGGCGCCGGTAGCCGTTCTGGCGCGGGCACACGTGGCCCTCCGGGTCCAGCGGCAGACTGCACAGCGGGCACGGCGGGCGGCCGGCGTTGACCACGTCCAGGGCCCGCTTGGCGAACGCCCGGGCCTGGGCGCCGGTGAGGCGGACCCGCAGCATGGGCGGGCCGTTCTCCTCGTCCTGGAGCAGCCGCTCCTCCGCCTCGGCGAGGTCCTCGTCGGAGTCGGCGTCGAGCTCCACCAGGGCCTGGGCCTCGACGATCATCCGCTGTTCCTCGCCGTCCCAGGCCAGGGCCATGGTGCCGACGCGGAACTCCTCCTCGACGGGGACGTCGAGGGGGGCGGTGTCGGCGGCCTCGGCGGGGGCGACGGCGGGCACCGGGGCGTTGCCGCCGGTGCGCCGCACGACCTCGTCCAGCAGCTCGTCCATCCGCTCGGCCAGCGCCGCGACCTGGGTCTTCTCCAGGGAGACGCTGGTGACGCGGGGGCCGGAGGAGGCCTGCAGGAAGAACGTACGGCGTCCCGGCAGACCGACCGTGCCGGCCACGAAGCGGTCCGGGGGGTCGTAGAGGAACACCTGACGGGGCACGTCCAGTCTCCAAGTCTCAGCGGGAGGGGCAGGTCTGCGCCCTTGTGGCCCGTCCACCCTACTGCGCCGTCCGATCACGCCGCGCCCGCGCCGCCTCCCACGACCGCGTTCCCCGTGTCTTCGGCGTCCTTGTCCGAAGCGACGGCTTCCGGCTCGGCCGGACGCTTCACGAGCGGGCCGAAGTCCCCCGTGTCGCCGAGCCGGAACACGAACGGCCGGGTCGGCGTGTACCGGACGGCGGTCACCGAGCACGGGTCGACGTGGATGCGCTGGAAGAGGTCCAGGTGCATGCCGAGGGCGTCCGCGACAAGGGACTTGATGATGTCGCCGTGGGAGCACATCAGGAAGACGGCGTCGCTGCCGTGCTCGTCCTCGACCCGCGCGTTCCACTCCCGTACGGCGTCCACGGCGCGCGCCTGCATGGCGCGCATGGACTCGCCACCGGGGAAGGCGGCGGCCGAGGGATGCTGCTGGACGATCTTCATCAGCGGTTCGTCGGCGAGCTCGGAGAGTTTACGGCCGGACCAGTCGCCGTAGTGGCACTCGCCGATCCGCTCGTCAGTGTGCACTTCCAGCTCGGGCCGTGCGGCCAGCAGGGGTGCGAGGGTCTCCCGGCAGCGTTGCAGCGGGCTGGTGACGGCGGCGGCGAGCGGCACGCCGGCCAGCCTTCCGGGAAGGGCGGCGGCCTGCTCGGCGCCGCGCTCGTCGAGACCGACTCCCGGGGTCCACCCGGCGAGCAGCCCTGCGGTGTTGGCGGTGGACCGCCCGTGTCGTACGAGGATCAGCGTGGCCATGGGTGCCAGCGTATGCGGTGCCGGTGGCGTGCGGGCGGGTCGCGGGCAGGTCGCGGGCAGGTCGCGGGCAAGGAAGAATGCCCCGCGTGATTGTCGACTGCGCGATTTACCGGGACGGCCGCCGGACCGAGGGACCCGAGGACCTCTCGGACGCCCTCGACGAGGCGCGGGCGGCCGGGGACGCCTTCCTGTGGATCGGCATGTACGAGCCGACGGAGCAGGAGTTCGACCACGTCAGCCGCGAGTTCGGCCTGCACAGGCTGGCGGTGGAGGACGCGCTGACCGCGCACCAGCGCCCGAAGCTGGAGGTGTACGACGATTCGCTGTTCGTCGTCCTCAAGCCGGTGCTGTACGACGAGGACACGGACACGGTGACCGCGGGCGAGCTCATGGTGTTCATAGGCGATTCGTTCGTCGTGACCGTCCGCCACGGGGAGGGGGCCCCGCTGGCCGCCGTCCGCCGCCGGCTGGAGCAGGAGCCGGACGTGCTGCGGCACGGCCCGACGGCGGTGCTGTACGCGGTCTCCGACGCGGTGGTGGACCACTACATCGAGGTGGCGGCCGAGCTCCAGGTGGACCTGGAGGAGCTGGAGGCCGAGGTGTTCTCCCCCAACCCCGCGGACACCAAGAACACCGCCGCCCGGATCTACGGGTTCAAACGGCAGGTGCTGGAGTTCCGGCGGGCGACGAACCCGCTGCTCCAGCCGATGGAGCGACTCGCCTTCGGGGAGGTGCCGTTCGTCCACGAGCGCGCCCGGCCCTTCTTCCGCGACGTCGCCGACCACCTGACGAAGGCGAGCGAGTACATCGACGGCCTGGACCGGCTGTTGTCGGACGCGCTGTCCGCACACCTCGCGCAGATGGGCCTGCGGCAGAATGACGACATGCGCAAGATCTCGGCCTGGGCGGCGATGGCGGCCGTCCCCACGATGGTGGCGGGGATCTACGGGATGAACTTCGACCACATGCCGGAGCTCAGGCAGGTCTGGGGCTATCCGGTGGTGGTGGCGGTCATGGTGGGCATCTGCCTGAGCCTGCACCGCATGTTCAAGCGCCGGGGCTGGCTCTAGCGGCTCGACAGCCGGGGCGCCGGAGCCGTCTGGACGCCGGGGAGCGCCCTGGCGACGCGGCAGGCCCTGGCGACGCGGCGACCCGACGCGGCGGCCCTGGCGACGGGCGGTCAGGCGAACTCGGCGGCGGTGACCGGGGCGCCGCCCAGCGCGTCGCGGCGCTGGGGCATCCTCAGGTCCACCATCCGGTGCCAGCCGCTGAACCGCTCGTACGCGTACGCGGCGCGGATGCCGACGGCGAGCGCGGCCGCCTTCGGGGCGGACCAGTTCAGCAGCCGTCCCATGTGGGCCATGACGGCGAGGCTGACGTCCCGGTAGACCCCGATCTCCGCGAGCGCGCTCTCGCGCAGCACCCGCTGGATGGTGCGGCCGTGGCCCGCGCGGGCGAGGCGCAGCAGCTCCTCGTGGCAGTAGGCGAGGTGGTTGGCCTCGTCGTTGCTGATCATGTGAATGGCCTTGCCCAGCTCGGGGTGGTCGCCGAAGTACCTGACGAGCATGTCCATCTGGTCGGCGGCGCGCTGTTCCGTGACGCGGCTGTGCGCGAGGTAGGCGACGATGTCCTCCTCGCTCAGCGCCTGCTCGCGGCGCAGCTTGTCGTGGGCGAGGCCGATGCCGCGGCGCTCCAGCAGCATCGTGTAGTCGGTCTCGGGCGGGACGGGGACGGGCTGGAGGCCGCGCTTGCGCAGCAGGGCGTTGAAGATGCGGCCGTGCTTGTCCTCGTCGGCGCCGTGCCGGGTGATCTTGGGCGCGAGGTCGCGCATGGCGTCGGGCACCAGGGCCGCGATGCGACCGTTCTCCCAACCGCCCTGGGTCTCCCCGCTGGCGGCGATGGAGCAGAACAGCTGGAAGGAGTCGTCGTTGTCGACGATCTCCTGGAACAGGCTGCGGGCAGAGAGCATGAACCGAGTCAAACGCCGGGCGGGGGGACCGGCAACCGATGGGTCGCACTACTCGTCCGAATGAACGAAACGCGGGGAGGGACCGCCGCGCGTAACCCCGGGGGCACCCGGGGCGTTGTTGGCTGTGTCGGCCGTGGCGGGGAAGACCCCCGAGCCCCCACCACGGCCGCAGACTCCTCTTGGCCCTGGCCGAGATCCCTAGGCGAGACCGGCGAGCTCCATGGCCTCGGTGCCAGCGCGCAGGGCGGCGATGCGCTCGTCCAGGGTGAATCCGGCCGGCGCCAGGGTGAGGGTGGTGACCCCGGCCTCCGCGTAGGCCCGCATTCCGTCGGCGATGCGGGCGACGGGGCCGAGCAGCGTGGTCGAGTCGATCAGCGAGTGCGGGACGGCTTCGGCCGCGCCGGTCTTGTCGCCCGCCAGGTACTTGTCCTGGATCTCGGCGGCTTCCTTCTCGTAGCCCATGCGCTGGGCCAGCTGGTTGTAGAAGTTCTGCTTCCGGCTGCCCATCCCGCCGACGTACAGGGCGGTGTAGGGGCGGAACATGTCGGCGAGCGCGTTCACGTCCTCGCCGAGGGCCAGCGGCACGGTCGGGCAGACGTCGAAGCCGTCCATGGTCAGCCCGGCCTTCTCGCGGCCCGCCCGGATGTGGGTGAGCGCGGTGGCCTCCAGGTGCTCGGCGGCCGGGAAGATCAGCAGGGCGCCGTCGGCGATCTCGCCGGTCTGCTCCAGGTTCCTGGGACCGATGGCGGCGATGTAGAGCGGGATGTGCTCGCGCTCGGGGTGCACGGTCAGCTTGATCGGCTTGCCCGGGCCGCCCGGCAGCGGCAGGGTCCAGTGCTCGCCGTCGTAGGAGAGGCGCTCACGGCTCATCGCCTTGCGGACGATCTCCACGTACTCCCGGGTCCGCGCGAGCGGCTTGTCGAACGTGACGCCGTACCAGCCCTCGGAGACCTGCGGGCCGGAGACGCCGAGGCCGAGCCGGAAGCGGCCCTTGGTGAGCGAGTCGAGGGTGGCCGCCGTCATGGCGGTCATCGCGGGCTGCCGGGCCGGGATCTGCATGATCGCCGAGCCGACGTCGATGCGCTCGGTCTGGGCGGCGACCCAGGCGAGCACGGTCGGGGCGTCGGATCCGTAGGCCTCGGCGGCCCAGCAGACGTCGTAGCCCAGGCGGTCGGCCTCCTGGGCGACGGCGAGGTTGTCGGCGTCCATGCCCGCGCCCCAGTAACCGAGATTGATGCCGAGCCGCATGTGTCGTCCCCTTACCGGTTTACCGATCAGTAACGTTGGTGTGCGGGGACTGTAGCGTGCCAGGGCGCTCCGCGTCAGCGCCCCAGTAGTCTCAGCGCTCATGGAGCAGAGGCATCTCGGCCGCACCGGACTGCGCGTTTCCCGGATCGGCCTCGGCACCCTCACCTGGGGCCGCGACATCGGTGAGGAAGCCGCCGCCGAGCAGGTGAAGACCTTCTGGGAGGCGGGCGGCACGCTCGTCGACACGGCCGACGTGTACGGGGGCGGGGAGGCGGAGTACCTGCTCGGCCGGCTGGTGGGCGGGCTCGTCCCGCGCCGGGACCTGGTGATCGCGACCAAGGCGGGCAGCGTGCCGGACCCGGACCGGCGGTTCGACGGCTCGCGCGGGCACCTGCTCGACGCGCTGGACGCCTCGCTGGACCGGCTCGGCACCGACTACGTCGACCTCTGGCAGGTGCACGCCTTCGATCCGGCGACCCCGCTGGAGGAGACCCTCCAGGCGCTGGACCTGGCGGTGAGCAGCGGCCGGGCCCGGTACGCCGGGGTGTCCAACTACTGCGGCTGGCAGCTCGCGAAGGCGGCGACGTGGCAGCTCGCGGCGCCGGGCGTACGGACCCGGATCGCCTCGACGCAGATGGAGTACTCGCTGCTGCAGCGCGGCGTGGAACGCGAGGTGCTGCCGGCCGCGCTGGACCTCGGGATCGGCCTTCTCCCCTCGTCCCCGCTGGGGCGCGGGGTGCTGACGGGCAAGTACCGGGACGGCGTGCCGGCGGACTCCCGGGGCGCCTCGGACTCCATGGCCGCCTTCGTGGACCCGTACCTCGACGAGGCTGCGGGCCGGATCGTGGACGCGGTGGTGACGGCGGCCCGCGGGCTGGCCGTGACCGCGCTGGAGGTGGCCCTCGCGTGGATCCGGGACCGGCCCGGGGTGGTCGCGCCGATCGTGGGCGCACGGACGTCGGCGCAGCTCGGGGCGGCACTGTCGGTGGAGGCCCTTAGTCTTCCCGAGGAGATCTGCCGGGCGCTGGACGATGTGTCGGCTCCGGTGCACCGCTATCCCGATCAGGACTGGAGCACGCTGTGAGTACGGACCGCCAAGCCGAGACCGAAGCCGCTGCCGCGGAGGAAACGGCCGGGGCACAGGCCGACTCGGGCGGGCCCGAGGTCGGGCCTGCCGCACCGCACGGCGAAGCCGTCGACGGCGGACAGGAGGGGGCGGAGCCCCCGGGTGCGGGAAGGGCCGGGGCCGAGGGGAGCCCCGCAGAACCCGAGGCCGAGGCGGAGACCGCGGCCGAGCCAGGGGCCGGGGGCAAGCCTGAGGCCGAGCCGGAGGCCGAGGCCGAGCCGGAGCCAGAGGGCGAGCCGGAGGCCGAGGCCGAGCCGCAGACCGGGCCGGAGGCCGAACCGGAGGCCGCGGCCGAGGCCGACGCGGCGGAGTCCGCCGGGCCGGCCGCCGAGGCCCAGGCGGCGCCCGCCCTCACCGAGGCGCAGGCCGAACTCGCCGCGCAGAAGGTCGAGCGGGAGCGGATCGCCCGGCGCAAGGCGGAGCGGGAGGCACCCGTCGAGGCCGGGGCCAAGCTCAGCGGGAAGGCCGCCGATCTGCTGGCCGCCGTACGGGCCGTGGAGAGCGGGGAGAAGCCCCCCGCCGTGTACTTCGACGAGGCCCCGGCCGCGCCCCGCAGGCCGGCCCCCGCCCCCGCCGCGCCCCGCCCGGCCGCCCCGGCGCCGGTGACCGCGGCGGCGCCCTCCGCCGACGCCGTCGAGGGCGTACGGGCCGTACTGGCCCGCGGTGGCGCCCCCGAGGCCCTGGCCGGTCCCGCCGCGGCGGCCCTCGGCGAGGGAGCCGCCGAGCAGCTCGCCGAGAACCCGTGGCGGCTGCTGTCGCTGCCCGCGGTGCGCCCGACCCAGGCGGACGGCTTCGCCCGCTCCCTGCTGGGCTCCGGGGCCGGTCCCGGGGACGAGCGCCGCGCCACCGTCCTGGTGGGCTGGCTGCTGGCCCAGGCCGGGCTCAAGGGGCACACCGCGCTGGAGGCCCCGGTGCTGGAGAAGGCGCTGGCCCAGTACGGCGTACCGGATCCGGCCGGAGCGCTGGAACAGGCCATTGCGGACGGCTCGGTACTGGTCTTCCACGAGCCCCTCGGGCCGCCGGCCGAGGAGGGCGAGGAGCAGCCCGTACGTCTCCTCGTGGGCCTGGAGGGTGCCGCCATGGCCGAGGAGAGCCTGGCCGACGGCCTGGCCCGGCTGGCCGGCACCTTCGGCGGCACGGCGGACTGGGAGCAGGCCGCCGCGGCCGCGCCGGGCCCGTCCGCCGCCGAACTGATCCGCACGGTCGCGGGCCACGGCCTGGTCACCCACACCGGTGGCGAGGCCGCGCGCGCCGAGGTGTTCGCCCTGGTCGCGGCGGCCCGGGAACGGGGGCTGCGGGCCTGGTCGGCCGCGCACTCCCCCGCCGGCCCGGACTCCGTGACCGTGGCGGGGCTGCTGTCCGGGGCGCAGGGGCCCGGGCGGGACGCGGACGGGCAGTTCGCGCTGGACCTCCTCGTGGTGCTGGACGCGCCGCAGCTGGACGTGGAGACCGCGGCCGCGCTGGTGGAGTCCGTGCCGGACGGGGCCCGGCTGGTGCTCTCCGGGGACCCCGGGGTCCTCGGGTCCGCCGGGGCCGGGCGGGTGTTCGCCGATGTGCTGGCGGCCCGCACGTGCCCCCAGGTGGTCTCCCGCACGCCGGACCCGGGCCCCCTCGGCGAGCTCGTCTCCGGGGTCGGGATCGGCGAGCTGAACCAGGTCGACGCCCCGGGCAAGGAGGTCGTCATCGTCCCCGTGAAGGACGCCGGTGAGGCCGTCCACCGGGCCGTGCAGCTGGTGGCCGAGTCGGTGCCGCGGGCCTTCGGGATCCCTGCGGACAGCGTGCAGGTGATCACCCCGGGCCACGGCGGCTCGGCGGGGACGCGGGCGCTGAACGCCGCCCTCAAGGAGCGGCTGAACCCCGGCCCCGGCCGGTTCGGCGGCTTCGACCCCGGCGACCGGGTCGTCCACGTGCCGTCTCCCGGGCGGGCCCTGCCGGCCCGCGTGGTGTCGGCCGACGCGGAGGGCCTGCACCTGGACCGTACGGGCGCGCGGATCGTCGTACCGAAAAAGCTGGTGGAGTCCCAGGTGCGGCACGGCTGGGCGGTGACGGCGCACCAGGCCGTCGGGACGCGCTGGCCGGCGGTGGTCGTCGTACTGCCGGGTGACGCGGCGCAGGCGCTGTCGCGGGACTGGGTGTACACGGCGTTCGGCCGGGCCGAGCGGCACCTGTCGGTGGTGCATGGCGTCGACCAGGCGCTGCCGCACGCGGTGGCCAATGTGCTGCCGAAGCCGCGTACGACACGGCTGGCGGGTCTGCTGAAGGCGCTCGCGACGGCGGGCGAGCAGGCGGAGTGACCCCGGCCGTGGCCCCCGTCCTGCGGGGCGGGGGCCACGGATGCCGGGCGGGGGACGGGCCGGGGCTCAGGCCGGGGTCAGCCCCGGCTCCGCGGTCTCGTCCTCTTCCTCGTCCTCGTCTTCGTCCTCTTCCTCGTCGAAGACGGAGCTGACGTCGAACCGGTGCAGCACGTCCTGAGGATCGATGTTCCCGAAGGGCGCATCGAGCCACTCCCCCGGTTCCGCCACCTCCTCCGAGGCGGCGATCCAGAGCGTGGAGTCACCCTCCTCCAGCCCGAAGTCCTTGTAGCGGGAGGCGATCTCGTCGGGTTCGTACTCCCCGAACAGGACGCCCAGCGCCTCTGCGGTGCCGCCGTCCTGGACGAAGTCGGCGTCCCGGTCGTGCGCGGCGATCCGCTCGGCCTGGGCGATCAGCCGGGGCGGCTCGACGACGGCGTAGTCGCGGCGGATGAGCACGCTGAAGGCGGCGGGCTCGGCGGGACCGGTGTACGGCACGCCGTCCTCGGGCGTGGGGATCTCGAAGGGGGTGACCTCGTCGTAGCGGTCGTAGAGGAGTTCGTCGTAGACCTCGGCCGCGGCGGCGAGTTCGTTGAACGCGGCGTAGACGTCGGGGTCCTCGTCCCCGATCCTGCGCTCGACCGCGGCGAGGTGACGGTCGAGCGCGGCCTTGACCGCCTCGGCGGCGGCGCGTACCTCGGCAACAGTGGGAAGAGCGGCATCAGACATAGAGGAGACGCTATCCGTAGCAGGCCTCTGCCCGCACAATAGATGCGATGCCGGAATACGAATTTGTCGACGTGTACGTGCCCCGCGGGGTCCCTCGGAGCGAGGCGACCCGCCTGTTGACCGACCATGCCGAGTACGGGAACTGGGAACTCGACCGCCTGAGCCTGTACCGGGACGGCAGTCGCCGTGTGCGACTGCGCCGCCGGATCATCCGCCAGGTCCGCGCGACCTGGTGACGCGGGCCCCGGGGGCGGGGCCCGCGTCGTGAACAGCCGTCAGGCGGCGTTGCGGGCGCGCCGGTAGAGCACGCTGCCCGCCAGCAGCAGGCCGCCCGCGATCGGGAGGCCGGCGGTGAGGACGTCACCGGAGCCGGTGGCGGCGAGACGGGCCGACTGCCCGGTGTCGCCGCCGGTCCGGGTGCCGGTTCCCGGGCCGGGGTGCGTGATCGGGGTGACGGGCGTGACGGATCCCGTGCCGGGGTTGGCCGGCGTACCCGGGGTGCCCGTACCCGGCGTGCCGGGGTTGCCCGGGTTTCCGGGGTTGCCCGGGTTTCCGGGGTTGCCCGGGTTTCCGGGGATCTCACCGCCCGGCGTCCCGGGAGTGCCCGGGTTCCCGGGAAGCTCACCACCCGGGTTTCCGGGGGTGCCCGGGGTGCCGGGCGTCTCGCCGCCCGGCGTGCCGGGGTTGCCGGGGTTCCCGGGGGTCTCGCCGCCCGGCGTGCCCGGATTTCCGGGGTGCCCCGGGTGGTCGTCACACGGCTCGTCGCCCCCGCCCGGGTGTCCGGGGTGACCGGGGTTGCCCGGGTGACCGGGGTTGCCCGGGTAACCGGGGTTGTGCGGCTTGCTCGGCTTGCCCTGGCCGCCGTTGGCGCAGTGGTTCCCGAAGGCCGGGTTGAGGCCTCCCACCACCGTGACCGTGTTCCCGCAGGCGTTCACCGGTGCGTCCACCGGCGCCTGCACGGTGTTCCCGGACAGCAGTCCCGGAGAGTTCGCGGCGTGCCCCGTCGCGTGGGAGTCCGCGTGTGCGTGGCCCCCGGCCATCGCGAGGACACCCCCCGCGGCAGCCATGGTGATCAGGGTCTTCCTGGTGACCTGTGCCGGTCGTCGCATCTGTACTCGTCCCCTGGTGAGTGCGTTTCGGCCGCTCTGGGCGGCCAGGCCGTCCAGGCTCCCCCGCCTGGTACGCCGAAGATGAGAAACCGGGCCGGAAAGCCCGGTGGCCCCGGAGCGCTGGATTGCGCTCCGGGGCCGAAGACGTCAAACGGGTCAGGCGTTGACGCAGGTGTTGCCGAAGGCCGGGTTGAGCAGGCCGATGACGGAGACCGAGTTGCCGCAGACGTTCACGGGAACGTGGATCGGAACCTGGACGACGTTGCCGGACAGAACACCGGGGGAGCCGATGGCCGCACCCTGGGCACCCGCGTCGGCGACAGCCAGGCCCGCACCCGCGAGAACCAGGCCACCGGTGGCAGCCGCAGCGGCGACAACCTTCTTGATCATTGTTCCTCCTAGTAGGCAATGCGGTCCCAGCCGCGGACCGCACCACCTGTAACGAGGAGAGATCACCGGGGCTACGAGCGTATGAGTGCATTCACTCTTCTCAGTGGAATGCGCACACCCTCGCGAATCTCAGGCGTTGTCGAGGAATCGGTCGAGCACCCGCACGCCGAACTTCAGTCCGTCCACCGGTACGCGCTCGTCCACGCCGTGGAACATCCCTGCGAAGTCCAGCTCCGGCGGCAGCTGGAGCGGCGCGAAGCCGAAGCAGCGGATGCCGAGGTCGTCGAAGGACTTGGCGTCCGTACCGCCCGAGAGCATGTACGGGACCGCGCGCGCGATCGGGTCCTCGGCCTTCAGGGCGCCCTGCATGGCGTCGACGAGCCGCCCGTCGAAGTCCGTCTCCAGGGCCTTGTCGCCGTGCACGTCCTCGTACTTCACGCGCGGCCCGAGGATCCGGTCGAGGTCGGCGAAGAACTCGTCCTCGTAGCCGGGGAGGAAGCGCCCGTCGACGTGCGCGGTGGCCTGGCCGGGGATGACGTTGACCTTGTAGCCGGCGCCGAGCATCGTCGGGGCGGCCGAGTTGCGCAGCGTCGCGCCGACCATCTTGGCGATGCCGCCGAGCTTCGCGAGGGTCTCGTCCATGTTGTCCGGGTCCAGCGGGGTCCCGAGCGCGTCCGAGAGCTCGTCCAGGAAGCTCCGTACGGTCTTGGTCACCCGCACCGGCCACTGGTGGCGGCCGAGCCGCCCCACGGCCTCGCACAGCTCCGTGATGGCGTTGTCGTTGTTGGTCATCGAGCCGTGGCCCGCGGTGCCCTCCACCGTGAGCCGCATCCAGTGCATGCCCTTCTGGGCGGTCTCCACGAGGTAGAGGCGCAGGTTCTCGTTCACCGTGAAGGAGAAGCCGCCGACCTCGCCGATCGCCTCGGTGACGCCCTCGAACAGGCCGGGGTGCTTGTCCACCAGGTGCCGGGCCCCGTAGATGCCGCCCGCCTCCTCGTCGGCGAGGAAGGCCAGCACGATGTCGCGCGGGGGCTTGCGGCCGCTGCGCATCCGGTCGCGCACGACGGCCAGCGTCATCGCGTCCATGTCCTTCATGTCGACGGCGCCGCGGCCCCACAGGCAGCCGTCGGCGATCTCGCCCGCGAACGGGTCGTAGGTCCAGTCGGCGGCGTTGGCCGGAACCACGTCGGTGTGCCCGTGGATCAGCAGCGCCGGCCGCGAGGGGTCCTCCCCCTCGATCCGCGCCACGGTCGAGGCGCGGCCCTTGTGCGATTCGAAGATCTGCGGCTCCAGGCCGACCTCGGCGAGCTTCTCGGCGACCCACTCCGCCGCCTTGCGCTCTCCGGGACCCGAGTGGTCTCCGTAGTTGCTGGTGTCGATCCGGATGAGGTCCCGGCAGAGGTCGACTACCTCGTCCTCGCCGGAGACGGTCCTGCCCGCGCTCGACTCGCTCACGCTGCTTCCTCCCACTGATCAGTACCGAACCCCTCCATCCTCGCGCCCCGGGCCGCTCTCCCCAAGGGCGATCCCCGGCCGTCGGGGGGTGTGATCGGGGACCCCGGAATGTTTGGTAATGTTTTCCACGTCGGAACGGCCCGCGAGGGACGCGAGACAGACACCTTGTCCGGGTGGCGGAATGGCAGACGCGCTAGCTTGAGGTGCTAGTGCCCTTTATCGGGCGTGGGGGTTCAAGTCCCCCCTCGGACACCAGTGAGAGAACCCCACTTCGTGTGGGGTTCTCCGCGTTTACCGGCCTCTCGGGCGCCCGGCCGTGCCGAACCGACGAGTTGGGCCTGTATGACCCCGGTACGACGAAGGACCCCGCCGATCGGCGGGGTCCTTCGTCGTACCGGCCGGGGGGTCAGTCGCGGGAGGCGGCTATCTCGGCCACGCGGCCGCGGACCAGGAACCAGCCGCCGACCAGGGCGGCCGCGATGGCCGGGAGGAACATGACGGTGGTGCGGCCGACGCCGCCGTCGCTCCACATCAGGACCAGGACGGTGACGAGGAAGGCCAGGGTCACGAGCTGGGTGTACGGGGCCCAGGGCAGGCGGTACGACGGGCGCTCGACCAGACCGTTCTTCGCGCGGTGCCAGAAGAACAGCGAGCAGATCATGACCATCGCCCAGGTGCCGAGGATGCCGATGGAGGCGAGGTTGAGGACGATCTCGAAGGCTTCGCCCGGCATCCAGGCGTTCAGGCCGACGCCCGCGACGCCGAAGGCGGCGGTGAACAGCACGCCGCCGTAGGGGACCTTGCCCTTGTTCATGAGGCCGGTGAACTTCGGCGCGGAGCCGGAGACGGCCATCGAGCGCAGGATGCGGCCGGTGGAGTAGAGGCCGGAGTTCAGGCTGGAGAGGGCGGCGGTGAGCACGACCAGGTTCATGACGCCGGCGGCGCCGGGGACGCCCAGCTTGTCGAAGACGGTGACGAAGGGGCTCTGGTCCGAGCTGTACTCGGTGTAGGGCAGGAGGAGGGCGAGGAGGACGACCGAGCCGACGTAGAAGAGGCCCACGCGCCACATGATCGAGTTGATCGCCTTCGGCATGATCTTCTCGGGGTTCTCGGTCTCGCCGGCGGCGACGCCGCAGAGTTCGACGGAGGCGTACGCGAAGACCACGCCCTGGATGACCAGGAGCATCGGGAGCACGCCCGAGGGGAAGATCCCGCCGTTGTCCGTGATGGAGGACAGGCCCGGGGTGTGGCCGCCGATCTCGTGGCTGGTGGCGACGAGCCAGATGCCGACGATCAGGAAGATCACCAGGGCGGCGACCTTGACCAGGGAGAACCAGAACTCCATCTCGCCGAAGTACTTCACCGAGATCAGGTTGGCGGTGAGGACGACGGCGAGGGCGATGAACGCGAGGACCCACTGGGGGACGTCGGTGAACATCGACCAGAAGTGGGCGTAGGTCGCGGCGGCCGTGATGTCGGCCACCGTGGTGGTCGACCAGTTCAGGAAGTACAGCCAGCCGGCCGTGTAGGCGCCCTTCTCCCCCATGAACTCGCGGGCGTAGGAGACGAAGGCTCCGGAGGAGGGTCGGTACAGGACGAGCTCGCCGAGCGCACGGACGACGAAGAAGGCGAAGACTCCGCAGACCGCGTAGGCGATCGCGAGGGAGGGTCCCGCACCGGCGAGGCGACCGCCGGCGCCGAGGAACAGTCCGGTGCCTATCGCTCCGCCGATCGCGATCATGTTGATGTGGCGGGACTTGAGGTCCTTGCTGTAGCCCTCGTCACCGGCGTCGACATGGCGGGAAGACGCCGGGGCGGGAGCCTCGGTCAAGGTGCGGTCACTCAGGTCACTCATGTATGACTTCGCCTTCGTGGGGGTCGGACGGCAGGTCCGTTCCACGGCGCAGGGGAGCTGGGTGGTGTCCCCTGTGTCGCGGTCCGGTGATTTTGTCGCCCCAGGAGACCATGAGGGTCCGCCACCCGCCAAAATCGGCCCCTTGTACGCCGAAGCCCCCGACGACCTTGGAAAGGGGTGTCGGGGGCTTCGTAGCTGCTCGAAAGCGAGGTCAGTCGGTGGTGTCGGCCCCTGCCGCCTGGTCGAGGCGGAAGGCCTCGTTGCCCAGGCCGATACGGGCGTGCACCTCGGGGCGGCTGCGGCGCAGCAGCGCTCCGTAGAGCAGGCCGGTCACGCCGGCGGCGCCGATGATCGCGGGCAGGAGCCAGCTGAGCGCGGAGCCCTTCTCGGCGCCGACGAGGACGCCGAAGTCCTTGACGGTGTAGACGGCGATGGCGAGGAGCGCGAGGCCCGCGGCGCCGGCCGCGACGAGGCGCCAGACCTGGGCGCCGGCGGTGCCGCGGCGGACGAAGAAGGCGATGACGGCGAAGGAGGCGGCGGCCATGAGGAGGGTCACGCCGAGGGCGCCGACGCTGCCCATCCAGGTGAACAGGTGCAGGACGGGGGCGGTGGGGTCGCCGGCGGGCAGATCGTCGGCAACGGCGAAGGCGATCACGACGAGGGCGGCGACGCCGGTCTGCAGGAGGGAGCCGGTGCCGGGGGCACCGGTGCCGGCGTTGGTCCGGCCGAAGGCGGCGGGGAGCAGTCCCTCGCGGCCCATGGCGAAGGCGTAGCGGGCCACGACGTTGTGGAAACTGAGCATGGCCGCGAACATGCCGGTCACGAAGAGGACGTGCAGGACGTCGGTGAAGGTGGCGCCGAGGCGGCTCTCGGTGAGCTGGAAGAGGAGGCCGGGGCCGGCTTCGGCGGAGGTCTTCACGACCTCGGCGGGGCCGGTGGCGACGGTGAGGGCCCAGGCGCTGAGGGCGAAGAAGAGGGCGACGAAGCCGACGGCGAGGAACATCACCCGGGAGACGACGATGTGCGGCTTGCTGGTCTCCTCGGCGTAGACCGGGGACTGCTCGAAGCCGACGAAGGCGGCGATGCAGAAGCAGAGCGCGGTGCCGAGGCCCGCTCCGCTGAGGGTCTGGGGGTTGAAGGCGTGCAGCGAGAGGCCTTCGGCGCCGGGTTCGGCGAGGGCGGCGAGGTCGAAGGCGACGACGAGGGCGCACTCGATGAGGAGCAGGACCCCGAGGACCTTGGCGTTGAGGTCTATCTTGAGCCAGCCGAGCGCGCCGGTGAGGGCGACGGCCAGCAGGGCCGGTATCCACCAGGAGACCTGGATCTCCAGGTAGGTGGCGAAGAGGCCGGAGATCTCGAAGCCGAGGATGCCGTAGACCCCGCACTGCATGGCGCTGTAGGCGACGAGGGCGACGAAGGAGGCACCGGCGCCGGCGGTGGGGCCGAGGCCGCGGGCTATGTACGCGTAGAAGGCGCCGGCGTTGTGGACGTGCCGGCTCATCTCGGCGTAGCCGATGCTGAAGAGCGCGAGGACGGCCCCGAGGATGACGAAGAGCAGCGGCTGGCCGACGATGCCCATGACCCCGAAGGTCGTGGGCATGACACCGGCGACGACCATCAGGGGCGCGCTGGCGGCGAGTACGGACAGGAGCAGGCCGGCGGTGCCGAGGCGGTCGGCGCGCAGGGCGCGGTCCTGGCCCTTGTACGTACGGATCTCTGCCGGGTCCTGGAGCGTGGTGGATCTGCCCGTCGGCATGGCGGCGTCCTTTCGGGGGCGCGGTTCTCTCGGGGGGGCGGTTCTTCGGGGGCGCTGTTCTTCGGGGGCCGGCGTCTTCGGTGTCAGGCGGTGCCCAGCGCGACGCTGCGCGCGGCGAGGAAGGCCTTCTGCGGGTCCCGGTCCGGATAGGACCAGGGCGCGGGGGTGGCGTGGCTGCCGATCCGGTGGAAGAGGGCGGCGGCCTCGGCGGGGCGGCCCTCGCAGAGTTTGGCGTGGGCGAGGAAGTTGAGGTCGACGCGGTTGCGGGGGTGGTCGTCGCGCTCCCACTCCAGCCACCAGTCGAAGGCGGAGCGCAGGACCTGGCGGGCGCGGCGGCCGGCCCAGTGGGCGGCGGCCGTCTCGGGGGTGTGGCCGTGGGTGGCGGCGAGGACCCGGTATCGCTCGGCGTGCGCGACGACGGGGAGTACGGCGAGCGGCGAGTCGGCCGGGGACTCCTCGGCGGCCCAGGCCGCGAAGTCGTAGACCTCGTGGAGCGGGTCCTGGCCGGAGGCGAGGGCGCGTTCGGCCAGCCGGGCGACCATCAGGTGGTGGGCGTGGTGGTGCTCGCGGTGGCGGGCCCGGACCTGGTCGAAGTGGCGGCTGAACTCCTCCTCGCTGCCGAAGGCGCGGGAGAGGAGGAGCAGCCCGAGCCAGGGGGTGGGGTCGGCGGGGTGCAGGGCGGCGGCCCGGCGGCAGGCCTCCTCGGCGGCGGCGGGGGTGCCCTTGTGGCGCAGGGCGGTGAAGACGGCGGCGCAGGCGAGGAGGGTGGCGGCGTCGGCGCTCTCCGGCTCTGCGAGCAGCCATTCGCGGGCCCAGGCGGTGGCGGCCGGGGTCTGGGCGAGGACGACGACACGGTGGGCCCGGCGGTCCCAGTCGTCGCCGGTCCCGACGAGGAGGGCGCGGGCCTTGGCCCAGCGGCCCTGGGTGAACTGGGACCGGACGTCGACGAGTTCGGCGTCGCAGAGGGCCGGGTCGAAGAGCTGGGCTTCCCGCTTGCGGGCGCGGCCGAGGGGCGGCGGAGGCGGGGACATCCGCGGGTTTCCCTCCAGGACGCGGGCGGACGAGGGGCGGCGGCGGCCGGAAACGCGCGCAGGGCGCACGCGAGCGGTTCGGCCTGGTGGTCGGGAGATCGTGCCGGTGAGCGCACCGGTGATCACGCACAGCAAAGCGGTACGCACGCGTCCGAGTCAAGGTCCAGTCCACTGCGTGGCGGGTTTCAACTGCACCGATGGCGATGTGAGTTGGGCTGGTTGTGCGGGTTCGGGAGGTTGCGGTGGCGGCGTCGTAGGGTGGTGCCATGACCGGTCCTGACGATCTTCCTCCCTATCTGCTGGGGTTCCCCGGCCCGCTGCGCGACCAGTTGGTCGCGGCCGTGCTGAGCGGGGCCAAGACCAGCACCACCGGCCTGCTCGCGGAGTACGAGGCCGAGGGCGAGCCGCTGCCTGAGCCGGGCGCCCGCTCCCTGCTCGTCGACTCCGCGGAGCGGGGGGTGGCGGTGGTTCAGGTGACGGCCGTGGAGGTGCTGCGGCTCGGGGACGTCGGGCTGGCGCACGCGCTCGACGAGGGCGAGGGCTTCTCGTCCGTGGCCGAATGGCGTACGGCACACGAGGACTTCTGGCACAGCGAGCCGGTGCGCGCGGCCGTCGGTGACCTCGGGTTCACGGTCGACGACGACACCCTCGTGGTCGCGGAGCGGTTCCGGGTCACCGAGCGGCTGGTCTGACGGAACGTTTCGGCCTGGTCGGGCCCGGCGGCGGGAGCCACCGGGCGGGCAGCCGGGCCGTCCCGGCGGGCCGCGGGGCCGTCCGGCGTGCCGCGGGGCCGTCCGGCGTGCCGCGGGCCCGTCCCGGCGGGGCCGTCCGGGCGGGGCCGTCGCGGCGGGCCGCGGGGCCGTCAGCCTGTCGCCAGGGCCGCGGCGCGGCCCGCCGCGCGCCCCGAGAAGATGCACCCGCCGAGGAACGTCCCCTCCAGGGCCCGGTAGCCGTGGACCCCACCGCCGCCGAACCCGGCCGCCTCGCCCGCCGCGTAGACGCCCGGCAGCGGCTCGCCCGCCCCGGTCAGGACGCGCGAGGAGAGGTCGGTCTCCAGGCCGCCCAGGGACTTGCGGGTCAGGATCGAGAGGCGTACCGCGATCAGCGGCCCGGCGGCGGGGTCCAGGATCCGGTGCGGGGCGGCCGTGCGGATCAGCTTGTCGCCGAGGTACCTGCGGGCCCCGTGGATGGCCGTGACCTGGAGGTCCTTGGTGAAGGGGTTGGCGATCTCGCGGTCGCGGGCCACGATCTCGCCGCGGACGGCCGCCTCGTCCAGAAGGTCCTCCTTGGTCACCGCGTTCATCCCGCGGACCAGGGCGGACAGGTCGCGCTCGACGACGAAGTCGGCGCCGTTGTCCATGAAGGCCCTGACCGGTCCGGGTACGGCCTGGCGGGCGCGGGTGATCACGTCGCGGACCGACTTGCCCGTGAGGTCGGGGTTCTGCTCGGAGCCGGAGAGCGCGAACTCCTTGCCGATGATCCGCTGGTTGAGCACGAACCAGGTGTGGTCGTGCCCGGTCTTCATGATGTGGTCGAGGGTGCCGAGGGTGTCGAAGCCGGGGAACAGCGGCACGGGCAGCCGCTTGCCCGTGGCGTCCAGCCACAGCGGGGACGGGCCGGGCAGGATGCGGATCCCGTGCCTGGCCCAGATCGGGTTCCAGTTCCCGATGCCCTCGGTGTAGTGCCACATCCGGTCCTTGTTGATGTGGCTGGCGCCGGCCGCCTCCGCGATGCCCAGCATCAGGCCGTCCACGTGCGCCGGGACGCCGGAGAGCATGCGCTGCGGCGGGGTGCCGAGCCGGGCGGGCCACTGCGCGCGCACCAGGTCGTGGTTGCCGCCGATGCCGCCGCTGGTGACGATCACCGCCTGGGCCCGCAGGGAGAAGGTCCCGGTGACCTCACGGCTGCTCGCGGTGCCCCGTTCGGCGCCGGACGGGGCCAGGACCTCGCCCGTGACGGTGTCCACCGCGCCGGCGGTGGCGGACAGCCCCGTGACGCGGTGGCGGAACGCGAACCGGACGAGGCCGCGCGCGACGCCGGCCCGGACGCGCCGCTCGAAGGGTGCCACCAGGCCGGGGCCGGTGCCCCAGGTGATGTGGAAGCGCGGGACGGAGTTCCCGTGGCCGTTGGCGTCGTAGCCGCCGCGCTCGGCCCAGCCGACGACGGGGAAGAAGCGGACGCCCTGGGCGTGCAGCCAGGAGCGCTTCTCGCCGGCAGCGAAGTCGACGTAGGCCTCGGCCCAGCGGCGCGGCCAGGCGTCCTCCTCGCGGTCGAAGCCGGCGGTGCCCAGCCAGTCCTGCAGGGCGAGCGCGTGACTGTCCTTGATCCGCATCCGGCGCTGCTCGGGCGAGTCCACGAAGAACAGGCCGCCGAAGGACCAGTGCGCCTGGCCGCCGATGGACTGCTCCGGCTCCTGGTCGAGCAGGATGACCTTGCGGCCCGCGTCGACGAGCTCGGCGGTGGCCACGAGGCCCGCGAGCCCGGCTCCGATCACGATCACGTCTGCGTCGTACGTCATGCGGCTACCCGTCCTCCGTCGCTGGTGGGGCAGATCCTTTGCTACGGAGCGGTAACCAGTCAACAGGGGTGGTTGGATGAACCATGTGAGTGCCGCTGACGAAGTACTGGACGTGGTGGACCGGCAGGACCGGGTCACCGGGCAGGCCCCGCGGGGCGAGGTGTACGCGCGGGGGCTGATCCACCGCTGCGTGTTCGTGCAGGCGAGGGACGCGCGGGGGCGGATCTTCGTCCACCGGCGCACCGCCTCGAAGCTCGTCTTCCCCTCGCACTACGACATGTTCGTGGGCGGGGTGCTGGGCGCCGGCGAGACCTATGCGCAGGCCGCGCTGCGGGAGGCCGAGGAGGAGCTGGGCGTACGGGGGCTGCCGCAGCCCACACCGCTGTTCAAGTTCCTGTACGAGGGCCCGGGCGGGGCCTGGTGGTCGTACGTGCACGAGGTGCGGTGCGAGCTGCCGGTGGCCCCCCAGGAGTCGGAGGTCGACTGGCACACCCACCTCACGCAGGAGGAGTTGGACCGGCGGGTCGAGGACGGGGACTGGGCCTGGGTGCCGGACGGGCTGGAGGCCTACCGGCGGCTGCGCGGGTTCCGGGAGGCGGGCCAGTAGATTGGCCGGGTGATCGACTTCGTCAAGGACGTGCGCCTCTGGTTCGCACCCGCGCGGCTGAGGGACGAGGGCGAGACCCCCGACTACCGCTTCTCGCTGGCCAACGAGCGGACCTTCCTGGCCTGGATCCGGACCGCGCTGGCCCTGGTGGGCGGCGGTTTCGCCGTCGACCAGTTCCTGCCGGACCTGCGCTGGGGGGTGCGGGTCGGGATGTCCGTCGCGCTGCTCGCGGTGGGCGCGGCCTGTGCGCTGCGGGCGGTGAACCACTGGGTGCGGTGCGAGCGGGCGATGCGGCGGGGCGAGGACCTGCCGCTGTCACGGTTCCCCGTGGTGCTGAGCCTGGGGGTGGGGCTGGTCGCCGTGGCGATGGTGATGGTCGTGCTGCTGGGCTGGACGCGGAGCCGGTGACCGCGTACGGGGAGACGCGCGACGCCGGGCTCCAGCCGGAGCGGACCCGGCTGGCGTGGCGGCGTACGACGCTGGCCTGCTCGGTGGTCGCGGTGCTGGGGATACGGCAGGCCCTGCACGGATCCGGTACGCCGGTGACGGCTGCGGGGGCGGCTGTGACCGCCCTGCTCTGGCTGGCGTTCCTGGGGGTGGCGCACCGGCGGATCCGGGCGCTGGCGACGGACCGGCCGCGGGGGCTCTCGCCGCGGGCGGCGCTGGCGGCGGCGGGGTGCACGGTGGCGATGGCGCTGTTCGCGCTGGCGGTCGTCCTCTGATCCCCGGCCGCGGCTCCAGGCCGCTCCGGACCGCTCCGGACCGGTCGGATGATCGCGGTTTTGCGCGTCGCCCGGACACAACGGGCGGTACCGGGTGAACCGCACTAATCTCGGCCGCATGACGACCCTGCACCACGAACACCCCACGCACCAGCACACGCACGGCGCGGACTGCGGGCACCAGGCGGTTCGGCACGGCGACCACGTCGACTACGCGCACGACGGCCATCTGCACCGGGAGCACTCGGGGCACTGGGACGAGTGCGAGCCCTCCGGGCACACCGCCCACGAGGGCCACGACCACGCACACGGCTCGGACTGCGGGCACGAGGCGGTCCAGCACGGCGACCACGTCGACTACGTGCACGACGGGCACCGGCACGCCGCGCACGACGGGCACTACGACGACCACTGACCGGCCCCCTCCCCGGCGCCCCCTCACCGGCGCCTCTGAGCGGCGCCCCTGAGCGGCGCCGCGGACCCGCTCTCCCCCGGCGCGGCGACGGCTGGCAGGATGCCGACCGACCGTCAAAGCGACCCGGGGAGAGCCCAGATGCCCGTCGAAGAGCCGTACCTCGTCCAGCCCGCGCCGGGCGTGTACGCCTACGTCCAACCGGACGGCGGCTGGTGCCTGAACAACGCCGGCTTCGTGAGCGACGGCGGCCGGACCCTGCTCATAGACACCGCCGCCACCGAGCGGCGGGCGCTGGCGCTGCGCGACGCGGTCCTGGCGGCCGGTGTGCCGCTCCCCCGCACCGTGGTGAACACCCACCACCACGGCGACCACACCTACGGCAACGGCGTCTTCACCCCCGAGGCGCTGATCCTCGGCCACGACAGCGCCCGCGCCGAGCAGCTCGCCGCCGGGCACCAGCTGGAGCTGATCTGGCCCGCCACCGACTTCGGCGCGATCGACATCACCGCGCCCGATCTCACCTACAGCGACCGGGCGACCGTCCACGTGGGCGGGACGGAGGTACAGGTCATCCACCCGGGCGTCGCGCACACCACCGGGGACTCGGTCGTGTGGCTGCCCCGGCAGCGGGTGGTTTTCACCGGGGACCTGGTCTTCGCCGGGGGGACCCCGTTCCTGGCGATGGGCTCCCTCGCCGGCTCCCTGCGGGCGCTGGAGCTGCTGCGCTCGCTGGACGCGGAGACGGTCGTACCGGGCCACGGCCCGCTGACCGACGCCTCCGCCTACGAGGCCACCGAGCGCTACCTGCGGTACGTGGCCGAACTCGCCCGGGAGGGCCGGGCGAAGGGGCTGTCGCCCCTGGAGGTGGCCCGGCAGGCAGATCTCGGGGAGTTCGGCGCGTGGCGGGAGAGCGAGCGGCTGGTGGCCAACGTGCACCGGGCGTACGCGGAGCTGGCCGGGGAGCCGGAGGGCTCGCCGCTGGACATACTGGCGGTCCTGAGGGACATGACGGTGATGAACGGCGGTACGCCGATCCTGTGTCACGCGTGAGGTGACATCGCCGGGCGGAAGTTCTTCTTTTCGCCTCGCACTCTGGACGGCATACCGACTGGTCGGCATGATGGCATTCGCTGTATCCACTCCGCTGTTCCCACTCCGCACGGAGGTGCGCACCCATGACCTCAGCCCCGGCCGACCCGCGCGGCCTGGATCTGGAGCGGCTGCGCGGTCATCTCGACCGCGTGCGGCCGGGCCTCGTCGCCGGGCCCCTGCGCGGCCGGCTGATCGAAGGCGGCCGGTCGAACCTCACGTACGAGGTCACCGACGGGACCGCCCGCTGGGTGGTGCGCCGGCCGCCGCTGGGCCACGTCCTGGCCACCGCGCACGACATGCGGCGCGAGCACCGGGTCATCGAGGCGCTGCACGGGACGGCCGTGCCGGTGCCCGAGCCGCTGCTGCTGTGCGAGGACGAGGCCGTGCTCGGGGCCCCGTTCTACGTCATGGAGTACGTGGACGGGGTGCCGTACCGGACGGCCGGCGAGCTCGCCGCGCTCGGCCCGGAGCGCACCCGGCGGGCGGTGCTGGGCCTCGTGGACACCCTGGTCGACCTGCACGCGGTGGATCCGGCGGCGGTGGGCCTGGGCGACTTCGGCCGGCCCGAGGGGTTCCTCGACCGGCAGCTGCGCCGCTGGGGCAAGCAGCTCGCGGCCTCCCGGGGGCGCGAGCTCGCCGGGATCGACGAGCTGCACGGCACGCTCGGCCGTACCCTGCCCGTCTCCCCCGCCCCGACGGTCGTGCACGGGGACTTCCGGCTCGACAACGTCCTGATCGGGGGCCCGGACGACACCATCCGGGCGGTGCTGGACTGGGAGATGTCCACGCTCGGCGATCCGCTGACCGACCTCGGGCTGCTCGTGATGTACAGCTCGGACCTGGGCCTGACCGCCTCTCCGGTCAGTACGACGAGCGGCGCGCCGGGCCATCCGTCGCCCGCCGAGCTGGTCGAGCGGTACGCCGCCCGCTCCGGCCGGGACACCGGGGGCATCGCCTGGTACACGGCCTTCGCCTGGTTCAAGCTCGCGGTGATCCTCGAGGGCATCCACTACCGCTACACGCTCGGGCAGACCGTCGGCGCCGGCTTCGACCAGATCGGCGGGCTGGTGCCGGTCTTCATCGAGCACGGACTGACCACCCTGCAGGGCCTGCGTCCATTCGAAAACGGCCAGGAAGGCTGAGGCACCCACCCATGGATTTCGCATTCGACGCCCGGACCGAGGAACTCCGCGAGCGGCTGCTCGCGTTCATGGAGGAGTACGTCTACCCGGCGGAGCCCGTCGCCGCCGAGCAGCGCGCACGGCTGGCCTCGCCCTGGGACACCCCGGCCGTCTTCGGTGAACTGAAGGCCGAGGCGCGCCGCCAGGGGCTGTGGAACCTCTTCTTCGTGGACCAGCACGGCCTGCCCGGCGCTGACCACGGCGCCGGGCTGACCAACCTCCAGTACGCCCCGCTCGCCGAGATCACCGGCCGCAGCCCGCACCTGGCCCCGACGGCGACGAACTGCGCGGCCCCGGACACCGGGAACATGGAGCTGCTCGCGCAGTTCGGCGACGAGGCCCAGAAGAAGCAGTGGCTGGAGCCGCTGCTGGCCGGGGAGATCCGGTCCGCCTTCGCGATGACGGAGCCCGATGTGGCCTCCTCGGACGCGACGAACGTCGAGACGCGGATCGAGCGCGACGGCGACGCGTACGTGGTCACCGGGCGCAAGTGGTTCATCTCCGGGGCGATGAACCTGGACTGCAAGATCTTCATCGTGATGGGCAAGACCGACCCGGAAGGCGCCGACCCGCGCCGTCAGCAGTCGATGATCCTGGTCCCGCGCGACACCCCCGGGGTCGAGGTGCGGCGCGCCATGACGGTCTACGGATACGAGGACCACGACCACGGCGGCCACGCCGAGGTGGTCTTCGACGGGGCGCGGGTCCCTGCGGCGAACCTGATCGGCGAGGAGGGCGGCGGCTTCGCCATCGCCCAGGCCCGGCTCGGCCCGGGCCGGATCCACCACTGCATGCGACTGATCGGCATGGCGGAGCGGGCGATCGAGCTGATGTGCCGGCGCGCGGTGGACCGTACCGCCTTCGGCAAGCCGTTGGCCGCCCAGGGCGTCGTACAGAACTGGATCGCGGACGCCCGGGTCACGGTGGAGCAGTTGCGGCTGCTGGTGCTGAAGACGGCCTGGCTGATGGACACGGTCGGGAACCGGGGCGCGCACACCGAGATCCAGGCGATCAAGATCGCGACCCCGCGGGCGGTCGTACGGATCCTGGACGACGCGGTGCAGCTGCACGGTGCGGGCGGGGTGAGCCAGGACTTCCCGCTGGCCGAACTGTGGGCCGCGGCGCGGACGCTGCGGCTGGCCGACGGGCCGGACGAGGTCCACCAGCGGTCGCTGGCGCGGCGGGAGCTGAAGCGGTACATGTAGGGATCCCGGCGGGGGGGCCCCCCCCCCCCCCCCCCCCCGCACCCCGGGGCAGGGGGGAAGGGGGCACCCCCCCCCTCTCCCTCCCCCCCCCCCCCCCCCCCCCCCCCCCCCCCCCCCCCCCCCCCCCCCCCCCCCCCCCCCCCCCCCCCCCCGCCGCTTCGATGACCTCGTCCAGCACCTCGCGGGAGCGGAGCAGGTCGCCGATCATCCGGTCGATCCGCTCCCGCTCGGCGGACAGTTCGGCCACCAGCTGCGGGGTGGCGCGCACGGACGGGCCGCCGTCCTCGTCCCGCATGCAGGGCAGGATCCGCCCGATCTTCGCGCTGTTCAGGCCGGCCGCGTAGAGCTCCTGGATGCGGATGACCCGGTCCACGGCCCGTTCGGAGAAGTTGCGGTGGCCGCCCGGCGTCCGGTCGGACACGAGCAGGCCCTGGGTCTCGTAGTAGCGCAGCGAACGCTCGCCCACGCCGGTGCGCGCCGACAGTTCCCCGATCCGCATGGCCCACCTCAGGTGTTGAATCTGACATCAGTGTCAGGTTCTACGGTACCGGCATGACGCAGACACAGCAGGCTCCCGCCGCATCCCGCCTCTTCGAACCGGCCCGCCTCGGCGGCCTGGAACTGTCCAGCCGCCTGGTGATGGCCCCGCTGACGCGCAACCGCGCCGGGGCCGACGGGGTCCCCGGAGAGCTCATGGCCACGTACTACGCCCAGCGCGCCTCGGCCGGTCTGATCATCGCCGAGGGCACCACCCCGAACGCCGTCGGCCAGACCTATCCACACATCCCCGGCATCCACAGCCCGGCGCAGATCGCCGGCTGGCGCCGGGTCACCGACGCCGTGCGGGCGGCCGGCGGGCGGATGTTCCTCCAGCTCCAGCACGGCGGCCGGGTCGGCCACCCGGACACCAGCGGGCACGTCCCGCTCGCCCCGTCCGCGGTGCGGTTCCCCGAACCGCTGCACACGCCCGGCGGGCTGCGGGAGGCCGTCGCACCCCGGGAGATGACGGCCGAGGACATCCGGTCCACCATCGCCGACTTCGCGGACGCGGCCCGGGGGGCCGTCGAGGCGGGCTTCGCCGGGGTGGAGGTGCACTCCGCCAACGGCCACCTGCTCCACCAGTTCCTCGCGCGGAACACGAACCTGCGCGCCGACGAGTGGGGCGGGTCCGTGGAGGGGCGGATCCGGTTCACCGTCGAGGTGGTCCGGGCCGTCGCCGAGGCGATCGGCGCCGAGCGGGTCGGCGTACGGATCTCGCCCGGAGCGCACGTCAACGGCGTCGAGGAGGGCGATACCGAGGAGATCTACCCGGCGCTGGTCAAGGCGCTGGCGGACGTCGGACCGGCCTATCTGCACCAGGTCCACGCCGACCCGGGCCGGCCCGCCTTCACGGAGATCCGCCGGACCTGGCCCGGCACGCTGATCGCCAACCCCGCGCTCTCCCACGAGGAGGTCGCGGCCGACGGCGGCCGGCTGCGCGGCGAGCGGCTGCTGGCCGCGGGCGCCGATCTGATCGCCCTGGGCCGGGGCTTCCTCGCCAACCCCGACTTCGTTGAGCGGCTGCGCACCGGCGCGCCGCTCAACGAGCTCCGCCCCGAGTTCCTGATGTACGTACAGGGGGCGGAGGGCTACACGGACTACCCGGTCCTGGAGCGGTGACCCGTCAGGGGCGCAGCGCGCGCAGCAGCAGGTCGGCGAGGTGATCGGCGACCTGCTGCGGGGTGAGCGGGCCGTCCGCCCGGTACCAGGTGGACAGGTGGTGGACGGAGCCGAAGTGGTAGTCGACGACCAGGTCGGCGGGGGTGGCGTCGGAGAACACCCCCGTGCGCTGACCCTCCTCGACCAACGCGCGGAAGCGCTCGTGGTAGCGCCGGCGCTCCGCCCGGACCTGCTTGAACTTCTCGGGGCTGAGCTGGTGCATCGACCGGAAGAAGATCATCGCGTCGTCGAGGTTCTCGATGGTCGTGACGACCACGTCGGCCGCGGCCGCCCGCAGCCGCTCCTCGACGGGCGCGTCGGAGCCGGCCACCGCGTCGAGCCGCTGCTGCTGCAGGCGCAGCATCCGCGCGTACACCTCGTGCAGCAGGTCGTCCTTGGACCCGAAGTAGTGGTAGAGCGCGCCCTTGGTGACCCCGGCCGCCTCGACGATCTCCTGGACGGAGGTGCGGTCGTAGCCGCGCTCGGCGAAGAGCCGGGTGGCGACGGCCAGCAGCCGCTGCGGTACCGGGGCTTCGTGCGTGCCTGCGGGTTCGGTGGTCCTGGCCGCCATGGCGCTGACCTTCCCTTCCTGATTCCTGCCTGGTCACTGCGACCAGCTGTACGACCGTCCGACTGTTTTCAGCCGCGATCGCGCAGTTCCCGTCGCAGGATCTTGCCACTGGTCGTCTTCGGAAGGACAGGCAGGACCTCCACCTGACGCGGGTATTTGTACGCGGCGACGCGGGCGGCGCAGTAGGCGGACAGTTCCTCCGGCTCGGCCGAGGCCCCGGGGCGCAGGCTCACGTAGGCCTTGACGCTCTCCCCGCGGTACGGGTCGGGTACGCCGACCACGGCGGCCTCGCGGACGGCGGGGTGGGTGTAGAGCACGTCCTCGACCTCCCGCGGCCAGACCTTGAAGCCGGAGGCGTTGATCATGTCCTTCTTGCGGTCGACGACGTAGAGCCAGCCGTCGGGGTCCATGAAACCGACGTCCCCGGTGCGCAGTTCACCGCCGGGGAAGGCCTGCGCGGATTCCGCGGGCAGCCCCCAGTAGCCGGGCACGACCTGGGGGCCGCGCACGGCTATCTCGCCGGTCTCGCCGAAGGGGACCTCGGCGCCCCGCTCGTCGAGGATGCGGACGACGGTGTCGGCGCCGGGCAGGCCTACGGAGAGGGTGCCGGAGGCCGGGTCGACGGGGGCTTCGAGGTGGACGGGCACGCTGGCGCAGGGGGCGGTGCACTCGGTCAGGCCGTAGCCGTTGCGGAGGTAGAAGCCGAAGGCGGTGCGCAGCCGTTCGACGAGGGCGGGCGGGAGCGGGGCACCGCCGGAGGAGATCACCTGGAACGAGGCGAAGTGGTCGGGGGTGACGGCGGGGTGGGCGGCGAGGGCCATGAAGGCGGTGGCCGGGCCGACGGTGTAGGCGGGGCGGTGTTCGAGGAAGGCGTCGAGGACGGTGCCCGCCTCGAAGCGGTGGGCGAGCACCAGGGTGCCGGCGTTCACGAAGCAGGCGGCGAGCTCGCAGACCATGCCGGTGATGTGGAACAGGGGCGCGAGGGCGAAGTAGACGGCCCCCTCGGGGAGGGGGTGGGAGGTGACCTGCCGTACGGCGTTGTACGTGAGCGCGCCGTGGGGGTTCATGGCGCCCTTGGGGGTGCCGCTGGTGCCGGAGGTGTAGCTGATGAGGGCGGTGTCGGCGGCGGTGAGCCGCGGGTCGTCCGGTGCGGGGCGCCCGGTGCGGGCCACGGTGAGGAGGTCGGCGGTGTGCACTGCGGGCGGCGGGGCGGGTACGGGGGCGGGGGCCGGGGCGGTCCCGTCCGGTGCGGGCCGCGGGCCGACGACGTGCGGGTCGAAGCCGCGGGGAGCGAGGACGCCGGGGTCGAGGACGCCGGGGTCGAGGACGCGGGGGTCGAGGACGTGGGGATCGAAGACGCGGGGGTCGTTGCGCGTCTGGAAGTCCGGGTCCGAGGCGGTCAGGACGGTCCGTACGGCGCTCTCCCGCACGGCCTCGTCCAGGTACGCCGTCCACGCGCAGCCGTCGCAGACCAGCGCGGCGGCCCCCGAGTCGCGCAGGACGTGCCGGACCTCGCCGGTCTTGTACATCGGGTTGAGCGGGACGACGACGGCCCCGGCCTTCCAGGCGCCGAGGACGGCCAGCACGAAGTGCGGGGTGTTCTGCAGCATGACCGCCACCCGGTCCCCGCGGCGCACGCCGCGCGCCGCGAGGTGACCGGCGACGGAGTCGGAGAGCGCGTCGGCCTCGGCGTAGCCGATCCGGCCGTCGAAGTAGGCGAGCGCGGTGCGCTCGGGGGCCCGGGCGGCGGCCTCCCGGAAGGCGTGCAGCACGGTCGGCGGCGGCGCGACCGGCTCCCGCTGGGCCGGTGCGAGCAGCCCGAGCCAGGGCCGGGCCGCGTAGGAGGAGGTCACCGGGTCTCCCATTTCTGCTGGAGGTGGTTCATGCCGGTCAGCCAGCGGTCCGGCTCGGTGGCGCGGGCCGCGTAGAAGTCGGCGACCTCGGGGTGCGGGAGGATCAAGAACCGGCCCTTCTCCATGCCGTCGAACAGGACGTCCGCGACCGCTTCCGGCTCGATCGCGGTCGGCGCCAGGACGAGTTCGCCCGCCGAGCCCGCGGCGGTCAGCATGTCGGTGCGCACCCCCTGCGGGCAGATCGCGTGGACCTGGACACCGCGGTGGCGGTAGGTCAGCGAGAGCCATTCGGCGAAGGCGAGCGCACCGTGCTTGGTGACACTGTACGGGGCCGCTCCGATCATGGTCAGCAGTCCCGCGGCGGAGACAGTGGACACGAAGCGGCCGGTGCCCCGCTCCAGCCAGTCCGGCAGCAGCAGTCTGGCGGCGCGGACGTGGGCCATGACGTTGGTGTCCCAGGCCGCTTCCCAGACGGCCTCGTCGGCGAAGGCGTCGCCGCCCGAGGCGAGTCCGGCGTTGGCGCAGTAGACGTCGACCGTCCCGCCGAGCGCCTCGCGGGCCTCGGCCACGATCGTCGAGGCATCGCCCGGCACGGGGATCGCCCGGGCCCCGATCGCGCCCGCCACCGCGGCTGCCTTGGCCGGGTCGAGGTCGTTGACCACCACCGTGGCGCCCTCGGCCGCGAAGCGGTGGGCGAGGGCGGCGCCGATGCCGCCGCCCGCACCGGTGACGACGACTCGCTGGTCCTGGTACGCGTTCACGGGGATCACCTTTCGTGCGGCCGGAGGCCGGAAGTCCAATGCCGGATGGCGGCAGACTAACCAGTCGGTATGTGCGGGTGGAAGGGGTCGGACTCGTAGCGTGGCCGGATGACGCTGTCGCGACGCGGGGTGCTGGGACTGGCGGGGGCCTTGGGATCGGTGGGAACGGCGGGCGCCGTGGGAGCCGTGGGAACGGCCGGGGCCGTGGGATTTGTGGGAAGGTCGGGGGCCGCGGGTGCGGCAACCGCGGGCCGGGACTCCGCGCCGCGGGCGGCGGACCGGGTGCGTACCGGCTTCGAGCGGCTCGCCGCGGACGGCTACGCCCTCCTGGCCGGGCAGAAGGTCGGGGTGGTCACCAACCCCACCGGGATCACCGCCGACGCCCGCCACCTGGTCGACGTACTGCACGCGGACGACCGGGTGGACCTGGTCGCGGTGTTCGGGCCCGAGCACGGTTTCCGCGGCACGGCGCAGGCCGGCGACTCCGAGGGGGCCTCCCGGGATCCGGCGACCGGGCTGCCGGTCTACGACACGTACGACAAGAGCGGGCAACGGCTCGCGGACGTGTTCACCGCGGCCGGGGTCGACACCGTCGTCTTCGACATCCAGGACGTCGGGGCGCGCTTCTACACCTACATCTGGACCCTCTACGACTGCATGCGCGCGGCCGCGCTCGCCGGCAAGGCGGTGGTGGTGCTGGACCGGCCGAATCCGGTGGGCGGCCGCCGGGCGGCGGGGCCCGTACTGGAGCGGCCGTACGCGAGTTTCGTGGGCCGGGAGCCGATCGCGCTCGCGCACGGGATGACGGCGGCCGAACTGGCCCTGCTCTTCAACGGCGAGTTCCTGGCCGACCGTCCGGTGCGGCTGCGGACGGTGGCGATGTCCGGGTGGCGGCGGCAGTCGTTCTTCGGGGAGACGGGGCTGCCCTGGGTGCCGCCGAGCCCGAACATGCCGACCCCGGACACGGCCCTCGCGTACGCCGGCACCTGCCTGTTCGAGGGGACGAACCTCTCCGAGGGGCGCGGGACGACCACGCCCTTCGAGGTGGTGGGCGCGGAGGGGATCGACCGGCGGTGGGCGGAGGCGGCGAACGCGCTGGGTCTGCCCGGGGTGTGGTTCCGGGAGGCGTACTTCACGCCGACCTTCTCCAAGCACGTGGGGAAGGTGTGCGGCGGGGTCCGGCTGATCGTCCACGACCGGGAGGCCTTCGACCCGGTACGGGCGGGCATCGGGCTGCTGGTCACCGCGCGTCGGGCGTGGAGCGGCTTCGGCTGGCGGACGGACCACTGGATCGACCGGCTGACCGGCTCGGACCGGGTGCGGACGATGGTGGACGCGGGGGCCGGGGTGGAGGAGGTCGTGGGCGACTGGGCGGCGGGGCTGGCGCGGTTCACGGCGACGCGCGGGGCATACCTCCTCTACGAGTGACGCCGGGAGCACTCCTCCACGAGTGGGCCGACCGTGCCGGGGGGCTGGCCGGGCGGGCGCGTCAGCAGGATGCTGACAGCACCGGAGGCACGGCGTGGAGGGGGACGTCATGGCGGACATCGGCGGCGGGACGGGGCTCGGGAGCGGGGCCGGGCTCGGGCAGACGGCGGCGGGACTCACGGCGGCGGGACTCACGGAGGGGAACCGGCTCGGGGTCACGGCCGGGATCGGCGTCGGGCCGTACGCGGAGCTGACCTTCGACTCCGAAGGGGACGTGGATCGGGCCACGCAGGGCACGGTGGCCCGCATGGAGGCCACGGACGTGCTGGTCTTCGCGCACGGCTGGAACAGCGACCGGTCCACCGCGACGCGGCTCTACGACCGGTTCTTCGCCCCTTTCCCGGGGTTGGTGGGGCCGGGGGTGCGGCTGGGGTACGTGGGCGTCGTATGGCCCTCGATGCGGTTCTCCGACGAGCCGATCCCCGACTTCGACGCACCCGGCGCCCTCGTGGAACCGGGCTTCGGCACAGCCCTGGACCCCCTCACCCGGCGGGCGCTCGCGGAGTTCTGGCCGGGACGCCGGGCGGAGCTGGACCGGGTGGCGGAACTGCTGGCGGAGCGGCCGGAGTCGCCGGCGGCGTTCATCGAGTTCGGCGCGCTCGTACGGGAGCTGGCGGGGGTGGACGCGGTGCCCACGGCGGCGGCTCCGGCGGTTCCCGCCCTCTTCACGGACGACGTGCTGGAGGTGTGCCGGGCCCTCTCCAGGGCCCTGGTCGCGGCGGGCGCGGCGGCCGGCGGCGCCGAGGGGCCGGTTCCCGAGGCCGACGGGCCGGGCCTCGGGGCCGACGGGCCGGGCTTCGCGGTCGACGGGCCGGCCTTCGGGGCCGACGGGCCGGCCTTCGCGGTCGACGGCGCCCTGCGCGGTCTGTGGGGCGGCGCCAAGGAGCTGCTGCGGCAGGCGACGTACTACAAGATGAAGAAGCGGGCGGGTGTGGTCGGCGAGCGCGGTCTCGGCCCGGTGCTGGCCCGGCTTGCGGCCGAACGCCCGGCCCTGCGGTTCCACCTGATCGGACACAGCTTCGGGGCGCGGGTGGTGTCCTTCGCGCTGCGCGCGGTGCCGGACGGCACCCGGTGCGTGAAGTCCGTGACCCTGCTCCAGGGGGCCTTCTCCCACTACGCCTTCGCCGACCGGCTGCCGCACGACAGGAGCAACGGCGGCGCCCTGCGCGGCCTCCAGCGCAGGGTCGACGGGCCGGTGGTGGCCTGCCACTCACCGCACGACTCCGCCCTCGGGCTCTTCTACCCGCTGGCCTCCCGGATGGCAGGGGATTCGGCCGGAGTGCTCGGCTTCGACGAACGGTGGGGCGCCATCGGGCACGACGGGGTGCAGGCGGTGCCGGGCGCGCCCCGGCTGAGCCTCGCCACCGCCCTGCGCGAGGGGGTGCCGACAGCCGGTTGCGTCAGTGTGGACGCGGGCTCCGTGGTCCGCCGCGGCGGCGCCCCGTCGGGGGCGCACAGCGACATCTGCCACGAGGAACTGGCCCGGGTGGTGGTAGCCGCGGGGCGCATGGGGCGCTGAGTTCCGGCCATGTGCCACCCACACGCCTCGACCGCCCCCGCATGCGCCCGGCCCGGGCAGGGCATGTTGGGCACATCGGCGGAGGTGATGGTGCGATGGCGGGATTCCGGAGTCTGGCCTACCAAGTGCGCGACGCGCGCAATGACCGGGCCTTGCGGCGCCATTCACTGCGCCGTTGCCTGGAGCGGTTCGCGCCCTACGGGCACCGGGCCACGTGGTGGCACCTGTGCGACCGGCACGGGATCGCCCCCGAGGACCGGGGGGCGGATCCGCTGCGGCTGGTCGCCGCACTGGAGGAGTTGGAGGACGCGCGGGCGGTCTGGCTGGAGTACGAGCGCCAGTTCGCGGAGCGGCGCCGGCGCGAGAAGCACGACGGGCTGCGCCGACCGGAGTGGGCGTGGGGCGGGAGCGGGGACGCGGTGGTGCGGTGCGCGGATCCGGGCGTGCGGCCGGAGGGGGCGCTGGGCGAGGTGCTGCGGCGGCTGGTCCGGGCGCTGGAGTCGGAGCCCGGGACGGCGTGCCCGGTCTGCGGGGACACCGAACTGCGGTGGCCGTCGGTGACGCCGATGCGGCCGTGGGAGGGCGCCTGGGCCTGGGACGGGCCGGTGTGCGCGGGCTGCGGGATCGTGGTGCCGAGACCGGCGCTGGCGGATACGCCCTCGGCGGGGGCGGCGTGAGGACCTTGCTGCTGGCGTCGGTGAACGGCGCCCGGAGCGCTGCCGACGGCCCGGCCGTGCCGATGTCGCCGGCGGATCTGGCGCAGTCGGCGCTGGCGGCGGTGGCCGCGGGCGCCGGGGAGGTGCTGGTGCACCCGCGGACTCCGTGCGGGCGGGAGAGCCTTTCACCGCGGGTGGTGGGGCCGGTGCTGGCGGCGATGCGGGGCGCGGGGGTCCACGTACCGCTGTCGGTGCCGGCCGGCGTCGGGGCCGAGCCCGATCCGGCGGGGCCGCCGGAGCGGGTGCGCTCGTGGACGGTGCTGCCGGACCGGGCGGTGGTGCACTTCGGGGAGCCGGGGGCCGAGGAGCTGGGGCGGGCGCTGCTGGCGCGCGGGGTTTCGGTGGACGCGGTGGTGCCGGTGGGCGGACCGGCCGGACCGGAGCCGATGGCACGGTTCCTGGCCTGGCCGGTGCGCGATCCGGGGCGGATCCGGCTCGCGGTCGAGCTCGCGGCGGCCGATCCGGCGCTGGTGGCGGGGCTGCGCGGGCTGCCCCCGGTCGCGGTCCTGGTGTACGGGCGGGAGGCGGCCGCCTGGCCGGTGCTGCGGCTGGCCGCCCGCTGCGGAACGGGCGCGCGCACCGGCGTGGGCGACGTACTGCACCTGCCGGACGGGCGGCCGGCGCGGTCGACCGCCGAACTGGTGGCGGCGGCCCGGGAACTGATACGGCGGGGCGCGGCCGCCCCGGGGGCTACAGCCGCGAACCGGTGAGGCGTTCGCCGAAGACGTCGTCGGGGTTGGACAGGGCGCAGGTCTTCATCGAGAGGCAGCCGCATCCGATGCAGTCCGTGAGGTGGTCGCGCAGCCGGCCGAGCCGCATGATCCGTTCGTCGAGCTCGGTGCGCCAGGCCTCGGAGAGCCGGGCCCAGTCCTCGCGGGTGGGGGTGCGTTCCTCGGGGAGCTGGGCCAGGGCGTCGCGGATGCTGGCCAGCGGGATGCCGACGCGCTGGGCGGCGCGTACGAAGGCGACGCGGCGCAGCGCGTCACGGGTGTAGCGGCGCTGGTTGCCGGAGGTGCGGCGGCTGCTGATCAGGCCTTTGGCCTCGTAGAAGTGGAGTGCGGAGACGGCCGCGCCGCTACGGGCGGACAGCTGGCCGACGGTGAGCTCGTGGACTTTCTCGGGAATCTGCGGCACCCGGCCGAGGGTAGTCGGAGGTCCGTTGACATACACATGCGGTCCCAGCATGCTGAGCAAGCGCTTATTCGTCCGTGAGTTGTCCGCGAAAGGCAGGAGCAGGGCATGTCCGAGCCGAGGGTCTTCACGTCCGCCGAGGAACTGCGCGCCGGGATCGGCGCGCCACTCGGCCCCAGCGAGTGGCTGGAGGTGGACCAGAAGCGGATCGACCTCTTCGCGGACGCCACGGGCGATCACCAGTGGATCCACGTGGACCCGGAGCGGGCAGCCGGCGGACCCTTCGGTTCCACCATCGCGCACGGCTATCTGACACTGTCCCTGCTGCCCGCCCTGGTACCGCAGATCATGCGGGTCGAGGGGATGAAGATGGGGCTCAACTACGGGACGAACAAGGTCCGTTTCCCCGCGCCGGTGCCGGTCGGCTCGCGGCTGCGCGCCACGGCCGCGATCACGGAGGTCACGGATGCGGGCGGGGGCGTGCAGGTCACGGCCACGGTGACGGTCGAACGCGAGGGCGGCGACAAGCCGGTGTGCGTGGCCGAGTCGGTGTCCCGCTACTACTTCTGACGGACCGCCTCGGAGGGCTCCGCCCGAGGGCCCGGCCGCGCGGCCACCATGCGGAGCACGAGGTCGGCGTACAGCCCGCCGACCTCGTCGGGCGTGCGCTGCCCGCCCACGTTGAACCAGCGGGCCACGTCGATGCACAGCGAGAGCACCGCGAGGGTGGTGCCCGGCACGTCCGGGACGTCGAACTCCCCTGCCGCGACCCCGTCGGCGAGGATCCGGCGGACGGCGGCATCGCTCTGCCGACGCAGTGCCACGATTTCGGAGCGGTGCTCCGGAGCGAGAGCGTCGAGCTCGTACTGGACCACGCGCGCGGTGGTGTGGTGCGCGGCGTGCCAGCGCACGAAGGACCGTACGGCGGCGTCGAGCCGCTCGGCGGCGCAGCCGGGACCCTCGGCCGCGGTGGTCAGGATCTCCAGCGCCTTGTCGTGGCCGATCCGGCTGATCCGGTGGAGCAGCTCTTCTTTGGTCTTGTAGTGGATGTAGAGCGCGGCCGGGCTCATGCCGGCCCGGCCCGCGATGTCACGTGTGGTGGTGGCGTGGTACCCGCGCTCGGCGAAGGCCTCGACGGCGGCGACGAGCAGCCGCCGCGCGGCGTCGGGGGTGACCTCGGACCACGGCCGGTATCCGTCGACCGTCTCCTCCGCGCTGTCCATCGCTCTCGCTCACCTCTTCACCGTGTGGAAGTGAACACCTTACCGGAGGGTGAGCAAGCGCTTAGTGCGGACGAGCCGACTACTTCGGCGCGAAGGGGTCGTACTCGGCCATGATCTTCTCCATCCTGGCCTGATCCACCCTGCTGACGATCTGCGTGACCTCCTGGCGGTCGCGGATCACCTTGGCGAGGGTGAAGGCGGAGGTGGTGAGGTAAAGGACCGCGATGCCGAGGAAGGCGCGGACCCAGCCGTTCGCGTCCAGGTTGTAGATCCCCACGGACACGGCGCCGATGGCGATGCCGAAGGAGGCGACGGCCTGGCCGTAGTACGCCCCCGTGCTCTGCTGCTTGACCGGTGTCTCGTTCATGGGTCGAGCATCGGGCGCGGCGGGGGCGGGCACATCCGCACGCGTACTCATGAGGGTACTCAGCCGGCTCGGCCGACTTGGCCGACATGGCCGACTGGCCGACTTGGCCGACTCGACCGACTCGGCCGGCCGGGGCTCAGAAGGCGGACACTCCGGTGCGGGCGCGACCGATGAGCAGTTTCTGTATCTGGCTGGTGCCCTCGTACAGGGTCATCACGCGGGCGTCGCGCAGCAGTTTGCCGGCCGGGTACTCGTCGATGTAGCCGTAGCCCCCGTGCACCTGGAGGGCGTTGCTCGCGGCGCGCACGGCGGCTTCAGAGGCGAAGAGCTTGGCGGTGGAGGACTCGGTGGCGAAGGGCTGCCCGCGGTCGATGAGGTCGGCGACCCGCCAGGTCAGCAGCCGGGCCGCGTCCACGTCGACGGAGATGTCGGCGATGAGCTCCTGCACCAGCTGGTGGTGGGCGATCGGCTTGCCGAACTGCTCGCGCTGGGCGGCGTACGAGACGGCCGCGTCCAGGGCCGCCTGGGCGATGCCGACGCAGCCGGCGGCGACCGACATGCGGCCCTTGGCGAGCGCGGACATGGCGACCGAGAAGCCCTTGCCCTCGGGGCCGAGCATGGCGGAGGCGGGGACGCGGACGCCGTCGAGGGCGAGCTCGGCGGTGGCCTGGCCGCGCAGGCCGAGCTTGCCGTGGATCTCGCGACGGGTGAGACCCGGCGTGTCGGCGGGGACGAGGAAGGCGGATATCCCGCGGTGGCCGGGCTCGTCGCCGGTGCGGGCGAAGAGCAGCACCACATCGGCCCAGGTGCCGTTGGTGATGAACATCTTGCCGCCGCTGATGACGTACGCGTCCCCCTCGCGCACGGCGCGGGTGGTCAGGGCGCCCGCGTCGGAGCCGGTGCCGGGCTCGGTCAGGCCGAAGCAGCCGAGGGCCTCGCCGGAGCAGAGGCGGGGCAGCCAGGCGTGCTTCTGCTCCTCGGTCCCCCACGCGGCGATCGTCTTGGCGACCAGGCCGAGGGAGACGGAGACGATCCCGCGCACAGCGGAATCGCCGCGTCCGAGCTCCTCGGTGACGAGGACGTAGGCGAGGTGGTCGCCGCCGGAGCCGCCGTACTCCTCGGGGACGGTCAGGCCGAGGAAGCCGAGGTCTCCGAGCTTCCTGACGATGGCCCGGTCGACGCTCTCGGCGCGGTCCCACGCGGCGGCGTACGGGACGACCTCGCGCTCGGTGAACTCGCGGGCGAGCCGGCGTACGGCGCTCTGCTCCTCGCTCAGCTCCAGGTTCACCGGGCACCTCCGGGCGTCTCGTCCGGGGCGTTTAACTAGCACCGGTAGTTTATGGCGGCCAGGCCCTACTATGTGGCGCATGGCCAGACCGCGCAAGCCCCTCCTCAGCCGCGACCGCATCGTCGAGGCGGCCGGCGCGCTGGTGGACGCCGAGGGGCTGGAGGCGGTGTCGACGCGGCGGCTGGCGGCCGCGCTCGGCGTCAGCGGACCCTCGCTCTACAACCACTTCCGCACCAAGGACGAGATCCTGGACGCGGTGGCGGACTCGGTGAGCGCACGGGTCGACTTGTCGATGTTCGACGGCGGCCGGGACTGGCGGTCCTCCCTGCACGCGTGGGCGCACTCGTACCGCGACGCCCTGGCGGACCATCCGAACATCGTGCCGGTGCTGGCCCGCGGTCCGGGCCGCCGCCCTGCCGGGCTGCGGCTGGCGGACGCGGTGTTCGGCGCGATGACGGCGGCCGGCTGGCCGCCGGCGCAGGCGACCCGGATCGGCGCGCTGATGCGGTACTTCATCCTGGGCTCGGCCGTCGGCTCCTTCGCCCGGGGGTTCGTGGACGACCGCACCGCGTACGACCCGGCCGACTACCCCCACCTGGGCCAGGCCCACCTGCTGGCCGAGCGGCAGCGCGAGGTGGACGAGGGCGCCTTCGAGACGGGCCTGGCGGCACTCCTCGACGGCCTGGCCCTCCAGTACGAGACGTTGCGGGAGACCGCGTAACGGCTGGGCGCGGCTGTACCGGCGGCGGGCGGGGGGCCGGCGGCGGCGGTGGGGCCGTCGGGCGTGCAGTGGGCGGGCGGCGGGCCGGCGGCGGTGCGGGGCGGCGGCGGGCTGGTGGCCATGCGGCTAGAAGACGACCAGGGAGCGGCCGCCCTTGCCCGCCAGCATGGCGTCGAAGGCGGCCGGGATGCCGTCGAGGGTGATGCGGTCGGTGACGAGGGCGCCGAGGTCGAGGCGGCCGGCGCGGACGTGTTCGGCGATCACCGGCAGGTCGCGGGCGGGGTCGCTGTTGCCGTAGACGCAGCCCGTGAGGGTGCGGGCGAAGTGGAAGATCTCCAGGGCGTGGAAGGTGACCTGCTGGTCCTTGCCGCCGATGCCGACGACCGTGGTGCGGCCGCCGCGGCGGGTGGACTCCCAGGCTCCGCGGATGGTCTCGGCCCGGCCGACGCACTCGACGGCGACGTCCGCGCCCTGCCCGCCGGTGAGCGCACGGATCTGCTGGGCGGTGGTGTCGCAGGCGAGCACGAACTCGGTGGCCCCGGCCGCGCGGGCCAGTTCCTCCTTGGCCGGGGACACGTCGACGGCGACGACCGGGCCCGCCTGCGCGATCCGGGCGGCCTGGAGGGCTGCCAGGCCGACCCCGCCGACACCGAAGACGGCCACCGACTCGCCGGGCCGGACCTGGGCGCTGTGGTGGACGGCCCCGTAACCGGTGAGGACGGCGCAGCCGAGCAGGGCGGCCTCGGCCAGCGGGATCCCGGCGGGCGCGGGCAGCACGCAGTTGGCCGCGACGACGGTCTCCTCGGCGAAGGCGGCCACGTTCAGCCCGGGGTGCAGCTCGGTGCCCTGCGCGTCGTGCGCGTAGACCGCCCCGACCCCGCTGAGCGCCTTGGCGCACAGCCAGACCTCACCGAGGGTGCAGTGGTGGCACTCCCCGCAGGACGGGGCCCAGTTGAGCACCACGCCGTCGCCGGGCACGACGTGGGTGACGCCCTCGCCTACGGCGAGGACCGTGCCCGCGCCCTCGTGGCCGAGGACGGCGGGCACGGGGACCCGCATGGTGCCGTTGGTGAGGGAGAGGTCGGAGTGGCAGACCCCGGCTGCGGCGAGCCGTACGCGGACCTGCCCGGGGCCGGGATCGGGCAGCACGATCTCCCGTATCTCCAACGGGGCTCCGACGGCGGGCAGGATGGCGGCGCGGACCATGGTCGTCGTCTCGTCTTTCCGGTGCTCGGGTGGGGGACGGGAGGGTGCAGGGGCGAAAACGTCGCGGTGTCGCGGAATCAGTCGGATCAGCGGGATCAGCGGGACAGCGGGATCAGAACTGCAGGGACTTGGTCTGGAGGTACTCCGCCAGGCCGTGGGGGCCCAGCTCGCGGCCGACGCCCGACTGCTTGTAGCCGCCGAAGGGCGCGAGGATGTTGTAGCGGCCGCCGTTGATGTCGACCTGTCCGGTGTCCATGCGGCGGGCGAAGGCCGCGGCCGTCTCCTCGTCCGCGGCCCAGACGGCGCCGCCGAGCCCGTAGACGGTGCCGTTGGCGATGCGCAGGGCCTCCTCCTCGTCCTCGTAGGCGAGGATCGACAGCACGGGGCCGAAGATCTCCTCCTGGGCGATGGTCATGTCGGGCGTGACGTCGGCGAACACGGTGGGGGCGACGAAGTAGCCCTGCTCGTGGGGCGCGTCAGGCCCGCCCGCGACGAGGCGCGCGCCTTCCTCCACGCCCTTGGCGATGAAGCCGCGGACGCGTTCGTGCTGCTTCGCGTTGACGACCGGACCGACGCGGGTGCCGGCCTCGCGGGGATCGCCGGTGGGGTAGCCGGCGACGGCGGCCGCCGCGAGCGAGACGGCCTCCTCGTACTGGTCCCGGTGGACGAGCATCCGGGTGAGCGCGTTGCACCTCTGGCCGGTGTTGTTCATGACGTGGTCGACGCCTGCCGCGACGGCCTTGGCCAGGTCGGCCCCGGGCAGGATGACATTGGCCGATTTGCCGCCGAGTTCGAGGGCGACGCGCTTGACGGCGGCGCCGGCCGTGGCGCCGATCTTCCTGCCGACGGCGGTCGAGCCGGTGAAGGAGACGAAGTCGACTCCCTCGTGCGCGGCCAGCGCCTGCCCGGCGACCGGACCGGTACCGGTCACCAGGTTGAAGACTCCGGCCGGGATCCCCGCGTCGTGCACGGCCTGGGCGAAGAGCTGTGCGGTCAGCGGGGTGTCCTCGGCCGGCTTGAGGACGAGGGTGCAGCCGGCGGCGAGAGCGGGCGCCACCTTTGCAACGACCTGGTACAGCGGATAGTTCCAGGGCGTGATGGCCCCGACCACACCGACCGGCTCCAGCAGGACGGTGGAGTTCCCGATGCGCTCCTCGAAGGCGTACGAGGCGGCCATCTCGGCGAAGGAGGCGGTGACGGCGATCGACCCTCCGACGTGGACCGCCTTCGCGAAGGGCAGCGGAGCGCCGAGTTCGGCGGTGACGGCCTCGGTCAGCTCACCCTTGCGGGCCTGCAGTGCGTCGCGGAGCGCTCCGATCAGGGCGGCGCGCTCGGCCGGGGGCGTGGCCGCCCACCCGGGCAGGGCCGCACGGGCCGCGCGTACGGCCGCGTCCACGTCCTCGGCCGTGCCGGCCGGGACCTCGGCGATGACCTGGCCGTCGGCCGGATTGACGACCTCGATGCGGTCGGCTCCGACGGCGGGCCGCCACGCGCCGCCGATGTACATCCCGTCCTGGGCCTTCATGGCATTCCTCCCGAGTACGTACGCATCGGCACGTGGATCCGACCTCCCCGACACCCTACAAACTAGCGGCGGTAGTTTTTATCGGCCAGGGGTGGCCCGGGATCAGATGATGCCGAAAAGCATCCCCGCCGCGAGGACGACGAGAGAGGTCAGAGCCGCCCATTTCACGGTGAACCGGGTGTGGTCGCCGAACTCGACCTTGGCCATGCCGACGAGGACGTAGACGGCCGGAACCAGCGGGCTGGACATGTGCAGCGCCTGGCCGACGAGGGAGGCGCGGGCGATCTCCAGCGGGGAGACCCCGTGGGCGGCGCCGGCCTCGGCGAGGACGGGCAGGACGCCGAAGTAGAAGCCGTCGTTGGACATGAAGTAGGTGAGCGGCAGGCTGAGCAGACCGGTAACCAGCGCCATGTGCGGGCCCATGCCCTCGGGGATGGCGCCGACGAGCCAGTCGGCCATGTGCTTGACCATGCCGGTGCCGGTGAGGACCCCGGTGAAGACGGCGGCGGCGAAGACCATGCCGGCGACGTTGAGGACGTTGTCGGCGTGGGCGGCGATCCGGGCCTTCTGGTCGGGCATGTGCGGGAAGTTGACGGTGAGCGCGAGGGCGGCGCCGAGCAGGAACAGCACCGGGATGGGCAGCAGCTCCGTGATCATCGCGGTGAGGAGCGCGACGGTGAGACCGGCGTTGAACCAGTAGAGGCGCGGGCGCAGGGTGGGGCGCTGCGGGTCGAGCCCCTGGAAGCCGTCGCCGTCGCCGGGGGCGGGCGCGGGCGTGGCGGCGGACCCGGGGGCCTCCGCGGAGTCGACACCCGACTCGGCACCGGAAACGGGACCGGCACCGGCACCGACCTCCCGGCCTGAGCCGGCGGTTGGGGCGGGGGCGGGGACGCCGGTCGTGCGGAGGCCCGAGCCGGCCGCGACGAGGGCTGCGGACTCCTGCCCCTCCCCCTGCCCCGGCTCCTGCGGCGCCTTCGGCTCCGACTCCGCCGCCCCGCCGGGGAGGACCAGGAGGCCGACCCGGCGGCGTTCCTTCACACCGAGGACGTACGCCAGCACGAACACGAAGAGCAGGCCCGCCGCCAGGGCCGGGATCATCGGGACGAAGATGTCGGCGGCGTCGAGCTTGAGGGCGGTGGCGGCGCGGGCCGTGGGGCCGCCCCAGGGCAGGGTGTTCATGACGCCGTTGGCCGTGGCCGCGACGCCCGTCATGACCACCAGGCTCAGGCCGAGCCGCTTGTACAGCGGATACATGGCGGAGACAGTGATCATGAAGGTGGTCGATCCGTCGCCGTCGAGCGAGACGATCGCGGCGAGGACGGCCGTACCGACCACCACCCGCATCGGGTCCGCCTTGCAGAAGCGCAGGATGCCGCGCACCACGGGGTCGAAGAGGCCGACATCGATCATCACGCCGAAGTAGACGATGGCGAACATCAGCATGGCGGCGGTCGGCGCGAGCTTGCCGACACCCTCGATGACGTAGTCGCCGAGGTGGGCGCCCTTGCCGGCGAACACGCAGAAGAGGGCGGGGATGAGGACGAGGGCCGCGATGGGCGACATTTTCTTCATCATGATCAGGACCAGGAAGGTCGCGATCATGGCGAAGCCGAGGAAGGTCAGCATGGGGGGAAGGTAGGTGCCGCCTCGGGGGGCCAACAAGACGTATGCGCGTGAGCAATACGAGCAAAACCCCAGCTCAGGGCAGGGGTGTGAGCTCGACGGGGAAGCCGTTGAGCACGGCCGTGCCGGACAGCCTGTCGAGTCGGGTGCCATTGAGCAGCTGGTTGACGTTGGCGCCGGGCACCGCGGCGGCCACCGCGAGGCGGGCGCCCGCACGGTCGTGGCCCCAGCCGTGCGGAAGGCTCACGACACCGGTGCGGACGGCGTCGGTGACCTCCACCGGTACCTCCAGGCTGCCGCCCTCGGCGGTGATCCGGGCCCGGCCGCCGTCGGTGAGGCCGAGCCGGCCGGCGTCCTGCGGGTGGATCTGGAGGGTGCAGCGGTTGGAACCTCCGGTGAGGGCCGGGACGTTGTGCAACCAGCTGTTGTTGGACCGCAGGTGGCGGCGGCCCACGAGCACCAGGGCGGCGGGGCGGTCGGTGAGCGCCGCGCGCAGCCTGGGGAGCTCGGCCGCGATCGGCTCCGGGAGCAGCTCGATCCTGCCGCTGCGGGTCCTCAGCACGCCCGGGAGCCGGGGCCGCAGCGGGCCCAGGTCGATGCCGTGCGGGTGCGCGAGCAGCCGCTCCAGGCTGAGCTGTCCCTCGGCCGCCGTGCCGAACCGGTCCCCGTACGGCCCGAGTCGGAGCATGAGGTCGAGCCGGCGCTCGGGACCGCTCTCGCCGGTGAGGAGGCCGGCGAGGCGCGCCGGATCCTGCCCGTGGAGGGGCGAGCCGGGGTCGGCGGTCTCCCTGGCCAGGGCGCCCTGGACGGCCAGTTCGTCCACGGCCTCCGGTCCGGCCGATCCGTGCATGCCGGAGACGGCCAGGACGAGGCGCGCGTGGATCTCGCACTCGTCGAGGCGGCCGGCTTCGAGCGGGACGGCGGCGCGCGTGTAGCGGACCTGATTGCGGACGGCGAAGCCGTTGAAGGCGAAATCGTGGTGGGCGCTCTGCGAGGGCGGCGGCGGGGGCAGGACGACGTGGGCGTGGCGTGAGGTCTCGTTCAGGTACGGGTCGACCGAGACCATGAAGTCGAGGCCGGCCAGTGCCTTGTCGAGCCGGTCGCCGTCGGGTGCGGACAGGACCGGATTCGCGGCGATGGCGATGAGGGCGCGGATCCGCCCCTCCCCCGGAGTCTCGATCTCCTCGGCCAGGGCGGCGGTGGGCAGTTCGCCCTTGACCTCGGGGTGCCCGCTGACCCGGCTGTGCCAGCGGCCGATGGCGAACCCCTTGCCGGGCCCGGCGGGGCGGGGCCGCGGGCCGGCGGCCGGGAGCGGGAAGAGGGCTCCGCCCGGCCTGTCGAGGTTGCCGGTGAGGATGTTCAGCACGTCGACCAGCCAGCTGGCGGGCGTGCCGTACTCGACGGTGCAGCTGCCGATCCGCCCGTAGACGGCGGCGGTCGGCGCGGCCGCGAGCTCGCGGGCGAGGGTGCGGATCTCGTCGGCCGGGAGGTCGCAGGCGCGGGCCACGGCCTCAGGAGTGAAACTCCCGAGGGCGGCCTCGAGTTCCCCGAGTCCCTCGATCCGTTCTTCGAGCGCGCCGGGGGCGGCGAGCTTCTCGGTGAGCAGGGTGTGCGCGAGGGCGGCGAGCAGCAGGGCGTCGCTGCCGGGGCGCGGCGCGAGGTGGCGGTCGGCGAGCGCGGCGGTCCGGGTGCGGCGCGGGTCGACGACGACCAGGGTGCCGCCGCGGGCGCGCAGCGCCTTGAGCTTGCCGGGGAAGTCGGGGGCGGTGCACAGGGAGCCGTTGGACTCGACGGGATTGGCGCCCAGGAGCAGCAGGAAGTCGGTCCTGTCGAGGTCGGGGACCGGGATGGCGAAGGGGTCGCCGAAGAGCAGCCCGCTGGAGACGTGCTTGGGCATCTGGTCGAGCGTGCTGGCGGTGAACAGGTTGCGGGTCCCCAGGGCCTTGAGGAGCAGCGGCGGGTAGAGGGCGCCGGCCATGGTGTGGACGTTCGGGTTGCCGAGGACCACGCCGACCGACTGGGCGCCGTACTGCCGCACGAGTGCGGGGACGGCGTCGGCGATGGCGTCGTAGGCCTCCTCCCAGGTCGCCTCCCGCAGTCGGCCGTCACGCCGGACGAGCGGGGTGCGGAGCCGGTCCGGGTCGGCGTCGAGCTGCCCGAAGGCAGCGCCCTTGGGACAGATGAAGCCCTTGCTGAACACGTCGTCACGGTCACCGCGGGCGCCGTTGACGGCGGCTCCTTCGATGGTCAGGGTGAGGCCGCAGGTGGCTTCGCAGAGGGGGCAGATGCGCAGGGCGGTGCGGGGCATGGGCCCTCCATGGGCGACAGGCTGCGGCACGGGCACGCGGGGAGCACTGAGCATACCGACCGGTAGGGAGGGAGGGGAGGGGGGTACGGGACCGAGTACCGGGTACGCCGGGCCGTGCGGCGTGGGCCGGGGGCAGGGGAGCCCAAGGCATGGCGCAGGCGACCGGGGCCGGGGAGGTGGAGGGCGGGATCAGTCCAGCACGCGGGCGAGGTACGCCTGCATCATCGCGCGGGTCTCGGCGACGATGTCGGGGTCACCTGCGGGGTCGGTCCGGAAGGCCAGTTGGATGAGGGCGTCGGTGGCCTCGACGGCGACGAGGACCGCCCGCTGCAGCGGGGCGTCGGGGGTCAGGCCCAGGTGCGTGGAGAGCAGTTCGGTCAGGCGGGCGGCGACCTGGTGGTTGGGGTCGGCCTCCGGTCCCTCGGCCGGCGGCGCGGGAACGCCGAAGTCGACGAGCGCGAATCCGGGGACGCTGCGCTTCATCGCCAGGTACTCGTCCAGTACGGCGTCCACGACGGGCCGCCAGTCGGTGGCGGGGAGGCCGGTGAGGCGGTCCGCGATGCCGTCGGCGTAGCGGTCGAGGTTGCGGTGCGCGAGGGCGATGGCCATGGCCCGCTTGTTGCCGAAGAAGCGGTAGACGGAACCGATCGGCACACCGGCGCGCAGGGCGACGGCGCGGGTGCTGAGGTTCTCGTACCCCGTCTCGTCCAGCAGCTCGGCGCACGCGTCGAGGATCCGGGCGAGCCGGTCGGCGCTGCGCTGCTGGACGGGCGTACGGCGCAGTGAGTGGGCGGGAGGCACGGGGTCCATCATGCCGCTCCTCGCTTCCGGGTCGGCAGGGGCCTCAGTCAGTTCAGCAGGAGGCTGAGGCCTCCGACCGTATACGTGATCATCAGCGCCAGCAGCGGCAGCTGGCCGGCCACCGCCTTCGCGGGCGGGAAGAGGCGCACGGAACGGTCGTGGGCGGCCACGACGCCGAGCACGTGACCGGTGACGACGGCGATGACCTGGAGGGCGGCGAGGGCGCCAGGACCCAGTGGTGGGGCGGGTTCGGGGGCGTTGTCAGTGCCGAGTGCCATGCTTACTGTGCGTGGTCCTTCGGTTACCAGGAGGGAGAAGTAGTGGGCGATGAGATAGCCGAGTGCGATCGGTACGAGTGAGTGCGCGAAGGCGGTGAGCGGTCCGGGGTGCGGGCCGCTGACGAGGCGGGTGGCGGCCGCGCACAAGCCGTACAGGGTGGCGACGAGGGCGATGGAGGCGAGCAGTCCGAGCGTGGCCGTGGGGGTGCGGCCGAGGGGGGAGGTCTGTAGGGCGTTGATCCAGGAGGGGTTGTCGGAGAAGCCGTCGTAGGCGGTGGAGCCGAGCAGGACGCAGACGGTGGCGACGAGTCCGGGCCGCTCGGGCGTCGCGTCGAGCCCGTGGAAGGGGTTGCGGAGGACGAGGCGGCCGTCGCTGCGGCGGCCGAGGGGGGAGAGTCGGGCGAGGAGGGTGGAGTACGCCTCGAAGGCGTCTCCGTCGTCGAACCAGCGCTCGCCGAAGCGGGCGGCGAGCAGCAGCTGGGTGGTGGCGTAGGTGGTGAGGGCGATCAGGAGGGAGGTGGTGGATGCGGGATCGGGAGCGACGAGTTCGAGCCAGGTGAAGCCGAACAGCCCGGCGGCGGCGGGCCATTGGCCCAGCCGGGCGGGGAGGGGGCGGTCGGGGCCGTGGCGGCGCAGGGCCCAGGAGAGCAGGCGGTGCAGGGTGCGGAGCGGGTTGAGCAGGCGCCAGACGGGGCCGAGGAGGAGGGAGGCGGGGACGAGTCCGACCCAGAGGAGGACGTAGATGGCGCCGGGCGCGGGGTTGTGCGCGGGGTCGTCGGGACCGAGGAGGAGGTGGAGCAGGACGGCGAGTGCGGCGGCGAGTCCCAGTCCGCGCAGGGTGCAGCGGGTGGCCGGCGCGTCGGCCACCCGCTGGAGGCCGGCGGGCAGGGCGAGCCCCGAGCGATCGCCGCGGAAGCGGGAGGTTGACCAGAGGAGGCCGAGCGCGAGGAAGGAGACGAACAGCGCGGTGAAGGCACCGGCGAAGGCGTAGAAGGGAGAGATCGGCAGATCGTGCTGGGAGCCGATCCCGTGCGCGAGCACGGCGAACGGATCGGTCGGGTGATGGACCACGCCCTGACCGACGCCGCCACCGCCGATGCCCGACGCGTCGGCGCCCGGCACTCCGAAGCCGGACGCGCCGGGGCCGGGCACGCCGGGGCCGGGCACGCCGAGCCCGGACATGCCGCTGCCGGACATGCCGCTGGCGAACCCGACGGGGCCGGACCCCGCGGGGGCGGACGCGCCGGGGCCGAAGCCGACGGGACTCACCGCCGGTCCGCCGGGGTCTGCGACCTGCCGCCGCCCGGTGGGGTCATCGGACGAGGAGTTGGGTCAGGACGAGGTTGGACTCGTGGGTCTCGACCTCGAAGAGGCCCGTGCGGTCTACCGTCAGGATCAGGGTGGCCTCCTGGCCTGCCGGCAGGGCGAGCTCCTTGTCGTAGCCGTGGACGTGGAGGGTGTCCGCGCGGTCGCTCGTGACGCGCAGAGCGACGCGCTCCCCGCGCCGCAGCTCGGTGCGGGCGGGGGCGGGGCTGACCTTGCCGTCCCGGACGGCGACGGTGACGGTCCGGTCGGCCTCCTGCGGACCCGGTGACTTGGGCGCGGCCTCGGTCTCCTCGTGGCCGTGGCCCGCGGAGGCGCCCGGGGCGGTGGCGGTGAGCTGGGCCGTGGTCTCCACCGGCTTGCCGGACACCGCCCAGGCGGTGTGGTCGTCCGCGTAGAGGCGGACGGTCAGGGTGTGCGCGCCCTCGGGGACCTGCGCGGCGGGCAGGTGGAACCACGGGCCGTACAGCCGGGCGACCTTGCGTCCGTCGAGTTCCAGGTGGGCGTGGCCGGCGCCCGGGAGGGCGGCGCCGCCGGTGCTGTCGGGGGTGAAGCGGTAGTTCTTCACCGTGAGTTGGAGGTTCCAGCCGTCCTCTGAGTCCGGGCGGACTGCCAGCTGGACCTCCGGCGCGCCCTGGGCCAGGATCTCGCGGAGCCGGTGGCTGGCGCCGTCGTCCGTGGTGAGCAGGGTGCCCACGCTGCCGGAGGCCTGCTCGTGGCTGGTGCCGGGCTTGTGGTGGGTTGTGGCCCGCCCGCCGCAGCCCGTCGCCGCGCCGCACGCTAGGAGCAGGGCGAGGGCGAGCAGGGCCGCGCCGCGGGCGGCTCGGCGGGTCCTGCGGGCCGCGCGGGGCGGCGTACGGCAGGCGTCGCACCGGATCTCGTCGTCGGGGCGGCCGGTCACGGCTAGCCTCCTGTAGTCGGGGTACCCGGGAAGGGTGCGGCGGCGGTCACGGGGCCGGGTCCGGTCCGGCCGGAGGTTCGGGTGACGCCGCCGCGGGGCGGGCCGGGGCAGCGCCGGCGCCGGCGCCGGCAGGGCCCGTGGCGTCTGCGGGGCTTACGGGGCCGGTCTGGCCTGCGGGGCTTGCAGGGCCAGCGGCGTCAGCGGGGCTTGCGGGAGTTGCGGGGCCAGTGGTGCTTGCAGGAACAGCGGGGTCAGGACCCGCTGCGCCCGCGGCTCCTGCGGGGCTTCCGGGATCTGTGGGGCGTCCCGGACCTGCGGCGCCCACGGCTCCTGCGGCACTGCCGGCACCTGCGGGGCCGGCGGGATCTGCGGGGCCACCGGGACTTGCGGGACCTGCGGCATCCGCAGGGTGTCCGGGGCCTGCGGCGGCTGCGGGGCCCGCGGGAGCTGCCGGGCCTGCCGGGCCTGCGGGGCCTGCGGCGTCCGCCGGGCGTCCGGGACCTGTGGCGGCTGCGGGGTGTCGGGGAATTGCGGGGTCTGCGGGGGTGGGTGGGGTGGTGGGGCGGGCGGCGGCCGTGACGGTCCACAGGGTCCAGATGACGGCTGTCAGGGCGCGGGCCCAGGCGGGGCTGAGGGGGGTCCAGGGGATCATCAGGACGGCCTTGTCGAAGGCGTCCAGCAGGGTGAGCGCGGCCAGCAGCAGGGTCAGGCGGGCCAGCCAGGGGCGGGTGGGGCGCAGGGCGAGGCCGACGCCCGTCCACCACAGGCCGAGCAGGAGGAGGGCGAGGGCCGGGACGAAGGTGGCGGTCAACGCCATGGTGGAGCCGGCCACGTCCAGGGCGAGGCCGGCGACGCCCAGGAGGGTGGCGGCCGTGCCCAGCCGGGAGCCCCGCAGGCGGCGCCACCACAGGACCCCGCCGACCAGCAGCAGAACCGCGGCCACGGCGAGCGCGAGCTGGGTCTCCACGCGCTCCAGGCCGCGCGCGCCGTACCAGTCGCAGCCGGCCGGGAGTTTGCGCGCCTGGACGTTGTAGTCGGCGCAGACGAGGAGCTGGACCAGCTTGACCGGTTCCCCGACCAGCCGGGCCGAGGCGCCGGAGACGGCGCCCCGGCGGTCACCGCACTGCGGGACCGTGCCCGGGGTGGAGCCGTCGGGGCCGTCCTGCCAGCAGTTGCCGCGACCCTGCCCGTCCCACCACACGTCCATGCCGTTGGGGCGGGCGGCGCCGGACTTGTCCTTGCCCATGATGTTCCCGGCGTACCGGTTGTGGTGGGAGGTGTCGGTCTGCTTCGACCAGTTCTCCTCGCCCCGGATGAAGGCGGGGACGGCGCTGAGGAAGAAGCCCGCGCGCCGGTGCCCGTACACCCAGTTGTCCTCGTACAGGTTCCAGTTGCCGCCCGCGGTGATGATGCCGGTGCCGGGCGGCATGGAGATCTGCGGGCAGACGACGCCGCTTTCGTAGCCGCGCTCGATCGGCGGTTTGGCGCAGGTGCCGTCGGCGACGTGGTGGTAGTAGTCCTGGTTGTTGTCGTGGATCAGGTTCCGCTCGAACTTGGCGTGGTTCTGCGGGAGTCCGGGATGGCCGGGGAAGGCGCTGTCCATCGAGGCGCCGCCCATGTTCTGGTCGAACTCGTTGTCGTGCACCCAGACCGAGTCCCCCGCGGTGCCCGAGTAGCCGACCATGTTGTGGTGGCTGCGGCAGCCGGTGATCTCGATGGAGTAGCGGGGGACGTCGTAGCCGCGGCCGTCGTTGATGTCGGAGGCGCTGCCGGGGTAGATGCCGGAGTCGCCGTTGCCGTACGACTCGCAGTTCTTGTAGAGCCCGTGGTCGCTGGCGAAGGTCAGGAAGCCGTACTCGTCGTTCCACCGGGTCAGTACGTCGTCGATGACGAAGCCGTCACCGGCGAGCACGTAGAGCGAGTTGAAGGTGGTGCGCTGGGCGGTGAAGTTGCGGAAGTAGATGCCGTTGGACTTGTCGGCGCGGATGGCGTTCAGCTTCTGGTACTTCGCGTCGACGACCACGTCCAGCCGTGACGCGCCGGTGCCCTCGATCTGCAGGTTCGTCTTGCCGAGGATGGCGACGAGGTTCTGGTTGTGCCGGCACTGCGCCTGCTGCTCGTACGACAGGATCTGGTAGCCGAGCGAGGACTCGGGGGCCTTCAGTGCGGCGCACTCCCCCGTCGGCTTGGGGAGGGAGGGCTCCTCCTCGTACAGCCCGGGGAGGATCGCGATGTTCATGCCGGGCCGGTCGACGGCGTCCACGGCTTCCTGGATGTGGCGGTAGCCGCTCTTCTCGCACCGCTCGTACAGGGCCAGGTTGCGCCGGCGGAGCTCTTCCGGGAAGCCGGATATCCGGCGCTCGAAGGCGGGCCGGTCGGTCTTGCAGACGACCAGGTCGGGCTCCGCGTCGCGGTACTCCGGTACGGATCCGGAGCCGTCGGGGAGGGTGACCGGGCGTTCCTCGTGCGCGCGGGCGGCGGGCGCGGCGGCGAAGAGGGTCAGGAGGGCAAGGAGGGCGGCGAGGAGCGCCGCCGGCACGGCAGGGAACCTGCGGGTCCACGACATGCGCGTGAGAGTAGAGCAATGTTCATCTTTTGGGATCCCCCTCTGCGCGAATCCGTCCCGGCCTTCCGCAGCGCGACTCCCCCGCCTCCGCAGCCCGACCCCCGAACCTCCGCGGCCCCGACCCCCCGAACCACCCGAATGCGAGGGCCGTGAACCAGCCCGAATGCGAGGGCCGGGGACCACCCCGGACGCGGAGCCCGCGAATCACCCGGAACACAACTCTCCGGGACCCCGTTGACGCGCGGGCCGCGGAATCCTACTGTCAACCATAGGATTCCTTCGACGGAGCGGGAGCGGCACATGAGCGAGCAGGCCGGCAGCGAGCAGGCCAGGAAGACGGCGGAGGCACTGGAGTACCTCACCGGCTTCGGCAACGAGCACAGCTCGGAGGCCGTCCCCGGCGCCCTGCCGCTCGGCCGGAACTCGCCCCAGCGCGCACCCCTCGGCCTCTACGCCGAGCAGCTCAGCGGCAGCGCCTTCACCGAGCCCCGCACCCACAACCGCCGCTCGTGGCTCTACCGGATCCGCCCCTCGGCCGCCCACCCGCCCTTCACCCGGATCGAGAACGGGGCCCTGCGCACCGCCCCCTTCACCGAGGCCCCGGCGGACCCGAACCGGCTGCGCTGGAACCCGCTGCCGGACCCGGCCCCCCGCACCGACTTCCTGTCCGGCCTGTGGACCCTCGGCGGCAACGGCGACGCGGCCCAGCGCGCCGGCATGGCCATCCACCTCTACGCCGCCAACGCGTCCATGACGGACCGGGTGGTCAGCGACTCCGACGGCGAGCTGCTGATCGTCCCCGAGCGCGGCGGCCTGCTCCTGCGCACCGAATTCGGCCTGCTCGCCGCCCGGCCCGGCGACATGGCCCTCATCCCGCGCGGGGTCCGCTTCCGCGTCGAGCTGCTGGACGCCGACGCCCGCGGCTACGTCTGCGAGAACTACGGCCAGCCCTTCGAACTGCCGAACCTGGGCCCGATCGGCGCCAACGGCCTCGCCGCCGCACGTGACTTCCAGGCCCCGGTGGCCGCGTACGAGGACGTGGAGCGCCCGACCGAGGTGGTCAACAAGTTCTGCGGCAACCTGTGGTCGGCCACCTACGACCACTCCCCGCTCGACGTGGTCGCCTGGCACGGCAGCCACGTCCCGTACGTCTACGACCTGCACCGCTTCAACGTCCTGGGCTCGATCAGCTACGACCACCCCGACCCGTCGATCTTCACGGTCCTGACCTCGCCCTCCGACACCCCGGGCCTGGCGGGCGTGGACTTCGTGGTCTTCGCCCCGCGCTGGCTGGTCGGCGAGGACACCTTCCGCCCGCCCTACTTCCACCGCAACGTGATGAGCGAGTACATGGGCCTCATCGAGGGCGCCTACGACGCCAAGGCGGAGGGCTTCGTCCCCGGCGGCGGCTCGCTCCACAACATGATGTCCGCGCACGGCCCGGACCGGGAGACCTTCGACCGGGCGAGCGCCGCCGAGCTGAAGCCGCAGAAGATCGACGACGGCCTGGCCTTCATGTTCGAGACCCGCTGGCCGATCACCGCCACCGCCCAGGCGGCCGGCGCCGCTCACCTCCAGCGCGGCTACGACGACGTGTGGCAGGGTCTGCAGCGCCACTTCCGCGCCTGACCTGCACTGCATACCCTGCAGTGCGCTGCACGTCCCCCTGTCCGGCCCCGTTCGGAGATCCACCCGTGACCCCCGTGACCGCCTTCGCCCCCGACTCTCTGGTGCTGAACCGGAAGCTGCCGCTCTGGTACCAGGTGTCGCAGTCCCTGCGCGCCTCGATACTCGGGCGCACTCCGGACGCCTCGCTGCGCCTGCCCACCGAGGAGCAGCTCGCCGAGCACTACGGGGTGAGCGTGCTGACCATGCGGCAGGCGCTCAAGGAGCTGGAGGGCGAGGGGCTGATCAGCAGGCACCGGCGGCGCGGCACCTTCATCGAGCCGGGCGCGCTGCGCAGCACCCCGGTGCGGCTGCTGGGCTCGGTCGACGCGATCGTGGCCCAGCAGTCGGGTGATCGCACGACCATCCTCGGCCACGGGCGCACGCCCGTGGCCGGGGAGCTGCTGGAGCACTTCCCGGCCACGCCGGAGGTGGTCACCTACCGCCGGCTGCGCCACGACCGGGAGAGCGGCGAACCGACCAACTGGGCGGAGAACGCGGTCCTGCCGGAGTTCGCCGAGGCCGTGGACCTCGCCGATCTGGAGCGCTGGCCGATGACGAAGGTGCTGCGGGACGTGGTGGGCGTGCGCATCAGCCGCATCACGGACACGGTGGAGGCCCGGCTCGCCGACCCGGAGACGGCCGAGCTGCTCCAGGTCCCGCTGCTCAGCCCGATCCTGCACTACACGGGCGTGACGTACGACGAGGACGGCCGGGTGGTGGACGTGGCGCGGATCCGCTACCGCGGCGACCGGTTCTCCTTCACCGTGACGGTCGACGCCCACTGACGGGACCCGGCACGTCCGCGGCCTGCTTCTCGCCGGCCTCCGTGGCGCGCTCGCCCTCCGCCTGGGACGGCGTGGTCCGCGTCGTCAGGGGGTGCCGCTCCTTGCGCTGCTTCTCGTCCATGTCCTCGTCGAGGCGCTCGCCCTCGGCCTGCGACGGAGTCGAGTATTCGTCGTACTGGCTCATGACCGTCTCCTCGGTCGATCCCGTACGTACGCCTGCGTACGCCTCACGTATGCACAGCTTGCGTACATTGCGTACATAAGGAGCGTAGCGCTTCGGCCTGGACGCAGCCCGGCCATCGGATCCCGTCGCTACCATCGGCGGCGTGAGCGAAGACGTACCGCTGCTGGACGACCTGATGCCCTGGGCCGTGGGCGGCCTGCGCCTGGGCCGGGACTGGGTGGCCGCACCCGATCCGGCGGCCCTGCGCGCTCGCTGGGCCGCCCTGACCGGCTCCGAAGGGGCCGAGCGGGAGCGGCTGTTCCGCCCGAGCCGGGTCCGTACGCCAGCCGCCGGGGCGGCCGCCCTGCCGGGCCAGCGCTCGGCGGCCACGGCCCGTTTCGCCGACGCGCCCGGTCCCTGCCCCGACCCCGTACGGGTGCTCCGCGAACCCTTCGACGAGCAGTGGCTCCTGCCCGACCAGCGGCTGATCGACACGGCCCGCCCGGAGCTCTGGCGGGTCCGGGACGAGCACCAGGTGTTCCTCGTCGAGACCCCCGACCCGCTGGTCACCGCGCACCTCCCGGTCGGCCGGCTCGGCCGGATCCGCCCGCTGCACCGGCGCCCCGGCGGCGCCGAGCCCAACCTCGCCCCCGGCCTGCTGCCCCTGCTGGGCGAGCGCTACGGGGGCTGGGTCACGCCCGAGGACTTCCTGTGCTGGGTGCTCGCCGCGGGCAGGCCGGGGCCGCGCGGCCACGAGGTCCCGCTCGCCGCCGATCCCGCGCGCTGGCGGGCCGGGCTGGAGCTGGGGCACCGGCTGCTCACCGTCCAGCTGCGCGGGGCGCGCGGAGGTGAGCCGCCGCGGCTGCCGGGCGGCCGGCGGCCGTACGTCCGCTCGGCGGTCGGGGCATGGCCGCAGGGGCTCGCGTACGACGCCGGGACCGAGACGCTGAGCCTCGGCAGCGGAACGGTCTCCCCCGTGCCGGCCGCGGCCTGGGAGTACGAGGCGCAGGGCGTGCGGGTGCTGGAGGCGTGGTTCGCCGCGCGCACCGCGCACCGCGGCCCGGACGCCGACGGGCTGGAGGCGCTGGGGCCCGCCGAGTGGCCGCAGAGCTGGACCTCGGAGCTGCTCGCCCTGGTGACGACCCTGGCACTGCTGGCCGATCTGGCGCCGGAGCGGGCGGCGTTCGAGCCGGGGCCGGTCCTGCCGGCCGAGGGGCTGCGCGCGGCCGGGGTGCTGCCCCCACCGGTCTGGGCCCGCCGGCCGGCCTCGGTGCTGGACCACCACGAGGAGGGCCCGGGCGGGCAGTTCGCACTGCTCTGAACGCCGACGCGGACGAACCCGCGGGGCAGCCCCGCGCCAACGAACCGGCTCGGCCCGCCCCGCGCCGAACGCCTCCGTGCCGGACCAACCCGCGCGCACGAGGCCCACGTGCACGAGCCGGCGTGTCGTGGACCGACCCGCGCGCCCGACACCCGCGCACGCGCGGTCCTACGGACCCCACGCCCCCAGCAGCCGCGACACCGAACGGTCGAACACCGCGTCCATGTCCAGACCCGCGCCCGGGACCGGGCCGCCGCCCGTGAGGGCCGCCGCCAGCCTCGGGTAGTCCCCGGTGGCCAGCCGGGAGGCGAGCCAGGCCGTCCGTACGCCCTGCTCCTCCGCCTCGCTCCACGGCAGCGTCCGGGCCCGCTCGGCCAGTGCCAGCTCGCTCGCCACGTAAGCCGCGACAGTGCCGTTGACGGCGGCGACGAGCTCCAGCTTCTCACCGTCGGGCACGTCCAGCGGCGCCAGGCAGTCCAGGCTGTGCTCCAGGTAGCGCAGGGCGTTCGGGCCGAAGCCGTACACGGGGCTCAGCAGCCGCGGCAGCCAGGGGTGGCGGTGCATCAGCGCGCGCGTCTGCCGGGCCAGCGCCAGCTGGTCGGCCCGCCAGTCGCCCGTCGGCGGGGTGAACTCGTACTCCCCGCTGACGGCGTCGACCATCAGCTCGTACAGGTCCTCCTTGCGCGGCACGTAGTTGTAGAGGGACATCGTCCCCGCACCGATCCCGCTGGCCACGCGCCGCATCGAGACGGCCTCGATCCCCTCCGCGTCGGCGACGCGCACCGCCTCGGCCGCGATGGACTCACGGCTGTGCGCGGGCCTCGGGCCGCGGCCGGCCCGCTGGGGCCGGGACCAGATCACTTCGGGTTCAGCGGGTCGCCCGCCGGCTGTCATCGCTCAGATCACCTCGTCGTCTCGCCCCCATCTTAGTTACGTACGCCGTACGTAGTGAGGTACGGTGTCGCGCATGACTACGTACGCTGTACTTAGTGAAGGTCTGGAGAAGAGCTACGGGGAGGTCCACGCCCTGCGCGGCCTCGACCTCACCGTCCCCGAGGGCACGGTCTGCGGCCTCCTCGGCCCCAACGGCGCGGGCAAGACCACCGCCGTCCGGATCCTCACCACCCTCACGACGCCCACCGCCGGCCGCGCGCTCGTCGCCGGCCACGACGTCACCCGCGAGCCCGCGGCCGTCCGCCGCGCGATCGGGGTCACCGGCCAGTACGCCTCCGTGGACGGGGACCTGACGGGCCGCGAGAACCTCCGGCTCTTCGCCCGGCTCGCCGGACTGCGCGGCTCCGCGGGCCGGGCCCGCGCCGACGAACTGCTGGAGCGGTTCGGGCTCGCCGAGGCCGCCGACCGGGTGGCCGGCACCTGGTCCGGCGGCATGAAGCGGCGCCTGGACCTGGCCGCCGGGCTGGTGACCCGCCCCCGGGTGCTGTTCCTCGACGAGCCCACCACCGGCCTGGATCCGGCGGCCCGGGAGCAGATCTGGACCGCGGTGCGCGAACTCGCCGATGAGGGCACCACCGTGCTGCTCACCACCCAGTACCTGGAGGAGGCCGACCGACTCGCCGAGGACATCGTGGTCGTCGACCGCGGCCGGGTGGCCGCCACCGGCGCCCCGGCCGCGCTCAAGGCCCGCATCGGCGCCCACGCGGAGGTCACGGTCACCGACCGCGCGGCGCTGTCCGGTGCCGCCTGCGTCCTCGACCAGCTCACCGGGGGCCGGCCCGTGCTCGACGAGGAGCGGCTGACCGTCGGCGCGACCGTCCTCGACAGCGGCCTCACCCTGCCCCGGATCATCCGGGAGCTCGACACCGCCGGCGTTCCGGTCACCGACGCCGCTCTGCGCCCGCCCACCCTCGACGAGGTGTTCCTGCGCCTCACCCGGGCCCGTCCCGCCGACCAGGAGTACGCCGCATGAGCACCCTGCTGTCCGACGGCGGAGCCGTCTTCACCCGTCAGCTCCAGAAGGCCCGCCACGCCCCCGCGCTGCTGGTCCTCACCCAGACCATGCCGATCACCATGCTGCTGTTCTTCGGCTACGTCTTCGGCAGCGCCCTCGCCATGCCGGGCGCCGAGTACCGGGAGTTCCTGGTGCCCGGGCTACTCGCGGCCACCGCCGCGAACGGCCTGATGACCGGCATGTTCACGGCGGCGCAGGACGCCCACCGCGGCGTGATGGACCGTTTCCGCACCCTGCCGATGAGCCGCACCGCCGTCCCGCTCGGTCAGACGGCGGCCGATCTGCTCACCACGGGTGTGTCGATGGTGCCGCTGATGCTGGTGGGGCTGGCGATGGGATGGCGGATCGAGAACGGCCTGCCCGGCGCACTGGGCGCCCTGGGCGTGCTGCTGCTGTTCCGCTTCGCCACCGCGTGGGTGGGCACGTACCTCGGCCTGCTCAGCAGGAGCGAGGAGGCGGCGGGCCAGCTCGGCAGCGCCACGTTCATCCTGCCGATGCTGTCCAGCGCGTACCTGCCGACCGCCGGGCTGCCCGGGTGGCTGCGCGCGGTCGCCGAGTGGAACCCGATCAGCGCCGTCGCCACCGCCGTGCGCGAGCTGTGCGGGAACGCCGGGGCCGAGCCGCCGGCGGGCGCGGCCTGGCCCGCGGCGCATCCCGTGGCCGGGGCCCTGCTGTGGTCAGTGCTGCTCCTCGCGCTGTTCGTGCCCCTGGCCACGCGCAGGTTCGCCCGCGGGGAGGCGGCGCGCGGATGACGCATGTCACCACCGCGTGTGGTGACAGTTCCCGTCCGAGCCGGTAGGCAGGGCCCATGGCTACCGCAACGGCTCCCGAACCGTCCTCCGAACCGGACCCCGAACCGCTCCCGCTGGAGGGCATCACCGTCGTCGCCGTCGAACAGGCCGTCTCGGCCCCCTTCGCCACCCGACAGCTCGCCGACCTCGGCGCACGGGTGGTCAAGGTCGAGCGTCCCGACGGCGGCGACTTCGCGCGCGGCTACGACACCGCCGCGCACGGACTCGCCTCGCACTTCGTCTGGGCCAACCGGGGCAAGGAGTCGATCGCGCTCGACCTGAAGGACCCGCGCGGCCGGGAGGTGCTTCACGGCCTGCTGGCCGGAGCCGACGTGTTCGTGCAGAACCTCGCGCAGGGCGCCGCCGCCCGCCTCGGCCTCGACTCGGCCGCGCTGTGCGCGCGTTACCCGCGGCTGGTCGCCGTGGACGTCTCCGGCTACGGCCCCGAGGGCCCGTACGCCCACAAGCGCGCCTACGACATGCTCGTGCAGTGCGAGGCGGGGCTGGTGTCGGTGACGGGCACCCCGGAGCAGCCCGTCAAGGCGGGGATCCCGGCGGCGGACATCGCGGCGGCCATGTACGCCTTCTCGGGCGTCCTCGCCGCGCTGCTGCGCCGGGGGGTCACCGGGCGCGGGGGCAGGGTCGAGGTGTCCATGCTGGACGCGCTGGCCGAGTGGATGGGGCATCCGCTGCACCACACGATGCACGGCGGGGAGCAGCCCGTGCGCACCGGACTCGCGCACGCGGTGATCGCCCCGTACGACGCCTACGCGACGGCGGACGGCGACCGCGTGCTGCTGTCGGTGCAGAACGACCGCGAGTGGGCCCGGCTCGCCCGACAGGTGCTCGAACGGCCGGAGTTGGCGGACGATCCGGCGTACGCGACCAACACGGCACGCACGTCGAACCGGGAGAAGACCGACGCGGTCGTGGCGCAGGCGCTGGGACGGCTGGGCGCGGACGAGGCGATCGGTCGGCTGGAGGCGGCGGGCATCGCCTGCGCGCGGCTGAACTCGGTGGCCCAGCTGGCCGGGCATCCGCAGCTGGCGGCGCGGGACCGCTGGCGGGAGGTGGGGTCACCGGCCGGTCCGCTGCGGGCCCTGCTGCCGCCGATCGGGCTGCCGGGCGGCGCGGCACCGCACATGGGTGCGGTGCCCGCGCTGGGCGAACACACCGAAGCCCTGCTGCGCGCCCTGGGGATGGCGGACGCGCAGATCTCGGAACTGCGCCGGGACGGTGTGATCGGGTAGGGCCGGGAGGCCGCCGGCCCGAGGGCGAGCGGCCGCGGTGCGGGGACGGTTACGAACGGCGGCTGCCGAAGAGCGTGCGACGCAGACGGCGCAGCGGCGCGAAGAGCGAGACGCGCGCGCTCCGGCTCCGCAGACGGTGCGTGTGGTCGCGGGAGGTGAGCTCGCGCATCAGCAACGTCGCCTCGGCGGTCTCGCGGTGCGGGAGGGCGGGTCCGCCCAGCACGGCGAGATGGCGGTCGAGGCGCGAGCTGGTCGCACCGCTGCCGCAGGTGATGGCAGGCACGCGAGGCGGCCTGCTGCGCATAGCTATCTGTTCCATGTTCTCTCCCCACCCGTACGAGGGCACCCGGCCCGGGCAGGTTAACCCTATCGCCCCGGCGTCGCCCCCGGGTATCCCGGTGGTGTGAATTACCCCTATGGGGACGGGTAGTTGACGGTTACTCAGCGGAGTCGGCCGTCACTCTCCGCACAGAGGTGACGCTGTGGAAGGCCGTGCCGCGAGTCCCGTCACGACCGGGGTCACTTGGCGCGCACTGCGCTAACTTGGAGTGATCGCCCGATGACACGCGGGCGCGCGGTGACGCACTCGGGGGGCCGTGTGAGTGAGGAAACGAACTCCGATCGCGTCGTGTCGGGGCGCTACCGGCTGCTGGAACCGATCGGCCGCGGCGGGATGGGCATCGTGTGGCGGGCCCGCGACGAGGTCCTGGCGCGAGACGTGGCCGTCAAGGAGGTACGGGCGCCCGCCGGACTGGACCCCGCCGAACTGCGGCGCATGTACCGGCGGCTGGAGCGGGAGGCCTGGGCCGCGGCGCGGGTCTCCCACCGCGGGGTCGTCACCGTCTACGACGTGGCGTCCGAGGGCGGGCGGCCCTGGATCGTGATGGAGCTGGTGCGCGGGCTCTCGCTGGCCGACGTGCTGGAGGCCGAGGGGCCGATGACCCCGCAGCGCGCCGCGCACATCGGGGAACAGGTGCTGGCCGCGCTGCGCTCCGCGCACGACGCGGGGGTGCTGCACCGGGACGTGAAGCCGGGCAACGTGCTGATCGCCAATGACGGCCGGGTGGTGCTCGGCGACTTCGGCATCGCGAGCCTGGAGGGCTCCTCCGCGATCACCATGACGGGCGAGGTGGTCGGATCCCCCGAATTCCTGGCGCCCGAGCGGGCGTTGGGTCGCGATGGGGGGCCCGGATCGGACCTGTGGTCGCTCGGGGTCATGCTCTACGCGGCCGTCGAGGGTGCCACGCCGTTCCGGCGGGCCACCCCGCTGGACACCCTGCGGGCCGTGGTGGACGCGCAGTTGCCGCCGCCGCGCCGGGCCGGGCCGCTGGAGCCCGTACTGCAGGGCCTGCTGCGCAAGGACCCGGCCGAGCGGCTGTCCGCGGCGGAGGCGGCCCGGATGCTGCGGGTGGTGGGCGCGGGCGGGGCCGTACGGGCCTCGGGCGGGCCGCTGTCGGGCCCGGACGCGCCGACGGCCGTCGCGCGCCATGGGCTCGAGGCGCGGGGTGGTGGAGCACGGGCGGGCCACGGCGCGCCGGCGGGACCGTACGGGCGGCCCACGGCGCCGGTGCCCGTACCGGGACCGGGGGCGGGCCCGGCGGAACGCGGGGGCCGGGCCGGGCTGGTGCCGGCCGCCGGGATCGCGGTGCTGGCGCTCGCCCTGATCGCGCTGGGGTGGCTGCTGCTGAAGGACCGCGGGGACGCGGACGGCCGCGGTGGCGGCCCGGGCGCTCCGACGGGCGCGGCGAGCAGCACGGCCCGGACCGTCACCACGAGCCCTTCGGCCGCTCCGTCCGCCTCGCCACCGGCTTCGGCCTCGGCTTCCGCCTCGGCCACCGCGGGTGGGCACGTCTCGGTGTCGGTCGTCGCCGTGCGCTCCACCTACACGGGCGGCTGTCCGCCACCCGAGGACCAGGCGCCCGCCTTCACGGCCACCGTCGAGGTGGAGCGGGTCCCGGTGGTGCTGGAGTACCGCTGGGCCACGCGGAGCGGGCGGACCTCCGGACCCGGCTGGCAGTCCGTCATCTACGAGGCGGGCGGGGCGCGCAGCCGGCAGTTGGAGCACTTCGAGCTCGCGCACGTCCCGGACACGACCTTCGAGGACGCGGTCCGGCTGGAGGTGCGGGGGCCGGCGGAGGTGACCACCCAGTGGGTGGCCACCTCCGTGACGTGCAGGAGGGAGAGTCCGACGGCCGGGGCCTCGTCCCCCGCGGCGAGTGCGTCACCGCCCTCGCCGACGGCGAGCGCGGCGGCGAGCCCCGCGGCCGGCGGTGCGGATCAGGCCGCGTTGGTGAAGACGGGCAGGTAGCCGCCGGACTGCCCGGCGGCGGTCGGGTGGTACGACTCGCCGATGTTCAGCCAGTTGACGCTGTGCAACCAGGCGTTGCCGGAGCAGATCTCGTGACCGGTGAAGGCTCCGGCGACCGAGGCGAAGGTGAAGCCGTGGTCGGCGGCGCGTTTGGCGATGGCGGCGTTGAGGTAATCGGCGGCGCCGTTGATGGCGGCGCGTTCGCCCTCGGTCAGGCCGGTGGTGCAGGTGCCGTTCAGCTTGTAGAAGCGGGGATAGCCGAGGACGACGACGCGGGCGGCGGGTGACCGGCTGTCGATGGCGTTGTAGACCTGGTCGAGCTGGCCGGGGAGGGTGGAGTCCACGTAGGCCTTGGCCTGGTTCACGCGGCTCACGCAGGTGGCTTCGGACTGGAGCACACAGGTCGTCATGACGTCGGAGAATCCGGCGTCGTTGCCGCCGATGGTGATGCTGACCAGGTCGGTTCCAGAGTTGAGCGGGGCGAGCTGGTTGGCGAGGACATCGCCCGTGCGGGCGCCCGAGCAGGCGGTGAAGGAGAAGGTCTGGGGGGAGTGGGCGGCGGCCCAGAGGGCCGGGTAGGCGCGGGGGGTGCGCTTGCAGTTGCCGCTGGCGCTGTCGTAGCCGCCGGCGCCGACGCCGGAGGAGTACGAGTCGCCCAGGGCGACGTAGCCGAAGTCGGCGGCGGCGGTGGCCGGGGAGGCGCCGAACAGGGCGGTGCCCGCGGCGAGTAAGACGGAGGAGGTGAGGGCAGCGAAGCGCGACAGTCTCATGCTCATGTGTGCGGCTCCTTGTGGGGGTTACTCCTGAGTCCGTGGTACAAGCAGCCGAGCCTGTCTGGAAGTGTCCATGCCAAGAATGTTCGGGGCAGAGTTGCGGCCCGAATCTTCACTCCGAAGGCGTTTGAAGAGGGAACGGGGGCACCCGATCCGGCGAAACACGGGTGCACGAGGGCACGGTGTGCCGGATCATGGGCGCCATGCCAGCCAACCCGCATGACGCGCTGCCGATCCGGCTCAACGTCGACGACAGCGACTCGCCGTCGGACGTCGTCGATGCGCTGTTCCTCGGCCGGTTCGCCACCGGTGAGCAGCCGTACTCGCACAGCGTGTCGATCGAGCGGGTCAAGGCGGACGCGACCCTCCTGCCGCCGCGTGCCTCGGTGTTGCGCTCGGCGCGCGACAGCGACCGCAGCGCCGTCCTCGCCGAGGGCGAGGGCTGGACCGTGCTCGTCTCCCGCTGGAGCCGCGGCGCGGACGTGACCGTGACGGCGGTCAGCGAGGAACTCGCGGAAAAGGTGCTCGGCGAGGCCACGGAGGGGGTGCAGGACGAACCCGAACCGCAGCCTTCGAGCGTCACGATGGGCTTCTGGTACGTCTCCCCGCGCCGCGGGCCGTACCGGACGACCCGCCAGATCACGGCCGGGACCTGGGCCGAGGTGCGGCCGAACTACACCGCGCCGGTGGCCGGGGCGATGGACCGGCTGATGAAGGTGACCCCGGACGACATCGCGGGCCGGCTCCTCCTGCTGCACGGCCCGCCCGGCACCGGCAAGACCTCCGCCCTGCGCACGCTGGCCCGGTCCTGGCGGGACTGGTGCCAGGTGGACTGCGTACTGGACCCGGAACGGCTGTTCAACGACGTGGGCTACCTGATGGACATCGCGATCGGCGAGGACGAGGGCACGTCGAAGGGCCGCTGGCGGCTGCTGCTGCTGGAGGACTGCGACGAGCTGATCCGCGGCGAGGCGCGGCACACCGCCGGGCAGGCGCTGTCACGGCTGCTCAACCTCACGGACGGACTGCTGGGGCAGGGCCGCAACGTACTGGTCGGCGTGACGACCAACGAGGACCTGGAACGGCTCCACCCCGCGGTGGTCCGGCCGGGGCGCTGCCTGGCCCGCATCGAGGTCGGCCGGCTGACCCACCGGGAGGCGGTGGACTGGCTGGGCACGGACGAGGGCGTCTCCCGCGAGGGCGCCAGCCTGGCGGAACTCTTCGCCCTGCGGCGCGGCTCGGGCCCGGCGGCGCTCCTGCCGCCGCAGCCACACAGCTCGGAGGCGGGGCTGTACCTGTAGCCGCGCCGCAGGGGCGGTTGCGGTCGCGTGTCGCCTGCGACGGCGGAACCTCTCGGGGCTCCACTCCGAACCCCGCCCCTCGAACGCCGGCGGGGCCGGAACGGTCAGCGGGCGGCGTACCGGGCCCGGAGGGCTTCGGTGGCGGCCGCGACCGCCTCGGCCTGGGTGAGGCCCAGCCGATGGGCCCGTTCCGCATAGGCCTGCGCAGCAGACGCGGCCTCGCGGGACGCGCCCTCCGCCGCCGCGACGAAGGTCCCGTTCCGGCCCCGCGTCTCGATCACCCCGTCCGCCTCCAGCGCCCGGTACGCCTTCGCCACGGTGTTCGCGGCCAGCCCGAGCTCCTCCGCCAGCCCCCGCACCGTCGGCAGTTTGAAGCCCGCCGGCAGCTTCCCCGACCGGGCCCGGTCCGCGATCTGCGCGCGCAGCTGTTCGTACGGGGCGGCCGACCCGGCCGAGCCGTCAAGGGTGATCTTCAGGTTTGTCGAGGTCACGCGGGTGATTGTCCCCCATCGCCGGTTAATTGGGAGGCGTCCGCGCGAAAGCGCCCGTAGCGTCTGCCGCATGATCGCATCGATCCGCGACCTCCGCCCGGGTGACCTCTCGGACGCGGCGTCCGTCGTGCGCGTCCGTCGGGCGGTCCTGCCCTTCATGATCAACACGGCCGAGGGCGTGGCCCACGAGCTGTCCTGCGTCCACCCCGCGAGCCACCACCGCGTCCTCGTCGCCGAGGCCCCGGGCGGCGAGGTCGTCGGCACGGCCGAAACCGGTATCGCCCACGACAGCCCGGAGCCCGGCCAGGGATACGTCAACGTGTACGTCGACCAGGCCCACCGGGGTCGGGGCGCCGGCCTGCTCCTGCTCCGCACGGCCGAGGAGCACCTCGCGGCGCGGGGTGCGGTGGACGCGTACGCCTGGGTGCTCGACGAGCCCGCGCACCGCGCGTTCGCCGAGCGGCGCGGCTACCTCCCCGGCAGGTCCGCGCACTTCCTGCGCCTGGACCTGGCAGCGGCCGCGCTGCCCGCGCTCCCGCGGCCGCTCCCGGCCGGGGTCGAACTGCGTTCGGGCTCGGCCTTCGCCGCCGACCCCCGGCCGCTCTTCGAGGCCGACGCCGAGACGGCGGCGGACGAGCCGAGTGACATCGCGGCCGAGTTCGACGACTACGAGGACTGGCTCGGCCACACGTGGAACAGCCCTTCCCTCGACAAGGAGCTCACCACGGTCGTGCTGGTCGACGGGGTGGTGGCCGCCTTCACGCTCGCCCGGACCGACGGCGCCACCCGCTACGCCTCGGGGATGACCGGCACCCTGCGCGCCTTCCGCGGGCGGGGGCTGGCCAAGCTCGTCAAGACGGCATCCCTGCACCGGGCCCGCACGGCCGGCTACACCGAGGCCTTCACCGGCAACGACGCCGGCAACGCCCCGATGCTGGCCGTCAACAAGGGGTTCGGGTACGAGATCTGCGCGACCGAGACGCGCTACACGAAGAGACTCGCGAAGCAACGCACGCAGCAACGCACGAAGGAACGGGAGACAGCGTGACCGAGCAGCTGACCGTCGTCCTGACCAAGGCCGGACGGACCAAGATCCGCTATCCGGCGACGCGGGTCGCCGACGACGGTGACCGGATCTCCGTACGTGCCCCCTGGGCGGCCGAGGGGGTGCGCGACTTCGGCTTCGTCCGCTTCGAGCCGGGCGACGTGTTCGTCGAGCACTTCTGGCGCACGCGCTGGTACGCGATCAAGGAGGTGTGGACCGGCGACGGCGTCCTCAAGGGCTGGTACTGCGACGTGACCCGCCCGGCCCTGGTGCGGGCCGGGGAGATCCTCGTGGAGGACCTGGACCTCGACCTGTGGGTCTCGGCGGACGTCAGCTCCGTGCTGCGGCTGGACGAGGACGAGTTCGCCGAGAGCGGGCTCGCCACGAGCGACCCGGAGGCGGCCGCCCAGGCCGTGCGCGCCCTCGACGCCCTGGACGACCAGGCCCGCTCCGCGGCCGGCCTGCGCGCCCTCACCGCGTAGGGGTGGCGGCCGGGTGCGGCAGGCCCCCGTACCGCCCGGCCCGCCCGGCCCGCCGGCTATGCCTCCTCGTCGAAGAACCCGGCCTCCACCTCCAGGGCGAGCCGCTGCAGGACCTCGATCGCGGAGACGTCCGTCTGGCCGCTGTCGTGCTCGATGGCGAGACTCGTGAAGGCCAGGCTGAACCCGGCGACCATGGTCTGCAAGGCGGGTCCGAGCGCCTGCGCGACCAGGCGGGCCACCTGTTCGGGGGACGAGTCGGCCGGCACGCTGATCGAGGGCAGCATCTCGTTCAGCAGGTTGGTGACCACGTGGCTGTCCGTTTCCGGGCCGTCGTCGTCCTCGCCTGCCTCCGCCGCCCGGCGGATCTCCTGGGCCTCCGTGAGGATGCCGATGACTCGTTTGAGAACCTCTGCTCGCCTCATCCTCGGAGCGTAGCCCCCACACCCGGGCGGCCACCCACCCGAAGCTCCTTCCTGAGCCCGTCCTTACTCCTCCCTTAACGGGACCCTAAGGATCCGCTCCAGGGGGTCGGAGCAGGCGAAAGGCGTGGTGCGGGGGGCTAGCTTGGCCGGGCCAGGACAGGAAGGGCCGCAGGTGGCGCCGCCGGGGGGCGGCGCCGCTGGGCCCGATTCCGATTCCGCTGGCGCGCCCCCGCCTCGTGCCCGAAGGAGATCCACCCATGCCCGCACGCCGCCGCACCGTGACGCTGACCCGTGTCGCCTCCGCAGGTATCGCCCCGCTGGCGCTGGCCGTCTACGCCGCTGCTCCGGCGGTCGCGCACGGCTCGATGACGGACCCGGTCAGCCGGGTGGCGGCCTGCTACGCGGAGGGCCCCGAAGCGCCGAAGTCGGCGGCCTGCAAGGCGGCCGTGGCGGCCGGCGGGGCACAGGCGTTCTACGACTGGAACGCGGTGAACATCGCCAACGCGGCGGGTAACCACCAGGCGTTGATCCCGAACGGCCAGCTGTGCTCCGCCGGCAACGACAAGTACCAGGGACTCGACCTGGCCCGGGCCGACTGGCCGGCCAGCCCGATGACCGCCGGTGCGCACACCTTCCGCTACAAGGGCACGGCCCCGCACAAGGGTTCCTTCGAGCTGTACGTGACGAAGGACGGGTACGACCCGACGAAGCCGCTGAAGTGGTCCGACCTGGAGCCCGCGCCGTTCGCGAAGGCCACGGACCCCGGCATGCAGAACGGCGACTACGTCTTCTCGGGGACCGTCCCGAACAAGTCCGGCCGCCACCTGATCTACAGCATCTGGCAGCGCTCGGACAGCCCGGAGGCCTTCTACACCTGCTCGGACGTGGTCTTCGGCAAGGACAACGGGGGCGGGGGCGGCGGCAACGGCGGCGCCGGCACCACGCCGAGCACCAAGCCCGGCACGGGGGCGTCGCCGAGTTCCAAGCCCGGCACGGGCACGGGCACCGGCACCGGCGCCGGCACCGGGTCCAAGCCGTCCGACAAGCCGTCCGACCAGCCCTCGGCCCCGACGGACCAGCAGATCGCAGCGGGAGCGGACAAGTCCACGGTGGAGCACAACGGCCACGGCGACAACGACCCGAAGACGAACGGCAGCACCGCCGCCGCCCTCCCGGCCCCCTCCCCGTCCACGGCCGGCCGCAACCTCGCGGAGACGGGCGGCAACGGCGCCACCCCGGCGATCGCGATCGCCGGGGCCGGCGCCCTGGCCGTCGGCGCGGCCGTGCTGTTCGCAGTGGCCCGCCGCCGTGCGACGACGGCGGGCCGCCACGGCCGCTAGCCATGAACGCCGCGGACCGCCCGCGCCGCCGTCCGTCAGTCGAAGACGGAGGCGCAGGTGGTCCGTTCGGCGTGGGCCGGGTCGAGGGCGTTGAGCGCCTCGTGCCAGGCGATCCGGTCGGTGAGCCCGATGGCGACGTGCTCCGAGAGGTCCAGTACGCACAGGTCCTGGAGTACGACGTTGCGCACGTCGGGCCCGTTCAGGAACGCGCTCCGGTACGGCGTGACCACCTCGTCGTACTGGGTGGCGATCACCGTGTACTTCACCCCCGGGACGGTGTCCCCGCCCGCGTTCAGCTTCTGCTGGAAGGCGGATCCGGCGATCTGGTCGGCGAGGCCCGGGGTCGCGGTGCTGATCAGGTCCTCGGCCCCGGGGAAGTACGGCAGCAGCTTGGTGAAGCCGAGCAGGGTGGTGCCGTGGTTGTCGGGGGCGAGTCCGACCAGCGCGTTGACCTTCTGGGCGCCGCCGAGGAACTTCAGGTAGTAGCGCGGCATCATGCCGCCCTGCGAGTGGCCGATGATGTCGGTCTTGGCGGAGCCGGTGGCGGCGAGCACCTTGTCGACGAAGACGTCGAGCTGTCCGGCGGACTTGTCGATGGGGCCGAGCCCGTTGAAGAAGGGCACGCCGGGCAGTTGCCCGTAGTCGAGGGAGTAGACGCAGTACCCGCGGTGCACGAGGTACGGCGCGAGTCCGAGCCAGTTGTCGACGGAGTTGCCGAAGGTGCCGTGCACGAGGACGACGGGGCGCGGGTGCGCGGCGGACGGCTTGCACGACCAGTTGTTCCAGCCGCTGCTGGGGGCGGACGCGGCCTGCGCCGTGCCGGTGGGGGCGACGAGTGCGGCGGCGGTGAGGGCGAGGACGGCCAGCGGGCGGAGCAGGCGTCTCCAGGGCAGCATCGTGTGATCTCCTTGCGTTCGACTCAAGGGGATGGGGCGTGGGGGTTCGTCCCGTGATCCGGATCACAAGGGGGCGCTGCTGCCGCTAAATTACGGGTGAGTAGCAACACAGGGAAGTTACGCGTCGGTAAAAACTCGCGTGTCGTCCGATCGACCGTCAGGCGGCCAGTGAGCCACGGGCGATGGCCTGCGGCCCGAAGCGCGCGCGGACCCGGTCCGTGACGGCTTCCAGCCGGCGCGCCTTGTCGTCCTCGGGGTCGAAACTGAGCTGTCGCACGGCCTGTTCGGCCGGGGTCAGGCCCTCGGCCCGCAGGGACAGCGCGCGGACCCGGGCCCGTTGCAGACCGAGGCCCTCGTAGAGGGCGTAGGCCGTTGCGGTCAGGGTGGCCGAGTGGGCGGTGGGTTCGGCCAGGGTGCGGGTGCGGGTGAGCGTGGTGCGGTCGGCGCAGCGGACGGTGAGCGAGAGGGCCCGGCAGACCTGCCCCCGGCCCGGCCCTTGTGTACGAAGCCTCGCGCCGAGCTCCTCCGTCAGCGAGAGCAGGGCCCGCCGGTGCCGTACGGGGTCCAGCTCGTCCCGGTCGAAGAGCCGCTCGGCGGCGATGGTGCGGGCGGCCGCGCCCGGACGGACGGGGGTGCGGTCGACGCCGAGGGCGCGTTCGTGCACCTCGCGGCCGAGCCGGGCGCCGAGGATCCGCCGCAGGGCGGCGGGCGGGGCCTCGGCGACCCGGCCGACGGAGTCGAGGCCGTAGGAGCACAGGGTGCGGGCCGCCCGGGGGCCGACCCCGTCGAGGACGGTGACGGGCTTGCCCGCCAGGAACTCCCGTACGGCGGCGGGCTCGTCGGGGATCACCAGGGTGTCCCCGGGCCGGGTCTCGCGGGCCGCCGCCCGGGCCAGCATGGGGTTGCCGGCCACGCCGACGGCGGCGTCCACGCCGTACAGGGCGAGGGAGCGGACCCGGACCACGGCGGCCAGCCGGCGGGCGTCGCAGCCGAAGTAGCGCAGCGCGCCCCGGACATCGGCGAGGGCGGTGTCGGGCGCCAGGGCCTGCACGGCCGGGGTGATCCCGCCGAGCAGCGCGAGCACCCCGGCGTACGCCTCGGCCCCGAGCGGTCCGCCGCCGGCGGGGCTCAGCCGCAGGCACATCACGGTGCTCATCCCGCGCTCCCCGGGCTGGAGTGCCACAGCTTGCGGCCGGTCGCGGGGCCGGTGCCCGGGGGCTGGAGGTCGGCCCACGGGTTCATCTCGTACCCCGTGGACATGCGGATCCGGCGCCCGGGGACCTGCTCCTGCGTCTGCCCCTGCACCTGCCCCTCCGCCGCCCCGTCACCGCTACCACGACCGTCACCGCCGTCACCGCCGTCACCGCCGTCACCGCCGGAGGCGGCCGGCTCGGCCGCCAGCCGGGCCGCCACCGCGTCCAGACCGCCCGCCGCCCGCAGTTCCACCAGCTCCGCCAGGTTCCACGCCGCCGCCCCGACCACGCTCAGGCTCTGCGGGCCCCGCCGCTGCACGACACCGCGTACCAGCAGCAGGAAGGAGTGGAAGACGGTGTGCGCGCAGCGCTCGTGGCTGTCGTCGAAGAAGGCGAGGTCGACCAGGCCCGTCCCGTCGTCCAGGGTGGTGAAGATGACCCGCCTCCCGGACCGGATCGGCGGGGTCTGGGTGGCCGCCTTGGCCCCCGCGACCAGGACCGTCTGCCCGTGCGCGGTGTCCCGCAGCCGGTGCGCCGGGACCACTCCCAGCTCGGCCAGGAAGGCGCGGTGGTCCCCCATCAGGTGGCGCGAGGCGTCCATGCCGAGGACGCCCAGCTCGGCGCTGAGCCGTTCCGCCTCGGTGAGGTCGGGCAGCCCTACGGAGGCTGTGGACCGGCCGCCCTCCAGCGGGAGTTGGGGACCGCGCACCCCGGCGGCCCGCTGGGCGCCGTGCAGTTCGGTCAAGTGCAGCAGCAGGTCACGCCGATTGGCGCCGAAGGCGTCCAACGCACCCACCTGTGCCAGTCGTTCGGCGACCGGGCGGCCGGGGTGCGCCCGGTCCCAGAAGTCGCGCAGGGAGGCGTACGGCTGTCCGTCCTCGATCCGGTGGGCCTCGGCCCCGCTGATGCCGTGGACGTCGGACAGGCCCAGGCGCAGCCCCCACACCGCCCGCACAGCACTATCGGACACCAGTTCGATGCGATGGGCGGCCGCCGACCGGTTCACGTCCAGCGGCAGCACCGGCACGCCCCGCCGCCGCGCGTCCGCCAGCAGCAGCCGCTTCGGGTACATCCCCGGATCGTGGGTCAGCAGCCCGGCGTAGAAGGCCGCCGGGTGGTGCGCCTTCAGCCATGCCGACTGGTACGTGGGCACGGCGAAGGCCACCGCGTGCGCCTTGCAGAAGCCGTAACTGCCGAAGGCCTCCACGATCTCCCAGGTCCGCGCGATCACCTCCGCCGGATAGCCGCGCCCGCCCGCCTGCGCCGCGAACCAGACCTTGATCCGCGCCTGCGAGCCGGGATCCGACAGCCCGCGCCGCACACGGTCCGCCTCGTCGCGCCCGCAGCCGGTCATGACGTGCACGATCTCGATGATCTGCTCGTGGAAGACCACCACCCCGTACGTGTCGCGCAGCGCGTCCGCCAGGTCCGGGTGCGGGAAGCGGACCGGCGCCCGCCCGTGCCGGGCCTCGATGAAGGGCCGCACCATGTCGGCGGCCACCGGCCCCGGCCGGAAGAGGGAGATGTCGACGACCAGGTCGTGGAAGGTCGACGGCTGCAGCCGCCCCACCAGGTCGCGCTGACCCGGCGATTCGATCTGGAAGCAGCCCAGGGTCTCGGCCGAGCGGATCAGCTCGTAGGTGGCCCGGTCCCCCGGCGGTACCTGCTCCGGGTCGTCCAGGTCGAGCTCCTCCCCCGTGCCGCGCCGGACCTCCGCGACGGCGTGCGCCATCGCGGACTGCATCCGTACGCCCAGCACGTCCAGCTTGAGCAGCCCGAGCTCCTCCACGTCGTCCTTGTCGAACTGGGACATGGGGAAGCCCTCGCCGCTGGTGGGCACCACGGGCGTACGGGCGAGCAGCGAGGCGTCGGAGAGCAGCACCCCGCACGGGTGCATGGCGATCCCGCGCGGCAGCGCGTCGAGCGATTCGACGAGTTCCCACAGCCGTCCGTACGACTCCCCCCGTACGTCACGCAGTTCGGGGAGTTCCGCCAGCGCGGCGCGGGCGTCGCGGGCCCGGATGTGCGGGAAGGACTTGGCGAGCCTGTCGACGACGGCCGGGTCCATGGACAGGGCGGCGCCGACGTCGCGGACGGCGTGCCGCACCCGGTAGGTCTCGGGCATCGAGACGGTGGCGACCCGCTCGGTGCCGAACCGGTCGATGATGCGTCGGTAGACCTCCAGCCTGCGGGCGGACTCCACGTCGATGTCGATGTCGGGCAGCACGCGCCGACGTTTGGACAGGAAGCGTTCCATCAGCAGGCCGTGCGCGACGGGGTCGGCGTGCGCGATGCCGAGCAGGTGGTTGACGAGGGAGCCGGCTCCGGAGCCGCGGGCGGCCACCCGGATCCCCATCTCCCTTACGTCGTCCACCACTTGGGCGACCGTCAGGAAGTACGAGGCGAAGCCGTGGTAGGCGATGATGTCCAGCTCGTGGTGCATCCGCTCCCAGTACGCGCGGTCGTCCGCGTACCCGCGCAGCACCATGCCCGCCGAGGCCCGGGAGGCGAGGACGCGCTGGGCGCTGCGGTGGGCGGCGCCGACGAGCCGGGCCTCGGGGAAGTGCACGGAGCCCATGCCGAGGTCGTCCTCGGGGTCCACGGCGCAGGCCCCGGCGGTACGGGAGGTCTCCGCGAGCAGGCGCCTGGCGTCGGCGGGGCGCAGCCCGGCCGCCTGCGCGATGCGGTCGGCGGCCTCGGCCATGGCGGCGGGGGCCTTGAGCCAGCGTTCGCCGGTGTCGAGGGGCCCGCGGGGGTCGATGGGGACCAGGCGGCGGGCCGCGTCGAGGATGTCGGCGACCGGGCCCTGGCCGGGGTCGGCGTAGCGGACGGCGTTCGTGAGCACGGCCGGGACGCCCTGTTCGGCGGCGAAGCCGACGGTACGGGCGGCCAGCCGCAGCGAGCCGGGTCCGGTGCCGGTGCGGCCGTGGTGGACGGCCTCCAGGCGCAGGGAGTCGCCGTAGATCTCCCGCCAGGGCGCGAGCAGCCGGGCGGCCCGGTCGGGGCGGCCCGCGGCGAGCGCGCGGCCCACTTCGGAGCCGGGCCCGAGGAGGACGAAGACGGCCTCCCCGCGCAGGGCCGACCAGGGCAGCACCGGCTGCCCGCCGGCCACCCGCGGGGACGCGGCGCCGTCGGCCCCGGTCCGGCCCGGCTCACCGGCGTCGGTACCGGTGGGGGCGCCGCCCGCGTGGGCGGCGGTGACCATCCGGCACAGCTCGGCCCATCCGGCGGCGCCGTCCCGGGCCAGGAAGACGGCCCGCGCGGCGGACTCGTCGACGAAGGCCCCGCCCTTGACGGGGGTGCGGCGGCGGTACGAGGCCTCGGCGGAGCCCGCCCTGCCGCCGGATCCGGCGGAGCCGGCCGAGCCCCCCGACCCGGCCGACCCCGCCGCGGACGACACGGCCAGGTCCACCCCGAACAACGGCCGGATGCCCGCCTTCACGCACGCCTTCGCGAACCGCACCGCGCCCGCGAGGGTGTCGCGGTCGGTCAGGGCGAGGGCGTCCATGCCCCGCTCGGCGGCACGCTCCGCCAGCCGTTCGGGGTGCGAGCCTCCGTAGCGCATGGAGAACCCCGAAACGGTGTGCAGATGCGTAAAACCAGGCACCCGCGGCCTCCTGCTTCGCTCGTTGAACACCTCCTCCCCCATCCCCACCATAGAGCAATTCGAATATCCGTGCGAAACACTTGTTCGATCCTCTGAGGTCATCCATTCGGCCCTCCCCTGCTGCGCCCCGCCCTCGGTACGCCGAGCGTGTGGAACATGACCCAGCCCACCGAGACCACCGACGCAGGCCCGTCCGCGGGCTTCCTCGCCGAGGTCAAGGACGCCGTGACCACCCGGGCAGCCCTGCTGGTCCTGGGGGTGCTGGTCCTCCAGCTCGCCTTCATCACCTCGTACATCGGGGCCTTCCACCATCCGAAGCCCAGCGAGATCCCGATCGCCGTGACCGCCCCCCTCGCGCCGGTGGCCGAGCAGACGGCGAAACAGCTCGGCGCCCTGCCCGGCGAACCGCTCGACCCCAGCGTGGTCAAGGACGAGGCCGCGGCCCTCGACCAGGTCAGGCACCGGGACGTCGACGCCGCGCTGGTCGTCGACCCGGGCGGCACGACCGACCGGCTGCTGGTCGCCTCCGGCGCCGGCGCCTCGCTGTCCCAGGCCGTGGAAGAGGTCGTCGGCTTCGTCGAGAAGACCCAGGGCCGGACCCTGCGGGTCACCGACGTGGCCCCGGCCGGCAAGGGCGACAGCCGCGGCCTGAGCTCCTTCTACCTGGTCATCGGCTGGTGCGTGGGCGGCTACCTGTGCGCCGCGATCCTCGCGATCAGCGCCGGCGCCCGGCCCGCCAACGGACACCGCGCCGTCATCCGGCTCGGCGCACTGCTCTTGTACGCGCTCGCCGCCGGGCTGCTCGGTACGGTCATCGCCGGCCCGGTCCTGGGCGCGCTGCCCGGCAACATCCTGGGCCTGTGGGGGCTGGGCACCCTGGTCGTCTTCGCGGTCGGCGCGGTCACCCTCGCCTTCCAGGGGCTGGCGGGCGTGATCGGCATCGGCCTGGCGATCCTGCTGGTGGTGGTGCTCGGCAACCCGAGCGCCGGCGGCGCCTACCCGTACCCGCTGCTGCCGCCGTTCTGGAGCGCCATCGGCCCGGCCCTGCCGCCGGGCGCCGGTACGTATGCCGCGCGCTCCATCACGTACTTCCGGGGGAACGGCGCGGGCGGGCCGATGCTGGTGCTCGCCGCCTGGGCGGTGGCCGGCTCGGCGATCACCCTGGCCTGCGCGGTCTTCCGCAAGGCCCGCCCGGACCTTGCCCCTGCGGGCGGCTCGGCGGCGTGAGGGTTGCCCTGCCGGCGGCTCGGCGGGTGCGAAGCGGCGGGTTGCCCTGCGGGCGGCTCGGCGCGACTTCCAGCGGGCTTGGCGGCGGAGGTCGGTCCGCGGTGCCGCGCCGGGGTGTCTCCTCGGCTCGCGCCTGCGGGCACGTCACGGCCCTATGGCCTGGGTTGCGCGCTCGTCCTGCGGGGACACCCCGGCACGTCCCCACTCCCCTTGGCCGGACGCGCCGCGTCCGGGTCCTTCATTTCGCACCGGCCGGCTTTCTCAATTCGACGCGCAAAAGCGGAAGCATCCGTGCCGAAAAAGTCCTTTCCGGTCGGGCCGAAGGGGCGTTCACGCCCGTTCACCCCCCAAGGGACCCTTCTTGACCTGGGCATATACCAGGGGCCCGAAAGCCGCCACGCTCTTGTGAAGGCTTTCACAATAATTTCGCACGAAGTGCGCCCTACCGCGCTCCTCCCCCAGCGAGCACAATCTCGGTGACGACTCGCACCGATCGTGGAGGAGGGAGCGCGTGCGCAATCAGGTGCGCACAGCGGACGGCCGCGACCTGACCGTGGAGCGCTGGGGCGATCCCGACGGCAAACCCGTCTTCCTGCTCCACGGAATGCCCGGCAGCCGCCTGGGTCCCGCCCCCCGGGGGATGGTTCTCTACCAGCGCCGCATGCAGCTCATCGCCTACGACAGACCCGGCTACGGCGGCTCCGACCGTCACGTGGGCCGCACCGTCGCCGACGTGGCCCAGGACGTGGCCGCCGTCGCCGACGCCCTCGGCCTGGACACGTTCGCGGTGGCCGGCCGCTCCGGCGGCGCCGCCGGGGCCCTCGCCTGCGCCGCCCTGCTCCCGGACCGGGTCACCCGCACCGCGGCCATGGTCGGCCTGGCCCCCCGGGACGCGGAGGACCTGGACTGGTTCGCCGGGATGGCCGCGTCGAACGTCAAGGAGTACACCACCGCCACCACCGACCCCGAGGAGCTGGCGGCCCGCCTGATCCCCCGCGCCGACGGCATCCGCAAGGACCCCGGCCGGCTGCTGGACGAGTTGCGCCGGGAGCTCACCGACAACGACCGCATGATCGTCTCGGATGCGGGCCTGCGGTCGATGCTGCTGCGGAACTACCGTGAGGGGCTGCGCCATTCGGCGTACGGCTGGATCGACGACGTCCTCGCCTTCAGCCGCCCCTGGGGCTTCGACCCGGCCGACATCCGCTGTCCGGTGCTGATCTGGCACGGGGAGCTCGACGTGTTCTCCCCCGTGGGCCATTCCCGCTGGCTGGCCCGCCGCATCCCGGGGGCCACCACCGCCATCGAGCCGGCCGCCGCGCACTTCGCGGCCCTGCGCGCACTGCCCGACGTACTCAACTGGCTGCTGCGCGAGCTGCCCCTCCCGCCTCTCAGCGAACAGCAGCCGGCCTAGTGCTGTGGCCGGCCCGGCCGGCCAGGACGCCGAGCACCTCGCCGATGCGCGCCCGGACCTCCGGGTCGGCGACCGTCCCGTCCCGGCCGGACATCGCCCCGGTCACCGGGATCCGTACGCAGGCCTCCTCCACCACCGCGGCGCCGGTGTAGCCGAGGACCGTGCGCAGCGTGGCCTCCGCGCCCCCGCCGCGGCCCGGGGCGGCCGCGTTCACCCAGCCCACGGGCTTGTCGCCGATCTCGGTACCGCCGACGGTCCAGTCCAGGAGGTTCTTGAACGATCCGGGCAGGGTGCCCGCGTACTCCGGGGTGCAGACCAGGATCGCGTCCGCCCCGGCGATCGCCGCGCGCAGCCCGGCCACCGGTGCGGGCAACGGGTCCGTGTCGTCATCGGGGTTGAAGTGCGGCAGCGTCGCCAGCCCGTCGTACAGGCGGGTGCGCAGGCGGGCGGGGGTCTCGGCGGCGACGGCCCGGGCGGTGCGCAGCACCGCTTCGTTGGAGGAACCGGCGCGCAGACTTCCGGACAGCAGGAGGATCAGGGGCGGCGTGGTCATCCGGCCAACCTACCGAGGCGGATCCGCCCAGGTCGGCGCCGGGTGGCGGCGCTCGCCCGCCCCGGGCGGACCCGGGTGCGGCTCGCGGCCGGCTCCCGGCCGGATCCCCGTCCGGATCCCGGCCCGGGTCCGCCGGCGGAAGAAATGGATCTTGCCGTCCGGCGAACGGCCGAATAAGCCACGTCGAGAATTACCCCGGGCTCGCCATAGAACGGTTGACCAGGCGTCATGTCTCGGTTGCCAATGGGGTGTGGCCGAGTAAAGTCCACGCTTGACGGCAGCGCGTCGCTGTTGTCATTCACATGCCCATTCCACATGGCTTCCCCGAGGACGGTGTCGTGAACACTTCCGCAACCCCCGCGACCAGCACGATCAAGGCCCGCCGGATCCCGCTCGGCAAGATCGACGTCCACGCCGCGTCCGCGGCGGCGACGCTCGGTCGCGTACTGCCGGCTGAATCCGGTCGTCCGGTTCAGGCACCGATCTTCAACTCCGCGCTCTGACGCCGAAGTAAGCGCTCTAGACTGGTGGAATGACCGGCCTGATCGCATTTCGCGAGATCGTCCTGAAAGTTCACAGCAGATGCGATCTTGCTTGTGATCATTGCTATGTCTACGAACACGCAGATCAGAGCTGGCGAGCCCGGCCGAAAGTGATCTCCCCCGAGGTAATTTCGCATACCGCGTCGCGGCTCGCCGAACATGCCCGTGACCATGCACTCCCCTCCGTCACGGTGATCCTCCATGGAGGGGAACCCCTGTTGGCCGGCACGGCCCGGCTCCGCCTCGTGTGCGAGGAGTTCAGCCGGGCGCTCACCGGAACCGCAGACCTCGACCTGCGGATCCACACCAACGGCCTCCAGCTCAGCACCCGTTACCTCGACCTCTTCGACGAGTTCGGCGTCCGGGTGGGCATCTCCCTCGACGGGGACCGCGCCGCCAACGACCGCCACCGCCGCTTCGCGGACGGCCGGACGAGCCACCCGCTGGTCCTGGCGGCCGTCGCCCTGCTCCGCTCGGAGCCCTACCGCCACCTCTACCAGGGCCTGCTCTGCACCGTGGACGTGGCCAACGACCCCGTGGCCGTCCTTGACGCGCTCGTCGAACTCGAGCCGCCGCGCGTGGACTTCCTCCTTCCGCACGCCACCTGGGAGACCCCTCCGGTCCGCCCCGACGGCGCCCCCGACGCGTACGCCCGCTGGCTCCTGCGGATCTTCGACCACTGGGAGCGCCTCGGCCGCCCGGTGCCCGTACGGCTCTTCGAGTCCCTGCTCTCCACCCTGCGCGGCGGCCCCAGCCTGACCGAGTCGCTCGGTCTCGCGCCCACGGACCTCGTCGTCGTCGAGACCGACGGGACCCTGGAGCAGGTGGACTCCCTCAAGAGCGCCTTCGAGGGGGCCGCGGCCACCGGGTTCAACGTCTTCGACCATGCGTTTGACCAGGTCGCGGCCCATCCCGGGGTCCGTGCCCGGCAGCTGGGCCTCGCGGGCGTCAGCGACTCGTGCCGCCGGTGCCCCGTCGTACGTTCGTGCGGCGGCGGCCTGTACACCCATCGCTACCGCGAGCGGAACGGCTTCGACAACCCTTCCGTCTACTGCACCGACCTGCGCGAGCTCGTGGAGGGGGTCGAGGGCCGCACGGCCCTGCGCGAGACCGCGCCGCAGCTCTCCGATCCGGCCGAACTCGCCCGTTCCCAGGAGGAGCTGACCCGGATCCTGCTGGCCCGGCTCCACGCGGACCTCGGCGCCGAGCCCGGCTGGGCACGCGCCTGGGAGCTGCTGGCCGCCGTGGAGCAGGCCGGGGAGGCGGGTGCGGACGCGCTGGACGCCGTACTGGACCACCCCTTCACCCGGACCTGGGTGCTGGCGTCCCTGGACGCCGCCCGGGAGGGCCGCCAGGACGGGCCGGAGGCGGCGCGCAGGCTGACCGCGCTGGCCGTCGCGGCCGTCCTGCGCGGCGGGCTGGACCTGCCGGCCGAGGTGGCCTACCGGGACGGGGAGGTGTACCTGCCGACGCTGGGGCTGTTGCGGCTCGGGGAGCCCGGCACGGAGGGCCGGGCCGTGCTGCGCGTCACCGATGAGGGGTACGCGGTACGGGACGGGCGCACCGAGCACCGCTTCGGGCCCGCCGCGGGGGACGCGCGCTGGCAGCCCGTACGCACCTGGTCGCCCGGGCCGGACGCGGCCCCGGTGGCGCTGGAGGACCTCGACCCGTACCGCAACTGCTTCCCCCGCCCGCCCCGGCTCCGGCTCGGCGCGGGCGAGGCCGAGGAGTGGCGGGGCAGGCTGGACCGGGCGTGGGCGCTGCTGCACAAGGCGGTGCCCGGGTTCGCCCGGGCGGCGGCGGCCGGTCTGACCACCCTGACCCCGCTGGCGGGCGGTCCGCGGGCGGGCGGCTGGGGCGAGGCGGGCCGGCACGGTCCGGGGGCGCTCGGGGTGCCGTACGCGGCGGGGGTGCGGGAGACCGCGCTCGCGCTGCTGACCGGGCGGCGGCGGACCCGGCTGCGGGCCCTGACCGAGGTGGCCGACCTGTACGCGCTGGACGGGGAGTGGCAGCACCCCTCGCCGTGGCGGGAGCGGCCGGTGCCGGTGTCGCGGCTGCTGGCCGACGTGCACGAGCGGGTGGCGGTGGAGGCGTACCGGCGGGCCACCGCGGCCCCCGAGCCGGGTGGCGCGGACCGCATCCACCGGGCCCTGGACCGTCTCTCGGAGGCGGCCGAGCTGACCGTCACCGGCAAGCGCCTCGTCGCGGAGCTCCGCTACGAACTGAAGGCGGTCGACGCGTGAGCGCCACCACCACCGGTGCCGGCACCGGCACCGGCACCGGCACGCTCCAGCTGGCCGTGCAGCTGCGGCTGCTCGGGGTGCGCCCCGGGATGCGGCTCCTGGTGCACGCCGGCCTCGGCGGGACCGGGCTGCGCGCCGAGCAGCTGCGCGACGCCCTGACGGGGGTCCTCGGTCCGCGCGGCACCCTGGTGGTCCCGGCGTTCACTCCCGAGAACTCCAAGACCTCCAGTGCCCATCTGGAGCGGATCGCCGGTCTGGACGAGTCCGGGGTGCGGGCCTTCCGGGAGCGGATGCCCGCCTTCGATCCGGCGAGCAGCCCGAGCCAGGGCATGGGCTCGCTCGCGGAGGCCGTGCGCACCGCGCCGGGCGCCGCGCGCAGCGCCCATCCGCAGACGTCTTTCGCCGCCCTCGGCGCGGACGCGGAGCGGCTCTGTTCCGGGCACCGCCTCGAAAGCCACCTGGGTGAGGAGTCGCCGCTGGGAAAGTTGTGCTGGGAGGGCGGTCAGGTACTCATGATCAATGTGGGGTTTTCGGTCTGCACGGCTTTCCATCTCGCGGAGTACCGAATTCCGAAGCCCCCCTTGCGCATGTACGAGTGTGTGGTGAAGGTGAACCTTCCGGAGCGGCGAGGGAGCGGGCGGGAGGGGGCGTGGACCGCCTACGAGGACGTCGCGCTCGACGACGGGGATTTCGCGGAGATCGGCGGGGCGTTCCCGGATTCCCGGGTCCGCAGGGGGCGGGTGGGAGGGGCGGCGACCATGCTCTTCTCCCTCCCGGATGCCGTTGACCACGCCCTTGACTGGATGACCGAAAACAGACGCTGATTGACTGAACGATGAGGGGATGTGGCGAAGCAGCTCCGGAATGATGTTTCTTCGCTCGCAGCTTCGGGACGGGGGGCGTGTTGCCCGCATCAGTGCACCCATATTTTTTTCTCAGTTATGCGCACACACCGAGATTCGGGGCCGGGGGGCCCGACCCCGACATGTGGGTGGAGCGCCTCTTCCGCGATCTCTGCGGCCACGTCATGGCGCTGACGGACCTGCCCGCAGGCGCCGAGGCCGGCTTCATGGACCGGGAGATACGCAGCGGCGAGGGCTGGTCGGAACGGCTCGGCGCGGCGCTCGCCACCTGCCGGGTCTTCGTCCCCCTGTTCTCGCCGCGGTACTTCGCCAGTGAGATGTGCGGGAAGGAATGGTTCGCCTTCGCGCACCGCGCGATCCAGCACGGCGCGGCGAGCAACGAGCGCGCCGAGGCCATCGTGCCCGCGTTGTGGGTGCCGGTCCCGCCCTCCCAACTGCCCGGCCCGGCAGAGCGGTTGCAGTTCAACCACAACACCTTCGGCGAGCGCTACGTCACCGACGGCCTGTACGGGCTGATCAAACTGCGCGGATACGCCGAGCAGTACGAGCGGGCCGTCTACGAACTGGCCCGGCGCATCGTCCGGGTCGCCGAGACCGTCCGTCTCGATCCCGTCCGCCCCATGGACTACCGGGTGGTGCCCAGCGCCTTCGGCCCCTCCGGCAGCGCCGGCGGCGGTCCCGCCCGCACCCTCCACGTGACCGTGGCGGCCGGATCCCGGCACGATCTGCCGGACGGCCGGAGCCCGGAGTACTACGGGGAGAGCGCCCTGGACTGGAATCCGTACCATCCGGTGTCCCAGCGGCCGATCGCGTACGTCGCCGAGGACGTGATCAAGAACCTCAACTACCAGACCACGATGTCCTCCTTCGACGACGAGGCCGGTCACTTCGACAGCAAGCAGCCTCCGACCCGGCCGGAGATTCTGATCGTCGACCGCTGGGTGGTGGAGGACGAGCACCGCCGCCAGCGCCTGGCCGCCTTCGACCAGGAGTCCCGCCCGTGGATCAACGTGGTCGTGCCGTGGAACCGCTACGACCACCAGAGCCGGGCCAAGGAAGCCGAGCTGGCCCGGCGGCTGGAGGAGACCCTGCCCGTCAAGATGAGCCAGGGCCGAGCGGCCTGCCGGGCCGCCGCCAACGGCGTGGCCAACATGGAGACCCTCGGACAGATCCTGCCCCAGGTGGTCGAGGCCGCCGCCCAGCAGTTCCTCAGACACGCCCAGGTCTACCTGCCGGCCGGCAACACCCACACCGAACGCCCGCGGCTGATCGGGCCGATGGGGATGAGCGAGCCGTCCGCACCGCCGCGGGCTCCCTTCCCGCCCGACGCCTACGACGCGTACGACGCCCACATCGACGGCAACGACAGCAACGACACCGACCGGGGGGACGCGGATGACAGCGAGTCGTGACAGCAGGGACACCCGTGACGGACGCATCGTCACCTTCTACTCGTACAAGGGCGGCACGGGCCGCACCATGGCGCTCGCCAACACCGCCTGGATCCTCGCGGCCAACGGCAAGCGGGTCCTCGCCGTGGACTGGGACCTGGAGGCCCCGGGCCTGCACCGCTTCTTCCACCCCTTCCTGGACCCCTCCACGCTCGGGGCCACCACCGGGGTCATCGACCTGATCAGCGAATACGCCTGGGCCGCGACCAGCCCGGTGCAGCGCGCCGACGACTGGCACAAGGACTACGCGCGGATACAGCCGCACGCCGTCTCGCTCACCCCGGAGACCCTCGGCTGGGAGTTCCCGGACGGCGGCACCCTGGACTTCGTCTCCGCGGGCCGGCAGAACCGCGAGTACTCCGCGACCGTCTCCACCTTCGACTGGGACAACTTCTACGACCGCCTCGGCGGCGGCCTCTTCTTCGACGCCCTGCGCGCCGACATGAAGGAGAACTACGACTACGTCCTGATCGACAGCCGCACCGGACTGTCCGACATCGCGGACATCTGCACGGTCCACCTCCCGGACGTCCTCGTCGACTGCTTCACCCTCTCCGACCAGTCCATCGACGGCGCCGCGTCGGTGGCCCGTCAGATCGACGAGCGGTTCAACGACCGCGGCATCAAGATCTACCCCGTCCCGATGCGCATCGACGAGGGCGAGAAGGAGAAGGCCGACGCGGGCCGGGCGCTGGCCCGGATCAAGTTCGACCGTTTCCCGGGCGGTCTCGTCGGGGACGAGCTCACCTCCTACTGGGGCGCGGTGGAGATCCCGTACCGGCCCTACTACGCCTACGAGGAGACCCTGGCCACCTTCGGCGACGAGGCCGGGCTCACCAACTCCCTGCTCTCCGCCTTCGAGCGGCTCACCGCCGTGGTCACCGAGGGCGAGATCACCTCCATGCCGGTCATCGGCGAGGAGGTCCGGCTGCGGATCAGGGACGCCTTCACCCGGCGCCGGCCGGCCCTGCCCGCCGACCTGTTCCTCTCCTACGTCGCCGAGAACCGGATGTGGGCCGACTGGATCGAGTCGGTGCTCACCCGGGCCGGCTTCCGGGTCGTGCCCAAGGACGTCTCCGCGGAGCGGGCCCCGGTGACCGCCGGCTCCGGGGACACCCTCGGCGGCGGGACGGGCATCAGCATCGACACCGCCGCCCGGACCGTGGTGCTGCTCTCCACGGCCTACCTGAAGTCCGCCCGGGCCGTGGACGTGTGGGAGCGGGCGGCCGCCGAGGACCCGACCGGGGGCCGGCGCCAGCTGGTCCCGCTGCGGGTGGGCGACGTACGGCTCTCCACGCCCTACATCGACCGCAACCCGGTGGACCTCTTCCGGCTGGACGAGGTGCACGCCACCACCGCCCTGTTGCGCGCGGTGGAGCGGCCCATGGCCCTGCCCGACAGCGTCAACAGCGCCTCCCAGCCCGGCCCCCGCTTCCCGGGGACCGTCCCGAAGATCTGGAACGCGCCGCCCCGCAATCCCGGTTTCACCGGGCGCAGCATCGTGCTGGAGCGGATGCGTGACCAGCTCGGCGGCGGCATGGCCGTGGTGCTGCCGCAGCCGCAGACCCTGTTCGGGCTCGGCGGCGTCGGCAAGACCCAGGTGGCACTGGAGTACGTGCACCGGTTCATGGCCGACTACGACCTGGTGTGGTGGATCTCCTCGGAGCAGACCGACGACGTGGTCGCGGCCCTCGCCGAGCTGGCCGTACGCCTCGGTGCGCAGACCGGCGAGGACATGGCGGCCGCCTCCCAGGAGGCGATCGACCTGCTGCGGCGCGGGGTGCCCTCCTCGCGCTGGCTGCTCGTCTTCGACAACGCCGACGATCCCGAGACGCTCAAGCGGTTCTTCCCGCCGGGCGGCCCGGGCCACGTGCTGGTGACCTCCCGCAACCAGTCCTGGTCGCAGTACGGCGACGCGCTCCCGGTGGACGTGTTCCTGCGCGAGGAGTCCATCGAGCACCTCCAGCGCCGGGCCCCGGGGCTCAGCAAGGAGGACGCCGAGCAGGTGGCGGTGGCGGTGGGCGACCTGCCGCTGGCGGTCGAGCAGGCGGGGGCCTGGATCGCGGAGACCGCGACCCCGGTGGCCGCGTACATCGAGCAGCTGGCCCAGCAGGCCGCGAGCGTGCTGGCCCTGAACCAGCCGCCCGGCTATCCGGAGCCGGTGGCCGCCACCTGGAACATCTCCATAGAGCGGCTGCAGTCCCGCTCCCCGGCGGCGGTCCGGCTGCTCCAGCTGTGCGCGTTCCTCGCGCCCGAGCCGATCTCCGCGAACCTGCTCTACAGCAAGGAGATGATCGACGCCCTCAAGCCCTACGACTCCTCGCTCCAGGAGAAGCTGGTGCTCGGCCGGGTGATCCGGGAGATCGGCCGGTTCGCGCTGGCCAAGGTCGACCAGGTCAGCAACAGCATCCAGGTGCACCGGCTGGTGCAGGCCGTGATCCGGGCGCAGCTGACCGAGGAGGAGCAGCGGGAGGCCCGCCACGCCGTCCACCGGATCCTGGCCGGCGCCCGGCCGGACGACGACGAGCCGATCGACAACCCGGAGACGTGGCCGCGGTTCAACACCATCTGGTCGCACCTGACCCCGTCCGAGGCCCGGTACTGCAAGGAGCCGGAGACCCGCCGGCTGCTGATCGACCGCGTCCGCTACCTGTGGAAGCGCGGCGACTTCAAGGCCGCCTACCAGCTCGGTGAGGAACTGCGGGAAGCCTGGAAGGAGATGCTGGGCAACGACGACCTGCAGTACCTGTACCTGCGCTTCCACCTGTCGAACATCCTGCGTTCGCAGGGGCGGTTCGTGGAGGCGAAGGAGCTGGACGAGGTCACCCTGGAGCGCCAGCGGGCGGTGCTGGGTCCCTCGCACCCGCACACGTACATGACCATGAGCGGTCTCGCCAACACGCTGGGCGCGCTGGGCGACTACACGCAGGCGATGGAGCTGGCGACCGACGCCCACGAGGGCTTCAGCCAGATCTTCCACGAGGCGCACCCGCGCACGCTGGCCGCCGCGAACAACCTGGCGCTGAACCTGCGGCTGGTGGGCCAGTACACCAGAGCCCGCGAGATCGACCAGGAGGTGCACGACCTGCGCACGGAGGTGCTCGGCCCGGAGCACCCCTACACCCTGTCCTCCGCGCAGAACCTCGCCCGCGACCTGCGCGAGGTGGGCCGGTACGAGGACTCGGTGCAGTTGCTCAGCCGGACCTACGAGACCTACAAGCGGACGCTGGGGCGGGCCTTCCCCGGCACCCTGGCGGCCGCGAAGAACCTGGCGGTGTCGCTGCGCCGGGCGGGCCAGCTGGAGGACGCGCTCCGGCTGACCACGGCCACCCGGGCCCGCTACCGGGCCAAGTACACCGCCGTCAACCCGGACCTGCTGTCCTGCGAACTGAACCTGGCCTCGGACCTCTTCGCGACCGGGGATCCGGGCGGGGCGCGGGACCTGGCGCAGGAGGTGGTGGACGAGTACATGAAGGTGCCGGGCGAGCGGCACCCGTACACCCTGGCGGCCGTCAACAACCTGGCGGTCTTCCACTGGGGCACGGGCGCGGCGGAGACGGCGGAGACGATGCTGCGGCAGACGATCCGGCTGATGCGCGACGTCCTCGGCGACAACCATCCGCACACGGTCTTCGCCCACCTCAACCTCGCCAACACCCGGGCCGATCTGGGTGATCCGGAGGGCGCTCTGGAGCTGGAGCGGCTCGCGGTGATGCGGCTGCGCGAGGCGCTCGGAGGGCACCATCCCGAAACCCTGGCGGCCGGCTCCAACATGGCGGTCAGCCTGGACTCGCTGGGCCGCAAGGAGGAGGCGGCCCGGTTGCGGGCGGAGGCGGTGGCCGAGCTGAGCCGGCTCCTCGGCGAGGACCACAGCCTGACCCGGTACGCCCGTGACGAGCGGCGGATCCATCGCGATCTGGAGCCTCTCGCCGTGTGATTCCACGGAGGGCGGCGGGGGGCCCGCGACCGCGGGCCTCCCGCCGTCCGCCACCCGACAGCAGGGGGGCGCTGTGACCGACAGCATGACTTTCCGAAACGAGGACCTGCCGGCCCTCTTCCACCACACCGACCAGGCGGCGATCTCCCGGCAGCGGGAGTCCACCCAGGCCACGCGCGCCCAGCTGATGCTGCTCGTGGCCGCCGCGGGGGCCGCGGCCCTGCCCTCGGGCCCGAAGCTGGGCTCGCTGTACCTGTTCGGGCTGCTGAGCGTGCTCGCGTACGCGGGGGTGCTGGGCGTGGGCATGCGGGCGACCCGGCGCCGGGCCCGCCCGCAGTGGCAGCTCAACCGCAGCGCGGCGGAGTTCATCAAGTCGCTGGCCTGGCGCTACGCCGTGCACGGGGCGCCGTTCGGCAGCGAGGTCGCCGCTCCCGAGGCGACGTACCGGACCCGGCTGGAGGCGGGCCTGGCCGAGCTGCGGAAGATGGGCTGGGAGGATCCGCGGACCGCCGGGACCGTGCCGGAGGGCGGGGAGATCACCGGCGCGATGCAGCGGCTGCGCGGCATGGACTACCAGGCGCGCCGCGAGACGTACGTACGGGACCGGCTGATCGAGCAGCGCAACTGGTACCGGCGGCGGACGGAGGTGTCCCGGCGGGCGACGAACCTGTGGTCGTGGACGATCGTGCTGCTGACCTGTCTGGCCCTGCTGTTCGCGCTGCTGGGGTCGTTCGGGTCGGGGCCGGGGCCGAGGCTGACGGCGCTGCTGAGCGCGGCGGCGGCGGCCGGCATCGCCTGGAACGAGGTGCGCCGCCATCATCCGCTGATCGAGGCGCACACCCTGATCGAGCAGGACCTGGCGGCGATGATGGTCGTGATGCAGACGACCATCACCGAGTCCCAGTGGCCTTCGTCGGTGTACGAGACCGAGCGGTACGTCTCGCCGCAGCACACCGACTGGCTGGCTCGGCACAGCAGTTGAGACCGGTGGGGGGCGTGCCGGCGGGGGCGTGGCTCAGTCCCTGGACACGCCCTCGCACCAGATGACGGTGACCGGTTTGCCGAGCGCCCGCGCGTAGGCGACGATCTCGCCGGTGCCGCCGTGTCCGCGGGCGGGCTGCCCGTCCCAGACGGCGACGAGGCGGTCGCAGGAGTCGGCGATGTAGGTGCCGGCGGCGTAGTAGGCCTCGTCCGTGGAGCGGGCGAAGTCCATCCGGATCTCCTGCGTGGCGCGGCGCTTGAGCCGCCGGTAGCGGGCCAGGGCCTCGGCGCCCTCGAAGCCGTCCTCGTAGTCCCCGCTGGGGATCACCACGGTCAGTCCCGCGCCGTATTCGAGCGCGATGGCGGCGAACATCTGGTCCGCCCCCTCGGCGAGACTGGAGAACGCCTCCAACGGTCCTTCGTGGGCGCCCAGTACGGCGCGCAGACCGTTCTCCACATGGCCGAGCAGCGCATCCGGAATGGACCGGTGCCCGGTCACGCCGATACGTTTCATGCAGAAACCTGCCTCCCCCGCGGACACGCACGCCTGGACATCCTCCCAGAAGGCGGGAGGACGTCCAGGGGTGCGACGGGGGTGCGTGAGGCACCGTCAGTAGACGCTGACCCCGTAGGCGTTGAGGGCCTCGACCACGGGCTGGAAGAAGGTCGTACCGCCCGAGGTGCAGTTGCCGCTGCCGCCGGAGGTGAGGCCGACGGCGCGGGTGCCCGAGTAGAGCGGGCCGCCGCTGTCGCCGGGCTCGGCGCAGACGTTGGTGCGGATCATGCCGTAGACGATGTCGCCGTTGCCGTAGTTCACGGTGGCGTTGAGGCCGGTGACCCGGCCGCTGTGGATGCCGGTGGTGGAGCCGCGCCGGGTCACGGACATGTTGACCGTGGCGTTCACGGCGCTGGTGATGTCCTGGCTGCCGACGGTCCCCGGGGGCACCGGTGTGTTGCTCGCGTACTTGATGAGGCCGTAGTCGTTGGTCGGGAAGCTGGAGCCGGTGGTGGTGCCGAGCACGGTGGTGCGGGCGGAGTTGGTCCACCAGGTGCCCGCACCGTCGGTGCAGTGGCCGGCGGTCAGGGCGTAGTAGTTGGCGCCGCTGCGTACGTTGAAGCCCAGGGAGCAGCGCCAGCTGTTGGCGTAGATCGCGTCGCCGCCGGAGGCCAGCTTGGTGAGCTTGCCGGGGGTGCGCTCGATGCGCAGCGCTCCGGCGTCCGCTCCGGCCTCGCGCTTGATTCTGTCGATGGCGGCGGCGGAGACGGTGGAGTCGGCGGTGACCACGAGGGTTCCGGTGGCGGGGTCGGTGTGCCAGGCGGTGCCTCCGACGTTGGCGCGCAGCACGGATGCGCTGGCCGACGCGAGCCGGTCGGCGCTGAAGCCGCCGCCGTCCTGGGGGTCCGCGGTCGCCGCCGTGGGGACGGCGAACGCTGCGGCGGCGGCCAGGCCGGTGGCCGCCGCGAGCAGCCTGGTACGGGTCATGCGCTTGATCCTCACTTCTCGTCCTCCTGGAGAGGGTCGGGGGCCCGGCGGATGTGGGGGTGCCCGAGCCCGTGAGGCGCAGCCGGGGGCACGGAGGGCGCATGAGCTTTGGCCGTGTCCCTGACAAGCGCTGTCGGGAGTGTCCTGTCGTCAGATACCGGTCGCAAGAGCGGCTTTCAGCCTTCGCTCGCCCGCCGCCACCTCGAAGGGCAGCGTGTTCCCGGGCGGCGGGAAGGGACGGACGAAGTGGTCCGCGAAGGCGCAGGGGGGCAGCAGAGATCGGTTGAAATCCACGGTGATCGCCCCGCCCGCGCCCGGTATGCCGGGCCGCAGGAAGCGGAAGCGGTGGCCGGAGCGTCCGCCGGTGGCATCGCCGAAGACGGCCCGGAGGCTGCCGTCGTCGTCGACGGCGACCTGGAGGGTGTGCTCGGCACCCTGGAAGGGGGAGGCGGGTTCCCCGCCGAGGCCGAGCCCGCGGGCCCGTCCGTCGGCGTTCTCCACCTGGACCCTCCGCTCCTCGGCGTAGGGCGTGCACCGCCCGCGCGGCGCGGAAGCGGGGTCGTACGGGGTGGCCACGACGCCGGCGAAGACCCGGCGCGCCTCGGAGGCGGGGTCGAAGACGCGGACCGCCCCCTCCCCTTCGCGACGGATCACCACGATCCGCACGTCCCCGGCGGAGAGCCGGGAACACGCGGGCGGGGCCTCGTCGGCAGCCCGTACGGCGTCACCGGTGAAGGGCTCGCCGTCGAGGCGGAGGCCGTCCTCGGCGGCGGCGTGGAGCGTCACGCCGCCGTCGGTCACGCGCCGGCGGCCCGGAACGGCCGGAATTCGACCTTCCGGGTAGTCGGCGAGCCTGGGGGTCCCCCCGGACGGAGTCCGGGGGAGGGTGCCCGTGAGCGCGAGGGGGCCGTAGGGGGCGGACACCGCCGCGGCCCTGCGCTCGTGCCATGTCCGCCAGGCGGCCTGCGGATCGTCTGCGTCGTCGCTCATCCCGCTCACCCCTTCCACGCGGGTCCGGACGGGAATCCCCTCGTACGCCGTCCGGACCTGCCCGTGGGGCCTGAAAGAGCCTCAGCAGCCGTCGCAGGGACAGCAGCAGCAGTCGTCGCATCCACAGTTGCTACAGCAGTCACAACCGTCGCAGCAGTCCCCGGCGTCACAGAGCGGTTCGCGCCGCTCCCGCGACCACGGGCCCTCGTACTCCGTACAGCACATCTGGCAGGTGCAGAACAGCCCGAGGGCCACCGCACAGCCCGCCAGCAGCCCGCGGCGCGGCCGCTGCGGGGGCAGCCCTCCGCCACCACCACCGCCGCCGGGCCCCATGGGCGGAGGCATGCCCGGCCCGCCGGGCGCCTGGGGCGCGTTCGGGGCGTAGGGATTGCCCCCGTACGGATTCCCGCCGTGCGGATTCCCGCCGTACGGGTTCGCGCCGTACGGGCTCTCCACCGTCGGCCCGCCCGCGTACGGGTTGCCGCCCTGCCCCGTGGAGGCGGTCGCCGTGTGGCCGCACGCGCTGGTCCCGAAGGCCCGGTCCACCGAGGTGCGCAGCTCGTGCACGAGCAGCCGGTGGGCGAGCCCCGCGTCCGCGAACTCCACCTCGCGCAGGGCGAGCCGGATCCCGTGCAGGGCGTCGTCACAGAGCCGCCGGGCCTCGGCGAGCGGGGTCCCGGTGGCGGTGAGCGGGTTCCAGGCGCCCGCGGCGGCGTCGGCGCGCCGGTCCTCCACGGCGTCCAGCAGGTGCGCGAGCCGGCCGAAGTACCGGCCCGCCTCGGCCAGCGCGGGGGCGTTGCCTGGCCGTCCGGCCAGCTGCGCGGTATGGGCGAACGCGGCGGCCGTCGCGGTCTCCGTCGGCTCGGTCACCACCAGCACGGGCGTGCCGGGGCCCGCCAGCGCCTCGATGCCGCTCTGGCGGTCCACCGCGTCGACGAGCACCGCCGTGTCGAAGCCGAGCGAGGCCCCGGTGCGGGCACCGGCCCGGTCCCAGCCGCGGGCCACCCTGCGCGCGGCCGCGGCGACGGGCGCGCGGGCCAACAGCCCGTCCCGGTCCGCCACGTGGTCGCGCACCTTCGCGGAGGCGAGGACGAGCGAGACGGCGGCGGCGAGCCGCGCACCCTCGCCCCGGGCGACCGAGGCGGTGCGCATCCCCCGCAGGGGACAGGGCCCCGCGGTACGCCGGGCGCCGGGCGCGGGACCCGACTGAGCCTCCGTCAGAACGGAGACGAGCAAGCCGTCGTAGTTGGTGACGATCCGGGCGAACTGTCCGTGGTCTCCCCGAAGTGCCAGACACAGCCCGCAAAGATGGGCCATCCACTCCGCTTTGAACCGCTCCCCCAGCCGGTGCGTGCAAGGTCTCACGATGCCGAACAAGCTGCTTCCCCCGTGTGTCGTACGCCTTTCCCGCCGGGCATCGTAGCGAGCCGATTCGTTCACTCGAACGTCCCCATCGCTCACCCGCACGGCGGAAGTGGTCGTATTTTCACTCAGTCAGCAGTGGTAGCCACCAGGATCCTTGACCGTGCAACGGATGTTCTGCACCAGTACCGTCACGAAACCTCTGCGCGGCGGCTATCCACTTGGCGCGTTGTCAGCATCATGGACGAGCATAGGGGCAGCGGAGAGAAGACAGACTGACCGCGGTGAAAGGAGGCAGTCCATGGGTTCGGTGCGCAAGGCGAGTGCCTGGCTGGGTCTCGTGGAGGACAGCGACGACGAGCGCTACTACGACGACGACTACGCGGAGGCCCCCCAGGGTTCGGTGGCCGGTCCCGGCGAGCAGTGGGTCACCGACCCGCGGGTGCGGGTCGCCTCCGAGTCGGCCGTCGAGCACGGCCGTCGGATCGCGACGGTCACCCCGGACGGCTTCCGTGACGCGCGCGGCATCGGAGAGCTGTTCCGCGACGGGGTCCCGGTGATCGTGAACCTGTCGTCGATGGACCCGGGCGACGCGAAGCGCGTGGTCGACTTCGCGGCCGGCCTGACGTTCGGGCTGCGCGGTTCGATCGAGCGGGTGGCGACCAGGGTCTTCCTGCTGACCCCGGCCGACACCCAGATCGTGAGCGGCGAGCCCGGCGGCCGCTCGCGCGACTTCTTCAACCAGAGCTGAGCCGGGGGCACCTCTGGGGGTACCCCCGGACGGAGTCCGGGGGAGGTGGCTGGGGGACCCTCACCGGAAGGCGTCGAGGCCGGTGAGCGCCTTGCCCAGCACCAGCTGGTGCATCTCCACGGTGCCCTCGTAGGTGAGGACCGATTCGAGGTTCGTGGCGTGCCGCATGACGGGGTACTCGAGCGAGATCCCGTTGGCACCGAGGATGGTCCGCGCGGTACGGCAGATGTCGATGGCCTCGCGGACGTTGTTGAGCTTGCCGAAGCTGATCTGCTCCGGCCGAAGGGTGCCCGCGTCCATCCGCCGGCCCAGGTGGTGGGCGAGCAGGACGCCCTTGTGGAGTTCGAGGGCCATGTCCGCCAGTTTGGCCTGGGTGAGCTGGAAGCCGCCGATCGGCCTGCCGAACTGCTCCCGCGTCCTCGCGTAGTCGAGCGCCGCCTCGAAGCTGGCGCGCGCCGCGCCCATGGACCCCCAGATGATCCCGTACCGCGCGTGGCTGAGGCAGCCGAGCGGTCCCTTGAGCCCGGTCACTCCCGGCAGCACCGCATCCGCGGGCAGCCGTACGTCGTCCATCACGAGCTCGCTGGTCACGCTGGCCCGCAGGGACCACTTGTGCTTGATCTCCGGCGCGGAGAACCCCGCGGTGTCCGTCGGGACGGCGAACCCGCGGATCCCCTCGTCGGTCTGCGCCCACACCACGGCCACGGCGGCCACCGAGCCGTTGGTGATCCACATCTTGCGGCCGTTCAGCACCCAGTCCGTGCCGTCGCGCTTGGCGTACGTCCGCATCGCGGCCGGGTCCGAACCCACGTCGGGCTCGGTCAGCCCGAAGCAGCCGATCAGCTCGCCGGCGGCCATGCCGGGCAGCCACTGCTGCTTCTGCTCCTCGGAGCCGTACTTCCAGATCGCGTACATGGCGAGCGAACCCTGCACCGACACGAGCGAGCGGATCCCGGAGTCGGCGGCCTCCAGCTCCAGGCAGGCGAGGCCGTACTGCACGGCGCTGGCGCCTGCGCACCCGTAGCCCTGGAGGGACATCCCGAGCGCCCCGATGGCGCCGAGCTCGCGGGCCAGCTCCCGGATCCCGGGCAGCTCCCCGTCCTCGTACCACTGGGCGATGTCCGGCAGCACCCGGTCGGCGGCCCAGCTGCGCACGGTGTCCCGGACGGCGAGGTCCTCGGGCCCGAGGAGCTCGTCGAGCCCGAGCGGATCATGGGGCAGGAACGCGGACACTGGGCCTCCCGGCGGCCTGGATACAGAACCTCACAACGCAAGTTTTTGCGCCCGGCCGACGCTATTGGTCCCCGCCGCCCAAATCCAGCCCCACCTTCGCCACACCACTCCGGCCCCGCCTTCGCCGCACCACTCCGGCCCCGCCGACGCCTGAGGCGCGGGGGCCCGGGGGCAGCGCCCCCGCAACGGCGATCAGCCCGCGTGCTCCACCGACGCCGCCCCGCACGGCTCTCCCTTGCCCTGCGCGGGCACCCGCACGGCATCCGCGGCCCCGCACTCCATCACCCGCGGCAGCCTCAACGCCATCAGGGCCCCCGCGAACAACAGCCCCGCGCTCACCACGAGAGTGACGTGCAGCCCGTGCACGAACGAGTGCCGCGCCGCCGCGTACAGCGAGGCCCCCGCCGACCCCCCGAGGTGCGCGGCGATCTGGTAGGCCTCGCCGAGAGAGTTCGCCGCGCCCGCCGAGTCCGCCGCGGACACCCCCGGCACCCCCGCCAGCCCCGGCCGGTACGCCGCGTTCATCACGCTGCCCAGCAGCGCGATGCCGATGCCCGCGCCCAGCTGGTACGAGGTCTCGCCGATCGAGGCCGCGCCGCCCGCGGTGGCCGCCGGGGCCTCGCTCAGCATCGACTCGTACGCCGCGAACAGCGTGGTCTGCAGTCCGAAGCCGAGCAGGATGAAGCCGACGGTCAGCAGCAGCGGCCGGTCCTGCTGGCCCATGAGGGTCAGCAGCAGCACGGCGAAGGCCGTCAGGAGGAAGCCGAGCGAGACCATCGTGCGCGGCCCGACCCGGCCCAGCGTGTACGAGCCGGTGGCGCCCGCGGCCATGGCGGCGAAGGTCAGCGGCAGCAGCCGCAGGCCCGTCTCCAGCGGGCTGAGCTCCAGCACGAGCTGGAGGTACTGGACCGCGATCAGCTCCAGGCCGACCAGGGCCAGCATGGCGAGCACGATGCAGGCCACCGAGGTGGAGAAGGCTGCGCGGGAGAACATCCGCATGTCGATCAGCGGGTGCGTGCGCCGCTTCTGCCGCCGGACGAACAGGACGAGCAGCACCGCACCGAGCAGCAGCGGGACCACGGCCTGCGCGTCGAGGAGGTGGCGTTCGGCGCCGAGCCGCTTGATGCCGAGCACCGAGCCGAGTACGCCGGCGGCGGCCATCAGCGCGCCGAGCACGTCCCACGGCCCGTCCGCGGAGCCGCGCGACTCGGGCAGCAGCCAGCGTCCCAGCGGCAGGATCAGTGCCATCAGCGGGATGTTGATGAGGAAGACCGAGCCCCACCAGAAGTGCTGGACGAGGAAGCCGCCGAGCACCGGCCCGCTCGCGGCGCCGACCGCGGCGACCGCGGTCCAGATGCCGATGGCCAGCGCCCGCTCGCGCCGGTCGGGGAAGACCCGGCGCAGGATCGAGAGGGTGGCGGGCATGATCATCGCGCCGCCGATGCCGAGCAGGGCGCGCGCGGCGATGAGGACCTGGGCGTTGTCGGCGAGGGCCGCTATCGCGGAGGCGACGCCGAAGAGTCCGTAGCCGAGGAGGAGGACGCGGCGGCGGCCGACCCGGTCACCGAGGGTGCCGAAGAGGATGAGCAGCGAGGCGCAGACCAGCGGGTAGGCGTCGACGATCCAGAGGAGTTCGATCGAGCCGGGGCGCAGGTCCTCGGTGACGGAGGGAACGGCGACGTGCAGGATGGTCGCGTCGAGTGCGACGAGGACCAGGCTGACGCAGAGAACCGCCAGGACGACCCAGCGGTTGGCTCCGCCGGAGGCCGCGCTGAGCCGCTGCCAGGGGGAAGGGGTCCTGGCCCCGGCCGCGTTCGTCCCCGACATGCATGTACCTCCCAGGTGATCCCTCGCGCTCGGCGGACCAGCGTCTTGTGGAGCCACGGGGGGTGGTGCGCTGTGCGGCGTCCAACGGGGTCCGGCATCGACACGCGAGTGAACGGTCAGCGTACGCGAGTTCGTCCGTCCGACACGTGGCCAAGCTCTCATCGCGGTGACGGCCCAGGTGTGGCGTGTGCCACTCCCCCATGCCCCGTCCTGCCCCCGCGTACACGCCCGCTCACGTCCCGTGGCCGTCGGGCCCGGGCAGGTCCGGCGGCACCGATAATCATGCCCGTGAAAGATCTTGGATTGCGCCGGGCCGCGCCCGCCCTGGCCGTCTTCGCGGCGGTCCGGATGCTGGGGCTGATCGTGCTCGCGGTGTGGGGCGCGGCGGCCGGCAGCAGCCCGCACACACTGCTGTCGGCCCGCTGGGACTCGCTCTGGTACGCCCGCATCGCCGCGGAGGGGTACGGGTACGAGGTGGTCCTCCCGAACGGGGACGTCCACTCGAACCTGGCGTTCTTCCCGCTGCTGCCGTGGCTGGAGCGGCTGGTGTCGGCGGCGACCGGGCTGTCGTACGGCTCCGCGGGCCTCGTGGTGTCGGCGGTCGCGGGGCTCGCCGCGGCCTGGGGGATCTTCGCGGTGGCCGATCTGCTGCACGGCCGCCGGGCCGGGGTCTTCGCGGTCGGGGTCTGGGCGGCGCTGCCCGTCGGGATCGTGCAGTCGATGGCCTACAGCGAGTCGCTGTTCACGGCGCTGGCCGCCTGGGCGCTGTACGGGGCCCTGCGCGGCCGGTGGCTGACGGCGGGGCTGCTCGCGGCCGGTGCGGGGCTGACCCGTCCAGTCGGCGCGGCGGTGGTCGCGGCGGTGTGGGTGGCGGCCGTCCTGGCGTGGCGGCGCGGGGAGCGGTCGTGGCGGATGGCCGTGGGGGCGCTGCTCGCTCCGGCGGGCGCGGCGGCGTACGTGCTGTGGGTCGGCGCGCGCACGGGGGGCGGTCTGCTCGGGTACCTGGACGTGCAGGGCGGGTGGGGCAACGGCTTCGACGGCGGCTGGGCCTTCGCCCGGTTCGTCGGCGCGAAGCTGGCCTCGTCCGCGTTCCCCGCCGGGGTGGGGCTGATCGCGGGGGTGGTGCTGGTGCTGTGGCTGTACGCGGCGTGCGTGCGGCAGCGGCAGCCGGCGCCGCTGCTGGTGTACTGCGGGATCGTCGTGGCCCTGGCACTGTGCGCGTCCGGCTACTTCGGTTCCAAGCCGCGCCTGTTGCTGCCCGCCTTCCCGCTGCTGCTGCCGCCGGCGCTGGCCCTGGCGGCGTGGCGGACCCGGCGGGCCGCGCCGGTGCTGGGCGCGGCGGCCCTGGCCTCGGCGGCCTACGGGGCGTTCTGGCTGAACGGCTCGGGACCTCCATAGAGCCCACACATAACGGAATGAATCATTCCCATCCATCTTTCAGCAAAAGAAATGACCTGCGGCAATAAAGTTCAGGTAAGTGACTGAAACAATTGCCGGGACAGTGGATCATCCGGCTTCCAACCACTGCCGAAATACCGTGAATTAAGCTCCGCGTGAGACCAACTCCACATCACATGGTCATCACAAAGCCCGCGATTCGCCCGGGCCGACCAGCGGCGCGCGGTAACGTCGATTGAGTGCGTACCGACCAAATCCTGACCCGTCTGGAGCGGGTGTTCGCCCGGCTGGACCGGGAACCAGAGCGACCGGCTCATCTGCAAACCCCGCAGATGAGCCGGCACCGCGTCGTACTCCTGGGATCGACCCTCGTCTTCTATCTCGCCATCGTGGTGGCCGTACTGACCACTTCGTGGCTGGTCCGCCTGGACTGGCAGATCATGTTCTTCCGGCCGTACGAACAGTGGCCGCAGGTGCACGCGTTCCTCGACTACCTCGTCGTGCTCGGTCAGCGCGGACCCACCGCGGTCATGGTCGCCGCCTGGCTCGGCTGGCGCTGCTGGCGCCAGCACACGCTCCGGCCGCTGATCACCCTCGGCGTGGCACTGCTCCTGCTGAACGTCACCGTCGGGTCCGTCAAGCTCGGCCTCGGCCGGCTCGGCCCGCACTACGCCACGGAGATCGGATCCGCCGAACTCTTCGCGGGCGGCGATATATTTCCTTCGGGCCACACCGCCAACGCCGTCGTGACCTGGGGGATCCTGGCCTACCTGGCCTCCACCGTGGTCACCCGGCGCGTGCTGTCCGTGGTGTCCGCGGTCGTCTCCCTGAGCGTCGGCGCCACCACCGTGTACCTCGGCACCCACTGGGTCAGCGACGTCCTGCTCGGCTGGTCCGCGGGTCTGCTGATCCTGCTGGCCCTGCCGTGGTTCGAGCCGCTCATCGCCCGGGCCGAGGCCTACGTCTTCGACCTGCGCGAGCTGCTCCGCCGCCGCGCCGAGACCGGGCGGATGCCCGCACCTGTCGTCTCCGCGCTCCTCCCGCTGCTCTCCGCGGGCGGCAAGTGGCAGCTGCGGCGCGTCGACGAAGCCGTCGTGGAGCCGGTCCCGGTCCCCGCCGCGGCCGGTGCCGGCACGGCGCACTCCCCGGCCCCCCGGCCCGCCGCGCACCCGGCCGTCGGCCGGCCGCACCTGATCCGCTCCGAGCGGACCCCGGTCACCCCGGTCGGCAGCCGCCGCCCGGCGCACACCGAACGGACCGCCGCCCGGGGCGCCGCGGCCCGTCCGATCGCCGGCGGCTGACGACCCGCCGCGGGGCGGTACGCACCCCCTCACCCCGCGACACGAAGGCGGGCCCGGTCTCACCGACCGGGCCCGCCTTCGTCGTTCGTCAGCGCCGCGCCCGGACGTTCGTCCGTCCCGGGTCACGCTTGTGTCACAGAATATCTACAACCGCAAATTGTTATCCGAAGCGCGACACGCCCGACGTACAAGGACTTTGGAATTGACGCCGAGCGGCCCCGAATTCCCCTCGGGGATTGCCACGTCCCTCATGGACCAGACCAGCTGAATCCCCCTCAGGTCCGCTACATTTCCTTCACTTCTCCGGCGTCCACGGCCCTCCCCAGGAGATCCCGCGCGGCCCTGATCCGATCCGTGAGCTCCGGCGGCTCGACCACTTCGAACTCACAGCCGAGCAGCATGATGTGAATCACCAGAACGTCGAGGTTGGCCGCCCCGGTGCGCAGCAGACAGCTCTGCCCGTCCACCGGTTCCAGGACTCCGTCGCTCGGCCCGACGACCCGGGCCGCCTCCTGCGCCGAAACCTTCAGCCGCACCACCGCACGGGCCGCGTACACCCGCTGCGACACGCCCTGGGAGACGTACGCGGCGAGGTCGTCGGCGGGCGGCGGGCGCGGGGTGAACCGCGGCCCGTGCGGCGCTCTGGGCTCGATCCGGTCGGCGCGGAAGGTCCGCCACGCGGCCCGGTCCACGTCCCAGGCGACGAGGTACCAGCGCCGCTCGGTGCACACCAGCCGGTGCGGCTCGACGGTGCGGCGGCTGACGTTGCCCTCGTGGTCCCGGTAGCCGAAGCGCAGCCGCTCGCCGTCCCGGCAGACGGAGGCCAGCTCGGTCAGCACCGAGGCGTCCACGGTGGACCGCTCGGCCCCGCGCAGCATCGGCACCGTGAACTCGTTGAGCGCGGACACCCGGCGCCGCAGCCGCGAGGGCAGCACCTGCTCCAGCTTCGCGAGGGCCCGTACGGAGGCTTCGCCGATGCCCTCGACCCCGTTCCCGGCGGCGGTCCGCAGCCCGACGGCGACGGCCACGGCCTCGTCGTCGTCCAGCAGCAGCGGAGGGAGCTCGGCCCCCGCCCCCAGTTGGTATCCGCCGCCGGTCCCCGGGCTGGCGTTCACCGGGTACCCCAGCTCCCGCAGCCGGTCCACGTCGCGGCGGACCGTGCGCGCGGTGACCCCGAGGCGCTCCGCGAGACCGGCCCCGGTCCATTCGCGGTGGGCCTGCAACAGGGACAGCAGGCGCAGCAGTCGTGCGGAGGTGTCGAGCATCCCCCGAGTCTGCCAGCGGAGCCGGGCGGGAGCGGACCGGCGGGAGTACGTCAGCGGCGGGGCGACGGCGCGGGCGGGGCGGAAGGCGGGGCCTTGGCGGGGGACGAGGGCTGCGGCCCTGCGGGCACCGCCGGAGCCACCGGCCCGGGCGTCGGGTCCGGCCGCGGCTTTGGCTCCGGCCTTGGGTCCGGGTCCGGCCTCGGGTCCGGCCTCGGGTCCGGCTCCGGCCTTGGGTCCGGCTTCGGCGAGGGCCCCGGCTCGGGGAGCGTCAGGAGCGTGCCCACCGCGATCGCCTCCGGACGCGGCCCGATCAGCTCCCGGTTCGCCTCGTACAGCGCCCGCCACCCGCCCCGCACCCGGTGCTTGCGCGCGATCGTCACCAGCGTGTCCCCGGCCCGTACCGCGTGCATCCGCCCCGCCAGCCCGTACCGCTTCGAGCAGACCGGCCAGGCGTTCCATCCCTGCGAGCCGAGGAGTTCCTCCGCGACCCGGATCTGCTGGCCGCGGGTCGCGAGGTCGGCCCGCCGGGCGAACGCCAGCCCGCCGTACTCCTCCCAGGTCGGCTGCCAGAACTGCAGCCCCCCGTAGAAGCCGTTGCCGGTGTTGACCGCCCAGCGCCCGCCGCTCTCGCAGTCGGCCACGCAGTCCCAGGGCCACTCCCCGCCCGGTCCGCAGTCCCCCGGCCCGCTGCCGATCACCCCCGGCGAGCCGGGGTGCGCCGCGCCCGCCGGTCCGGGCGCGGGCGGTGGCGGAGCCGCGGCCGCGGGGCCGCCGGGAAGTACGAGCACCAGCACGGCGGCAGCGGCAGCGGCGACGCCAGCGGCGGTCCGGAGGTCGGGCATCGCGTCACGCTACGCAGCCCCCGCGGCCCCCTCCGGCCCGCCACGCGGCGGGTCACCGCACCCCACCCGGTCGGCCGACCGCCACCCCTGCCCCAAACGGCCACACCCGGCCGTCAACTGAGCACAATCAGAAAACAGTTGGCACGAAAGCAACGCTCCGGTCAGACGGTTCACTCTTCCGGGGGCCAGGTTCGATTCCGTTCCCTCCAATGGCGTGACCCCGGCCGCCGCTCCGCCGTTGAGCCCGGCGAGCCGGGAGTCCCCCGGCCCCGCACCTATGCCGAGGAGCCACCCCGTGCCGCGCATGCTCGACGTCAGTGATGAGGTACGTGCCGAGATCGGTGACGAAGAAGCCGACAGGCTGCTCGTCGGCGAGGACGCGCCGCGCAGTTACGACTGCACTTCCTGCCGCACCCCGGGCGACCCCGAGAACGACCGCACCAGCACGGTGCTGTTCGTCGGCGAGGAGACCGCCGTCCTCGCCTTCGCCCACGCCACCTGCATCCCCTCGCAGGTCGTCTCCGTCTCCGAGGAGCAGCTCCAGGGCGCCGTCCGCAGCATCACCGGCGACAGCCCGGCGCCCGGCGCAGACGGCGGCGCCCCGCAGAACGTGCCCGGCGGCCAGGCCGTCCTCGGCATCACCAGCGGACTCATCCTCATCGGCGGCGAGCTGCACCCGGCCCTGGTCGTCGAGCCGACCGCGCCGATCGCCCGCCCCGGCAGCGACGGTCCCGGCGACGACTTCCTGCCGCTCCTCATCGAACAGGGCTTCATCCCGGTGACGGACACCGCCGAGCTCCCGACCGTCCTGGGCGGCTGGTCGGTCCTGCTCGCCGGCGGCCAGCTGCACGCCGTGCTGCAGCCGGGCACCGAGGGCGGCGGCCAGGTCGCCTGGTGGCAGGCGCACCAGGCGCTGTCGGTCACCGACGGCTGGCGCACCGCCGTCCAGAAGACCCAGCGCGTGCTCATCTACGCCGCCCCCGTCGGCTCCATCGGCCAGCAGCCCCGCGAGGACCTGCTGCGCGACGCGCTCGACAAGGCCGCTGCCTCGGGCAAGCTCGTGGCGGCCGCGATGCCCCTGGCGGGTACGCCCGGAGCCTGATCCAGCGGGTCACCGGAACGGCCGTCAGCCCCCGGCGCGGGGGTTCGGCGGCGTGCGCCGGGGGTGTGCGGTCCGTCCCGCGCACCCCCGGCGATCTGCGTTTCCTTCCCCGTCACCCCGCATCCGCAAGGCGTCGGTTTCGTTGGCTGGTACGTGCATTCATACGACTCCTCCCGCGCCCCGTCCTATCCGAGCACCGTTCCCGCGCTGCGCCCCGCACGCGAGCGGGACAGCGCTCCGGCCGTCTCGCACACCCCGATCTACGACACGCTGTACTCCGAGTACCTGCGTTCCTTCCGGGCACTGCCGGGCGACCGTACGGGCGAGGAGGACCTCGGGTTCACGGCCTTCTCCTACGGGGGCGGGTACACCGGCGGGGGCAGCTCGTACGGCAGCGGCTGGAGCGGTTCGGCATGGCAGCGGACCGACGACTGGCAGCCCTCGTACACCCCGCAGCCGCAGCCTCAGCCGCAGCCGGCGTACTCGTACGCGGGCAGTCCCGGATACGCCGGCGGGCGGCAGCACCAGACCGGGATGACGCACGTCCCGGCGGCCCTGCCGCCCGCTCCGCGCCGGGGCTACTGACCCCGGACGGCTCGTCCGCGTACCGCGGCCTCCGCTGCTACTTCTTCTTCTTGTGCTGGGCGCCGCGCTTCTCGCGCACCCGCACCGAGATGTGGATCGGGGTGCCCTCGAAGCCGAACTCCTCGCGCAGGCGGCGCTCGATGAAGCGCCGGTAGCCGTGCTCCAGGAAGCCGGAGGCGAAGAGGACGAACCGCGGCGGCTTGCTCCCCGCCTGGGTACCGAACAGGATGCGGGGCTGCTTGCCGCCGCGGATCGGGTGCGGGTGGGCGGCGACGACCTCACCGAGGAAGGCGTTCAGCCGGCCGGTGGGGACGCGCGTCTCCCAGCCCGCCAGCGCCGTCTCGATCGCCGGGACCAGCTTCTCCATGTGACGTCCGGTGAGCGCCGAGACGTTCACCCGGGGCGCCCAGGCGACCTGCTGCATCTCGGTCTCGATCTCGCGCTCGAGGTAGTAGCGGCGCTCCTCGTCGAGCTCGTCCCACTTGTTGTAGGCGATGACGATCGCGCGGCCGGCCTCGACGGCCATGGTGATGATGCGCTGGTCCTGGACGCTGATGCTCTCGGTGGTGTCGATGAGGATCACCGCCACCTCCGCCTTCTCGACGGCGGCGGCCGTGCGCAGCGAGGCGTAGTAGTCGGCGCCCTGCTGGAGGTGGACCTTCTTGCGGATGCCGGCGGTGTCGACGAACTTCCAGGTGATGCCGCCGAGCTCGATCAGCTCGTCGACCGGGTCGCGGGTGGTGCCGGCCAGCTCGTTGACGACGACGCGGTCCTCCTTCGCCACCTTGTTGAGCAGCGAGGACTTGCCGACGTTCGGGCGGCCGATCAGCGCGATGCGGCGCGGGCCGCCGGGGGCGGCGCCGCCGAAGGTCTGCTCGGGCGCCTCCGGCAGGGCTTCGAGGACGGCGTCGAGCATGTCGCCCGTACCGCGGCCGTGCAGCGAGGAGACCGGGTGCGGCATGCCGAGGCCCAGCGACCACAGGGAGGCCGCGTCGGACTCGCCGCTCTGGCCGTCGACCTTGTTGGCGCACAGGACGACGGGCTTGCCGGCCTTGCGCAGCAGGCGGACGACGGCCTCGTCGGTGTCGGTGGCGCCGACCTTGGCGTCGACGACGAAGACGACCGCGTCGGCGGCCTCGATGGCGTATTCGGCCTGGGCGGCGACGGAGGCGTCGATGCCGAGGACGTCCTGCTCCCAGCCGCCGGTGTCGACGACCTTGAAGCGCCGGCCGGCCCATTCGGCCTCGTACGTGACGCGGTCGCGGGTGACGCCGGGCTTGTCCTCGACGACCGCCTCGCGACGGCCGATGATCCGGTTCACCAGGGTCGACTTGCCGACGTTCGGGCGGCCCACGACGGCGAGGACGGGCAGCGGGCCGTGGCCCGCCTCCTCGATGGCGCCTTCGACCTCCTCGATGTCGAAGCCCTCTTCCGCGGCGAGCTCCATGAACTCCGCGTACTCGGCATCGCCAAGTGCTCCGTGGTCGTGCTGGTCGTTCATGAAGTCCGTTCCTCGTCGTTCGTGGTGGTCGGTGGCACCCGCGCAGCGCGGTTCCACTACTGGTTTCAAGTCTCGCTCAGCGCCCGGTGAGGCGCTTGGCGTCGGCCAGGTGGGCGGTCAGCCGGTCCTGGATGCGTGTGGTGGCCTCGTCCAGCGCGGTGCGGGTACGTCGGCCCGTGCCGTCGCCGGCGTCGAAGGCGGAGCCGAAGACGACGTCGACCCGGCTCTTGAAGGGCGGCAGCCCCGGGATCAGCTTTCCGCGGTTCTCGCTGCTGCCCAGGACGGCCACGGGGACGACGGGCGCTCCGCTGCGGACCGCGAAGTACGCGAGGCCCGCGCGCAGCGAGGCGAAGTCCCCTTCGCCGCGGGTGCCTTCGGGGAAGATCCCCAGGGCCCCTCCGTTGTCGAGCACCTTCAGGGCGCGGCCTATCGCCCTCCGGTCGGTGCCGGTGCGGTCGACCTTGACCTGCCCGATCCCGTCGAGGAAGGGGCCGAGCGGGCCGACGTACGCTTCCTTCTTGATCAGGAAGTGCAGCGGGCGCGGCGCGGTGCCCATGACCATCGGGCCGTCTATGTTGTGCGAGTGGTTCACGGCGAGGATCACGGGACCGGAGGCGGGCACCTTCCACGCGCCCAGCACGCGCGGCTTCCACAGCCCGTACATGAGCCCGATGCCGATGCGCCTGCCGACCGCCGCACCCGTGAGGGAGGGCGATTCGCTCACTTGCGGCCCGCCCGCTTCTCTTCGACCAGGGTCACGACGCATTCGATCACCTGGTCGAGCGTGAGCTCGGTGGTGTCCACCTCGACGGCGTCGTCGGCCTTGGCCAACGGGGAGGTCTTGCGGCCGGAGTCGGCCGCGTCGCGCTTGATCAGCGCCTCCTTGGTGGCCGCGAGGTCGGTGGCGTCCTTGCCGCGCAGCTCGCCGCTGCGCCGGGCGGCGCGCGCCTCGGCGGAGGCGGTCAGGAAGATCTTGAGGTCGGCGTCGGGCAGCACGGTGGTGCCGATGTCCCGGCCCTCGACGACGATCCCCTCGGCCTCCTGGGCCGCCGCGGCGGCGATGGAGCGCTGGAGCTCGGTGATCAGGGTGCGCACCTCGGGGACGGCGCTGACGGCGCTGACCTTGGAGGTGACCTCCTGGGTGCGGATGGGGCCGGCGGCGTCCAGGCCGTCCACCGTGATGGTGGGGGCGGCCGGGTCGGTGCCGGAGACGATGCCGGGCTTGCCGGCGGCGACGGCGATGGCCTGCGGGTCGTCGGTGTCGACGCCGTTGGTGATCATCCACCAGGTGATGGCCCGGTACTGGGCACCGGTGTCCAGGTAGCGCAGCCCGAGCTTGGCGGCCACGGCCTTGGAGGTGCTGGACTTGCCCGTGCCGGAGGGACCGTCGATGGCGACGATCACGGCGGACGGAGCTGCGGTTTCCACGGTGCGGGCACCTTCCTGGTTGCGCGTACGTGTCCGGGCGCGGCAAAACGCCCCTCCCCAAGGTTACCGGCCCCGGACACCCCCCGGCCCCGCCGTGCACATCCGGCCCCGCGGGGGGCCGGGGGCGGCGCCTGCGGCCCGGACGGGGCGGCCGCCGCAGGCGCGGCGCCGCGCCTACTGCCGGCGCAGCGCCCAGCCCCGTTCCCGCAGCTCGGCGGTCAGGCCGGCGACCGCCCGCGGCTCCACCATCAGCTGCACGAGGCCCGCCTGCTGCCCCGTCGCGTGCTCGATCCGCACGTCCTCGATGTTGACCCCGGCCCGGCCGGCATCGGCGAAGATCCGCGCCAGCTCGCCCGGCTGGTCGCTGATGAGCACGGCCACCGTCTCGTAGACCGTCGGCGCCGCGCCGTGCTTGCCCGGGACCCGCACCCGGCCGGCGTTCCCGCGCCGCAGCACGTCCTCGATGCCCGCCGCGCCGCCGCGCCGCTTCTCCACGTCGGCCGACTGGAGGCCCCGCAGTGCCTCCACGGTCTCCTCCAGGTCAGCCGCGATCCCGGCGAGGACGTCGGCCACCGGCCCCGGGTTGGCCGACAGGATCTCCACCCACATCCGCGGGTCGGAGGCCGCGATCCGGGTCACGTCCCTTATGCCCTGCCCGCACAGCCGGACCGCCGTCTCGTCGGCCTCCTCCAGCCGGGCCGCCACCATGCTGGACACCAGCTGCGGGGTGTGCGAGACCAGCGCCACCGCGCGGTCGTGCGCGTCCGCGTCCATCACCACGGGAACGGCCCGGCACAGGGCCACCAGCTCCAGCGCGAGGTTCAGCACCTCGTGTTCGGTGTCCCGGGTCGGGGTCAGCACCCACGGGCGGCCCTCGAAGAGGTCCGCGGTGGCCGCGAGCGGTCCGGACTGTTCCTTGCCCGCCATGGGATGCGTGCCGATGTAGGCGGTGACGTCCACGCCGAGCGCCGCCAGCTCCCGCCGCGGCCCGCCCTTGACGCTGGCCACGTCCACGTACGCCCGCGCCGCCTTGCGTCCGATCAGGTCGGCGAGGGTCGCCGCCACGTGGGCCGGCGGTACGGCGACGATCGCGAGGTCGACCTGGCCCTCGGGGGCCTCGTCGGTGCCGGCCCCGAGGGCGGCGGCCGTCCGGGCCCGGTCCGGGTCGTGGTCGACGAGGTGCACGGTGATCCCGCGCGCCGCCAGGGCGAGCGCCGCGGAGGTGCCGATCAGTCCGGTTCCGATGACGACGGCGGTTCTCACAAGCGCTCCAGGGTTGCGTACGGAAGGTGACGGGGCTGCCCCGCCAGAGTAGCCAGAGCGGAGCCACGAGGGCCCGGCGGTCCGTCCGCTGGGACGGCGGCCGGGGCCGGGTCGTCTTCTCCGAGGTCGGAGCGCCCGAGCCTCGATGGTGTCCTCGGCGCGCCGCCACCCGATGCGCGGCTCCGGGCCGCTGCGGTAGAACGATCCGCATGATCTTCCACATCGTCCCGCTCGCCTACTGGGCCGCCGCACCCGGGCTTCCGTACGCCCCGCGCTCACTGGACTCGGAGGGTTTCGTGCACTGTTCGGCCGACCGCCCGACGGCGCTCGCGATCGCCGACGCGCACTACCGGGAGGTGCCGGGTACGTTGCTCGCGGTGGAGCTCGACGAGGACGCCCTGACCGCGGAGGTCCGCCGCGAGGGTGAATCGGGCGTCCGCTACCCACATGTCCATGGTCCGTTGAACCGGGAGGCCGTGGTCCACGTGTGGGAGGTCGTACGCACACCCGGCACCCCTGCCTCACTGGCCCCATGGGAACCGGGCCGATGAAACGGCGCGGCGAGCTTCACCCGAGGCTCGCCGCAGGCCAGGATGCTGCACGCCCTTCCCGGCCACAACGCGAGGAGAGACTCATGAGCGACCCCACGCACACCGCCCGGCGCACGGTACTGGCGGCGGGCGCGGCCGCCCTGGCCGGCGGCGCGCTGACCGCCTGCGGCAGTGACGGCGAGACGACCCCCCAGGGACAGTCGAACGCCTCGGCGTCCGCACCCGCCGCCTCCGGTGCCGCCTCCGCCGCGACCCCGGAATCCGGTTCGGCGGGCTCCGACGTCCTCGTCAAGGCCGCGGACGTGCCCAAGGGCGGCGGCACCGTCCTCAAGGAGCAGAAGCTCGTGGTCACCCAGCCCACGGCCGGCTCCTTCCGCTGTTTCACGGCGGTCTGCCCGCACCAGGGCTGCCTGGTGAACAAGGTGGAGAACGGCAGCATCGACTGCCCCTGCCACGGCAGCAAGTTCGCGGTCGCGGACGGCGCCGTGACCAAGGGCCCGGCCACCAAGGGACTGGCGGAGAAGAAGATCAAGGTCGCGCCGGACGGCACTATCTCGCTCGCATAGCGGCAGGTCAGGCGCTTACGCTCGCCCCATGGACGATCTGACGCTGGTACGGGACCACACGGTCTACCGGTGCGTGATGGGGTCCCGGGCGTTCGGGCTGGCGACGGAGGCGAGCGACACCGACCGGCGCGGTGTCTACCTCGCCCCGGCTCCGCTGTTCTGGCGGTTCGAGAAGCCCCCCACGCACGTGGAGGGCCCTCGGGACGAGGAGTTCTCGTGGGAGCTGGAGCGCTTCTGCGAACTCGCGCTGCGGGCCAACCCGAACGTCCTGGAGTGTCTGCACTCGCCCCTGGTGGACGAGCTCACCCCGGTGGGCGAGGAACTGCTCTCGCTGCGCGGGGCCTTCCTCTCCCGCCGGGCCCACACCAGCTTCAGCCGGTACGCGGTCTCCCAGCGCGGCAAACTCCTCGCCGACGTCCGCGTCCACGGCGCCCCGCGCTGGAAGCACGCCATGCACCTGCTGCGCCTGCTGCTGTCCTGCCGTGACCTCCTGCGCACGGGCCGCCTGAGCATCGACGCGGGCCCGTACCGCGACCGCCTCCTGGCCGTCCGCCGCGGGGAGCTCGCCTGGGACGAGGTCGACGCCTGGATGGCCCGCCTCCAGGAGGAGACGGAGACCGCCCTGGCCACCACGCCCCTGCCCGCGGAACCGGACCGCGCCCGCGTCGAGGACTTCCTGGTCCGCGCCCGCCGCGCCTCAGTCGAGTAGCACGCGGCGCCGTACGACGAACGCGTCGAGGGCCTCGTACGCCGACGCGTGCTCGGGCAGGGCGGAGGCGGACTGGGCCGTGTCCAGCACCGCGTGCAGCGCCTCGAAGTCCGCGCGCACCCCGTCGAGGGCCGGGCCCTCGTAGCCCCCGTGTTCGGCGGCCACCTTGGCCTCGATCAGGGCGGCGAGGTACGGGGGCGCCTCGGGCACCTCGGCCAGCAGGGTCGGCAGGTGCGCCTGCACCGTGCCCGACCGCATCAGGTGGACGCCGGTGAGCAGCGCCCGGAACGCGTAGAGCAGCGGCTTGAGTTCGGCGGCCTTCTCGAAGAGCCGCCACTGCGTGTTGGCGAACCCCCGGTAGTGGTGGGCGTGGTGGGAGGTCAGCACGCCCGGGGCCAGCGCGATCAGCTCCTCGTGCGCCGGGGTCGTGTGGACCACGAGCGGGGAGAGCAGCTGCTCCAGGACGTAGCCGTTGCGGTTCAGCATCAGGCGGACGAACTTGCGCAGGTCGTGGGTGACGAGGTCCATCTCCACGTCGTCCCGGTCCCACATGCGGGTGCGGGTCTCCTCCGGTTCGCGCAGGCCGAGGAGGGCCTGCGCCGGCAGGAGGTGGGCGCCGCGCAGGTCGATGTCGGAGTCCCGGGACGGGAAGCCGTACAGGTGCGCGCCCGAGACCGTGGCGAAGAGCAGCGGATCGGGCTGCTCCGCGACGACGGGGGTCAGGTCGATACTCAGTGCGTCCAGCATGGATCAAGCATCCCAGAGCGCGCCGAAGGCCAGCAGTTCGTCCCGGTACTCGATGCGGCCCTCCCACTCCCGGGGCCAGACGTCGGCCCCGAGGTGGGCTCCGGCGAAGGCGCCGGCGAGGCAGGCGAGGGAGTCCGAGTCGCCCTTGGTGCAGGCCGCGCGGCGCAGGGCCAGGAGGGGCTCGTCGGGGAAGAGCAGGAAGCACTGGAGGGCGGTGGCGAGGGCCTCCTCGGCGATCCAGCCGTCGCCGGTGGTGAGGCAGGGATCGGTTTCGGGGGAAGGGCTGCGCAGGGCGGCGGCCAGCCGGTCCAGGACCGCCAGGCACTCGTCCCAGCCGCGCGCGATGAAGGACTCCGGCGAGGCGTCGGAGGCGGTCCGCATCCACAGGTCGCCGAGCCAGCGCTCGTGGTAGCGGGTGCGGTTCTCCAGGGCGTACGAGCGCAGCCGTCCGACCAGGCCCGTCACCTCGGTGCCCGTGGCGAGCAGGTACACGGCCCGTGCGGTCAGGTCGGAGGCGGCGAGCGCCGTCGGGTGCCCGTGGGTGAGGGCCGACTGGAGCTGGGCCGCGCCCGCCCGTTCCTCCTGCGTCCAGCCGGGCACCAGCCCGACCGGGGCCACGCGCATGTTGGCGCCGCAGCCCTTGGAGCCGATCTGGCTGGCGTCCCGCCAGTCCCGTTCGGGCAGGTTCAGGAGGCTGCAGGCCTTCAGGCAGGTGTTTCCAGGCGCCCGGTTGTTCTCCGGGGAGTGGTACCAGTCGACGAACTCCTCGCGGACCGGGCGGGCGAGCCGCAGCGGGCCCACCCGGCCGCGCTCCTCGGAGGTCCGCATGCCGCGCGCGAGGGCGAGGGTCATCTGGGTGTCGTCCGTGACGATCGCCGGGCGGGGGAGCTTCATCTCCCGCCACGGGCCCGTCTTGGCCAGGATCGAGGGCACGTCGTTGAACTCGGTCGGGAAGCCGAGGGCGTCGCCCAAGGCCAGGCCGACCAGGGCGCCCGTCGCGGCTCGCTTCGTCATCGGGTGGGTCCTTCCGGTCGCAGCAGAGGGGGGTGCAGGGCGGTCGCCGGGCCGGGCCGGTAGAGGGCGGCCGGTTTGCCGCGGCCGCCGGTGAGCCGGGCGGCGCCCGGCACGGGCTCGACGAACCCGGGCGTCGTCAGGACCTTGCGGCGGAAGTTGGGGCGGTCGAGGGCGGTGTCCCAGACGGTCTCGTAGACGGCGCGGAGCTCGCCCAGGGTGAACTCGGGCGGGCAGAAGGCGGTGGCCAGGCCGGTGTACTCCAGCTTCGAGCCGATCCGCTCCCGCGCGTCCGCCAGGATCTCGGCGTGGTCGAAGGCCAGGTCCGGGACCTCCCCCACCGCCAGCCAGCGGGCGTGCGCCGCGTCCCCGCCGCCCTCGGCCGCCGGTTCGGGCAGATCCGGGACCAGCGCGGTGAAGGCCACCGAGACCACCCGCATCCGCGGATCCCGGTCCGGTTCGCTGTAGGTGCGCAGCTGCTCCAGGTGGAGCGCCGCCACCACCTCCTCCGACAGGCCGGTCTCCTCGGCCAGTTCGCGCCGGGCGGCCGTCTCCGCGGACTCCCGCGGCAGGACGAACCCCCCGGGCAGCGCCCAGGCACCCGCGTACGGCTCCTGGCCGCGCCGGATCAGCAGGACGTGCAGGGCTTGCTCGCGGACCGTGAAGACGGCCAGGTCCACGGTCACCGCGAACGGCTCGAAGGCGGGCGGAGCGAGAGGGGGGTCCTCCCGCCCGGAGGCCGGGGGAGGAACGCATCCGGCTGTCATCGGTTCTCCGGGAGGGGGTCGGTGAAGTGCCAGCCCTCGGCGAGCAGCTCGTCCACGGCCCGGACGGCCGTCTCCAGCCGGGCCGCCCGGTCCCCGCGCACGACGAGGAAACGTCTCCCGGTGCGTTCCAGTTCCGCCCGGAACCGCTCCGTCATCCAGGGCCTGAGCTGCGGGCCGTCGCGCAGCCCGTCGTCCTCGAAGGGCACGTCGGCGTGGTCGGTCAGCAGGTACAGGTCCCGTCGGCTGCGGGCGGCGATCCGCTCGACCTCGGGATTGCGGCCGCCCGTGTACCGCTCGTGCCAGATCCCGGTCGCGAAGGAGTCGGTGTCGCAGAACAGCACCGGGGAGCCGAGCCGGGCGGCCCGCTCCTCGTCGGCGTCCTGCCGGCGGGCGATGACGGGGAACTCCTCCGAGGCGAAGGACACGTCCGCCCAGGAGGCCGCCGGGTCGGCGGCGCGGGCCGCCGCCAGCTTCTCCTCGCTGTACCGGCGGCCGTACTCGGCGACCCAGCCGGTCTTGGCCCAGACGCCGCCCCGCCGCCGGTAGTGGTCCGCGAGGGCCCGCGACAGCGTGGTGGTCCCGGTGGACTCCGCGCCCAGGACCACGACCCGCCGGGTCAGCGCGGCGCGCACGGCCGGCCCCAGGAACTCCCAGGAGCCGACGGGATCCCTGCGCACGGCCGTCCCGGACACCGGGAACAGCGTCCGCTCCCGGTCCACCAGGACCTCCTCGGCGCCGAACCGCCGGGCGAGCTCGCCGCCGTACTCCTCCGAGGTGAACACGGCGTCGACCCGCCCGGGGACCGCCCTGCGGAACACCGCCATGTGGGCCTCCCAGATCGCCGGGTCGTGCAGGTCGACCGGGATGTCGTCGACGGCGCCGACGACCTGGGCCCCGGGGTGTGCCTCGCGCATCCAGGCGACCCGGTCGGCGAGCGGGACGGACTCGACGGAGGCCGCGCACACGAGCACGGTCAGCCGCTCGCACTGGTCCTGGGCGGTGCGCACGAGGTGGTGGTGGCCGGCGTGGGGCGGGTAGAACTTGCCGAGGACCAGGCCGTGCCCGTGGCGCCTCATGCCGTCGCCTCCAGGGCCGTACGAGGCCCGCCTGCGGGGAGGGAGCGCCGCCAGCCGATCAGGCCGGCCACGCAGAGGGCGAGGAAGCCGGCGTAGAGGCCCGCGGTCAAGTAGAGGCCCTTGTAGGCGTAGAGCGGGATGTACACGAGGTCGGCGGCGATCCACAGCCACCAGGACTCGACGAGCTTGCGGCACTGGCCGTAGGTGGCCGCCAGCGAGAGCCCGGTGGTCAGGGCGTCCCAGAAGGGCACGGTGGAGTCGGTGGCGCGGCCGAGCAGCAAGGTGAGGGCGAGGACCCCCACCGCCCCCGCCGCGGCCAGCCGGATCCATTCGGTGCGCGTGGTGCGGCGCACCCGCAGGGCCCCGGCGGTTCCTGGTCCACCCCCGTGGGTCCAGGACCACCAGCCGTACGCGGCGAGGGCGATGTAGACGACCTGCAGCCAGGCGTCGGCGTAGAGGCCGGCCTGGGCGAACAGGACGATGAAGAAGACGTTGTTGGCGATGCCGAGGGGCCAGTTGGCGACGTGCTGGCGGGCCACGAGCCAGACGCACAGGGCACCAGTGGCGAATCCGAGTACCTCGGTCCAGCTCATGACGATCCCCACTCCCTTAATAGTCAGGTTGACTATAAACAGGGGAGGCGGTCCCGGACAAGGGAAAAGCCCGCGGCGCCGGAGGGCGCTGCGGGCTTTTCGGGATCTCAGGGGGCGGGGCGGTACTACAGACCGACCTCGCGCATCAGCATGCCGACCTCGGTGTTGGTCAGGCGGCGCAACCAGCCGGACTTCTGGTCGCCGAGCTCGATCGGGCCGAAGGAGGTCCGGACGAGCTTCTCGACCGGGAAGCCGGCCTCCGCCATCATGCGGCGGACGATGTGCTTGCGGCCCTCGTGGAGGGTGACCTCGACCAGGTAGTTCTTGCCGACCTGGTCGACGACGCGGAAGTGGTCGGCGCGGGCGTACCCGTCCTCCAGCTCGATGCCGTCCTTGAGGCGCTTGCCGATCTCACGCGGCAGCGGGCCGGTGATGGCGGCGACGTAGGTCTTCTTCACGCCGTACTTCGGGTGCGTGAGGCGGTGGGCCAGCTCACCGTGGTTGGTGAGCAGGATGATGCCCTCGGTCTCGGTGTCGAGCCGGCCGACGTGGAAGAGGCGCGTCTCACGGTTGGTGACGTAGTCGCCGAGGCACTGGCGGCCGTCGGGGTCCTCCATCGTGGAGACGACACCGGCGGGCTTGTTCAGCGCGAAGAACAGGTACGACTGGGTGGCGACGGTCAGACCGTCCACCTTGATCTCGTCCTTCGGCTGGACGCGCCTGCCCTGCTCCAGCACGATCTCGCCGTTGACCTCGACGCGGGCCTGCTCGATGAGCTCCTCGCAGGCGCGGCGCGAGCCCATGCCGGCGCGGGCGAGCACCTTCTGCAGGCGCTCACCCTCCTCCTCGGCACCCGGGAAGGTCTTCGGGGTCTTGATCACGGGCTTGTCGGCGTACCGGTCGCGCACGCGCTCCTCGATCCGCGCGTCCAGCTCGCGCGGGCGGGACTGGCCGCTGCGGCTGCCGGGGCCGCTGCGCGGGCCGCCGGCGCCGCCGATGCCGGGGGTCTTGGAGGTCCGGGGACCGCCCTTGGCGCCACCGCGCGCGGCCGCGCCACGGGCACCGCCGCCGCCCGCCTTGGGGCCGCTGCGACCGCTGCGCTCGCCCTCGGGGCCCACGTCGTACCGGCGCTCCTCGGGGCGCGGGTTGCGGATCCGCGGCGGCGGAGCCTGGTCGCGGTCGCGGGAGTCGGAGCCACCGCCCTGGTAGCCGCCGCCCTGGTAGCCGCCACCGCCCTGGTAGCCGCCGGAGCTGCCGCCGCGGTAACCGCCGCCGCCTCCGGTGGAGCCGCCGCGGGAGCCGCCACCGCGGGAGCCGCCGCCCGAGGAGGAGCCACCGCGGGAGGCGCCACCGCCGGAGGAGCCGCCGCCGCGGTAGTTGCCGCCGGAGGAGGAGCCGCCGCGGGAGTTACCGCCGCGTCCGCCACCACCGCCGCCGCTGTTCCTGTTGCCGCCACCGTTGCCGTTGCCGCTGCTTCGCATCAAATGTCCGTCGTCTTGTCGTCTACATCGGTATCCGGAGCATCCGGATCGAACGACGGCACACCTTCTTGCGTCTCGGCTTCGATCGCGTCCGCCTCGGGGAGGAAGGGCGCGAGCTCCGGGAGCTCGTCCAGGCCTCGCAGGCCCATCCGCTCCAGAAAGTAGTTCGTCGTCCTGTATAGGATCGCACCTGTTTCGGGTTCCGTCCCCGCCTCCTCCACCAGACCGCGCTGGAGGAGGGTCCGCATGACCCCGTCGCAGTTGACTCCGCGGACCGCCGAGACCCGCGAGCGGCTCACCGGCTGGCGGTACGCGACGACCGCGAGGGTCTCCAGGGCCGCCTGGGTGAGCCGGGCCTGCTGGCCGTCCAGTACGAAGCCCTCGACGGCCGGGGCGTACTGCGCCCGGGTGTAGAACCGCCAGCCGCCGGCGACCAGCCGCAGCTCGAATCCCCTGCGGGCGGCCGTGTACTCGTCGGCGAGCTCGCGCAGCGCGTCCGCGACCTCGCGCGGGGTCCGCTCCAGCACCTTCGCGAGGTGCGCCTCGGTCGCGGGCTCGTCCACGACCATGAGTACGGCCTCCAGCGCCGGCTTCAGCTCCAGCGCGGCCACCGCGCTCGTCGCTTCGCTGCTCAATCCTTCGCCTCCACGATCTGGTCGAACTCGTCGGTCACGGTCGGCATGCCGTCGCCGTCGCCGCCGCTCCAGCGGACGGTGAGCGTCCGCAGGGCCTCCTCCTGGTCGAGGACCACCGCCTTCTCCCGGTAGAGCTCCAGGAGGGCCAGGAAGCGCGCGACGACGGTGAGGGTGTCGGCGGCGTCCTCGGTGAGCTCCTGGAAGGTGGCCTCCCCGCGCGCCTTCAGCATCCGCACCACGAGCCCGGCCTGCTCGCGCACGCTGACGAGGGGCGCGTGGATGTGGTCCACGTACACCTGCGGCTTGGCCTTCGGCTGCATGGCCTTGACGGCGAGGCGGGCGAACCCCTCGGGCCCGATGCTGATGACGACCTCGGGCAGCAGGTCCGCGTGGTGCGGCTCCAGCCCGACGGTCCTCGGGTACCGCCTGCCCTCGGCCTCGGCCCGCGCCTCGAAGATCTCGGCGACCTGTTTGTACGCGCGGTACTGGAGGAGGCGCGCGAAGAGCAGGTCCCGGGCCTCCAGGAGGGCGAGGTCCGCCTCGTCCTCGACCTCGGCCGCCGGCAGCAGCCGGGCGGCCTTCAGGTCGAGGAGGGTGGCGGCGACGACGAGGAATTCGGTGGTCTGGTCGAGGTCCCAGTCCGGGCCCATGGCCCGGATGTGCGCCATGAACTCGTCGGTGACCTTGGACAGCGCGACCTCGGTGACGTCGAGCTTGTGCCGCGAGATCAACTGGAGCAGCAGGTCGAAGGGCCCCTCGAAATTGGCGAGCCGCAACGTGAACCGCCCCTCGCCTCCGGCGCGGCCCGCAGCCTCCCCATCCGGCCCGCCCCCGGCGGACGCCCCCTCGCCGGGGCCGCCCGCAGCGTGCGCCTCGCCGGGTGCGTCCTCGCCGGGTGCGTCCTCGCCGGGGCCGCCCGCCGCAGGCGCCTCGCCGGGTGCGTCCTTGCCGGGGCCGCCCGCGCCGGGTGCGCCCGCGCCCGGTCCGCCCTCGCCGGGTGCGCCCGCGCCCGGTCCGCCCGCGGCGGGTGCGCCTGCGGCGGGTGCGTCCTCGCCGGGGCCGTCCTCGCCGGGGCCGCCCGCCGCGGGTGCCTCGCCGGGTGCGTCCTCGCCGGGGCCGTCTTGGCCGGTGCCGTCCTCGCCGGGGCCGCCCGCGGCGGGGGTGGCCTTCGGCCGGATCTCGGGCGGGGTGAGCCGACTCGGGTCGGGGTGGGGCTCCTGGGGGGCTGGAGGGCCGCCTGGGCGCGCGGGGGCCGTCGCGGGCTCCGCCCCGCTCTCCGCCGCCGCAGGGCTCTGGGTGGGCGCTTCCGGGGCTTCTGGGGCCGCTCCCGCGTCCGTCGCACCGGGTGTGCCAGGGCCGCGCCCCAGCGCTCGCCGGGGCGGTCGGCCGGAATCGGCGGGAAAGGGCATCGCGGTCCAAGGGGGTACGCAGGGGACGAGCCGGGCGGAGCGACACGGCCACGAGCAGCCTAGGCCCTCTCCGGGCGATCCCCGTGGACCAGCCCCACGGTCCCGTGATCGGACCGGACCAGGTGACATGAGCGCCGGGCGCGCATCGTGAAAAAGCGGCGCAGCCTCGGCGTTGCCGGCCGGGCTCGGGCGGCAGCGCCGTATCCGGCTCCCCGCGTCCCCGGCGTGCCGGACAGCGGGCTCGGACGGCAGCGCCGTCTCCGGCTACCGCGTCCTCGGCGTGCCGGGCGGGCCGGGGCGGCGGCGCCCTGTCCGGCTGCCACGCGTCGCGAGGCGAAGAGACCCGGCGTGCCGGGCACCGGGCTCGGGCAGCAGCGCCCGGTCCGGCTGCTGCACGTCCTCGGCGTGCCGGGCGGGCCCGGGCGGCGGCGCCGTATCCGGCTGCTGCGCGTCCTCCGCGGGCCGGTAGGGCTCGGGCGGCAGCGCCGTGTCCGACTACCGCGTCCTCGGCGTGCTGGCCGGGTCCGGGCGGCAGGCCGGCTGCTGCGCGTCGTGGGTGGAACCTCCGCGGGCTGGGCGGCAGCGGCCGGTCCGGCTGCCACGCGTCGCGGGGCGAAGAGGCCCCGGCATCACGCGCCGGGCCCGGGCGGCGGCGCCGGGGCCGGCTACCGCGCGTCCCGGCGTGCCGGGCAGCGGGGTCGGGCGGCGGCGCCGGGGTCGGCTGCTGCGCGGCCTCGGCGGGCCGGGTGGGCTCGGGGGCCCTGCAGTGGCGCGGCGGGCGGGAGGTGCTGCCCGGCCGCGGTGTCCCGCGGTCCCGGCGGTGGGGCCGGGTCCGGCGGGAGCGGCAGGCCGGGGGCCGGTCAGCGGCCGCGCAGGCGGCGGACCAGGATGCTCGCGTCCCCGCGGGACTCGAGGTCGGCGAGGACCACGGCCACCGCCTCACGGACGATGCGACCCCGGTCGACGGCCAGCCCGTGCTCCCCGCGCAGCACCAGCCGCGCGTGTTCCAGGTCCATGAGCTCCTCCGCGGAGACGTAGACCGTGATCTTCTCGTCGTGCCGTTCGCGGCCGCTGGGCCGCCGGTTCGCACCGCGGCCCTGCCCCTTGCCCCGGCGGGTCGCGCCGGTGGGGGCGGCGACCGCCCCGCCGGCCGGGCCGGCGGGACTGACAGAACCTTCCTGCGGCCGTCGTGGCTGCCCCACGACGGGCCCGCCGGACGCCGTACCGGCCTCAGCCTCCCGGCTGCGGCCCTCCCCCGCTTTGCCCTCGGCCGAACTCGCCGAGTGTTCCGCGGCGGGCGCCTCGTCGACCCCGCGCCGCGGCGAGGACGACTGGAGCGCCATCCCCCCGGTCGTACGGAACAGTTCGTCGGCTCCGGGCAGACTCACTCGGCGTGACACCGGGCGAGCACCTCCCTGGCCAGCTGGCGGTAGGCGGCGGCGCCGACGGAGTTGGACGCGTACGTCGTGATCGGCTCACCGGCGACCGTGGTCTCCGGGAAGCGCACCGTGCGGCCGATGACCGTGTGGTAGACGTGGTCGTCGAAGGCCTCGACGACGCGCGCCAGCACCTCACGGCTGTGCACCGTACGGGAGTCGTACATCGTGGCGAGGATGCCGTCGAGCTCGAGCTCGGGGTTGAGCCGCTCCTGCACCTTCTCGATCGTCTCGGTCAGCAGCGCCACGCCGCGCAGCGCGAAGAACTCGCACTCCAGCGGGACGATGACCTTGTGAGCCGCCGTCAGGGCGTTCACGGTCAGCAGACCGAGCGAGGGCTGACAGTCGATCACGATGTAGTCGTAGTCGGCCATCAGGGGCTTCAGGGCCCGCTGCAGGGTGGACTCGCGCGCGACCTCACTGACCAACTGCACTTCCGCAGCGGACAGGTCGATGTTGCTCGGCAGCAGGTCCATGTTGGGGACCGCCGTCTTGAGCAGCACCTCGTCGGCCGACATGCCCCGCTCCATGAGCAGGTTGTAGACCGTCAGGTCGAGTTCCATCGGGTTCACGCCGAGCCCCACGGACAGCGCGCCCTGCGGGTCGAAGTCGACGAGCAGCACGCGGCGCCCGTACTCGGCGAGCGCGGCACCCAGGTTGATGGTCGACGTCGTCTTGCCCACGCCGCCCTTCTGGTTGCACATCGCGATGATCTTCGCCGGACCGTGGTCGGTCAGCGGACCCGGGATCGGGAAGTACGGGAGCGGGCGTCCGGTCGGGCCGATCCGCTCACGGCGCTGGCGGGCAGCGTCGGGGGCGAGGGTGGCCGCGTACTCGGGGTCCGGTTCGTACTCCGCGTCGGGGTCGTAGAAGTGCCCTTCGGGCACATTGTCGTAGTCGGCGAAACCAGTGGGCTTTTCGCCGCTCAGGTCGCCGGCCCTGGAGTTCACGTCTAGGCCGTCCATGCTCTTTTGGGGCGTCGTCATGTGCTGGTGGTTTGCGAAGGTGCGTACCGCGACGGAGCCGACGGCTTCGAGCCCGGTAGGACCTTGGCCCCGCTCGGGCATCCCTGCTCGACCACCCCCAGGGGCAAATGTCGACTCATTCACAAGTCGTCTTACCTCCTCGGACGTGACCAGGACACTTATCGATAGGTCAGCGTGGCACCATGCCGACGGTTGGCGACTCTATGGCGTGTCACCACTCAGCGGCAACACAATCCGCCGGACCCGGCACGATGTGTCGGCAACCGAACACCACTCTGTCAAGGGCGTGCGAGCTGTCGCTGCGAAGTTTCGCGGGTGTGCGAAAGGGTTAAAGGGTTACGTTCGAGGCGAGTTGAGCGGGGTCTGCGGGCATGCCTCAAACGCGTCCGGCCGGACCTTGCGGGCAAGGTCCGGCCGGATACGTGAGATTGACGTCAGTCGTTGACGCGTCAGCCGAGGAGCGTGCTCAGCTCAAGGGTCTGGAGGCCGTGGGCCTCGGCGACCGGACCGTAAACGACCTGCCCGTCATGGGTGTTGAGGCCCAGCGCGAGCGCGGGGTCACGGCGCAGCGCCTCGACCCAGCCGAGGTTCGCGAGCTGCACGATGTAGGGCAGCGTGGCGTTGGTCAGCGCGTAGGTGGAGGTGTTCGGCACCGCGCCCGGCATGTTGGCGACGCAGTAGAAGACCGAGTTGTGGACCTGGAAGGTCGGCTCGGCGTGGGTGGTCGGACGGGAGTCCTCGAAGCAGCCGCCCTGGTCGATCGCAATGTCGACAAGTACACTTCCGGGCTTCATCTTGGCGACGAGCTCGTTGGTGACCAGCTTCGGGGCCTTCGCACCCGGGATCAGCACCGCGCCGATGACGAGGTCCGCCTCGACGACGGCCTTCTCGAGCTCGAAGGCGTTGGAGACGATCGTCTTGATCTTCGTACCGAAGATCTTGTCGGCCTCGCGGAGCTTGTTGATGTCGCGGTCGAGCAGGGTCACGTGGAAGCCCATGCCGATGGCGATCTGCGCGGCGTTCCAGCCGGAGACGCCGCCGCCGATGACCACGCACTCACCGGCGTGGGTGCCGGGGACACCGCCGGGGAGGACGCCACGGCCGCCGGCCGAGCGCATCAGGTGGTAGGCGCCGACCTGCGGGGCCAGCCGGCCCGCGACCTCGGACATCGGGGCGAGCAGCGGCAGCGCGCGGTTGGCGAGCTCGACCGTCTCGTACGCGATGGCGGTGGTGCCGGACTCCAGCAGGGCGTCCGTGCACTCGCGGGAGGCCGCCAGGTGCAGGTAGGTGAAGAGGGTCTGGTCCTTGCGGAGGCGGTGGTACTCCTCCGCGATCGGCTCCTTGACCTTCAGCAGCAGGTCGGCGGTGGCCCAGACCTCGTCGGCGGTGCCGAGGATCTCCGCACCGGCCGAGACGTACTCGGCGTCCGTGATCGAGGAGCCGACACCGGCGTTCTGCTCGATGAAGACCTGGTGGCCGTTGCGGACCAGCTCATGCACGCCGGCGGGCGTGATGGCGACCCGGAACTCGTTGTTCTTGACCTCGCGGGGGATGCCGACCTTCATCGTCGATCACGGTCCTTGGCTCAGGGGATTTTTCGGGGCACTTCCATACATACCCGCCCACAAGAACGCGCAACGGGATGCACCACGGGATGTCGTGGTGAAGCCAGTCTAATGAAGGACGACGCGCTGTCTAGCCTTGCAAACAAATAATCTCAGTCGATATCACTGCGGATTTCGCAGGCTGCGGGGTCGTCGCCCAGCAATCTGTCGGCTGCGGAGCGGTGCAGCCTCGCGGCCGCCGGGTCGCCCAGCCTGTCCAGCGTGTCGGCCAGCCGGACCTGCAGCGCGGCCTGAAGCCGCTGGTCGCCGGCCCTGCGCGCGAGCTCCACCGCCTCCCGGCAGGTGTGCAGCGATTCCTCGGGGCGTCCCGCGTACTCCTGGACGCGCGCCATCTCGCTCAACGCCTTTGCCTGGCCCGGCACATCGGCCAGTTTCCGGTAGCCCGCGGCGGCGGCCCGCCAGCTGCGCAGCGCGTCCCCGTACCGGCCCGCGTACGTGTGCACGTTCCCCAGCCGCCCGTACAGCCGGGCCTCGTCCGCGCGCTCCCCCCGCGCCAAGGCCTGGGAGAGGGCCCGGCCGAACCAGTCGGCGGCCCGGTGCCAGTCCGCCAGCTCCTGGTACGCGCCGCCTACGGATTCCATCGCGCGGCCGGTCGCGTACGGGTCCCCGGCGGCCTTTCCCGCGACGAGCGCGGCCCGGTAGCGCTCCAGGGCCTCGTGGGTCCGTCCGGTCTCGGCGTCCAGATCGGCCAGGTTCAGCAGCGCGGCGGCCTGCTCCCGGTGCAGGGAGCGGCGCTCGGCCACGTCCAGGACCAGCCGGTGCAGCCCGTACAGCTCCGGGGCGGCCCCGGCGGTGCCCCGGTGGTCCGCGAGGGCCCGTACGAGGGCGGCGACCAGCCGGCGGGCCAGCGTGTCCAGCCCTCCGTCGGCCACGGCCAGCGAGGCGGCCGCGCAGAGCGCGGGCAGCCGGGTGTCCAGCCAGGTGGCGGCGGCCCGCCGGTCCGGGAACCGCAGGGCGCGCGGCAGGCCGTCCAGGACCTCCCGGACCTCCTCCTCGTCCGCCGAGGCCATCGCCCCGCAGGAGTGCAGCAGCCGGACCGTGCGCTCCAGCATCCGGGCCCGGGCCAGCTGGACCTCGGCGGGCCGCTCCGTGGCCTCCAGCAGGGCCTGCAGCATGGGGGCGAGGCAGCCGGGCAGCAGGAACAGTCCGTCATGCGCGTTCCGTACGAGTCCCAGCCCGGCGAAGTCGTCCAGCGTGGCCTGGGCCGCGGCCACGGAGCAGCCGGCGAGGGCGGAGGCGGTGTGCGAGTCGACGAGGCCGGCCGGGGCCAGCGGCAGCAGCCGCAGGGTCCGCTGGGCGGGCTGCGGCAGGGACTCGTAGACGAGCCGGAAACACCGGGCGAGCGGGCCGCCGGCGAGGGCCGGCATCTCGTGCAGCTGCTTGGCGACATCGGCGACGGAGGCCTTGGGCCGGGCGGCGAGCCACCCGCCGACGAGGCCGAGCGCGGCGGGCTGGCCGCCGCACTCCTCGGCGAGGGCGTCGGCGGCCCGCGGGTCGGCGGTGACGCGGGTGTCGCCGATGTGCTGGGCGAGCAGCTCCACGGCTGAGGGCGTGTCGAGGCCGCCGAGGGTGCAGGGCCGCACGTCGGGAATCCCCGTGAGGGGCCCCTCGGAGGTGACCACGACGAGGCACTCGGGGGTGTCCGGCAGCAGGGCGTCGACCTGGTGCGGATCGGCGGCGTCGTCGACCAGGATGATCACCCTCCGGCCGTCGAGCGCGGTGCGCAGCGCCGAGCTCAGCTCGTCCTCGCCGGCTCCGGGCGGGGTGGGCCGGCCGAGCCCTTCCAGCAGGCCCCTGACGGCCCGCTCGGTGGCCACCGTCTCCCCTCCGGGGAGGACGAGCCGGGTCCGCAGCACCCCGTCGGGGTACTCGGCGGCCACCTCGCGCACGAACTCCTCGGCGAGGGCCGTCCGCCCGGAGCCCGGCCGCCCGGCGACGAGCAGCACCCTCGCCCGGGGCGCCTTGGCCTTCCGGCCGGAGAGGGTGTCGAGCCCGGTCCGCGCGATGTCCTCGCGCAGCTCCTTGAGCTCACGCCGCCGCCCGACGAAATCCGTCACGGATCCGCTCCTCTCCCTGCCTTCGGATGGCGAGCGTAGTTCACACAGAGCGACGACCCGTGTGGAGCGCGGCGGGCAAATCCCCCAATCGGATCAGCGGATGGTCCCATTTTTCGACGCTGCGCTCGCACGCCTCGCCCCTGGCGGGCCTCCGGCTTCGCGCCGCTGCGCGGAGCCCTCCCCGCCCCGCCCTTCCCCCGTTCCGCGGGCTCCGCCCGGACCCGCGCCTCAAACGCCGGCGGGGCTGAAAGGCCCCGGGGCTACGCCTCGTACGGGCGGGCGCGCCAGGGGGTCTGGGCCGGGCGGAGGGCTTCGATGCCACCCTCGGAGGCCAGCGCGGCGGAAAGGGCCAGGACGCCCGTCACCAGTCCGGGATTGCCCAGCTCACCGGCGAGGATCCCGCGTACCAGGTCCCCGAGGGGAACACGGGCGATCTCCATGTCGGCCTCCTCGTCCGAGACCACGTACCGCTCCCCCTCCGCCTCCGCGAGGTCCCGCGCCAGGAAGACCCGTACCGCCTCGTCCGACCCTCCCGGGGAGCTGAAGAAGTCCACCAGCACGCGCCAGTCCTCCGCCTTGACGTGCGCCTCCTCGTACAGCTCCCGCTGCGCCGCGCGCAGCGGGTTCTCCCCGGCCACGTCCAGCAGCCCCGCCGGCAGCTCCCACAGCCGGTGCCGTACCGGGTGCCGGAACTGCCGCAGGACCAGCACCCGCTGCTGCTCGTCGAGGGCGAGCACGCACACCGAGCCCGGGTGCACCTGGTAGTCGCGGCGCACCACCGCATGGTCGGGCATCCGGACCTGGTCCGATTTGACGGAGGTCTTCGCGCCCTCGAACGGGGTGCGCGAGGCGACGACCTCCCACGACTCCGGTGTGTCCACGATGTCGTTGCCGATGTCGTTGCCCATGGCCATGGCCGATACCTTCCCGAGAACGCGACAGCCGGGGCACGATCCGTGCCCCGGCTGTCTACGTTATGCGGTCAGGCGCTCACTTCGCGGACTGCTGCCGCTCCACGGCCGCCTTGACCAGGCCCGCGAACAGCGGGTGCGGGCGCGTGGGGCGCGAACGCAGCTCCGGGTGGGCCTGGGTGGCCACCAGGTAGGGGTGCACCTCGCGCGGGTACTCGACGTACTCGACGAGCTTGTTGTCCGGGGAGGTGCCGGAGAAGACGAGGCCCGCCTTCTTCTCCAGTTCGCCGCGGTAGGAGTTGTTGACCTCGTAGCGGTGGCGGTGGCGCTCGTCGACGTACGCCTGGTCGCCGTAGACCTCACGGACGATCGAGCCCTCGGCGAGCTTCGCCGGGTACATGCCCAGGCGCATGGTGCCGCCCAGGTCGCCCGCGCCCTCGACGAAGGCCAGCTGCTCCTCCATCGTCGAGATGACGGGGTGCGGGGTGGAGGCGTCGAACTCGGTGGAGTTGGCGTCGTCGATGCCCGCCAGGTTCCGCGCCGCCTCGATGACCACGCACTGCAGGCCCAGGCACAGGCCGAGGAGCGGGATCTTGTTCTCGCGGGCGTAGGTGATCGCGCCGACCTTGCCGTTGACACCGCGGTCGCCGAAGCCGCCGGGCACGCAGACCGCGTCCACGTCGGCCAGCTGCGCCGCGGCGCCCGCCGGGGTCTTGCAGTCGTCGGAGGTGACCCACTTGATCTGGACCCGGGCCTTGTTGGCGAAACCGCCGGCGCGCAGCGCCTCGGTCACCGACAGGTAGGCGTCGGGCAGGTCGATGTACTTGCCGACGAGCGCGACCTTGACCTCGTGGTCGGGGTTGTGGACGCGGTCCAGCAGGTCCTCCCACACCGTCCAGTCGACGTCGCGGAAGGGCAGGTCGAGCTTGCGCACGACGTACGCGTCCAGGCCCTCGGTGTGCAGCACCTTCGGGATGTCGTAGATCGACTTGGCGTCGATGGCCGCGACCACGGCCGCCTCGTCCACGTCGCACATCAGCGAGATCTTGCGCTTGATGGAGGTCGGGACCTCGCGGTCGGCGCGCAGCACGATCGCGTCGGGCTGGATGCCGATGTTGCGCAGGGCCGCGACGGAGTGCTGGGTCGGCTTGGTCTTGAGCTCGCCGGAGGGGCCGATGTAGGGCAGCAGCGAGATGTGCACGACGAAGACGTTGTCGCGGCCGACCTCGTGGCGGACCTGGCGGACGGTCTCCAGGAACGGCAGCGACTCGATGTCGCCGACGGTGCCGCCGACCTCGGTGATGACGACGTCGACGTCCTCGGTCGCCATGCGGCGGATGCGGTGCTTGATCTCGTTGGTGATGTGCGGGATGACCTGCACGGTGTCACCGAGGTACTCGCCGCGCCGCTCCTTGGCGATGACCTGCGAGTAGACCTGGCCGGTGGTGACGTTGGCCGAGCCGTCGAGGTCGACGTCGAGGAAGCGCTCGTAGTGGCCGATGTCCAGGTCGGTCTCGGCGCCGTCGTTGGTGACGAACACCTCGCCGTGCTGGAACGGGTTCATCGTGCCGGGGTCGACGTTCAGGTACGGGTCGAGCTTCTGCATCGTGACCCGAAGACCGCGCGCCTTCAGCAGGGCACCCAGGCTGGAGGCCGTCAGGCCCTTGCCGAGGGAGGAAGCGACACCCCCGGTGACGAAGATGTGCTTGGTCGTCATGGATTTGGGCGGCATCGCCAAGAGGGGGCTCCCGTGGTCGCGAGGTGAGGTGCGTCCGGCGCCGGCCACCGTCGATCCGGAAGGGTCTCAGGGGGCGCCGAAGCTGCGGTTTCGGGGCTCCTGATTCGCACAGGCAGACCACCGGTCCACGGGGTACCAGCCTATCAGCGCCCGGGCCGGTCCGCCTCCGGCCACGCGGCGTCAGCGGTCGGTAGCAGGGCGCCGAAGTGCGCCGGGCCGACGGGGCGGCTGCTCACCCGTTCGGCCCAACCACATTCTTCCGCGGCTTAAGGAGATCACTAGGGTGCCGTCATATCCTGCTCGGATATTGCGAACATCACCGCCGGGCAGTCCGTCGGACGGCCTAACCGAGCCGAGATGCGGAATCATGGGCTCAACGCGGAGATCCCCACCCACAGGTGACCGCGCAAACGCGCAATGCAAGCGCCCTTCGGGGCGGACGTGGCCGTTCGACTGGAGATGCACGTGTCCGGGCGCATCGAGGATTACGCACTGATCGGGGACATGCAGACCGCGGCGCTGGTCTGCCGGGACGGGGCGGTGGACTGGCTGTGCCTGCCCCGCTTCGACTCCCATGCCGTGTTCGCGAGCATTCTCGGCACCGAGGATCACGGGTTCTGGCGGATCGGCCCGGCGTACCCGGCCGGCTCCGAGGCCCCGCGTGCCGACCGCCGCCGCTACCGCGGTGACTCGCTGGTGCTGGAGTCGGAGTGGGACACGCCCCGCGGAAAGGTGCGCGTGATCGACTTCATGCCGCCCCGCGAGGACCACGCGCCGCAGCTGATCCGCATCGTGGAGGGCGTCAGCGGGCGCGTCCCGATGCGCTCGGCGCTGCGGATGCGCTTCAGCTACGGGCGGGTGGTGCCCTGGGTCCACAAGGTCGACGGGCGCACGGTCGCCGTCGCCGGCCCCGACTCGGTCTGGCTGGACACCGAGGCCCAGACGTACGGCAAGGACCTGACGACGTACTCCGACTTCACGGTCGGACCCGGCGACCGGATGGCCTTCAGCATCAGCTGGCAGCCCTCGCACAAGGGCGCGCCGGAGCTCCCCGACGCCGGGGCGGCCCTGGAGTCGACCACCGAGTTCTGGCGCGAGTGGGTCGACCAGTGCACCTACCACGGGCCCTACCGGGAGGCCGTGGTCCGCTCCCTGATCACGCTCAAGGCCCTCACGTACGGCCCCACGGGCGGGATCGTCGCCGCGCCGACCACCTCCCTGCCGGAGGAGATCGGCGGGGTCCGCAACTGGGACTACCGCTACACCTGGCTGCGCGACGCGGCGATCACCCTCTCCTCGCTGCTGCGCACCGGCTACCGCGAGGAGGCCCGCGCCTGGCGCGAGTGGCTGCTGCGCGCGGTGGCCGGCGACCCGGAGAACCTGCAGATCATGTACGGGATCGCGGGCGAGCGGGAGCTGGGCGAGACCGAGCTGGACTGGCTGCCCGGCTACGAGAACTCCCGCCCGGTCCGCGTCGGCAACGGCGCCGCCGGCCAGCTCCAGCTCGACGTCTACGGCGAGGTCACCGAGGCCCTGCACCTGGGCCACATGACGGGCCTGGCCCGCAGCGACTACGCCTCGCTGCTCCAGCTCAAGCTGATCCGCTACCTGGAGACCCACTGGGACCAGCCGGACGAGGGCATCTGGGAGGTGCGCGGCCCGCGCCGCCACTTCGTGCACTCGAAGGTGATGGCCTGGGTGGCCGTGGACCGCACGATCAAGCTGATCGAGAGCGGGGACGCGGACGGCCCGCTGGACCGGTGGCGCGAACTGCGCGACGAGATCCACCAGGACGTGTGCGAGAAGGGCTACGACAAGGAGCGCAACACCTTCACCCAGTCGTACGGGTCGAAGGAGCTGGACGCCTCCCTGCTGCTGATCCCGCAGATGGGCTTCCTGCCGCCGGACGACAAGCGGGTCATCGGCACCATCGAGGCGATCCAGCGCGAGCTGTCCACGGCCGACGGGTTCATCCTGCGCTACCCGACGGCGGGCGAGGAGGCCGGCGTGGACGGCCTGGAGGGCGACGAGGGGGCCTTCCTGGCCTGCTCGTTCTGGATGGCCGACGACCTGGCGATGATCGGCCGGGTGGACGAGGCACGGCGGCTGTTCGAGCGGCTGCTGTCGCTGCGCAACGACCTGGGTCTGCTGGCGGAGGAGTGGGATCCGCGGCTCCAGCGGCAGGTGGGGAACTTCCCGCAGGCCTTCAGCCACGTTCCGCTGATCGACACGGCGCTGCGGCTGACGGCGAGCGGGGCGTACGGGGGGTAGCGCGCTCCCCGGGCAAACGAGAGCGCCCGGCTCGGGTCCCGCTCGGGCGTACGGGGCGCGGCCCGCTCGCCGCGCCCCTCCGCACCCGGCCCCCTACGCTGGAAGGGTCCTTTGCCCTCCGGTGGAAGGGGCGGCCATGGCTCCCCTCTCGAAGGCGGGCGCGGCGCTGACCGCGCTCCGCGAGGACCTGTCCGGCGAGGTGTTCACCCCGCAGGACCCGGGGTACGACGGGGCCCGGACGGTCTTCAACGCGATGATCGACCGCAGGCCCGCCGTCATCGCCCAGTGCGAGAGCACGGCGGACGTGGTGACCGCCGTGCGTTTCGCGAGGGACCTCGACCTGAAGGTGGCGGTGCGCGGCGGCGGCCACAGCGTGGCCGGCATGTCCCTCAACGACGGCGGCCTCGTCGTGGACCTGCGGCGGATGCACGAGGTGACGGTCCATCCGGCCGCCAGGGCCGTGCACGTCGACGGCGGGGCCACGATGAGCCACCTGGACCGGGCCTGCCAGCCCTACGACCTCGCCACCACCGGTGGCCGGGCCTCCACCACCGGAGTCGGCGGCTTCGTGCTCGGCGGCGGGACCGGCTGGCTGGACCGGAAGTTCGGCCTGGCGGTGGACAACCTGCTGGGCGTGGACCTGGTCACCGCGGACGGCGCGCTGCTGCACGTGACCGCCGAGGACCATCCCGAGCTGTTCTGGGGGCTGCACGGCGGCGGCGGGAACTTCGGCGTCGCCACCTCGCTGACCCTGCGCCTGCACGAACTGCCCGCCATGTCGATCGCGTTCGCGCTGTACCTGCCCGAACGCGGGCCCGAGGTGGTCCGCGCCTTCCGGGACCTCATCGAGGCCGGGCCGCCGGAGGCCTCCGGCGCCGCCCTCTACCTGACCGGGCCGCCCGAGGACTTCGTACCGCCGCACCTGGTCGGGCTGCTGCTGGCCGGCGCGCTGCTGACGTACGCGGGCCCGGAGGAGGAGATGCGCGAGCTGGCGCGACCGCTGCTGGCGATCCCCCACGAGTCCGAGATCGTCACGGCCATCCCGTACGCCGACCTCCAGTGCATGATCGACGACCCGCCGGGGATGCGGAACTACTGGTCGGCGGAGTACCTGACCGGGATCCCGGACGAGTTCGTGACCGCCTTCTGCTCCCGCGCCGAGTCCATGCCGGTGCCGACCGGCACCCAGCACCTCGTCTTCCCGCAGGGCGGCGCCATCGCCGCCGGCCCCGCCGACTACCCGGTGCCGTACCGCGACGCGCCCTGGGCGGTGCACCCGTTCGGGATCTGGGAGGACGAGGCCGACGACGAGAGGTGCCGGCAGTGGGTGAAGGACGTCCGGGCCGACGCCGAGCCGTGGAGCACCGGCGCCGTGTACCTGAACTTCACCGGGGACGAGGGCGGGGACCGGGTCGTGTCGGGCCTGGGCAGCGAGAACATGCGGCGGCTGGGCGAGCTGAAGCGGCAGTACGACCCGGACAACGTCTTCCGCTTCAACCACAACATCCGGCCGACCTGAGGGCTCAGGTGAGGGCGGTGATCACCTCCCGCGCCGCCCGCTCGCCCTCGGTGGCGCCGCCTTCCATGAAGCCCTGGAAGTCGTAGCTGCAGTGCTCGCCGCCGATGTGGATGTTGCCCTGGGCGGTGCCCTCGTACTTGGCGTAGCGGTGCAGGTAGCCGGTGGGCCAGTACGAGTACGCGCCGAGCGAGTACGGGTTGCGGTGCCAGGCGGAGAGCTGGGCCCTGCCGGTCCAGACGGCTTTGGTGCCCGGGTAGAAGGCGTCGACGCCGGTCAGCACGCGGCCGGCGAGGGCGCGCACGTAGGGGTCGGTCTCGGTGGCGAAGGGGGTCGCGGGGGTGAGCGACCCGGCGAGGGTGCCGCCGCCGTACTGGAGGAGGATGCCTCCGGTGCCGGGCTGGACCTTGGTGGTGTCCCAGGTCTGCTGGACGTCGGAGTCGGTGAAGCAATCGCCCGCGGAGACCCCGGGCCAGGGGCCGGTCCCGCGCCAGGGGCGGGCGGTGAACTGCATGTTGAGCTTGGTGCAGTAACCCATCCGGGCGTCGCGCAGCAGGTTCCGCATGAGCGGATCGAAGCCGGCCTGGGAGGTGTCGATGCGCTGGAGGATCGGCAGGGGCAGGCACAGGATCGTGTGGTCGGCGACGGCGGTGCGCGTGGATCCGGAGTCGTGGAAGGTCAGGGTCTGGGTGCCGTCGGCGTTGGCCCGGACGGCGACCAGCTCACGGCCCATCACGATCGAGCCGGCGGGCAGGGCGGCGGCGATGGCGTTCGGCAGCCGGTCGTTGCCGCCGGTGATGTGGTAGCGCTCGTTGGACAGGCCCCAGACGTTGAAGTTGCCCGGGTTGGGCTGGTAGCCCATCAGCAGGACGAGGGCGAGCGCGGACTGCCGGTTCGTGTCCGCGCCGTACTCGACGTTGTAGGCCACGTCGATGAAGCGGCCGAGCCGCGAGCCGTGGCCGCCGGGGATCCGGCTCTCGATCCACTCGTACAGGGTCATGTTGTCGAGGGCGGTGCCGGCGGGGGTGCTGCTGTTCCAGGAGACCTCCCCGGCGTCCTGGAGGTCCCGGCGCAGGGCCTGGTAGACGGCTTTGAAGTCCTCGTCGGCCTGCGTGCGGGAGTAGTACTCCCCGTTGAACCAGAGGACTTCCTCCGCCCCGTTGGGGCCGCCGCCGAGGAAGTCCTCGGTGGGCAGGTTGAAGCGGCGGCAGAGCTCCAGGATCTTCTTGTGGCTGGTGTCGATCAGCTCGCCGCCGATCTCGGAGGTCTGTCCGTACGCCCAGTGGCCGCGCTGGGTCCACATCCGGCCGCCGACGCGGCCCGGGTCGGCCTCGTACAGGGTGCAGTCGACGCCCGCGTCCTTGAGGGTGAGGGCGGCGGTCAGGCCGGAGATGCCGGCGCCGACGACGGCGACGCGGGCCGGGGCGGCGGGCTTCTTGTCGGGGGTGGCCTCGGCGGCGTGGGCGGCCCCGGCCGCGGAGCCGGCGAGGGCGGTACCGAGGCCGAGGGCGGCGGCGCGGCCGAGGAGTTCACGGCGGGTGGATCCGCGGACCTCGGCGGCGGGCATGCCGAGGCGGGCGGCTGCGGCGTGCTCGGCGGCGAGGCGGCGCAGGGCGTGCATGAGGGGCGTACGGGCCATGGCGGGGCTCCTCAGAGGTTCGCGGCGGTGGACGAGGGGGTGCCCTGTCCGGGCAGGACGGTCGGGTGCGGCTGGACTTCGGTGTCAGCGGGTGCCTCACCGGGTGCGTCGCCGGGCCGCTCGGCGGCGTCCTCCAGGACGATCCGGCCGATGATCTCGTAGCGTGCGGGGGCCTTCGCCTTCAGCCAGAAGCCGAGGCCGAGGCCGCCGAGGAAGACCGCGCCGACGATCCACGGGATCAGCTTGAAGAAGATCGATCCGGCGGCGCTGCCGGCCGCGGTCTCCATGTTGAGGACGAGCAGGACCACGACGGCCGTCATTCCGATGCCGCCGAGCAGCGGGGCGGTGAAGGTCCTGAACCAGTGCCGGTCCTCGGGGTGGTTCTTGCGGAAGTAGCCGATGACGGCGAAGGAGCACAGCGTCTGGACGATCAGGATCGCCATCGTGCCGAGGATCGCGAGCAGCGTGTAGAGGTGCAGGTACGGGTCCTGCCCGGTGGCCCAGAAGCCGGCGACGAGCGCGGTGGCGATGGCGGTCTGCACGACCGAGGCGATGTACGGGGAGCCGTGCTTGGGATGGGTGTGGCCGAGCTTCGGCGACAGGAAGCCCTCGCGGCCGATGGCGTAGAGGTAGCGGGCGGCGCACTGGTGGAAGGCCATGCCGCAGGCGAAGGAGCCGGTGAGCAGCAGCCACTGGAAGGCGTCGACGGCCCAGGCGCCGATGAAGGTCCGGGTGGGGGCGAAGAACAGGTCGAGGGGGCTGGCGGAGGCGGACAGCTCGACGGACTCGGCGAGGCCGTTGCCCGCGATGGTCATCCAGGAGACGTAGATGTAGAAGAGGCCGACGCCGACGACCGAGATGAGGGTGGCCTTGGGGATGACCCGCTTGGGGTCGCGGGACTCCTCGCCGTACATGGCGGTGGACTCGAAGCCGACCCAGGACCAGAAGGCGAAGAAGAGGCCGAGGCCGGCGGAGGTGCCGGTGAAGGCGTTCTTCGGGTTGACGGGTTCGAGGGGGATGCCCTCCGGTCCGCCGCCGGCGATCAGGACGGCGGTGGCCACGGCGAAGAGCACGGCGATCTCGGCGACGAGCATCACGCCGAGCGCCTTGGCGGTGAGGTTGATGTCGAAGTGCGCGAGGGCGGCGGTGACGGCCAGCATGGCGGCCGCGTAGACGATCCAGGGCAGGTCGACGCCCAGCTGGTCGTGGACGGTGGTCTTCGTGAAGTAGGAGAACACGCCGACGATCGAGGCCTCGAAGACGATGTAGGCGAGGACGGCGAGCATGCCGGAGGCCATGCCGGCGATCCGGCCGAGGCCGTGCGAGATGTATCCGTAGAAGGCCCCCGCGGCGGTGATCCGCTTGGCCATGGCCACGTAGCCGACCGCGAAGACGGTCAGGACGAGGGTGGCGAAGAGGTAACCGGCCGGGGCTCCGGTGCCGTTGCCGAAGCCGACGGCGATGGGGAGGTTGCCCGTCATGGCGGTGATCGGGGCGGCGGTGGCGACGGCCATGAAGACGACGCCGACGAGACCGACCGAGTTGGCCTTGAGTCGCTGGACCTGGGGAGCCGCGGGCGTCGGGGATGCCGCGCTGGTCGTGCCTGTGCTCATGGCGTCCTCTTCCTGTGTCGGGAGGCCGCCACTCTTCACTGGGGTGACGCAGACCACAATCGGCACGCGGTCCGATAATCGCCTTGCGGAGAAGACGAGTTGTCGGCCCAGAAGAGGGGCAGATCGGGCTTCGTAACCGCCAGGTGATGTCCCCGGCACATGCGGCCCGGTAGCGTCCCGCGATATGGACGACCAGGGCGGGATCACGGTTCAGCGGGCACTTGAGCTGCCGGGACTGCGCAGCGGACTGCCCGAGGTGGTGGCCTGCGCGGACCGCCTCGGCCGGACCGTCCGCTGGGTGCACGCGGGCGAGGTCCCCAACATCGCCTCCCTGCTCAAGGGCGGCGAGCTGCTGCTGACCACGGGGCTGGGCCTCGGCTCCCGGCCCGCCGAGCAGCGTGCCTTCGTACGCCGCCTCGCGGACCGGGGCATCGCCGCGCTGGTCGTCGAGCTGGGGCCGCGCTTCACCCGGCTGCCCGCCACGATCGTGGAGACCGCGCGCGCGGCGGGACTGCCGCTGGTCCAGCTCCACCGGGAGGTCCCCTTCGTCGCCGTCACGGAGGAGGTCCACACCGAGATCGTCAACCACCACTACGCGCTGCTCCAACGGGCCGAGGAGGTCCACCGGCGCTGTACCGAGGCCCTGTTGGGCGGCGGGGGCATCCCGCAGGTGCTGCGGATCCTGGCCGACTTCACGGGCAACCCGGTCTTCCTGGAGACCCCCGACGGTCAGCTGCTGTACGCGGCCGGCAGCGCGGCCGGGGACGCGGGCGCGGACCCGCTGCAGGTGTGGGAGGGCCTACGCGGTCAGCGCGAGGCCGAGCCGTCGGCGAACACGGTGGTGGTCGACGTACCGGGCGGCGGCCACGGCACGGGCTCGGTCCGGGCCCGCGTCGTCCTGGTCGGCGTCTCGGCGCCGCTGCAGCCGGTGCACCGGATGGCGGCGGAGCGCACGGCCGGCGTGCTGGCCGTCGTGCTGATGCAGGCGCGGCAGGAGGAGGAGTTGGCGGCGCGCGGCCGCGGTGACTTCCTGACCGACCTGGCGGAGGGCCGCATCTCGGCGGAGGACGCCCCGGCGCAGGCCCGCGTCCTGGGCTTCAGGCCGGGGGCGGGGCCGCTGCTGCCGGTGGTCATGCGGCTCTCCTCCGGCCTCGGCCCGTCCGGGAACTGGGCCGTGCTGGCCCGTGCGGTCCTGGAGGAGCTGTCGTCCGTCGGGGTGCCGGTCCTGCTGGGCGTCCGCCCGGTCGAGGGCCGTGTCCCGCTCCTCGTGTCCCTCCGGGCCGAATCGGAACGCACGGCGGTGGCGGACCGGGTGTCGGCCGCGCTGCGGGCGGGCGTCGAACGCGCGGGCCTGGACCGGGCCGCGGCGCCGCCGGCCGTGGTCGTCGGCGTCGCCGGCGGCTGGGCGGCCGCGTCGGCGGGGCTGCGGCACGCGGCCGAGACGGCCACGGCGGCGCACGGCCTGCCGGCCCGGCCCTGGTACGACGCGCGGCGGCTGGACATCGACCTGCTCCTGTGGCGGCTGCGCGAGCACCCCGACCTGGCGGCCTTCGTGGACCGGGCGATCGGTCCGCTCCGCACCCACGACACGACGTCCCGCCCGCCGCTCCTGCCCACGCTGGAGACGTACCTGGCCCACGCGGGCCGCAAGGCGGAGACGGCCCGCGAGCTCCACCTGAACCGCCAGACCCTCTACAACCGGCTGGCCCGCATCTCGGAACTCCTGGGCACGGACCTGGACGACCCCGAAACGGTCCTCTCCCTGAGCCTGGCCCTCCGCGCCCGCCGCCACACCGCCTCCTGACGCGCCGCTCGCGCGTCCCGGGCAGGTTCAGCCTCGCCGGCGTTTGAGGCGCGGGGTCCGGGGCGGAGCCCCGGTCTTTTGGCTGCGACCCCGCCGGGAGGCTACCGCCGGCGTTCCGTCAGTTCGTCGTACACCGACAAGACCTGCGCGACCGTGTCGTCCTCGGACGGCCACGTCGCCGCCTGCGCCCGCCCCGCCACCGCCAGCGCAGCCCTCCGCTCCGGGTCCGCCAGCAGGCCGGTCACGGCCGAGGCGAGCGCCGCCGCGTCCCCCGGCGGGACCAGCACCGCGCCCTCCCCCACCAGCTCCGGCACGCCCCCCACCGCCGTGGCCACCAGCGGCACCCCCACCCGCAGTGCCTCCTGCGCCAGCAGGGCCCGCGCCACGCGCCGGCTCGGCAGCACCGCCAGGTCCGCAGCCGCCAGCAGCTGCGCCGCGTCCCGGCGGCGCCCGAGCAGCCGTACCGGGAGCTCCTCGGCCTGGATCCGCCGCGACAGTTCCGCCCGCAGCGGGCCCTCTCCGGCGATCACCAGCAGCGGGGCCGGCTCGAGCGTCCGCCACTCCCGCGCCGCGTCGAGCAGCAGGAAGTACCCGCGGTGCGGCTCGAGGCTGCCGACGGTGATCAGCAACGGCCGTTCGACCGCTCCCAGTTCCGCCCGCACCTTGCCCGGGTCCACCGGCTCGGGCCCGACGGGACCCGCGGGTACGGCCACCGGTGCCAGCCGTGCGTCCCGGGCGCCCCGCAGCCGCGCGAGGTCCACCAGGTCCGAGGAGGCCCCGAGGACGACCGCCGCGGCCCGCGCCACGTGCCGTTCCAGCAGCCGGCCCAGCCGGCCCAGCGCGCCCGCCTGCGCGGGCCCGTCGCCGTGCCAGCTCACCACCAGCGGCACCCGGCGCCCCCGCATGGCCAGCGCGGCGCGCAGCCCGGCGCGCACCCCGTGCGCGTGCACGACGTCCGCGCCGGCGCACGCGGCCCGCAGGACGCTCACCGCGTCGGGCGCGAACTCCGCCCCGGCGCCGGTGAAGTCGTACTCCCCCTCCGCCTGGACGGGCGCGCACACGGTGACCCGTACGCCGCGCGCGGCGAGGCCGGTCGCGAGCGACCGTACGTGCGCGCAGCTGCCCGCGCCCGCGCCGTCGCCGAGTACCTGGACGGTGCGGAGCGGCGGGCGCCCGTAGGGCTGTGCCGGGAGGGAGGTGGAGACCGGGGAGCTGCTCACGGGCCGAAGCTCCAGGGTGAGGAGTCAGAGACGTCGCCAAGGATGCCAGTCCGCACGCGCGTTCCGGGACCATACGGGTGCGGATCCCGCACGAGATACCGCCGGACACCCCCCAGCCTCACCCACACGGCCCAGTGCCGCGTCACCCTGGCGACCGACCCACGACGGCGGCGTGCCGTCCGCGAGCCGCCCCCGCACGGCCGCTGGCAGGGCCCCGGCTCGGCCCCGCACGGCCCCCGGCAGGGCGAAGGGCCCGCCGCGCCGTGCGCGCCGGGCCCTCCTGCGGCCGTGCCGTCACCCCTCCCGGCTCAGGCGTCCGCGCGCGCCGCCGCCAGCAGTTCCTCGGCGTGGGCCCGCGCGGAGACCGAGTCCTCGTGTCCCGCCAGCATGCGCGACAGCTCGCGGATCCGGGCCTCGCCCTCCAGGACGGTGACCCCGCTCCTGGTGACGGACCCGTCGTTGGTCTTCTCGACGAGCAGCTGGCGGTCGGCGAAGGCCGCGACCTGCGGCAGGTGGGTGACGACCACGACCTGCGCCGACTTGGCGAGCTTCGCGAGGCGCCGGCCCACCTCGACCGCCGCCTTGCCGCCGACCCCCGCGTCGACCTCGTCGAAGAGGTACGTCGGCACCGGGTCGGAGCCGGCGAAGACGACCTCGACGGCGAGCATCACCCGGGACAGCTCACCGCCCGAGGCGCCCTTGGCGATGGGCCGCGGCTGGGCGCCGGGGTGCGGGGCCAGCAGCAGCTCGACCTCGTCCGCGCCCGAGGGTCCGTAGGCGACCGGACGGCCGCCCACCTCCACCCCGTCCGCGTCCTCGGTCTGCCGGACGTCGATGGTCACGCGGGCGTGCGGCATGGCCAGCGAGGCCAGCTCCTCCGTCACGGCGGAGGCGAAGCGGGTCGCCGCCTCCACCCGGGCGTCCGTCAACGCCTGCGCCAGCAGCGACAGTTCGGAGAGCAGGCCGTCCCGCTCGGCGGTCAGCTCCGTGATCCGCTCGTCGTCGCCGTCCAGTTCCAGCAGCCGCGCCGCGCCCTGCTCGGCCCACTCCAGCACGGAGTCCACGGTGCCTTCGGAGCCGTACTTGCGGGTCAGCTGGGTCAGAGCCGCCCGCCGCTCCTCGACGGCTGCCAGTCGCAGCGGATCGGCGTCCAGGTCGTCGGCGTAGCCCGCCAGCTCTCCGGCCACGTCGGACAGCAGGATGCCCAGCTCGCCGATCCGCTCGGCGAGCGCGCCGAGCGCCGGGTCGTGCGACCGTACGGATTCCAGGGCGCGGTGGGCTCCCGCGACGAGCATGTTGGCGTCGATGGCCTCGGGGTCCTCGGGATCGCCCGCGAGCGCGCCGTGCGCGAGCTGCGCCGCCGAGGCCAGTGATTCGGCGTGGCCGAGCCGTTCGGCCTCGGCCGCCAGCTCGGTGTCCTCGCCGGCCACCGGTTCCACGGCCGCGATCTCGTCCAGTCCGAAGCGCAGCAGGTCGGCCTCCTGGGCCCGTTCCCGGGCCCGGGTGGTGATCTCCTCCAGCTCGACGGCGACGGAGCGGAGCCTGCGGTAGGCGGATCCGTACTTCTCCAGTGGGACGGCGACGGCGTCCCCGGCGTACCGGTCGAGCGCCTGCCGCTGCCGGGCCGGGCGCAGCAGGCCCTGCTGATCGGTCTGGCCGTGTACGGCGACCAGGTCGTCCGCGAGTTCGGCGAGCAGGCCGACGGGCACGGACCGGCCGCCGACGTGGGCGCGCGAGCGCCCCTCGGCGGACACGGTCCGGCTGATCAGCAGGGCGCCGTCGTCGAGCTCCGCCCCGGCCTCCTCGGCGCGTACGGCGGCGGGCGCGCCGGGGCGCATGACGATGCGGCCCTCGACGACCGCGGCCTTGGCCCCGATCCGCACCAGGGCCGGGTCGGCGCGACCGCCGAGCAGCAGCCCGAGGCTGGTGACGACCATCGTCTTGCCGGCGCCGGTCTCGCCGGTCACCGCGGTGAAACCGGGCGACAGCTCGACCACCGCGTCGTCGATGACCCCGAGCGACCGTATCCGCATCTCCTCAAGCACGGGACGACGATACCGAGGTTTCACCGGTGCCATGTGACGTCACCCGCCCCGAGTTCTCCGAACGAATGTGCTATTAACCACGCACGGCGACGCGCCGGGACAGCCTCTAGTGGGGCGCCCCACGCCAACCCGACACCGGCAGCGCGAACTTCGCGACGAGCCGGTCCGTGAAAGACGCGTGGTGCAGCCGGGCGAGCCGCACGGGCACCGCCCCGCGTCTGACCTCCACGCGGGCCCCGGACGGCAGCTCCAGCATCCGCCGGCCGTCACACCACAGCACGCCGTGCGGGGTGCCGGACTGCACCTCCACCGCCAGCACCGAGGTGGGCGAGGTCACCAGCGGCTTCGCGAACAGCGCGTGCGCGCTGATCGGCACCATCAGCAGTGCCTCGACCTCCGGCCAGACCACCGGCCCGCCCGCGGAGAACGCGTAGGCCGTCGAGCCCGTCGGAGTCGCGCAGACGATCCCGTCGCAGCCGAAGCCGGTCACGGGGCGCCCGTCGATCTCCAGGACCACCTCCAGCATCCGCTCCGGGGACACCTTCTGGACCGCGGCCTCGTTCAGCGCCCAGTCCCGGTGGACCACGTCGCCGTTCGTGCGCACGACCACGTCGAGGGTCATCCGCTCCTCGACCTCGTACGAGCGCGACACCACCCGGTCCACGACCTTGTCCAGGTCGTCGCGCTCGGCCTCGGCGAGGAACCCCACCCGGCCCAGGTTGACGCCCAGCATCGGCACCCCCGAGGCGCGCGCGAGCTCCGCGCCCCGCAGCAGGGTCCCGTCACCGCCCAGCACGATCAGCAGCTCGCACCCGTCGAGCACCCCCGGCGTGGACTCGGTGACGAGCTCCACCTCGGGCGGCAGCGGCAGGTCCACCGCCTCGTGCGCGAAGACCCGTACGCCCAGCCCGCAGCGCAGCAGTCCCTTGACGACCAGCTCCGCGCTGCGGATGGCCGCCGGCCGTCCGGTGTGCGCGAGCAGGAAGACGGTGCGTTCCCCCGTTGAATCTGTCACTGCGGCCCCTCCGCCACTGCACGGTCAACATCCGCCGGGTCGAGCGCCGGTGCCCCCGCCCGCAGCCACAGAAAGTACTCGACGTTGCCCGACGGTCCCGGCAGCGGACTCGCCGTGACCCCGAGAACACCCAGACCGAGCTTCGCCGCCTGCGCCGCGACCTCGCGCACGGCCTCCGCCCGGAGCTCCGGGCTGCGCACCACCCCGCCGCTGCCCAGCCGGTCCTTGCCGACCTCGAACTGCGGCTTGACCATCAGCACCAGGTCGGCGTCCGGCGCGCAGCACCGTACGAGCGCGGGCAGCACCAGCCCGATGGAGATGAAGGAAAGGTCGCCGACGACGAGGTCCACCGCGATCCCGTCGATCTGGTCGACCGTCAGCTCGCGCACGTTCGTCCGGTCCTTGACCGTGACGCGGTCGTCGCTCTGCAGTGACCAGGCGAGCTGCCCGTAGCCGACGTCGACGGCCACCACGTGGTCGACGCCCGCGCGCAGCAGCACGTCGGTGAACCCGCCCGTGGAGGCCCCGGCGTCCAGCGCGCGGCGGCCCTCCACGCGCAGCCCCTGGGGCCGGAAGGCCGCCAGCGCGCCCGCGAGCTTGTGGCCGCCCCGCGAGACGTAGTCGGGATCGCTGTCGTCCTTGAGGACGACCAGGGCCGCGCTCGTCTCGACCTGGGTGGCGGCCTTGGTCGCGGTGGTGCCGCCCACGGTCACCCGGCCCGCGGCGATCAGCTGCGCGGCGTGCTCGCGCGAGCGGGCCATGCTGCGGCGTACCAGTTCGGCGTCCAGGCGGCGGCGTGCCACTCCTGCCACGTTCGGTTCAGCTCCTGTTTTCGTACGGACCAGGGACGGGCGGTGCGTCCAGCGCGGTCAGCGCCTCGCGCAGCCCCCGGTGGACATCCTCGTACACCTCGACGTGTCCGTCCGCCGCGAGGTGGTCCGCGTCCGCCAGCCGCGCCAGGTGGGCGTCCACGCCGGCGTGTCCGGTGGGCGTGCGTACGACGCCCAGCGCCACGGGCCCCGCGGGCCCGGCGGAGGCTTCGCCGTCGGCTTCTTCTGCGCCCTGGGCTTCGTCGGTCATGCCCCGACGCTACCCCGAAGCGCCCCGCGACCACGCACGGCTCTGCGGTACGGTCGTGATCACGATGGCTACGATCCAGGAGTGCCGCGAAGCACTCGACACCCTCTCCGACAATCTCGCCCGGGCCGATGGCGGCGTACGCGGCGCGGCCGCGCTCGACCGCTCCCTGAGCTGCCACATCACGGACCTCGACCAGACCTTCACGGGCCGCCTCGACGGCGGCCGCATCCGCGTGGACGCGGTCGCCCCCGGCCCGCCGGCCGCGAAGGCCGAGATCCGCCTCGCGATGACGGGCGACGACCTCCTCGCCCTGGTCGCGGGCGACCTCAAGTTCGCCAAGGCCTGGGCCTCCGGCCGAGTCAAACTGGAAGCCGGCCTCCGCGACCTCCTACGCCTCAAGAGCCTGCTCTGACTTCCGGCCTCGCCGGCGTTTGAGGCGGGGGCCCCGGACGGAGTCCGGGGGAGGGTGCGGGGAGGGTCCGGGGCGGAGCCCCGACAAACGCCGCACCCGCTACGCCACCGCCTGAGCCCCCGCACGGGACCGCCGCGCCGCCGGAATCACCAGCGGCGTCCCCGTCTCCGGGTCGTCGATGATCTGGCACTTCAGGCCGAACACCTGCTCCACCAGCTCCGCCGTCACCACCTCCGCCGGCGGTCCCTCCGCCACGACCTTCCCGCCCCGCATCGCGATCAGGTGCGTCGCGTAACGGGCCGCGTGGTTCAGGTCGTGCAGCACCGCGACCAGCGTCCGCCCCTGGTTCTCGTGCAGCTCCGCGCACAGGTCCAGCACGTCGATCTGGTGCTGGATGTCCAGGTAGGTCGTCGGCTCGTCGAGCAGCAGCAGCGGCGTCTGCTGCGCCAGCGCCATCGCGATCCACACCCGCTGCCGCTGCCCGCCCGACAGCTCGTCCACCGCCCGGTCGGCGAGCTCGGCGACCCCGGTGGAGGCCATGGACTCGTTCACGACCCGCTCGTCCTCGGCCGACCACTGCCGCAGCAGCCCCTGGTGCGGGTACCGGCCGCGCGCCACCAGGTCGGCCACCGTGATGCCGTCCGGCGCGATCGAGGACTGCGGGAGCAGCCCCAGGGTCTTGGCGACCTTCTTGGCCGGCATCGATCCGATGGCCTGCCCGTCCAGCAGCACCCGCCCGGCGGACGGCTTCAGCATCCGCGACAGGGCCCGCAGCAGCGTGGACTTGCCGCAGGCGTTGGGGCCGACGATCACCGTGAAGGAGTGGTCGGGGATCTCCACCGACAGGTCTTCGGCGATGACCCGCTGGTCGTAGCCGAGCGTCACGTTCTCCGCGGTCAGCCGCTGCACTTGCGCACTCCTCATCAGGTTCATATACGTCCCGCCTTGCGCTCGGTGACGAGCAGCCAGAGCAGGTAGACACCGCCGACCAGCCCGGTCACCACGCCCACCGGCAGCTGGTCGGCGCCGAAGGCCCGCTGAGAGGCCCAGTCGGACACCATCAGCAGCACCGAGCCCATCAGCGCGGCCGTCAGCAGGTTCCCGCCGGGCGAGCGGGTGAGCCGCCGGGCCAGCTGCGGCGCGGCCAGCGCGACGAAGCTGATGGGCCCGGCCGCCGCGCTCGCCGCGGTGGTGAGCACGATCGCCGCGAGCATCAGCAGCAGCCGCGTCCGCTCCACCGGCACGCCGAGGGCGTACGCGGCGTCGTCGCCCATCTCCATCATCCGCAGCGCCCTGCCCTGCCCGAGGACCAGCGGGAAGAACACCGCGCAGACCGCGAGCAGCGGCCACACCTGCGCCCAGTCGCGGCCGGCCAGCGAGCCGGTCAGCCAGACCGTGGCGCGGGTGGCCTCGAACATCTGGGCCTTCGTGATCAGGTACTGGATCACGGCGATGAGCATGGCGGAGGCGCCGATGCCGACCAGCACGAGCCGGTAGCCCTGGATGCCCTGCTTGTACGCCAGCAGGTAGACGGCGGCTCCGGCCAGCAGGCCGCCGAGCAGCGCGCCGCCGGCCACCTCGTTGGCATCGCCCTTGACGAGGACGATGACGACGAGCGCGCCGACCGCCGAGCCGTACCCGAAGCCCAGCAGGTCGGGGGAGCCGAGCGGATTGCGGGAGACCGACTGGAAGACCGCGCCGGCCATCCCGAGGGCGGCCCCGACGAGCAGGGCGACCAGGACCCGCGGCAACCTCAGGTCGTTGACGATGAAGTCGTTGGCGGGGGTGCCGTTGCCCAGCAGCGTCTGCACGACGTCCCACGGGGCGATCTCGAAGTCGCCGGTGCCGATGAGCACCACGGCCAGCGCGAGCGTCGTGGCGGCCAGCAGGAGCCCGACGGCCAGCGCGCGGCCCTCGACGCGCAGCGCGATCCCGCCGGGCAGGCGTAGCGGACGCGGCCCGGACCGGCCCTTGCGCGGTGTGTCGTTCTCGGTCGCGGTCACGGTCACAGCTGGGCCATCCTCTTGCGCCGAACCAGGTAGATGAAGACGGGGCCGCCGATGAGCGCGGTCACGACGCCGACCTGGAGTTCGGCGGGCCGGGTGACGACACGGCCGACGACGTCGGCACCGAGCAGCAGGACGGGCGACAGGACGGCCGAGTACGCGAGCACCCAGCGCACGTCGGGACCGGTGAACGCCCGGACGAGGTGCGGGATCATCAGGCCGATGAAGACGATGGGCCCGCACGCGGCGGTCGCCGCACCGCACAGCAGGGTGATGGCGACCACGGCGGCGATCCTGGTCCGCGTCAGGTGCGCGCCGAGCGCCCGCGCGGTGTCGTCCCCCATGGCCATCGCGTTCAGCGGCCGGCCGAGCGACAGCGCGAGCACCGCGCCGACGATCAGGAAGGGCGCCACCTGGCGGACGGTGTCCATGTTGGCCGAGGCCAGCGAGCCCACCGTCCAGAAGCGGAGCTTGTCCAGCGCCTTGCTGTCCATCAGCTGCACGGCGTTGATGTAGCCGACCAGGGCCGCGCTGGCGGCCGTACCGGCGAGCGCGAGGCGCACCGGGGTCGCGCTGCGGCTGCCGCCGAGCACGTACACCACGACCGAGACGACGGCGGCGCCGAGGAAGGCCCACCACACGAACTCGCGGACGGACGACGCGCCGAAGAAGCTGATCGCGGAGACCACGGCGGCCGCTGCGCCGGCGTTGACGCCGAGGATGCCGGGCTCGGCCAGCGGGTTGCGGGTCAGTGCCTGCATCACGGCGCCGGACAGGCCGAGGCCCAGTCCGACCATCAGCCCGAGGAGGGTGCGCGGGACCCGCAGGTCCCGCACCACCACGTCGGACGGCGTTCCCGCGTAGGCGAACAGGCCGTGCCACACCTCGTCCAGGGGCATCTGCTTGGCGCCCACGGCGACGCTCACGACCGCGATCAGCGCGAGCACCGCGACGGCGGCCAGCAGACCGGCGACGCGCGCGGCATGGCGCGGGCGGGCGACGGCGGCCTGTGGGGGCACCGCGCTCGGTTCGGATTCTGGGGGGCTCTCGACCAACACGCGAGTTAGGTTAGCCTACCCTGCACCTTGCGCGGATCACCCGTTCGGCCCTAAAGACCCAGCCTGGCCAGTGCCTTCGCCGCGTCCAGCGTGCAGGCCCCGTCCCCGGCGGCCGTCCAGGCCGCCGCGCACAGCGCCCGCAGCCCGTCGACCGGATCCCCGCCCTCCCCGCGCAGCTCCAGCACACCGCGGTTCAGCGCGACCGCGGTCCAGCCGCCGCAGCGGAACCCCTCCGCGACCGGCTCCACCTCCGGCTGCCCGGTCAGCAGCCCCCGCAGGTCCCGGTCCACGTACGTCGGCCGGTGCCTCGGCTCGGCCCGCACCAGCTGCTCCGCGTCCGTCACCCCGGTCAGCACCAGCAGCGAGTCCACCTCACCGTTGAAGGCACCCTCGATGTCGGTGTCCAGCCGGTCCCCGACCACCAGCGGCCGCTCCGCCCCCGTCCGCAGCACCGTCTCCCGGTGCATCGGGGGCAGCGGCTTGCCCGCCACCTGCGGCTCCGCGCCCGTGGCGATCCGTACGACCTCCACCGCGGCCCCGTTGCCCGGCCCGATCCCCCGCGTCCCCGGGATCGTCAGGTCGGTGTTCGACGCGAACCACGGCACCCCCCGGTTGATCGCGTACGAGGCCTCCGCGAAGCGCCCCCAGGGCAGTTCGGGACCCCCGTACCCCTGCACGACCGCCGCCAGGCCCTCCTCCTCGGCCGACTCCACCGGCACCAGCCCGCGCTCGCGCAGCGCGACCCGCAGCCCCTCCCCGCCGATCACCAGTACCTTCGACCCCGGCTCCACCTGCTCCGAGATCAGCCGGGCCACCGCCTGCGCCGAGGTGATCACCTCGGCCGCCTCCGTCGGGATGCCCAGCTCGCCCAGGTGCTCCGCGACGGCGTCCGGGGTCCGCAGCGCGTTGTTGGTGACGTAGGCGAGGTGCATGCCGTCGGCCCGTGCCGTCGCCAGGGACTCCACGGCGTGCGCGATGGCCTCGCCACCCGCGTACACCACTCCGTCGAGGTCCAGCAGGGCCGTGTCGTACGCCTGGTGCAGACTCTGCTCACTCGCCGCGGGACTGGTCCTGCTCTGCCGGGTCATCGCGTCCGCTCCTCTCGGTGCCCTCCCGGCGCCGGCCGGGGGAGTTCGATCTTGTCCGATTCTGCACTGCCCCGATCATCCCGCATGGCGAGACGCGACTTACCATGCACCAATGACCACACCTGGCACCGCGGACCAAGGGCTGCGACTGATCCCGTTCCATGGCCTGCGCTACGTCCCGGAGCGCGTCGGCAGCCTCGCAGCCGTCACCTCTCCGCCGTACGACGTGGTCGTGCGCCCCGACGGAGTCGACCACCTCGAATCCGCCGACCCGCACAACATCGTCCGCCTGATCCTCCCGCAGGCCGGCACCCCCGCCGCGCGCAACGAACAGGCCGCCCGCACCCTGCACGACTGGCTCGCCGCGGGCATCCTCAGCGCCGACCCCGAGCCCGCGCTCTACGTGTACGAACAGCGCAGGGCAGGCCTGCTCCAGCGCGGTGTCATCGGCGCCCTCGCCCTGTCCGCCGCCGACGCCGGCATCGTCCTCCCCCACGAGGACGTCATGCCGGACGTGGTCACCGACCGGGCCGGTCTCATGCGGGCCACCTCGGCCAACCTCGAACCCCTGCTCCTCACCTACCGCGGCGACGACCCCGGCACGGGCGCGACCGCGGTCGTCGAGCGGACCGCCCAGCGCGCGCCCCTGCTGTCGACGACCACCGAGGACGGCTTCCAGCACCGCCTGTGGGCCATCACGGACCCGGACGAGATCGCCACCGTCACGTCGGATCTCAGCCACCGCCAGGCCCTCATCGCCGACGGCCATCACCGCTGGGCGACGTACCTGCGCCTGCAGGAGGAGCACGGCTCCCCCACGGCGTGGGACTTCGGGCTGGTCCTCCTCGTGGACACCGCCCGCTACCCGCTCCAGGTCCGCGCGATCCACCGGATGCTGCGCCGGCTCCCGGTCTCCGACGCCCTCGCCGCCCTCGGCGGCCACTTCCGCGTCACCCCGGTCGACGGACCGCTCCCCCTGGCCCTGGACGCCCTCGCCGACGCCTCGGAACGCGGCAACGCCTTCCTGCTCACCGGCGACGGCACCTTCCACCTGGTCACCGATCCCGACCTGGCGCTCCTCGACCGCACGGTCCGCCACGACCGCCCGGAGGCCTGGCGCCGGCTGGACGCCACCGTGCTGCACGCGACCCTGCTCGACGCCCTCTGGCACGTTCCGGACGCCCCCGAGGAGATCACGTACATCCACGACGCCGCGTCCACCGTGGCCATGGCCGAACGCCACGGCGGCACCGCCGTCCTGCTGCACCCCGTACGGGAGGAAGTCGTACGGGACCTGGCCCGCCAGGGCGTCACCATGCCCCGGAAGTCCACCTCCTTCGGACCGAAGCCGGCCACCGGCCTGGTCCTGCGCGGGCTGGGCTGAACCACTCCGGACACGAAAAAGGGCGGTACCCCACCTGGGGTACCGCCCTTTCTCATGCGTTCACCGTGCGTCAGGCCTTGTCGCGGCCCGAGTCCTGCGAGTCCTCGGCGTCGGCGTCGGCCGCGGACTGCTCCAGCGGCTCGTACTCCTCGTCGTCCTCGTCGTAGTACTCGGCGACGTCGGAGGCACGCTCGGCCGCGGCGATCTCCGCCGGGTCCTCGTCGTCCTCGTCGATCTCGTCCTCGACGTCGAGGTCGCCGTCGACATCGACGTCGGCCAGGTCGACGGCGGCGTCGACGAACTCGACACCGTCGAGCTCGGCGAGACGGTCCGAGGCGTCGGTGGCCCCGTCCTTGTCCGCTTCGAGGGTCTTGCCGAACCACTCGCGCGCCTCGTCCTCACGACCGGCCGCCAGCAGGGCGTCGGCGTAGGCGTACCGCAGGCGCGCGGTCCAGGGCTGGACGGAGTTGGAGGCCAGCTCCGGGCTCTGCAGGGTCACGATGGCCGCTTCGAGCTGCCCCTGGTCCCGCCGGGCACCGGCCGCGACCAGACGCATCTCGACCTGGCCGGCCTTGTCCAGCTTCTGCACCTCGGGCTCGCCGGCCATCGCCAGCGCCCGCTCGGGACGGCCGAGGCCGCGCTCGCAGTCGGCCATGACGGGCCACAGCTCGACCGAGCCGGTCATGCGCTTGGCGGCACGGAACTCCGCGAGGGCCTCGCTGTACTTCTGCGTGGCGTACGCGGCGAAGCCGGCGGCCTCGCGGACGGCGGCGACGCGGGAGGCCAGGCGCAGGGCGATGCGCGAGTACGCGTACGCCTGCTCGGGGTCCTCGTCGATCAGCCGGGCGACCATGACCAGGTTCTTCGAGACCTCTTCGGCCAGGCCCTTGGGCAGGCTCAGCAGCTCCTGGCGCACATCGGCGTCGATCTCGAGACCGGTGACGTCCTCGTCGATCGGGAGGCGCTTGACCGGGTCCCGGTCGGAGCGGAAGTCGCGGTCGCCGCCACGGTCATCGCGACCACGGTAGCCACCACGGTCACCGCCGCGATCGTCACGGCCACCACGGAACCCGCCACGGTCGCCACCGCGGTCGTCGCGACGGGGGTAGGACGGGCGGTCCCCGCCACGGTCGTCACGTCGGAAGCCGCCGCCACCGCCACCGGTGGGACGGTCACCACGGTCGTCACGACGCGGGTACGAGGGACGGTCACCACCGCGGTCGTCGCGGCGCGGGTAGGACGGGCGGTCGCCGCCACGGTCGTCACGGCCACCACGGAAACCACCACGGTCGTCATCACGACGCGGGTACGACGGACGT
>NZ_JBVJFB010000007.1:466489-467488 GCF_055588065.1 Streptomyces sp. NPDC046308
CACCGCGGTCATCGCGGCGCGGGTAGGACGGGCGGTCGCCGCCACGGTCGTCACGGCCACCACGGAAACCACCACGGTCGTCATCACGACGCGGGTACGACGGACGCTCGCCGCGGTCGTCACGACGCGGGTAGGACGGACGGTCCCCGCCACGGTCGTCCCGGCGGAAGCCGCCGCCACCACCGGTGGGACGGTCACCACGGTCGTCACGACGCGGGTACGAGGGACGGTCCCCACCGCGGTCATCGCGGCGCGGGTAGGACGGGCGGTCGCCGCCACGGTCGTCACGGCCACCACGGAAACCACCACGGTCGTCATCACGACGCGGGTAGGACGGACGGTCACCACCGCGGTCGTCGCGACGCGCGTAGGACGGACGGTCCCCACCACGGTCATCGCGGCGCGGGAAGCTCGGGCGGTCCCCGCCACGGTCGTCACGACGGAAGCCACCGCCGCCACCGCCGGCCGGACGGCCACCACGGTCGTCGTCACGGCGGGGGTAGCTGGGACGGTCGCCACCGCGGTCGTCACGACGGAAGCCGCCGCCACCACCGCCGGCGGGACGACCGCCACGGTCATCGCGACGGAAGCCGCCGCCACCACTGGACGGACGGCCACTGGCACCACGGTCGTCACGACGGAACGGGGGGCGGTCGCCCCCACGGTCGTCACGGCCCCCGCGGTAGCCGCCCCTGTCACCGCCGTCGCTGCGCCGAGGCTCGCGCTCCGGACGATCGTCGGGAGAGTTGGACATGGGTGTGACTCCTGTCTTCGGGGTACCGCTAGTCATTCTCGCGCAACCAACCCATGGCCGCGCTTCGGCGTAAAGAGGTGAAACAAAAAAGGACCCTTGGTCCAGCGTTGAACGCTGGACCAAGGGTCCTTTGAAAGATTGTTCGGCGGTGTCCTACTCTCCCACAGGGTCCCCCCTGCAGTACCATCGGCGCTGAAAGGCTTAGCTTCCGGGTTCGGAATGTAACCGGGCGTTTCCCTAACGCT
>NZ_JBVJFB010000008.1:0-75794 GCF_055588065.1 Streptomyces sp. NPDC046308
TACGTCTCCCTCTGGACCGTTGTCCCGCGCTGTTCGCGTGATAACCCCTCCCCCCTCCCCCCCCCCCCCCCCCTTTTTCCCCCCCCCCCCCCCCCCCCCCCCCCCCCCCCCCTCTCCTTTCCCCCCCCCCCCCCCCCCCACGACGAGGAGCGGCGCTGGCTCACCTTCCGGCGGGGCGACGTACGGGTGGCCGTGAACCTCTCCCCGGAGCCGGTGACGATCGCGCTGGGCCGCAACGGGGTGCGGGTGCTGGCGGCCTGGGAGCCCCTCGAAGAGCCGGGCCCCGACGGCCGGATCCACGTCCCCGGCGAATCGGCGGTCGTGCTGGGTCCGTGAGGGCACGGTCGCCGCGGCCCGCCCCCGGCCGGGCTACTCGACGACGGCCAGCTCGCGCGGGGCGTTGTTGAGCCGTCGCCCGCCCTCCTCGGTGACGGTCACGATGTCCTCGATGCGCACGCCGAACCGGCCGGGCAGGTAGACGCCCGGCTCCACGGAGAAGCACATCCCGGGGACCAGGGGCTGTTCCTCGCCCTCGACCATGTACGGCGGCTCGTGGGTGGTGACGCCGATGCCGTGGCCGGTGCGGTGGATGAAGCGGTCCCCGTACCCGAACTCGGTGATCACCGCTCGGGCCGCCCGGTCCACCTCCTGGCACGAGACCCCGGGGCGGACCGCCGCCACGCCGGCCTGCTGGGCCTCGCGCACGATGTCGTGGACGCGCTGCTCCTCGGCCGTGGGCTCGCCCACGTGCACGGTGCGGGAGATGTCGGAGCCGTAGCCGAACCGCAGCCCGCCGAAGTCGAGGACCACCATGTCGCCGCGGCGGATGACGCGGTCGCCGGCCTCGTGATGCGGGTTGGCCCCGTTGGGGCCGGAGCCGACGACGGTGAAGTCGACCTGGGAGTGGCCGTGGGCGCGCAGCAGGGCGGCCAGGTCGGCGGCGACGTCCGTCTCCCGGCGGTCGGCGAAGGGCAGGTGGAGGATCTGCGCGTAGGCGGCGTCGGCGGCGGCCCCCGCCGCGGCGAGGCGCTCCAGTTCCCGTTCGTCCTTCACGGCGCGCAGCATGGGCAGGCAGTCGGTGAGCGGCGCGTGGGAGGTCTGTGGCAACTCCCTCTGGAGGCCGAGGAGATGGAGGGCCCAGGTGTTGTCGCTCACCCCGAACCGGCCGGCCGGATCCAGCAGCGGGGCGGTCACGGAGTACGGGTTCGTCCCGTCGGTCCAGTCCCGCAGGGTCAGCGCGGCGGCGCCCGCGGCCTTGGCCGCGTCGGGGGCCTCCAGTGCGGGGACGACGAGCACCGGTTCCTGTCCGGCGGCCAGCACGAGCACGGTCAGCCGCTCGGTCTCGGCGGTGGGCCGGTATCCGGTGAGGTGTGTGAGGTCGGGCCCGGGGGCGATCAGCAGACCGGCCAGTCCGGCGTCGGCGGCGGTCCGCGCGGCGGCGGCCATCCGGGCGGCGTAGTCGTCGGCCGTGAAGGGTGCCGGGTCCTTGAATGCGGCGTCACGTGTCATACGGGTGATCCTGCCGTGAGCCGGGCGGCGAGGGCGGCGGCCGCGCCGGTCGGGGTGCCGGGCGTGAGGAGTTCCGTACGGTGCACCAGGCGCGGGGTGGACAGCGGTACGGCGACCCCCGCGCCGGCGGCCTCGGCGACGCTGCGCGGAAGCAGCGCGAGGCCGTGCCCGGCCGCGGCGAGGGCGCAGAGGGCGTGCAGGTCGGTGCCGTCGTAGCGGACGGAGGCCCGGGCGGCGGTGAGCGGCAGCCCCACGCCGGGCGCGTCGAGCCAGCGCGCGTCGGCGAGGTCGTCCAGCCGGACGGCTGCCCGCCCGGCGAAGGGGTGCCCGGCGGGCAGCAGCACGGCCAGCTCCTCCTCGGCCACGCCGGTCACGGTGAGGGGGGCCACGTCGGGCAGCCGCAGCGGGTCACTGGGCGCGGCCGGGCCGTCGACGAGGCCGAGGTCGCAGCCCCCGGTGGCGACGGCCGCGGGCACCTCGGCCGGGGGCAGCACCCGCAGGGTGACCCCGGTGGCGGGCAGGGCCGCGAGCAGCCGGGGGCCGACGGCGAGCGGGGAGGCGGCGAGGGTGACCCGGCCGGGCGGGGCGGCGGTCAGCCGGAGCACGTCGGCGCGGGCGGCGTCGAGCCGCAGGAGCAGGGGCCCGGCGTGCTCCAGCAGCCGCGTTCCGGCCGCGGTCGGTGCGACGGGCCGGCGGGTGAGCAGCTCGGCCCGCAGGTCCCCTTCGAGCGCGGCGATGTGCTGGGAGACGGCGGACTGGGTGTAACCGAGCTCTCGGGCGGCGGCGGAGAAGGAGGCGAGCCGGGCCACGGCGACGAAGGTGCGGAGCAGGTGCGGGTCCATGGTCATCAGGATCACTGATGGCGGGTGCAGGAACAATCGTTGGCGCTGAACGGGGAGTCGGCCGCAGGATGATCGACATGACCACGGCACAGACCACACGGACCGCACGGACCCCGCAGATGACGCAGACCCCGCAGACCCCGCAGACCCCCCAGCCCGCACCTGCGGCGCGGATCGCGCTCGTCGGCGACCGCTCCCCGCACGTGAAGTCCCACACCCGGATCCCGCTCCTCCTGGACGCCCTGGCCTCCCGCGACGGGCTCGTCCTCGACGCCTACTGGATCCCCACCGGCGACGCCGGGGCCGAGGCGGCCGCCGGGACACTGGCCCGCTTCGACGCCGTGTGGGTGCTGCCCGGGAGCCCGTACGCGAGCGAGGCCGGGGCGCTGGCCGCGATCCGGGTGGCCCGCGAGGAGGGCATCCCCTTCCTCGGGACCTGCGGCGGCTTCCAGCACACCCTGCTGGAGTACGCCCGGACGGTCTGCGGGCTGACCTCGGTGGCGCACGCCGAGAACGACCCGGGGGCGGCGGACCCGCTGATCGCGCCGCTCGCCTGTTCGCTCGTCGGGCACGAGGGCCTCGTACGGGCCGAGCCCGGCTCGCTCGCGGAGGCCGCGCTCGGAGCGGAACGGTCGATGGAGCGCTACCACTGCAACTACGGACCCGCGCCCCGGCACCTGCCGACGCTCACCGCCCACGGGCTGCGGCTGTCGGGGCACGACCAGGAGGGCCAGGCCCGCATCGCCGAGCTGCCCGGGCACCCGTTCTTCCTGGCCACGCTGTTCCAGCCGGAGCTGCACGGGGACGGCTCGCGGCCGCACCCGATCGTCCGGGCCCTGGCCGCGGCGGCCGTCGCGCACGCCGCCGGCCGCCGGGACGGTGTCACGGCCCGGCTCGCCGCGACACCGGCCACCAGCCGCTCGGCCGGATAACGCGTCGCGGGACCACCCCGCAGATCGGCTATGCTGTGCATGCACATCGAACGGGTGGTCCGCCGCCCTTCGTGGTGGGTGTAGCTCAGTTGGTAGAGCACCTGGTTGTGGTCCAGGTGGCCGCGGGTTCAAGTCCCGTCACTCACCCTGATCCCCCGGGGTACGAGGTCTCCTCGTACCCCGGGGGTTTTTTGCGTTCGGGGTCCGGCGGTGCGGCTGCGGCTAGGGGGTGTTGCGCAGGTAGGCCTCGACCTCGGTGACGAAGGCCACGGGGGTCTCGTGCGGCGGGTAGTGCCCGGCGCCGGGGAGGGTGCGGATGCGGCAGTTCGGGTACCAGACCTGCCAGGTGGCGCGCATCACGTCGACGGTGAGCGCGAGGTCGTACTCGCCGACCAGGACGAGTACCGGCACCGTGTTGCCCTTGACGGCGTCGGACAGGTCCAGTGACTGCCAGCTCGCGAGGTAGTCGGCGAAGGCCTCCGGGCGGGAGACCTCCAGGGAGTGGGCGACCATCCGGTCGATCCAGCGCCGGCTCGCCCGGTTGCCGGTGACGAGGTCGAGGATGGCGCGCCGGTTCTCGGGGCTCTCCGCGGCGCCGAAGAAGAGGGTGCGGGTGGCGTCGTCCATCGCGTACGGCGCGGCCGGGACCGGATTGATCCCGACGAGCTTCTCGATCCGCTCGGGGGCGCGCACGAGCACCTGCTGGGCCGCCTTGCCGCCCATGGAGTGGCCGAGCAGGGAGAAGGTGTCCCAGCCGAGCTGGTCGGCGAGTTCGAGGACGTCGTCGGCGATCTCGTCGAGCGTGTGACGGCCCGTCACGTCCCGGCGGTCGCCGTAGCCGCGGTAGTCGAGGAAGGCGTACGAGAACCCCTCGGGGTCCAGGTGGTCCAGCACCGAGCCCCAGTTGGCCGAGGTGCCGAACCAGTCGTGCAGCACGATGACGCGAACGGGTCCGGTACCGATCCTGCGGTGGGCGATGGCCATGCGTTCTCCCTCGGTGACGGGGGCGACGAAAACGGACCCGTACGTTCTGCCCATCGGGTCCACGATCACACCGTCGAGCCGACACGCGACCCGCTGCTCCGGTGCGCCCGCGGCCCCGCGGCCCCGCCGCCCCGAGGACCCGCCGGTCCTGGAACGGCGGCTGCCGCGCCCACCGGAGGACCGCGTCAGACGGTCTTGATCGCCGGGTCGGAGACGCCCGGGGCGCCCGTCTCCACGTGGCCGGCGAAGCGGCGCAGGAAGGTGGCGTCGGCGTCGGAGACGACGCTCACGTCGTACCAGCGGCCCGTGGCGCCGAGGTCCACCGTGTGGGCGACGGTGCCGCCGGCCGGAACCCTGATGACCTGCGGGGCGCCTCCGTAGGCGTTGGTCACCGTCAGGTTGACGGCCGCCGTACCGGAGTGGGTGAGGGTCAGGGCCAGGTTGCCGGTGCCGGCGACGTGGCGGGCCGTGGCCTCGGGGCCGGCCTTCTTGGCCGGGCCCTTCCAGGTGCGCAGGAAGCCGTTGGGGCCCCAGACCGTCAGGTTGACCTGGTTGCCGGTGGAGCTGCTGGTGGACCAGGTGTCCGAGAGGGTCTTGCCCGCCTCGACCGTGTAGGGCCAGGGGCCGTCGGTCCGGTTGCCCGAGGTGCTGTGGAAGTGGGCGCCGAGGGTGGGGCCGGAGGAGAACGTGAGGGTGAACTTGCCCGTGGAGACGGTCCGGGCGCCGTCCACGTACGGGCTGTAGCCCAGCGCGCGGGTCGGCTTGGAGCCGGCCTCCTGCCGGGGCAGGGTGCCCGTGGCCGGCGGGGTCGGGTGGTAGGACGGGTGGCGGTTCCTGTCCGGCGGGACGTACCCGGCCGTGGAGGGCAGGGCGGCGGGCGCGGCGTCGGCGCGGGTGAAGTCGAAGGCCGAGGTCAGGTCCCCGCAGACGGCGCGGCGCCACGGGGAGATGTTGGGCTCCTGCACGCCGAAGCGCTTCTCCATGAAGCGGATCACCGAGGTGTGGTCGAAGGTCTCGGAGCAGACGTAGCCGCCCTTGCTCCACGGGGAGACCACGATCATCGGCACGCGCGGGCCGAGGCCGTACGGTCCGGCCGCGTAGCCGCCGCCACCGGCGTACAGGTCCTTGGACACGTCGGCGGTGGACAGGCCCCAGGCCGAGGAGGCGGGCGGGTACGGCGGGACGACGTGGTCGAAGAAGCCGTCGTTCTCGTCGTAGGTGATGAAGAGGGCGGTCTTCGCCCACACCGCCGGGTTCGCCGTCAGCGCGTCCAGGACCTGCGAGATGTACCAGGCACCGAAGTTCGTCGGCCAGTTGGCGTGCTCGCTGAAGGCCTCGGGGGCGGCGATCCAGGAGACGGAGGGCAGCGTGCCGTTCACCACGTCCGCGCGCAGCCGGTCGAAGTAGCCGTCGCCCGCCTTGACGTTCGTGCCGGTGCGCGCCTTCTCGTACAGGGCGCTGCCGGGCTGGGCGTTTCGGTAGGTGTTGAAGTACAGCAGCGAGTTGTCGCCGTAGTTGCCGCGGAAGGCGTCGTTGATCCAGCCCCAGGAGCCGGCCGCGTTCAGGCCGTCGCCGATGTCCTGGTAGACCTTCCAGGAGACCCCTGCGGACTCCAGGCGCTCGGGGTACGTCTTCCAGCCGTACCCGGCCTCCTGGTTCCCGAGGACGGGGCCGCCACCCACGCCGTCGTTGCCCGTGTGGCCCGTCCACATGTAGTAGCGGTTCGGGTCCGTGGCGCCGATGAAGGAGCAGTGGTAGGCGTCGCACACGGTGAAGGCGTCGGCGAGGGCGTAGTGGAACGGGATGTCGTTCCGGGTCATGTACGACATGGTGGTGGCCGTCTTGGCCGGGATCCACTTGTCGTACTTGCCGTTGTTGTACGCCTGGTGGCCGCCGGCCCAGTCGTGGTTCAGCCCCTCCAGGAACTGCATCCCGAGGTCCGCGACCTGCGGGTTGAAGGGCAGGACGTCCTTGGTCCCGTCGGACTGGAAGAAGACGGACTTGCCGTTGTCCTGGAGGACGGGGCGCGGGTCGCCGAAGCCCCGGACGCCCTTCATCGCGCCGAAGTAGTGGTCGAAGGACCGGTTCTCCTGCATCAGGACGACGACGTGCTCGATGTCCTGGATCGTGCCGGTGGTGCCCTGCGCCGGGATGGCGGCGGCCCGCGCGATGCTGTCGTTCAGCATCGTGAGGGCAGCGGTGCCGCCGGCTATCTGCAGGAACCTGCGACGGTTGAGTTCTGCCATGGCGTGACGACCTCTGCGGGTGAGGGGGGAGTCGAGGGGCGCCCCAAGGACAGCGGCCCCGGGGTACCGGCCGGGGATCCCCTCGTGACGCGGTGCCGTACACCTGGAGAACGGACGGCGTTGCTCCGCCCGCCGCGGCCGCGCTGGTGGGAGGGTAGGGGAACTCCCCGCAACACAACACCCCCTCGCAGCGCTCCCGTCAGCCGCCGACGGCCGCCGGTTCCCGTGCCGTGTCGATGAGCCGGTCGAGCAGCGCGAGCAGGGAGGCGCGGACGTCCCCGCGAGAGCGGGCGTCGAGCATGAGGACGGGCGTCCGCGGATCGCGCAGGTGCAGGGCCGCCGCTATCTCCTGTGCGGTGTACGGCTGTTCGCCGTGGAAGCAGTTCGCGCCGACCACGAAGGGCAGTCCGCGGCTCTCGAAGAAGTCGACGGCCGGGAAGCTGCGGTCGAGGCGCCGCGTGTCGACCAGCACGATCGCCCCGAGGGCCCCGTTCAGCAGGTCGTCCCACATGAACCAGAAGCGTTCCTGGCCGGGCGTGCCGAAGAGGTACAGGACGACCCCGGCATCGGTGAGGGTGATCCGGCCGAAGTCCATGGCCACCGTGGTGAGCGTCTTGGACTCGATGCCGTCGAGGTCGTCGACCCCGACGCCCGCGGCCGTCAGCCGCTCCTCCGTCCGCAGCGGCTCGATCTCGGAGATCGTCTCCACCAGGGTCGTCTTGCCGACCCCGAACCCGCCGGCGATGAGGATCTTGACCGGGTCGGGTTCCCCGGAGGCGGGCATGTCATATCCGGGCAAGGTTGTCCCTGATTCTCATGAGCAGGTTGACGTCGGTGGTGTCGGTGGCCGCCAGCGGCGGCCGGTGGTCGATCAGCCCGCGGTCGGCGAGTTCCCCGAGGAGCACCGTCATCGGGGTGAGACGGATGTGCATCCGCGCCGCGATCTCGGCGACCGCCCGCCCGCCCGGCGGCGCGCACATGGCGAGGATCTCCTGCCATTCGGTGGGGAGCCCGCCGAGCGCGTCGCCGGCGACCGCCGCCGTGATGGTGGTGTCCATGGTGAGGACGGTCTGCGAAGCGGCCGTACGTCCGTCGGTCAGGGCGTACAGCCGCGTACGGCGGCGACTCGCGGGCTGCGGCTCGTCCTGCGGCATTACGAGGACGGCACCTGACCGCGGTCGGGGGTGCCCAGCCACTCGCCGAGCGCCTGGGCCGTGCGTACGGCCTCGCCGCCCAGCTCGCCGAGGCGGGCCTTGCGGGAGGTGACCACGATCAGCGTGCTGCCCTCCCCGCACCCGACGATGCAGAGGTACCGGTCGTCCATCTCGACGAGCTGGCGGATGACGCCGCCGCCGTCGATCTCCCGCGATATCGCCTTCATCGTGGAGGCGATGCCAGAGGCCGCGGCCGCCATGCGCTCGGCCTGGGGCTGGTCCAGCAGGTAGGCGCTGAGCCGGATGCCGTCGTTGGACAGGAGCACGGCGCCCTGGATGCCCGCGATCCTGCTCAGGTTGTTGTCCAGGACGCTGTAGATCGCGTCGTTGGATGCGGTGGTGTTCGAGGAGATGGTCATGACTGATCCCGTCGGAGCTCTTCTTCCACTGTCTGGGTCCCCTGTTCGTAGTCCGCCCAGGCGTCGGCCACCTCTTCGGGTGTCTCGGTGTCCGGCCGCACGGGTGTTTGCGGCGCGCGGGGCGCGCGCAGCTGGTCTGCGATGTGGGTCTGCGGGACGCGCTCGGGGAGGGCCGGCCGCGCCGGGGCGTCCGCCGGAGCCGGCCGGACGGCGAGGGCGGCCGCGGGGGCGGGCGCGGACGTCGTCGTACGGCGGCTGGGCAGGCCGGCGCCCGTGAGCAGGACCGGCTCGGGCTCGGCCACCGGCTCGGGCTCGGCCGCGGCCGCGGCCTCCGGCTCGGGAGCGGCCAGGGTCCGGGGGGCGGGTTCGGGCCGGGCGGGCTCGCGCGGGGGCTCCGCCCCGCTCGCCAGCAGCAGTTCCCCGGGGAGGATCACCACGGCGCAGGTCCCCCCGTACACCGAGCGGCGCAGGGTGACGGTCGCCCCGAGCTGGTCGGCGAGGTGGCCGACGACGAAGAGGCCGAGCCGGTGCGCGTTCTGTGCCAGGACGGAGTACGGCGGGGCCTGGTGCAGGCGCCCGTTCATCTCCTCGTAGCGCTCGGGACTCACCCGCGGTCCGCGGTCCTCGATCTCCACCGACAGTCCGTCCGCGACCAGTTCGGCACGGATGACCACCTTCGCCTTCGGCGGGGAGAACCGGGTGGCGTTGTCCAGCAGCTCGGCCAGCAGGTGGCTGATCCGGCTGATCGCGCTCGGTTCCACGCTGGTCTCGTCCAGGGCCTGCCGCTCGATGCGCCGGAAGTCCTCGACCTCCGCGGCGGCTTCGCGCAGCAGGTCGGCGACGCGCATGGGCTCGGTGTGCGGGTCGGGGACCTCGCCGCCCGCCAGGATGAGGAGGTTCTCGATCTGCCGCCGCATGCCGACCGTCAGCTGGTCGGACCGCATCAACTGGGCGAGCAGCGCCTCGTCGTGGCCGAAGGTGTCCTGAAGCTCCTCGGTGAGGCTCAGCTGGCGGCTGACGAGGTTCCCGGTGCGCGAGGCGATGCCGGAGGCGAACAGGCCGAACCCGTGGCGTTCGGCGGCGAGCTGCCGGTGTCCGTCGACCGACACGGCGACGGCCCGGGCGAACGCGTCGCTGATGCGCCCGACCTCGTCCCGGTCGCCGGTCACGGCCGGCAGGGCCGCGGCGTCCACCTTCTGTCCGCGCTGGAGCCGGGCCACGACGTCGGGAAGGGTCTCCTCGGCCACGGTCACGGTGCGTACGTGCAGCTCGTGCAGCCGGCGGAGCACCGAGCGGGTGGTGAACACGACCACGATCACGACGGCCAACAGGCCGCCGCCGCTTCCCCCGATCAGCCAGGCGACCTCGGTCTGCAGTTCCGCGGCCTTGGCTTCGCCGCGGGCGAGCACCGAGCGCGCCAGGTCGATGTTGAGCGTGGTCATCTGCACGGAGAAGTTGGCGTGCGCGGAGGACCAGCCGGCGACCTCGGCGGGCACTTTGATGCCCGACACGGTGTCCTTGTGACCGGAGAGGACGGCGTTCTCGATGCGCGTCTTCGTCTGCCAGTCCGCGGAGCCGACGACCCGCTCGTAGAACCGCTCGTCCCCTTCGGCGAGGTGCGGCACGATCAGCGCCTCGTGCAGGTACCGCTGGGCGCCCAGGGAACTGACGAACTGGTCGTAGCCGACGAAGCTCAGCTCCCCGGAGGGGCCGGCCAGGGCCAGGACGGTGTCCTCGCGCGCCACCATCTCGGTGGCCTGGAGCATCGCGACCACGGGCCGGCTCGCCTGGGCGAGTTCGGCGTCCTCCGCGTGGCTGAACTCCTGCTGGTACACCTGGATGACCTTGCCGATCACCTCGGAGTAGTAGGCGAGCGTGCTGTCGGCGGCGCCGCTGCGGGTGTCCGCGCGCTGGCGGTACGCGGCCAGTTTGTCGAGCTGCCTGGTCACTTCGGTGAAGGACCTCGACGGATCGTCCGCCAGCCGCCGGAACTCGGTGCCGGCCAGGTCCGTTGCCGCGCGACGGGCGCGCAGTTCGCCCTCGGCCCCGTCGGTGCCCGCCCACTGGGCGGCGGTCGCCGTCCGCTCCGCCTGCATGTCGACCATGAGCGTGTACAGCGGTGCGCCGATCCGCTCGGCGGCCTCCACGTCGGCCCGCAGTTGTTCCGACTGGGCCAGCAACCGCTGTGCGCTCACGGTGACCTGAGTGCCCATCGCCAGGGTGGGGACGACCGCCAGCCAGATGAGCAGGGTGCGCAGGCGCACGTTGCGCCACCGACGCGTCGTCGACTGCCCTGGTGCGCCTTCGGGTTCTATGGGAGACATCGGTCCTCGGGAGCGGGGGCGGCAGGGGGATGTCGGGGGTTGCCGAGCAGCCGGACGGCACGGTCCTGGGGAGGGGACGGCCACAACCGGTTCGGCTGCGGCGGGATGTGAGGGTGCCGATCATAACCAGACACATGGAGAAAACGGATAGGTGTCTTCACTGCCCAACCGTGCTATCACCTTTGGATCACCGCAGGCCAGAGACCGGATCGGAATCGAACTGCGATGTCCTCGACATCAAGGGGGACCCGTTCCGGCCAGCCGCGCGAACGGCCGCCCGCCGCGGGCGGACCGGCAAGCGGAACGCGCGCGGGCCCCCACCGGCCCGTTCGGGGTCGGTGGGGGCCCGGCGGGGTCCCGCGGTGTCAGCCCTCGTCGGTGGCGGGGGTCAGGCGCAGGGAGATGCTGTTGATGCAGTACCGCTGGTCGGTGGGCGTCGGGTAGCCCTCGCCCTCGAAGACGTGGCCCAGGTGGGAGCCGCACTTCGCGCAGCGGACCTCGGTACGGACCATGCCGTGCGAGGTGTCGGCGATCAGCTCGACCGCGTCGGTGTCCTTCGGGTCGAAGAAGGACGGCCAGCCGCAGTGCGACTCGAACTTCTCCGAGGAGCGGAACAGCTCGGCTCCGCAGCCGCGGCAGGAGTAGACGCCCTCCGTCTTGGTGTCGGTGTACTCACCGCGGAAGGCCGGCTCGGTGCCCGCGAGGCGCAGCACCTGGTACTCGGACGGGGTCAGCTCCGCCTGCCACTGCTCGTCCGTCTTCTCTACCTCGTAGGACATGACTCTCCCGCTCCCTCGTACCTTCAGCTCGACAGCCGGGCGAGGATGGCCGGACCGAGGTCCGTGACGTCTCCCGCGCCCATGGTGAGAACGAGATCGCCGGGCTTGGCCATTCCCGCGATGACGTCGGCGACGGCCGTCTTGTCGTGCTCGGCGGAGACGTCGGCGCCCGCGGACCGGGCGGCCGCGATGATCAGCTCGCTGGTGATGCCGGGGATCGGGTCCTCGCGGGCCGGGTAGATGTCCAGGACCACGGAGGCGTCGGCCAGGGCCAGCGCCCCGCCCATCTCCTTGCCCAGCTCCTGGGTGCGGGAGAAGAGGTGCGGCTGGAAGACGACCAGGATCCGGGAGTCTCCGGCGGCTCCGCGGATGGCCTCGAGGTCGGCGGTCATCTCGGTGGGGTGGTGCGCGTAGGAGTCGATGACCTGGACTCCGGCGGCCTCGCCCTTGAGCTGGAGGCGGCGCTTGACGCCGGTGTACTTGCCGAGGGCGGAGGCCAGGTTGTGCGCCGGGATGCCGAGGGCGACGCCGGCGGCGAGGGCCGCGACGGCGTTGTGCGCGTAGTGGCGGCCGGGCACGGAGACGGTGAAGGTGAGCATCCGGCCGTCCAGGACCACGGTGACCTCGCTGGTCAGGCCACGCGGGGTGATCTTGGTGATCCGGACGTCGGCGTCCTCCTCCTCGCCGTACGTGACGACGGTGAGGCCGTCCCGGCCCGCGACGCGGCGGGCGATCTCGGCGGCGCCCTCCTGGCCGTGGGCGACGACCAGGGTGCCGCCGGGCACGACCTTGCCGACGAAGGTCTCGAAGGACTCGTAGATCTCCTCGATCGACGCGTAGTTCGCGTGGTGGTCGAGTTCCGCGTTGAGGATGATCGCGACCTGCGGGCTGTACTTGTGGAAGGTGCGGTCGCTTTCGTCCGCCTCGGCCACGAAGATGTCGCCCTCGCCGTGGTGGGCGTTGGAGCCGGGGGCGTCCAGGTCGCCGCCGATGGCGTAGGAGGGGTCCAGGCCCAGGGCCGAGAGGGACACCGCCAGCATCGAGGTGGTGGTGGTCTTCCCGTGGGTGCCGGCGACGGCGATCGGGCGCAGCCCGTCCATCAGGGCGGCGAGGGCGTCGGAGCGGTGCACGACGGGGATGCCGAGCTCGGCGGCGCGGGCCAGCTCGGGGTTGTCGGCGCGGATGGCGCTGGAGACGACCACGCAGGTGGAGTCGGCGGCGAGGTGGCCGGCCGCGTGCCCGATGTGGACGGTGGCGCCGTGGGCGCGCAGGGCCTGGGCGGTCTCGGAGTCGCGGGAGTCGCTGCCGGCGACCTGCGCTCCGCGCTGGGCCAGGATCTTCGCGATGCCGGACATCCCGGCGCCGCCGATGCCGATGAAGTGGGGCCGTTCCATGGCGGTCGGCAGGCCGGGCTTCATTCAGGTCGCTCCAGGATCGAGGGGTGGTGCTGTCGAGCTCTGACGGGCCAAGCCTATTCGTTGTGGGCGAAGAGCTTGAGCACCGGAACGCCGACCTTGTGGCGGGCGCGGGAGGCCCAGTCCCGGTGGAAGAACTCCTCCACGAAGTGCGGGGCGGTCAGGACGATCACCTCGTCGGCGCCGGTCTCGTCCACGACGGCCTTCAGCTTGTCGAGCGGGTGGTCCCCGATGAGCTGCCCGGTGGCGTTGGCGCCCTTCTGCCGCAAGGCGTTCAGGGAGTGCGCGAGGGCGTGCGCCGCCGGGCCGCGGGCGGCCTCGCCCTCGGGTTCGTCGCCCTCGCGGATGGCCTCGGGGAGCTCACCGAGCGCGACGTCGTCGATGGCGCGCAGCAGTCGGTCCTGGTCGCCCCGGGGGCGCATGAGGACGACGAAGGAGACCGGGTCGTCCCCGTGCAGGGTGGTGACGAAGTCCACGTCCACCGTGGTCAGCGGCTGCTCGATCATCAATACGCTCGTGAACACGGACGCCCTCTCCTTCATGGGCCGGGGCCGGCTGGCCGGCCCCTGCGGAAACCATCCTGCCCCGCTGTCGCACGGGGCCTTGCGCAGACATGTCTGCCCAGTTATGTGCCCAGCGGAAGCAAAGCGGAACGCCAAATTCCGCCCCTTGTCAGATCCGACGGTAGCTCGTGAAGAGGAACCCGGCCTCTTCCAGTACGGAGGCGGGCGCGAGCCGGTGCGGAACCGTGACGGAGGGTCCTCCGGCGATCCGCTGGGCGTCCCCGGCCGCGAGCATCGGCGAGATCGTCAGGCACAGCTCGTCCAGGGCGTCGGCGGCCACGAACTGGCCCAGCAGCCGGGGCCCGCCCTCGGTCAGCTGGCGGCGCAGCCCCCGCTCGGCCAGCTCCCGTACCGCGCGGGCCGGGTCCACGGCCGCGCCGTCGCCCGCCACCACGACCTCGGCCCCGGCCCTGACCGCCTCGGCCACCCGGTCGGCGGGCGCGCCGGCGCCGGTGACCACCAGGGTCGGCACCAGCGGGGAGGTGAACAGGGGGAGCGAGAAGTCCAGGTCCATGCGCGCGGTGACCACGGCGATGGCGGGGGCCGGGCCCTGTCCGGCGGCCGCCCGGCGGGCGGCGAAGGCCTCCCGGGCCCGGGCCGGGCGGTAGCCCTCCTGGCGAACCGTTTCCGCCCCGACGACGACCACATCGGCCAGCGCCCGCAGGGTGCCGAAGATCCTCATGTCGGTCTCGCCGGAGATCGGCTGCGAGCGGCCGTCGTGCTGGGCCGCGCCGTCCAGGGTGGAGACCATGTTCGCCCGCAGCCAGTGCCCGTCCGCCGCCAGGACGGGGTACGCGTAGGCGTCCGCGAGCTCGTCGAGCGACCACTCCCGGTCGGCCCGGTCCCCGGGCGGGGCTGGTGTCTGATCGGTCACAGGGAACAGGCGTCGCATCCGGGCAGTGTGCCACGCCCCGTAGAGTTAAGGGCTGTGTCGACATCACTCTCCACCTCCGGTTACCCCTCCGGCCGGCCTCCGATAGCCGACGCGGGACCCCAGGCCCTGTGCGCGCGCGAGCCGCGGGTGCCCGCCGAACGGCTGGTGGCCGAGATGGTGCCGCCGCCGCGCTTCGACTCGGTCCGCTTCGACACGTACGACCCGGACCCGACCCAGCCGAGCCAGTCCGAGGCCGTCACCGTGCTGAGCGGCTTCGCCGCCGGTCTGGGCGGCGCGCACGCGAGCGGCGCCGGCCGCAAGCGCTGGTTCTCCAAGAAGCCCGCGGCCCCCTCCGGCCCCCGCGGCGTCTACCTCGACGGCGGGTACGGCGTCGGCAAGACCCACCTGCTCGCCTCCCTGTGGCACGCCACCCCGGCCGAGCCCGCGCTCAAGGCCTTCGGCACCTTCGTGGAGCTGACCAACCTGGTCGGCGCGCTCGGCTTCCAGCAGACCGTGCAGACCCTGGGCGGGCACCGGCTGCTGTGCATCGACGAGTTCGAGCTGGACGACCCGGGCGACACCGTGCTGGTGTCCTCGCTGCTCAGCCGCCTCGTCGAACAGGGCGTGGCGCTGGCCGCCACCTCCAACACGCTGCCCGGCAAGCTCGGCGAGGGGCGCTTCGCCGCCGCCGACTTCCTGCGCGAGATCCAGGGGCTGTCGGCGCACTTCCGGCCGCTGCGGATCGACGGCCAGGACTACCGCCACCGCGGCCTGCCGGAGGCTCCCGCCCCGTTCTCCGACGAGCAGGTCGCCAAGGCCGCGTACGCGACCGACGGCGCGAGCCTGGACGACTTCCCCGGCCTGCTGGAGCACCTGGCCCGGGTGCACCCCAGCCGCTACGGCGCGCTGACCGACGGGATCACGGCCGTCTGCCTGACCGACGTGGGCCCGGTGCCCGACCAGTCGACGGCGCTGCGGCTGGTGGTACTGGCCGACCGGCTGTACGACCGCGAGATCCCGGTCCTGGCCTCCGGGGTGCCCTTCGACCGGCTCTTCGGCGACGACATGCTGAACGGCGGCTATCGGAAGAAGTACTTCCGCGCCATATCGCGGCTCACCGCGCTGGCACGCGACGCGAAACCCCTGGTGTCCCAGTAGGTTTGGGGACGCCGGGCCCTTCCGGGCGCCCGGCCGTTTCCCACATCTTCGAAGGGATCACCATGGCCACCACGCGTACCGCGCACACCGTCTGGGAAGGCAACCTGCTCAAGGGCGCCGGCACGGTCAGCCTCGACTCCTCGGGCCGCGGCTCGTTCGAGGTGTCCTGGCCCTCGCGCGCCGAGGCCGCGAACGGCAAGACCAGCCCGGAAGAGCTGATCGCCGCCGCGCACTCCAGCTGCTACTCGATGGCCCTCTCGCACGGCCTCGACGGCGCCGGCACCCCGCCCACCCGCCTGGAGACCAAGGCCGACGTGACCTTCCAGCCGGGCGAGGGCATCACGGGCATCCACCTGACGGTGCGCGCCGAGGTCCCCGGCCTGGACGAGGCGGGCTTCGCCTCCGCGGCCGAGGACGCCAAGAAGAACTGCCCGGTCAGCCAGGCCCTGACCGGTACGACGATCACCCTGAGCGCCGAGCTCGTCTGATCCCGCCCGCTCCGCCGGGGGTGCGGGCCGCACGGCGCGGCCCGCGCCCCCGTCAGGCGTTCGCCAGCTGGGGGATCAGCCGCATCGCGTTGCCGTGGTAGATGCCCTGCAGCTGCTCGGGGGTGAAGGACGGGTCCGCCTCGAGAGCGGGCAGCGCCAGGTCCGTGACCGTGTCGGCGGGCGCGGCGGGCCAGTCCGTGCCGAAGAGGACGTGATCGGCCGGGACGTGCTCCAGCAGGGTCGCCGCGGGCGCCATGGGGCCCGCCGTGTCGTAGTAGAAGCGGCTCAGGTGGTCGCGGACGGCGGCGGGTTCCACGCGCGGTTCGCAGAACCGGCCGAGGGCCTGCAGGCGCGTGGCGATGTACGGGAGGAAGCCGCCGGCGTGCGGCAGGACCACGGAGATGTCCGGGAAGCGGTCCAGCGTGCGGTTGCTGATCATGTTCACGGCGGCCCGGGTGGTGTCCAGCAGGAAGTCGCACACGAAGTTCGGGATGCCCGGGACGCTCGACGCGCCGGGCGGGCAGCCGGGCAGGTTGTGCGGGTGGGTGTCCACCACCGCGGAGAACTCGTTCAGCTCGTGGAACAGCCTGTCGTACGAGGGATCCCCGAGGTAGACGCCCCCGTGGTTGGCCGTCACGTTGACCCCGACGGCGCCGAGCTGCCCGAGGCCGCGGCGCACGGCCCACGACGAGGCCTCCGGGTCGTCCAGGAACAGGGGCACGTAGTACGAGAACCTGCCCGGATGCGAGGTCGCCACCTCGATCATCGACTGCAGCGTGATGGTGACGGCCTCGCGCAGCTGCGCCGAGGAGCGGTAGCGCGCCGGCAGCATCGGCTTGAGGACGGCGGTCGTGATGCCCGCCCCGTCCATGAACCGGAGCGCGTCCGCGATGCCGAGGCGCGTCCACGGCGGCAGCTGTTCCTGCGTGATCAGCCCGTGGTGCACGGCCCACTCGCGCCATTGCGGCGCGCAGTAGTGGTGATGCATGTCGATCTTCGAATGGTTTGCGCGCGCCGCGTCCGGGCCCGGTGCGGAGGGGCTCCGCCCGACGCGGATGACCTCGCTGGTGCCCACCGCGGCGATGCGCAGTTCGTCCGCCGGCGTGCCCAGGAGGCGCAGCGCGGGGGTACTCACGGAATCCGTCATGCCGGTCCACCGCCCATCGGGTCTGGGTTACTTTCCGGAGGCCACGGAGGCCATGGTCGGCTCGCCGGGATCTGCGTCCGGGCGCGCGGGTTCCAGGACGATCCGGAGGTGTTCGAGCCCTCGGAACGCCGCCACCGGGCCCTTGAGCCACGCCCCCCGGGTCTCCGCCGCGTCGGCGAGCTCCATGTCCGGGAACTCCCGCAGGAGGCAGGCGAACGCGATCTCGAGTTCGAGCCGCGCCAGCGGGGCCCCCAGGCAGTAGTGGGTGCCGTGTCCGAAGGCCAGGTGCGTCCCCTGGAGTCCTTCGCGCGTCACGTCCAGCTCGTCCGGCGAGTCGAACTTCTCGGGGTCCCGGTTGGCCGAGGAGAGCGCGATCTGCACCAGCGAGCCCTCGGGGATCAGCGTGTCCCGGATCCGGGCGTCCTGCGCCGCGTACCGGAAGGTCGACGTCTCCACCGAACCCTCGAAGCGCAGCATCTCCTCGACCGCCCGCGGGATCAGCCGCGGGTCCTCGCGGAGCCTGGCCGCCTGGTCGGGGTGGAGCAGCAGGTTGAGGACGGAGTTCCCGATCTGGTACGCGGTGGTCTTGTGTCCGGCGAAGAAGAGCACCCACAGCGACGCGACCAGTTCGGGGTCCTCCAGCTGCTCCTCCGCCTGGACGAGGTCGCTGAGGAAGGAGTCCGACGGGTGCGCGCGGGTGTCCGCGATGAGCCGCTCCAGCCGGTGCTGCAGCCGCTCCTCGGCCGCCTTCAGCTCCGCCTTCCGGCTGGGGTCGAACCGGGAGCGCGTCACCACGGCGAACTGCTCCAGGATCTCCGGGCGGTCCTCCTGCGGGATGCCCATCAGTTCGCACAGGACCGCGATGGGCAGCGGGAACGCGAACGCGGCCATCAGGTCGACCGTGCCGGCCCTCCGGCACTCGCCGAGGATGTCCTCGGCGATCTCGGTGATCCGCGGGCGCATCTCCTCCACCCGCCGGGGGGTGAAGGCGCTGCGCAGGATGCGGCGCAGCCGCGTGTGCCGCGGCGGGTCCGAGAAGAGCACGTTGTCGTCGAGCGCGTCGAAGAAGCTGCCGTACACGGCGTGGTAGGTGTCGATGGCGCCGCGCATGTTCTTGCTGAAGCGGGGGTCCGACAGCGCGTCACGGGCGTCGTCGTGGCGCGTGATGAGGTACGTGTCGACGCCGTGCGGCGGGGTCAGCCGGCACACCGGGGCCTGTTCGCGCAGGGCGGCGTACATCGGGTGGGGGCACTGCCGGTACTCCGGCGCGCCCCTGGACACGGCCGAGACGATGTCCCGCAGCCCTCCGCCGCCGTTCGGTGCCGCATCCTGCTGCGCCATGTTCCGCACCCTCCGTCGCACTCGTGCTCGTCTTCCGCGGACACACCGGTTCCCCGTGCGGGTGCGTCGCGAAACGGCGCCGTTCCCGTTCGGGTGAGGCCGGCGGGGCCGGGTACGGGGTCGTCCGCGTGCGGGGTCCGGCAGGCTCTCAGCCGATCGGCGGTCGGCCGTCCGGGGCCGCGTGTGTGGCGGGCGGGGCGGCCCGGGGAAGGGGTAGTGGGTCTCTTGCCAGCCCCTCGCAAGGAGCCCGCGCATGGCCCGCAGTCTCACCCTGGCCCTCACCGCAGCCGCCTCGCTCGCCCTGGCGGCCGTCGCCGCTCCCTCGGCCGCTTCCGGCGCCGCGCCCCGTCCCGGCGCCGGCGCCGACGGTGGCGCCGGCCGGGCCGCGGCCGACCGGGCCCTCGTGTACAAGGCGACCGCCAGGTACCAGGTGCACGCCAACGCGGTGGCCGCCGGCTACAAGCCGGACAAGTACTGCGTCGTCGACAAGGCGGGGGGAACGGGCGCGCTCGGCTACCCGCACTTCAACCACGCGTACGACAACTCCCTCGACCCCGCGAAGCCCGCCGCGCTGTACTACGAGGACGACGGGCGCGGCGGCAAGCGCCTCGTCGGCGTCCAGTGGCTGGTCTACGACCGCGACCAGAAGCTGACCACGGACGACGACCGCCCCACGCTGTTCGGCGTCCCCTTCAAGGGCCCGCGGCCCGGCAACTTCCCGGGCCAGCCGGTCCACTACGCCCTGCAGCTGTGGCTGTGGAAGGACAATCCCGGCGGGCTGTTCCAGACCTTCAACCCGGCGGTGACCTGCCTTCCGGGCACCGTCCGCCCCTGACCCGCACCTGACCCGCCCCTGACGCCGCCCCTGACGCCGTCCCGGGTGCCGTCCCGGGTGCCCTTCCCGCACACCGCCGCCGAACACCGCCCGGAGCCGCCGATGTCCGTCACCCGACGCAGCCTGCTCGCCGCCGGCGCGATCGCCTTCAGCGGGACGCTCGGCGCGCTGTTCGCCGGCGGCTCCCCCGCCGCCCTGGCCGCCCGCGCCGGGCGCGGGTACGGTCCGTTGCTCCCCGACCCGCGCGGGCTGCTCGACCTGCCCGAGGGGTTCGGCTACCGGGTGCTCTCGCGGGCGGGCGGTCCGCTGCGCTCCGGCGAGGGCACCGTCCCGGCCAACTGCGACGGCATGGCCGCCTTCGACGCCGGCCGCGGCCGCGTGCGGCTGGTCCGCAACCACGAGAACCGCACCACCGCCGCCCTGCGCGTCCCCGCGGTCCCGGGGCTGACGTACGACCCCGAGGCGCTGGGCGGCTGCACGGCCCTGGAACTGGACGCTGCCGGGGCGGTCACCGGCGAGCGGGTCGCCCTCGCCGGCACCGCCGTCAACTGCGCGGGCGGCCGCACCCCCTGGAACACCTGGCTGAGCTGCGAGGAGACCGAGGACCGCGCGGGCACCTCCGGCTACGCCCGCGACCACGGCTACGTCTTCGAGGTGGACCCCGCCGACCCGCACCGCTCGGGCGCGGTCCCGCTCACCGCGATGGGCCGCTTCGCGCACGAGGCCGTCGCCGTGGACCCGTACCGCGGGGTCGTCTACGAGACCGAGGACGCCTTCGTCAAGCCGTTCGGGCTGTTCTACCGCTTCCTGCCGGCGCGGCCGCTCGGCGGGCTCGGCTCGCTGCGGGCCGGAGGCGACCTGGAGGCCCTGCGCGTACCGGGGATCGCGGACCTCGCGGTGGTGGACGAGCCCGGGGCGGAGTTCCCGGTGGAGTGGGTGCCCGTACCGGACCCCTCGGCCGCTTCGACCCCGATCCGGCTGCAGGACTTCGGGCCGGGCGGGATCACCCACGCGCAGAAGCTGGAGGGCTGCTACTGGGGCGGCGACGGCGTCCACTTCGTGTCCAGCTTCGCCCGCACGGACGAGGGCGCGTCCGCCGACCACCACGGGCAGGTGTGGTTCTACGATCCGCGCCGGGCCCGGTTGCGGCTGGACGTGCTCTTCGGCCCGGCCGCCGAGATCGCGCTGCCCGGGGACTCCCCCGACAACATCTGCCTGGCGCCGGACGGCGGCCTGATGGTGTGCGAGGACGGCGGCGGCGCCCAGTACGTGTTCGGCGTGACGGCGGGCGGCGAGGTCTATCCGGTGGCCCGCAACGCCCAGGACATCGGGCAGCCGGGGGCCCCGGAGTGGGGGGAGTTCGCGGGGGTCACCTTCTCGCCCGACGGGCGGACGATGTACGTCAACGCGTACACCCCGGGCACCACCTTCGCGGTGACGGGTCCCTGGCGCTGACCCCGGATTCGTATGACGACATGACCACCTGACCGCATCCCCGTACGACCGCCTGTCGCGCAGCTCTCTTGTCGGATAGTCATATAGTTTGCGTACGTGACCATTTCCGTACGAAAAGTAGCCGCCACGGCTGCCACGGCGGTGCTGGGCGCCGCCCTCGCGGGCTGCGGGGGCGGCGCCGCTCCGGACACCGGCCGCGAAGCCCGCCTGGGCACTCCCGCCGCCTCGGCCTCCGGCGCGCCCGCCGCGTCCGCCCCGAACAGCGCGCCCCCCGGCCCGCAGGCCGGCGCTCCGCAGGCCGGCGCTCCCGCCAAGGCCCCGACCCTGGCCCCCGGCCCGAACGGCCTGACCCCGGTCTTCGAGCGGGCGGCGCAGCGGACGGACAAGACCGTGGCACTGACCTTCGACGCCGACATGACCTCCGACCAGGGGCCGCGCGCCGCGGACGGGGAGCACTTCGACAACCCGCAGCTGATCGCGACGCTGCGCACGCTCAAGGTGCCCTCGACGATCTTCATGACGGGCCGCTGGGCCGAGGAGTACCCGGACCAGGCGAAGTCCATCGGCACCGACCCGAACTTCGAGATCGCCAACCACTCGTACAGCCACCACGCCTTCAAGTCCCCCTGCTACGGGCTGCCGGCGCTCGACGCCGCCGCCGCCCGCGCCGACGTGGACCGGGCGTTCGCCGCCTTCCGGCAGGCGGGGGCCGTCAACACCGTCCCGTACTTCCGCTTTCCCGGCGGGTGCTACGACGACCAGGCGCTGCGGGCCCTGTCCACGGCCAAGGTCACGGCCGTCCAGTGGGACGTGGTCAGCGGGGACGCCTTCGCGAAGGACCCCGAAGCGGTGGCCGAACAGGTGCTCACCGGGGTGAGGCCGGGCTCCGTGGTGGTCATGCACTGCACGCGCAGCGCCGCCCCGGTCACCGAGGAGGCCATCCGGAAGATCGTCCCGGAGTTGCGCAAGCGCGGCTACCGCTTCGTGAAGGTCTCCGAGCTCATCGGGAAGTGACCGGGGGCCGCGAGGTGACGGGGCCGGTCAGCCGGAGCAGGCGGTGCGCTGCGCGTCCTGCCACTCGCACACCGGGCAGAGCACCACGCCCGGCGCCGCGACCCCGTACTCGGTGGGCTTGCCGCATTCCAGGCAGTCCGCGTACGGCGGCCCGTCCACCCGCTCGGCCGGGGCGGCGGGGGCGGGGCAGTACGACGGCGTCCCGTTCGGCTGGTCCATGCGGACGAGCCTACCGGCGGCGGCCCGGAACCCGGCGCGGGACAGCCTTCGAACAACTGCTGCCGGAGCACTGGTAGGAAACTTTCCTTCCTGTTAAGGTCCCGGGCGGCGGCTCGGCGCGGTGCCCACCCCCACGGGCATGACGCGCTCAGCGAGAGCTCTGACCCGGCCGCCGCGGTGCCGCCCCCTGCCCGCCCGCGGGCAGGGGACCGGGCCGCCCGCGCCAGTGCCCAGCTCTCGCCGCCCCTCGAAGCAGGGAGTTCCAGGTATGCGCCCGAACACCTCCGACCGGCCGCCACTGTTAAGCGGAAGACTCCGCGCCCTCCTCCTCTCCGGCGTCACCGCACTCGCGCTCGTCTGCGGGCTGCTCCTGGCCTGGCCCGACCGCGCCGGGGCCGCCGCCGACCCCCTCATATCCCGCGGGAAGCCCGCCACCGCGTCCTCCACCGAGACCTCGTCGCTGGGCGCGAAGAACGCCTTCGACGGTGACCCCGCCACCCGCTGGGCCAGCGCCGAGGGGAAGGACCCGCAGTGGATCCGGGTCGACCTCGGCCCCGGGGCCACCGTTTCGCGGGTACGGCTCACCTGGGAGGCCGCCTACGCCAAGGCGTACCGCGTCGAGGTCTCCGCCGACGGCGCAGCCTGGACCACGCTCGCCACCGAGGCCGCCGGCAACGGCGGCGTCGACGACTGGACCGGCCTGTCCGGAAAGGGCCGGTACCTGCGCGTCCAGGGCACCGCGCGCGGCACCTCGTACGGCTACTCGCTCTTCGAGGCCGAGGTGTACGGCACCGTCGAGGGCGGACCGCCGCCGGGCGGCGCCTTCACGGTCGTCGCCGCCGGTGACATCGCAGCGCAGTGCACGTCCTCCGACAGCGGCTGCGCACACCCCCGGACCGCCGCGCTCGCCCGGCAGATCGACCCGAGGTTCTATCTGACGATGGGCGACAACCAGTACGACGACGCCCGGCTCTCCGACTTCCGCGCCTACTACGACAAGAGCTGGGGCGCCTTCAAAGCCAAGACCCGCCCCGTGCCGGGCAACCACGAGACCTACGACCCGGCCGGCCCGCTCGCCGGGTACAAGTCGTACTTCGGGAGCATCGCCTTCCCGCAGGGCAAGAGCTGGTACAGCTACGACGAGGGCAACTGGCACTTCATCGCCCTCGACTCCAACTCCTTCGACCAGGCCGCCCAGATCGACTGGCTCAAGGCCGATCTCGCCGCCAACGCCAAGCGGTGCGTCGCCGCCTACTGGCACCACCCGCTGTTCTCCTCCGGCGGGCACGGCAACGACCCGGTCTCCAAGCCCGTCTGGAAGATCCTCTACGCCGCGAAGGCAGACCTCGTCCTGAACGGCCACGACCACCACTACGAGCGGTTCGCCCCGCAGGACCCCGAGGGCCGGGCGACCGCCGACGGGATCGTGGAGATCGTCGGCGGGATGGGCGGCGCCGAGCCCTACCCGATCGAGGAGATCCAGCCCAACAGCCAGAAGCGGATCAGCGGACCGTACGGCGTGGTGAAGCTCGACTTCACCGACTCCGGCTACGGGTGGACCTACGTCGCCACCGACGGCCAGGTCAAGGACACCGGCCCGAAGTACAGCTGCCACTGATGTACCTGGCCGCCAACGGCCGCCCGGACGCGCCGCCCCGCCCCCAGGGGGCCCGGCGGCGCGTCCCCGCCGCCGTCCTCGCGCTCGGCGCGGTCAGCCTCGTCACCGACGTCTCCTCGGAGATGGTCACGGCGGTGCTGCCGCTCTACCTCGTCCTGGACCTGGGCCTGACTCCCCTCCAGTTCGGCTTCCTGGACGGGATGTTCAACGGGGCCACCGCCCTCGTGCGGCTGCTCGGCGGGCGGCTCGCCGACCGCGGCGGCCGTCACAAACGGGTCGCCGGCGTCGGCTACCTGCTCTCCGCGCTGTCCCGGCTCGGGCTGCTCCTCGCCGGGGGCGCCACCGCCGGGATCGCGGCCGCGCTCGCCGCCGACCGCCTCGGCAAGGGCATCCGCACCGCCCCGCGCGACGCCCTGATCTCGCTCAGCGGGCCCCCGGAGACGCTCGGCCGGTCCTTCGGCGTGCACCGTGCCATGGACACCACCGGCGCCCTCCTCGGTCCGCTCGCCGCGTTCGCCGTGCTGTGGGCGACCGCCGACGCCTACGACGCGGTGTTCGCCGTCAGCTTCTGCACCGGCCTGCTCGGAGTGCTCCTGCTCGTCCTGTACGTCCCGGCCGCGCCCCCCGCCCCGCCGGCGCCCGCGCGCCCGGCCAGGACCGCGGCCCTGCGCGACCCCGCCTTCCGCCGCGTCCTGTACGCCGCCGCCCTGCTCGGCGCCGCCACCATCGGCGACGCCTTCCTCTACCTGCTGCTCCTGCGCGCTCTCGACCTGCCGCCCACCCTGTTCGCGCTGCTGCCGCTCGGCGCGGCCGCCGTCTACCTCCTGCTCGCCGTCCCCGCGGGCCGGTTCGCCGACCGGTCCGGACGACGGCCGGCCTTCCTGCTCGGGCACGGCGCCCTGCTCTGCGCGTACGCCGTGCTGCTGGCGCCCGTCTCCTGGCCGAGCGTCGCCGCCGTCCTGACCCTGCTGGGGATCTTCTACGCCGGCACGGACGGCGTCCTCATGGCACTGGCCGCGCCGGCGCTGCCCGCGCAGGGGCGGGCGGGCGGCCTCGCGCTGCTGCAGACCGGCCAGGCGCTGGCCCGGCTGCTCGGCGCCGCCGGGTTCGGGGCGGCCTGGACCCTCTGGGGACAGCGCCCCGCCCTGTGGGCGGCCGTCCTCGCGCTGGCCGGGGCGCTCGTGGCCGCCTCGCGCATCCTGCCCGCCGCTCCCCCGACCGCCCCGGAGGCACGATGAACCCCCCGTCCCGACGGCTGCGCCTGGCCTTCGTCATCGCCGCGGTCCTGTTGCTGGCCGGCGGCTCGCTGGGCTACGTCCTGCACGCACGGCACCGGGAACGGCCGCCGGGGCAGCAGGCCGACGCCTCCTTCACCCTCGCGGAACCCGGCCTCTACTTCCGGGACCCGGCCGGCGGACGGGTCGCGCGCCAGAGCGGCCCGGGCCTGCCGCGGGTGACGGGCGGCCCCTCCTGCGACCGCTTCCACGCCGCCGGCGAGCACGCCCTGTGCCTGCGCAGGCTGCCGGGCGTCCCGCCCCGCACCGATGTCCTCGTGCTCGACCGGCGGCTGCGCGAGATCCGCCGGGTGACCGTGCCCGGCATCCCCAACCGGGCCCGCGTCTCCGCCTCGGGACAGCTCCTGTCCTGGACGACCTTCACCACCGGCGACTCCTACGCCGCCACCGCGTTCTCCACCCGGACGGCGATCCTGGACCTGCGCACCGGCTATCTGATCAAGTCGATCGAGCAGATCCCGCTGACCCTCGGCGGGGCCCGCCACCACGACTCCGACGTCAACTACTGGGGTGTCAGCTTCGCCGCCGACGACAACCGCTTCTACGCCACCGTCTCCACCCGGGGCGCCACCCACCTGGTCGAGGGAGACCTGCGCGCCTGGTCGGCGAAGGCACTGCGGGAGAACGCCGAATGCCCCTCGCTGTCCCCGGACGGCACGCGCGTCGCCTTCAAGAAGAAGGTCTCCGACGATCCCCGGACGCCCTGGCGGCTGTACGTCCTCGACCTCGCGACGCTGCGCGAGCACCCCCTGGCCGAGCCCCGCAGCGTCGACGACCAGGCCGTCTGGCTGGACGACTCGACGCTCGCGTACGCCCTGCCGGGACAGGACGGCCGCGCGAGCGACATCTGGTCGGCCCGGGCGGACGGCACGGGCGAGCCCCACCTCCTCGTCCCGGGCGGCTCGTCACCCGCCGGCATGCGCTGAGGGGTGTCGCGCCGCCAGGCGGCACGACACCCCTCAGAGTCCCTGACCTACCGCTTGACGGGGGTGTTCGGGAGGAGCGAGAACCCGGCGCCGCACGCCGTCACGATGGTCGACGGCGCGAAGGGCGTGTCGTTGGTGGTACACACGGCCTCGTACTGTGACCCGTCCTTGGTCAGCAGCGTGATGTAGAGGAAACCCGGGTTGGCTTCGGTGACCGAGGTCGCGGTGGCGATGACGCAATCCGGCGCGTTCTCGAGAAGGTCGAGGTTGGTCCACACGCCCGGGGCCCGGCTGTCGTTGAGGAACGCGTTCCCCTGCGCGTCGCTGGCGACGCGGAAGATCACGCCGTCCGGGAAGCCCGTGTAGTCCGGAGCGGCGGAGCTGACGTCGCGGGCGCCGCACTTCTTGCCCGACACCATGGAACTACTGGGATCCGCGGTCTTCCCCGGGCCGTCGTCGGCGATCGCCGACGGGACCATGAGCGCCCCGAGCAGGACCGCTCCCGATACGACCGACATGCCCCGCGCAGCCCAAGCCAGCTTCCTCATGTGCTTCCTTTCCTGGAGGGGAGGCCCTCCGCTGCGTGCGGAGGGGCCACATCTACGGGAACGGGCTTCCCCGCACCGGCCAGAACGGTCACGGAAAGTCATACATCATCACTCTTTGGAACCGCGAGAGACTTCGAATGGCGGCGGCCGGGCACCCATCTGCCCCGCGGCCGCCCGAGCCGGCTCCGCTGACAGCGGGTGGCGACGGCGCGCCGGGGCCGGCCGTGGCTTCGCGGACCCGTCCTAGCCGTTCCGCGCGGCGGCGAGGCAGGCCGCCGTGCCGGCCGCACCCGCCAGGAGCAGCGCCCCCGCGAGGGCCGTGAACGGCAGCGGTACCCCGCCCGAACGCGCCCCCGTGGCCAGGGCGGACAGTGCGCCGTTGGCCGGGGAGGGTGCGAGGACCAGGGCCAGCAGGGAGCCGAGGGCCGCGGCAAGGACCCCGTAGCCGCGGCGCCGTACCAGGGGCCTGCTGCACAGCGCCCCCACCGCCGCGCCGGTCAGCGCGCACACCGCCACCGCCAGACCGCCCGCGAGGGCGGTCCGGGCGGGGGCCGGCCCGGAGCGGTCACCGAGCAGCAGCGCCACGGCCGCGCCGGCCGCGCCGGTGAGCAGAGCCCCGGCGAGGGCGGTGAGCAGGGCCGCCGCGTGCACCCGTACCGGACCGGCCGCGGCGGCCGTGACCTCGCGGGCCGCGGCGGGTTCGCCGGTGACGCAGATCCGGACCAGCCAGGCCGTCAGCGGGACCAGCCCGGTGGCCGCGTAACCGAGGGAATCCGGCACCGGGTCGCCCGGCCGGATCCCGACGGCCACGAAGGCGGCGTACAGGGCGAAGGGCGCGAGCCACCGCTGGGAACGCAGCAGCAGGGCGCACTGGTAGCGGAGCAGGGCGGTCACGGCAGTTCCTCCACGGCGCGGACGTGCCAGGGCGGCCGGGCGGTGAGCAGGACGCGCAGGACCTCGTCGGAGCGGGCGGCGTCCACCGTCAGGACCACGGCGCCGTCGGGGCCGGGACGCCCGTCGAGACCCGGCGGCAGCGGGTCGCCCGGCGGTCCGGCCGCCCGGATCCGTACGCGGGGCCCCGCCGTCCCGGGAACGGGGACGGCGGGGACGGGAGAGAGCCCGGCCCCCCGGACCCGGTAGTGGGCGTCGGGTGCGCCCGCGAGCCGCCGGGGATCGTGGTCGACGAACACCACGGCGGCTCCGGCGGCGGTGCGTTCGGCGACGGCGAGGTCCAGCTCGGCGCGGGCCGCGGTGTCCAGGCCGGTCCAGGCCTCGTCGAGGACGAGCAGCTCCGGTTCGGCGAGCAGCGCCTGGGCGACGGCCACCTTCTGGCTGGTCCCCTTGGACAGTTCGGCCATCGGGGTGCGGGCGTGCCCGGCGGCCCCGAACCGCTCCAGCCAGTGCGCCGCACGCCGGGCCGCTGCGGCCCGCCCGAGCCCGTGCACCCGGCCCAGATGCGTCAGGTAGGACGCGGCCGTGAGCGGCAGCGCCGCCGGGAAGCGCTCGGGAACGTAGGCGGTGCGGCGCGGGCGGCCGTCGACGCGCCCCTCCGTCGGGGTGTCGATCCCGGCGACGAGCCGCAGCAGGGTGGACTTGCCGCCGCCGTTGCCGCCTTCGATCCTGACCAGCGTGCCGGGCGGCAGCTCCAGTGAGACCCCGCGCAGCACCCAGGGCCGGCGTGCCCCGTAACGCCGGCCCACACCGGTGAGGTTCAGTGCGCCACCGCCTCGGTGACCTCGCTCGGGCGGACGATGACGAAGCCCTCGCCGCGCAGCATGAGCTGGACGGCCTCACCGGAGCCGCCGCGGATCATCGAGCCGACCGACTGGGAGCGGTGCAGGCCGGTCTCCAGCTGGGCGCTCCAGCCGACGACCGCGTCCGTGTCGACGTAGACCGGGGCCTGGGCGGTGACCGGGATGATGATCGGGTTGCCGTCGCAGATCACGGCGAGCTTGCCGGTGCCGGTGAAGACGCTGTTGAAGAGGCCGCCGCCGGTCATGCCGGCGCCCTTCACCATCTTGATCTCGTACGACAGGGTGGGGTCGAAGCAGAGCACGTTGCGGCCGTTGACGGTGAGGGCGTCGCCCGGCTCGAAGTCGATGATGAAGCAGTTGGCCGCCTGGTGGGCGAACCACGCCTCGCCCTGGCCGCGTACGGACATGAGCGCCAGGCCCTCGCCGGTCACGGCGCGCTTGAGCATGCCGCCTATGCCCTGGCCCTTGCGCTCGAACTGGAGGTTGCCGCGGAAGGCGACCATCGAGCCCTGACGGGCCAGCATTTCACCGTTGACGTTGTACTTGACGGACTTGGCGTTCTGCAGGCTCATGCCAGGGGTGACGGCGGCCTGGGCTAGGTTCTCGGACGCGAAAAGATCACTCTTCATGCCGCCGATCCTCGCCCGCGGCGAGCACCCGGGGCATCCTCCTTGAGGTGGAGCCTGGCATCCTTGGCCGGATGAGCAGCCAGCACCCGAACGACATCTCCGACGTGCCCGCGGTCGGCGCGGACAGCCCCTTCCGGCAGGAGCACGCCCTGCGCGACGAGGCCCCGCAGTTCGTCCTGCCGCTGGTGGTCCGGATCGAGAAGGCCGAGCCGCCGGCCCGGACCGACACCCTGGAGACGGCGGCCCGCGCGGTGCTGGTCCTGCTCACCGACGAACGGGCGCAGGGCGGGGGCGAGTGGGCCGAGGCGGTCCGCGACTGGCAGGACGCGCGGATCCGCAAGGTGGTCCGGCGCGCCCGCGGGGCGGAGTGGCGCAAGGCCGGGACCCTGCCGGGTGTCACGGTGCACGGTGACACCTCGGAGGTACGGGTCTTTCCGCCGGTGCCCCTGGACGGCTGGCCCAAGGAGCTCGCGAAGCTCCAGGTGTCCGGTACCGATCTGGACGATCCGGAGCCGGTGGACGCGGTGGAGGACCCGGAACTGCCGGTGCTGTGGCTCAACCCCGGCCTCGACATGTCGGCCGGCAAGGCGATGGCGCAGGCCGGGCACGCGGCGCAGCTGGCGTGGTGGGAGCTGACCGGCGCGGAGCGTGCCGCCTGGCGGGACTCCGGCTTCCGCCTGGCCGTACGGACGGCCGCGCGCGAGCGTTGGACGGAACTGGCGGGGAGCGGGCTGCCGGTGGTCCGCGACGCCGGGTTCACCGAGATCGCGCCGGGCAGCGCGACGGTGGTCGCCGACCATCCGGCGCTGCGCGCCCGGCTCTGACGGCGCGGCTCCCGAGACCGCGCGCGTTCGCGGGAACCTCAAATGTTGCTCTGAACGTCCCCCGCGGCGGTTGGCGCGACCGCGCCGGGGCCATGACATCGGCACACGATGCGTTGAGAGGGGGCGAGGGGACATGAAGCCCATGGCACGCCTGGGGGTGGGCATCGGCTGGCGGCCGGAGATCGCGGACGCCGTCGAGCGGCTGGCCGGCCTCGACTGGGTCGAGGTGGTGGCCGAGAACATCTGTCCGGGCCACCTGCCCGAGGCACTGCTGCGGCTGCGCGAGCGCGGCACGATCGTCGTGCCGCACGGGGTCTCGCTCGGCCTCGGCGGCGCGGACCGGCCGGACCCGGCGAAGCTCGCGGCGCTCGGCGAGCGGGCGGTGGCGCTGGGGGCGCCGCTCGTCACCGAGCACATCGCCTTCGTACGGACCTCCTCGCCGGTGCTGGAGGCCGGGCACCTGCTGCCGGTGCCGCGCACGCGCGACGCGCTGGACGTGCTGTGCGAGAACGTACGGATCGCGCAGGACGCGCTGCCGGTGCCGCTGGCGCTGGAGAACATCGCGGCGCTGTTCTCATGGCCGGACGAGGAGCTGACGGAGGGGCAGTTCCTGACGGAGCTGGTCGAGCGGACCGGTGTCCGGCTGCTCGTCGACGTGGCCAACCTGCACACCAACCGGGTCAACCGGGGAGAGGACCCGGCGGCCGTCCTGGACTCGATCCCGCTGGAGGCACTGGCGTACGTGCACGTGGCGGGCGGGGTGGAGCGCGGTGGCGTCTGGCACGACACGCACGCGCACCCGGTGCCGCCGGTGGTGCTCGACCTGCTCGCCGCGCTCCGCTCGCGGGTGGACCCGCCGGGCGTGCTGCTGGAGCGGGACGACGACTTCCCGCCGGAGGCGGAGCTCGCGGGCGAACTGGAGGCGATCCGGGCGGTGGTGACGGCCGGCCCCCCAGCGGAGGTCCGGGCCGAGCCCGCGCCGGAAGCCGCAGCCCGCCCGGAGGCCGCCGCCGAGCAGGAGGGCGCCGCCGGGCAGGAGGGTGTGCGCGAGGCCGCCGCCCGGCGGGAGGCCGCACCGGGGGCCGCCGCCGGGCCCGGGGCCGCCGTCGCCATCGAGCCCGCCCGGACCCGGGTCGCGCTCGGGCAGGCCGCGCTGCTGTCGGCGCTGGTGGCCGGGACCCCCGTACCCGAGGGCTTCGACCGCGGGCGCATCCGGGTACAGGCCCGGGCGCTGGCCGCCAAGCGGGCCGACGTGGTGGCCAAGGTGGCTCCGGAGCTGCCCGGGCTCCTGGGCGGCCGCGGCCCGTACCGCGAGGCCTTCCTCGCCTACGCCAAGGGCCGCCCGATGACCGCCGGATACCGGCGGGACGCGCTGGACTTCGCCGAACACCTGCTGATCCGGGACCTGCCGGCCGATCCGGCCGCCCGGCGCCGGCTCACCGCCTGGTGGCGGGAACGGGCCGGGGTGCGGCCGCCCCGCCGGGTCGTCCGCTGGGCCCGCGCGCTCGCGGGGAGGGCGGCATGAACCTCCTCGCCGTGGCGGTCTGGACCGCCGTCGCCGTCTCCTCCTTCCTGCTGCTGCGCGGGGTGCGCAGGGGCCGCCCCGCCGCGGCGGGACCCGGGGCCGCGCTCCACGACCTGTCCGAGGCCGCCTTCGTGGTGGGCGGGCCCGCCACGGTCGTCGACGCCGCGCTCGTCTCGATGCTCGGGGACGGCCGCCTCGTGGTCGGCGGTCCGGGCATCGTCCAGGTGCGTCCCGGGGCGCGGGCCGCCGACCCGGCCGAGCGCGCCGTGCTCCTGGCCCATGCGGGGGCTCCCTCGGGCTGGCTCTACCAGGTGCGCTACGCCGCCATGTGCGACCCGGCCGTCCAGGAGATCGGGGACGCGCTGGCCGACCGCGGGCTGATCCGCCCGCCCGGATCCGGGCGGAGCCGACGCCGCTGGGGGCTGGTGCAGACCGTCGTGTGCGCGCTTCTGATCCCGGTGTCGCTGGTGCTGACCTTCGTGGGGCTCGCCCTCGACAGCGGCGCCCAGGTGCCGTTCATCGTGAAGGTGCTGCCGGTGCTGGTGATCGGCATCGTCGTGGGCGTGATGGGCTCGGTCCGGGCCAGGAGCCGGGTCACCGGGGCGGGGCTGCGCGCCCTGCGGGCGCTGCGTTCCGCGTACGTGAACGACCGGACCCCGCACGTCCAGACCGCCCTGTTCGGGCTGCGCGGCCTGCGCGACCCGTACCTGCGGCAGCAGCTGGTGCCCGCCGCGCGCGGCACCCGGCTGGCCGCCGCGCAGTCGGGCGCGCGCTCCCACCACACCCACACCCACGGCTCGTCGTCCGATTCCTCGGACGTGCTGCTGCCGGTGGTCTGGTGCGCCGCGAGCGACGGCGGGAGCGGGGGTTCGGGCTGCGGGGCCTCGGGCGGCTGCGCTTCCTCCGGCAGCGGCTGCGGGGGCGGCGGCTCCGGCTGCTCCGGCGGCAGCGGTTCGAGCTGCGGCAGTTCCTCCGGTTCGAGTTGTTCGAGCAGTTCGGGCTCCAGCTGTTCCAGCAGTTCGAGTTCGAGCTGTTCCAGCAGTTCCTGATACGCCGACGGGGGCACGGCGGGCGACACCCGCCGGTGATCCTTTACAACGGACACGGCCCGGCCTCTCATCACTTCATACGATGAGAGGCAGGCCCCCGTCATGCGGATGCGACTCGCGCGCCACGGAGCCGCCGTGGCGGCGCTCTCCCTCGCCCTGTGCGCACCGGCCGCCGGCGCGGTGCCGGTCCCGCCGACCGCGGAAGCCGGCGGAGCCGCCGTGGCCGCCACCGCCGAAGCCGAGTCGGCCGGAGCCGAGTCGGCCGGAGCCGCGCTCGCCGCCCGCCGCGCCGCCACCACCCGCCTCGACTTCCGCACCTGCCCCGACGTCGAGGGGCTGTCGGGCCCGGTCCGCTGCGCCGAGCTGCGCGTACCGCTGGACTACGCCCGCCCCGACGGCCCGCAGATCTCCCTCACCGTCAGCCGGGTCGCCGCCACGCGCGCCCGCGGAGCCGCCCGCCAGGGCGCCCTCGTCCACAACCCCGGCGGCCCCGGAGCCTCCGGGATGCACTTCCCGCTCGTCGCCGAACTGCCCGAGTGGCAGCGGATCGCCGCCGCCTACGACCTCGTCGGCTACGCCCCGCGCGGTGTCGGCCGCTCCGCCCCGCTGTCCTGCCAGGACCCCGCCGCCCGCGCCACGGGCCCCACCGAGGAGCCGGCCGAGCCCTCCCCCGCGTACAAGAGGCAGCGCGCCGGGGCCGCCCGGGCCTACGCCCGCGGCTGCGCGCGGCGGGCCGGCGCGGCCCTGCCGTACTACTCGACCCTGAACAACGCCCGCGACCTGCACGTCCTGCGCGCCGCGCTCGGCGAGGACCGGCTGACCTTCCTGGGCGCCTCGTACGGCACCTACCTCGGCGCTGTCTACGCCACCCTCCACCCGGGCCACGTCCGCCGGATGGTCCTGGACTCGGCGGTCGATCCCGACCCGCGCCGTGTCTGGTACCGCAACAACCTCGCCCAGGCGGCCGGCTTCGAGCGCCGCTGGTACGACTTCCGCGCCTGGGCCGCCCGGCACCACGGCACGTACCACCTCGGCGCCACCCCGGCGGCCGTGCAGGCGACCTACGAGCGGGTCCGGGACGCGGTGGCCCGTACGCCCGCCGGCGGCCGGGTCGGCACCGGCGAACTCCGGGCCGCCTACCTCCAGGCCGCGTACGACGACGACGTCTGGCCGCAGCGGGCGTCGGCCCTGGCCGCCTTCCTGCGCGGCGATCCGGCGCAACTGATCGCCCAGGCCGCTGCGGACCCGGCCGGGGCGGCCGCGGCGGAGAACGCGACGGCCGTCTACACGGCGGTGCTCTGCAACGACGCCCCCTGGCCCGCGGACTGGGAGACCTGGGACCGCGACCACACCGAGGTGGCCCGCACGGCCCCCTTCGAGACCTGGGCCAACGCCTTCCTGAACCTGCCGTGCGCCTCCTGGCCGGTGGCCCGGCGGCAGCGGCCGGTGGCGGTCGAGGGGCCGGTCCGGCTGCCGCGGACGCTGGTGGTCGCGGCGGAGCGGGACGGGGCGACCCCGTACCCCGGAGCGCTGGAGCTCCAGCGGCGGCTGGGCGCCGGGGCGGGGCTGGTGACGGAGGCGGGGGCCGGCTCGCACGGTGTGGTCGGCGGACGCAACGACTGCGTGGACCGGCACGTGGAGCGGTACCTGCTGACGGGCGCCACCCCGGGGTGGCGCGTCACGTGTGCGCCGCATCCGGAGCCCGCACCGGTGTCGCTGGACGACCGGGCAGCGAGCGCCCGCAGGGCGCTGCTGCCGCCTGTCGTCTGAACTTCCGGGCGGGATCTCCGGCTGCGTCGTTTCGGGGGCAGGGCCTCCCGATCCACCGGAGGAACTCACCTGACGGTGTGGTCGTCCTCCGGTCCTTCCCCCCAGGGGAGGTATCAGGCGAGCCCGGCCACCAGATCGGCGACGGACTTGCGGCGTCCGGTGTAGAAGGGCACCTCTTCCCGGACGTGCATGCGGGCCTCGGAGGCGCGCAGGTGACGCATGAGGTCGACGATGCGGTACAGCTCGTCCGCCTCGAAGGCCAGCATCCACTCGTAGTCGCCCAGCGAGAAGGAGGCGACGGTGTTCGCGCGGACGTCGGGGTAGCCGCGGGCCATCTTGCCGTGGTCGGCGAGCATGCGGCGACGGTCCTCGTCCGGCAGCAGGTACCAGTCGTAACTGCGCACGAAGGGGTACACGCTGACGTAGTCGCGCGCGACCTCGTCGGCCAGGAAGGCCGGGATGTGCGACTTGTTGAACTCGGCCGGGCGGTGCAGGGCCATGTTCGACCACACCGGCTCCAGCGCGCGGCCCAGCTTGGTGCGGCGGAACAGGTTGTACGCGGTCTGCAGCTCGTCCGCGGTCTCCGCGTGCCACCAGATCATGATGTCGGCGTCGGCGCGCAGGCCGGAGACGTCATAGGTGCCGCGGACGGTGATGTCCTTGGCGGCCAGCTGGTCGAACAGCTCCTGGACCTCGTCGGCGAAACCGGCGCGGTTCTCGGGCAGGACGTCCTTCAGCTTGAAGACGGACCACAGGGTGTAGCGGATGACCTCGTTGAGGTCCTTCGCCTTCTTCCCCGCGTTGGGAATCTTCTCTGGTGCAGTCATGTTCCTATTGTCCCGTGCGCTGATCAGTGGTCGGCGCCAGGGGTGCCGTACGCGCACCGAGCGAGGCGAGCACCGCCTGCGCGGCCCGGCCGGCGCCGGCGACGCAGGCCGGGATGCCCACCCCGTCGTAGAGCGCGCCGCACACCGCGAGGCCCGGCAGGGCGGCGACGGCGCCGCGGATCCGGGCGACGCGCTCGAGGTGCCCGACGGGGTACTGGGGCAGCCCGCCGTCCCAGCGGGTCACGGTGGAGGCGACCGGCCGGGCCGCGAGGCCCACGGCCTCGCCGAGGTCGGCGAGGGAGACGTCGACCAGCTCGCCGTCCTCGCGGTCGAGGTCGGCCTCGTCGGCGTACCGGCCCACCGAGGTGCGCAGCAGGAAGAGCTCGGGATCCGCCCCGGCCCAGGCCCACTTGTTGCTGGAGAAGGTGGAGGCCTTGATGGTCCGGCCGTCCACGGGCGGTACGAGGAACCCGCTGGCGCCCCCGCCGGCGACGGCGGCCGGCAGGTCGGAGCGGCGGAAGGCCATGGTGACCAGGGCCATCGAGGCGTACTCGACCCCGCGCAGCTCGGCCGCGGCGGTGGGCGCGAGCCCGTCGAGCAGGCGGGCGGCGGGCCCGGCCGGGGTGGCCAGGACCACGCCGTCGGCCTCGATCGTCTCGGCTGTCCCCGCGGTCCCGGCGACGGCCACGATCCGCCAGCCTTCGGCCGTCCGCATGACCTCGGTGACGGGGGCGCCGGTGACGATCCGCGCTCCGGCCGCGCGGCAGGCCTCGGCGACGGCGAGCGGGAGCCGTCCGATGCCGCCGTCGATGCCGGCGAAGACCGGACCGGCCTGCTGGGGCAGGGCCGCGGCCCTGCGCTGGAGTTCCCGTACGCCGTCGGACAGCAGGGGGTGGGTCCGGGCGGCCTCGAAGAGCTGGGGGACGGCGGCCCGCATGGAGATGCGGTAGGCGTTGCCCGCGTAGACCCCGCCGAGCAGCGGCTCCACCAGCCGGTCGACGACCTCGTGGCCGAGCCGGGCGGCGACGTACGCGCCGACGGCGACGTCCTCGCCGATCTCGGCGGGCGGCAGCTCGCGTTCGGCCTCGATACGGGCCAGGCCCTCCGCGGAGAGCACGCCGGAGGTGGCGAGCGGCCCCAGGTCGCCCGGGACGCCCATGACGTGCCCGCGCGGCATCGGCCGGAGCGCGCCGCGGGTCCACAGGTGGGCGGTGGCGGTGGCGGGCGGCTGCACGGCGTCGCCGAGGCCCACGGCCCGGGCGAGGTCCACGCCTTCGGGGCGGCGGGCGAGCATGGATTCGGCGCCGAGGTCGACGCGGGCCCCGGCGAGCTCGCCGGCGTACAGCTTGCCGCCGAGGCGCGGTCCGGCCTCCAGCAGCGTGACGCGGGCGCCTTCGGCGAGCAGCCGGTGGGCCGCCGCGAGGCCCGCGATGCCGCCGCCGATGACGACGACGTGGCCGGGGGAGCCCGGCCGGCCCGGCCGATCCGTACGCATGTCCGCTTCGTGCATGGACACATCGTCTCAGACCGATCTCCGAGGCCGGACCGTGACCGCATCGGGACCGGCCCGGGACCGTGCGAGCGAAACCCGCGGCGGGACTCTGTACGTCGAACGGGCAACACCAGCCGAACTCCGGGGGTTTGCAAGATGCGTGCTCCGCACAGACACCGTTCCGCGGCGGCCCTGGCCGCCCTCTCCCTGGCCGGGGCGCTCGCGCTCACCGGCTGCGGCGCCGACGCCGGGGGCAAGGCGTCCTCGGCCGACCGGGCGGCGGTCGCGCCGGCGCCCGCCCAGGACGGCAAGGCCCCGGAGGGGGCGAAGGGCGCCGCGGCGGCTCCGTCCGCCGCCCCGGGTGACAAGAACGCCCCGCCGGCGGCCGCGGTCCGCCCGAACGTGATCCGCACGGCGACGCTCGGCATCGAGACGACGGACGCCCAGAAGGCCCTCGCGGCGGCCCGCGCCGCGGCCGACGGGGCGGGCGGCTACGTCGGCAACGAGTCCACCCGGCGCGGCGAGGACGGCCGGATGACCTCGACGGTGACCCTGCGGGTGCCCGGCGATCGCTACGACGCGGTGCTCGGCGCGATGGAGGGCAGCGGGCGGCTCCTGCACCGCAAGGTCGACGCGCAGGACGTCACCGAGAAGGTCGCCGACATCGGCAGCCGCGTCGCGTCGCAGCAGGCCAGCGTGGCCCGGGTGCGGGAGATGATGGGCAAGGCCACGGCGCTGAGCGAGGTGGTGATGCTGGAGAGCGAGCTGAGCCGGCGCCAGTCCGACCTGGAGTCGCTGCAGGCGCAGCAGGCGGCGCTGAAGGACCAGACCTCGATGGGCACCATCACGCTGGAGGTCTCGGAGCCCGCGCCGGAGCCGGCGGCCGCGGAGAAGAAGAAGGAGAAGGAGCCCACCTTCCTGGGCGCCCTGAGGGGCGGTTGGGAGGTCTTCACCAAGATCGTGCGGTACCTGACGGTGGCGGTGGGCGCGCTGCTCCCGTTCGCGCTGACGGCCGCCGTCGTGGCGCTGCTGGTCCGGCTGTACCGGCGGCGGCGCCCGGCCCGCCCGACGGCGGCACCGGGCACGGCGCCGGGCACGGCGCCGGTGACGGGCGCGCCCCCGGTCCCGCAGCGGACCGCGACCGCGGCCCAGGATCCCGCGGCCAAGGTCCCCGCGCCCCAGGTCCCCGCGCCCCGGACGCCGGCCTCGGACCCCGGCGCGGACGCGGACCGGAACGTGCGGGACTGAACGCGCGTTCGCCCGTAGCGTGTTCACCATCCGATGACGGGGTGAAGGGGCGGTACGGACGATGGCGACGGAACGACTGGTGGTGGTGGGCGGTGACGCGGCGGGGATGTCCGCCGCGTCACAGGCCCGCAGGCTCAAGGGCCCGGAGGAGCTGGAGATCGTCGCCTTCGAGCGCGGGCACTTCACCTCGTACTCCGCGTGCGGCATTCCGTACTGGGTCGGCGGCCGGGTCGCCGAGCGCGACGAGCTGATCGCCCGCACCCCGGAGGAGCACCGCGCGCGCGGCATCGACCTGCGCACCCGTACGGAGGTCGTGGAGCTGGACCTGCCCGGATCCCGGGTCCGCGCCCGCGATCTGGACAGCGGATCCGAATCCTGGACGGGCTACGACAAGCTCGTCCTGGCCACGGGCGCCCGTCCCGTCCGCCCCCGGCTCCCCGGCATCGGCGCGCACGGGGTCCACGGCATCCAGACCCTGGACGACGGCCAGCGCCTGATGGACTCGCTGGAGCGCACGCGGGGCCGCCGGGCGGTCGTGGTCGGCGCGGGCTACATCGGCGTGGAGATGGCGGAGGCCCTGGTGGAGCGGGGCTACGAGGTGACCGTGCTGCACCGGGGCGCGCAGCCGATGGCCACGCTGGACCCCGACATGGGCGGCCTGGTGCACAGCGCGATGAACCGGATGGGGATCCGTACCGTCTCCGGCGCCGAGGTCACGAAGGTCCTCACGGACGAGCAGGGCGCGGCCCGTGCGGTGGCCACGGCCGCGGGCGAGGAGTACGAGGCGGACGTGGTCGTGCTCGGCATCGGCGTGGAGCCCCGCACGGCCCTCGCCCGGGCCGCGGGCCTGCCGCTCGGCCCGTCGGGCGGCGTCCTCACGGACCTGTCGATGCGGGTGCGGGGCCACGAGGACGTCTGGTCGGGCGGCGACTGCGTGGAGGTCCTGGACCTGGTCGCGGGCCGCACCCGGCACATCCCGCTGGGCACGCACGCCAACAAGCACGGCCAGGTCATCGGCTCGAACGTGGGCGGCGGTTACGCGACGTTCCCCGGGGTGGTCGGCACGGCGGTGAGCAAGGTCTGCGACCTGGAGATCGCCCGTACGGGCCTGCGCGAGCGGGACGCCCTGGAGGCGGGCCTGCGCTTCGTGACGGCCACCATCACCTCCACCACGACCGCGGGCTACTACCCGGGCGCGGCGGAGATGACGGTGAAGATGCTGGCGGAACGCCGCACGGGCCGCCTGCTGGGCGTCCAGATCGTCGGCGGCGCCGGTTCCGCCAAGCGCGTGGACATCGCGGCGGTCGCCCTCACGGCCGGCATGACGGTGGACCAGATCGTCGCCCTCGACCTGGGCTACGCCCCACCCTTCTCGCCCGTCTGGGACCCCGTCCTGGTGGCGGCCCGCAAGGCCGTCTCCGCGGTCCGCTCCGCGGGGGTCTAGGTCGGACGTGCGAAACGTCGGCCCGTGCCGTGCGCGGGCCGACGTTTCGGTGCTGCTCGGGTCAGACGGCCGTCTTGGTGTGGACGTAGTCCACCAGGCGGGTCAGGGCGTCGGGGTCGGTCGTCGGGAGGACGCCGTGGCCCAGGTTGAAGACGTGGCCCTCCAGGCCGGCCGCGGCCGCGAGGACCTCGTCCGTCTTGGCCTCGACCGCCTCCGTGGTGGAGAAGAGCACCGCCGGGTCCAGGTTGCCCTGGAGCGCCTTGCCGGGGCCCACGCGGCGGACGGCCTCGTCCAGCGCGACCCGGTAGTCGACGCCCATGACGTCGGCGCCGGCCTCGCCCATGAGGCCGAGGAGCTCGCCCGTGCCCACGCCGAAGTGGATCCGCGGGACCCCGTACGAGGCGACGGACCCCAGGACCTTCGCCGACGCGGGCATCACCGAGCGGCGGTAGTCCGCCGGGGCGAGCGCGCCGACCCAGGAGTCGAAGAGCTGGACGGCGGAGGCGCCGGCCTCGATCTGGACCTTCAGGAAGGCGGAGGTGATCTCCGCGAGGCGGTCCAGCAGGTCGGCCCACAGCTCCGGGTCCCCGTACATGAGGGCCTTGGTGTGCTCGTGGTTCTTCGAGGGGCCGCCCTCGACGAGGTAGCTCGCGAGGGTGAAAGGCGCGCCCGCGAAACCGATCAACGGCGTGGAGCCCAGTTCACTCGTGAGCATGCCGATCGCCTCGGTGACGTACGAGACGTCCTCGGGGGTGAGGTCGCGCAGTTGTGCGAGGTCCTCGCGACGGCGGATCGGCTGGGCGACGACCGGGCCGACGCCGGGCTTGATGTCCAGGTCGACGCCGATGGCCTTCAGCGGGACCACGATGTCGGAGAAGAAGATCGCCGCGTCGACGTTGTGGCGCCGCACCGGCTGCAGGGTGATCTCGGTGACCAGGTCGGGGCGCATGCAGGACTCCAGCATGGCCGTGCCCTCGCGCACCTTGCGGTACTCCGGGAGGGAGCGCCCGGCCTGCCGCATGAACCACACCGGGGTGTGCGGTACCGGCTCGCGTCGGCACGCCTTCAGGAAGGCGGAATCGTACGTCTGACTCGGCTGGCCCGTCGGGCGTTCGTTGGCACTCACGACCCAAATCTTCGCACGTATGAAGAAGTGCCCGACCCGGCGCGGGTGTCCCTGCGCCGTACGGCCGCACATACCGCCTAGTCTTCCCCGCATGGCTGCGGCTCAGGGACGATTTTCAGATGGCGCTGACGGTGTGGACAGCGCGAAGGAGAGCTCCGTCCCGCTCCCGTTCCGCCGGGCGGTCGACGGCTTGAAGAAGGCGCGGCTGCGCCCCGGCATCGAGATCGACCCGACGAAACCGCCCCAGAGGCTGGCCCCGCACGCCTACGCGCTGGAGGCCGCGGTGGTCGACGGTGAGGACGACCTCGCCGACGGCCGGCTGATCCTGCTCCACGATCCGGCCGGGCACGACGCCTGGCAGGGGACCTTCCGGCTGGTGACGCTCGTCCGGGCGGAGCTGGAGCCCGAGATGGCCGCGGACCCGCTCCTGCCCGAGGTGTGCTGGTCCTGGCTGACGGGTGCGCTGGAGGCGCGCGGGCTGACGTACGGGGAGGCGAGCGGCACCGTGACCATGGCCGGCTCGCACTACTTCGGCGGGCTCGCGGAGCGGCGCCCGGCCACCCAGATCGAGATCAGAGCGTCGTGGACGCCCCGCGAGGGGGTGGGCGGGGTGCCGGACACCTCGGCGCACCTGGCGGCCTGGTGCGAGCTGCTGTGCCAGATCGCGGGGCTGCCGCCGGTGGGTCCGACGGACACCGGCACGGGGGTCGTCTCCCTGCCACAGCGGCGCGGTCCGCACCACCCGTAGCCGCGGGGCCGTACGGCCGCCCCACGGACGCCGGGAGCCACCGCGGCGAACGGTCGAAGCCCGCGACGCAGTGTCGGAAGGCGGCATCCGATGCGGGCTTCTGATCACCCGATGATCGATCGTGCGTCCGAATTGCCCGAATTGTTACTCACCAAATCGTGATCATTCCCTAAAGCCGGGCGGGTGACGTGCCGAAGGAGTCAGTGACCATCCGTACGGTTCGCACCGGCTTCCTTCCCCGAGCCGGCCGTCCCGCCACTCCCCCAGGAGGCCTAGGTGTCCGTTCTTCTCGAGCAGCCCGCAAGCCTGGTCGCCTACCGCCCGAACAAGCCGACGGCCATGGTCGTCGTGGCCGACCCGCGCGTCCGCTCCACCGTGACCCGCCATCTGTGGGCCCTCGGAGTCCGTGACGTGATCGAGGCGTCGTCCATCGCGGAGGCCCGCCCCCGCGTCGGCAGCCCGCGCGACATCTGCGTGGCCGACGTACACCTGCCCGACGGTTCCGGTCTCACCCTGCTCTCCGAGACCCGCGCCGCCGGCTGGCCCAACGGTCTGGCCCTGTCCGCCGCCGACGACATCGGCGCCGTGCGCAACGCCCTCGCGGGCGGAGTGAAGGGCTACGTCGTCACCGGTACGCGGACCAACATCGGGCTCCCCACCCGCCCCGGCGCCGCCCCCATCGGCGCCGCGGCCGCCCGTATGCACCGCCGCCCCCCGGGTGCCCCGAGCCACCCGGGCGGCTACCGCGAGCTCTCCGGCCGCGAGGTCGAGGTCCTGCGCCTCGTCGCGGAGGGCCAGTCCAACAAGGCCATCGGCGTCTCGATGGGCCTGTCCGCCCTGACCGTCAAGTCCCACCTCGCCCGGATCGCCCGCAAGCTGGGCACCGGTGACCGCGCCGGAATGGTCGCCGTCGCGCTGCGCACCGGGATCATCCACTGAGCGCGGGGCGGAGCCCCCGGATAGCGTCCCCCGGACCCGGTCCGGGGGCACCTCCCGGGATACCCGCGGAAAACTCCCCGCGTACTGCTCGCGCCCGTCGCCGGAACGTTCCGGCGACGGGCGCGTCGTATACACGGATACCCTTGACCGGTGACCGACGCCCAAGAGACCGCAGCAGACCTGCGCACCACCACCGGGGGCGGCCCCCCGGACGACGTCGTTGTTCCGCCCGGTGGGCTGCCGATCCCGTTGCTGGAGCCCCGTGAGGGGATCCCGCCGGTGGTCGCCGACGCGGACGCCCTCGCCGAAGTGGTCGCGGCCTTCGCCGCGGGCACCGGCCCCGTCGCCGTCGACGCCGAACGAGCCTCCGGATACCGCTACGGCCAGCGCGCCTACCTGGTGCAGCTGCGCCGCGAGGGTGCGGGGTCCGCGCTGATCGACCCGGTGGGCTGCCCCGACCTGTCCTCGCTGGGAGAGGCCCTGTCCGGCACCGAGTGGATCCTGCACGCCGCCACCCAGGACCTGCCCTGCCTGCGGGAAATAGGCATGGTGCCCACCTCCCTCTTCGACACCGAGCTGGCCGGCCGCCTGGCCGGCTTCCCCCGGGTCGGACTCGGCGCGATGGTCGAGAGCGTGCTCGGCTACGCGCTGGAGAAGGGCCACTCCGCCGTCGACTGGTCCACCCGCCCGCTCCCCGAGCCGTGGCTGCGCTACGCCGCTCTGGACGTGGAGCTGCTGGTGGACCTGCGGGACGCGCTGGAGAAGGAGCTGGACCGGCAGGGCAAGCTGGAGTGGGCCCACCAGGAGTTCGACGCCATCGCCTCCGCCCCGCCCGCGCCGCCCCGCAAGGACCCGTGGCGCCGTACGTCGGGCATGCACAAGGTGCGCCGGCGCCGTCAGATGGCGGTCGTACGGGAGCTGTGGGAGTCCCGGGACCGGATCGCGCAGCGGCGCGACGTGTCGCCCGGCAAGGTGCTCGGCGACGCCGCGATCGTCGAGGCCGCGCTGGCCCTGCCGGCGAACGTGCACACCCTGTCCGCGCTGCCCGGCTACGGGCAGCGGATGGGCCGGCGCCAGCTGGACCAGTGGATGGCCGCCGTGGACCGGGCGAAGGCCCTGCCCGAGAGCGAGCTGCCGCAGCCGGGGGCGACCCCGGCCGGCCCGCCGCCGCCGCGCTCCTGGGTGGACAAGGACCCGGCGGCCGCGGCCCGGCTGTCGGCGGCCCGCACCGCCGTCTCCGCGCTGGCGGAGGCGCTCAACCTGCCCCAGGAGAACCTGATCACCCCGGACACGGTCCGCCGGCTGTGCTGGGAGCCGCCGCAGCGGCTCGACGCGGACACGGTGGCGCAGGCCCTGGCCGGCTACGGCGCCCGCGCCTGGCAGATCGAACAGGTCACCCCGGCCCTGGTCACGGCCCTGGCCGCGACCGCCTGACCCCGCTCCTGCGCGCGCAGGCCCCCGGCTCCGCGCCGGGGGCCTGCGCGCGTTCACGGCGCGGGGGTGATGTTGCCCTCCTTGTCCATGAGGAAGCTGCCCTGGGTGTGCCCGTCGATCGCGGTGTGCTTGAGCCATTCGCGGGACAGGTGGTGCACGTGCTTGGACGCCCGCTCCCACGGGATCTGGTGACCGGCGCAGGCCACCTTGAACATGAGCTTCCTCGCGCCGGGAATGGTTTTGTAGAGCTCGGTGACGGAGAGGAAGGGCACGGTTCCCGGCGGACTCTGGACCGTCTGGTCACGCTCTCCGTACGCGATGAGCACGGGCACCTTGTCACCGAGCACTCCGTGGAGCTTGGCACCGGTCTTGTTCCAGCCCCACCAGAAGGGGTTGCGGTAGCGGAGCACCCCCTGCGGCGCCCCGGAGGCGGTCGGCGGACCCCAGGTGCGGCCCAGCGTGTCGCTTTCCATGATCGCGGCCCACACCTTGTCCTCGATGCCGTCGTCGCGCTGGCCGGGACAGCCCAGCTCCTTGGCCCAGGCGTCCCCGAAGCCCTTCCTGCTGAGGAGGTTCATCGGGAAGCCCCACGTCTCCGCGGGAGTGGACCGGGGCAGCTCGACCGGCGGGTCCCAGTCGGTTCCGCTCAGGGCGGCCGGGCCGTCCGGCGGGAAGACCGGTGCCAGGAGGAATAGGCTCGATACGTTCTCCGGGTACCGAATGCTGTAAGGGCCGAACGCCTGCGCCGCGGCGGACCAGCCCATGAGGGTGACCTTCTTCAGGTTGTGCCGCTTCTTGATGAACTCCACGACGGTGTGCACCTCGGACACGTCGCTGCGGGAGTCCCCGAGCTGCCGGGGGTCCTGCACCGGGTCCGGCCCCGGGCCCGGCAGCGGGTGGCCATTGTGGACGATGCCCTGGTGCTTGGGGTTGGCGTTGCGGGGGTCGTCCATCACCGGGGGCCGGTACGAGCGGCCGTGGCCCTGGAGGTCCATGGCGAAGACGTCGTAGCCCGCGTCGGCCAGGAACATCATCCAGTTGTACTTGCCCGTGCCGAAGTCGGCGCCGGGCAGCACCGGGATGCTGCGGCCGTGCAGCATCAGCACCGCGGTGCGTTCCGCGGGGTTCTGCGTGCCGTCGCGCTCGCGCACGAAGAGGTTGATGGTCTCCCCCTTGTTGACGGGGAGCTGGGAGACGTGGGGTACGGGGTGGTCGGTGGGGAGGACGGGCGCGGCGGGCATGGCGGGGCCCCTTTCGGTCCGCTCGGTCCGGTCGGGATGCCGGGATGCCGAGACCGGGCCAGAATCCCGAGGCGGGGGCTCCCGGAGCCCCCGACGCGACCGTGCGGGCCGGTGTCGGACCCTTTCGGGTAACCCGGGGCGCTCCGATCGGACGGGCGCGAGGAGGGGGCGCGCGCGGGGTGCGGAGTGTGACCTTCGCCGCTGTTCGGGGAGGGGGTGTGCACGTCGGTTACCGACAAGTAGCATGGCCGGGTGAGCGGGCGCTCAGTGATGGGCCGCCCCCGCGCAGCAGTGCACACCCGCACCTGGAGGAGAGCCAACGTGCCTCGTACCGTCAGGGACGTCGTCTTCGTCGACGGCGTCCGCACCCCGTTCGGCAAGGCGGGCCCGAAGGGCATCTACCACGAGACCCGCGCCGACGATCTCGTCGTCAAGGCGATCCGGGAGCTGCTGCGCCGCAACCCGGACCTGGACCCCAAGAAGATCGACGAGGTCGCCATCGCCGCGACCACGCAGATCGGCGACCAGGGCCTCACGCTGGGCCGTACGGCCGGGATCCTCGCGGGCCTCCCGCAGTCCGTCCCCGGCTACTCCATCGACCGCATGTGCGCCGGCGCGCTGACCGCCGTGACCGCCGTCGCGGGCGGTGTGGCCTTCGGTGCGTACGACGTCGCCCTCGCCGGCGGTGTCGAGCACATGGGCCGCCACCCCATGGGCGAGGGCGTGGACCCGAACCCGCGCTTCGTCTCCGAGAAGCTGGTCGACGAGTCCGCCCTGTTCATGGGCATGACCGCCGAGAACCTGCACGACCGGTACCCGACGATCACCAAGCTCCGCGCCGACGAGTACGCCGTGCGCTCGCAGGAGAAGGCCGCCAAGGCGTACGCCGACGGCAAGATCCAGCAGGACCTGGTCCCGATCTCGGTGCGCAACACCAACGAGGCGGCCGGTGAGACGGGCTGGGGCCTGGTCACCACCGACGAGCCGATGCGCCCGGGCACCACGCTGGAGAACCTGGCCGGCCTGAAGACCCCGTTCCGTACGCACGGCCGGGTCACCGCGGGCAACGCCGCCGGTCTCAACGACGGTGCCACCGCCGCGATCATCGCGTCCGAGGACTTCGCCCGCGAGAACAACCTCCCGGTCAAGATGCGCCTCGTCTCGTACTCCTTCGCGGGTGTCGAGCCGGAGGTCATGGGCTACGGCCCGATCCCGGCCACCGAGAAGGCCCTCGCCCAGGCCGGCCTGTCCATCGAGGACATAGGCCTGTTCGAGATCAACGAGGCGTTCGCCGTGCAGGTGCTCGCCTTCCTGGAGCACTACGGCATCGCCGACGACGACTCCCGCGTGAACCAGTACGGCGGCGCCATCGCGTTCGGCCACCCGCTGGCCTCCTCGGGCGTCCGCCTGATGACGCAGCTGGCCCGTCAGTTCGAGGAGCAGCCGCACGTCCGCTACGGCCTGACCACCATGTGCGTCGGCTTCGGCATGGGCGCCACGGTCATCTGGGAGAACCCGCACTTCACCGCCGAGGGAGACGCCAAGTGAGCACCACCGCCGAGCTCCTGAAGGGTGCGGCCGAGCTGTTCCCGGACGAGGTCGTCACCTCCGCGCACGTCCGCCACCTGGACCTGCCGTTCGGCGCCGGGCGCTTCGCGCTCATCACGCTGGACAACGGTTTCGACCACACCAAGCCGACCACCTTCGGCCCGCAGTCGCTGGCCAACCTGAACGCGGCGATCGACCAGGTCGAGCAGGAGGCCCTCGCGGGCTCCATCGTCGGCGCGGGCATCACCGGCAAGCCGTTCATCTTCGCGGTCGGCGCCGACCTCAAGGGTGTCGAGCTGCTGAAGAAGCACGACGAGGCGCTCGCCATCGGCAAGGGCGGCCACGACGTCTTCAAGCGCCTCTCCGCGCTCGCGGTCCCGACCTTCGCCTACTACAACGGCGCGGCGATGGGCGGCGGTGTCGAGGTCGGCCTGCACTGCACCTACCGCACCGTCTCGAAGGCCATCCCGGCCTTCTCGCTGCCCGAGGTCTTCCTCGGCCTGGTTCCGGGCTGGGGCGGCTGCGCCATCCTGCCGAACCTGATCGGCGCGGAGCGCGCGGTCTCGGTGATCATCGAGAACTCGCTCAACCAGAACAAGCAGCTGCGCGGCAAGCAGGTCTTCGACCTGGGCATCGCGGACGCGCTGTTCGAGGGCGCGGACTTCCTGGAGCAGTCGCTCCTGTGGACCGCGAACGTCCTGAACGGCACCACCGAGGTCGTCCGCGCCGAGATCGACCGCGGCGAGGCCTGGGACGCGGCCGTCGCCAAGGGCCGCTTCATCGCGGACTCCAAGGTGCACGGCGCAGCTCCGGCCGCCTACCGCGCGCTGGACATCATCGCCGCGGCCAAGTCGGGCGACCTGCAGGCCGGCTTCGACGCCGAGGACACGGCCCTGGCCGACCTCATCATGGGCGGCGAGCTGCGCTCGGGCATCTACGCCTTCAACCTGGTCCAGAAGCGCGCCAAGCGCCCGGCCGGTGCCCCGGACAAGTCCCTGGCCCGTCCGGTCACCAAGGTCGGCGTCGTCGGCGCGGGCCTGATGGCCTCGCAGCTGGCGCTGCTCTTCCTGCGCCGCCTGGAGGTGCCGGTGGTCCTCACCGACATCGACCAGGAGCGCGTGGACAAGGGCGTGGGCTACGTCCACGCCGAGATCCAGAAGCTGCTCGGCAAGGGCCGCATCAACCAGGACAAGGCCAACCGCCTGACCGCCCTGGTGACGGGCGTCCTGGACAAGGCCGAGGGCTTCGCGGACGCGGACTTCATCATCGAGGCCGTGTTCGAGGAGATGTCCGTCAAGCAGAAGGTGTTCGCGGAGGTCGAGGCGGTCGCTCCGGCGCACGCGATCCTCGCCACCAACACCTCCTCGCTGTCGGTCTCCGAGATGGCCTCGAAGCTCCGGCACCCGGAGCGCGTGGTCGGCTTCCACTTCTTCAACCCCGTCGCGATCCTCCCGCTGCTGGAGATCGTCCGCGGTGAGCAGACCGACGACGCCTCGCTGGCCACGGCCTTCGGTGTCGCCAAGAAGCTGAAGAAGACCGCGGTCCTCACCAAGGACGCCCCGGCGTTCGTCGTGAACCGCATCCTGACCCGCTTCATGGGCGAGATCCAGAACGTCATCGACGAGGGCACCCCGGTCGTCACGGCGGAGAAGGCCATCGAGCCGCTCGGCCTGCCGATGTCCCCGCTGGTGCTGCTGGAGCTCGTGGGCCCGGCGATCGGTCTGCACGTCTCCGAGACCCTGAACCGCGCCTTCCCGGAGCGCTTCACCGTCTCCCCGAACCTCGCGGCGGTCGTCAAGGCCGGCAAGCGCGGCTTCTACGTCTACGACTCCGGCAAGCCGGAGCTGGACCCCGAGGTCGCCGCCCTCCTGGTACAGGGCGACTCCGTCCTGACGGAGGAGCAGGTGCGCGACCGCGTCCTGGACGCGGTGGCGCAGGAGATCGGCCTGATGCTGGAGGAGGGTGTCGTGGCCGAGGCCCAGGACATCGACCTCTGCCTCATCACGGGCGCCGGCTGGCCCTTCCACCTGGGCGGCATCACGCCGTACCTGGACCGTGAGGGCGTCTCGGAGCGCGTGAACGGCAAGAAGTTCCTCGCCCCCGGCATCGCGAGCGTCCCGGCCTAGTCCGGGTCGCGGACGGCCGTTCAACGGCCCGGCCCGCCCCCTTCGGGGGGCGGGCTTCGGCCGTTCGAATATCTGTCTAAGATTCACCCCCATGACGGAAACGCACGCGCGGCCCAGGCGCCGCCGACGCCGCATTCTGCGGATCACCCTGCTGCTGGTCGCCGTGCTGATCCTGGGCGCGGCCGGAGCCGGCTGGTGGACGTACAGCCATCTCAACGGCAACATCGACAGCGTCGACCTGGATCAGGCGATCGGGGACAACCGCCCCCCGAAGGTGGTCGCGAACGCGCAGAACATCCTGGTGCTCGGCTCCGATTCGCGGGCCGGCGCCAATGCCGACCTCGACCACGGCGACGTCAGCGGCGCCCGCTCGGACACCGCGATGCTGGTGCACATACCCGAGGGCCGGGCCAAGGCGACCGCGGTGAGCATCCCCCGCGACACCCTCATCACCCGGCCCGAGTGCAAGGACCGCGACGGCAAGACCGTGCCGTCCGCGAAGCGGGTGATGTTCAATTCCGTCTACTCGCTCGCCGGTCCGGCCTGTGTGGTCAACACCGTGGAGCAGCTGTCCGGGGTGCGCGTGGACCACTTCGTCGAGGTCGACTTCGCGGGCTTCAAGGGCCTCGTGGACGCGCTGGGCGGGGTCACCGTCACCCTCGACAAGCCGATGAGCGGCGCCAAGGGCGGCCTGAAGCTGGACGCGGGCACGCACCGGCTGAACGGCACCGACTCGCTCAAGTTCGTCCGTACCCGCTACGGCTACGGCGACGGCAGCGACCTCGGGCGGATAGGCCTGCAGCAGCAGTTCATGCTGGCGATGCTGTCGGAGATCAAGAAGCAGGACGCCCTCGGCAACCCGGCCCGGCTGTACAAGCTCGCGGACGCCGGGACCAAGTCGCTGACCACGGACTCCGATCTCGCCTCCCTCACCGCGCTGTCCGACTTCGCGCAGAGCATGAAGGGCGTGAACCCGGACACGATGGAGACCATCATGCTGCCGGTCGCCTACGACAAGGTGGACCCGAACCGCGTGGTCGTGGCCGAACCGCAGGCCACCCAGTTGTGGGAGGCCCTGCGCAACGACCAGAAGGTCCCCGCCTCGGCGAAGGACTCCCCCGCCAAGGGCTGACGGGTCCCGCGCACGCAGGAGCCGGCCGTACGGGTGACCGTACGGCCGGCTTCGTCTTTCCCGGGGCTAGAACTCCGCGTTGGCGCCGGCCTTGCCGAGGCGGCTGTGCGAGCGCCCGTAGACGAAGTAGACGACGATGCCGATCGCCATCCAGATGCCGAAGCGGGCCCAGGTCTCGACCGGCAGGTTGAGCATCAGCCAGAGCGAGGCCGCGATCGACAGGATCGGGATCACCGGTACCCACGGGCAGCGGAACGCCCGGTGCAGGTCGGGCCGGGTCCGGCGCAGGATGATCACGCCGAGGGCGACGAGCACGAAGGCGAACAGGGTGCCGATGTTCACCAGTTCCGCGAGCTTCTCCAGACTGGTGAAGCCGGCGACGACGGCGATGACCCCGCCGAGCAGGAGCGTCGCCCGGTAAGGGGTGCGGTACTTGGGGTGGGTGACGGAGAAGACGCGCGGCAGCAGTCCGTCACGGCTCATCGCGAAGAACACGCGGGTCTGGCCGAGCAGCAGGATCATGCTGACGGTGATCAGACCGACGGCCGCACCGAGACTGATGGCACCGGAGAAGAAGGGCTGGTTCACCGATTTGAAGGCTTCGGCCAGGGGCGCCGTCGGTGACATCTCCGAGTACTTCTGCATGCCGGTGACCACCAGCGTCACGGCGACGTAGAGCACGGTGCAGATCAGCAGCGAGCCGAGGATGCCGCGCGGCATGTCCCGCTGGGGGTTCTTGGTCTCCTCGGCGGCGGTGGCCACGACGTCGAAGCCGATGAAGGCGAAGAAGATGAGGGAGGCCGCGGTGAAGATGCCCATGACGCCGAAGTTGGTGGGCGCGTAGCCGAAGAGCACCTGGACCAGTGGCGCGTGCCAGCCGCCGCCCGCCTCCTGCGGCTGGGCCGGAGGGATGAACGGCGAGTAATTGTCGGCCTTGATGAAGAACAGGCCGGCGATGATGACCAGCAGGACCACGGTGACCTTGATGGCGACCACGATGGCGGTGATGCGCGCCGAGAGCTTCGTCCCGACGACCAGGATCGCCGTCAGCACGAGGATCAGCAGGAAGGCCAGCAGGTCGAAGCTTCCTCCCGCGTCCGGCCCCTCCAGTGCCCTGGGCAGGTCCCAGCCCAGGTTGGTGTGCATCAGGTGGCGCACGTACCCGGACCAGCCGACCGCGACGACGGCGGTGCCGAGGGCGAACTCCAGTACCAGGTCCCAGCCGATGATCCAGGCGGGCAGCTCACCGATCGAGGCGTACGAGAAGGTGTACGCGGAGCCGGCCACCGGCACCGTGGACGCGAACTCGGCGTAGCAGAGCGCCGCGAGAGCACACACGATGCCCGCCGCCACGAAGGCGAGGGCGGTGGCGGGTCCGGCGTTGTTGCGGGCCGCGATGCCCGTGAGGACGAAGATGCCGGTGCCGATGATGACACCCACACCGAAAACCGTCAGGTCCCAGGCGGAGAGCGACTTCCGGAGCGCGTGTTCCGGCTCCTCAGTGTCACGGATGGACTGCTCCACCGTCTTGGTGCGGAAGGGGCTGTTCATATCCCTACTCACCGACGCACCTCCGAAACAGGTGTCGACGCACGCGAACGGGCCGGGAGGCCCACCCCTCCAAGGGTGATCTCCCGGCCCGTGACGTGCAACCGCGCGGCGATCTAGTGGCCGGTACCCGGCCTAGTCGACGGCGGCGGCCGGCTCGCTGTCGTAGCGCCCGTCCAGCTTCGCCACCAGGCCCGTGACCTGCCGTGCGATGTCCGGGGCGGTCAGCCCGATCTCGGCCATGACCTCCTTGCGGGAGGCGTGGTCGAGGAAGCGCTGCGGGATGCCGAAGTCGCGCAGCGGTACGTCGACTCCCGCGTCCCGCAGGGCCTGCGAGACGGCGGAGCCCACGCCGCCGGTGCGGCCGTTGTCCTCGACGGTGACGACCACGCGGTGGCGGTCGGCCAGCGGGGCCAGGGCCTCGTCCACGGGCTTGACCCAACGGGGGTCCACCACGGTCGTGGTGATGCCCTGCTTGTCGAGCAGGTCGGCGATTTCCAGGCACATCGGGGCGAGTGCGCCGACCGAGACGAGCAGTACGTCCGGTCGGGTGACCTCGGGGGCCGGGGCGCGCAGGACGTCCATGCCGCCGATCCGGCCGACGGCCGGGACGGCCGGGCCGACGACGCCCTTGGAGTAGCGCACGACGGTCGGGGCGTCCTTGACCTCGACGGCCTCGCGGAGCTGGGCGCGCAGCTGCTCGGCGTCGCGCGGGGCGGCGAGCCGCAGGCCGGGCACGACCTGGAGGATGGACATGTCCCACATGCCGTTGTGGGACGCGCCGTCGTCGCCGGTGACACCGGCCCGGTCGAGCACGAAGGTGACGCCGCACTTGTGCAGCGCCACGTCCATCAGGACCTGGTCGAAGGCGCGGTTGAGGAATGTGGCGTACACCGCGAAGACGGGGTGCACCCCGCCGGTGGCCAGGCCCGCCGCCGAAGTGGCGCCGTGCTGTTCGGCGATGCCCACGTCGTAGATGCGGTCGGGGAAGGCCTCCGCGAACTTGTTGAGGCCGACCGGGTGGAGCATCGCGGCGGTGATGCCGACGATGTCCTCGCGGTCGTGGCCGAGCTTGACCATCTCGTCGGCGAAGACGGAGGTCCAGCTGGCAGCGGCGGTCTTGACCGGCAGACCCGTGTCCGGGTGGATCACACCCACCGCGTGGAAGCGGTCCGCCTCGTGCTCCAGGGCGGGGGTGTAGCCGCGGCCCTTCTGGGTGAGGCAGTGCACGATGACCGGGCCGCTGAAGCGCTTGGCGCGCTGCAGGGCGGACTCCAGGGCCTCGATGTCGTGGCCGTCGATGGGGCCGATGTACTTCAGGCCGAGGTCCTCGAACATCCCCTGGGGGGCGATGAAGTCCTTGAGGCCCTTCTTGGCGCCGTGCAGGGTCTCGAAGAGCGGCTTCCCGACGACCGGGGTGCGCTCCAGGATCTCCTTGCCGCGGGCCAGGAAGCGCTCGTAGCCGTCCGTGGTGCGCAGGGTGGCCAGGTGGTTGGCGAGGCCGCCGATGGTGGGGCCGTACGAGCGCTCGTTGTCGTTGACGACGATGACGAGCGGGCGGTCCTTGGCGGCGGCGATGTTGTTCAGCGCCTCCCAGGCCATGCCGCCGGTCAGCGCGCCGTCGCCGATGACGGCGGCGACGTGGTGGTCCTCGCGTCCCAGCACCTCGTTGGCCTTGGCGAGGCCGTCGGCCCAGCCCAGCACGGTGGAGGCGTGCGAGTTCTCGATCACGTCGTGGTCGGACTCGGCGCGCGAGGGGTAGCCGGAGAGGCCGCCCTTGGAGCGCAGGTTGCCGAAGTCCTGGCGGCCCGTGAGCAGCTTGTGGACGTAGGCCTGGTGGCCGGTGTCGAAGAGGACCTTGTCCTTGGGCGATTCGAAGACCCGGTGCAAGGCGATCGTCAGTTCGACCACGCCGAGGTTGGGGCCGAGGTGCCCGCCGGTCTTGGAGACGGCGTCGACGAGGAAGGACCTGATCTCTGCGGCGAGCTGGTCGAGCTCCTCCTGGCTGAGCCGGTCCAGATCGCGCGGTCCCTTGATGCGGGTCAGCAGCACCCGTGCCTCCTTGCAGTTGCTTGCTGGTCTGTCGAGTCTAATGTTCCGCTGCGCGGCGCGGTCATCGGGCCGTCCCGGCGGGGTCACACCTTTGTCATACATGTACGCACCACCGCGCGGCCACACATCACAAACGGGCGTATACCCGCACAGGAGTACCCGCGCATGCACGCACGGATGCCCGGCGCCACGTGAGTGACGCCGGGCACTGTGACCGTTCTTACCGCCGGATGCCGCTCCGGCGGGCGGTCGGACGCACCGTCAGGCGCGTCCGGCCGTCTTCTGGGTCTTGCGCGAGACCGAGTCGATCACCACGGTGGTCAGCAGCACCGCACCGGTGATCATGTACTGGATCGGCGTCGCGATGCCTTCCAGGGCCAGACCGTACTGGATCGAGACGATGACCATGACGCCGAGGAGGGCGTTCCAGGTCCGGCCCCGGCCGCCGAAGAGGCTGGTGCCGCCGATGACGGCCGCCGCGATCACGTTCATCAGCAGGTCGCCGGCGCCGGCGCTCTGGTTGGCCGCCGCGATCTTGGAGGCCCAGAACAGACCGCCGATGGCGGCGAAGGTGCCGGAGATCGCGAAGACCGTGATCCGGATCCGGGTGACGTTGATGCCCGCACGGCGGGAGGCCTCGACGCTGCCACCCAGTGCGAAAACGTTTCGCCCGAACGTCGTGCGGCGCAGCAGGAAGTCCGTGACGACCAGCGCCAGCAGGAAGAGCACCACCGCGAGCGGCAGGCCCTTGTACTGGTTGAACAGCACGGCGGGACCGAAGGTGCACAGCGCGAGCAGGCCGGTGCGCAGCAGGATCTCGGCGAGCGGCCGGGAGGGCATCCCGGCGGCCTCACGGCGCCGCGCGTCGAAGAAGGCCGCGAGGAAGTAGCCGGCCACCGCGAGCGCGGCCAGCCCGTAGGCCACGGCCACGTCCGAGAAGAAGTACGTGGTCAGCTGGCCGACCACGCCGTCGGAGTCGATGTTGATCGTGCCGTTGCTGCCGAGGATCTGCAGCATCGCGCCCAGCCAGAAGAGCAGGCCCGACAGGGTGACGGCGAAGGCCGGGGCGCCGATCCGGGCGAAGAAGAAGCCGTGGATGGTGCCGATCACGGCGCCGCCCGCGACGGCCGCCAGGATCGCCAGCCATTCGTTCACACCGTGGGTGACGGCCAGGACGGCGACGATCGCGCCCGAGACGCCGCTGACCGAGCCGACCGAGAGGTCGATCTCGCCGAGCAGCAGCACGAAGATGATGCCGATGGCGATCATGCCGGTGCCGGTCATCGTGATCGCGATGTTGCTGAGGTTCTCCGGGGAGAGGAAGTTCGAGTTCAGCCCCTGGAAGATGGACCAGATGATGATCAGGCCGATGACGACCGGGAGGGAGCCCAGGTCACCCGCCTTCATCTTGCGCTTGAACTCGCCCACGTATCCGGCGAGGCCCTGCTCCCGGACGAGGAGGCGGGGGTCCACGGCCGGGATGGCGTCGTGGGCCGCCGCCGGGTTGACCGGGTCGATGTGCTCCTGACCGGCGGGGCCCTTGCCCAGGGGATCGGTGGCGGGGTTCTGGGTGCTCACTTGCCGGCCTCCGAGGTGCGGGCCGCCCGGCGGGTCACGGCGTTGTCCGTGGCACCGGTGATGGCGGAGATGATCTCTTCCTGCGAGGTGTCGGCGACATTGAAGACACCGTTGTTGCGGCCCAGCCGCAGGACCGCCACCTTGTCGGCGACGGCCTTCACATCGGCCATGTTGTGGCTGATGAGGATGACGGCGTGGCCGCGCTCGCGCAGCCGCTCCACCAGGTCGAGCACCTGTGCGGTCTGCTCGACGCCGAGCGCGGCGGTGGGCTCGTCCAGGATGACGAGCTGGGGCTCGCCCAGCATGGAACGGGCGATCGCCACGGTCTGGCGCTGACCGCCGGAGAGCGAGGCGATGGGGATACGGACGCTGGGGATCCGGATGGACAGGGTGGTCAGGAGCTCGCGGGCGCGCCGCTCCATCTCCACCTCGTCGAGGACGCCGTAGCGCTTGAGCTCGCGGCCGAGGAAGAGGTTGCCGACGACATCGATGTTGTCGCACAGCGCCAGGTCCTGGTAGACCGTCGCGATGCCCAGGTTCTGGGCGTCATGGGGCTTGCCGATGGAGACCGGACGGCCCTCCCACTCGATGACACCTTCATCGATGGGGTGCACGCCGGCGATCGTCTTGACCAGCGTGGACTTTCCGGCACCGTTGTCGCCGACGAGGGCGACCACTTCACCGGAGTGGATCTCGAGTTCTACGTCGGTCAGGGCCTGAACGGCGCCGAACCGCTTCGAGACCCCTCGCAACGCCAGCACGGGCGCAGCGGACACATGAACCATCTCCTTCGCCGCCTGACCGGCGGGGATGTCGTGCAAAAGAGCAGGAGCGGGGCGAATGGGGGGGAGGATCGTTTCTGCCCGGCGCCCCGCCGCGTGGCGGGGATGAGGTGGGCGGGGCGCCGGTCAGGCACGGGGGGCCGCCTCGCGAGGAGGCGACGGGGGCCGCTACTTCAGGCCGGCCGCGGCGCAGGCCGCCGCGTACTTGTCGGTGCAGATCTCGGCGACCGAGTAGACGCCGTCCTTGACGACCGTGTCGTTGATGTTCGCCTTGGTCAGCGAGACGACCGGGATCAGCACGGACGCGACGCCCTTGGTGGTCGGGCTGTCGACGGTGGAGGTGGTGACTCCGTCGAGCTTCTCACCCTTGGCGAGGGCGACGGCCATCTTCGCGGCGGCCTCGGCCTCGGGGGCGTACGGCTTGTAGACACTCATGAACTGCTCGCCCGCGACGATGCGCTGCACACCGGCGAGTTCGGCGTCCTGGCCGGTGACCGGCGGCAGGGGGGAGACGCCGGCGGCCTTGAGGGCGGTGATGATGCCGCCCGCCATGCCGTCGTTGGCGGAGTAGACGCCGATGACCTTGTCCTTGCCGAGCGCGGAGAGGGCGGCCGCCATGTTGGTGTTGGCGTTCTCCGGCTTCCACTCGACGGTGTCGTACTCCTTGCCGACGTTCACCTTGCCGTCGAGGACGGAGTGCGCACCGGACTTGAAGAGCTTGGCGTTCGGGTCGGTGACCGAGCCGTTCATCATGACGATCTGGCCGTCCTTGGCCTTGTCGCCCAGCGCCTCCAGCAGCGCCTTGCCCTGGACCTTGCCGACCTCTTCGTTGTCGAAGGAGGTGTACGCGTCGATCGGGCCCTCGGCCAGGCGGTCGTAGGCGATGACCGGGATGCCGGCGTCCTTCGCCTTCTTGACCGAACCGGCGATGGCCTTGGAGTCCACCGCGTCGACGATCAGGACGTCCACCTTGTTGGTGATCATCGTGTCGACCTGGGAGTTCTGCGTGGTCGCGTCCTGCTTGGCGTTGGCGTAGACGACCTTGCCCTTGCCGCCAGTGAGCTCGGCGACCTTCTTCTCGATCAGCGGCTTGTCGAACTTCTCGTAGCGCGCGGTCTGGTTCTCCGGCAGGAGCAGGCCGACCGTGATCGCGTCGCCCTTGGCAGCGCCGGAGGACGCCTTCGTCGTGTCGCCGGCTTCCTTCGCACTGCCGCAAGCGGCGAGCGAAACGGCCATGGCACCGGCGGCAACAGCTACGGCGGCTCTGCGCATACGCGTGTTCATTACTTGAACCTCCCTGACGAGGCCGCAGCACTGCGGCCGAGGTGGATGTGAGTCAACCCCGGCCGCGTTTTGCCGTCAAGGAGTGAATCCTTAACGAGATGACAACGGTGCCATCCGTTATCTACCTGAAGGCAAGACGGCGGGAGTTCGCACTCCACTTCCATGGTCTGACAAAAGTGTCGAATCGCCCATCTCGCTGAGTACGAGCGCCAGTGCGCCCAGCACCTCGGCCCGTCCCCCCAGGGACCCGGTCAGCACCGACAGTTGCCGTGCCGCGCTGGGGATCGCGTACCTCCCCACTGATTCACGGATGGGCGCCAGGACGAGTTCACCGGCCTCCGCGAGCGAGCCGCCCAGCACCACGCGGCTGGGGTTCAGGAGGTTGCACAGGCTGGCCACGCCGCTGCCGATGTGGCGGCCCACGTCCGTGATCACGCGGCGGCAGCCCGGGTCCCCGTCCCGGGCCAGTTCGACCACCCGCTCCATCGTCAACTCCGGTCCGTGCGTGCCCTGGAGCAGCGGCAGGACGTACCGGGCCGCGGTGAAGGTCTCGAGGCAGCCGCGGTTGCCGCAGCGGCAGACCGGGCCCGATTCGTCCAGCGTGATGTGCCCGATCTCGCCCGCGGTGCCCCCCGGTCCGCGGTAGATCTGACCGTTGATGACCAGGCCGGAGCCGACGCCGCTGGCCACCTTGATGTAGGCGAGGTCCTTTACTCCCCGCCCGCTCCCCCAAACGAGTTCACCGAGGGCTCCGAGGTTCGCGTCGTTGTCCACGTACACCGGCACGCCGAGGCGCTGCGAGAGCTCCTGGCGGGGGTTGATCCCCGCCCAGCCCGGCAGGATCGCGGTCGACCCGAGGGTCCCGGACTCCACGTCGATCGGGCCGGGCACGCCGAGGCCGACGCCGATGACCTTCTCCAGCCCGACCCCGATGTCCGTGATCAGCCGCCCGACCAGGGCCTCCGCCCGGTTGAAGCCGTCCGCCCAGGAGGCGTCGACGTCCAGCGGCTCGGACTCCTCGGCCAGCACCTGGTGAGCCAGGTTCCCCACCGCCACCCGCAGGTGGGTGTGGCCGAAGTCGACGCCGATGACGATCCCCGCGTCACCGCTGAGCGAGACGCTGCGGGCGCGCCGGCCCCCCGCCGAGGTGTCGGTGACCTCGACGGTCCCGCCGTCCTTCAGTTCCCGGACGATGTTGGAGACCGTGGCCGCCGACAGTCCGGTGGTGCGGGCGATCTCCGCCTGGGTCAGCGATCCCGCGAGCCGCACCGCCCGCACGACCCGTTCGAGATTCGCGCGATGCAGCGAGGACTGCGATCCGGGAGTCTGCACGACTCATCCACTCCTGCCCATAAGCGACGGCAAGCCGTCGCCCCCCGGCCGGGACACGTTGCGGTTTCACGCTTCGAGACCCCGGCGTCTCTCCAACTTGTGAACCTTAAGTCGAGCCTTTACGCATCCACACGTCAAGAGGCTGACACGGCACGAAACGGCTGTACTGGCCTAAAGGGGGACGGAACCGGCCCCCTGATCGTGCTACGGTCGCTGAGGCGCCGGTCCTCTGCGGCCTTTCCGGCCGGATCGGGCGCCCGTCATGACAGCGCTACGCGAGGAGGTGTTCGGGATGAGTCCCGATCGAAGTCCTCGCCGCGCTCTCGTCGGCTGACCTGTTGATCAGCTGACGTCCGCCCGAGTGCGCACGGCCGCGGTTCACCGCTGTCCCGTGCGTGGTGGCGTTTCTTTCCATTCTCTTCCTTCCGCGCGCCCCGGCAGCTCCGCCGTGCGCGCTCCTCACCCCTGGGCTCCCCCACGGCCGTCGCCGAGGCGCGCCCCGGGACCACTCCACCATGCCCACCGGCGTGCCCCGTGGCCCTCCCGGCCGCTCCACGCCGACACGTGATCACTCCACGTGACCGCGCGGCTGCGTGCTGCCCGGACACCGTGGAGGGAGGTATGCGTCATGACCATGCTCACCCCCCGTACCCCGGCCACGCTGGCACCGCCGGGCCGGTCCCGCCGCGAGCGCAGGACCGCCGAGCTGGAGTCCCGTACCCGGCTCGTCGGCGAGCGCCTCGCCGAGACGGGCGCCCGCACCGTCGTCCAGGTCCTCCAGTCCGTGGACAGCTCCCGCGACGGCCTCACCCACGCCGAGGCCGCGCTGCGGCTGGAGCGCCACGGTCCCAACGTCGTCGCCCGGGAGCGCGCCCCGCGCTGGTACGTCCAGCTGGCGAAGGCCTTCCGGAACCCCTTCATCGCCGTCCTGGTCTTCCTGGCCGCGGTCATGTACTGGCAGGACCCGGCGGACCCGGGTGTCGTCATCCTCTCCGCGATGGTGGGGATCAGCGGGCTGCTGCGCTTCTGGCAGGAGTACCGCTCGGGTCGCGCCGCCGACGCGCTGAAGAAGCTCGTCACCACCACCTGCGCGGTGCGGCGCCGGGCGGGCAGCGGCTCCGGGTCCACCACCTTCGAGGTGCCCATGGACCGGGTGGTCCCGGGCGACGTGGTCAGGCTGGCCGCCGGTGACCTGGCCCCGGCCGACCTGCGGCTGATCAGTGCGAAGCACCTGATGGTCAGCCAGGCCGCCCTCTCCGGCGAGTCCCTGCCGGTAGCCAAGGCCGATACGGGCACCCCCGGCGACGAGCTCGGCGGGCAGCCGGCGACCGATCCCGTCGAGGCCGACAACCTCGTGCTGATGGGGACCTCGGTCACCTCCGGCACCGCCACCGGGGTCGTCGTCGCCACCGGCGCCGACACCTGGTTCGGATCGATGGCCGGCTCGCTGGTGGGCGAGCGCCCGCAGACCAACTTCGACACCGGCGTGCGCAGGGTCAGCTTCCTGCTGATCCGCTTCATGGTGGTCATGGTCCCGGTCGTCTTCATGGTCAACGGCTTCACCAAGGGCGACTGGGACGAGGCCTTCCTCTTCGGCATCGCCGTCGCCGTCGGCCTGACCCCCGAGATGCTGCCGATGGTCGTCTCCGCCAACCTGGCGCGCGGCGCGGTCGCGATGTCCAGGCGCAAGGTGGTCGTCAAGCGGCTGGACGCGATCCAGAACCTGGGCGCGATGGACGTGCTCTGCACGGACAAGACCGGCACCCTCACCGAGGACCGGATCGTCCTGGACCGCTACCTGGACGTGCACGGCGACGAGGACGACGAGGTCCTGGAGTACGGCTACCTCAACGCGCACTTCCAGACGGGCCTGCGCAACCTCATGGACCAGGCGGTCATCGACCGCGTCGACGAGGCCGAGGAGGTTGTCGTCGACGCACGGTTCTCGATGGTCGACGAGATCCCCTTCGACTTCGCCCGGCGCCGGATGTCCGTGGTCCTGGGCCGGAACAGCATGGTGGGCGGCCCCGGCCGCGCCGAGCACGTCATGATCACCAAGGGTGCCGTCGAGGAGGTCCTGGACCTCTGCACGCACATGACCGACCGCGGCGCGCGGGTCGAGCTGACCGAACGGCTGCGGTGGCGCGTCACCCGGATCGCGGAGGACCACAACCGCCGGGGCCTGCGCGTCCTCGCCGTCGCCACCCGCACCGTCGGCACTCCGCGCGACACCTACACGGTCGCCGACGAGGACGGGCTGACCCTCGTCGGCTTCCTCACCTTCCTCGACCCGCCGAAGGCCGACGCCGGACGCGCCCTGCGGGGCCTGGCCGACAAGGGCGTCGCCGTCAGGGTGGTCACCGGCGACAACGACCTCGTGGCCGCCCGGGTGTGCGCCGACGTCGGCATCGAGGTCGGGCAGGTGGTGCTCGGCAGCGAGATCGACGGCCTCGACGAGGCGGGTCTGCGCGCGCTGGCCGCCCGTACGACGGTCTTCGCCAAGGCCAACCCGGTCCAGAAGGCCCGCATCGTCCGGGCGCTGCAGGCCGAGGGCCACACGGTCGGTTTCCTCGGCGACGGCATAAACGACGCCGCCGCGCTGCGCGACGCCGACGTCGGCATCTCCGTGGACACCGCCGTCGACATCGCCAAGGAGTCGGCGGACGTCATCCTGCTGGAGAAGGACCTGACCGTCCTGGAGCAGGGCGTGGTCCAGGGCCGCACCACCTTCGGCAACACGATCAAGTACATCAAGATGACGGCGTCGTCGAACTTCGGCAATGTCTTCTCGGTGCTGGTGGCCAGCGCCTTCATCCCCTTCCAGCCGATGCTCGCGATCATGCTGCTGGTCCAGAACCTGGTCTACGACATCGCGCAGCTGGCGACCCCGTGGGACCGGATGGACGAGGAGTACCTGCGGGGGCCCCGCGACTGGGACGCCAGGGGCATCGGCCGCTTCATGGTCACCATCGGCCCGGTCAGCTCGGTCTTCGACATCGCGATGTTCCTGATCATGTGGCACGTCTTCGGCGCGAACAGCGAGGCGAGCCAGTCCCTCTTCCAGTCCGGCTGGTTCGTCGAGGGTCTGCTCTCGCAGACCCTGGTCGTCCACATGATCCGTACCCGGAAGATCCCCTTCGTCCAGTCCCGCGCCTCCTGGCCGGTGATGGCGACGACGGTCCTCGCGGTGCTGACCGGACTGTGGCTGCCCTTCTCCCCGCTGGCTCCCACGCTCGGCTTCGTGGCCCTGCCGGCGAGCTACTTCCCGTGGCTGATCGGCGTGCTGCTCGCGTACTGCACGCTCACCCAGCTCGTGAAGACCTGGTACGTCCGCAGGTTCGGCACCTGGCTCTGAGAGCCCGGCGGCGGACCGGCCGGTGGGCCCCCGTGACCTACTTCAGGGTGGCGGAGGTCAGGCCGGCCTGGATCTGGCGCTGGAAGGAGAGGTAGACCACCAGCATCGGGATCATCGCGATCGTCACGCCGGCGAAGAGCACCGGCAGGTCGGTCTCGTAGCCCTGCTGCTGCTGGAGCTGGATCAGGCCCTGGGTGAGCAGGTAGCGCTCGGGGTCCGATCCCGTCTGGGGCTGCATCAGCACGGAGGGCAGGATGTACTGGTTCCACTGGCCCAGGATGTTGAAGATCCCGACGCTGATCAGGCCGGGCTTGGCCATCGGCACCATCACCTGGAAGAAGATCCGGGTGTCGGAGGCCCCGTCGATCACCGCCGCCTCGTGCACCGCCGTCGGCAGCGTGCGGAAGAACGAGTGCATGAAGAAGACGGTGAACGGCATCGAGTAGGCGACGTACACGAGGATCAGGCCCTGGTACGTGTTCAGCATGTCGAAGCGCTTGACCATGAAGAACAGCGGGACCAGCGCGAGGAAGACAGGGAACATCGCCCCGCTGACGAAGAAGTAGTAGATGAACCGGTTCCCCGGGAAGGGGTAGCGGGCCAGTACGTAGGCCGCCATCGAGCCGAGCAGCATCGTCAGCGGGACCGAGAACGCCATCACGATCAGCGTGTGGGCGAAGTAGTCGCCGATGCCCTTGTCCCAGGCCCGGCCGAAGGCGTCGACGTTCCAGTTGGCGGGCCAGCTGAGGGCCGAGCCGCCGATCTGCGCGTCCGTCTTGAAGGAGCCGAGCGCCAGCCAGACCAGGGGCAGGACGATCAGTATGGCCCAGACGGCGAGGAAGCCGTGGGAGAAGACGTTGAGGACCGTGCCCTCGGAGCCCTTGCCGCCCCGTTCCCCGCTCGGGCCGGCTCCCCCGGACCGCTCCGCGGCCTTTTCGCCCGGAGCCTTGATCACTGTGGTCATGAGGGTCTCCCGCTCAGAACTCGATGCGCTCGCGGCGGGTGGCGCGCAGCGTGATGACGGAAAGGATCATGGTGAGGACGAGCATGACCACGCCCATGGCGCAGGCGTAGCCGCTCTTGCCGAAGTAGAGGAAGTTCCTCATCAGCACCGTGGCCATGACCTCGCTGTGGTGGTCGGGTCCGCCGCCGAACTGGCCGGAGGTCATGGTCGACACGAGGACGAACATGTCCATCGCGGCGATGCCCAGGTAGACCGCGGAGGTCTGTACGGCGTCCCACAGCAGGGGCAGCGTGACCTTGAAGAAGGTCTGGGCGCGCCCGGCCCCGTCGAGCAGGGCGGCCTCGTAGATGTCCTTGGGTACGGACTGCATGGCCGCCGAGAAGAGCACGAGGTAGAAGCCGACCCCGTGCCAGACGACCACGAGGAGCAGGCACCAGAGGACGAGCCTGGGCTCGTTGAGCCATTCGATGGGGTGCAGCCGGTCGACCAGGCCGAGCTTGATGAGGACGCCGTTGAGCAGACCGCCCTCGTCGGTGCGGTACACGGCCCCGAAGAGCACCGCGAGGATGGCGAGGGAGAGCACCTGCGGGAAGAAGTAGACGATCTTGTAGAAGCCCGATCCCCGCACGCCCTGCACGCCGCCGGCCCCGCCCCGCCCGCCCGCGTTCACCATGAAGGCGAAGAAGAGGGCGAGCAGGATGGTGACCGTGGGGACGAACACCAGGAGCAGCAGGTTGTGCCACAGGGCGCCGCGGAAGACCTCGTCCTTCATCAGGGCCGTGTAGTTGTCCACCCCGACGAAGTCGAAGGTGGGCGACTGGCCCGTCCAGTTGGTGAAGGAGTAGCCGAACGTCTGTACGTACGGCCAGATGACGAAGGTCAGGTACAGCGCGAGGGGTGCCAGGAGGAAGCCGGCGATGAAGCCGCTCCGTCCTCTGCCCTGGGCTACTTGGCTCATGGTGTCCGTCCCTGGTGTGCCGGTGACCAGTGGGGCGCGCGATCAGCTGCGACGGTTGTTCTTGGCGTTCGGGTCCTGCGCCGCCTTGTTCACCGCAGCCTGAGCCCGCTTGATCCACTCCTTCGGCTGAATCCGCTTGGCCATCAGTTCATTGGACGCGTCCTGGATGGCCGTGTCCATTTCGCTGTACCAGTCGGGGTAAAGGTAGTTGAAGGTGTTCGTCCCCGCCGCCTTGAGGGCGGTCACCGCGGACTGGGTGCCCGGCCGCAGCTTGACGCCCGGGTCCACGCCGTCCTTGACCACGGTGAGCGAGTTGGCCTGCTGGGCGAAGATCGTCGACCACTCGCGGGAGAGCATCGAACGGATGAACTCCAGACCGGCGGCCTTGTTGGCCGCCTTCTCCGGGACGATGAAGGGCTCGCCGGCGCCGGCCCGGATGGCCTCGAAGGGCAGCTTGCTGTCGGCCAGCAGCGGGACCGGCAGGAACTGCATGTCGAAGTCTTCGGGCGTCTGCTTGAGCTGCTCGTTCTCCAGCCAGGAGCCGGAGGGGATGAAGGCCGCCTTGTACTGGTTCCACGCGGTCTGGGACTCGGTGTGGGTGAGGCCGTTGGTGCCCGGCAGCAGCAGGTCCTTCTCGACCACCTCGTAGACCGCCTCGACGGCGGCGAGGGCGGCCGCGCTGCCCTCGAAGGCGTTCGGCTCCAGGTTGTCGATCGCCTTCATGGCGTCCAGACCGCCCTTCTTGGCGATCAGGTCCATGATGACGACGTTGATGTAGTACGGGAACTTGCCCTGGTGGGCGAGCCCGCCGATGCCCGCCTCCTTGGCCTTCGCGCAGACCGCGAGGAACTCGTCCCAGGTCTTGGGCGGCGTCCAGCCCTTCTCCTTGAAGAGCTTGCCGGAGTACCAGAAGCCGAAGACGGTGTAGACGTAGTTCAGGGAGACGAACTTGCCCCCCTGCGTGCCCTGTTCGACGGTGCCGGCGATCAGCAGGTCGCGGACCTTCTTGCTCGGGTCGTCGAGCGAGGGCGCGTCGAGCACCGGGGTGAGGTCGGCGAGCTGGTTGCTCTTGAACAGCACGTCCAGCTTGATCTTCTGGGCACCGGAGTCGTCGACGACGTCCGGCGGGTTCCCGCCGTTGAAGCGCGTCTGGAGCTTGCCGGTGATCTCCTGGGTGCCGAGGTGGGAGCTGGTGGTGCCCCACTTCTTGTCGAACGCGGCCTCCCAGGCCTTCGCGTAGTCGTCACCGAACCCGCCCTTGAAGACGACGACGTCGAGCTTGCCGCCCTTGGCGACGCCGAAGGGGTTCTCCTTGGTCACCGCGGCCTTGTCCGGCCCCTTCGTCGTGCCCTCCCCCCCGGAGGCGCAGGCGGACAGGAAGCTCATCGTGGGCACCGAGATCAGTCCCAGCGCTGCGGAGCGCTTGATCAGGTCACGGCGGCCGAGGCCCTCACCAGTGGATCCCATGCTCATGTCCTCGCCTTCGTCAGAAGTGTGAAGGAGGCCGGAAATCACGACGGCACCGCGCATACGGACATCACCGCAGGTCCCCGCCATCCCCCGGTCCGGTGCCGCTCAGTGCCGCGACGATCCGGACGGGCACAGGTATAGTCCACTTCCGCTCGTGTGAGCAAGATCATGCGCAGGGTTGCCTGTCAGCTTTTCCGAGTTGAGACCTCCCCGAAACCTGGCCCCGGCCGGAAAAGGCCGAAGGGCCGTACCCCCTTAACGGGGATACGGCCCTTTGGTGCCGCTACGGTGCTCAGCCTCGGATGAGGTTCCGGAGCACGTACTGCATGATGCCGCCGTTGCGGTAGTAGTCCGCCTCACCCGGCGTGTCGATGCGGACGACCGCGTCGAACTCCACGCCGGTGTCGGTGGTGACCTTGACGGTGCGCGGGGTGGTGCCGTTGTTCAGCTCCTCCACACCGGTGAAGGCGAAGGTCTCCTCGCCCGTGAGGCCCAGGGAGGCGGCGGTGGCGCCCTCCGGGAACTGCAGGGGCAGGACGCCCATGCCGATCAGGTTGGAGCGGTGGATGCGCTCGTAGGACTCGGCGATGACGGCCTTGACGCCGAGCAGCGCGGTGCCCTTGGCGGCCCAGTCGCGGGAGGAGCCGGAGCCGTACTCCTTGCCGGCCAGGATGACCAGCGGGATGCCGGCGGCCTGGTAGTTCTGCGAGGCGTCGTAGATGAACGCGACCGGCGCGCCCTCGACCGTGAAGTCGCGGGTGAAGCCGCCCTCGGTGCCCGGCGCGATCTGGTTGCGCAGGCGGATGTTGGCGAACGTACCGCGGATCATGACCTCGTGGTTGCCGCGGCGGGAACCGTACGAGTTGAAGTCGCGGCGCTCGACGCCGTGCTCGGTGAGGTACTTGCCGGCCGGGGTGTCGGCCTTGATCGCACCGGCCGGGGAGATGTGGTCGGTGGTGACCGAGTCGCCCAGCTTCGCCAGCACGCGCGCGCCGGCGATGTCGGAGACCGGGGTGGTCTCCATCGTCATGCCCTCGAAGTAGGGGGGCTTACGGACGTAGGTGGACTGCGGGTCCCACTCGAAGGTGTTGCCGGTCGGGATGGACAGCGCCTGCCACTGGGCGTCGCCCGCGAAGACGTCCTGGTAGGACTTGCTGAACATGTCCTCGCCGATGGCGTTCGCCACGACGTCGTTGACCTCGGCCTCGGACGGCCAGATGTCCTGGAGGAAGACCGGCTTGCCCTCGGTGTCGGTGCCGATGGCGTCCTTGGTGATGTCCACCTTCATGGAGCCCGCGATGGCGTACGCGACGACCAGCGGCGGGGAGGCCAGGTAGTTCATCTTGACGTCGGGGTTGATCCGGCCCTCGAAGTTGCGGTTGCCGGAGAGCACCGAGGTGACCGCGAGGTCGTGCTCGTTGATCGCCTTCGAGATCTCCTCGTCCAGCGGACCGGAGTTGCCGATGCAGGTGGTGCAGCCGTACCCGACGAGGTTGAAGCCCATCTTGTCGAGGTACGGGGTCAGGCCGGCCTTGTCGAAGTAGTCGGTGACGACCTTCGAGCCCGGGGCCAGGGTGGTCTTGACCCACGGCTTGCGGGTCAGGCCCTTCTCGACCGCCTTCTTGGCCACGAGCGCCGCGGCGACCATGACGTAGGGGTTCGAGGTGTTGGTGCAGGAGGTGATCGCGGCGACGGTGACGGCGCCGTGGTCGATCTCGAAGGAGGAGCCGTCGGCCAGGGTGACCAGGGTCGGCTTCGACGGGGCGCCGTTCGGGTGGTTCGCCGGGGCGTCGGAGGCCGGGAAGGACTCGATGCCCGCCTCGTCCACGTCGTCGACGTAGTTGCGCACGTCCTGCGCGAACTGCTCGGCGGCGTTGGCGAGGACGATGCGGTCCTGCGGGCGCTTCGGGCCGGCGATGGAGGGGACGACCGTGGAGAGGTCGAGCTCCAGCTTCTCGGAGAAGTCCGGCTCGGCGGCCGGGTCCAGCCACAGGCCCTGCTCCTTGGCGTACGCCTCGACGAGCGCGACCTGCTGGGCGTCGCGGCCGGTCAGGCGCAGGTACTTCAGGGTCTCGTCGTCGATCGGGAAGATCGCGGCGGTGGAGCCGAACTCCGGCGACATGTTGCCGATGGTGGCGCGGTTCGCGAGGGAGGTGGCGGCGACGCCCTCACCGTAGAACTCGACGAACTTACCGACGACGCCGTGCTTGCGCAGCATCTCGGTGATGGTCAGCACGAGGTCGGTGGCGGTGGTGCCGGTGGGCAGCTCGCCGGTCAGCTTGAAGCCGACGACCCGCGGGATCAGCATGGAGACCGGCTGGCCGAGCATCGCGGCCTCGGCCTCGATGCCGCCGACGCCCCAGCCGAGCACGCCGAGGCCGTTGACCATGGTGGTGTGCGAGTCGGTGCCGACGAGGGTGTCGGGGTACGCCTGGCCGTTGCGGACCATGACCGTACGGGCCAGGTGCTCGATGTTGACCTGGTGGACGATGCCGGTGCCCGGCGGGACGACCTTGAAGTCGTCGAAGGCGGTCTGGCCCCAGCGCAGGAACTGGTAGCGCTCCTTGTTGCGGCCGTACTCCAGCTCGACGTTCTGCGCGAAGGCGTCCTTCGTGCCGAACTTGTCGGCGATGACCGAGTGGTCGATGACCATCTCGGCGGGCGAGAGCGGGTTGATCTTCGCCGGGTCGCCGCCGAGCGCCTTCACGGCCTCGCGCATGGTGGCGAGGTCCACGACGCAGGGAACGCCGGTGAAGTCCTGCATGATCACGCGAGCCGGCGTGAACTGGATCTCCTCGCTGGGCTGGGCCTGCGAGTCCCAGTTGCCGAGCGACCGGATGTGGTCGGCGGTGATGTTCGCGCCGTCCTCGGTACGGAGCAGGTTCTCCAGCAGGACCTTCAGGCTGTAGGGAAGGCGGGCGGAGCCCTCGACCTTGTCCAGCTTGAAGATCTCGTACGACTCGTCGCCCACCTGCAGCGTGCTGCGGGCGTCGAAGCTGTTCGCCGACACGACAGTCTCCTTCATGCATGAATTCGCGCGTATAACCGCATCCTGCCGCCACGCCCCTTGGCCAATCCGCTAAGGTAGGGCTAAGTTAGGTAACCCTTACCAGCGGGGGCGGCTGCGGTACGCCTTCGGCAGATATCTCGATGTCGAGATAACTCTAGTACATGTCGGGGTCCGTGGACGAGGCGCGCACCCGCGGACCGCTCTCATCCAATCGAGGCGTTTACTCACCGAACCCAGTCGTTCGGCTTTCCGTCTCAGTGAACCTAGTCGTGCGGGCAATCGCACTGGGGGTTCTGGGGTGGCCGTACCGGCTGGGGTGGATCTTGCAGGTCTGTACGTCGAGCTGTCGTACGTAGACGCGGTAGGCGAGCGACAGCGACGCCTGCTGGTGGACTGCGCGACGGCCCGTTTTGAGGGCGTAATGCCGGTGCGGCCGTTTCGGTGGTCGCGTGGTGAGCGTCACTTCTCGGGCTGGTACTGGGTGGCGACGACCGGGCAGCACGTCGGCTTCGAGTCCTGGCTGGAACGGGACCGGCTTCTGCTCATGGACTTCGATCCGAGGGTGGTGGGGATCGCCTCGCAGCCCTTCTGGCTGCACTGGCACGACGGACTTCGGGAGCGTCGGCACGCTCCGGACTACTTCGTGCGCCGCGTGGACGGCTCAGCGGTGGTGATCGATGTCCGCGCGGACGAGCGAATCGAGCCGAAAGACGAGGCGTTCGAGGCGACACGGGCGGCCTGCACCCAGGCGGGCTGGGGATTCAAGCGGATCGGGGCACCGGAGCCGGTGTTGCTGGCGAATGTCCGGTGGCTGTCGCGCTACCGGCACCCGCGGTGCCTGCACCGCACGGCTGCGGACCGCCGGCGGGAGATCTTCGCGACGCCGGGGCCTCTTCTGCCCGGGGCCGACGCGGCGGGTGACCGGCTCTCGACGCTGCCCGCGCTGTTCCATCTGCTCTGGCTCCAGGAACTGGTCGCCGAGGACCTGTCGGTCCAGTTGCTGGGCCCTCGCACGATGGTGGGCCTGGCTGGGAGGGACGGCCATTGAACGGGCAGGGGCGGAGGGTCCCGCCCACCGCGCGGCTCGCGGAGTTCCCTGAGGCGGCGGCTGAACAGGCACTTTGGTGGGAGGGTCACATCCTGGAGGTGCTATACGGGCTGCCGCCGGGAGCCTCCGATGAGACAGCGCCTCGGCCGGAGTTCGACCCGAGGCTGCATTCGTTGGCTGAGCGCGAGCGGGCCAAGGCAGCCGAGTTGACGGCGGTCGGGCAGAAGGTAACGGCCAGCGGCATCAAGCAGCGGCGCCAGCGCTACCAGCGTGACGGATTGGTCGGCCTGGCCGACGGCCGGTCGGCCAAGCAGATGCCGGCCTTCGGGAAGGTCGATGCGGCGGTGGTGGAGGCGATGCGGCAGGCCATCGACGAGACGGCCGAGGACTCGTCGAAGACGATCGGATTCATAGCCTGGCGGGTCAAGGAGATCCTGACCGGCAGCGAGGATGGCGCCGGGGTCGAGGTTCCCTCGCGGGCCACTCTCTACCGGCTCTACAGCAAGCTGGCGACCGGCACTCACGCGACGGGATCGGCGAGTACACGCCGGTCGGTCAAGGCACGGCCGCCCGGCCCGTTCGGAGAACTTCCGGCCAGTGCACCGGGCGAGCTGATGCAGATCGACTCGACCCCGCTGGATGTGCTGGTGCGTCTGGACGACGGGATTGCGGAGAAGGTCGAGCTGACGGCGATGGTCGACATCGCGACGCGGTCGATCACGGCGGCAGTGCTGCGGCCGACCACCAAGGCCGCGGACGCGTCCGCGCTGCTGGCCCGGAGCGTCACCCCGGAGGCGATGCGGCCCGGCTGGTCGGAGGCCCTGCGGATGTCCCGTTCGGTGCTGCCGCATCGGCGGCTGCTGACCTTGGACGAGCGCCTGGAGCACGCGGCGGCACGGCCGGTGATCGTGCCGGAGACGATCGTCTGCGACCACGGCAAGGTGTTCGTCTCCCGGAACTTCCGGGCTTCCTGCCGCTACCTGGGCATCAATCTGCAACCGGCCCACAAGGCGACGCCGACCGACAAAGGCACGATCGAGAAGACTCTGGGCTCGGTGGCCACGCTGTTCGCTCAGTTCGTCGTGGGCTACACCGGCTCGGCCACGGACCGCCGCGGCCGGAAGCTGGAGGACGGGCCGCTCTGGACTCTCCCTGAACTCCAGAACCTGCTCGACGAGTGGGTCATCGCCATCTGGCAGACCAGGCCGCATGACGGGCTGCGTGATCCGCAGGCGCCGAGGCGCGCGTTCTCCCCGAACGAGAAGTACGCGATGCTGCTTCAGTCCTGCAGCTATGTCCCGGCTCCGCTGAACGGCGAGGACTACGTCGAGTTGCTGCCCGAACGCTGGCAGGCGATCAACAGCTACGGCATCCGGATCAAGCACCGCACCTACGATGACGGCGAACTGGGCCCCTTGCGCCGCCGGCACTCCGGGGTGATGGAGAAGAAGGGCTTGTGGGAGGTCCACCACGACCCCTACGACATCTCCCGCGTCTGGGTACGCGACCGCCGACGCGACCGGTGGATCACCGTCTTCTGGAAGCACCTGCGCCGCGTCGGTGTCCCGTTCGGGGAACTGGCCTGGGACCACGCCTGCGATCAGGTTCCCGGCGGCACGGAGGAACAGATCGCGGACGCCGCCGCTGCCCTGCTGCGGCGAGCCCACGACGGCCCCGCCCCGAAGCAGGGGCCCGCGGCCAAACGGTCCCGGCGCGTCGCCGCACGGACCCGGGCCACCGCCCCTGACCGTCCGGCCCCCGATCCGCCCGCCGACGAGGCCGCTCAGGAAGACCAGGCGGACACCGAGCTGGCCGATGTCATCCCGCTGGGTCTGTTCGACCCGCTCGCGAACCCCTGGAGGCGTCCGTGACCATCTCCGAACCGGCAACCCGCCACACCACGCTCCAGGAAGCCGATGCCGAGGCCAACCGGCAGTTGACCACGCTGGACGGATGGCGGAAGTTCGCCGCCGGCCCGCCCAGCCCTCCGGTCCTGCTGACTCACGCCGAGCTGGCCAAGCTGTCCCCGACCGAGCGGGCGCTCTATGACGACGACCGGCTCGACCACCACGCACGGATGCTGGTGGTCGCCACCTCGTTCGTCGAGAAGACCGTGGTCTGCGGCCGACGGCTGGTCCTGCTCAACCGGCACGCGATCAGCGCCCGCCGCGGGCTGATGGTCTCCGGACTCCCCGGAACGGGCAAGACCAGCGCGATCACTCAGCTCGGACTCGCCCACGAACTGCTCGACCGGGCCCGCCACCCGAACGTCAACGACCGCATCCCGGTGCTCTACATCACCGTCCCGCCCGCGGCGTCCGCCTGCATGGTCGCGGCCGAGTTCGCGCGCTTCCTGGGGCTGCCGGTCCGGGCCAGATCAAACATGACCGACATCATCGAAGCGGTGGTCGGCGTCTGCACGGACACCCGCACCGGTCTGGTCCTCGTCGACGAAATCCACAACGTCTCGCAGATCACACGGGCCGGGGCCGAGGTCTCCGACACCCTGAAGTACTTCTCCGAGCGCATCCCCGCGACGTTCGTCTACGCGGGCATCAACCTCGACACCAGCGAGCTCCTGGCCGGCACACGGGGCGCCCAGATCGCAGGCCGCTTCACCCTCGTCCCCACCCGCCCGTTCCCCTACGGCGACGAGTGGAAGGGGCTGGTCGCGACGATGGAGAAGACCCTGCTGCTTCACGATCACCCGCCAGGCAGTCTGGTCAAGCTGGACCGCTACCTCCACAACCGGTCCGACGGCATGATCGGAGCGCTCTCCCACGCGATCCGAGGCGCGCCGCGATCGACGCGATCCTCAGTGGCACAGAACGCGTGACCAAGGCGGGTCTCGACGCAATCCCTCTGGACCATGCCGCGGAAGCCGCGAAGAAGGGAAGGGGGCCGCTGACGTGACCCGCCCAGTGCCCGAGCTGCCTCGCCCGCTTGCTCCACTGCCCGTCCGGCTACGCCCCTGCGTCGGCGAGATCACCGACTCCTACGTCCGCCGCCTCGCACGCGCGAACCATCTCAAGCCGAGCTATCTCCACTGCTTCCTCAACGGACCACCGTTCTGGTTCGGCAAGCCCCAGCTGGACCGCCTGGCTGCGGTTTCCGGCCGCTCCGAGCAGTCTCTCGACCGGGCGCTCGCTGACGCCAGCTCCCCTCGCGGCCGCATGAAACCCAACCCGCGCACTCCTCGAACCGACCTGTTCCGCGGCCAGTCCCATCTCGCGTTGCTCATCTACATCGACGCCCGGAGGGGCCACACCATTCAGGACCTGGCCCTGCGGCATCAAGTCCCTCGACGTCTCGTCCGCCTCGCCCTGGACACGATGCAGCCGCCGCCCCGAGGAGTCGAACGGGGCCATTCACACCTCGACAGCGACCTCATGGAGCCCATTCAGGTGCTGGATCAGGGCCTCGGACCGAAACAGATCTGGCTGAACCTCATGGACGACCACGACGTCTCGGTGTCCTACACCCTGCTCCGCCACTACGTCCGCTATCGATTCCCTCAGCGCTCCGCGGCGCAGTGGCGGTCCTGACCAACCTGGATTAATGGGCGCATTTATGCACATAACAGTCAATCCAGGTCACATGCTCTGGCGACTACCATCACACAGGAACACCACCTCTCAGTTTGTGGGATCTGCAAAGATAACCCGATAAATCTTCGAGACTCAGACGGGGCAGTGGTGGCTGACTACAGGAGTGAAGTCCGGCAGAGCGTAATCACCGACTTGGAGACCAAGGTCTCCAAGGAGAACTACGGCAAGTACCTCAAGCGGCTGACCTTGCGGAAGCTCCGAGGCTTCACCGACCGTGAAGTCACTTTCGAGTTCCCGGTTACCGCACTGGTCGGTCCGAACGGCGGGGGCAAGACCACCGTCCTGGGGGCGGCGGCACTGGCCTACAAGAGCGTCGCTCCGGGGCGATTCTTTGCCAAAAGCGGCAAATACGACGCCAGCATGCAGAATTGGTCAATCGAGTACGAAATCATCGACAAGGAGCTTAACCCTCGTCTGTCAGTCTCGCGCACCGCGAGCTTCAAGCAGCTCAAATGGAACCGAACTGCCCCGGAGCGGGAAGTGCTGGTGTTCGGAGTCGAACGGACCGTGCCCGCCACAGAGCGGTCCAACTTCAAGGTCGCAATCGGCGGGTCCTTCGCAGCAGCGCGCGAGGTGACCCTTGCTCCCGAGGTCGCAGAGCATGCCACCAAAATCCTGGCCAAGCCCATAAAAGGGTTCCAGCAGCTCTACGTGGACGCTGCTGGCAAGGTCAAGCTCTTCTCCGGGCTCACCCCTCAGGGTGATGGGTACTCCGAGTTCCACTTCGGAGCCGGCGAAGCGAGCGTCATCCGTATCGTCGCCGGCGTCGAAGCTGCCTCCCCCGGGGCCATGATTTTTATCGAGGAGATCGAAAACGGCCTGCACCCGGTGGCTACTCAGCGCATGGTCGAGTACTTGATCGGCGTTGCCCACCGCAAGTCTTGCCAGGTCATTTTCACCACGCACTCAAATGACGCGCTCGCCCCACTGCCCTCCAAGGCCATCTGGGCGGCATACCTCGGCAACGTGATCCAGGGGAAGCTCGACGTCAAGGCCCTGCGGACCATCACTGGTCAGATTGAGGCCAAGCTTGCGATCTTCGTCGAGGACGATTTCGCCGAACTCATGGTCACCACCGCCCTTCGCAGCCACGGCGGCGTCGAGTTGGATGAGGTCAAGGTTCATGCGATGGGCGGCGCCGACCCAGCCATCAAGGTCAACGCTCACCACAACATCGACCCAACTCGCACTTATCCGTCGATTTGCATTCTCGACGGTGACCAGTTCGAGCGCACCAATCCCGACGAGGGCATCTTCGCCCTGCCCGGGGCCAGCTCGCCCGAGGCACACGTGCTGAATCGGGTGCTGGGTTGTCTGGACGAAGAAGCAGGTCGCCTTGCGGTGGCCCTCCACCTCGGCCTGCACGACCAGGAGCGAGTGAAAAAGGTCGTGAAGGAGCGCGCACTGACCAACTGGGACAGGCACATGGTCTGGGAGCAGATCGGCGGCGACCTGGACTTCACCTCCGGTCACATCGTCAAGAGCGCGTTCCTGACCACCTGGGCCCACAAGTTCCCCGAGGAAGTCAAGGCTCTGGTGGAGGCGATTGGCGACAAGCTTCCCCGCCGGGACAGCAACCAGCCGTGACCCGCCCCGCAGCAGACCCGGACAGCGCTTGGGGCGCCCCTTCAGCCGGACAACACACGAAGGGCGCTACTGCTGCGCTTGAGGCAGTCGGCTAGGTGCGACGACTAATTTCGCTGAGACGAAACACGGTCGACCAATCTGCTGCGGCCCGTCTCACCATCTACCGGGCTCGCATACTGTCTCAACGAAGAAAGTCCGCCCACGTCAGCGACTCGGCGCCGATAAACTTCGTTGAGACAGGACAACCCGCGGACCGGCCCCGACCTGCCTCCGACCCGCCCCCGCCCCGCCTCCGCCCTGCTTCCGGGCCGCCGCCGACCTGCCGTCGGCTGCCGTCGAGCCGCCTCCCGCCGGCCGCCGCCGCGCCGCCGGCCGGGCGCTTCGGGCGACCCCCGCGACACACCCCGGCCACCGGCCCCACTCCCCGTACCTGAGCGGCGGCGAGGTGATGCACTCACCCGTCTGCCCGGCCGGACCGTCGAGGTATCACGCGCACGTGAAGCCACTATGGGACCTGACGGTCAATAACTCCCAAATCGCCCAGCTGACACACCCATCTGGCATACCCGGCGCGGGAGTCATCTCATATCTGAGATAACGTGCCCCCATGGCAGACGACTACCTCGTACGCATCGGCAAGCTCATCCGTGACGCCCGTCAACACCGGGGCTGGACACAGAGTCAGCTCGCCGAAGCACTCGGCACCAGCCAGAGTGCCGTGAACCGGATCGAGCGCGGCAACCAGAACATCAGCCTTGAGATGATCGCCCGCATCGGCGAAGCGCTCGACAGCGAGATCGTCTCCCTCGGCTACGCCGGCCCGATGCACCTGCGAGTGGTCGGCGGCCGCCGGCTGTCGGGCGCCATCGACGTCAAGACGAGCAAGAACGCGTGCGTCGCCCTGCTCTGCGGCTCGCTCCTCAACAAGGGCCGTACGGTGCTGAGGCGGGTGGCCCGCATCGAGGAGGTCTACCGCCTCCTGGAGGTGCTCAACTCCATCGGCGTCCGCACCCGCTGGATCAACGACGGCGTGGACCTGGAGCTGGTCCCGCCGGCCCGCCTCGACCTGGAGGCCATGGACGCCGACGCGGCGCGCCGGACCCGGAGCATCATCATGTTCCTGGGCCCGCTGCTGCACCGGACGGACAGCTTCCGTCTCCCGTACGCCGGCGGCTGCGACCTCGGCACCCGCACCGTCGAGCCGCACATGATCGCCCTGCGCCGCTTCGGCCTGGACATCACCGCGACCGAGGGCATCTACCACGCGAAGGTCGAGGCCGGGGTCTGCCCCGACCGCCCGATCGTCCTGACCGAGCGCGGGGACACGGTCACGGAGAACGCGCTGCTGGCCGCCGCCCGGCACGACGGCGTCACCGTCATCCGCAACGCCTCCTCCAACTACATGGTCCAGGACCTCTGCTTCTTCCTGGAGGCGCTGGGCGTCAAGGTCGAGGGCGTCGGCACCACCACCCTCACCGTCCACGGCGTCCCGAACATCGACGTGGACGTGGACTACTCCCCCTCCGAGGACCCGGTCGAGGCGATGAGCCTGCTCGCCGCGGCGGTCGTCACGGAGTCGGAGCTGACCATCCGCCGGGTGCCGATCGAGTTCATGGAGATCGAGCTCGCGGTACTGGAGGAGATGGGCCTCGACCACGACCGCTCGGCGGAGTACGTCGCGGACAACGGCCGCACCCGCCTGGTGGACCTCACCGTCCGCCCGTCGAAGCTCGAAGCCCCGATCGACAAGATCCACCCGATGCCGTTCCCCGGGCTGAACATCGACAACGTCCCGTTCTTCGCGGCCATCGCCGCCGTCGCGCAGGGCCAGACGCTGATCCACGACTGGGTGTACGACAACCGCGCCATCTACCTGACCGACCTCAACCGCCTCGGCGGCCGCCTCCAACTCCTGGACCCGCACCGCGTCCTGGTGGAGGGCCCCACCCGCTGGCGCGCCGCGGAGATGATGTGCCCCCCGGCGCTCCGCCCGGCGGTGGTCGTCCTCCTCGCGATGATGGCCGCGGAGGGCACCTCGGTCCTGCGCAACGTGTACGTGATCAACCGCGGCTACGAGGAACTCGCCGAGCGCCTCAACTCGGTCGGCGCCCAGATCGAGATCTTCCGCGACATCTGAACGGGCCGCAGACCCGACCACTGCCCCTTCCCCCTGGGCCGGGGGGGGAGGGGTTGCTCCCCCCTCCAAACGCAGAGCTAAAAAAAGGGGGGGGGGAGAGAAGAAACACATGAACACGACGGTAGGAAAAAAAGAAGAAA
>NZ_JBVJFB010000008.1:75804-438326 GCF_055588065.1 Streptomyces sp. NPDC046308
GGGGGGGGACGCAGCGATTCTCCTCTTCTTTTTTGTTTTTGTTGTGGTTTTTTTTTCCTGCGAGAAGGTCAGCCCTGTTCTCCGGGGTTCATCCCCCCCCCCCCCCCCCCCCCCCCCCCCTTGCCGCTGACCGCAGACAGGGAACACGAGTGAATCCTTCGCGCACTCGCACCACGTCCGTGCTTTCCGTTCTCGGAGCAGGTGGAGGGATCGGCACGCTCGGTGCGCTCGCGGGCACGTTCGACGGCCCGGTTCCGCACGTCGTGAACCTCGTGTTCTCCGCGGGATGGTCGTGGGCGTGCTTCGCCTTCCTGATCGGATACACCCGACCGTCGAAGACGGAGGCGGCCTGGCTGGCCTCTACGGCCCTGGCCGTCGGCGTGGTCGTCTACTACCTGCTCAAGTCCCTGAGCCCCGCCGCCCCGATCGGAATGACATCCGACGGAATGAGCAGCGAAGGCATATCCTCGGGAATTCTGATCTGGGGATTGTGCGCTTTTGTTTTCGGAGCCCCGATGGGACTCTTCGGGAATCTGGCACGGATTCCCGGCATCGGCGGACTTCCGTTCCGTCTTCTCGTTCCGCTCATCGTCTTCGTCGAGACCTCCGCCCGCCTGAAGGCGGAGGCGGACGCCGCGGGGCACTTCGTCGAAGTCACCTGGAGCACGATGCGTGTGATCGCCGTCGTGACCGCCGTGGCTCTCGTAGCGCACACGGTGTGGCGGTGGGCGCGCTCGGCGCGAAAGTCCGAGAGCCGGGCCTGACTCAGGTGCGCAGGGCCTGGATGAGCCAGGGGTACACCGGGAGCAGGTTCGGTACGACCTGCCAGCCGTTGACGATCCACACCAGCCGCCAGTACCGGTCCACTCGGGGATCGTGCGCTTCTTCGAACTGCTCGGCCATCCACTCCCGGAAGTCCCTGTCCGGGGTGCGTGCGAACACCTCGGCGAAACGGTGCACCAGGTCGTCGATGACGGGCACGCCCCGGTCGCTCCGCGGGTCGATGCCCGACTCCATCGCCTCGGAGACCTTCCGGCGGGTGAACTCCATCAGTTCGTCGCCGGCCGCGCTCTCGATGTCGAGCGGGCGCCCGGCGGCCTGCCGGCCCGCCGTCCGGCGCATCCGGGCCCGGAAGTCCTCGTCGCCCACCAGCTCGGCGAGTTCCACCCACGCGGCGACCTGCTCGCCGGACGGATCGTCGGGGAGGTCGGGAAGGGCCGCGCGGACCATGGCCGCCGCGGCGGGGTCGGCGTCCGCCGTGCCGAAGGTCCCCGGTGTCGTGGGGGTCCCGAAGGTGCCCTCGACGAAGTCGTCGGTCAACCGTCGGCGTTCCTCGCCGGACAACCGCGTGAGCCTGTGCATGAGCGTGATCTCCTCAGGGCTGGACCCGCCTGCGGCCACGGCTCGCAGAACGCTCCGGCGCCGTTGCAGCACCCGGATCTGGACGTCCGTGGCGTCGGCGTGCGCCGCGGCCACGTCCGCCACCGAGAGCTCCCGGTCCAGCACCCGCTGGACCGTGGCCAGGTCGATGCCCAGCTCGCGCAGGGTGCGCAGGAGTTCCAGACGAAGCAGTGCGTCGAGGTCGTAGAGCCGGTAGCCGGCGGGGGTTCGAGTGGTCGGCGCCACCACCCCGGCATCGGAGTAGAACCGGATGGTCCTCACGGGCAGTCCCGTCCGCCGGGAGAGCTCGCCGATCGAGAAGAGGGTCGTGGCGTCCATGTCCCCCACTCTGCTGTCTCCAGTCACTGGAGACTCAAGACGTTTCCCGTCCCGGCGGCAGTCAGGACTGCTTCGGCCTCATCTCGCGTACCGCCCGGTACAAGTTTCAATCTTCTATACGCTCGCGGAGCCCCTCACGTACCGTACCGCCCGAAGGACTCCACGTGACCTACGCTCCGTCGTACCCGCACCCGCCAGCGCCCGTACGGCGCTGGTGGCAGCACCCGGCACTGATCATCACCCTGCTGGTCCTCATACCGCCCGCCGGCATAGCCCTCGCCTGGCTCAGTCCGTGGAGCCAGGTGAAGAAGGTCGTCGCGACGGTCCTGGCGGGTCTCTGGTTCCTGACCCCGTTCCTGGGCGGTTCGCCGCAGAAGTCCGCCGCCGATGCCAAGCCGCAGCCGGCCGCCACCCAGCCGGTCGCCGCCGCGGCCACGCCGCCGAGCGCCCCGCCTGCGGCCACCGCCTCGACGGCGCCCGCCTCGACGGCGCCCGCGCCGACGAAGAGCGCGGACCCGGTGATGCCCGCCGTCGTGGGCAAGCCCTTCGGGGAGGCGGAGAAGGCCGTCGAGGACCTGATCGACAAGGAACTCGCCGCGTTCAGCGCGTACAACGACGTGGAGCTTCCCGCCGCCCACGCGGACTGGATCGCCTGCTTCCAGAGCCCCGAGGAGGGCACGCAGCTCCTTCCGCGGTACGCGGACACGAGCGTGCACCTCGTCGCGCCCGGCACGCGGTGTCCGGCCGAGCAGAACACCGACCTCCACCCGAAGCCCACGCCCACGCCCCCCACGGACGACGATGACGACACCTCGTCCGGCGGTACGGGCGGCGGGAGCGCCGGTACCGTCACCCCGGGCGCCTACTGCTCGACGTCCGGAGCGACCGGGATCGGCAAGACGAACGGCAAGCTCTACACCTGCAAGGGTCCGGGCCAGAAGCGCTGGCGTCTCTGACCCCGGGCCCGGCTACAGGGCGCCCCGCACGGTTCCTGCCGGGCGGGGCCGGAGGAGCGTGAGGCCGGCGGGCTGGTCGCGCGACGCGTTGGGGTCGGGCCGGGCTTCGCCATCACCTCGCCGTTCGCGCGTGCGTCGCGCACCGCGTGCTGCTCGCCTCGTGGACCGCCCGAGGCCCGGCAGGGCACGTCGGTATTCGGCCTGATGGGGCGGAACTCCTGGTCATACGTGTCGGGGGACCGGCAGAATCGGGCCTCCGGTACCGGATGAGGGAGCGGGCATGGCAGCTGGTGCGAACGCGGGGGCCGGTGCGGGGGCGGGGGTTCCCGAACTCGTCGGGGTTCCGCTGCTCGGGTCGCTCTTCGACCTGAAGTCGGACTCCCTCGGCACCTATCTGCGGGCGCAGCACCGGCACGGAGACCTCGTACGGGTCACCGCCGGTCCGCCCGGGATGCGGGCCGAGCTGTACTGCGTCTTCTCACCCGAGGGCGCCCAGCAGGTGCTCGCCTCCGACTCGGCCAACTTCCGCAAGGACAACGCCTTCTACCAGGAGGTCCGGGACTCCTTCGGGCAACGGGCTGCTGACCAGCCAGGACGAGGACTACCTGCGTCAGCGCCGGCTGGTGCAGCCCCTCTTCACCCGGCGCCGGGTCGACGGCTACGCCGGGGCCGTCGCCGCGGAGACCACCTCGGTCATCGCCGCGTGGGAGGAGGCCCCGGACGGCGTCGTCGACGTCTCCGACGAGATGACGCACCTTGCTCTGCGCGCCGTGGCCCGGATCCTCTTCGGTACCGACGTCGAGGCCACCGCCGACGTCGTGGCCCGGTGCTTCCCGGTCATCACGGACTACGTGCTGCGCCGCGGCTACTCCCCCGCCAACCTCCCGCGGCACTGGCCCACCCCGGGCAACAGGCGGGCGGCCGCCGCGATGGACGAGCTCTACGGGGTGTGCGACAAGATCATCGCCGAGCGGCGGGGCGGCCCCGGCCAGGACGCCGCCGGCCACGACGGTGGCGGCGACGACCTGCTGACGCTGCTCGCCACGGCCAGGAGCTCGGACGACGGGGAGTTCGACGCCGCCGAGCTGCGCGACCAGGTGCTGATCTTCCTGCTCGCCGGGCACGAGACGACCGCCACCTCCCTCTGTTTCGCCCTGCACCTGCTGGCGCGCCATCCCGGGGAACAGGACCGGGCCCGCGAGGAGATCTCCCGCGTGCTGGGTGACCGTACGCCCGAGGCCGCCGACCTGGACCGGCTCCCGTACCTCACCCGGGTGCTCAAGGAGGCCATGCGCCTGTACCCGGCCGCGCCGGTCATCGGCCGCAAGGCCGTCGTCGACACGAGGATCGGGGAGCACACCGTCCCCGCGGGCGCGGACGTGATCGTGGCGCCCTGGGTGACGCACCGCCATCCGGAGCACTGGCCGGACCCGGACCGCTTCGACCCCGAGCGGTTCACGCCGGAGGCGGAGGCGGCGCGGCCGCGCTACGCGTGGTTCCCCTTCGGCGGCGGTCCGCGCGCCTGCATCGGTCAGCACTTCTCCATGCTGGAGTCGGTGGTCGCGCTGGCGATGATCCTGCGGGCGTACGCGTTCGAGGCCGTGGACACCGAGATCCCGGTCGGGGCCGGAATCACCCTGCGCGCGGACGGCCCGGCACGCTGCCGGGTCCGTCGCGTGGCCGGGTAGCGGCGCCCGCGCAGAAGCGCCGGGCACCGGATCCGGCGCCGTACGGCACGGGATATCGAGGTGCGGGCGGTCAGAACGGGCCATAAGGTCGATGCCCGTGGAACCACTCAGTGAGAAACAGATCCGTGCGTCCTTCGTGAACTGCACCAAGGGCGAGGCCGCGCGGCTGCGCCTGCCGCTCGACTTCGCCGAACTGCCCTGGGAAGACCTGGACTTCCTCGGATGGGTGGATCCGGGTGCGCCGCTGCGGGCCCACCTCGTGCTGCCGCGGGAGGCGGGACCGCTGGGGATCTCCCTGCGCGTACCGTCCGTGGGCCGTACCAGCGCGGTGAAGTCCAGCCTGTGCCAGATCTGCCTGACGGGTCACGCGTCCTCGGGGGTCACCCTGCTCGCCGCGCCCCTGGCGGGCGCCCGCGGCCGCGAGGGCAACACGGTCGGCACCTACATCTGCGCCGACCTCGCCTGCTCCCTGTACGTACGCGGCAAGCGGCAGCCGAAGCTGCGGACCGGGGGCCACGAGGAGTCCCTGACCCTGGACGAGCGCCTCGCCCGCATGTCGGGCAACCTGGACGCCTTCGCGGCCCGCGTCACCGGCGCCGGGGTCACCGCGAGCTGACCCCGGCGGTCCCGCCGCGGTCCGGCCGCGGTCCCGAAGGAGACGGCCTCCCTAGGTGCGGTCCGCGGCCGGGACGTGGTTGCCCTGGAGGCGTTCGAGGTCCGAGGGGCGGACCTGGATGGCGAACAGCGCGATCGCCGCGCCGACCAGCGTGAACACCGCCGCCACGACGAAGGCCGCGCTGATGCCGGACGTGAGGATCTGGTCGCTCCACGGCTTCGGGACCTGGCCGGTCCGCTGGAAGGCCGCCCGCTGGGCCGGGGTGGCCGTGCCGAGGAAGCCGGCCACCTGGTCCTTCGCCTCGTTGCGGCTCGCCGTGCCGAAGACCGTCACCAGGATCGACAGGCCGAGGGAGCCGCCCACCTGCTGCATCGTGTTGAGCAGTCCGGACGCGGCTCCCGACTCCCGGTCGGCGACGTTGGACAGGGCCATCAGGGTCAGCGACACGAACTGCAGGCCCATGCCGAGGGCGAAGAGCAGCATCGGCCCCAGGATGCTGCCCAGGTACGTCGAGTGGACGTCCGTCTGCGTCAGCCAGCCGAGCCCGGCCGCCGAGGACAGGGCGCCGCCGACCATGAAGGGTTTGGGCCCGAACCTCGGGAGGAGTTGCGAAGTGAGCCCGGCGCCCAACGCGACCATCACGCTGACCGGGAGGAAGGCGAGGCCGGCCTGGATCGGGCTGAAGCCGAGCACGATCTGCACGAAGAGGGTCAGGAAGAAGAACATGCCGAAGATCGCGCAGGCGAGCATGAGCATGATCCCGTAGGTCCCGGCTCGGTTGCGGTCGGCGAACATGTGCAGCGGGGTGATGGGCTGGGGCGAGCGCCGCTCGTTCAGGATGAACAGGGTCAGCAGGACCACGGCGGCGCCGAAGGAGCCGAGGGTCACCGGGTCGCGCCAGCCCTCCTGGGAGGCCCGGATGAAGCCGTAGACCAGGGCGACCATGCCCAGGGTGGACAGCAGTGCGCCGGCGAAGTCGAAGTGTCCGGGATGGCGTTCGGACTCGTGCAGGACCTTCGTGGCCAGGACCGCGATCAGGATGGCGATGGGGACGTTGACGAAGAGCACCCAGCGCCAGTCGAGCCATTCGACGAGGATGCCGCCCGCGAGCAGGCCGATCGCGCCGCCGGCCGCCGAGACGCCGGCGAACACGCCGAAGGCCCGGTTGCGTGCGGGGCCTTCGCGGAAGGTGGTGGTGATCAGCGCGAGGGAGGTGGGGGAGGCGATGGCGCCGCCGACGCCCTGGAGGGCGCGGGCCGCCATCAACTGCCCTTCGTTCTGGGCGAGTCCGCCCAGGAAGGAGGCCAGGCCGAACAGCAGGACACCGAAGATGAAGACCCGTTTGCGGCCGAGGATGTCGCCGGTGCGGCCGCCGAGGAGCAACAGGCCGCCGAAGGCGAGCGTGTAGGCGTTGACGACCCAGGAAAGGCTTTCGGTGGAGAAGCCGAGCGCGGTCTGGATGTGTGGCAGCGCGATGTTCACGATCGTGATGTCGAGCACCACCATGAGCTGACAGGAGGCGATGACGAACAGGGCGAGTCCGTTGCCGCTCCCTCGGACCTTGCCATCGGTCCCGTTGCTGCTGGGCGTTGCGTTCGGGTCCACCCTTTCGACGCTAAGCCCGCGCTCCGGGGGTCACCACTCGAACAGCCTAGTGGTAGTGACATTGCACATGTCACACTACGATCATGGATGACTTCCTCAGGCTCTCCGCGAGCACGGCCCGCTTCTCCTACGGAGCCCCGCGCGCGTTCTCCTTCGGGGACGACGGCCGGCTCCTCTGGTTCCTCCGCTCCACCGGCCCCACCGACGCCTTCGACAGCCTCTGGGTGCTCGACACCGCCACCGGCGCCGAGACCCGGCTTGCCGATCCGCGCGAGCTGTGCCCCGAGCCGGGGGCCCTCCCGGACGCCGAGCGCCGGCTGCGCGAGCGGACCCGGCTCGTCGCCGCGGCGATCGGCTCGTACGCCCTCTCCGGGGACGGCCGGCACGCCGTCTTCGCACTGTACGGGCGGCTCTACGGGGTCACCGCCGCCGGAGACGGCAAGCCCGAGGAGATCCCGGCGGCCGGACCGGTCGTCGACCCGCGGCCCAACACCGACGGCTCGCGCACCGCGTACGTGGCCGACGACGCCCTGTACGTCACCCCGGGCGGCCGGGTCAGCCCGGACGACGGGGCCCGCTGGGGCCTCGCCGAGTTCGCCGCCGCCGAGGAGCTGGGCCGCTCCCGGGGCCACTGGTGGTCCCCGGACGGGGTCACCCTGCTGGCCGCCCGGGTCGACGAATCCGCCCTCCAGCGGCGGTACTTCGCCGACCCGGCGCGCCCCGAGCTGCCGGCCGAGGACTTCGCCTACCCCGAGGCGGGCGGGCCCAACGCCGACGTCCAGCTGTGGGTGCTGCGCGAGGGCTCGGGCGAGGGCGAGGGCTCGGGCGAGGCCCCGGCCCGGATCCGGCTCGACTGGGACGCCGAGACCTACCCCTACGTCTCCGACGCGGACTGGGAGTCCGCCGGGGAGATCCTGCTGACCGTCCAGGACCGGCTCCAGCAGAACGTGCTGCTGCTCTCCGCCGACCCGGCCACCGGCCGCACCACCGAACTGTCCCGCACCACGCACCCGCGGTGGGTGGACCCGGATCTCCCCGGCACCCCGGCCCGGCTGGCCGACGGGCGGATGCTGACCGCCGCCGACACCGAGGGCGGCGCCGCCCGGGCCCTCTCGGTGGACGGCCGGCTGCTCACCGGGGACGGGATCCAGGTCCGCCGCGTGGCCGGGGTCCACCAGGACCGGCTGCTGATCGAGGCCGGCCTGCGCGACCCCGCCGAGCAGCAGGTGCTGCTGCTGGACCCGGCCACCGGCGAACTGACCCCGGTGGCCGACGGGCCCGGCGTGCACAGTGTCCAGGCCTCGGCCGGGACCCTGCTGCTGACCTCGGCCGATGCCGACGGGGTCCGGCGCACCCTGCGCACCCCCGACGGGCGGGAGTTCACCCCGGCCGACCTGTCCCAGCCGCTGCCCTACCGGACCGCGCCCCTCCTGGAGCGGGTCACCGAGCACGGCGTCCCCACCGCCCTCGTGCTGCCCCGCGACCACGCGCCCGGCCGGAAGCTGCCCGTCCTGATGGACAGCTACGGCGGCCCCGGCATGCAGGACATCACCGCCGACCCGCGCCGCTGGCAGCTCCGCCAGTGGTGGGCCGACCAGGGCTTCGCGGTGGTGACCGTCGACAACCGCGGGACCCCGCACGTCTCCCCCGCCTACGCCCAGGCGATGTACCGCGGCTTCTCCGAGGTCACCCTGGACGACCAGGTCGCGGCCCTCCACGCGCTCGCGGCGCGCCACGGCGACCTCGACCTCGGCCGGGTGGGAGTGCGCGGCTGGTCCTACGGCGGCTACCTCGCGGCCATGGCGGTGCTGCGCCGCCCTGACGTCTTCCACGCGGCGGCGGCCGGCGCCGCGCCGACGGACTTCCGGCACTACGACACCGCGTACACGGAGCGGTACCTCGGCCTCCCGCAGGAGCACCCGGACGTCTACGAGCGTGACTCGCTCATCCCCGACGCCCCCGGCCTCTCCCGCCCGCTGCTGCTGATCACGGGCCTGGCCGACGACAACGTCCACCCCTCGCACACCCTGCGCCTCTCGCAGGCCCTGACCGACGCGGGCCGCCCCCACCAGCTGCTGGCCCTGCCGGGCGTCACCCACATGACCCCGGACGGCACCCGCGAGAAGCTGATGGCCCTGGAACTGGAGTTCTTCCGCCGCGAACTGGGCTGACGCGAACGGGCCGAGTACGGCCGCGGACAGCGGGAGGGGCCCCGGAGACGCCATTGTCTCCGGGGCCCCTCCCCTTCCCCGGGTCCCCGTCAGTCGCCGGGGAAGTGGCAGGCCACCTCGCGGGCGGCGGTGGGGCGGAGCAGGGGGCGTTCGGTGCGGCAGATCGGCTGTGCCTTGGGGCAGCGGGGGTGGAAGGTGCAGCCGGGGGGTGGAGCGGCCGGGCTCGGCGGGTCGCCGAGCAGCACGATCCGCTCCCGCCGCCGTTCCGCCGCCGGGTCGGGCAGCGGGACGGCGGACAGCAGCGCCCGGGTGTACGGGTGCTGCGGGTTCTCGTAGAGGGACTTCTTGTCCCCGATCTCGACGATCCGGCCGAGGTACATGACGGCGACTCTGTCGCTGACGCGTTTGACCACCGACAGGTCGTGGGCGATGAACACGTAGGCCAGGCCCAGTTCGGCGCGCAGCCGCTCCATCAGGTTGACGATCTGGGCCTGCACGGAGACGTCCAGCGCGGAGACCGGCTCGTCGGCGACGATCAGCCGGGGGCTGGTGGACAGTGAGCGGGCGATGCCGATGCGCTGGGCCTGGCCGCCGGAGAACTCGTGCGGGTAGCGGTCGATGTGCTCGGGGATCAGCCCGACGAGCTCCATCAGCTCGGCGGCGCGGCGGCGGGCGTCCGCCACGCTCCAGCCCTGTACCAGCAACGGGTCGGAGATGATCCGGGCAACGGTCTGGCGCGGGTTCAGCGAGGAGTGCGGGTCCTGGAAGACCATCTGGATGTGCTTGCGCAGCGGCCGCATGCCGGACGGGGAGAGGCGGCTGATGTCCTCGCCCTCGAAGGCGATCCGGCCCGAGGTGGGTTCCAGCAGCCGCACCAGCATCCGCCCGGTGGTGGACTTCCCGCAGCCCGACTCCCCGACCAGACCGAGGGTCTCGCCGACCGCCAGGTCGAAGGAGATCCCGTCGACCGCGCGCACGGGCGCCCCCCGGCGCCCGGTCACGGATCGTCGGCCGGGGAAGGTCATGGTGAGGTCCCGCACGGACAGCAGCGGGGTGGCGGTGCCTCGTCCCGGGTTCCCGGGTGCGGCCGTGGCGGGCGGGCTCGGCGTCGTCGTCTCGGTCATCGGGCCGCCTCCTCGACGGTACGGGCCGGGGCCCCGGCGAAGTGGCAGGCGACCGTCCGCTCCGGTCCGTCCCCGTACGCCGCCGGCTCGGGCCGTACGTCGGTGCAGCGCGCGGCCGCCCGGGGACAGCGCGGGGCGAAGGCGCAGCCGGGGGCCGGTGCGAGCAGGGACGGCGGGGAGCCGGGGATGAAGGGCAGCGGCTCGTCGTCCGCGGTGTCGAGGCGGGGCAGCGAGTCGAGCAGGCCCCGGGTGTAGGGGTGGGCGGGGTCGGCGAACAGTGCGTCGGCCGGCGCCTGTTCGGCGGCCCGGCCGCCGTACATGACCAGTACGTCGTGGGCGACGCGGGCGACGACGCCCAGGTCGTGGGTGATCAGCACGACGCCGAGTCCGCGCTCCTGCTGGATCCGGGCGATGAGTTCGAGGATCTGCGCCTGCACGGTGACGTCCAGGGCGGTGGTCGGTTCGTCGGCGATCAGCAGGTCGGGCTCGCAGGCCAGGGCCATGGCGATCATCGCCCGCTGCCGCATGCCGCCGGAGAACTGGTGCGGGTACTCCCGTGCGCGCCGGGCCGGTTCCGGGATGCCGACCTCGCCGAGCATGTCGACGGCGCGTTTGCGGGCGGCGGCCCGGCCGGCCTTGAAGTGCACCCGGAAGTGCTCGGCGATCTGCTCGCCGACCGTGTAGTAGGGGTGCAGGCTGGACAGCGGGTCCTGGAAGATCATGGCGATCCGGCGGCCGCGGACGCGGGAGAGCTCCCGCTCGGACAGGGTGGTCAGTTCCCGTCCGGACAGCCGCACGGAGCCGCCCACCTCGACCGTGCCCCGGTGCAGGCCCATGACGGCGAGCGAGGTGACGGACTTGCCCGAGCCCGACTCGCCGACGATGCCGAGGGTGCGTCCCGCCTCGACGGTGAACCCGATCGAGTCGACGGCCCGTACGGTCCCGCGCTCGGTGGTGAACGTGACGCGCAGGTCGCGCACTGCGAGGAGCGGAGCGGCGGTGTCGGCTGCCATCAGTACCTCACTCTCGGGTCGATGACGGCGTACAGGACGTCGACCAGGAGGTTGGCGACGACGATGAAGAAGGCGGCGAGCAGGGTGACCCCGAGGACCACGGGCTGGTCGGAGCTGACGAGGGCGCCGTAGAACAGCCGCCCGATGCCGGGGAGTCCGAAGATGGACTCGGTGATGACGGCTCCGGCGAGCAGGCCGCCGAGGTCCATGCCGAAGATGGTGAGGATCGGGGTCATCCCGGAGCGCAGACCGTGTTTGACGACGACGGTCCGTTCGGGCATGCCCTTGGCGCGGGCGGTGCGGATGTAGGGCTCGGCCATCGCCTCGATCATCGAGCCGCGGCTCTGGCGCGCGTACATGGCGGCGTACAGCAGGGCGAGCGCGGTCCAGGGCAGGAGCAGGTTCGAGGCCCAGGCGAGCGGGTCGTCGGTGAAGGCCTGGTAGGTGGGGTAGGGCAGGAGGCCGGCGATGCGGATGACCCCGTAGATGAGCATCACCGAGGTGAAGTACACGGGCAGCGAGGCGGCGGCGACCGCCCCGACCATCAGGGCCCGGTCGGTGGCGGTGTCCTTGCGCAGGGCGGCGGTCACCCCGGCGCCCAGCCCCAGGACCAGCCACAGGACGGCGGCGCCGACGGCGAGGGAGGCGGAGACCGGGAGGCGGTCCATGAGCAGGTCCCAGACGGGCAGGGAGTTCTCGTACGAGTAGCCGAGGCACGGGAAGTCGCAGGCGACGGCGTACTGTCCGGTGCCGAGGGTGCGGCCGGTGAAGATGCCGGTCAGGAAGTCGGCGAACTGCCGCCACAGGGGCTGGTCGAGGCCCAGGTACGTCCGTACGTCGGCCAGGCGCTCGGCGCTGCAGGTCTTGCCGCAGGCGGCCGCGGCCGGGTCGGCGGGCAGGACGTAGAAGATGAGGAAGGTGACGGCGGCGATGGCGAGGAGCACCCCGGCGAGGGCGAGCAGCCGGCGGGCGAGGTAGGCGATCACGTGCGGCCGCCCCTCGGGTCGAGGATGTCGCGCAGGGCGTCGCCGAGCAGGGTGAAGGCGAGGACGGCGAGGAAGAGGAAGACGCTGGGGATGACGAAGTACATGGGGTCGGTCTCGTAGTAGGCGACGGACTCGGCGATCATCTGGCCCCAGGAGGGGGTGGGCGGGCGGACTCCGACGCCGAGGTAGCTCAGGGCGGCCTCGGTGCTGATCATCCCGGGGATGAGCAGGGTGGTGTAGGCGATGACGGGGCCCGAGACGCCCGGGAGGATGTCGCGGGTCAGGATCCGCCAGGGGCCGGCGCCGCCCACACGGGCGGCGTCGACGTACTCGCGGTGCTTGAGGGAGAGGGTCTGGCCGCGGACGACGCGGGCGACGCCGGGCCAGCCGAAGACTCCGATGACGGAGGTCATGAGGACGATCCGGTTGACGTCCTTGGCCACGGACAGCATCGCGATCATGAAGATCAGCGAGGGGAAGGACATGGTGAGGTCCATGAGCCGGGACAGGACCGCGTCGGTGCGGCCGCCGAAGTAGCCGGCGGCGATTCCGGCGGCCGTGCCGGCGAGGACGACGATGGCGGTCGCGGCGAAGGCGATGAGCAGGGAGACCTGCGCGCCGTGGACCACGCGGGCGAACAGGTCGCGGCCGGTGACGGGTTCGACGCCGAGCCAGTGCTCGGGGCTGATCCCGCCGAGGGAGCCGAGGGGCTGTCCGCCGAGGTAGGGGTCGATGGCTGACTTGTCGAACTCTTCCGGGGACCAGCCGCCGAGGGCTCCCAGCCAGGGGGCGGTCGCGGCCATCAGGACGAAGAGGAGGACGACGCAGAGGCTGACGCGGACGGCGGGGCGGCGGCGGAGCTCGCGCCGGGCGAGCTGCCAGGGGCTGCTGCCGGTGGCCGCCGCGGGCCGGGCCGGGGCGGCATCGGGGGCCCGGGCCGTGCCGGGGGCCGGGGTGCCGCCCGGGGCGGGTGCGCTGGCGGGGGCCGGGGTGCTGCCCGGGGCGGGTGCGCTGGCGGGGGCCGGTGCGCTGTCGACGGCGTGGGCGGCGCCCGGGGCCGGGGGGCCGTCTGGGCCCCGGGGTGCCCTGTCGTCCGGGACCGGTGCGGTGGGGGTCATGGCTGCGGGGATCCCTCGGGCCCTCAGCCCTGGCTCTTCGAGGGGTCCTTGAGGCCGACCGTCGCGTAGTCGATCTCGCCGGTCCACACCGGGTGGCCGAACGCGCCGGCGATGTTGGGGCCGACGAGCAGCGGCTTGCGCTCCAGCAGGACCGGGATGGACGGGGACTTCTTCATGAGCTCCGCGTCCAGGTCGATCCAGGCCTGGTTGGCCTGCTTCGCGTCGGCCATGTTGTTGATCTCGTCGATCCGCTTGATGGTCGCCTCGTCGCGGAACTGGCTGTAGTTGCCCTGGTTGCCCTTGTCCTTGATGGTGCGTCCGTCGAAGACGAAGGGGATCCAGGTGGAGCCGGACGGGTAGTCGGGGCACCAGCCGGTGAAGGTCATGTCGGGGGTGGTGGAGAGGTCGCCGATGACGTCGTAGTACGCGCCCGGGTCGACGGTGTCGATGACGACCTCGATGCCCGCGCGGGACAGGCCCTGCTGGATGGCCTCGGCGGCGCCCTTGTCGCCGGTGGAGACGGACAGGGAGACCTTCAGCTTCTCCTTGCCGGCGGCCTTCAGCAGCTCCTTGGCCTTGGCCGGGTCGCCGGCCGGGGCGATCTTCAGCGTGTCGGCCTGCTTGCCGCCGGTCAGGGCCGGGGGCAGGTAGGCGGTGGCGATCTCGTTGAGGGCCGGGCCGCCGCCGGCGGTGACCACGGCCTCCTTGTCGACGGCGTACTGCATGGCCTCGCGGACCTTGGGGTCGTCGAACGGGGCGCGGGAGTTGTTGAGGAAGAGCATCTCGGTACAGCCCTTGGACTCCGCGATCAGGCGCGCCTTGACCTCCGGCTTGGGCAGCACCTTGGGGGCGCTCTCGGGGCGCATGTCGGCGTACTGGACGGTGGAGGCGTCGGCGCCCTCGCCGGCGATGATGCGGTCGTCGACCTGGCCGCCCTTGAGGCCCATGACGACGACGAACTTGTCGGGGTAGGCCTTGCGCACGGTGTCGGTCTTCGCGTCCCAGTGCTCGTTGCGGACCAGGACCAGCTTCTTGTCCCGGTCGTACGACTCGATCTTGTACGGGCCGGAGGAGAACGGGCGGGCGTCGTACTGGGTTCCCTTCTCCTGGGACTGGGGCACGGGCGAGAAGGTCGGCAGGGTGGCCGTCGCGGAGAACTCGGCGACGGGGCGCTTGAGTTCGAAGACGATCGTGCGGTCGTCGGGGGTCTTGACGGAGTCGAGGTGCTGCCCCTGGAGCGGGCCCTTGTAGCCCTCGGTCCCGGCCAGGTACTGGGCCGCGTAGTCGGGGCCGCCCGTGAGGTCGGGGGCGAAGGAGCGCTCGACGTTGTACTTCACGTCCTGGGCCTTGACCGGGGTGCCGTCCTCGTACTTCACGCCCTCCTTGAGGGTGAAGGTCCAGGTGCGGCCGCCGTTGGAGGGGGTGCCGAGGTCGGTGGCGAGGTCGGGGACCAGCTCGCTGCCGGCCTTGCCCGGCTCGGCCTTGAAGGTGACGAGGGTGCGGTAGAGGAGGCGCGTGCCGAAGTCCATGGTCGGCATGACCCAGTTGCGGGCGGGGTCGAGGTGGGCGAAGTCCTGGTTGGACAGGACGGTGAGGGTGCCGCCCTTGACCGGGGTGCCGCCGAGGATCTTGCCGTCGTTGGCGGCGGCGGGGTTGGACGCGCCGCCGCCGGCGGAGCCCTTCTTGGGGTCGGAGCAGCCCGAGGCGCCGAGTGCGAGTGCTGCCACCAGGGCGGTGGCGAGGGCGAGTTGGGTGCGCTTGGTCATGGGTCACTCCAGTGAAGGGCCGCGCTCTAGGATGTGACGGGTAACATAGTAATGTGAAATTGTACTGACAAGAGGTTGAGCGGCCCGTTATCCAGCCGTGTCCAAATCCCGCCGGCCTACGCGGTGTTGGGGCGCGGGCCCGCCCCGGAGGGACGGGCCCGCTGTCAGATCGCGGCGGACCGGTGGCTGCCGCCCGCCCTGGAGACCGGAGCCGCCGTCCGTCTACAGGCCGGAGCCGAGGCCGCCCGGGGTGCGCCCGACCGGTTCGTCGCGGCCCTGGGCCCAGAGCGAGCGGACGTGGCCGAGGTGGCGGACCATGCAGGCCTCGGCCGCCGCGGCGTCGCCGCTGATCATCAGGTCGAGCAGCTCGATGTGCTCCTCGGCCGAGGAGACGAGCTTGCCGGCCTCGTCCAGGCCGGTCAGCCCGTACAGCCGGGACCTCTTGCGCAGGTCGCCGACGGTCTCGACGAGCCGGTCGTTGCCCGCCAGGGCCAGCAGGGACAGATGGAAGCGGCGGTCCGCCTCCAGGTAGCCGATGAGGTTGTGCTCGCGCGCGCTGGTGACGATCTCCTCCGCGATCGGCCGCAGCGCTTCCAGCTGCTCCGTCGTGGCGATCTTCGTGATCCGGCCGATGGTCGGCACCTCGATCATCGTGCGCAGTTCGGTGAACTGGTCCAGGTCGCGCTCGCTGACCTCGGTGATCCGAAAGCCCTTGTTGCGGACCGGCTCGACCAGTCCCTCCCGGGCCAGATCGAGCATGGCCTCGCGCACCGGGGTGGCCGAGACGCCCAGTTCGGCCGCGAGGCCGGGCGCCGAGTAGACGCTGCCGGGGCGCAGCTCACCCGCTATCAGGGCGGCTCGGAGTGCGTGGCCGACCTGGTCGCGGAGCCGTTCCTGGGCCTTGATGAGACTGTGCTGCTTCAGGTCACCCATTGCATTTCCTCCGAGACCCCACCACCGACGCGCAGAGGAACAGCGTACAATGTCACGTTGCGCTGCTCACACTCCGGCGGCCTCCCACAGCGCGACCGCCACGGCGAGATCTTCCCAGGCCATGCCCACGCTCTTGAAGAGCTGTGGACAACTCTGCGCTCCGCCCGCCGGCATCCGCCCCGCGACCAGGTCGGCGAGGGTGCCGGTGATGTGGCCGGGCCCGATCGCCCCCTCCGCCTCCGGGACCAGCAGATCGCCGGCCTCCCGCAGGGCCGCCGCCCGGGATTCCACGTACACGGCCGCGCGTCGCACGAGGGCCGTGTCCGTCTCCCGGGCGGTCGGCTCGTGCGAGCCCACGGCGACGACGGTGGCGTCCGGGCCGACGAGGCGCCCGTCGAAGAGGGGTTCCCGGGCGGTGGTGCAGCAGATCACCAGATCCGCGTCGGCCACCGCCTTCGGGGTGCCGGTCCGGGCGGGCAGACCCAGGCCGTGGGCGTGCGCGGCGAGCCGCTCCCCGCCCGCCGGGTCGCGGGCGACCACCACCACCTCGGCCAACTCCCGCACCGTCAGGGCCGCTTCGAGGTGCCCGTACGCCTGGGGGCCGGAGCCGAAGAGCACCAGCCGCAGCGGCCGGCCGACCGGAGCCAGGTGGCGCAGCGCCAGGGCGGAGACGGCCGGTGTGCGCAGGGTCGTCAGGGCGGCTCCGTCGAGCAGGGCCAGCGGGCGCAGGGTGGGCCCGTCCAGCAGCAGGTAGGAGCCGGTGATCCGGGGCAGCCCGCGGGCCGGGTTGCCGGGCGCCACCCCGGCGATCTTCACCCCGGCGTACGCGCCGGACGTGGCCGGCATCAGCAGCAGTTCGCCGCCGCCCGGTACGGCGAGCGCGACGCGCTGCGGGCAGCTCTCCGGGTCGAGGCCGCCGCGCAGGGCGGCGGCCAGGGCCTCGGTCGCCCCGGCCGGGGTGAGCAGGGCGGCCATCTCCTGGGCGCCGAGCCGGCGCACGCCGCCGGCAGCGGGCCCCTTCACAGGGAGAACCCGTTGCCGAGGGCGTCGTGCGGGTCGAGCACGAAGGCGTGTTCGCCGGTGCGGTAGGCGGTGCCGGTGACCTCGGTGACCCCGCCGTCCAGCATCCGTCCGGTGAACATCGTGCCGGTGAGCGATTCGTGCAGCAGGTCCTCGCCGGGGCCGATCCGCCCGTCCTCCGCGAGCAGCGCGAGCCGCGTCGAGGTGCCGGAGCCGCAGGGCGAGCGGTCGATCTGGCCGTCGGCGAACACGGTGACGTTGCGCTGGTGCGGCCCGAACGGCGTGTCCGGGAGCTCCTCGTGGAGGATCACCCCGTACACCCCGGACAGCAGCGGACCGTCGGGGTGCCAGGTGGCGGGGTGCGCGGCGAGCGCGGCCCTGATCTCCTGGCCCGCCCGGACCAGGGCGGGCAGGGAGGACCGGGAGACGTCCAGGCCGAGGTCGCGGGCGCGGACGGAGGCGTAACAGGCCCCGGCGTACGCGATGTCCGCCTCGGCGAGGCCGAGGGTGGTGGCGACGGGGACCTTGCGGGCGCCCACCCGGGCCGGCACGTTGCGGAAGGTGACCCCGGTGGTGCGGCCGCCGTCCCGGTGCACGGTCGCGGTGACCCGCCCGGACGGTACGTCGACGCGCACCTGGACGTCGCCGTGGTCCGGGGCGGCGACCCGGCCGGTGTCCACGGCCCAGGCCCCGAGGGCCATGGTGCCGTGGCCGCACGCGGTGGAGTAGCCGTCCTTGTGCCAGAACAGCACGCCGAAGTGGGCCCCGTCGTCGTCGGCCGGGACCACGAACCCCCCGTACATCCCGGCGTGTCCGCGCGGCTCCTGCACGAGCAGGCGCCGTACGTCGTCGAGCGCGCCCCGGCGCGGGGCGGTCCCCGAGCCTCCCGGGCCGATGGCGGTGGCGCAGCGCTCGGCGACGGTGTCCCCGGGCACGGCCGGGCCCTGCGCGCCGCAGTCGACGATCCGGAAGGGCTCGCCGGCGGTGTGGTAGTCCACCGTTCGGACGGTGATCACAGGAGGAAGCCTCCGGGGAAGGGGTCGGCCGGATCGAGGAAGTACTGGGCGGTGCCGGTGATCCAGGCGCGGCCGGTGACCGTGGGCACCACGGCCGGGAGCCCGCCGACGGAGGTCTGCGCGACCAGCCGCCCGGTGAACTCGGTGCCGATGAAGGACTCGTTGACGAAGTCCGTGCCGAGTTCCAGGAGGCCGCGGGCGTGCAGCTGGGCCATCCGTGCGCTGGTGCCCGTACCGCAGGGTGAGCGGTCGAACCAGCCGGGGTGGATGGCCATGGCGTGCCGGGAGCGGCGGGCGTCGGAGCCGGGGGCGGCGAGGTAGACGTGCTTGACCCCGGCGATGGAGGGGTTCTCGGGATGGACGGGCCGGTCGTCGCCCGCGTTGATCGCGTCCATGACCGCGAGTCCGGCGGCGAGCAGGTCGTCCCCCCGGGCGCGGTCGAAGGGGAGGCCGAGGGCGTCGAGTTCGACGAAGGCGTAGAAGTTGCCGCCGTAGGCCAGGTCGTAGGTGACCGTGCCGAAGCCGGGGACCTCGGCCTTGAGGTCGAGGCCGACGCTGAAGGAGGGGACGTTGGTGAGGGTGACGGCGGTGGCCGCACCGTCCTCGACGCGGACGTCGACGCTCACCAGTCCGGCGGGGGTGTCGAGCCGGACGGTGGTGACCGGCTCGACGACGGGCACCATGCCGGTCTCGACGAGGACGGTGGCGACGCCGATGGTGCCGTGCCCGCACATGGGGAGCAGGCCGGACACCTCGATGTAGAGGACGCCGAAGTCGGCGTCGGGGCGGGTGGGGGGCTGCAGGATGGCGCCGCTCATCGCGGAGTGCCCGCGCGGCTCGTACATGAGCAGGGTGCGGACGTGGTCCGTGTGCTCGATGAAGTGGAGCCGCTTCTCGGCCATGGTGGCGCCGGGGATCACCCCGACTCCCCCGGTGATCACCCGGGTCGGCATGCCCTCGGTGTGCGAGTCCACCGCGTGGTAGACGTGGCGCGTACGCATCTGGCGTCCCTCCGGTCGGTTAGTTGAGGCCCTCGGCGAGGGCCTTCTCGGTGGCGGCGCGGACGGCCGCCTCGGTGTCGCCGGTGAGCGGGAAGCGGGGCGGGCGGGTGGCGCCGCCGGGGCGTCCGGCCAGGTCCATGGAGAGCTTGATGGCCTGGACGAACTCGGTCTTGGAGTCCCAGCGCAGCAGCGAGTGCAGGGACTTGTAGAGCGGAAGCGCGGTGGTGAGGTCCCCGGCGACGGCGGCCCGGTAGAGGGTGGCGCAGGACTGCGGCAGCGCGTTGGGGTAGCCGGCGATCCAGCCGACGGCGCCCGCGAGGGCGAGCTCGAGCAGGACGTCGTCGGCGCCGATGAGCAGGTCGAGGCCGGGGGCGAGTTCGGCGATCTCGTAGGCGCGGCGCACGTCGCCGCTGAACTCCTTCACGGCGACGACGGAGCCGTCGGTGTGCAGTCGGGCGAGGAGGGCCGGGGTCAGGTCCACCTTGGTGTCGTACGGGTTGTTGTACGCGACGACGGGAAGTCCGGCGCGGGCGACCTCGGCGTAGTGGGAGCGTACGGTCTCCTCGTCGGCCCGGAAGGCGTTGGGCGGCAGGAGGAGTACGGAGCCGGCGCCTGCCTCGGCGGCCTGCTCGGCCCAGCGGCGGGCCTCGGCGCTGCCGTAGGCGGCGACGCCGGGCATCACGCGGGCGCCGTCGCCGGCGGCCTCGACGGCGGTGCGCACGACCCGTGCGCGCTCCTCGTCGGTAAGCGTCTGGTACTCCCCGAGGGAGCCGTTGGGGACCACGCCGTCGCAGCCGTTGGCGATCAGCCAGGCCACGTGTTCGGCGTAGGCGTCGTAGTCGACGGTGAGGTCCTCGCGCAGGGGGAGTGCGGTGGCGACCATGATGCCGTGCCAGGGGCGGGTGCGGGTGTCCGTACCGGCGGTGGGCGCGGGGGTGTGCGCGTCGGTCATGAGAGAGCTCCCTAGAGTGGTGTGTGACATTTTACTAGTGGGTGTGGAGCGGCCACAAGGGGCCGGACCGCCCGATCAGCCGTCCGACGGGGGCAGTTGCGCGAGGTGGCGCAGCGGGACCGGGCAGGACAGGGGCCGTCGGTCGGGTCCGGGTTCGCCGCCGGCGAGGGCGGCGACGGCCGGTCCGCACATGCGGCCCTGGCACCAGCCCATTCCGGAGCGGGTGAGGAGTTTGACCGTACGGGCGTCCCGCGCGCCCAGATCGGCGACGGCCTCGCGGATCCGGCCGGCCGGAACCTCCTCGCAGCGGCACACGACGGCGTCGTCGCGGAGCCAGCCGGTCCAGCCGTCGCCGGGGCGGTGGGCGGCGCCCATGGCCTCGGCGAAGCCGCGCAGGCGGGTGCGGCGGCCGGCGAGGGCGGCGGGCGCGGGCCGGCCGGCGATGGCGTGGGCGGCGATCTCCCCCTCGACGAGGGCCAGTTGGGCGCCGCCGATGCCGCCGGTCTCGCCCGCGGACCAGATCCCGGGGACGGAGGTGCGCTGCTCGGCGTCCAGCGCCAGCGCGACGGTGCCGTCGGCGGACCGGCGGGTGGCGCAGCCCAGCCCGGTCGCCAGCTCCAGCTGCGGGACGAGCCCGTGCCCGACGGCGAGGGCGTCGCAGGGGATCCGGCGGGCGGTACCCGGCAGCGGCCGCCAGTCCCGGTCGAGCCGGGCCACGGTGACGGCCTCGACCCGGTCGGTGCCGTGGGCCTCGGTCACGGCGTGCCGGGTGAGGAGGCGGATGCGGCGGCGCACGAGGGCGCTGCCGTACGTGGCGGCCTCGCCGAGCTTGCCGGGGTTGCGGAGCAGGGCGGGGAGGTGGCCGGCGTACGCGGTGTACGCGGCGGCTTCGACCACGGCCGGCACCCGGGCCCCGGCGGCGGAGAGGGAGCCGGCGACGGCGAGCAGCAGCGGGCCGCTCCCGGCGACGACGACCCGTCTGCCCGGCAGCACGAGCCCGCCCTTGAGCATGGCCTGGGCCCCGCCGGCCCCGACCACCCCGGGCAGGGTCCACCCGGGGAAGGGCAGTTGCCGTTCGTACGAGCCGGTGGCGAGGAGCACGGCCCGGGCGCCCAGGGAGGCGGCGGCCTCCTCGGGACCGGCGACGGCGTGCAGGGTCCAACCGGGGCCGCCGTCCGGGACCACGGTCCAGACGTGGTGGGCCGGGAGGTACGTGATCCGGCCGGCCGACTCGTGGGCGCGCAGGGCGGCTTCGCGGCGGGCGAAGTCGGCCCAGCCGTGGTGCAGGGCCTCGGGGCGGGCGGCGCCCAGGCCCGGGGCGGGGTGACGGTAGTACTGCCCCCCGGGGCGGTCCCCGGCGTCGAGCACGGCGACGCGCAGGCCGAGCCCGGCGGCCGTGACGGCCGCGGCGAGCCCGGCCGGCCCGGCCCCGACGACGGCGAGGTCGAAGGGGGGGCCGGCCGGGGCGGAGCCGGTGAAGGCGGCGGGGTCAGACGGTGAGGTCGGCACGGCCGGTTCCCTCCTGGGTGGTGACGGTGTCCCCCGGGCGGGCCGGGACCAGGCAGGCGCGCTGGTTCGGGCGGCCGTTGACGGTGACGAGGCAGTCGTAGCAGCTGCCGATCCCGCAGAACGCGCCGCGCGGGGCGCCGCCCTCGCGGGTGGTCCGCCAGGCCAGGATCCCGGCGCTCCAGAGCACGGCGGCGACGCTCTGGCCCGCCTGGGCCGTGAGCTCGCGGCCGTCGAAGCGCAGGACGTACGTGGCCGAGGGGGCTCCGCCGACGAGGCTGCGCGGGGTGTGGCTCATCGGCGGTTCTCCTCGGGCGCGGTGCGGGTGGTGGGCGCGGGCCGGTACCGGGTCGCGCTGCGCGTGCCTTCCGCTCGGACCGTCATCGGGCCGGGTCCTGGTCGAAGCGGGCCGGGTGGAACGGGCCCGTGGGGAGCGGCGGTTCGGCGCCCGTCAGGGCGGCGGTGATCAGGACGCCGGTGGCCGGGGCCAGGCCGATGCCGGCTCCCTCGTGGCCGCAGGCGTGCAGGAGGCCCGGGCACCGGGGGTCGGGGCCGATCGCCGGGAGGTGGTCCGGGAGGTAGGGGCGGAAGCCGTGGTAGGTGCGCAGGACCCGGACGTCGGCCAGCACCGGGAAGAGCGCCGCCGCCTGCGCGGCCAGCCGGCGCAGGGCCTCCGTCGAGAGGGAGCGGTCGAAGCCGACCCGCTCGCGGGTGGCGCCGATCAGGACCGGGCCCGAGGGGGTGCCCTCGACCACCGCCGAGGACTGCAGGGCGGCGGAGCCGCTGGCGACGTCCGCGATGTAGTCGGCGGCGTAGACCTTGTGCCGGACCAGTCGCGGCAGCGGCTCGGTCACCAGGACGAAGCCGCGGCGCGGGAGGACCGGCAGGGTGACCCCGGCCAGCTCGGCGATGCGGCCGCCCCAGGTGCCGGCCGCGTTCACCACGGCCGGGGCCAGGAGTTCGCGGCGCGGGGTGCGCACGCCCCGTACGGCGCCCCGGTCCAGCAGGACGCCCGTCACCTCCTCGCCGAGGTACGTCTCGGCGCCGGACGCGGCGAGCAGCCGCGCCGCCGCCTGGGCCGGCTGGACCTGGGCGTCCTGCGGGTAGTGGAACCCGCCCGCCAGGCCCGGGGCCAGGTGCGGCTCCAGCTCGTGCAGGGCGTCGCCGGGTACCTCGACCGCGTCGACCCCGGCCTTGCGCTGGCCCTCGGCGAAGCTCCGCAGGGCCCGCACCGTGGTGTCGTCCGGGGCGACGACGAGGCCGCCCTTGGGCTCGTACTCGATCGCGGGCGGGAGGACCGCGGCGAGTTCGGTCCAGAGCCGGGTGGACAGGAGGGCCAGGTCGAGTTCCGGTCCCGCCTCCTTGTCGGAGACGAGCAGGTTGCCTTCGCCGGCGCCCGTGGTGCCGCCCGCGACGGCCCCGCGGTCGACCACGGCCACGGTGAGCCCGGCGCGGGCCGCGTAGTAGGCGCAGGCCGCACCGACGACGCCGGCGCCGATGATGACGGCGTCCAGGGAGTGTCTCTTGAGCACGGCAGTAATATGTCACATTCTTTATTGGCTGCCCAGACCTGCCCGGACCGGTCCCGCACCCTCCTCGGCGCGGGACCGGTCCGGTGCCCGGTCAGCTGCGGAGCGGTCCCTCACAGCTGTAACCCGAGGTGCCCGCCTTGTGGTTGGTCCAGATCTCCAGCGGACCGAAGGAGCAGTTCATGTCGGCGAGGTTGTTGGAGGCCGCGCCCGCCCGGTCGAGGATGAAGTAGTCGACCGTCTCCGACATGTCCTTGAAGTTCTGGTCGTCGCTGCGCCAGTTCTTCAGGTTCGCCGTGATCCGGCCGGTACAGGTGAACCGACGCTTGCCGGCGTCGCCGTTCTCCACGCAGTCCGGGGTGTTGTACGTGGCCGTGGCGAAGGCCGACTTCACCGACGCGAGCGCGGAGTCGCGCAGCCGGTCGTTCGGGGTGAAGGAGGTGTCCGGCACGTAGAGCTGGTCGACCTTGGCGATCTGCGCGTCCAGGAAGCGGTCGTAGTCGCGCTGGAGGTAGGTGTCTGCGCCCATCCGGTGGCGCCAGGAGTCGTACGCCGCCACGTCGTTGGCCCGCAGGTGGGTGTACATCTCACGCAGCAGGGTGGGCTTCTCCGTCCACAGGAACTCGAAGAAGGTGCCGGCGTAGCTGTAGAAGCGGAAGCCGTCACCGTCGTAGGTGGCGTTCAGCAGCTGCTCGACGCTCATGCGCGGGCCGCCGCCCGAGGTGTCGTTGATGACGCTCTTCACGAGGGACTTGCGGACGGCGACGCCGTTGTCGCGGGTGGCGCCGTCGAAGAACTCGGCGGTGCCCTCGTCCATGGCGGTGGTGCGGTCGCCCTCGTACCAGGGGCCCTCGCCGAAGAAGCCGGGGACGGCGTAGCGGCCGTTGAGGTAGTGCGTGTACTCGTGGCGGAAGAGCTCTTCCAGGGTCAGGGAGGAGTCCTGCGGGACGCGGCGCTGGTAGGTGTAGAAGGTGGCGCCGTTCTCGATGTAGATGCCGCCGTTGTTGGTGCCGTAGCCGGTCAGGATCGGGTGGTAGTTCACGTAGTCGGCGCGGGAGGCGTAGAGCACGATGTTGAGCGTGGTGTTGGGGTCGCCCGCGAGCGGCTGCTCGGTGCCGAGCACGCGGTGGTACTGGGCCTTGACCTGCTTGCTCGCGTAGTACAGCTGGTCGACGGTGGCCCGGTCCAGGGCGGTGCGGACCTTGATGGCGCCGTTGTCGTAGGAGTAGGTGTAGGGGAAGAGCTGCTTCTCGATGTCCTCCTTGCACACCCCGTACGGCTTGCACGCCTCGTAGAAGTTCAGCCAGGAGACCAGCTTGGCCCACTGCTCGCTGCCGTCGCCGAAGCCGGCCTTGACGGGCCCCAGCAGCGTCCCGAGGTCGGCGGCGATCTGGCCCCGCAGGCCGTCGACCTGGCCGAAGCGGCCGTACTCGCCGAGCGCGTCGCGGGCCACCCATGCGTTGCCGGTCCCCTTGAGGTGGGTGTAGCCGGCGAAGGCCTTGAAGGCGGCGCGGTAGGCGGGGTCGGCGGAGACTGCGGCGTGGAAGGCGGTGTCCTCGTTGCCCGGGTAGACGCCGAGGTAGTTGGTGGAGAGCGCGGCGAGGACGGCGCCGGCCCAGGTGGCGTCGAGGTGGGTGGCGGGGTGGGCCGGATCCATGGTGGCCAGGACCTTCTTGATGAGCCCGAGCTGGTGCTGGCGCAGGCCGGGGCCCGCGGCGTAGAGGGCCTCGCGCAGCGTGCGGGCGTTGGAGGGGGTGACGTCGAAGGTCCGCGCGGCGTTGCCGAAGTCGTCGATGGCCTTGCGGGTCGCGGCGACGGTCGGGGCGTCGGTGACGTCGATCTCGTCGCGTGAGAAGTTGTGGTAGGCGACCGCGTGCAGGTACGTGAACATCTCCTCCAAGTGGGAGGAGTTGCGGCCGTCGTGGGCGGCGGCCAGGGCGGATATCCGGCGGGCGACGGCCTGGACGTGCGCGTCCGACATCACCGGGGCCAGGCGGGCGTCCCAGGTCCAGATGAGACCGCGCAGGCAGCCGTCGGCGAGGACGGCCTGGTCGCCGAGGAAGTCGGCGAACTGCTCCGGGGTGAGGTTCGTGATCCCGTCGAGGGTGCAGGGGACGCCTGCGGCGACGCTCTTCGCGGTGGGGGCCGCCTTGGCCGCCTTGCCGCGCTTCTCCAGGTCGTCGACGGGCGCGGCGGCGGTCGCGGCGCCCGGCACCTGGCCGGTGAGGGCCTGTCCGCCGGGGGCCGGGGCGGGCGCCGGGGCGTTGTCCTTCGCGTGGGCGAGACGGTCGACCTCGTCGAACGGGTTCCCCGTGGGCCCGGGGGCGGGAGCGGTCCGGGCGGCGGCGAAGGGCGCCGGCGCCGCGGACTCGGCGGCCTGCGTCGTGGCCTGCCCCGCGGTGGCGAGGAGGGTCACGGCCACGGCGGAGGCGAGGAGGGAAGAGCGCACAGCTCTGTGCTTGAGCACCGAGGACTCCTGTGGGGGAGAGAGGTGAGGTGGGGGGTGGTGCGTGAACTGCCCTGCGTCACACGGCGTTTGACGGGGGTTAACGTGCCGCGGTGTGAGCTGTAACATAGTAATGTGAAATTGCACTGACAAGACCTGTGCGCCCATCAGTTCGCATCTTTCTTGAAGGAGCCTCGTGACCGAGACCCCCGCCCTCCTCAACACGGGCAGTCACGACCGTCCGGTGTCCCCGGAGTTGTCCCGCTTCATGGCGGGCGACTGGGCCGCTTCCCCGCTCCCGGACACCGCACGGGTACCGGCGTACGCCGTCACTCCGGCCCGCCGGGCACGGCTCTCGGCCCGCTTCCCCGGCGAGCGGCTGATCGTCCCGGCCGGCGAGCTGAAGGTCCGCTCCAACGACTGCGACCACCGGTTCCGCCCGCACAGCGCGTACGCCTGGCTGACCGGCCTCACGGGTGAGGACCAGGCGGGTCACGTCCTGGTCCTGGAGCCGTCGGGCCCGCACGCCCACGAGGCGGTGCTGTACCTGCGGCCGCGTTCACCGCGGGCGGGCGGGAACGAGGAGTTCTTCCGGGACCGCAGGTACGGGGAGTTCTGGGTGGGCCGCCGACCGGACCTGGCGGAGGCCCAGCGCCTCACCGGCATCCGCTGCGCACACCTGGACGAACTGGGTTCACCGGCGGGCCGCGACGCGGCCTCCGACGCGGAACTGGCCTCTGCGCTCTCGGAGTTGCGCCTGGTGAAGGACGCGTGGGAGGTCGAGCAGCTCCAGCTGGCCGTCGACCACACGGCGGCCGGCTTCGAGGACGTCGTACGGGCCCTGCCGCGCGCGCTGGCGCATCCGCGCGGGGAGCGCTGGATCGAGGGGGTCTTCGGCCTGCGCGCGCGGGCCGAGGGCAACGGCACCGGGTACGAGACCATCGCGGCCTCGGGCGCCCACGCCTGCACCCTGCACTGGATCCGCAACGACGGCCGGCTGAACGGGGACGAACTGCTGCTGCTCGACGCGGGCGTGGAGACGGACACCCTCTACACGGCGGACATCACCCGCACCCTCCCCCTGTCGGGCCGCTTCTCCCCCGTCCAGCGGCAGGTCTACGAACTGGTCCTGGCCGCCCAGGACGCGGGCATGGCGGCGCTGCGGCCCGGCGCGAGCTTCGGGGACTTCCACCGGGCCGGCATGCGGGTGATCGCGGAAGGCCTGGCGGAGTGGGGCGTCCTGAAGAACGCTGAGGGCGACCTGCACCGCCGGTACACGCTGTGCAGCAGCGGGCACATGCTGGGGCTGGACGTGCACGACTGCGCGAAGGCCCGGGCGCAGACCTACCTCGACGGCGTCCTGGAGGAGGGGCAGGTCCTCACGGTGGAGCCGGGTCTGTACCTCCAGCCGGACGACGAGACGCTCCCGGCGGAGCTGCGGGGCATCGGGGTCCGCATCGAGGACGACCTGGTGATCACGGCGGACGGCGCCCGCCTGATGTCGGGCGCCCTGCCGCGCACGGTCACCGGGATCGAGGACTGGATGGCCCGCCTCCTGGACGCAGCGGCGACCTGACCCATCCGCCGAGGCGGCGGCCCGGAACAGGCGGGCCCCATCCGCCGAGGCGGCGGCCCGGAACAGACGGCGGGACTTCTCCCCTGGGGCGGTGCCCCGCCGGAATGTCTCCTCGGCTCGCGCCTGCGGGCCCGGCTTCGCCCGCCGGGCGGTGGGTGCGCGCTCGTCCTGCGGGGACACTCCGCCGTGTCCCCGCCCCGGCGAGGTTTCCCAGAGGCGTCCACCACGGCGAGCCCTGCCGACTGGAGCGGGAGCGGGGGCGTGCAGGGGCGTCCCCGCAGGACGAGCGCGCAACCGCCCCGGACGTTCGTGACGTGCCCGCAGGCGCGAGCCGAGGAGACGTCCCGGAGGGCCCCCGCGGACGGCCCGCCTGTTCCGGACCCCCACCGCAGGGCCGAGCCCGAACCCGCCGAGCACCCCGCAGGGGCACCGCACTACACCGCCCCTCCCGTCAGGCAGGTCGCCAGTTCCTCGACGAAGGCTTCCAGGTGGGGCGGGCGCGGCCCGGTCCGGGTGGCGCAGAACCAGGTGCGGGTCATCGGCTCCGCGCCGATCCGCACGAGGGCGAGGCCGTGCGAGGCGACGTACGGGGCGGCCACCCAGTTGGGCAGGACCGTCACGCCCTGGCCGCCCGCGACCATCTCGACCACCAGTTCGGTGACCACCGGCATGGTGGTGATCCGGCCGGGCCGGGCCCCGGGCGGGATCGGCAGCGGCGTCGAGGGGATGCGGCTCTGGTCGTAGCCGTCGTAGAGGACCAGGTCGACGCCGTCGAAGTCACGGGCGGCCAGGTGGGCCCGCCCGGCCCACGGGTGTGCGGCCGGCACCACGGCCATCATCTCGTCGTCGAACAGCCTGGTCAGGGACACCCGGTCCATCTGTGCGTCCGGCTTGGTGACCAGCGCGACGTCGACCAGGTCGGCGAGCAGCGCCGGGATCGGAGCGTCGTCGGCGACGGTCTCCAGGCGTACGTCGACGTCCGGCGCGCGTTCGCGGAAGGCGCGCAGTACGGGCGGCAGCCAGGGGAAGGTCGTGCTGCACTGCGCGGTGAAGCGGACCCGCCGGTCGCGCCCGTCGCGGATCTCCCTCAGGTCCCGGGACGCCGAGGCCAGTTCGCCGAGGACCTGGCGGGCCGCCACGAGCATCCGGCGGCCCGCGGCGGTGGGGACCAGGCGGCGGCCCTTGCGGTCGAAGAGGGGCATGCCCAGGCGGGCCTCCAGGCGGGTGAGCCGCTGACTGAGTGCCGGCTGGCTCACGTAGAGCTTCTCGGCGGCCGCGGTCAGCGAGCCGGCCTCGGCGGTGGCGTCCAGGAGTTCCAGGTCGCGCAGATCCACATCCATAACGGGGGATTATGACATGCTTCAATTTTCGTCGTGGTGTTATGGGTTGATGGTTCGTAGGTTTTCCGGTGTCAGCAGAACGGAAACACCCTCACCCGGAAGGCACACACCATGAACGCCAACTCCCACGCCGTCACCGCCATCGTCACCGGCTCCTCCAGCGGCATCGGGCTGGACATCGCCCGCGCCTTCCTGGCGAGCGGCGCCAACGTCGTGCTCAACGGCCGGGATTCCGACCGCCTCGCCAAGGCCGCCGCCGGTCTCGGCCACCCGGAGCGGACCGCCTGGGTCGCGGGTGCCATCGCCGAGCCGGAGACCGGCGAGGCCCTCGTCCGCACCGCGCTCGACCGGTTCGGCGGAATCGACGTCCTGGTGAACAACGCGGGCACCTTCGCCTCCAAGCCCTTCGCCGAGGTCACCGAGGCCGAGCTCGACGGATTCCTGACGGGCAACCTCAAGGGGACCTACCTCACCACCCAGGCCGTGGTGCGGGCGCTGCGCGCCCAGGGCCGCGGCGGCAGCATCGTCAACATCGGCACCGTGCTCGTGGACCACGCGCTGGCCGGCTTCCCGGCCTCCGCACCCGTGGTCAGCAAGGCCGGAGTGCACGCGCTGACGACCAGCCTGGCCGCCGAGCTCGCCGCGGACGGGATCCGCGTCAACCTCGTGTCGCCCGGCATCATCCGCACCCCGCTGCACGCGGGCTCCGACGTGGACTCCTTCGGCGGACTGGCCCTGCTGAACCGGGTCGGCGAGGCCCCCGAGGTCGCCGACGCCGTGCTCTACCTGGCGGGCGCCACGTTCGTCACCGGCCACGCCCTGCGCGTGGACGGCGGCCATGTGACCGGCCGCGCCGTCTGAGCCCCCTGCGGGACGGGACGGTCACGGGAGGACCGCGATGCCGTCGAGTTCGACCAGGGCCTGGTCGTCCCAGAGGCGGACCACTCCGATGACGGCCATCGCCGGGTAGTCGCGGCCCGCCAGCCGGCGCCAGACGCGGCCCAGTTCGGCCGCGCACGCGCGGTACGCCGGCACGTCCACGGCGTACACCGTCACCCGGGCCAGGTCCGCGGGGGAGCCGCCCGCCGCCGCGAGGGCGGCCAGGAGGTTGGTGAGGGCCACCTCGAACTGTTCCGGCAGGCCCTCCCCCACCACCTTGCCCGAGCCGTCCAGCGCGGTCTGGCCCGCCAGGAACACCAGCCGGGATCCGGTGGCGGCGACCGCGTGCGAGAAGCCCGTCGCCGGCGACAGTTCCGCCGGGTTGATCCGCTCGAGGCTCATCGCCCGGCCGCCGCTGCGGCCGCCGGCCCGGCGAGTGGCCCGGCCGGCGGCCCCGGCAGGGTCCCGTACAGCTCCTTCGCGATGATCGTGCGCTGCACCTCGCTCGCCCCCTCGTAGATCCTCGGCGCCCGCACCTCCCGGTAGAGGTGCTCCAGCAGGTGGCCCCGGCGCAGGGCGACCGCCCCGTGCAGCTGGACGGCGTGGTCGACCACGTACTGCGCCGTCTCCGTGGCCAGCAGTTTCGCCATGGCGGCCCGGCGCGGAACGTCCGCGGCGCCCCGGTCGTAGGCCCCGGCCGCCGCGTACACCAGCAGCCGGGCCGCCTCCGTGCGGGTGGCCATCTCGGCCACCCGGTGCGCCACGGCCTGGAGGTCGCTCAGCGTCCCGCCGAACGCGGCCCGCCCCGCCGTGTACGCGAGCGTCGCGTCGAGGGCGGCCCGGGCCATGCCCACCGCGAAGGCGCCGACGCTCGGCCGGAACAGGTTCAGGGTGTCCATCGCGACGCGGAAGCCCCGCCCCGGTTCGCCCAGCAGGTCCCGCGGCCCGACCGGGACCCCGTCGAAGGTCAGGGAGCCGATCGGGTGCGGGGAGAGCATGTCCAGCGGTTCGCCGGAGAGTCCGGGGCGGTCGGCCGGGACGAGGAAGGCGGAGACCCCCTTGGCCCCCGGCCCCTCACCCGTCCGGGCGAACACGGTGTAGAAATCCGCTTCCGGGGCGTTGGAGATCCAGCACTTCTGTCCGCTGAGCCGCCAGCCGCCCCGGGCGTCCGGGTCGGCCTCCGCCGCCAGCGCCAGTGCCGCCGCGTCCGAGCCGGCTCCCGGCTCGCTCAGGGCGAAGGCCGCCACCGCCCGCCCGGCGCGCACCTGCGGCAGCCAGCGCTCCCGTTGCGCCTCGCTCCCGGCCCGCAGCACCGGGTACGCGCCGAGCCCCTGGAGGGCGAGAGCGGTCTCGGCCTCCGTACAGCCGTAGGCGAGGGACTCGCGCAGCAGGCACAGTTCCAGCGCGCCCGAGGCGAACACCCGCTCCAGCAGGCCCAGCTCGCCGAGCGCGGCCAGCAGCGGCCGGTTGACCCTGCCCGGCTCCCCCTTCTCGGCCAGCGGCCTCAGCCTGTCGGCCGCCAGTGCGCGCAACTGCCCGCACCACTCCTCCTGGTCCACCCCGAGCGCGAATCCGGTCATCCGAATGTCCCCGCCTCTATCGCGTCCTGTTGACTGCCGTCACCATCACGATACGCTCGTGTGGTGGTACCTCCCAGCGGTAGCTGGGGGAAACAGCACGGCCGGCCCCACCCCACTCCGGACCGCTGCAGGGGGCGACCCGCCTTGGACCTGATGCCTTCCGCTCACACGGACACCTTCGCCCGTGACCATCTGCCACCCGCCGACACCTGGCCGGAACTCGTCTTCGATCTGCCCGAACTGGCCTATCCCGACCGCCTGAACTGCGGGGCGGAGCTGCTCGACGCCACCATCGACCGGTTCGGCCCCGCGGGCGCCGACCGCCCGGCCTTCCGCAGCGGCGCGGGCGAGGTGTGGACGTACGGCGGGCTGCGCGAGCGCGTGGACCGCATCGCCCACGTGCTCACCGTCGACCTCGGCGTCGTCCCCGGCAACCGGGTGCTGCTGCGCGGGCCCACCGGCCCCTGGCTCGCCGCCTGCTGGCTGGCGGTCATGAAGGCGGGCGCGGTGGCGGTGACCGTACTGCCCCAGCAGCGCGCGAAGGAGCTCGCCACGGTCTGCGCGATGGCCCGGGTCCAGTACGCCCTGTGCCATGCCGACGTACTGGACGACCTGGTCAAGGCCGAGGTGCCGGGCCTGCGCATCACCGCCTACGGGGGCCGCGCCCAGGACGACCTGCTGCGGCTGGCCGAGAGACACGAGGGGCCCTTCCGCGCCGCCCCGACCTCCGCCGACGACGTCGCCCTGATCGCCTTCACCTCGGGGACCACCGGACGGCCCAAGGGCTGCATGCACTTTCACCGCGACCTGCTCGCCGTCGCCGACACCTTCTCCCGCAGCGTGCTGCGCCCCCGCCCGGACGACGTGTTCGCGGGCAGCCCGCCGCTCGGGTTCACCTTCGGCCTCGGCGGGCTGGTGGTCTTCCCGCTGCGGGCGGGCGCGTCCGCGCTGCTGCTGGAGGACGCGGTGCCGCGCCGGCTGCTGCCCGCCCTCGCGGAGCACCGGGTGACGGTGCTGTTCACCGCGCCCACCGCGTACCGGACGATGTTGGACGCCCTGGGCCCGTACGACGTGGGCACGTACGACCTGTCCGCGCTGCGCCGCTGCGTCTCGGCCGGGGAGAACCTGCCCGCCGCGACCTGGCAGGCCTGGTACGAGCGGACCGGCCTGCGGATCATCAACGGCATCGGGGCGACCGAACTGCTGCACATCTTCATCTCCGCCGCCGACGAGGAGATCCGGCCCGGCACCACCGGCCGGGTGGTCCCGGGCTGGCAGGCGCGGGTGGTGGACCGCGCCGGACGTCCCGTCGCGGACGACGAGCCGGGACTGCTGGCGGTGCGCGGCCCGGTGGGCTGCCGCTACCTGGCCGATCCGCGGCAGGGCGAGTACGTACAGGGCGGCTGGAACCTGACCGGTGACACCTACGTGCGCGACCCGGAGGGCTACTTCCGCTACGTCGCCCGGGCCGACGACATGATCGTCTCGGCGGGGTACAACATCGCGGGCCCGGAGGTGGAGGAAGCCCTGCTGCGCCACCCGGACGTGGTGGAGGCGGCGGTGGTGGGCCGTCCGGACGAGCGACGCGGCCAGGTCGTGGTGGCGTACACCGTCACACGGGACGGCGTGGTCCTCACGGAGGAGGCGCTGCGCACCTTCATGCGGGCGGAGCTGGCCCCGCACAAGTGCCCGCGCTCCTTCGTCTTCCTCCCCGCGCTCCCCCGCACGGCGACGGGCAAGCTGCAGCGCTTCCGGCTGCGGGATCATGGAATCCTGCCCGAGCGGCCCGACGGCCTAGAGTGAGACCGTGGTCGAGCAGCACACCCCGCGATCCCTGATCGTCACGTTCTACGGAGCCTACGGGCGGGCCTTCGAGGGCCCGGTCCCGGTCTCCGCGCTGATCCGCCTGCTGGGCGCGGTCGGCGTGGACGCCCCGTCGGTCCGCTCGTCGGTGTCCCGGCTGAAGCGGCGCGGCTTCCTGCTGCCCGCGCGCGCCGCGGACGGTTCGGCGGCGTACGGGCTCTCGGAGGAGGCCCGGCAGCTACTGGACGACGGCGACCGCCGGATCTACGGCAGTCCGCCGCTGTCGGACGAGTGGCTGGTGGCGGTCTTCTCCGTTCCGGAGCAGGAGCGGAGCAAACGGCACCTGCTGCGCTCCCGGCTGGCCCGGCTCGGTTTCGGGGCGGTGGCGCCGGGCGTGTGGATCGCCCCGGCCCGGCTGGCCGAGGAGAGCGCGCACACGCTGGAGCGGCTGCACCTGACGCCGTACGTGGAGCTGTTCCGCGGGACCCACCTCGGCTTCGCGCCGAGCGCCGAGGCGGTGGCCCGCTGGTGGGACCTGGCGGCCCTGGCCAAGCAGCACGAGGAATTCCTCGACGTGCACGAACCGGCCCTGCGCGCCCTCCAGTCGGGCCCGGAGCCCACGCCGGAGGAGGCCTACCGCGGCTACCTGTCCGCGCTGGACTCCTGGCGGCGCCTGCCGTACGCCGACCCGGGCCTGCCGCGCGAGCTGCTCCCGGCGGGCTGGCCGGGCGACCGCTCGGCGGCCGTCTTCGCCGAACTGCACGCACGGCTGCGCGACTTCGGGGCGGCCTTCGTGGCACCGTGATCGGTGCCCGTCCGTCGAGCGGGGTATGACGCCACCCGCCACGACCGCGGCCCCCTCCCTGGGGGCACGTGTCCTCACCCTGGTCCCCGCCACCCTCGCCGGGCCGGCGGCGGGCTGCCTGGCCATCGCGCCGGCCTCGCGCGCCCGGGAGTACCGCGACGCGGGCGCGGACGCGGACGGCCGCTTCGAGCCGGGCCTCACCCTGCTGCCGCCGACCGCGGCCTTCGGCTGCTCGTGGCGCACCTGCTGGAGCGGCGGCCCGTGGCGGTGCGACTGGGCGCGGTGCTGGTCGTGCCGGCCGGCCTGACGATCCTGTACTTCGCCGCGCGCGGCACCCTCGACGGCTATCCCGGGGACCGGGCCAAGTCCGGCCCGGACAACGTGCCGCCGTGGTGGCCGGGGTGACTGCCCGCCTGAAAATGCCGGGCGCCGGCGGGCGGCGGCGCGCCAGAATGCGCCATGACCTGGACCTTCACTTCTGACCTCGCGGCCTATCTGGCCGCCGCCCACCCGGCCGTGGCCGCGCGGCCTGTCTCCGACACGCTCATGCTGACCGTGACCGACGCGCTGAAGCGGCGCGGGAGCGGCGCCTACGGGGCCGGGTCTCCCGTCTTCGGCTGGTGGACCGGGGTCGACGGGACGGTCGCCGGCGGGCTGCTGTGCACTCCGCCGTTCCCGATGGTGCTCGGCGTGGTTCCCGCCGAGGCGGTCCGGCCGCTGGCGGCCGCGCTCCGCGCCGAGCCGCTGCTCGCCGGGGTCCGCGCGTTCAACGCCCGCCGCCCGGACGCGGAGGCGCTGGCCGCGGCCTGGGGGCGGCCCACTCGGATCGCGGAGGAGCTGCGCCTGTACCGGCTGGCCGGCCTGATCGCCCCGGACCCCGCCCCGGCCGGGCGCTCGCGCCCCGCCACCGTGGCGGACCTTCCGCTGCTGCTGGCGTGGGTCGAGGCCTTCCACGAGGAGGTGGGCGGCCACGCCGCCACCGAGGCCGCGCTGCGCGACCGCGTCTCGTACGGCGGGGCCGTCCTGTGGGAGCACGCGGGCGAGCCGGTCTCCCTGGCGGGCTTCTCCCGCCCGGTCGGCTCGGCCTCGCGCATCGGCCCGGTCTACACCCCGCCCGCCCTCCGCGGCCGCGGCTACGCCGCCGGCGTCACGCACGCGGCGACCCGGGCCGCGCACGCGGCCGGCGCCTCGGAGGTCCTCCTCTTCACCGACCTGGCCAACCCCACGAGCAACGGCCTCTACCAGCGCCTGGGCTACACCCCGATCGAGGACCGCGCCGAGGTCGTCCCGGTGTGAGCGGGCGGGGGCGGAGGTGGAGGAACCGGTCGAACCCGTCCGCCGATGTCCCCGCCGGGCGCTGCCTGTTCGCCCTGGAACCCGAGCCGAAGTCGACGACGCTCCCCACACGCCTTGACGAAGGCGACGACGATGCCGACGCCCGCAGGGCAGACCGCACCGCAGAAGAAGAGCGCGACGACGAACCACTCGCCCCCCATGACCACCCCACCACCCTGAACGTGTTCAATCTGAACACGTTCAAGGTAGAGGCAGTGCTGCCGTTCGTAAAGCCGGCAGGCTCAGCCCCGGCCCGTCGGGGGTTTGCGGCTGCCCGCGCGGTATGGGGTCGGCCAGGGGGCGGCCGGGCCTTCGTAGGACTGGTCGGCGGCCGCGTGCAGGGTCCAGTGGGGGTCGTAGAGGTGGGGGCGGCCGAGGGCGCAGAGGTCGGCGCGGCCGGCCAGCAGCAGGGAGTTCACGTCGTCCCAGGAGGAGATGGCGCCGACCGCGATGACGGGGACGCCGAGCGCGTTGCGGATCCGGTCGGCGTACGGGGTCTGGTACGAGCGCCCGTACTCCGGGGCCTCGTCGGCGACGACTTGGCCGGTCGAGACGTCGATGGCGTCCGCGCCGTGGGCGGCGAAGGCGGCCGCGATCTCCACCGCCTCCTCGGGCGACGTGCCGCCGGGCGCCCAGTCGGTGGCCGAGAGGCGGACCGTCATCGGACGGTCCTCGGGCCAGACGGCGCGGACCGCGTCGAAGACCTCCAGCGGGAAGCGCAGCCGGTTCTCCAGGGAGCCGCCGTAGTCGTCCGTGCGGTGGTTGGTCAGGGGGGACAGGAAGCCGGAGAGCAGGTAGCCGTGGGCGCAGTGCAGTTCCAGGAGGTCGAACCCGCAGTCGGCGGCCCGCACGGCGGCGGCCGCGAAGTCGGAGCGCAGCGCCACCAGGTCCGCCTGGTCGAGGGCGCGCGGGAGCGCCGAGACGCCCGGCCGGTAGGGCAGCGCGGAGGCGGCCACCAGCGGCCAGTTGCCCTCCGGGAGGGGGTCGTCCATGCCCTCCCACATGACCCGCGTCGAGCCCTTGCGGCCCGCGTGCCCGAGCTGGATGCCGAGCGCGGTGCCGGGTGCGCTGGTGTGGACGAAGTCGGTGATCCGCCGCCAGGCCGCCGCCTGCTCCTGGGTGTAGAGGCCGGCGCAGCCGGGTGTGATCCGCCCCTCGGCGGACACGCAGACCATCTCGGTCATGACCAGGGCGGCCCCGCCGAGGGCCCGGGCGCCCAGGTGCACGAGGTGGAAGTCCCCGGGGACTCCGTCGGCGGCCGAGTACATGTCCATCGGCGAGACGACGACCCGGTTGCGCAGGGTCAGGCCGCGCAGGGTCAGGGGGGTGAACATCGGCGGGGTGTGCTCGTCCGGGCAGCCGAAGTCCCGTTCCACCGCCCGGGTGAAGCGCTCGTCGCGCAGCCGCAGGTTGTCGTGGGTGACCCGGCGGCTGCGGGTGAGCAGGTTGAACGCGAACTGCCGGGCGGGCTGGTCGACGTATCCGGCGATCTCCTCGAACCAGGCTCGGCTCGCGGCCGCCGCGCGCTGGGTGCTGGCGACCGCGGGGCGGCGCGCCGCCTCGTACGCGGCGAGGGCGGCCGGTACGTCGCCCTCCGCGCCGGCCACCGCGTCGGCGAGCGCGAGCGCGTCCTCGACGGCCAGCTTGGTGCCGGACCCGATGGAGAAGTGGGCGGTGTGCGCGGCGTCGCCGAGGAGGGCCACGTTGCCGTGTGACCAGCGCGTGGTGACGAGGGTGTCGAAGCGGGTCCAGGCCGAGCGGTTGCCGCGCAGCGGCCGTCCGCGCAGGGCCTCGCTGAAGATCTTGGCGCAGCGGGCCGCGGACTCGTCCTCGTCGCAGAGGTCGAGGCCGGCCGCCCGCCAGACCTCCTCCCGCATCTCCACGATCACCGTGGAGGCGTCCGCCGAGTAGGGGTAGGCGTGCAGTTGCATGATGCCGTGCTCGGTCTCCGCGATCTCGAAGCGGAAGGACTCGAAGGCGAAGTCGGCGGCGAGCCAGATGTAGCGGCAGCGCCCGGGGGTCAGCGTCGGCCCGTAGTGCGCGGCCCCGGCCTCCCGGATCGCGCTGTGCACCCCGTCCGCCGCGACCACCAGGTCGTACGCGGCGGCGAGGTCCCGTACGTCGGGGGCCGCGGTGCGCAGGCGGAGCCGGACGCCGAGCCCGGCGCAGCGCTCGTGCAGGATCTGCAGCAGCCGGCGCCGCCCGATGGCGGCGAAGCCGTGGCCGCCGGAGGTCAGCATCCGGCCCCGGTGCACGACGTCCACGTCGTCCCAGCGCACGAACTCGGCGCTCAGGGCGGCGTAGACGACGGTGTCGGCGCGCTCGATGCCGCCGAGGGTCTCGTCGGAGAGGACCACGCCGAAACCGAAGGTGTCGTCCGGGGCGCCCCGCTCCCAGACCTCCACGGTGTGCCCCTGGCGGGCCAGCAGCGCGGCGGCGTACAGCCCGCCCGGTCCCCCGCCGACGACGGCGACCCGCATGGCGCCCGGAGACACGCTGCACGCCGGCATCCGGCTACCTGCCCTTCCAGGCGGGCGGCCGCTTCCCGGTGAAGGCGGCGTGGAACTCCGCGTAGTCCCGGCCGTTCATCAGCAGGGCCTGGGTGGCGGCGTCCAACTCCACCGAGGCGGCCAGCGGCATGTCGAGTTCGGCGGTGAGCAGCGCCTTGGTCTGCGCGTAGGCGAGGGCGGGGCCGGCGGCCAGGTGCGCGGCGAGTTCCGCGGCCCGTACGTGGGCCTTGCCCTCCTCGGTGAGCTCGCTGAGCAGGCCGATCCGCTCGGCCTCGGGGGCGCGTACGGGCTCTCCGAGCATCAGCAGCCGGGTGGCGTGGCCGAGGCCGACGACCCGGGGCAGCAGGTAGGCGGCGCCCATGTCGCCGCCGGAGAGGCCGACGCGGGTGAAGAGGAAGGCGAAGCGGGCGGTGGGGTCGGCGATGCGGAAGTCGGCGGCGAGCGCGAGGACGGCGCCGGCGCCGGCGGCCACGCCGTGCATGGCGGCGATCACCGGGAAGGGGCATTCGCGGAGGGCGCGCACCACCTGGCCGGTCATCCGGTTGAAGTCGAGGAGCTGGGCGGTGTCCATGGCGAGGGTGGCGCCGATGATCTCGTCCACGTCCCCGCCGGAGCAGAAGCCCCGACCCTCGCCGCCCAGGACGAGGGCGCGCACGGAACGCTCGCGGGACAGTTCGGCGAGCAGATCGCGCAGGTCGGCGTAGGCGCCGAAGGTGAGCGCGTTCAGCTTCTCGGGGCGGTCGAAGGTGACGGTGGCCACGCCGTCCTGCCGGGTCACCCGGAGGTGGTGCCACCGTTCGGTCGCTGCTGTGGAACCGGTGAAGGGGCTCACACGACCGACGGTATCAGCAGATCCTGACTTCCGTCACAGAAACGCGACACGCCTGGCGGGGCGAACCCGCCCGGTCGGCGTATGACTATGCGTCACTCCGGCCGGGCCGGCCGAGCGTGGCGACGAGTACGGCCTTGATGGTGTGCAACCGGTTCTCGGCCTCGTCGAAGACGACGGAGTGCGCCGACTCGAACACCTCGTCGGTCACCTCCAGCGATTCGAGCCCGTGCCGCTCGTGGATCTCCCGGGCCACCTTGGTGCCGAGGTCGTGGAAGGCCGGCAGGCAGTGCATGAACTTCACGTCCGGGTTCCCGGTGGCCCGCAGCACGTCCATGGTCACGGCGTACGGGGACAGGGCCGCGATGCGCTCGTCCCAGACCTCCTTGGGCTCGCCCATGGACACCCAGATGTCGGTCACCACGAAGTCGGCCTGCGCGACCCCCTGGGCGACCTCCTCGGTCAGGGTGATCCGGGCGCCGCTGCCCTGCGCGAGCTCCCGCGCCGCGGCCACCACCGGCTCGGCCGGCCAGTATGCCCGGGGCGCGACGATCCGTACGTCCATGCCCAGCAGCGCGCCGGTCACCAGGTACGAGTTGCCCATGTTGAAGCGGGCGTCGCCGAGGTAGGCGAAGGCGATCCGGTCGAGCGGCTTGGTGGTGTGCTCGGTCATGGTGAGCAGGTCGGCCAGCATCTGGGTGGGGTGCCAGTCGTCGGTGAGCCCGTTGAAGACGGGGACGCCGGAGTGGGCGGCGAGCTCCTCAACGGCCTGCTGGCTGTCACCGCGGTACTCGATCCCGTCGAACATCCGGCCCAGCACCCGCGCGGTGTCCTTGACCGACTCCTTGTGGCCCATCTGGGAGCCGGCGGGGTCGAGGTAGGTGGTGTGGGCGCCCTGGTCCGCCGCCGCGACCTCGAAGGCGCAGCGGGTACGCGTGGAGGTCTTCTCGAAGATCAGCGCGATGTTCCTGCCCTGGAGCAGGCGCTGCTCGACCCCGGCCTTCTTGGCCGCCTTCAGTTCGGCGGCGAGCTCGATCAGGCCGCGGAACTCGGCGGCCGTGAAGTCGAGCTCCTTGAGAAAACTACGGCCGGCGAGGTCGGTGGCCATGGGGTCGCTCCAGCGTCACGGTGACAGGGAATGTTGGAAGTCTATACGACGCTCTGTATTGATATACAGAGACCCCCGCCTCCCTCCCTCTCCCCCTCTCCCCCGCCCCCGCTCCCGGGCCGGCGGCCGACCGGGGCCTCAGACCGCGTCGCGCTCCACCGGGCAGCTCATGCAGCGCGGACCGCCCCGGCCCCGCCCCAGTTCGCTGCCGGGGATCTCGATCACCTCGATGCCCTGCTTGCGCAGGTGTGTGTTGGTCGTCACGTTCCGCTCGTACGCGACCACCACCCCCGGCTCCACGGCCAGCACGTTGCACCCGTCGTCCCACTGCTCGCGTTCCGCCGAGTGGACGTCCTGGGTCGCGGTCAGCACCCGGATCGAGTCCAGGCCGAGCGCTGCGGCGATGGCGCGGTGCATGTGCTCCGCCGGGTGGTCGGTCACCTTCAGCTCCTGCGGCCCGGCGCCCGGCTCGATCGTGTAGGAGCGGAGCATGCCCAGCCCCGCGTACTGAGTGAACGTATCTCCGTCCACCATCGTCATCACCGTGTCCAGGTGCATGAAGGCCCGGCTCTTCGGCATGTCCAGCGCCACGATGGTGGTGGCCGAGCCGGCGGCGAACAGACCCCGCGCCAGCATCTCCACCGCCTGCGGTGTGGTGCGCTCGCTCATCCCGATCAGCACGGCACCGTTGCCGATGACCAGCACGTCCCCGCCCTCGATGGTCGAGGGGTAGTCCGCCTGCCCCTGCGACCAGTAGTGGAAGGCGCCGGAGGAGGTGAAGAGCGGGTGGTGCCGGTAGATCGCCTCGAAGTGGACGGTCTCGCGCTGCCGGGCCGGCCAGCGCATCGCGTTGATGGACACCCCGTCGTAGATCCAGGCGGAGGTGTCACGGGTGAAGAGGTGGTTGGGCAGCGGCCCGAGCAGGAAGCCGTCGGTGTCCAGGGCGTGGAAGCGCACGGACACCGGCTCGGCGTGCCGCTCCAGGAACTCCCGCTTGGTCATCCCGCCCACCAGCGCCTCCGCCAGCTCGGCCGAGGGCAGCCCGTCGAAGACCGACCGCAGGTGGTCGGTGGCGAGCGGCCCGTACTCCTTCTCGTCGAAGACCCGGTCCAGTACGAGATGTCTCGCCTCCGGGATGTCGAGTGCCTCGCACAGCAGGTCCCCGAAGAGGTGGACCTCCACGCCCCGGTCCCGCAGCACGTCCGCGAAGCCGTCGTGCTCCTGGCGGGCCCGGCGCACCCACAGCACGTCGTCGAAGAGGAGCGCGTCCTTGTTGCTCGGTGTGAGCCGCTTCAGCTCCAGGTCGGGCCGGTGGAGGATGACGCGGCGAAGCCGCCCGGTCTCGGAGTCGACATGGAATCCCATGCCGTACACGTTCGCAGACCGGGCGGCCTTTTGACGTGGCGTCCGCTCAGCGGGGAGTGCCGAGGCCGAGAAGAGCCGAAGGAGTGCCGGTGATTTCCGGGGCGGTCAGGCCCAGTTCGGGCGCGGCCAGGTTCGGGATCCCGGAGTTGGAGGCGTCCGGCATCGTCAGCAGACCGCCGGCGACCAGCCCGGGGGTCCGGGCGAGCAGGTTCGTCGCCGGGGCCTCCACGGAACCCTCGCCGTCCGTCTCCGGCTTGCCCAGCAGGTTCGGCACCGGGGAGGTGACGAGGGTCCTGCCGAGCTCGGTGCCGATCGGGACCACCGGGAGCAGTGGGGTCGGGAGCATGTCCCCCTTGTGGAAGCGGGGCGCCTCGGGCGCTCCCGCGACCGGCACCGGCACGCCCGTGCCCACGCGCGGGGTGTCCACGCCCAGCGTGGTCTTCACGGCGTCCAGCGGCACACCGACCGGCACCGAGTCCGCCGCGGCCGGGGTGGCCGCGCCGGCCGCGGCCATACAGGTCATGAGCGCCGCAATGCTTCCGCGCGCGGTCATCTTCATAAGTGACGTTCCGTCCTTCCAGGGTCGCGGACATTCCGCTGCCCTGGTTGAACGATCCCGCCGGTGGGTTTCCCGGAGTTCTCCGCGAAAGTTCCCCCATACGACCTAATTAGCGGCCGTACGGGGGCCACCCCTTTACGGGTCGTGCTGACACGGTCCGCGACTGCACCAGGCGGCCCTTCCCGTCCCGGGCGTACGCCTGGAGGGGCTTGACGACCATGCCCTCGCCGCCGGCGGCCGTCAGCTCCGGCCACCAGTCGGTGCCGGCCCGTACGGAGTCCTCGTCGGCGGCGACGGGGCGGTCCGGCCAGAACAGCTGCTCGTCGGCTCGTCCTCACCGGCTTCCACTACGCCTCGCGTTTGCTGCCCTCGGCCTCAGGACCGTCCTCGCGGGCTCAGACGACCGCCCCCGTCCCCCTCTCCTTCTTCCTCCGCGCCTCCCACGGGCCGTACCCGTCAGGGACTTCCTTCGCGGCGCGGCGGCCCCGTGCCGGTGGCGGTGTCGGGTGGCGGTGTTCCAGGGCGATCGCGATCGGGACCGCGGTGAAGACGGTCGAGGCGATGCCGACCAGGACGCCCGCGATCAGCGCCACGGAGAAGTCCGCCAGCGAGTCGCCGCCCAGTACCGCCAGTGCGGTCAGGATGAACAGGGCTCCCATACCCGTGTTCACCGTGCGCGGGAGTGTCTGGACCACCGCGTGGTTGGCCGTTTTCTCCAGGTCGCCAAGGGGGTCTCGGCGGCGCGCTTCGCGGACGCGGTCGAAGACGACCACCGTGTCGTTCACGGAGTAGCCGATCACCGTGAGCAGCGCCGCCAGGAAGACACTGTCCACCGGCCTGCCCAGCCAGGCGAACAGGCCCACCACGAGCAGGACGTCGTGGACCATCGCAGAGACTGCCGCTGCCGCCAGGGTCCAGCGGAACCGCACACTGAGATAGATCAGCTGGGCGGCCACCGCGATGCCCAGGGCCAGGAGCGCCTTGTGGCGCAGTTCGCCGCCGAGGCTCGGACCGATCTGTTCGTCACGCTCCACCGTGACCGTTCCGCCGGGCTCCTCCAAGGCCTCCTTGACGCGCTGCTGTTCGTCGTCGGTGAGCTTCTCCGTGCGTACGGTGATGTCGCCGTCGCCGGACTCCTGCACCACCGCGCGCGGGAACCCCGCGTCGGACACGGCGTTCCGGGCCGTGTCCGCGTCGACGGACCTGCTGGTGCTGTATTCGACGAGGCGGCCGCCGGTGAACTCCACGCCGAAGTCCAGGCCGCGGATGAGGATTCCCGCGGCGGCCACCGCCACCAGGAGTGCGCTCGCGCCGAGCCGGCGGCGACGGTGGCGGACCAGGTTCGGGTTGCGGCGGGACAGCCATGTGCGGACTCGGCCCGTCGAGGCGATGCCCGTCAGACCGGGGCGCTCGCGTACGAAGCTACGTGCGACGGCGAAGTCCGCGAGCACGCGGGTGATCACGAGCGCCGTGAGCATCGATGCCAGGACGCCGATGCACAGGGTGACCCCGAAGCCCTTGACCGGGCCCGTGGCGAAGAAGAACAGCAATCCCGCGGCGAGCAGCGTCGTCACGTTCGAGTCGACCACCGCGCTCCACGCCTTCGCGAAGCCGGTCTTCACCGGCTTCGCCAAGTCCTTGGAACGGACGCCCAGGTACTCCTCCCTGGCCCGTTCGAAGACCAGGACGTTCGCGTCCACCGCCATGCCGATCGCCAGGGCGAACCCGGCGAGCCCCGGCAGCGTGAGCGTCGCGCCGAGCGCCACCAGAGCGGCGTACGAGATGAGGCCGTACAGCGCGAGGGCGAAGGCGGCGAGCGCGCCCAGGAGCCGGTAGACGACGGTGATGAACAGCGCGGTCAGGGCGATGCCGATGAGCGCGGCCTTGGTGCTCGCCTCGATTGCGTCGGCACCGAGCGTCGGGCCGACCGTCCGGTGCTCCACGACGTCGAGGGGCACCGGCAGCGCGCCGCCCTTCACGAGCGCCGCCAGCTCGCGCGCCTCGGCTCGGCCGAAGCCGCCGCTGATCCGCGTGGAGCCGCCGGTGATACCGGTCCCGCACACCACGTCCGCCGTGACGCCGGGCGCCGAGATGATCTTGTTGTCGAGGGTGATGGCGACGCGGCGTTCCGGAGCCCCCGCAGGCGCGCAGGCCGCGTCCGAGGTGATCTTCGCCCAGGTGTCGCCCGCTCCCTTGCGGAAGTCGAGGGAGATCGTCCAGCCGCTGAGCGACTGCTGGTCCAGGACCGCCTCGGCGTCCTCGACCCCCTCGCCGGTGAGGGCGGTGGGGCCCAGCTTCAGGTGGTTACCCGGCTGGTCCGGGTCGGGCAGGGTGCGCGATCCGTCGGCCTCGGGCTGCGCGGAGCCCATGTCGGCCGTCGCCCCCGTCACCGGGTGGACCGTGAGCTGTGCGGTGCGGCCGATGACCTCGGCGGCCTTGCGCGGGTCCTGCACTCCGGGCAGTTCGACGATGATCCGTTTCTCGCCGGAGCGGGCGATGCCGGGTTCGGAGACGCCGAGGGCGTCGACGCGCTGCCTGAGGACCTCCAGAGCGCGGTCGGTGGACGCGGCGTCGGCCTTGACGGTGGGTGAGTCCCGGGTCTCCAGGACTATCTGGGTGCCGCCGCGCAGATCGAGGCCGAGGCGGGCGGAGTGGGTGAGGGCGATGTAGAGGGACAGCGCGACGGCTGCCAGCGCGATGATCGCCCTCCACAAGGGTGGGCGGGACAAGGGTGCGCGAGACATGCGTACTCCACGATGAGGGCAGGACGGAGGGACGCGTGACCGGCCCCGCGCGGTGTGCGCCGGGTCAGAAGGGGTCAGGCGTCGATGACGGTCTGCGTGCTCATCGGTGGGGCGGGCCGCGCGGGGCGGCGGTCTCGGCCGGCCTGCGCGGCGGCGCGAGTGCGGTGGCGGGGCCCGTGTCGGGCCCGCCCAGGGCGCGGTGCGGGGCCGTGTCAACGGCCGTACGCGCTGGGCCCGCAGGCGGCGGGCCCGGGATGTGGGCGTCAGGTCGGTGCGTGAGCGCGACCTGCCGCGCCGGGAGGTCGTCCGGTCCTGCCCCTTGTTCGGCGTGCCCCGCCACCGTGTGGTGGGCGAGCGGCCTGTCGGCGGGCAGGGGCACCCCGTGCGACCCGGCCACCGGGACGAACAGCGCGAGGACGGTGACGACGAGGGTCAGCGCGGACGCGGCCAGGCGCGCGGAGCGGCTCTGTTGCGGCACGCGTCCCCCCATCCCTTCGGTGCGCGGCGGTGCGCACGGCGCGCCCGACCAGGTCAACGTACGGGGCGCCCCGGTCCGTTCCGTGTTCCTCGGCAGTTCTTCGGAAGCCGAAGAACTTCAACGACTGCGCGAACCCAGCCGGTTCGCCGCCCAAAGAGCGAAAACCCGGACATGCCCACGTCGCCCTGACGACCTTGGGCAAGGCGGTACCCGCTTGGCGCGTACCTCGGCTGGCCCCCCGTACGACCGCGGGTGAGTGGTGCGTGCTCAGCGACCGGCGGCCGGGGCGTGGCGGACCGGCCATGCCGACTTCGTACCTCCATAGCGCTCCGGTGGGGCGTCGATGACGATCATCTACGATCGGACCAACCGTCGTCCGCCGCTACGTTGCCCCTGGTGAGGCGGTCCCTGCATGTGGTAGCGGTCGGCTTGGCCGGCTGCCACGACTTCGGCATCGAGGCGCTGGCCGCCTACGTCCGCGGGGCAAGGGCCGGGTCGAGAGGCCGGTCCTGATCGTCCGCGACCACGTTCTGTCGAGCCGGTTGTTTTGCTCCGCCGAAGAGACAAGCGTTTGCACTGGAGGTACCGCCACTGCGGGGCGACGGGCAGGAATATAGGCTCAACCTCTGAGTCTAAGGGTTGTCCCGTAAATGATCTCCGAGTCGGCTCGGGCGTGGTGGCCGTGGCGCGGGCCGCTCGTCTATCCGGCGAGGGCGAGGTTGTGCATGCGGGCGATGCCGAGCATCGCGTGGTGCACTCCGTCGCCTCTGAGACGGCAGTCGCGGAGAATCTTCCAGGTCTTCATGCGGGCGAAGACGTGCTCGACGCGGGCGCGGACCTGCTTGTGGGACTTGTTGTCCGCCTCTTTCCAGTCGGGCAGGTCTTCGCCCTTGCGGCGTCGATGGGGCATGACGAGCCTGGTGCCGGGATAACCGCCGTCGGCGATCGTCATAGTCCTGCCGACAGCGGCTTTGGCACCGGACTCTCCCACGCCCTGCAGTCGCTGCGGTTCCCGGGCAGGGGCTGGCCTACCACGACGACCAGGCGGGTGTCGGCGTCAACGACGACCTGGTGATTGGTGGAGTACCTGTAGTTCTTCGACTGCGCGGCGACGGTGTGATCGCGGGTGGGCACGAGCGTGCCGTCCACGATGAACACGGTGTCCTGGGCGAATCGCTTGCGGGGCTGGAGCGCAAGCATCGGCCCGAGGTGGTCGATGATGCGGTCCGCGGCCGACTTCGAGACCCCGAAGAGCGGGGCGAGCTGTCGCATCGTCAAGTTGGTGCGCCAGTACGCCGCGACCAGCAGCGCCCGGTCCTCCAACGGAAGGCTCCAAGGTCGGCCCTTACGGATCGAGGCCGCACCCTCGCGCCGCAGCACGTTCACCAGCTTCCCGAAGGCTCGCGGGCTCAGCCCGGTGAACGGGGCTATCCAGGAGGTCTCCGACGCCGTGATCACACCAGCCACACCAAGATCATCTCACCTGCGACCGGCAGCCCCTGGACAGCCTCTGTGCCGCCCGTAGAGTGCGCTCATGGATGAGATCCCCTGGTTCGAGTATGACGAGAACGAGCTGGACGGCGCGCAGCGCACGTTCGTGGACGTTCTGGCCGAACGCGCGGGATCCTGGCTGATGGACCCCCTCGACACTGTCGTTCTGCCCTCGGCACATACCTCCGACAGCCAGCTGATCGTCTATCTGGACATCGGTGACCCGCAACGCAATCGGGGAGTTCTGACCGTGGGCGCCCACTTCGACGGCTCCGTCATCCGTGGCGGCGAACTCCACAACCAGGACTTCACTCTCCAGCAGACCGCGAGCGAGTTCACCCTCGAAGCCGCAGGCAGCCCCACGGAGCTGGCGAACAGAGCGGCAGAGTGGTTCGAAGCAGTCCTCGCGCGACCGCTGGTTCGCTGCGAATGGCATCACGAGGGAAGGATGTACGCGGTCCGCTACGAGTACGCAGACACGGGGCGAGGCCTCAGCGAGGGCTTCGAGACACCCCTGGCACCCGACGCACTGAGGAAGAGACTGGCCGCTGACGGCGTGATCCGAGGCCGAGGCCGGATCAACCGTGCCGGCCTGGGCGAACCAGATGTGATCGCACACGTGCGAGGCGCCCGGCCCGATCAGTAGTTACGGGACAGCCCTTAGGTGATCAGATAGGGGAGCGAATGGCTAACGAAAGCGTAGCGCAGGCGTGGCAGCGTGTGGTCAACTGGCTGAATGTGAATGCCCCGGTGGCCGCATCAGCTCTATTCGATCCGGCCGAGCCAGCAGCGATCGATGCAGCGCAGCGGCGGATGGGTGTAACTTTTCCCGACGAGTTGCGAGCCTGGCTTCTGGTGTCAGGGAAGGATGTCGGCCGCGGAGACGTGATGGAGGGAGTTTTGTCAGGCTTGGGCGACTTGCTGAGTCTTTCGAGAATGGAACGAATTTATCTATTGAAGATGGAGATCGAGCGTGACGATCCGTCCGATCCGGATGACGCTCCATTCTGGCAGGAAAATTGGGTTCCGATCGCATCGGACAGTGACGCCCTGTACGGGTACTTCGTCGATGTACGCACGGGGCGAATCGGGTCATTTGAAGATGCAGATGCGCCGCGATTCGATCTCTACGATTCGCTGAGTTCGCTTTTCGGTGCCACTGCCGATGAAATGGCGCGGATTTCCTCCAACGCGGAGGGCGCTACAGGTTCTGTGCAGAACGGCCGGCTTGCCTGGAATTGAAGAACGTGGAGCCCATGAGATATCCACCTCATAAGCTCCACGGCAGCTCCAAATTGTTGTGGCTTAGCTACTTCGAGCCAGTACTCGTCACCGTCGAGAACGCAATACTTGTACATGAAGTCGGCTGCGTACCTCTTCATGGACCCTTGATTATGCCTGGCTGACATAGAGGATCTGGAACACGCCTCCGTCCATGTCGGAACTCTTTCACCTGCCGCCGGATGAAGTCTCCACTTACCGGAGATCCCCGACCTCGTCACACGCGATCAGTGCTGCGTCTCCTCGCGGCGTCCCATAGCGGCCGCATCGGGTACGAGGAGCAGCTTGCCGGTGGTACGTCGAGCCTCCAGATCGCTGTGGGCCTGGGCGGCCTCGGACAAGGCGTAGCGGCCCGTTACGGTGACCTCAAGCGCCTTGGAGCGCACCCACTCGAACACATCGGCGGCCCGTCGCAGCAGTTCGGACCGATCGGCGATGAAGTCCCCGAGGCTGGGCCGGATCAGGGTCAGCGAACCGCCGTGGGCGAGCCGAATCGGGTCAAACGGCGGCACGGCACCACTTGCCGCGCCGAAGAGCACGAGATGGCCGCGGGTTCGCAGGCTGGCGAGGCTCGCATCGAAGGTGTGCGCGCCGACGCCGTCGAAGACAACCGGCAGTCCCTGACCGCCGTTGAGCCGCCTCACCTCGGCTGCGAGATCGTCGACCGCGGAGGAGAGGATCACCTCGGCGGCCCCGGCACGCTTCGCCAGCTCGGCCTTCGCCGTGGTCGACGTCGTGCCGATCACCCTGCCGCCGAGATGGGTGATGAGCTGGGTCAAAAGCAGCCCCATGCCACCAGCAGCCGCGTGTACGAGCACCGTGTCGCCCCCCTGAACCGGGTAGGCGTCCTTGACGAGATAGTGCGCGGTCATGCCTTGGAGGAGCACGGCGGCGGCTGTCTCGAAGCCGATGTCCTCGGGCAGCGGCACCAGCCGGGAGGAGTCCACGACGGCCCGCTCGGCATACGTGCCGGGAGTCTCCACCCAACCGACCCGGTCCCCGACTGCGACGTCAACGACGCCGGGTCCCACCTCGACGACCGTGCCGGCGCCCTCGGCGCCCGGGGTGAAGGGCAGCGGGAGGCTGTACCGGCCCTCGCGGTGGTAGACGTCGAGGAAGTTGACCCCGGATGCGGCGACCTCCACGACCGCCTCGCCCGGACCCGGCCGCGGCGGGTCCACCTCGGCCTCCTGCAGCACCTCGGGACCGCCCACTTCGTACACCTGAATCGCTCGCATGACCCCTCCGATATCGGCTCATCCGCCACCAACCCCGTGGATGGCGATCCGATTCCCGGCAAGCAGACCAGCCCGCCGTGGTGCGGTGCTGTTCGCGGTGGCGGCCGTTCACGCGCACGGTGGTGAGGTGGAGCAAGGCGCGGGCGCGGTGGGGGCCTTCGCGTCGGGTGCCGGTGTAGCGGTCGGCTGCCCGGGCGAGCCGGCGGCATGGGGGGTGAGGAGGACGCGGCCGGGCAGGCCGGCGGCGAAGTTCCCGCCGCGCTGGAACTCGAGCGCCTACGCGGTGCCGGGCGGCACGAGGGCGGGATCCTCCCTGGCCTGCTGCAGCTCAACCCGGGCGCGGCAGGAAGCCCATGTCGGTCCGGATTGTTGCTGGTCACCGTCCCTGAGCGCCTCTCGTTTTCCGGGGGTGGACGGCGGTGGCCAGGGCGGCGATCCCGGCGGGGCCGATGCGGCAGCAGCCGCCGACGAGCCGGGCGCCGGCGCGCTGCCAGGCGCCGGTGGGCCAGGGGGCCGGGGTCTCGGGGGTGTGCCAGGTGCGGGTGGCGGCGTCCCAGACGGAGCCGTCGTTGGGGTAGGCCAGGAGCGGCTTGCGGGTGGTGGCGGCGGCCGCTTCGAGGGCGGGCAGGACCTCGGCCGGGTCGCAGCAGTTGACGCCGATCGCGATGATCTCCGGGGCGGCCGCGGCGAGGGCGAAGGCCTCGCGGAGCGGCGCGCCGGAGCGGGTGCGGCCGTCGGCCACGGTGTAGGCGAGCCAGGCGGCGGCGCCTGTCTCCGCGAGGACGGTGAGCACGGCCTCGGCCTCGTCCGGGTCCGGGAGGGTCTCCACGGCGAGGACGTCGGGGCCGGCGTCGAGCAGGGCCTCGATGCGGGGGCGGTGGAAGGCGGTGAGTTCGCGCACGCTCAGGCCGTACCGGCCGCGGTACTCGGAGCCGTCCGCGCGCACCGCCCCGTACGGGCCCACCGAGGCGGCCACCCACACCTCGTGGTCGGCGGTCTCGGCCGCGCGGGCGGCGAGGGCGACGCTGCGGTGCAGCAGGGCGGTGGTCGCGGCGCGGTCGTACCCGTGGGCGGCGAAGGCCTCGTAGCCGACCTGGTAGCCGGCGGTGATCAGCACCTCGGCGCCGGCCCGCGCGTACGCCGTGTGGGCGGCCTCCACCTGGTCCGGCCGCTCGGCGAGCACCCGGCCCGTCCAGAGGCCGCCGGAGAGGTCGCAGCCCTGGTCGGCGAGCTGGTTGCTCAGACCGCCGTCCAGGAGCACGGTCCTGTGACGGAGGGCTTCGGCGAGCGGGCCGGACGCGCGGGGCACGGGGTGGCTCCTACCGGCCGAGCTGGGAGAGCACCTGGGCGGAGATCAGCTCCAGGTGGTCCAGGTCGTCGAGGTCGAGCAGCTGGAGGTAGACGCGGGAGGCGCCGGCGGCCCCGTAGGCGCCGATCTTCTCGACGACCTCGGCCGGGGAGCCGGCCAGGCCGTTGGCCTTGAGCTCGTCCACGTCCCGGCCGATGGCCGCGGCCCGGCGGGCCACCTCCGCGTCGTCCTTGCCGACGCAGACGACGAGGGCGTTGGAGTAGACCAGGTCCTCGGGCTTGCGGCCGGCCTCCTCGGCGGCCTCCCGGACGCGGCCGAACTGCCGCTCGCTGTCGGCGACCGACGCGAACGGCATGTTGAACTCGGACGCGTAGCGCGCGGCGAGCCGGGGGGTGCGCTTGGCGCCGTGGCCGCCGATGAGGACGGGGACCTTGGCCTGGGCGGGCTTGGGGAGCGCGGGCGAGTTCTCCACCTGGTAGTGGCGGCCCGCGAAGTCGAAGGTGGTCCCGGTCTCGGTGGCCCACATGCCGGTGACGATGGCCAGCTGTTCCTCCAGCCGGGACATCCGGTCCGCGGGGAAGGGGATGCCGTAGGCCTTGTGCTCCTCCTCGAACCAGCCCGCGCCCAGGCCCAGTTCCACGCGGCCGCCGGACATCTGGTCCACCTGCGCCACCTGGATGGCGAGGACGCCGGGCAGCCGGAAGGTGCCGGCCGTCATCAGCGTGCCCAGGCGGATCCGCTTGGTTTCGCGGGCCAGGCCGGCGAGGGTGATCCAGGCGTCGGTAGGGCCGGGCAGGCCGTCGGCGGATCCCATCTTCAGGTAGTGGTCGGAGCGGAAGAAGGCGTCGAAGCCCAGATCCTCGGTGGCCTTGGCGACGGTCAGGAGGGTGTCGTAGCTCGCACCCTGCTGCGGCTCGGTGAAAATGCGCAGATCCATGTACCCATCCTGCCCTTCCCGCCCCCGCAGGGTGAATCTGCGTCAACCGGACGGTCCACCCGGGACGCCGCCAGTGACCAGCCCGGATGGGGATCGTTTCCTCGGACGGAGCCGGACCGCCCGGCCCGCGCGCCGGCGGACTTGCGCCGGTGCGTCCACCGCCCCCTTCCGCCTTGGAAGGGCCAGGGCCGAGGAGGCCGCCATGTCCCACGAGGCCGTGCCGGAGACCCCCCGACAGACCGGACCGAACGGACCGGCCGGACAGGCAGCACAGGAGAACGCACACCAGGAGTCCGCGGTACCCGCCCAGGGCGGCGGCGCGCCGAAGGGTCTGCTCCAGCAGATGGAGGAGCTGATGGCGGCGCTGAACGCCGATCTCTCCCGGCTCGACGCCGATCTCCAGTCCTCCACGGACCGCACCGCCGAGGGCGAGCGCCCGTCCTACCGGTCGTCCTGACCGTGCGGGTCCCGCCGCGCAGGGCGGGACCCCACTCGCCTCACCCGCGCCGCCGAAGCGTCCGCTCAGGCCACGCCCGAGGCGGATCCCCGCTCGCGGACCACCATGCGGCGCAGGATCGCCCGCACCCGGTCGCTCGACTCGTCAGCCGCGTCGATCGACTCTATGCACTGCCAGTACAGGGTCTCGTCGTCCGTTCCGCAGGCCACCCCGACCAGGGCTATCCCCACTTCGCCCAGCAGCGCCTGAAGCCCGAGCAGCGCCTGACGGACATCCGAGACCCCGCTCAGCTGCGCCGCCCGCGGCGGATACTCGGGCGCACTGCCCTCGCCGCGCAGGGCGGCTCTGTCGAGCACCCCGCACCCTCTGCCTCCCGCTTCCCCCAGTCCCCGTGCCTCCGATCTCAGCTCCGGCGGCCCGGTGACCGCCAGACAGCTCCCTATCCCCTGCGCGAGCGCCTGGGCCTGCCAGGCCTCGCCCACGATGTCCCACGCAGCCCCACTCTGTGCCAGCGCGTGCCGGCCGGCCGCGATGAGCCGTACCGCATCCATATGCCGTCCCCCGTCCGCACGACATCCCGCCGTCCTCACCACTACCCAGAGTGAGGGCAACAAGCCAGTAAAGCCAGGGGTATTCGGAAAATGTGGACAGAAACGTGATTGTGGATGAGTCCATCACTCCGAAGAGTGACGATTCGATGTCGGTGTACCGGTCACGGGGAAGCGGAGTTCGTTCCTCTCGATCTTCGCGGCGAGCGCATCCAGCACATCCACCCCGAGAACCTCACAGAACTGCAGCAGATACGCGAGCACATCGGCCACCTCATCGGCCACGCGGTGGGCGGTTTCCGGCTTCTCCATGACCTTCGCCGACTGTTCCGGTGTCAGCCACTGGAAGATCTCGACCAGTTCGGCCGCCTCCACGCTCAGCGCCACGGCCAGGTTCTTGGGCGTGTGGTACGGCTCCCAGCCGCGTGCGGCCGCGAACTCCGCCAGCCGGCGCTGCAGTCGGTCCAGCCGTTCGTCGGGCCGTTCGTCGGGCCGTTCGCCGGGCCGCGGCTCCTGGTTCTCGTTCATGCCGTCAGGTCTACCATCGCGACGCCCGGGAGGCGGCGGGCGGCCGCCGCGGTGTCCTCCCCCACCGCCGCCACCAGCCGGATGTGGCCGCGCGCCCCGGACAGCAGGGCCAGGCGCAGCAGCTCGGCGCTCTGGCGCCGGTCCAGGCCGCGGTCGAAGCCGTCGGCCAGCACGGTCAGGGCCTGTTGCGCGGAGAGCAGTTCGGCGGCCGGATCCATGGCCAGCACTCCCGGGCCGGTCAGCAGGACCAGTGCCAGGGCGAGGAAGCGCAGTTCGCCCGCGCCGAGGCGGGCCAGTTCCGTGGCGGGCCGGGTGGGGCCGCGGTCCAGTACGGCCGTGACGGCTCCGCCGACCGCGGGGGCCCGTACGTCGAGGCCGGCGACGGGCCCGGCGCAGCCGGTGCGGGCCGCCCCGGCCAGCAGCGCGTGGCGCGTGCCGCATTCGTGACGGGTCCGGCGCAGTACGTCGGCCAGGTTGGCGCAGTCGCCGAGCAGCCGGCCCTCGCCGGGCGGGACGGCGGCGCGCATCCGGTCCGGGCGGGGGTCACAGGGGAAGACCGAGCGCAGGGCGACCACGACCTGCTCGGCGGCGGCCAGGACCTGTCGCTGGCCGGCCGTGGAACCTGCGACGCGCAGCGGGAGCAGCGCCGTGCCGAGCCGGTCGTCGGGCAGCGGGGCCCGGGTGACGCCGATGGCGCCGCCGGTCAGCCAGGCGGCCTGGACGGAGCGCCGGCCGGGGTCGCGCAGGGCGGTGGCGAGGAGGATCTGCCCGTCCTGGGAGAGCCGTTCGCCGACGATCCGCAGCGAGGGCTCGGCCTGGACGGCGAGGTCGAGCCGGACCGGGCCGGCCGGTCCGTCGACCGTGCAGCCGAGGCGGAATCCGCGCCGCCGCTGGGCGTCGGGTACGGCCAGGTCGGGGATGCGGGAGCGTGGGTCCGGGAAGGCCTCCTCCAGGGTGACGCCGGAACCGAGCCCCGCCAGGGCCTCGTAGGCGGCCAGGGCCTGGGACTTGCCGGTGCCGCTCGGTCCGGCGAAGAGGGTGACGGGGCCGAGCGGGAAGGCCGCCGACCGGTGCGGCCCGAAGGCGGAGAGCCGCAGTTCGGTGACCACGGGCCGCGGATGGCGCTGCGCGGGCCCGGCGGGGGGTCCGGAGCCGGCGGGCCCGGCCTGCGGCGCCACGGCCGGGCCGTCGGCCGGCCAGGCCGGCCCGGCCGACGCGCAGGAGGCGGGGCCCCCGCCCGCGGAGGCGGCCGGTGCCGCGAGAGCGGCGGACCGGTCCCGACCCTCGGCCGCCGGCGGGGCGGCACCGGCCCGCGCACGGGCGGCGCGGGCGGCACGGGCAGCACGGGCGGCGGGAGCCGGCCCGGCCTGTGCCGGAACGGTGGGGGTGCCGGCCGACACTCCGTCGGCCGGGACTGCGTCGGCCGACACTCCGTCGGGCGACGCGCCGTGGGCCGGAGCGCCCTCGGCTAACGCGGCGTCGGGTTCGGCGTCGGGGGCGATTGCGGCGGGGGCGGGGCCCACCGCCGCTTCCAGGATGGCGTCCATGCGCGGGACGGTACGGGCCGCCGGACCCCCCATGGTCCCGGCGAACCGTTCCCTCGCGCGGACCTTCCTACGATCGGGGGACGGCCGCGGCCGCGATCCCCTCGACCTCGGTCCCCACCGGCGCCAGCAGGAAGACGTTCCGGTCCACCCGGTGCATCCCGCTGCCCAGACCGAAGACCACGCCGCTGCTGAAGTCCAGGATGCGCTTGGCCACTTCGCTGTCCGCGCCGGTGAGGTCGAGCAGCACCGGGATCTGCGCGATGAGGTACTCCGCCACCTCCCGCGCGTCCGCGAAGATCTGAACTCTGATCACCACGAAGCGCCGCTGCTCCGCCACCGACGCTCCGGGCGCCTTGGGAATCGTGCGGTGGTCCACCCGGGAGGGCCATTCGTTGCGACTGCGCAGGGGGACCACCTGCGCGAGCCCCTCCCACTGTTCGTCGGTGACGTCGTACCTGCTCACCGGGCCGCCTCGGCCGCGCGCTTCTTGTGCATCCCCCCATCCTCTCGCGTTTCACCCGTTCAGCCCAACAGCGACACGAACCACGCCCGCTACCCTGGGGACGCCCAATGAGTTAGGTTAGGCAAACCTAAGTCGACTTGGACGATGGAGAGATCCGCATGCGCATGTCCGGTGCCCCCGCCACCCCGGCCGCCCGGCCCACCGACGCCGAGCGGATCCGCTCGATCCTGGCCGCCGCCCACTCCATGACGCTGATCACCGACGAACGGCGCACCGAGGTCCGCCATCTCGACGGAGGCGACCCGATGGGGAGGCTGCACCTGCACCCCGCCGAACCGGGCGGCGACGACGAGTACCGGCCCACGATCCGGCTGGAGTTCACCGACGTGGCCCCCACCCCCGTACGCGACCGGGTGCGCGCCCGCGTCACCGTGCTGGGCCGCCTGCTCACCCCGTACTCGGACGAGTCCGCCGAGTCCACCTGCGTGGAGTTCGGCCAGGCCGTCCTGGAAACCGGGCACGGACTCGCGTACGTCGGCCTCGAGGAGCTGGAGGCGGCCCGCCCCGACCCGCTCGCCCCGTACGAGGCGGGCATGCTCACGCACCTCCTCGACGACCACCACGACCTCGTCACCCTGCTGCTGCGCCTGGTCCGGCCGCAGCCCGCCTCCGCCGTCGTGCGCGCACTCCCGGTCGCCATGGACCGGTACGGGATCACCCTGCGGCTGGAGGACAGGCGCGGCCACCGGGACGTGACGCTGCCCTTCCCCTCCCCCCTCGACGGCGTCGAGCAGTCCGGTACGCAGATCCAGGCGCTCTTCGCGGCCGCCCGCCGGAGCTCGCACCGCAACACCCTGCCCGCGTGAGGGAATAGGGTCCGGCGGGGCCCTGTTCGCAACGATCATGAAGGCCATCACGTACAGCGCATACGGAACTGCCGAACGCCTCGAGCTCGTTGACGCACCGGAGCCGAAGGTCGGACCGGGCGAGGTGCTCGTCCGCGTCAAGGCCGCCGGGGTCAATCCGGTGGACTGGAAGCTCGCCGCCGGATACCTCGACCCGATCCTCGAGGTCCGCCACCCCGTCATACCCGGTTGGGACGTCGCCGGAGTCGTCGAGGCGGTCGGCCCGGACACCTTCGACTACGCCGTGGGCGACGAGGTGTACGGCTACGTCCGCAAGGAGTGGGTGGAGCTCGGCACCTACGCCGAACTGGTCAGCGCCCCCGTCCGCACCCTCGCCCGCAAGCCCCGCACGCTGAGCTTCGAGCAGGCCGCGGGCGTCCCGCTGGCCGGCCTCACGGCCTACCAGTCGCTCACCCGGGTGGGCGTCAAGGCCGGCGAGACCGTGGTCATCCACTCCGCGGCGGGCGGCACGGGCTCCTTCGGCGTGCAGATCGCCGTCGCGCTCGGCCTGAGGGTCATCGGCACGGCCGGCGCGCACAACCACGACTACCTGCGCGGGCTCGGCGCCGAACCGGTGCTGTACGGGGAGGGCCTGGCGGACCGGATCCGCGAGCTGGCGCCCGAAGGCGTCGACGCGGCCCTGGACTTCTACGGGGACGACGTCGTGGAGACCCTGCAGTCCCTGGTCAAGGAGCGCGGCCGGGTCGTCTCCATCACCGACCGCCAGGCCGCCGCCAAGGGCGCCCACCAGTTGTGGGTGCGTGCCGACACGGCCGACCTGACGTTCCTCGCGGAGCTGGCCGACGCGGGCGGCCTCACCGTCAACGTGGCGCACGCGCTGCCGCTGGCCGAGGCGGCCAGGGCCTGGGAGCTGAGCGCCTCGGGCCGCACGCGCGGCAAGATCGTCCTGACGGTCTGAGGCGAGGACCGGCACGGGCGGGGGCGGTCCCGCAGGGACCGCCCCGACCGTCGGGGTCGGTCCGCCCGGCCCCCTGCCCTCCCCTTCCCCCGGACCTCAGGACGTGATCGGCCGCAGGTCCCCTCCCAGCGGTGGCCCGATCGCCCTGAGCGACCCGGGCGTGCGGCCCTCGCCCCAGCCGATCTCGCGCCGGTAGCTGCCGAGCAGACCGCGGTCGGCCAGGGCCGCCTCGTCCCGTACGGCCGGGTCGTCCCCCGCCGGGCGGGTCAGCGGCGAGACGAACAGCGCGTCCACCGGGCAGTTGGCCTCGCACAGGAAGCAGGTCTGGCAGTCCTCCTGCCGGGCGAGCAGCGGGATCCCCTCGGGCCCTCGCTCGAAGACGTCCGTCGGGCATACCTCGATGCACTTGTCACAGGTGATGCACCGTTCGCGCGAGACCAGTTCGATCACGCCGCCACCCCCGTGCCCGCCGGGGCCGCGGGCCGGGTCCACACCCGGTCCAGGCCGCCCACCAGGATCCGGTGGTGCAGTGCCGGGTCCTGCCGCGGATGGTCCAGCCGTTTGGCCATCCCCCGGGTCTCGGGCCGGGCGAGCGCGGCCGCGTACATCCACCGCGCGTGCGCCGTCATCGCGGCTGCCTGCCGGGCCCGGACCAGTTCCGCGCCCTCGCCGTGGAGCGTGGCCCGCAGCTGCGACCAGGCCGCGTCGAGGGTGCGCAGCGAGGCGGCCAGGACGTCACCGCGGCGCAGGTAGTTCTTGTCGTACGGGAGCACCTGCGCCTGTACGAGTTCCACGGCCGCGCGGTGCCCGCCCGGCTCGGCCCGGTGTCCCGTCGGGCGCAGCCCCGCTCCGCCGGCGCCGGTGACCGGCCGGTCGGCGGCCCGTCCCGTTCCGAGGGACAGGGCGTGCGCGGCGGCGCCCCGGCCGGCCCAGCTGCCGGAGGAGACGGCCCAGGCGGCGTTGTGGCTGCCGCCTCCGGTGAAGCCGCCGCAGATCTCCTCGCGGGTGGCCGCGTCCCCGGCGGCGTACAGGCCGGGGACGCCGGTGGCGCAGTCGTCGCCGGTGATCCGGATGCCGCCGGTGCCGCGGACCGTGCCCTCGGCGAGCAGGGTCACGGCGAACCGATCGGTGAAGGGATCGATGCCGAGGCGGTCGAAGGTGAGGAAGAAGTTGGGCTGGGCCAGGCGCATGGCGGCCCGTGCCTTCTCGTCGGCGCGGTCGAGGCGCGCGTACACGCGGGCGCCCGTGAGGAGTTCGCGGGCGATCGCCGAGCGGCCGCCCTGGCTGGCCGCGCCCTCCAGCACGCTGCCGTCCTCCTGGTAGAAGGTGGCGAAGGAGTAGAAGGCGGTCTTGGTGACCGAGGTGCCCTCGGGGGCGATGCCGTAGGCGTTGGAGAACTCCATGCCGGAGAGCTCCGCCCCGGCCTCGGCGGCGAAGAGCGCGCCGTCGCCGGTGTTCGTGTTGGTGCCGAGCGCCCCGCTGAGGAAGGCGCAGCCGCCGGTGGCGAGGACCACGGCGCCGGCCCGGACCCGGTAGTGCTCCCGGGCCTGGCGGCGGTACCCGGCGGCGCCCGCGACGGCGCCGTCCGCGTCGGTGAGCAGTTCGGTGACCGGGCTGTGGTCGAGGATCTCGACCCCCGCGCGGCGGATCCGGATGCGCATCCGCCGCATGTACTCGGGTCCTTGGAGGCCGTTGCGGAGCGGCCGGCCGTCGGGCCCGGTGGGGAAGGGGTAGCGGCCCTCGGTGGCCAGCTCGTTCATCCGGTCGTACGTCTCGTCGAGTACGCGGGCCATCCAGCGCCGGTCGGCCAGGTAGCCCCCGAGGCCCTCGCGGGAGGCCATGGCCGCCTCGCGGGCGGCCGGCTCGGGCGGCACGTACCAGACGCCGGTGCCGCCGGCGGCCGTGGCGCCGCTCGTCCCGCAGTAGCCCTTGTCCGCGAGGACGACCCGGGCCCCGGCCCGGGCCGCCTTGAGGGCGGCCCAGGTCGCGGCCGGTCCGCCGCCGACGACGAGGACGTCGGTCACGTGATCGGTCATGCGCTCCCCCTGGTGTGGCGGTTGGCCGGCCGGGCCAGGCCGTAGTTCTCGCGGAGGGTGCGGCCGGTGTACTCGGTGCGGAAGAGGCCGCGCCGCTGCAGGATCGGCACGACGTGGTCGACGAAGTCGGTCAGGCCCGTGGGCAGGACGGGCGCCATGATGTTGAAGCCGTCGGCGGCGCCCTGCGTGAACCACTCCTCCAGCTGGTCGGCGATCTGCTCGGGGGTGCCCGCGAAGGTGCGGTGGCCGCGGCCGGCGCCGAGGCGGGCGATCAGCTCGCGCAGGGTGAGGCCGTCACGGCGGGCGAGCTCGGCGACGAGGGTGAAGCGGCTCTTGTTGCCGTTGACGTCCCGCTCCTCGGGCAGGTCGGGCAGCGGGCCGTCGAGGGGCAGGCCGGTCAGGTCCACGTTGAGCATGCCGGAGAGCTGGGCGAGGCCGTACTCCGGCACCTGGAGGTCGGTGAGCTGCTGCTCCAGGGCCTTCGCCTCGGCCTCCGTGGAGCCGATGACCGGGGCGATGCCGGGCAGCACGAGCAGGTCGCCCTCGGTGCGGCCGTACTTGGCGAGGCGGGACTTGAGGTCCTTGTAGAAGGTCTGGCCGTCGGCGAGGGTCTGCTGCGCGGTGAAGACGGCCTCGGCGTACTGGGCGGCGAACTCCTTGCCGTCCTCGGAGGAGCCGGCCTGCACGAGGAGCGGGTGGCCCTGGGGCGAGCGCGGGACGTTGAGCGGTCCGGCGACACCGAAGTACTCGCCCCGGTGGGCGGCGGGGTGGAGCTTGTCGGTGTCGGCGTAGATGCCGGCTTCCTTGTCGAGGACGATCGCGTCGTCCTCCCAGCTGTCCCAGAGCTTGGTGGCGACGTCGAGGAACTCGCGGGCGCGGTCGTAGCGGAGGTTGTGGGCCAGGTGCTCGTCGCGGTTGAAGTTGCGGGCCTCGTCGACGGTGCCGGAGGTGACGATGTTCCAGCCGGCGCGGCCACCGCTGATGTGGTCGAGGGAGGCGAACTTCCGGGCGGTGTTGAAGGGCTCGTTGAAGGTGGTGGAGACGGTCGCGATCAGCCCGATGTGCTCGGTGACGGCCGCGATGGCGGACAGCAGGGTGAGGGGCTCGAAGCCGCCGAGGGCGTTGTAGCGGGCCTTGCCCCAGAGGGCGAGCCCGTCGGCGAAGAAGATGGAGTCGAGCCGTCCGCGCTCGGCGGTGCGGGCCAGTTCCTGGAAGTACCGCAGGTCGGTGACGCGTTCGGGGGTGCTGTCGGGGTGGCGCCAGGCGGCGTCGTGGTGCCCGGCGTTCATGAGGAAGGCGTTGAGGTGGAGGGTCCGGGGGGTGGTGGTCATGACTGTTCCTCGTGGGTCAGGTGGTGCGAAGCGGGGGCCGTCGGTTTCGGCACCGGGCGGCGGTTGGGCGGCGGGCGGTGGCGTCGGGCACCGGGCCGGGACGCGTCGGGCCGGGACGCGTCAGGCCGGGACGCGCCAGGTGCTGAGGCGGCGTTCGATGGTGACGAGCAGCTGGTTGAAGGCCACGCCGATGGCGGAGATGGTGACGATGCCCGCGTACATCTGCGGGATCGCGAAGTTGAACTGCGAGGCGTTGATCAGGTAGCCGAGGCCGGCCTTGGCGCCGATCATCTCGGCGGCGACGAGGACGAGGATGGAGACGGCGCCGGCGAGCCTGATCCCGGTGAAGACCGCCGGTACGGAGGCCGGGAGGATCACCTTCTGGAACAGCCGGGGCGTCGAGAGGTCCATCGACCGGGCGAGCCGGACCAGGGTGGGATCGGCGTTGCGGACGGCGCTGATGGTGTTGAGCAGGACGGGCCAGAGGCAGGCGTAGACGACGATCGACACCTTCGAGGTCTCGCCGATGCCGAGGAGCAGGACGAACACCGGGAGCAGCGCGAGGGCCGCGGTGTTGCGGAAGACCTCCAGCAGCGGCCCGAGGAAGTCGGCGAGCGGCCGGTACCAGCCAATGAGCAGGCCGAGCGGGACGGCGACGGCCACGGCGATGCCGAAGCCGCCGAAGGAGCGGATCAGGCTGGCCTGGGTGTGGTCGGCGAGCTGGCCGTCGCCGGCCAGCTCCCACCAGGCGACGGCCACCTCGCTGATGGGAGGCAGGAAGGTGGCGTCGACCAGGCCGGCGCGCGGGGCGAACTCCCAGAGGGCGACCAGCGCGAGGATCGCGGCGCTCCGCACGGCGACGGCCTTCAGGGCGCGCACGACGGCGAGCGCGGCGGTCCCCGCGCCGGCGGCGTCGATGTCGGCCTTGCGGGCCGGGGCCCCGCCGGGTGCGGGCTCGGCATGCCCGGCCCCGGGCACGGTCTCGGCCGTGCCGCGGGCGGTCCCCGGGTCCGGGACGGCAACGGGACCGCTCCCGCGCCGGGCCGAAGCCTGAGCCTCGACCGTGCCGGCGGCGGACTGCGCCGGGCCGCGGGCAGACCCCGGGCCCGGGACGGCAACGGGACCGCTCCCGCGCCCGGCCGAAGCCTCGGCCGTGCCGGCGGCGAACTCCGCCAGGCCACGGGCAGGCCCCGGGCCCGGGCCGGCCACGGGACCGCTCCCGCGCCGGGCCGAAGCCTGAGCCTCGGCCGTGCCGGCAGCGGACTCCGCCGGGCCACGGGCGTTCCCCGCCTCCGGGACGGCAACGGGACCGCTCCCGCGCCGGGCCGAAGCCTGAGCCTCGACCGTGCCGGCGGCGGACTGCGCCGGGCCGCGGGCAGGCCCCGGGTCCGGGACGGCGACAGGACCGCTCCCGCGCCCGGCCGAAGCCTCGGCCGTGCCGGCGGCGGACTCCGCCAGGCCACGGGCAGACCCCGGGCCCGGGACGGCAACGGGACCGCTCCCGCGCCCGGCCGAAGCCTCGGCCGTGCCGGCGGCGGACTCCGCCGGGCCACGGGCAGGCCCCGGGTCCGGGACGGCGACGGGACCGGTCCCGCGCCGGGCCGGAGCGGCCGGGGCCTTGGGCTCGGAGGCTCCGTCCGCGACGGCGTTCCCCGCCTCCGGGACGGACTCGGCCGGGCTGGAGGCGAGGGCGGACTCGGCCAGGGCGGAGTCCGCCGGGCCGCGGGCGGTCCCCGCGTCCGGGGCGGTCCCCGGGGCCGGGGCGGGACCCGCCGGGGCCGGGGTGGTCAGGGGCGTGGTGTCGGTTCCGGTGGTCATGCGGCTGCCGCCTCCTTCTCCAGTTGCTGGGCGCGGGCCACCTCGTCGTGGAGGAGGTTCCAGATCTCGTGCCGGTAGCGGGCGAACTCCGGGCTGGACCGCAAGGCCTCCCCCAGCAGTCCGTCGCGGTCGCCGAAGGAGACCGGGACGACCTCCTTGACCCGGCCGGGCCGGGAGGTCATGACGGCCACCCGCTGCCCGAGGTAGACCGCCTCCTCGATGCCGTGCGTGATGAAGACGACGGTCTTGCCGGTGCTCTGCCAGATGCGGCGCAGCTCGTCCTGGAGGGACTCGCGGGTCTGCGCGTCGAGCGCGGCGAACGGCTCGTCCATCAGCAGCACGTCCGGGTCGTACGCCAGTGCGCGGGCAATGGCGACGCGCTGGCGCATGCCTCCGGAGAGCTGGTGCGGGTGCCGGTCCTCGAAGCCGGTCAGCCCGACCAGGTCCAGGAACTCCTTCGCCCGGGCCGCGCGTTGGCGGCGCGGCACACCGGTGGCCTCCAGGCCGAACTCGACGTTGCCCTGGGCGGTGCGCCACGGCAGCAGTGCGTACTGCTGGAAGACGATGCCCCGGTCCAGGCCCGGCCCGGTGACCGGCTTGCCGTCGAGCAGGATCCGCCCGGCCGTCGGGGCCGCCAGGCCGCCGAGGAGGTCGAGGAGCGTGGACTTGCCGCAGCCGCTGGGGCCGACGACCACGAGGAACTCCCCGCTGCGGATCTCCAGGTCGATGCCGTCGAGGGCGGTGAAGTCCCCGAAGGTCTTGCGCACTCCCTCGAACACGATCTCCGTCATGGTGGCCGTCACCCCTTTCCGTATGCGTTGAACTCGTTGGTGTAGAGGTCGGACGGCTTGAACTGCCCCTGCTTGATGTCGCCGCGCTCGCCGAGCCAGTCGAGCCACAGCTGGAACTCCTTGTCGGGGATCCGGCCGCCCGTCTCGGCGATCCCGTACGAGCGCCAGTACTGCAGGGCGGTGGTGTCCTCGTTGCGGCCGCGCTTCTTGACGATCTCGGTCATCCGGGCGACGGCCTCCTCGCGCGGGGTGGTGCGGGACCACTCGATGGCCTTGGCCACGCCCGTCACGAAGGTCCGTACGGTGTCCGGGTTCTGCTTGATGAACCGCTCGGTCATGATGTAGGTGCCCGCGCTGAACGGGCCGAGCAGCTCCACGTCGCTGAACAGCGGGCGGATGCCGCCGCCGGCGACGGCCTTGTCGCGCAGGATGCCGGTGAGCACCCCGACCTCGATCTGCTTCGCGCGCAGCGCCTGTTCGGTGTTGACGGGCGGTATCACCAGGGCCTCGACCTTGGCCGCGTCCGCCTTCGAGAGGCCGTTGCGGCTGAGGTACGTGTCGAGCAGCGCCTGGTAGTGGGCGCCCAGGGTGTTCATGCCGACCTTCTTGCCGATCAGGTCCCGGGCGGAGCGGATCGGGCTGTCCTCCAGGACGAAGTAGCCGGCGTAGGAGTACTGGTCCGAGCCGTAGGAGGAGATGACCGCCTTGATCGGCGCCTTGCCGGCGGCGAGCTTGATGACCGCGCCGTTGAAGGCGCTGCCGAAGTGGGTCTGGCCGGTGGCGGCGGACTGGATGTCCTGCGGGCCGCTGATGGTGTTGCCGACCCATTCGAGCGTGACGTCCTCGAAGTAGCCGAGGTCGGCGGCGAGTTCGGGGAGCGTGACCGCACCGACCGAGCCCTGGTACTTCAGGGTCTTGACCTGCGAGCCCGATCCGCCGCCCGTGGCGGTGGCCGTGCCGCAGCTCACCGCGGCCGCCGAGATGCCGAGCAGGGTCAGGAACTGGCGTCGGGAGGTGCGGGTCGAGGTGAATCCTGCGGGCATGACGAGGTCCTTGTCGGTGCGGTTGCGTGGTGGCGTCGGGTTGCCGGGTTGTCGTGTCGTGTCGTGTTACGGAGCGGTGGTGAGCGCGGCGGTGGCGGGCGCGGCGCGCAGGGCCTCGGCGAACTCGTCGACCGCCTGGAAGAGGTCGAGCTCGGCCTCGGGCCGCAGCCGGTCCGGGCCGGAGCCGCGCTCGACGGAGGAGTCGAGGACGAACCGGCCGGCGGTGACGTGCCGGGCGCCGAGGGCGGCGAGCACGGGGCGCAGGGCGTAGTCGATGGTCAGGACGTGGGCGAGGCTGCCCCCGGTGGCCAGCGGGAGGATCGTTTTGCCGGCGAGGCCGTCCTGCGGGAGCAGGTCGAGGAAGGCCTTGAGCAGGCCGGTGTACGAGGCCTTGTAGACCGGGGTCGCGATGACCAGGCCGTCCGCCTCGGCCACGGCTTCGAGCGCCCGGCGGATCTCGGGCTCGCCGCGGCGGGCGGCGAGCAGGTCGGCGGCCGGGAGCTCGCGCACGGACAGGTGCGCGGTCCCGAAGCCGGAGTGGGACAGGCGGCGCAGCACGTGGTCGGCGACGACGGCGGTACGGGAGTGGGCGGAGGGGCTGCCGGTGATGGCGAGCAGGTGGGGCACGGGGGGCTCCTTGGGTGACGTACGGGGAGCGGGCGGGGCGGAGGGTGCGGGTGGTGCGGGTGGTGCGGGGTCAGGCGGTGGTGGAGGCGGTGGTGGAGGCGCCGGACGGGATGCCGAAGGCGGGGTCCGGGACGGTCTCCGGGCTGATCAGGCGGGAGGGCTCGCCGTCGGGACCGACCGGGACGTCGCCGTCGACGGTGACGCGGCGCAGGGTGCGCTCGTGGTCGTCGGAGTCGTCCACGCCGTAGTGCTGGGTGGCGCGGTTGTCCCAGATGGCGACGTCGCCCGCCTGCCACTGCCAGCGGACGGTGTTCTCGGGGCTCTCGATGTGCGACTGGAAGAGGTCCTGCAGGACGCGGGAGTCGCGGCCGGTGAGGCCCTTGATCCGCTGGACGAAGTTGCCGAGCAGCAGGGTGCGTTCGCCGGTCTCGGGGTGGACGCGGACCACCGGGTGCTCGGTGAGGAACTTGGTGGAGGTGAACACCTCGCGGTACTGGGCCAGGGCCTCGGGGAGGGCGTCGGGCTTGAGGGCGGCGTAGTCGTATTCGTTGGAGTGCACGGCGCGCAGGCTGTCGGCGAGGGTGCGGAGCGGTTCGGGGAGGTTGCTGTAGGCGGTGGCGGTGTTGGCCCAGAGGGTGTTGCCGCCGTACGGGGGGATGGTGACGGCGCGGAGGATGGAGAAGGCGGGGTAGGCGGGGACGAAGGTGACGTCGGTGTGCCACTGGTTGGCGCGGGCGCCGTGGTGGGAGTCGATGCCGAGGGCGTAACGGCCGTCCGCCGAGGGGACGGTGGGGTGCGCGACGGGTGCGCCGAGCAGCGCGGCGAAGGCCTCGTGGGAGGCCTCGTCGAGGTGGTCCTGGCCGCGGAAGAAGACGACCTTGTGGGCGAGGAGGGCGGCGCGGATCTCGGCGACGGCGGCGTCGGGCAGGTCGCCGCCGAGCCGTACGCCGCCGATCTCGGCGCCGATGCGGCCGCCGATCTTGGTGACGGTGACGGTGGGGGCGGGAAGGGTGGTGGCCATGGGAGCTCCCTGCTGAGGACTGGCTGCGGGCGGGCTGGTCGCCGCAGCGGCGGAACGATGTGACGTGACGTGACGTGGCGTGACGTGGCATGGCGTGGTGCGGTGCGGGTGGTACGGCTGCGGGCGCCGGCCCCCGAAGGCGCGGAGGCCCCTCGGGAGCCCGGCCGCCCCGCCGTCGGCCCCTCGGCAGGCTCCGGGCGAGCGGCCCCGCATACGGACCCCCGCCCGGCGGACGAACCCGGTAGGGCGAGCCGCCGGGGAGCCGTCCAAGCCGCACCGGCGAGGCACCCCGCCGGTGAAGCCGGACCGCCGGCGAGGCCCGTGGGACACCCCGGCGGGGTGACCGTCCCGGCCGAAGCCCCCTGGCGGGAGAGCCGTCGGGACCTCCGCGGCGAGGCGCACCGCGCCGGGGGTGGTGCCCACGGCGCCCCCCGCACCCCTAAGGCCCAGGCGGGCGGGGAACTCGCCGCGGTCACCCACGCCGGAACGGCACCCCTGAACGAGCACCGTCCCCGCGGGTTCCGGCGGAGCACCCCCACCTGAGCGGCCCCGCCGGAACGGCCGCCCCTGTTCGGGCACCATCCCGGCCGGACAACCCCGGCGCGAGCTCTCCCCCGACGGTCCCGGTGAAGCACCCACACCTGAGCGGCCCCGCCGGAACAGTGGCCCTGGTTCGGGTGCCGTTCGGGTCGGACAACTCCGGGGCGGGGCCCGGTGGGTTCCGGTGAGGTGTCCGCCAGGCGGCGCCGCGCGGGTTGCCCTGCCGGAACGGCGGCCCCTGGGTGGGGACCGTCCCGGTCGGACAACTCCAGTGCGATGGCGCCCCGTTGGGTGCCGGTGAGGCACCCGCCGGAGCCGTCCTGCCGGGAGGGCGGCCCCGGGTCGGGGAACCATCCCGGTGCGGTACCGGTCTGGCGTGGCGGGGTTTCGGTGAACAGCCGTTGGGGGCGTCCCCCGGCCTCGGCCCCTGTCGGGCGCCCCGGTCAGGGGGCCGAGTCGGGGTGGGGCGGCGGTGCGGGGCGTCCCCGGTCAGGGGAGCCGGGTCGGTGAGCCGCCTCGGGAAGGCAGCCCTCGGGCACCGGTCTGGTGACGTGTTCGTCCTGGGACGGCGGTCCTGGTGGACGCCGGCCCGGGAGAGCGCGCCCCGGGACCGGTCCGTCCGGGAGGACGCGTCACGGGGTGGGCCCGTGGGGCGGGGTCCGGGAGGGCGTGCGGGCGGGGGTCAGGCCGTGGGGGCCGGACAGCGGCCCGGACACTCGCCCGGCTCGGTACAGAGACAGAGGCCGGGGGTGTGGAGCCGCGTGGCGAGAAGTTCGGTCGCGGACATGGCTCGGAGACTGTCAGCGCCCCCGCCGCCGGTCAACCCCCTCCCGCGGCTCCCCCGGGTGGCTGGAACGAACCTTTCACCTGACTCCGTACACCTGCTGTGACCTGCGCGTTCCGTCGGGCAGACAGATCATCCACATGACCGTCGGCGGCCGAAAATCCATGGCTGGATTTCACGACCCCGCAACGCCGCCGCCACGGTTGACCCTCGACCTGGTGGAGGGCGCAGAGTTCGGGGTGTGGAGAGCGAGATGCGCAGCATTGGCGAGATGGCCCGGGACAGCGGGCTGAGTGTCGGCACCCTGCGGTTCTACGACGGGGCGGGCGTGCTGGTCCCGGCCTGGGTGGATCCGGTCAGCGGCTACCGCTGGTACGGCCCCGAACAGCTCGAAGAGGCCGGCCTGCTGGCCCGGCTGCGGCGGGCCGGCATGCCGTTGGCGGACATCCGGCTGGTGCTGGCCGGCTGGTCCGGTGCGGACACCGACCTGGTGCGGAAGCTGCTGGAGGCGCACCTGCGCCGTCTCGAACGGGGGCTGTCCGATGCCCGCAGCGCGTTCTCCGCCGTCCGAGCGCTCCTCGATCGCAGGGAGAAAGACCCGATGACCGCACCCCGCGCCGCCGCCACCGCCACCGCCACCGCCACCGGCACCGGCGCCACCGCCACCGTCCGGCCCGCCGTTTCCGCCCGCGAGCTGGCCGCCGCGCTGGACGCGGTCCGCTTCGCCGCCGGCACCGATCCGGAACTGCCGATGCTCGGCGGCGTCCTGTTCGACGTCGAGGGCGACGTGCTCCGCGTCGTGGCCACCGACCGGTACCGGATGGCCGTCGCGCAGGCCGCCACCACCGGCTACGGCGGCCCCCGCGTGCAGGCCATCGTGCCGGCCCCGCTCGCCGACGCGATGCGGGCGCTGCTGACCGGCGACGCCCCGGTCCGGCTGGCCGTGGACGGTGACCGCGTGACCCTGGAGGCGGGTGACCGTCAGACGGCCGGCCGGTGCGTCGACCACGAGTTCCCCGACTACCGTCGCCTCGTCCGCGTGCCGGCGGGGCGCCGCGTCCTTGTCGATGTCGCGGCTTTCCGGGAGGCGGTGGAGACCGGTGCGGTCCGTACGGGTGAGGCGCTCGGGCAGGACGGTGTGACCTGCGACCTCACCGTGCTCAAGGTGACCGCAGACGGTGGGGTGGGCGTCTGCGAGGACGGCGACGACGACCCGGCCCGCGTCGCCGTCAACCGTGACTTCCTGCTGGACGCCCTCGCCGCCGGAGCCCGGGACCAGCTGGTCCTGGAGATCGGCGCCCCCACCGCGCCGCTGGTGATCCGCCGGACCGACTCCGAGGACGACTTTTCGCTGCTGATGCCGGTCCGCCTGGAGGACTGACCCCCGGCCCGCCCGGGGGGGCCAGACACCTCAGGCCCGGGTCCAGGCGCGCAGGAGCGACTCCCGCTCGGCCGGCCCGGGCGTGCCCTCCCCCGCGTGGTCACGGCCCCAGGCCTCAAGGGTCCGGGGGTCCGCCGTTCCCGCGACGAAGCGGTCGAGCAGCTCCTGGGAGAGGGCCGCCTCCCCGGCGCCGTAGCCGGCGACCGCGGCGTGCACCGTCACCTCTTCCGGCCCGTTCTCCGTCTCCAGCCGCAGGGTCATCTCGGGCGGCTCCTCGCCGGTGAAGGCGCCGAGCGCGGCCGAGACCACCGCCCCGAGGAGCTTCGAGGCGCGGCCCGACGGGCCCTCGACGGGCACGTCCTCGACGACCGCGGAACGCAGTCCTTCCCATGTCCACGCAACGTTGCCGTCGGGGTCCACCGCTTCCGGCCCGTCGCCGGTCAGCCGCACGCAGCCGCCGAGGGCGTCGGGCGGAGACCCCACGTACACCCCGTCCGGAGTGATCCAGAACAGTCCGACCATCGCCACAACCGACTCCCGCCACTCGCCCCTCGCACCACGGGCGCCACCGGCCCGCCCCCCAGCCGTACCGCCCGGGCGAAACGGAGCACCGCAGACACGCCCGGGGCGGGCCCGTCCGGATGCCTTCGGACCCGTCGGGACGGACGCTGGAAGGGCGGGCCGGGAATCCACGCGTGATCGTCTGTCCCCGGCGCCGCCACCACGTCGGAGGAAGTGATCTGCATGACCGACCGTTCTCGGACGCACCGCCTCCTGCTGCTCTCCGCCTCGGCCGCCCTGGTGACCGCGGGCTTGCTCCCCGCCGCCCCCGCGCTCGCCGCCCCCACCCCCGCCGCCCCTCCGGCCGCGTACGTCGACGCCGTCACCGCGGCGCCCGCCGTGGAGTGGGTGAAGACCACCGATCCGCCCAGCGGGATCACGGCCGAGCTGCCCGGAAAGGCCAAGGTGCGCAAGGCCTCCGTGCCCACCGCCGGCGGCGAGTCGGTGGAGGCCCGCGGGTACGGACTGGACACCCCAGAGGGCACCGTCGGCTTCACCGTCCACGACGTGCCCGGCGACCAGCTCTCCCTCGACGAGGCCCTCAAGGGCTTCACCTCCATGTACGAGCAACTCGGCGGCGAGCCGCTCACCAGCACCGACGTCAAGAAGACGACGGTCGACGGCCGCCAGGCCATCGACGCACGCCTCACCACCGAGGAGGACGGCGAGCACCTGGTCGGGTGGGTGCGCGTGATCGGCGATGACGACCACCTCGTGCAGGTCCTGACCCTGGGTCCCGAGGCGGACGGGAAGTCCCTGAAGGAGACGCACGACCGGGTCGTCGACAGCCTCCGCATCCCCTGACCAGGGTCCCGGGCCCTGTGACCGTAGCCGGACCGGACCCGGAACCGGCGCTTCTGTCGGAAGTCTTCAATCCGGCGGCCGCCGACGTGAGCGGGCGGGGCGGGCGTCCCAGACGGGAGAGGTCCCCGGCGGAGCGGGGCGCCGCGACGGAGCGCTCGCCCGGCCGTGGAGATCTCCGGCGGGTCGTGGTAACGCGCGCGGGTCCGTCCCTACTCGCCAGTACCCCGGCAACGGTGCTGCTCAGCCCTAGAGTCAAGATCTTTGCCGGATCTCACGAGAGGGCGAGATCACACCGGACGGTATGGTGCGCCCCAAGCGCCCGCCCCTAGCATTCGAGCCATGACGGTCCTGCCTGACGACGGGCTCTCCCTGGCCGCCGAGTTCCCTGACGCGACGCATGAGCAGTGGCAGCGCCTTGTAGAAGGCGTACTGCGCAAGTCGGGCAAGGAAGCCTCCGGCGAGGCCGCAGAAGATGCGTTGTCCACCCCTCTCGAGGACGGGCTCACCACCCGCCCGCTGTACACCGCGCCGCCCGACGGGACGGCTCCCGACATCGGTTTGCCCGGCTTCGCCCCCTTCGTACGCGGAGGCAGGCCGGAGGGCACCACCGCGAACGGCTGGGACGTGCGCCAGCGCCTCGCGGGCACCGATCCGGTGCGCGTGAACGAAGCGGCCCTCGCCGACCTGGAGAACGGGGTCACCTCCCTCTGGTTCACCGTGGGCCGCGGCGGCCTCCCGGTCGACGGCCTCGCGCGGGCGCTGGAGGGGGTCTACCTCGACCTCGCCCCGGTCTCCCTCGACGCCGGAGCCCAATACGCCGAAGCCGCCCGCGAGTTGCTGCGCCTGTTCACCGAGAGCGCGGTGGCCCCCGAGGTCGCGCGGGCCTCGCTGGGCGCCGACCCGCTGGGCCACGAGGCCCGGACCGGGGAAGCCCTGGACCCGGCCGCCGCCGTGGAGCTGGCCCGGGAGGCCGCCGCCGGCTGGCCCGGGGTGCGCGCCCTGACCGTGGACGCCCTGCCGTACCACGAGGCCGGCGGCAGCGCCGCCGAGGAGCTCGGCCTGTCCCTGGCCACGGGCGTCGCCTACCTGCGCGCCCTCACCGAGGCCGGACTGGGCGTCGAAGCCGCCCTGGGGCAGCTGGAGTTCCGTTACGCCGCCACCGCGGACCAGTTCCTCACCATCGCCAAGCTGCGCGCCGCGCGCCGGCTGTGGGCCCGTATCGCCGAGGCCTCGGGGGCCCCGGAGGCGGGTGCCCAGCTCCAGCACGCGGTGACCTCGCCGGTGATGATGACCCGCCGCGACCCCTGGGTGAACATGCTGCGCACCACCGTGGCCTGCATGGCCGCGGGCGTGGGCGGCGCGGACTCGGTCACCGTGCTCCCCTTCGACCACGAGCTGGGCCTGCCGGACGCCTTCGCGCGCCGGATCGCCCGCAACACCTCCACCATCCTGCTGGAGGAGTCCCACCTGGCCCGGGTCATCGACCCGGCCGGCGGCTCGTACTACGTGGAGCGGCTCACGGACGAACTGGCCCACGCCGCGTGGGAGTTCTTCCGGACCGTCGAGAAGGCCGGCGGCCAGGCCGCCGCCCTCCGCTCGGGACTGGTCGCCGAGCGGCTGGCCGCCACCTGGGCGGAGCGCTCCAAGAAGCTGGCCAAGCGCCGCGAACCCATCACCGGCGTCAGCGAGTTCCCGCTGCTGTCGGAGAAGCCCGTCGTACGCGAGCCCGCGCCCGCCGGACCCACCGGCGGACTGCCACGCGTGCGGCGCGACGAGGCGTACGAGGCCCTGCGCGCCCGCAGCGACGCGTATCTGGCGGCGACCGGCGCCCGGCCGAGGATCTTCCTCGCCGCGCTGGGTCCGGCGGCCGCGCACACCGCGCGCGCCACCTTCGCCTCGAACCTGTTCCAGGCGGGCGGCATCGAACCGGTGCACGACCCGGTGTCCGTGGACCCGGCGACGGCCGCCGAGGCCTACGCCGCCAGCGGCGCCGACGGCATGGCCGTGATCTGCTCCAGCGACGCGCTGTACGAGGAGCAGGCCGCGGCGGTGGCCGGGGCGCTGCGCGCGGCGGGCGCCACGACCGTCTTCCTCGCCGGCCGGCCGGGCACCGCAGAGGCTTCCGTGGACGAGTACGTCTTCGCCGGCTGTGACGCCGTCGCCGTGCTGTCCTCCGTACTCGACCGGATGGGAGTGCCCGCATGAGCATCCCCGATTTCTCCGAGCTGGCGCTCGGCTCCTCCACCGCCGGGGTCTCCGAGGAGCAGTGGCGGGCCTCGGTGAAGGAGTCCACCGGCACCGCGGCCGCCGACCTGCTGTGGGAGACCCCCGAGGGCATCGGCGTCAAGCCGCTGTACACCGGGCGGGACCTGGAGGGCCTGGACTTCCTGCAGACGTACCCGGGCGTGGCGCCGTACCTGCGCGGCCCGTACCCGACGATGTACGTGAACCAGCCCTGGACGATCCGGCAGTACGCCGGCTTCTCCACGGCCGAGGAGTCGAACGCCTTCTACCGGCGCAACCTGGCGTCCGGCCAGAAGGGCCTGTCGGTGGCCTTCGACCTGCCGACGCACCGCGGCTACGACAGCGACCACCCGCGCGTCACGGGCGACGTCGGCATGGCGGGCGTGGCGATCGACTCGATCTACGACATGCGGCAGCTGTTCGACGGGATCCCGCTGGACAAGATGTCCGTGTCGATGACGATGAACGGCGCGGTGCTGCCCGTCCTCGCGCTGTACATCGTGGCGGCGGAGGAGCAGGGCGTCTCCCCCGACAAGCTCGCCGGGACCATCCAGAACGACATCCTCAAGGAGTTCATGGTCCGCAACACCTACATCTATCCGCCGAAGCCCTCGATGCGGATCATCTCCGACATCTTTTCGTTCACTTCGCAGAAGATGCCGCGGTACAACTCGATCTCGATCTCGGGCTACCACATCCAGGAGGCCGGGGCCACGGCCGACCTGGAGCTGGCGTACACCCTCGCCGACGGCGTGGAGTACCTGCGGGCGGGGCAGGCCGTCGGGCTGGACGTGGACGCGTTCGCGCCGCGCCTGTCGTTCTTCTGGGCGATCGGCATGAACTTCTTCATGGAGGTCGCGAAGCTGCGCGCCGCCCGCCTGCTGTGGGCGCGCCTGGTCAGGCAGTTCGACCCGAAGAACGCCAAGTCGCTGTCGCTGCGCACGCATTCGCAGACCTCGGGCTGGTCGCTGACCGCGCAGGACGTCTTCAACAACGTGACGCGCACGTGCATCGAGGCGATGGCGGCGACCCAGGGCCACACCCAGTCGCTGCACACCAACGCCCTCGACGAGGCGCTCGCGCTGCCGACGGACTTCTCGGCGCGCATCGCCCGCAACACCCAGCTGCTGCTCCAGCAGGAGTCGGGGACCTGCCGGTCCATCGACCCGTGGGGCGGCAGCGCGTACGTCGAGAAGCTGACGTACGACCTGGCGCGCCGGGCGTGGCAGCACATCGAGGAGGTCGAGGCGGCCGGCGGCATGGCGCAGGCCATCGACGCGGGCATCCCGAAGCTGCGCGTGGAGGAGGCCGCGGCCCGTACGCAGGCGCGCATCGACTCGGGCCGCCAGCCGGTGATCGGCGTGAACAAGTACCGCGTGGAGAACGACGAGGCGATCGAGGTCCTGAAGGTCGACAACTCCTCGGTGCGCGCCCAGCAGATCGCCAAGCTGCGGCGGCTGCGCGAGGAGCGCGACGAGGCGCTCACGCAGGACACCCTGCGGGCGCTGACCAACGCGGCGGAGCGCGGGGACGGGAACCTGCTGGCCCTCGCGGTGGACGCGGCACGCGCCAAGGCCACGGTGGGTGAGATCTCGGACGCACTGGAAAAGGTGTACGGGCGGCACGCGAGCCAGATCCGTACGATCTCGGGTGTGTACCGCACCGAGGCAGGCGAGTCCCCGTCCCTGGAGCGCACCCGTGCGCTCATCGACCGGTTCGAGGAGGCGGAGGGCCGCCGTCCGCGCATCCTGGTCTGCAAGATGGGCCAGGACGGGCACGACCGCGGCCAGAAGGTGATCGCGTCCGCCTTCGCCGACCTGGGCTTCGACGTGGACGTCGGCCCGCTGTTCCAGACGCCGGCGGAGGTGGCCCGCCAGGCCGTCGAGGCGGACGTCCACGTGGTGGGCGTCTCGTCGCTGGCGGCCGGCCACCTGACCCTCGTACCGGCGCTGCGCGAGCAGTTGGCGGAGGAGGGCCGCGACGACATCATGATCGTCGTGGGCGGCGTGATCCCGCCGGCCGATGTCCCGACGCTGCTGGAGATGGGCGCGACGGCCGTGTTCCCGCCCGGCACGGTGATCCCGGACGCGGCCCACGACCTGGTGACGCGGCTGGCCGCGGACCTGGGCCACGAGCTGTAGGCGGCCGCCGGTGCCGAAGATCGACATCGAGGCCTACGCGAAGGGGGTGCTCGACGGGAAACGCGCGTTCATCGCCCGCGCGATCACTCTCGTCGAGTCCACCCTGCCCGCTCACCGGGTGCTGGCGCAGGGGCTGTTGACGGAGCTGCTGCCGCACGCGGGCCGGGCCCGCCGGATCGGCATCAGCGGTGTCCCGGGGGTGGGCAAGTCCACCTTCATCGACGCGTTCGGAACCATGCTGACGGGTCTGGGCCACCGGGTCGCGGTCCTCGCGGTGGACCCGTCGTCCACGCGGACGGGCGGCTCCATCCTGGGTGACAAGACCCGGATGGAGCGGCTGTCGGTGGACCCGGCGGCGTTCGTCCGGCCGTCCCCGTCGGCGGGCACGCTGGGCGGGGTCGCCAAGGCCACCCGGGAGTCGATGATCGTGATGGAGGCGGCGGGCTACGACGTGGTCCTCGTCGAGACGGTCGGCGTGGGCCAGTCGGAGACCACGGTGGCGGGCATGGTCGACTCCTTCCTGCTGCTCTCGCTGGCCCGTACGGGCGACCAGTTGCAGGGCATCAAGAAGGGCGTCCTGGAACTGGCGGACGTCCTGGCGGTCAACAAGGCGGACGGCCCGCACGAGCGCGACGCGAAGGCGGCGGCGCGGGAACTGTCGGGCGCGCTGCGGCTGATGCACCCCGTGGACGCGGCCTGGACGCCGCCGGTCCTGACGTGCAGCGCGCGGGAGTCGGCCGGGCTGGACGAGGTGTGGAACCGCCTCGAACAGCACCGGACCCTGCTGGACGCGGGGGGTCGGCTGGCGGCGAAGCGGGCTGCGCAGCAGGTGGAGTGGACGTGGTCGATGGTGCGGGAGGAGCTGCTGGAGCGGTTGCGGGCGGATCCTGCCGTACGGGACGTCGCCCCGGACCTCGAGGCCTCGGTCCGGGCGGGCACCGTCACGGCCACGTCTGCGGCGGACCAGATCCTGGCGGCGTTCGGCCGCGGCTGACGGGGCGCGTGCGGCGCCGTTGCGGGGCTCCGCCCCCGAACCCCCGCGCCTCAAACGCCGGCGGGGCTGAAAGACCGGGGCTCCGCCCCGAACCCCGCTCCTCAAACGCCGGAGGGGCTGGATTTGACCGGCGTTTGCGAGCGGGGTCCGGGGCGGGCGGGTCAGACCTCGGCCAGGATCGGGCTCGTCGCGTTGAGGGTGAGGCGCAGGATGCGGGTCTGTTCCACCGGGTTGTCGGTGGCGAGGAGCGCGGAGAGGACCGCGATGCGGGCCTGTCCGGCGCGGAGGGTGCCTGTCGGGACGGCTCCGGCGGCCACCAGGTCCACCGCGCCGCCGTGCGTGTAGATCTCGGTGACCGGCCCGGCCATGACCCGCGTGCTCAGCGCGACCAGCACCCCGCGGGCGACGGCGGCCTCGACCGCGGTCACGATCTCCGGGGTGGCGTTGCCCGCGCCGGTGCCGACGAGGACGATGCCGCGCGCGCCCGCCTCGACGGCGGCGTTCAGCAGGAGCGGGTCGCCGTCGGCGTGGTGGACCACGACGTCCACGCGCGGCGGGAGTTCCGGCATCGCCGGGAGCGGGAGCGGGGCCGGGCGCTGCGGGGTGCGCAGGATGGTGACCTTGCCGAAGCCGATCTTCCCGAGCAGTTCCTTGGACGGGTCCGCGAACGCGTCCAGCTCCACGGCCTGGGTCTTCACCGTGCCCCGCGCGGCGTGGACCCGCCCGGCGAAGGCGATGAGGACGCCGAGGCCGCGGGTGTTCGCGGCGGTGAGCAGGGCGTCGTAGAGGTTGCCCGGCCCGTCCCCGTCGGCGGTGCCCATGGGCCGCTGCGATCCGGTGAACACGACGGAGCGCGGGTCGTGGTGGTGGAGGTCGACGAGGAACGCCGACTCCTCCAGGGTGTCGGTGCCGTGCGTGACGACGATGCCGTCCACGTCGGGGTCAGCGAGCACCTCGTGGACGGTGCGCAGCAGGGTGAGCTGGTGGGCGGTGGTGAGCCGGGGGCTGTTCACGCTGAACAGGTCCACGACCTCGACCGTGACGCCCTCGGGCAGCGGCGCGGTCGCGATGACCTCGCTGCCGTCGGCGTCCGCGGCGAAGCCGGAGCCCTGCCAGCGGCTGGCTATCGTTCCGCCGGTGCTGATGACGACGATCCGTCCCATTGGCCGTGGCCGCCCTTCTCGTACTCACCCATGGTCACTCGCACATATGTGCTCAAAGCAGCAATGATAGAGCGATCTACGCGCAATGTGATTGCGTCTTCCGCCGGTCCTGTAATACAGCGTGGGTGATAATTGCGTCATGGACGCGATTGACAGGGATATCTTGCGTGAGCTCCAAGCCGATGGCCGTCTCAGCAACCAGGAACTCGCCCAGCGCGTGGGCCTGACCCCTTCCCCCTGCATGCGCCGGGTGCGCCAGCTGGAACAGGACGGGGTGATCCAGGGCTACCGCGCCGTCATCTCCCCCGAGGCGGTGGGCCGGGGCTTCGAGGTGCTCGTCTCGATCGAGGTGCGCCGCGACCGCGAGGCGGTCGAGGCCTTCGAGGCGGCCCTCCAGGAGATTCCCGACGTCATCGAGGCCTACCGCCTCTTCGGCAGCCCCGGCTGCCTGCTGCGCATCGCCGTCGCGGACCTGCGGGCGTACGAGCGGCTGTGGATCGAGAAGCTGACGGCCCTCTCCGGTATCACCGAGGTCAACTCGCAGATCATCATGAAGCGCGTCAAGGAACCGAACGGCCTGCCCGTCGACTTCCGCTGACACCCGTGAACGACAGGGGGAAACCCCTCGGCGCCGGTGACCCCGTCCGGCTCGGTCCAGCGCTGACGCGAACGCCCGTACGCCGACGGCTCCCAGAGCCGTCGGCGTACGGGGTGTTCGGGTCGGCTGGTCGTCAGCCGGGGATGTGGGCCTCCTGCTCCCGGCGCTGGGCCGGGATCGCGGCGCCGAGCACGTGGTTCAGCTTCTCCCCCTCGACGTCCATGTTCGGCAGCAGCCTGTCGAGCCAGCGGGGCAGCCACCAGGCCGACCTGCCGAGCAGGGCGAACAGGGCGGGCACGAGGGCCATGCGGACGACGAAGGCGTCGAAGAGGACGGCGATGGCGAGGCTGAAGCCGACCATCTTGACGAAGACGTTGTCCTCCATGATGAAGCCGGAGAAGACGCTGACCATGATGATCGCGGCGGCGCCGACCACCCGTCCGCCGTAGCGGAATCCGGTGACCACGGCCTCGGAGGGCTGCGCCCCGTGGACGTAGGCCTCCCGCATGCGGGTCACGAGGAAGACCTCGTAGTCCATCGCGAGACCGAAGACCACACCGATCATGAAGATCGGCAGGGTGCTCATGATCGGGCCGGGCTGCTCGACTCCGAAGAAGTCACCGAGCCAGCCCCACTGGAAGACGGCCACGACAGCGCCGAGGGCCGCGCTCACGGAGAGCAGGAAGCCGAGCGCCGCCTTGAGCGGGACGAGCAGCGACCGGAAGACGAGCACCAGCAGCAGGAAGGCGAGGCCGACGACCAGGCCCAGGTAGGGCAGCATCGCGTCGTCGAGGGTCTGGGAGAAGTCGATGAACAGGGCGGTCTGACCGGTCACCAGGATCTCGGCGCCGCCGTTGGCCGCCCCGAGGGTGCCGGCGATGTCCCGGATGTGCGCGACCAGTTCCTCGGTCTCGGTCTCGGTGGGACCGGTCTTCGGGATGACGGTGAGGACCGCGGTGTCGCCCTTGTCGTTGGGGGTCGCGGGGGTCACCGTGGCGACGCCCTCGACGGTACCGAGCTGCTTGCCCACCCCCGCGGCGGCGCTCGCCGCGTCCTTGGCCTGGACGGTGACCATCAGCGGTCCGTTGAAGCCGGCCCCGAAGGACTCGGACAGCATGTCGTAGGCCTTGCGCTGGGTGGTGTCCGGCGCCATGGTGCCCTCGCCGGGCAGGCCGAGCTGCAGGCTGGCGGCGGGCACCGCGATGGCACCGAGGCCCACGACGCCGAAGAGGAGGACGACGAGGGGACGGCGTACGACGAACCGTGCCCAGCGGGTGCCCAGGTTCTGCTTCTGACGGCCGGCCCGCTTGTCGGCCTTGCGCTGCTGGCGCTCGGAGAGCGGCTTGCCGTAGTACTTCCTGCGCTCCTTGCGGGGCATGACCTTGATCGGGGCGAAGCCGAGGAGCGCCGGGACGAAGGTGGTGGCGATCAGTACGGCGACGGCGACGGTGCCGGCCGCGGCGAGGCCCATCTTGGTGAGCATCGGGATGTTCACCACGCTGAGGCCGGCGAGGGCGACGATGACGGTGAGACCGGCGAAGACGACGGCCGAGCCGGCCGTGCCGACGGCCCGTCCCGCGGCGTCCTGGCGCTCGCGGCCCTCGGCCATCTCGGAGCGGTAGCGGGAGACGATGAACAGGGCGTAGTCGATGCCGACGGCGAGGCCGATCATCAGCGCGAGGGTGGACGTGGTGCTGGAGAGGCCGAAGGTGGTGCCGAGCGCGGTGATGGCCGCACCACCGATGGCGACGCCGAAGATGGCCGTGAGCAGGGGCATGCCGGCCGCGATCATCGAGCCGAAGGTGAGGACCAGGACGATCGCCGAGACCAGGATGCCGATGCCCTCGGCGCCACCGCCCGGGGCCCCGTCCACCTTGACGGCGTCACCGCCGGCCTCGACGGTCAGGCCGGCGGCCCGGCCGTCCTCGAGTGCCTTCTCGAGGCCGTCGTGCGCCTCGTCGGTCACCTTGAGGGCCGTGACGCTGTACGTGGCCACGGCGTAGGCCGTGGTGCCGTCCTGGCTGACGGTGTTGGTCTTGAAGGGGTCGGAGGCCGAGACGACGTCGGGCGCCTTGGCGAGCGCGCCGACCAGGCTCTCGACCTTGGCCTTCTGGGCCGGATCGGTGAGCTTCTCGCCGGCGGGGGCACGGACCACCACGCGGGCGGTCGCGCCGTCCACGCTCATGGCCGGGAACTTCTCCTTCAGCAGGTCGAAGGCCTTCTGCGACTCCGTACCCGGCATCGAGAACGTGTCGGTCGGCGGCGGCGGAGCGACGGAGGCCGCGAAACCGGCCCCGACGACGACGGCGAGCCACAGCAGTGTCACCAGGCCTCGTCGCCTGAAGGCGAATCGGCCCACTTTGTAAAGGAAGGTGGCCATAGCGAAAAGAACTCCTGTTTGAATCGGTACCGCGGGCTGCGGCGGGTGTTTCCGTGGGGGACGGACGGCCGATCAGTACGAAAGAAGGCGAAGAGGCGAGGCGTCAGCGGCGCGTTTCCAGCGCCGCCGAGCCGATGACGCCATGATGGCACACACATGGCGCCATTGTCGCGCCATATCTGAGCCACAGCGGCAGCCTGGCTGAAAGGCGCCGCCCGTTCGGGCGGGTCGCGGGCTCTCCGGCGCGACCGCGCACACCGCGCCCACCTGGGCCGCGACGGCCGCGGCCGACGGCACATCCCGGTCCCGGCACGGCCGTACGAACCATCGCGTTCCGGCCGGTGCCCATCAGGGCCGCCCGTCCGCGACGGCGGCACCGACCCGGTCGGCGTGGCGCCACGATGGCGCCATCGATCGGCTCACAGCGGCGCCTCCGCCTCGTCCGGGTCCGGCACGATCACCGTGCCGACCCCTTCGTCCGCGAACATCTCCAGCAGGACCGCGTGCGGGACCCGCCCGTCGATCACCCGGGCCATCTCGACGCCGCCGCGCACCGCGTGCAGGCAGCCGGTCATCTTGGGGACCATGCCGTCGGCCAGTTCCGGCAGCAGCTTCTCCAGCTCGCGGGCGGTGAGCCGGTCGATGACCTCGTCGCTGAGCGGCCAGCCCGCGTACAGGCCCTCGACGTCGGTGAGCATGATCAGCTCCTGGGCGCCCAGCGCGGTGGCGAGCGCCGCGGCCGCGGTGTCGGCGTTGACGTTGTAGACGTGACCGTCCTCCGCACTGCGCGCGACGGGCGAAACCACCGGGATGCGACCGTCCGCCAGCAGTGCCTCGATGGCTCCGGTGTCCACGCGGGAGATGTCGCCGACCCTGCCGATGTCCACCGGTTCGCCGTCGATCCACGGCACGTGCCGGGTCGCGGTGAGGGTGTCCGCGTCCTCGCCGGTGATGCCGACGGCGAGCGGGCCGTACGCGTTGATCAGCCCGACCAGTTCGCGCTGCACCTGTCCCGCGAGCACCATCCGGACCACGTCCATGGCGGGTGTGGAGGTGACCCTGAGCCCTGCCTTGAACTCGCTGGCCAGGCCGCGCCGTTCGAGTTCGGCGCCGATCTGCGGACCGCCTCCGTGGACGACCACGGGCTTCAGCCCGGCGAAGCGCAGGAAGACCACGTCGCGGGCGAAGGCGGCGGTCAGCGCATCGTCGACCATGGCGTGCCCGCCCAGCTTGATGACGACGGTCCGGTCCTGACGACTGGTCAGCCAGGGCAGCGCGTCGCCCACCGACTGCGCCTTGGCCAGGGCGGGATGCAGACGGGTCGTCATGAGAACCTCGGGCGCAGGGTGAAGAGAACGCCGGCCGCGCTGGTGACGCTCATCGGCACAACTCCTTCTGTGGAGGACTCAGAGCTCCCGGGAAACGTGAATTCCCGCGGCCGGGGGCCGCGGTCACCGGTCCAGCATCGCGCGGTGGAATGGCCCACCGGAAGCCCATTCCGGGGAACTCGGTGCAGAACGACGAAGATTCAGGGCAGGGTGTCGGCGCTGTCCCGTCAACAGGACAGCGGGGGGAAGAGCGTCGGCGACCGGTGGAGCGCTTCATGGCCACACCGGTCTCCACGCGGCGCCCGAAAGGTGCCATGATCAGGCGTGGCGGTCTCGCCAACTCCATCCCCACTAACGGATGACGGTCCGTTTCCCGGCCGGGAAACGGACCGTGAACGGCTTGAATTGGAGTGCATTCATGAGCAGCAACCCGTTCGACGACGCCGACGGCCGGTTCTACGTCTTGGTCAACGACGAGGAGCAGCACTCGCTGTGGCCTTCGTTCGCCGAGATCCCGGCCGGCTGGCGCATCGTATTCGGCGAGGAAAGCCGCCAGCAGTGCCTGGAGCACGTCGAGGCGAACTGGACCGATCTGCGCCCGAAGAGCCTGCGCGACGCGATGGCCGCGGACTCGGTTTCCGTCGACGCCGCGTGAGGTGAATGCGGCATTCCACGGAATGACCGAGGACAGACGAAGGGTGGGCCCCGGTGCTGCACGAACAGCACCGGGGCCCACCCTTCGGCGTGGTGGCGAGGAACGCGGGGTCAGGCCCGGCCGCCCGCGCCCGCGACCTCGACGGTACGGGTCACGGCCTGCTCCTGTTCGGCCCGCCGCAGGACGATGGAGTCGGCGATCTCGCCGCTGCGCACCGCGATGTTCGACAGCAGGGACGAGGACAGCCCGTGGGTGTGCTCGGTGCCGCCCTGGAGGTAGATCCCGCAGGACGGTCCGGTCGCGGTGACGAGCCGGTAGTCGCGCTCCACCCGGTGGCGGCCGCTGACGTCCCGCAGGAAGTGGCGGTCGAAGTCGCCGAGCAGGCGGGCCGGGTCCATGCCCTCGTAACCGGTGGCGAAGACGAGCGCGTCGACGTGCAGCTCCTGGGGCTCGCTGTCGAGCAGCGAGTTCAGGGTGATCCGCGTGTCGCTGCCGGCCCGGGCGACCTCCGCGACCCGGGTGAGGTTGAGGAAGTACAGCCGCTTGCTGCCGCGCACCTCCTCCTCGTACGAGCGCTGGTGCAGGTCGCGGATGACCTCGTCGTCGACCACCGAGTAGTTCGTGTTCCGGTGGTAGTGCCAGAAGGCCTCCCGCGCCTGGTCGGTGCCGAAGTAGTACTCGTCGACCGCGGCCGGGTCGAACACCTGGTTGGCGAAGGGCGTGTCGTCCGCGACGGAGTACCCGTAGGACGGGATGACCGCCGAGACGCGCGCGTGGGGCAGCTTGTCGTACAGGAACCTGGTGATCTCGGCCGCGCTCTGGCCGGCGCCGACGACCGCCACGCTCTTCAGCCCCTGCGGGTCGAGGCCGTGGAACTTCTCCAGGAACTCGGAGCTGTGCCACACCCGCTCGTCGCGGGCGACGCCGGCGGGCATCCGCGGCACGAGGCCCGTCGAGATGGTCACGTTGCGCGCGCGGACGTGGCGGACGCCACCGGCCGCGTCGCGGACCTCGAGCCGCAGGTGCTCGGGGGTCCCGGACCCGGTGTCCTGCACGGGCCGGATCGCGGTGACCTCGGACCCGTAGGAGACGCGGTCGGAAAGGCCCGACGCGGCCCATTCCAGGTACTGGTGGAATTCCTGCCGGGTCGGGAAGAAGTCCTGGTTGTTCACGAACTGAACCAGCCGGCCCGCGGCGTGCAGATACGACACGAAGCTGAACCGGGACACCGGATTGCGGAAGGTGGCCAGGTCCTTCAGGAACGAGATCTGCATCGTCGTCGACGGGAGCAGCATGTTGCGGTGCCAGCCGAAGGCGGCCTGCCGCTCGAAGAACGCGGCCTTGACCGGGTGTTCCGGAACATTGGCCCGGTGCTCTTCCAGAGCGATCGCGAGCGACAGGTTCGACGGGCCGAAGCCGATGCCGACCACGTCGTATATATCGTGGTTATGCGTACCTGTTGTACCCATAGACAATTCTCCCGCTAGCGTCTTCGGAATCTCGACCGGTGATCCGGGAGACCTCTGATCAGTATTGCGCCGGAGAACGCCCCGGCGCCAACCTGTAGACGTCAAGAAGAGGGTCCCGGCGGCCCCGTTGCGGGTCGAATACCGAATGCCCCTGTCCGGCCGACAGGACAGCGGTATGGTCGGTCCGGATTTCCATGTCCTCATACATTGCGCCGACCGAAAGGCTGAATTCCGGATGTTCGTCCCCAGTAACTATCGCGAACCGGACGGTTCGTGGATGACCGATCTGATACGAGACAATCCGCTGGCCCTGGCGGTGACCAACGGGACGCCGGAAGACGGCCCCTTCGCCACGCACCTGCCCGTTATCGCGGACCCCCAGGCGAACGAGGAATGGGCGGACGACCTGTCCGGCGGCATTCTGCTCGGGCACATGAACAGGGCCAATCCGCACTGGGCGGCGCTGGAATCCGGCAGCCTCGTCCTGCTGACCTTCACCGGCCCGCACTCCTATGTCTCGCCGACGGTGTACGAGAAGTCGCCGGCCGCCCCGACGTGGAACTTCACCTCGGTGCACGTGCGCGGTGTGGTGGAGAAGATCGACTCGATCGAGGAGACGATGGGAGTCGTGCAGTCGACCGTGCGCGCCTTCGAGGAGTCGAAGTTCGGCACCGGCTGGGACATGTCCGATTCCCTCGGCTACTTCCGGCGGATCGTGCCCGCCGTCGGCGCCTTCCGGGTCGTCGTCTCGGGGGCCGAGGGCATGTTCAAGCTCAGCCAGGAACAGCCCTCCGAGGTCCGCGGCCGGGTACTGGACTCGTTCACGCACAGCCCGTGCACCCGGCAGCGCGACACGGCCGACCTGATGCGCCAGCTGCCCTGAGCGGCCAGGCCGCCGGTCCCAGCCGTCAGGGCCCGCCCTCCCGGTGGAGTGCGGGCCCTGCGGCGCGCGCCGCCGAAGCGGTCAGGCGGTGATGGCCGGCCGCTCGGAGCGCGCCGGTCCGCCGGGCTCCGCCGTCCCTTCGCGCTCCGCGGACCCATGGCCGTCCTCCAGCTCCTCGAGCTCCTCCAGGGCCTCCAAGGCTTCCAAGGCCTCCAGGGCCTCCTTGGCCGCGCTGTCCAAGGTCACCAGCACCCAGCGCTCGAAGTCGACGCCCGCCTGCTCCGCGGCCTTGTGCCACCACTGGAGCCGGCTGCCGGGCACCTCGAGCCGCCGCGTCGGCTCGGCGGGCATCTTGACCTGCGCCTCGTCCTCGCGCGCGGCCCGGATGGCGCTGCGCAGCTGCTTGGTGGTCCACTTCCGCTGCTCGGCCCGGTCCAGCCAGGCCTCCTGCTCGTCGTACGGCAGGGAGGCCAGTTCGGCGTGGTGCTGGAAGCTGAGGGCGCCGCGCCGCCGGGTGAAGTCGAACCGGCGGGAGACCCAGGCGTAGTTGCGCAGGGTCTGGTACTGCAGCCCGGCGGCCCGAATGCCGCGCTGGTAGCGGTCGGTGTAGTGGTCCTTGCCGTACACGAGCCAGTCGCCCAGCCACCATGAGGAGGAATCGACGATTCCGGACAGCTGTCGGCCGGCCTTCTCCCAGTCGTCGAAGGACATCCCCGCCGGCATCTGCAGGCCCACCTTCGTGGTCAGCACCTGGCCACGACGCGGATCCTCGCCCATGGCCCGCCGCTGCCTCGGCGCCGGCTCGGGGCTCGTCCGGATCTGCCCGATTCTCGATCCCTCGATGTCGCCGGCCTGAATCACCATCATGCCTCCATGTGAAGGGTCCACAGCACAGGTGTGGAGGCTCCCAGCCCGTGCTAAAGGCAGGCCAAAGCGGCCGGACGCGGGCCCCGTCCCGCCGGCGCGGACCCTGCGGGCCGTCCCGTCGACAGGACGGCGTCACGGAGCTCGTCGAACAATCGAACAGCCGTCGGCCGTTGTCGGCGACTTTCTGTTCTCCGCCTCCCCGGCGGAGGGTATGTTCATTCTCGGCCAGAGTTTCTTCGCTGCGGCACATCGGAATTCCCATCGCCGCCGGCTCGGCTTGTTCGCGAGGCATCAGAGGTAAAAGCGGGCGGTCTTTGTCCTTTCACCACGCGCCCGCACCGCACCTCCCCCATTCAGCTCGTCCAGTCAATTCAGCAGGAGCAGGAGGATCGGAAATGACGCAGCGCGGGGCCGGGCACCGGCTTCCGATCACCTGACCGCCGAACACAACGGGGAGGACACGCATGAAGCACCGCAGCGCCGGCCCGCTGGGCCCGCTTCCGGAGTTCCTTGGGCAGTACGTGGCCGGGGAGGGGCAGGTCCCGGACGGCATCGACGTCGTCCCGTTCTTCACGCCCGCCGGGGACAAGATGTGGCTGGTGTGCGACTACGCGCTGGCCCGCAAGGTCCTGACGGACAAGCGGTTCAGCCGGGCCGAGGCCCTCGCGCCGCACGCCCCCAAACTCAACGACGCCCAGCCCGTGCCGAATTCGATGATGAGCATGGACGGAGCCGACCACTCCAGGCTGCGGCGCGTCGTCACCCGGGCGTTCACCACCGGCCGGACCGGCGCGATGGCCCCGGCCGTCGAGGAGCTCGCCGACCGGTACCTCGACGCCATGGCCGCGTCGGGCCCGGGCACCGACCTGATCGAGGCGCTCGCGGCGCCCCTGCCGCTGGCCGTCCTGTGCTCGCTGCTGGGCGTTCCGCCCGAGGACAGCACCCGGTTCCGCGACTGGGTCGAGGTGCTCTTCGACATCTCCGCCAGCACCCCGCAGGAGAAGGCCCGCCGCCGGCTCGAACTCATCGACTACATGGCCGACCTGATCGACCGCAAGCGCCGCCGTCCCGAGGACGACCTGCTCACCTCCATGATCGGCGCGCACGAGCAGGGCGACCTGTCCATGGGCGAACTGCTCACCATGGGACTGACCCTCCTGATGGCCGGCTACGAGACCGTCGTCGGGCAGATCGGCACCTCGGCGCACGCCCTGCTCCACGACCCGGCCGCGTACGCGGAGCTGTGCGAGCAGCCCGACCGGCTGGCCCCCACGGTCGAGGAGCTGCTGCGGCTGACCCCCTCCACCCCCATCAGCTTCCCCCGCGTCGCGGTGGAGCCGGTACCGCTCGGCAGCGTCACGGTCCAGGCCGGGGAGGGCGTCATCGTCTCCCTGCTGCACGGCAACCGTGACGGCAGGACGTTCGCGGACCCCGAACTGATGGACCCGCGGGGGCACGACGCCGCGCACCTGACGTTCGGTCACGGGGTGCACCGCTGTCTCGGCGCGCCGCTGGCCAGGCTCCAGCTGCAGATCGTCCTGGAGCGCCTGGTGCGGAGGTTCCCCACCCTGCGCCTGGCTCCCGGCCCCGACGCCGTCGTCTGGAAGGACGGCCTCGGCACGCGCGGGCTGTCCCGGCTGCGGGTGGAGTGGTAGCCGCTCCGCGCAGGCCGGTCGTACAGGCGGGTCGCCTCCCGGGTGTTCCGGGCGTCCCCCCCTCAAGTGCTGCTCCCTGGAACACCTTTGGACTTGGAGTGAGGATCCGCATGTCTGTCGAGACCACCCGCCGCGATGCCGAGCCCGTCGGGGACGCCGGGAATGCCGGGGAGCCCGTTGCCGTCATCGGGCTGTCCTGTCACTACCCGGACGCGCACTCCGGCGACTCCGAGGGCTTCGCCGCGGACGTCTTCGGCATCGCGCCGGACGCGGCCGCGTCGATGGACCCCGGGCAGCGGCTCCTGCTGGAACTGGGCTGGGAGGCGCTGGAGGGGGCCGGGATCGTGCCGGGCTCCCTGCGCGGCGCCCGCACGGGCGTCTTCCTGGGCGCGCCCGGCCCGGGACGGGCCGCGGATCCCGGCGAGGACAGCGCCGACAGCGCCGACAACGCTGACAACGCCCCGGACGCGGACCGCGCCGAGGGCGTGCGCGCCGTACTCGGTCTGAGCGGACCGGGCCGGACCGTGACCGGCGGCGCCCCGTCCACCCTGAGGGCGGTGCACCTGGCGTGCGAGAGCCTGCGCGCCGGTGAGTGCGGGATCGCGCTCGCGGGCGGTCTGGACGCCGAACCCGCGGGCGGGGCCGTTCTCGTACTCAAGCCCCTGGCGCGGGCCCTGGCCGACGGCGACCGGGTGCGCGGGGTCCTGCACGGCACCGGGCCGGCCGCCGGACCGGCCGAGGGCGGGAACACGCCCGCCGGCGGTACCGCCGGGCTGGTCGAGGCCCTGCGCTCCGCCGTCTCCCCTGCGGGCTCCGGGCAGCCGGTGGCCGTCTCCGACGTCGACGCCGACGGCACGGCCTGGGCCGTCGAGGTCGCCGGGGCGCCCCGTACCGAGCGGGCGCCGTCCGCCGTTCCGGCCGCCTTCCGGGGCGGCGCACTGCCGTGGATCCTCTCCGGAGCGGACGCCGCGGCCGAACGCGCTCAGGCCGCACGCCTCCTGGCCCACCTCACGGCGAACGCCACGGGCGTCGAGGCCGTGGCGGGCACCGCGAGCTCCGCGGCCACCGCACGCCCCGGCATCGCCGACATCGGTCGTTCCCTGGCCGTCTCGCGCACCGCGTTCGCCCACCGCTCGGTCCTGCTGGCCGGCACCGAGGCGGAGTTCGCCGAGGAGCTGGCGGCGCTCGCCGAGGGCCGCCGCGGCTCCGCGCGCGTGAGCGGCGCGGCCACGGGGCGCGAGCGGACCGTCTTCGTCTTCCCCGGCCACGGTTCGCAGTGGCCCGGCATGACCGCCGACCTGCTCGACACCTCCGACGTCTTCCTGGCCGTCATCCGGGCCACCGCCGAAGCGCTCGCCCCGTACGTCGACTGGTCGCTGGAGGACGTCCTGCGCGAGGTGCCCGGCGCGCCCGCGCTGGACCGCATCGACGTCATCCAGCCCGCCCTGTTCGCGACCGCGCTCGGCCTCGCCGCCCTGTGGCGCTCCTTCGGCATCGAGCCCGCCGCCGTCGTCGGGCACAGCATCGGCGAGCTCGCCGCGGCGGTCGTCGCGGGCGGGCTCACCCTGGAGGACGGCGCCCGCGCCGCCGCGCTGTGGGGCAAGGCGCAGGCCCGGCTCGCGGGCCGGGGCTCCATGCTCTCGGTGCTGCTGCCCCTGGAGGAGGTGCGGGCGCGCCTGGCGCCGTGGGGCGGGAAGCTGGCCGTCGCGGGCGTCAACGGGCCGCGGTCCATCGCCGTGGCCGGCGACATCGACGCCATCGAGCGCCTTCAGGAGGAGTTCACCGCGGAGGGCGTGCGGGCCCGGCGGGTCGCCATCGACTACGCGCCGCACTGCGCGCACATGGACGAGATCCACGAGGAGCTGCTCACCGTCCTGGCCCCACTGCGGCCTCGGAAGGGGAACATCCCCTTCTATTCCGCGCTGACCGGCGCCCTGCTGGACACCCGCTCGCTGGACGCCTCGTACTGGTTCCGCAGCCTGCGCGAGCCCGTGCTGTTCGAGAGCTCGATCCGCTGCCTCACCGATCACGACCTCTTCGTCGAGATCAGCCCCCACCCGGTGATGACCCTGCCCGTCGAGCAGACCCTGGAGACCACCGACTCCACGGCGCTCGTGGTCGGCTCGCTGCGCCGCGGTGCGGACGGGCCGCAGCGCTTCCTGTCCGCCGTGGCCGAGGCGTACGCGCACGGCGCTCCCGTGGACTGGAGCCCCGTCTTCCCGGCGGACGCCGCCGTCGTCGCCCTGCCCACGTACCCCTTCCGGCACGGTGCCCCCGACGCGCCGGCCGCCGACCCCTTCGGAACCGGCGGGGACCCCGAGCGGACGGCCGGGTTCCTGATGGATCTGGTGCGCTCCGAGGTGGCCCTGGTCCTCGGCCGCGGCAAGGGCGGGGACATCGACCCGACCCGCTCCTTCCAGGAACTCGGCTTCGACTCGGCGACCGCCGTGGAACTGCGCAACCGGCTCGCCGCCGCCACCGGGCTGAAGCTGCCGACGACCCTCCTCTTCGACCGGCCCACGCCCGAGAAGCTGGTCGCGCGGCTGGCCGAGCTCTCGGGCGTCGTCTCCGCGCACGAGCCCGTGTCCCGGGCGGTCGCGCGCCGGACTCCCGGCTCCGACGAGCCCATCGCCATCGTCTCCATGGCCTGCCGCTTCCCCGGCGGCGTGGCCTCCCCGGAGGACCTGTGGCGGCTGCTCGTGGAGGAGCGGGACGCCGTCACCGAGTTCCCCGGCAACCGCGGCTGGGCGCTGGAGACCCTCTTCGACGGCGACCCGGACCGCGCGGGCCGCTCGTACACCCGGCAGGGCGGCTTCCTGCACGACGTCGACCAGTTCGACGCCGAGTTCTTCGGGATCAGCCCGCGCGAGGCCACCGCCATGGACCCGCAGCAGCGCATGGTGCTGGAGACCGTGTGGGAGGCCGTGGAGCGGGCCGGGATCGATCCGGCCGCGCTGCGCGGCAGCGGCACCGGCGTGTACGTCGGCGCCATGGCGCAGGACTACGGCCCGCGCCTGCACGAGGCGGGCGAGGGCGTCGGCGGGTACCTGCTGACCGGCACCTATACGAGCGTGGTCTCCGGCCGCGCCTCCTACACCCTGGGCCTGGAGGGTCCCGCCGTCACCGTCGACACCGCGTGCTCGGCCTCGCTGGTGGCGCTGCACATGGCGGCGCAGGCGCTGCGGGCCGGCGAGTGCGAACTGGCCCTGGCCGGCGGTGTGACGGTGATGGCGACCCCCGGCATGTTCGTGGAGTTCAGCCGCCAGCGCGGCCTGTCCGTCGACGGGCGCTGCAAGTCCTTCGCGGAGGCCGCGGACGGCACCGGCTGGGGCGAGGGCGTCGGCATGCTGCTCCTGGAGCGGCTTTCCGACGCCCGCCGCAACGGCCACGAGGTCCTCGCGGTCATCCGGGGATCGGCCGTCAACCAGGACGGCGCGAGCAACGGGCTCAGCGCCCCCAACGGCCCCTCGCAGGAACGGGTGATCCGCGAGGCCCTGGCCGCCTCCGGGCTGTCCGCCGCCGACGTCGACGCCGTCGAGGCGCACGGTACGGGCACCCGGCTCGGCGACCCCATCGAGGCGCAGGCCCTGCTCGCCACCTACGGTCAGGGCCGCGCGGCCGACCGCCCGCTGTTCCTCGGCTCCCTCAAGTCGAACATCGGGCACACCCAGGCCGCCGCCGGCGCGGGCGGCGTCATCAAGATGGTCATGGCGATCCGCAACGGCCTGCTGCCGCGCACCCTGCACGTCGACGCCCCGACCTCCCACGTGGACTGGGCCGGCGGCGCGGTCTCGCTGCTCACCGAGGCCACCCCGTGGCCGGAGACCGACCGGCCCCGCCGGGCCGGCGTCTCCTCCTTCGGTGTCAGCGGCACCAACGCCCACCTCGTCCTCGAGCAGGCCGTCGAGCCCGCGCCCGCCGTGGACGGCCCCGCCACGCCCGAACCCGCCGGGGCACAGGAGCCCGTCCCCTTCCTCCTCTCCGCCAAGAGCGACCAGGCACTGCGGGCCCAGGCCGGCAAGCTGCTCGACCACCTCCGGGACCACCCGGGCGACCGCCTCGCGGACATCGGCTGCTCCCTCGCCGTCGGCCGCGCCCACTTCGACCGGCGGGCCACCGTGGTCGCGGACGACCTCGCCGGCCTGGAGCAGGGTCTGCGGGCCCTGGCCGACGGCGCCACGGACCGCACCCTGGTCACCGGGCAGAGCCGGCCCGCGGCCCGTCCCGTGTTCGTCTTCCCCGGTCAGGGCGCGCAGTGGGTGGGCATGGCGGCCGGCCTGCTGGAGTCCTCCCCGGTGTTCGCCCGCCGGATGGCCGAGTGCGCGGCGGCCCTGGAGCCGCTGGTGGACTGGTCGCTCCTCGACGTCGTGCGCGGCGCCCCGGGTGCTCCCGGCTTCGAGCGGGTGGACGTCGTCCAGCCCGTGCTGTGGTCGGTGATGGTGTCCCTGGCCGAGGTCTGGCGCTCGCTGGGCGTCGAACCGGCCGCGGTCGTCGGCCACTCGCAGGGCGAGATCGCCGCGGCCTGCGTGGCGGGCGTGCTCAGCGTCGAGGACGCGGCCCGGGTGGTGGCGCTGCGCAGCCGCGCGCTGACCGTGCTGTCGGGCCGCGGCGGCATGATGTCCGTGGCCCAGCCCGCCGCATGGGTACGGGAGCGGATCGGCGCCTGGGAGGGCCGGATCTCGGTCGCCGCGGTCAACGGCCCCTCCCAGACGGTGGTCTCCGGCGATCCGCAGGCCCTCGCCGAGTTCCTCGCCCAGGCCAAGGGGGAGGGGGCGCGGGCCCGTCTCGTCGACGTGGACTACGCCTCCCACTCGGCCCATGTCGAGGAACTTGAAGGCGAGTTGGCGCGGATCCTCGACGGAATCGAGGCGCGCCCCGGCCAGGTCCCGGTCTACTCCTCGCTGACCGGCGCGCTGCTGGCCGACACCGGCCTGATGGGCGCGGGGTACTGGTACCAGAACCTGCGCGAGACGGTGCAGTTCGAGCAGGCGGTCGGCGAGCTGCTCGCCGCCGGCCACCACACCTTCATCGAGGTCAGCCCGCACCCGGTGCTCACCATCGGCGTGCAGGCGGCCCTCGACGAGGCCGGCGCGCGGGGCACCGCCCTGGGCACCCTGCGCCGTGACGAGAACGAGGCCGAGCGGCTGCTGCTCTCGCTCGGCGAGGCCCACTGCCACGGCGTCCGCGTCGACTGGTCAGCCGTGTTCGCCGCCACGGGCGCCCGGCGGGTCCAGGTGCCGACGTACGCCTTCCAGCGGAGCCGGTTCTGGCTCGACACCCCGGTCACGGCGGAGGACCCGGCGGGCCTCGGCCTCGCCTCCGCGGAGCACCCGCTGCTCGGCGCGATGACCAGCCTCGCCGACCGCGAGGGCGTGCTGTTCACGGGCCGCGTCTCCCGTCGCACCCATCCGTGGGTCGTCGACCACGCGGTCGTCGGTACGCTCCTGCTGCCCGGCACCGCCCTCGTCGACATGGCCGTCGCCGCGGGCGACCGCTTCGGCTACGACCAGCTCCGGGAACTCGTCCTGGAGGCGCCGCTGCTCGTCCCCGAGGAAGGCGGCATCCACCTCCAGGTCGCCCTCGGCCCCGCCGAGGAGTCGGGCACCCGCTCCGTCACCGTCCACTCGCGCCCCGAGGGCGCGGCGGAGGAGGAGTGGACCCGGCACGCCTCGGGCCTGCTGGCCACCGGTGAACACCCGGTGCCCGACGCCGTGCGGACCTGGCCGCCGGAGGGCGCCCGGTCCGTCACCCGCGAGGACACCTACGACCGGCTCGCGGACCGCGGGTACGAGTACGGGCCGGCCTTCCAGGGCCTCGGCCGGGTCTGGCAGTCGGGCGACGAGCGGTTCGCGGAGGTCTCCCTCCCCGAGGAGCAGCACGCCGACGCCACCGCCTTCGCCATCCACCCGGCGCTCCTCGACGCGGCCCTGCACGCCATGCTGCTCGGTGACGGCACCGAGCTGGCCATCCCGTTCTCCTTCAACGGAGTCACCCTGCACGCCACGGGGGCGACCGCGCTGCGGGTGCACGTGGTCCCCACCGACGCCAACAGCGCCTCGCTGACGGCCACCGACCCTGACGGACAGCCCGTCATCACGGTCGACTCCATCACCCTGCGCCCGGCGGGCGACCTCCGCGCGGCCACGAGCGCGGGCCGGCACTCCGGGCTGCACCGGCTGGGCTGGAAGCCCCTGCAGCAGGCGGCCGCGGAGACCACGCCCGGACTCTGGGCCGTACTGGGCTCGGACCCGCACGCTCTGGCCGCGGCCGTCGCCGGCGACACGTACGCCGACGTCGCCGAACTGCGGACCGCGCTGGGTGACGGCGCCCAACTGCCCTCGTTCATAGCCCTCTCAGAGGCACTGACCGAGGTGCATGCGGCGGTTCAGGGGACCCTGGCCACCCTCCAGGAACTCCTCGCCGACACCACCCTCGACTCCACCCGCATCCTCGTCCTCACCCGGGGCGCCACCGCCCTGACCACCGACGAGGACATCCACAACCTCCCCGCCGCCGCCCTCACCGGACTCATCCGCACCGCGCAGAACGAATACCCCGGCCGCCTCACCCACCTCGACATCGACACCACAGACCACCTCGCCACCGCCGCCCACACCGCAGCCACCACCCCCGACACCCAACTCACCCTCCGCAACGGCCAACTCCACACCCCCCGCCTCGAAAACACCCCCACCACCACCGACAACACCCCCACACCCCTCGACCCCGAAGGCACCATCCTCATCACCGGCGGCACCGGCGGACTCGGCCACATCCTCGCCCGCCACCTCGTCACCCACCACGGCGCCAAACACCTCCTCCTCACCAGCCGCACCGGACCCAACGCCCCCGGCGCCACCCAACTCCACGACGAACTCACCGCAGCCGGCGCCCACATCACCATCACCGCCTGCGACACCGCCAACCGAGACGCACTCACCCAACTCCTCGCAGACATCCCCACCGAACACCCCCTCACCACCGTCATCCACGCCGCCGGCACCCTCAACGACGCCACCCTCGACAACCTCACCCCCCACCACGTCACCCACGTCCTCCACCCCAAAACCGACGCAGCCTGGAACCTCCACCAACTCACCACCCACCTCCCCCTCACCCACTTCATCCTCTTCTCCTCCATCGCCGGACTCATCGGAAACCCCGGCCAAGCCAACTACGCCGCCGCCAACACCTACCTCGACGCCCTCGCCCACCACCGCCACCACCACAACCTCCCCGCCACCAGCCTCGCCTGGGGACTCTGGGACACCGCGAGCACGATGACGAGCGGGCTCAGCGAGCTCGACGTCAAGCGGTGGGCCCGCAAGGGCGTGCCGCCGATCTCCGCCGAGCGCGGCATGGAGATCTTCGACGCGGCCCTCGTCTCGCCGGAGCCGCTGCTCGCCGCGGCGGATCTGGACCTGCCGACCCTGCGCTCCCCCGACCAGTCCGCGCCCGCCCTGCTGCGCACCCTGGTCCGCGCCCCGCGCCGCCGCGCCGCCGCCGCCGCCCTCTCCGGTACGGGCGGTTCCTCGTGGGCCGAGCGCACCGCCGCGCTCCCCGCTGCCGACCGCCGGCGTACCGTCGGTGAGCTGGTACGGACGACGGTCGCCGCCGTGCTGGGCCTCGCCGGCCCCGACGCCGTCGACGAGGACACGGCGTTCAAGACCCTCGGCATGGACTCGCTGACCGGCCTGGAGCTGCGCCGCCGGGTCGTGGCGGTCACCGGGGTCACGCTGCCGGCGACGGCCGTGTTCGACCACCCCACCCCGGCCGCGCTCGCCGAGTTCCTGACGGGCGAGCTGTCCAAGCTGGCCGGCGAGACCGAGGTGGTCCGTCCCGGCGGGCAGATCGCGGTGCGCAGCACCTCCGATCACGCGGACCCGATCGTGATCGTCGGCATGGCCTGCCGCTACCCGGGCGAGACCCGCTCCCCCGAGGACCTGTGGCGGCTCGTCGCCGACGGCACCGACGCCATCGGCCCCTTCCCCACCAACCGCGGCTGGGCCCTGGACCGGCTCTTCGACGGCGACCCGGACCGCGCGGGCCACTCGTACGCCCGCAACGGCGGGTTCCTCTACGACGCCGACCGGTTCGACGCCGAGTTCTTCGGGATCAGCCCGCGCGAGGCCGCGGCCATGGACCCGCAGCAGCGCCTGCTGCTGGAGGCGAGCTGGGAGGCGGTGGAGAACGCGGGGATCGCCCCGGCGACCCTGCGGGGCACCCGTACCGGTGTGTTCAGCGGTGCCATGTACAGCGAGTACGCCTCCCACCTGCGCAACGCGCCGGAGGCCGTGGAGGCCTACCGTACGACCGGCAACACGCTCAGCGTGGCCTCCGGCCGGGTCTCGTACACGCTGGGCCTCCAGGGCCCGGCGATCACCGTCGACACGGCCTGCTCCTCCTCCCTCGTGGCCCTGCACCTGGCCTCGCAGGCCCTGCGCCAGGGCGAGTGCACCCTCGCCCTCGCGGGCGGCGTGACCGTGATGGCGGTGCCCGATCTGTTCGTGGAGTTCAGCCGTCAGCGCGGGCTGGCGACGGACGGGCGCTGCAAGTCCTTCGCGGACGCGGCGGACGGCACCGCCTGGAGTGAGGGCGTCGGCGTCCTGCTCCTGGAGCGGCTCTCCGACGCCCGCCGCAACGGACACCAGGTCCTCGCCGTGGTCCGCGGTTCGGCCGTCAACCAGGACGGCGCGAGCAACGGACTCACCGCCCCCAACGGCCCGTCCCAGGAGCGGGTGATCCGCGAGGCACTGGCGGCGTCCGGGCTCTCACCCGCCGACGTCGACGCCGTCGAGGCGCACGGCACCGGCACCACCCTCGGCGACCCGATCGAGGCCCAGGCCATCCTCGCCACCTACGGCCAGGACCGCGACGCGGAGCGTCCGCTGCACCTCGGCTCGCTCAAGTCCAACATCGGCCACTCCCAGGCCGCCGCCGGCGTCGGCGGCGTCATCAAGATGGTCATGGCCATGCGCCACGGGGTGCTTCCCCGCACCCTGCACGTGGACCGCCCGACCTCGCACGTGGACTGGTCGAGCGGCGCGGTGTCCCTGCTCACCGAGGCGACGCCGTGGCCCGAGAGCGACCGGCCGCGCCGTGCCGGTGTCTCCTCCTTCGGGATCAGCGGCACCAACGCCCACGTCGTCCTCGAACAGGCCCCCGTCGCCGAGCCGAAGCCCGTCACCGAGACCCCGGCCGCCCTGCCCTGTGCGCCCTGGCTGCTGTCGGGACACACTGTGGACGCGCTGCGGGCCCAGGCGGGCCGGCTGCTGGCCTTCGTCTCCGAGCGCGCGGAGCAGCCGGATCCGGCCGGCCGGCCGCAGGTCTCCCTGGCCGACATCGGCCGCTCGCTGGCGGACGGGCCCGCGCTGCTGGCGCACTCCGCGGCCGTCGTCGCGGAGGACCGGGACGGCGTGCTGCGGGCGCTCGCCGCGCTGGCCGCCGGTGAGGGAGCGCCGGAGCTGATCGCGGGTCCGCCGGCGGGTCTGGGCGGTGGCAAGACCGCGTTCCTCTTCACGGGGCAGGGCAGTCAGCGTCCCGGCATGGGCCGCGAACTGTACGAGACCCACCCCGTCTACGCCCACGCCCTCGACGAGGTCTGCGCCCACCTCGACGAGCACCTCCAGCAGAACGTCTCCCTCAAGTCGCTCCTCTTCAGCGACGAGGACCCCACCACCTCGCCGCTGCACCAGACGATGTGGACGCAGGCGGCGCTCTTCGCCACGGAGGTCGCCCTCTACCGCACCCTCGAACACCACGGCCTCACCCCCGACTACCTGCTCGGCCACTCGCTCGGGGAGCTCACCGCCGCGCACGTCTCCGGGGTCCTCACCCTGGGTGACGCGGCCCTCCTCGTCGCCACCCGTGGCCGTCTGATGCAGTCCGCGCCCACCGGCGGTGCCATGATCGCCATCGAGGCCACCGAAACCGAAATCCGCGACACCCTCCCCACCCACCACGGCCACCTCGACATCGCCGCCATCAACGGACCCCGCTCCACCGTCATCACCGGCGACCACGACGCAGCCCACCAACTCGCCACCACCTGGCGCAACAACGGCCGACGCACCACACAACTCAACGTCAGCCACGCCTTCCACTCACCCCACATGGACGGCATCCTCCACCAATTCCGCACCACCGCCGCCACCCTCACCTACCACACCCCCACCATCCCCATCATCTCCAACCTCACCGGACAACCCGCCACCACCGAACAACTCACCAACCCCGACTACTGGGTCCAACACCTCCGCCACACCGTCCGCTTCAACGACGCCATCCACTACCTCCACCACCACAACGTCACCACCTACCTCGAACTCGGCCCCGACCCCATCCTCACCGCCATGACCCGAGGTTGCCTGGGCGAGGAGGCCGCCCAGGGCGCGGTGTCGACCGTCGGCGTCCTGCGCAAGGGCCGCCCCGAGGCGCGGACCCTCGCGGTCGCCCTCGGCCACGCGGCCGTACGGGGTGCGGCGCTGGACGTCGAGAGCCTCTTCCCCGGTACGCGGCGAGTGCTGCTGCCGACGTACGCCTTCCAGGGCGCCCGGTTCTGGCTGAACAGTCCCGCCACGCGCGAGGACGTGGCGAGTCTGGGCCTGACGTCGGCGGAACACCCGCTGCTCGGCGCGGTGACCAGTCTCGCCGGCGGGGAGGGCCTGCTGTTCACGGGCCGCGTCTCGCGGAGCACCCACCCGTGGATCGCCGACCACGCCGTCTCCGGAACGGTTCTGCTGCCGGGCACCGCCCTGGTCGAGATGGCCGTCTCCGCGGGCGAGCGCTTCGGCTACGACCAGCTCCGGGAGCTCGTCCTGGAGGCACCGCTGATCGTTCCCGAGGACGGCCGCATCCACCTCCAGGTGGCGCTGGGCGCCGAGGAGTCGGGGGCCCGTTCCGTCTCCGTGCACTCGCGGGCCGAGGGCGCGGCGGAGGAGGAGTGGATCCGACACGCCTCCGGTGTGCTCGCCGAGGCGGGCCCCGGCCCGGTTCCCGCGGCCGGCTCGGCCGTCTGGCCGCCGGAGGGAGCCACCGCGATACCCGTCGACGACTTCTACGCCGGCCTCGCCGAGCGCGGATACGCGTACGGCCCCATGTTCCGGGGCCTGCGGAACGCGTGGAGACGGGGCAAGGAGCTGTACGCGGAGATCGCGCTCCCGGACGGCATCGACGGGGACGGGTTCGCCCTGCACCCCGCCGCACTGGACGCCGCTCTCCACGCGCTGCTGATCGAGGACTCCGACGAGCTGACCATCCCGTTCTCGTTCAACGGGGTCACCCTGCACGCCGCCGGTGCGAGCGCGCTGCGGGTGCACCTTGTTCCGAGCGGTACGAACGCTGCCTCGCTCACGGCCACGGACGCCGACGGCCGGCCCGTCCTGAGCGTAGACGAGATCGCCCTGCGCCCGGCCGGTGACCTACAGGACCGCGGTGGTCGTGTCGACGGGCTCTACCGCCTGGTGTGGAAGCCCGTCCCGCACGCCACCGAGCCGGCCGCCGGGCCGTGGGCCGTGCTGGGCTCGGACCCGCACGCTCTGGCCGCGGCCGTCTCCGGGGAGACGTACGCGGACGCGGCGGCGCTGCGGAGCGCGCTCGCCTCGGGCGGGCCGGTCCCCGGTGTCATCGCGCTCACCGAGCAGAGCTCGGAGGTGCATGCGGCGGTTCAGGGGACCCTGGCCACCCTCCAGGAACTCCTCGCCGACACCACCCTCGACTCCACCCGCATCCTCGTCCTCACCCAGGGCGCCACCGCCCTGACCACCGACGAGGACATCCACGACCTCCCCGCCGCCGCCCTCACCGGACTCATCCGCACCGCACAGAACGAATACCCCGGCCGCCTCACCCACCTCGACATCGACACCACAGACGACCTGGCTGCCGCCGCCCACACCGCAGCCACCACCCCCGACACCCAACTCACCCTCCGCAACGGCCAACTCCACACCCCCCGCCTCGAAAACAGCCCCACCACAACCGGTAGCACCCCCAAGCCCCTCGACCCTGAAGGCACCATCCTCATCACCGGCGGCACCGGCGGACTCGGCCACATCCTCGCCCGCCACCTCGTCACCCACCACGGCGCAAAACACCTCCTCCTCACCAGCCGCACCGGACCCAACGCCCCCGGCGCCACCCAACTCCACGACGAACTCACCGCAGCCGGCGCCCACATCACCATCACCGCCTGCGACACCGCGGACCGAGACGCACTCACCCAACTCCTCGCAGACATCCCCACCGAACACCCCCTCACCACCGTCATCCACGCCGCCGGCACCCTCAACGACGCCACCCTCGACAACCTCACCCCCCACCACGTCACCCACGTCCTCCACCCCAAAACCGACGCAGCCTGGAACCTCCACCAACTCACCACCCACCTCCCCCTCACCCACTTCATCCTCTTCTCCTCCATCGCCGGACTCATCGGAAACCCCGGCCAAGCCAACTACGCCGCCGCCAACACCTACCTCGACGCCCTCGCCCACCACCGCCACCACCACAACCTCCCCGCCACCAGCCTCGCCTGGGGACTCTGGGACACGAGTACCGGCAGCATGGCCGCGCAGTTCTCGGAGGCTGACATCAAGCGGTGGGCCGCCAAGGGCATCCTTCCGCTGACGCCGGAACGCGGCATGGAGCTCTTCGACGCCGCGCTCGCGGCCGGTCAGCCGGAGCTGGTGCCGATCGAGCTGGACCTGAAGGCGCTGCGCTCCCCCGACCAGTCCGCGCCCGCCCTGCTGCGCACCCTGGTCCGCGCCCCGCGCCGCCGCGCCGCCGCGGCCACCGGATCCTCCTGGGCCGAGCGCACCGCCGCGCTGCCCCCGGCCGACCGCCGGCGCGCCGCCGGTGAGCTGGTACGGACGACGGTCGCCGCCGTGCTCGGCCTGGCGGGCCCCGCCGCCGTCAACGACAGCGGTCCCTTCTTCCAGCTGGGCATGGATTCCCTCACCGGTATGGAGCTGCGCCGCCGGCTCGCCGCGGACAGCGGGATCGCGGTTCCCGCGACCGCCGTCTTCGACCACCCCACACCCGGTGCGCTCACCGACTTCGTCGTCGCCGAGCTCGCCAAGATCGCCGGCGAGGCCGCCGCCCGGCCGGTCCGGCAGGCCGCGGCCGGTGCGGGGGTCGGCCAGGACGACCCGATCGTGATCGTCGGCATGGCCTGCCGGTACCCGGGCGAGACCCGCTCCCCCGAGGACCTGTGGCGGCTCGTCGCCGACGGCACCGACGCCATCGGCCCCTTCCCCACCAACCGCGACTGGGACGTCGACCACCTCTACGACCCGGACCCCACCCGGGCCGGCAAGAGCTACACGCGGCACGGCGGGTTCCTCTACGACGCCGACCGGTTCGACGCCGAGTTCTTCGGCGTCTCACCCCGCGAGGCGTTCGCGATCGACCCGCAGCAGCGCCTGCTGCTGGAGACCACCTGGGAGAGCTTCGAGCAGGCGGGCATCGACCCGACGACCCTGCGCGGCAGCCGCACCGGCGTGTTCGTCGGCACGATGTACGACGACTACGCGTCCAGGCTGTCCGACGTTCCGGTCGAGTACGAGGGCTACCTGAGCACGGGCAGCGCCGGCAGCGTGGCCTCCGGGCGGCTGTCCTACACCTTCGGGCTGGAGGGTCCGGCGATCACCGTCGACACGGCCTGCTCCTCCTCCCTCGTCGCCCTGCACCTGGCCTCGCAGGCCCTGCGCCAGGGCGAGTGCACGCTCGCCGTGGCGGGCGGCGCCACCGTCATGGCCACTCCGCGACCCTTCGTGGAGTTCAGCCGCCAGCGCGGGCTGGCGCCCGACGGGCGGGTCAAGTCGTTCGCGGCTTCGGCGGACGGTACGACGTGGAGTGAGGGCGTCGGCGTCCTGCTCCTGGAGCGGCTCTCCGACGCCCGCCGCAACGGACACCAGGTCCTCGCCGTGGTCCGTGGTTCGGCCGTGAACCAGGACGGCGCGAGCAACGGACTCACCGCGCCGAACGGTCCTTCGCAGGAGCGGGTGATCCGCGAGGCACTGGCGGCGTCCGGGCTCTCACCCGCCGACGTCGACGCCGTCGAGGCGCACGGCACCGGCACCACCCTCGGCGACCCGATCGAGGCCCAGGCCATCCTCGCCACCTACGGCCAGGACCGCGACGCCGACCGACCCCTCCACCTCGGGTCCCTCAAGTCCAACATCGGCCACTCCCAGGCCGCCGCCGGCGTCGGCGGCGTCATCAAGATGGTCATGGCCATGCGCCACGGAACGCTCCCCCGCACCCTGCACGTGGACGCGCCGAGCCCGCACGTGGACTGGTCGAGCGGCGCGGTGTCCCTGCTCACCGAGGCGACGCCGTGGCCCGAGAGCGACCGGCCGCGCCGTGCCGGTGTCTCCTCCTTCGGGATCAGCGGCACCAACGCCCACGTCGTCCTCGAACAGGCCCCCACCGCCGAGGCCGCGGAGTCCCGCGATCCGGCGACTCCCACCCCGCTGCCCTGGGTGGTCTCCGGCCGCGGTACGCAGGGCCTGCGCGCCCGGGCCGCCCAGTTGCGGCGGCTGGCCGCCGAGGCCGGCACGGAGGGCGGCTTCGGCCTCGCGCACCTGGACGTCGGCCACGCGCTGGCCACCACGCGGGCGGCGCTCCCGGACCGTGCGGTCGTCCTCGCCGACGACCCGGCGGGTCTGCTGGCGGGCCTGGACGCGCTGGCCCGGGGCGAGTCCGCGCCGCAGCTGGTGACCGGGGACTCCGGCCCGGCCGACGGGGCCTGCGGGATCGCGTTCCTGTTCACGGGTCAGGGCAGTCAGCGACCCGGCATGGGCCGCGAACTGTACGAGACCCACCCCGTCTACGCCCGCGCCTTCGACGAAGTCTGCGCGCGGATGGACTCCCACCTGGGGCTGTCGCTCAAGGAGCTGGTCCTCGCGGCCGAGGGGAGCGAGCAGGCGGCTCTCCTCAACAGGACGCAGTACACGCAGCCCGCGCTGTTCGCCGTCGAGGTCGCGCTGTTCCGGCTGGTGGAGCACTACGGGTTGGTCCCCGACCACCTCCTCGGCCATTCGGTGGGCGAGCTGGCGGCCGCGCACGTCGCGGGGGTCCTGTCCCTGGACGACGCCTGCACGCTGGTGGCCGTCCGTGGCCGTCTGATGCAGTCCGCGCCCACCGGCGGCGCCATGATCGCCATCGAGGCCACCGAAACCGAAATCCGCGACACCCTCCCCACCCACCACGGCCACCTCGACATCGCCGCCATCAACGGCCCCCGCTCCACCGTCATCACCGGCGACCACGACGCAGCCCACCAACTCGCCACCACCTGGCGCAACAACGGCCGACGCACCACACAACTCAACGTCAGCCACGCCTTCCACTCACCCCACATGGACGGCATCCTCCACCAATTCCGCACCACCGCCGCCACCCTCACCTACCACACCCCCACCATCCCCATCATCTCCAACCTCACCGGACAACCCGCCACCACCGAACAACTCACCAACCCCGACTACTGGGTCCAACACCTCCGCCACACCGTCCGCTACAACGACGCCATCCACTACCTCCACCACCACAACGTCACCACCTACCTCGAACTCGGCCCCGACCCCATCCTCACCGCCATGACCCGGACGATCCTGGCCTCCGAGGAGGCCGAGGCCCGGCCGCCGGTCACCGCGGCCCCGCTGCTGCGCAAGGGCCGTCCCGAGGGCGGGACCCTGGCGGCCGCGCTCGCCCAGGCCTACGTCCGCGGCGCGGACGTCGAGTGGGGCGGGTTCCTGCCCGGTGGCCGGGCCGTCGCCCTGCCCACGTACCCCTACCAGCGCGACAGCTACTGGTTGAGCGTTCCCGCAGCCCCCCTGGCGCCGAAGCCGGCCGGCGGGCACCCGCTGCTGGACCAGGCGGTCGAACTCGCGGCGGGCCAGGGGTGGTTGTTCACCGGCACGCTCGACGTGGAGGCCGATCCGTGGCTGGCGGAGCACGCCATCCTGGGCCGGCCGCTGCTGCCGGGCGCGGCCGTCGCGGAGCTCGCCCTGTACGCGGCCCGGCGGACGGGCGCGGCGCAGGTCGCCGAGCTCACCCTCGAACAGCCGCTGCCGCTGGACGAGCGCGTCGCCGTCCAGTTGATGGTGGGCGCCCCCGGGGCCGACGGGACGCGGACCCTCGCGCTCCACTCGCGGCCCGAGGGGTCGCCGGGCGCGGTATGGGTCCGGCACGCCTCCGGGCTGCTGGCCGACGAGGCTTCCGCAGCGCCGGGCGACACGGCCGGCGATGCGGCCGACCTGGCCGTCTGGCCGCCCCAGGGCGCCACCGAGATACCCGTCGGAGACCTCTACGCCCGCCTCGCCGAGCGCGGATACACGTACGGCCCCGCCTTCCAGGGCCTGCGGACCGTGTGGAGCCGCGGGAGCGACCTCTACGCGGAGGTGGTGCTCCCCGACAGTGCCACCGGCCCGCAGGGGGACGGCTTCGGTCTGCACCCGGCCGCCCTGGACGCGGCCCTGCACACCGCCCTCGTCGGGGCCGGCGCCGGGGACCGGCTGCTGGTGCCCTTCGCGTGGAGCGGTCTGACCCTGCGGACGCCCGGCGCCACCGAACTGCTGGTCCGCCTGCGCCGGGGCGCGGGCGACAGCTATTCGCTGCTGATTGCCGACCTGTCCGGCGCCCCGGTGTTCACCGCCGAGACGCTCGCCGTGCGCGAGCTGCGGGCGGACCCGGCGGCCACCGCCGGACCGGTGCACGGGGCCGGGCTGTTCGGCCTGCACTGGTCCCCGCTGCGCGGGACCGCTCCCGTTCCGGCCGGCCCGTGGGCCGTCCTGGGCGACGCGGACTCCGCCGTCGTCGACGCCGTACGGGCCGCCGGCGTGACCGTCCGGGCCTACCCCGGCCTGGACGGGCTGCAGGAGGCGGTCGACGGGGGCGCCCCGGTGCCGTCCGTGGTCGTGGCCCCGGTGCCCGCCGTCCCCGCCGGGTCCGGCCGGGCCGTGCTCACGGCCCTGGCGCCGGCCCAGCGGTGGCTGGCCGACGAGCGGTTCGCGGACTCCCGGCTCGCCTTCCTCACCGAGGGCGCGGTCGCGGTCGCGGACACCGAGTACCCGGATCCCGCCCTGGCGGCGGTCTGGGGCCTGGTCCGCTCCGCCCAGTCGGAGCAGCCCGGCCGGTTCGCGCTCGTCGACGCCGACGGGCGGCCCGAGTCCGTACGCGCCCTGGTGCCGGCCCTGGCCTCCCAGGAGCCGCAGCTCGCGGTGCGGGCGGGGCGGATCTCGTCGCCGGCCCTGCGCGGTCACCGGCCCGCCGCCACCGAGGACGCCCCGGCGGCCTTCGGAGCGGACAGCCACGTCCTGGTCACCGGTGGCCTGGGCACGCTGGGCCGGCTGCTGGCCCGGCACCTGGTGCAGCGGCACGGGGTGCGGCGGCTGCTGTTGACCGGCCGCCGCGGTGCGGCGACCCCGGGCGCGGCGGAGTTCACGGCCGAACTGGCCGCGCTGGGCGCCGAGGTGACCGTGGCCGCCTGCGACACCGGCGACCGCACGGCCGTGGCCGCCCTGCTGGCCTCCGTACCGGCCGGCCGGCCGCTGACGGCGGTGGTCCACGCCGCGGGCGTGAGCGACGACTCGGTCCTCGCGGGACTCACCCCGGAGCGAATGGAAGGGGTGTTGCGGCCCAAGGCCGACGCCGCCCTCCACCTGCACGAGCTGACCCGGGACCTGGAGCTGTCGGCCTTCGTCCTCTTCTCCTCGCTCGCGGGCACCCTGGGCTCCGCGGGCCAGGGCAACTACGCGGCGGCCAACGCCTTCCTGGACGCCCTGGCCCAGCGGCGCCGCGCCGCCGGGCTGCCGGCCCTGTCCCTGGTCTGGGGTCTGTGGGCGCAGGAGAGCACGCTGACCGGCGACCTCGGCGCGGCGGACCTGAAGCGCCTGGCCCGCTCCGGAATCGGGGCGCTGTCCGCCGAGGAGGGCCTGGCCCTGTTCGACGCGGGCGTGGCATCCGGCGCCGCGGTCCTGACCGCCGCCCACCTCGACCTGCGGACGGTGGAACCGGAGGCGGTCGCGGTGCTGCTGCGGGGGCTGGCTCCGGCCCGCCCCGGCGGCACGGGCGGTGCCCCGGCGGCCCCGGACCCGGCGGCCGACCTGCGCGAGCGGCTGGCCCGGGCGCCCCGGCGCGAGCACCGTCACCTCCTGCTGGAGGCGGTACGGGCCGAAGTAGCGGCCGTACTGGGCCATGCGAGCCGGGACAGGGTGCCGGCCGACGGCCGGTTCCAGGACCTGGGCTTCGACTCCCTGACCGCGGTCGAGCTGCGCAACCGCCTGACGGCCGCGACCGGCGTCAAGCTGCCGCCGACGCTCGTCTTCGACCACCCGACCCCGGGCGCCCTCGCGGACCGGCTGCGGGCCGCGCTCGTACCCGACGCGGCGACGCGGGACACCCCCGAGGAAGCCGTGAACGGCGCCGCCGGTACCGACGGCGCCGGCCTGCCGGACGGCGGGAGCGCGCTCGACACGATGAGCGCCGACGACCTGGTCCGCCTGGCCCTGGGCGAGGGCTGACCCCCCGCCCGGGCCCCGGCCCCCGGACCCGTTCCGGACCCCGACCCAGACACCAGACCCACACCCAGCCCCCCACGGGGCCCCCAACAGGGAAGTACGGAGAGAACAGGATGGCTTCCACAACCCAACAGCAGGTCGTCGAGGCGTTGCGGGCCGCGCTGAAGGAGAACGAGCGGCTCAAGGCCGACCACGCCCACCTCGTGGAACGCGAGCACGAGCCGATCGCGATCGTGGGCATGGCCTGCCGCTACCCGGGTGGCGTCCGTTCCCCACAGGACCTGTGGCGACTGGCCGCCGACGAGGTGGACGCCGTCGGGCCGTTCCCCACCGACCGCGGCTGGGACCTGGCGGGCCTGTACGACCCCGACCCGGCCCGGCCGCACACCTCGTACGCCCGGGAGGGCGGATTCCTTTACGAGGCGGCGCAGTTCGACGCCGAGTTCTTCGGGGTCTCGCCGCGCGAGGCGCACAGCATCGACCCGCAGCAGCGTCTGCTGCTGGAGACGGCGTGGGAGGCCTTCGAGGACGCGGGCATCGATCCGGCCGCGCTGCGGGGCAGCCGCACAGGCGTGTTCGTCGGCACCATGTACGCCGACTACATGAACCGCTTCTCCCCCGCCCCGGAGGAGTACGAGGGCTTCCTGAGCGTGGGCGGCGCCGGCAGCGTGGCCTCCGGGCGGCTGTCCTACACCTTCGGGCTGGAGGGTCCGGCCCTCACCGTCGACACGGCCTGCTCCTCCTCCCTCGTGGCGCTCCACCTGGCCTGTGCCTCGCTGCGCCGCGGGGAGTCCACGATGGCGCTGGTCGGCGGTGCCACGGTGATGGCGACGCCGATGCCGTTCGTGGAGTTCAGCCGGCAGCGCGGGCTCGCCGCCGACGGCCGCTGCAAGGCGTTCTCGGCCGCCGCGGACGGCACGGGCTGGGCCGAGGGCGCCGGTCTGCTGCTGGTCGAGCGGCTCTCCGACGCCCGCCGCAACGGACACCGCGTCCTGGCCGTGGTCCGTGGTTCGGCCGTCAACCAGGACGGCGCCAGCAACGGGCTGACCGCACCCAGCGGGCCCGCGCAGGAGCAGCTGATCCGCCAGGCCCTGGCCGCCGCCGGGCTCACCGCCGCCGACGTCGACGCGGTGGAGGCGCACGGGACGGGCACTTCGCTGGGCGACCCGATCGAGGCGCAGGCGCTGCTGGCCACCTACGGCAGCGGGCGTCCGGCGGACCGGCCGCTCCACCTGGGCTCCCTGAAGTCGAACATCGGGCACACCCAGGCGGCGGCCGGGGTCGGCGGCGTGATCAAGATGGCGATGGCGCTGCGCGAGGGGCTGCTGCCGCGGACCCTGCACGTGGACGAGGCCACTCCGCACGTGGACTGGTCGAGCGGCGCCGTCTCCCTGCTGACCGAGACGATCCCGTGGCCCGAGCGGGGCGGGCGGCCGCGCCGGGCCGCGGTGTCCTCCTTCGGCATCAGCGGTACCAACGCGCACGTCATCCTGGAGCAGGCGCCCGCGCCGGAGCCGGCCGCCGCCGGGGAGCCGGTCGCGCTGCCGGCCGTACCGGTGGTGCTGTCGGCGGCCGCCGAGCCCGCGCTGCGCGCGCAGGCCGACCGGCTGTACCGGCACCTGACCGAGTCCGACGGCGACGCGCTGGCGGACGTGGGCTTCTCCCTGGCCACCACCCGCGGCCACCTCCCGCACCGGGCGGTGCTGCTCGCCGAGGACCGCGACGAACTGCTCGACGGCCTGCGCGCGCTGGCGGACGGGGTGCCGGGGCCGGACGTGGTCCGCGCGACGGCCGCCGAGGGCCGCACCGCCTTCCTCTTCGCCGGTCAGGGCTCCCAGCGCGCCCGGATGGGCCAGGAACTGTACGAGGCCTTCCCGGTGTTCGCGGCGGCCTTCGACGCGGTGTGCGCCGCCCTGGAACCGCACCTGGAGCAGCCGCTGCGGGACGTGGTCCTCGCGGCCGAGGACAGCCCCGAGGGCGGCCTGCTGAACCGCACGCGGTACACGCAGCCGGCGCTCTTCGCCTTCGAGGTGGCCCTGTTCCGCCTCCTGGAGTCGTGGGGCGTCCGCCCCGACGCCGTCCTCGGGCACTCCGTCGGCGCCCTCGCGGCGGTCCACACCTCGGGCGCCCTGTCGCTGGCGGACGCCGCCGAGCTGGCCGCCGTACGCGGCCGGATCATGCAGCAACTCCCCTCCGGCGGGGCGATGGTGGCCCTGCGCGCCTCCGAGGAGCAGGCGACGGCCCTGCTCGCGGGGCACGAGGAGCTCGTCTCGCTCGCCGCGGTGAACGGCCCGGCCGCCACGGTGCTCTCGGGTGACCGTGAGGCCCTGGCCACCGTGGTCGCCGACTTCGAGTCGGCCGGCGGCAAGGCGACCTGGCTGCGCGTCAGCCACGCCTTCCACTCGCCGCTGATGGAGCCGGCGATGGCGGAGCTGCGGGCCGTGGTCGCCCGTCTGGACTTCCACGAGCCGCAGCTCTCCTTCGTCTCCGACCTGACGGGCCGGCCCGTGGGCGCGGACGAGCTCGCCGACCCGGAGTACTGGGTCCGGCACGCGCGCCGCGCCGTCCGCTTCCAGGACGGCGTCGGCGCCCTCGCGGAGCTGGGCTGCACCCGTTTCGTGGAGGTGGGGCCGGGCACCGACCTCACCTCGATGGCCGCCGACTGCCTGGAGGAGGCGGACCGGGACCGCTCCGCCGCCCGGACGCTGATCCCCTCGCTGCGGCGTCGCCTGCCGGAGGTGACCGCGCTGCTCACGGCGCTCGCGCGGATGCACGCGTGCGGCGGTGACGTCGACTGGGCCGCCGTGTTCGCGGGCCGCGGGGCGCGCCGGGTGGAGCTGCCCACGTACGCCTTCCAGCACCGGCCGTACTGGATCGACCGGCCGGCCGGGCCCGGGGACGTGAGCTCCGCCGGGCTCACCGCCGTCGGCCACCCGCTGCTGACGGCCTCCACCGAACTGCCCGACAGCGGCGGCCTGCTGCTGACCGGCCGGCTCTCGCTGGCCCGCCACCCGTGGCTGGCCGACCACCGCGTCGGCGGCCGGGTGCTGCTGCCGGGCACCGCGCTGCTGGACCTGGTGACGTGCGCCGCCCGCGAGGCGGGCTGCGGCCTGGTCGAGGAACTCGTCCTGGAGGCGCCGCTGGTGGTCCCGGAGGAGGGGGAGGTCCGGCTGCGGGTGTCCCTGGCCGCCGCGGACGGCTCCGGCAGCCGGGCCGTCGCCGTCCACTCCCGGCCCGAGGGCGACGCCGACGGGCAGGGCTGGTCCCGCAACGCCCAGGGCTCGGTCCTCGCCGACGGCTCCGTACCGGCCCCGGAGCAGGCCGCGGACCTGGCCGCGCAGTGGCCGCCGCGGGGGGCCGAGCCGGTCTCCGTACCGGTGGCCGAGCTGTACGCCGCCCTCGGTGCCAAGGGCCTCGACTACGGGCCCGTCTTCCGCGGCGTGCGCGCCGTGTGGCGGCGCGGGCGGGAAGTCTTCGCCGAGGTCGCGCTCCCGGGCGAACGGTCCGGCGACGCCGACGCGTACGGGCTGCACCCGGCGCTGCTCGACGCGGCCCTGCACCCGATCGCGCTGGGCGGCCTGATCGACGGGGCCGAAGGCGGCGGCGCCGACGCCGACGAGGGGACGTTCCTTCCGTACGCCTGGTCCGGTGTCCGCACGCTCGGCCCGGCCGGCACGGTCCTGCGGGTCCGGCTCGCACCGTCCGGCGCGAACGCGGTGGGCATCGACGTCGCGGACGGCTCGGGCCGCCCGGTCGCCTCGATCGGCTCGCTGGCCCTGCGTCCGCTCCCGGCGCAGGCCGTGACCGCCCACGACGCACCGGGCGACGGCCTGCTGCTGCCGACGTGGGAGGAGCTGGCCGAACTGCCGCCCGCCCCCGCGACGCACCGCTGGACGCTGATCGGTGCGTACGACGGCGACGGCGCGGGCTCCCCGCTGCCCTTCGGCGCGGCCCTGCCCGGCCTGCCGGCCCTGACCGACGCGCTCTCCGCCGGCGCCGAGGCCCCCGCGCTGCTCGTCCTGCCCTGCCCGCCCTCCGCGGGCGGCGGCGCGCCGGGCACCGGCGCCGGGGCGGCCGTCCGCACGGCCCTGCACCGGGTCCTCGACGCGGTACGGCTCCTCGCGGAGGACGAGCGCCTGGCGGGTACCCGTCTGGCGGTCCTCACCCGGGGCGCCGTCACCCTGGGCGGCGAGCAGCACCCCGGTGAGCTCGCCCACCGTGCGGTGTGGGGCCTGCTGCGCTCCGCACAGGCCGAACACCCCGACCGGTTCACGGTCGTCGACGAGGACGGCACCCCCGCCTCCCGGCGGGCCGTGGCGGCCGCGCTCGCCACGGGTGAGCCGCAGCTCGCCCTGCGCGGCGGCACCGCCTACCGTCCCTCGCTCGCCGAGCAGGACGCGGACACGGAGCTGCGGCCGCCCGCCGACACCCCGCACTGGCACCTCGACTACGTGGCCAAGGGCACCTTCGCGAACCTCGCCCTCAAGCCCTGGCCGGAGGCGGCCGCCCCGCTGGAGGAGGGCCAGGTGCGGATCCGGATGCGGGTCGCCGGCCTGAACTTCCGCGACGTCCTGCTCTCCCTCGGGGTGATCCCGCCGTCCGTGGACGGGCACGCGGGCGGTTCGGGGCAGGGCGGCGAGGGCGCGGGCACCGTCCTCGAAGTGGGTCCCGGGGTCACCGACCTGCGGCCCGGCGACCGGGTGATGGGCCTGTTCTACGGCATCGGACCGACCTCGGTCACCGACCGCCGTTTCGTCTGCCGGATCCCGCAGGGCTGGTCCTTCCGGCAGGCCGCGGCGGTTCCCGTCACCTACCTGACCGCCTACTACGGCCTGGTGGACCTGGCCGGCCTGCGCGCGGGCGAATCGGTGCTCGTGCACGCGGGCGCCGGCGGCGTCGGCACGGCGGCGATCCAGATCGCCCGCCACCTCGGCGCCGAGGTGTACTCCACGGCGAGCCCCGCCAAGTGGGACGCGCTGCGTGCGGCGGGGGTCGCGGACGGGCGCATCGCCTCCTCGCGCACCCTGGACTTCGAGAAGGAGTTCCTCGCTGCCACCGGCGGCGACGGCGTGGACGTGGTGCTCAACTCCCTCGCCGGGGAGTTCGCGGACGCCTCGCTGCGGCTGCTGCCGCGCGGCGGACGGTTCCTGGAGATGGGCAAGACCGACCGGCGCGACGCCGCCGAGGTGGCCGGAACGCACCCCGGGGTGACGTACCGGACGTACGACGTCCGCGATCCCGGTCCGGACCGGATCCAGGAAATCCTCACCGAGCTCCTCGGGCTGTTCGAGCGGGGCGCGCTCCAGGCACCGCCGGTGGCGGCCTGGAACCTGCGCCGGGCTCCCGACGCCTTCCGCCACCTGAGCGAGGCCCAGCACATCGGCAAGGTGGTGCTGGACCTCGCCGACGGGAACGAACGCTGGGACACCGCCCGCGCCGTCCTCATCACGGGCGGTCTGGGCTGGCTGGGCCGGCTCGCCGCCCGCCACCTGGTGGCGGAGCACGGGATACGGCAGCTGGTCCTGATGGGCCGCGGGCTGCCCGGCGAGGACGCGGCCCGGGACATCGCCGAGCTGCGCGCGCTGGGCGCGGATGTCCGTACGGTGCCCTGCGACGCGGCCGATCGGGCCGCGCTGGCCTCGGCCCTCGACGGGCTGGCCGGCGACGGCGTCCGCATCGGCGGGGTGGTGCACGCGGCGGGGGTGCTGGACGACGGCCTGCTCACCTCGATGACCGCCGAGAACCTGGAGCGGACCCTGCGTCCGAAGGTGGACGCGGCGCTCCACCTGCACGAGCTCACCGAGCCGCTCGGCCTCGACGCGTTCGTCGTCTTCTCCTCCCTCGCGGGCACGCTCAGCTCTCCGGGGCAGGCCGGCTACGCGGCCGGCAACGCGTTCCTCGACGGGCTGATGGAGTACCGGCGTTCGGTGGGCCGCCCCGGCGTCTCCGTCGTGTGGGGCCTGTGGGAGGGGGCCGGCGGCATGGGCGCCGGTCTGACCGACGCGGACGTCGCCCGCATGGCGCGGGTGGGCGTGGCTCCGCTCACCTCGGAGCTCGGGCTGGACCTGCTGGACGCCGCGGTGCGCCGGGACCGTCCGGTGGCGGTGGCGGCGCGGTGGGACCTCGAGGGGCTGCGGGCCCGGATCGCGGAAGGCGCGGCGGTGCCGGCCCTGCTGCGGAGCCTGGTGCCCGCCCCGGCGCCCGGCGCAGGGGTGCGGTCCGCGCCCGGGGCGGCGGTGGAGGCGGAGGCCGAGGCCTCGCTGACCGGTGACCGGCTGCTGGACCGCGTGCTCCACGAGGTCGCGGCCGTCCTGGGGCACGCCTCGGGTGCGGCGGTGGACCGGGACGGGGCGTTCGAACGGCTGGGCTTCGACTCGCTCACCGCGGTGGAGCTGCGCAACCGGCTCGCCGTCGCCACGGGCGTCAAACTGCCCGCCACGTTCGTCTACGACTGGCCGACCCCGGCCGAACTGGTGGTCCACCTGCGGGAACTGCTCCCGGAGACGGCCGCCGAACCGGCCGCGGAAGCCACCGTCGCACCGGCGGCGCAGCCCGCCGCGGGCGCGCCCGCCCCGGCGGACACGGCCGGCACCGGCACCGGCGTCACCGTGGCGCTGCTCGCCGACATCGCCCGGCTGGAGGCCGCGGTCGCCGACCGGCCGCTGAGCGAGGCGCAGAGCGCCGTGGTCAGCGAGCGGCTGCGCGAGCTGCTGACCGAACTGGGTTCTATGAAGGAGGATCACTCCGCGTGGGCATGACCAACACCCCGACGGCCGCGCCGGCTCCGCCGACCGGCCGTGCCACCCGGTCGACCGGGCCCGCGAACGGGCCCTTCGACCCCTCCCGGTGGATCCGTACCTACCACGACCGGCCGTCCGCGACCGCCCGCCTCGTGTGCTTCCCGCACGCGGGCGGGGCCGCGAACGCCTTCGTGGCGCTGTCGGCCGCGCTGCCCGAGGACATCGAGCTGCTCGCCGTCCAGTACCCCGGCCGCCAGGACCGGCGCGCCGAGCCCTGCGCCGAGGAGATCGGCGAGCTCGCCGCGGGCGTGGCCGGGGCCCTCGCCTCCCGCTCCGATCTGCCGGTGTTCCTCCTCGGTCACAGCATGGGGGCCCTCGTGGCCTTCGAGACGACCCGGCTCCTGGAGCAACGCCACACCGTGGCCCGGCTGTTCGTCTCGGCGGCCCGGCCCCCCGCGCAGGACTGGGAGGAGCCCGACCTGACCGGCGTCGGCGACGAGGAACTGGTCGCCGGCCTGCGGCGGCTCGGGGGCATTCCCGAACCGCTGCTGCGGGACCCGGAGATCGTGGGCGAGGTGCTGCGCCTGCTGCGCGCCGACCACCGGGCGCTGCTGCGCTACCGCTGTGCCGACGGGGCCGCCGTGACGGCCCCCCTCACCGTGCTCCTGGCGGCGTCCGACCCGAAGAACTCCCCGGAGCAGATGGCCGACTGGGCCCGGCACGGCAGGAACGGACACACCCTCGTGACGCTGTCCGGCGGGCACTTCTCGCTCGTCGAACGGCCCGGGGAGACCGGGCCACTGCTCACCCACCACGTCCGCGAGGACCTGGCATGGCTCGCCGCGGCGCCCCCGGCCGCAAAGGCGCAGGCGCCCGCCGCGCCGGCCGGGGAGCCCCTCGCCGACCTCGTACGGGAGATCCTGCTGGGCGGCCTCGAAGGCCGCGTCCCGGCGCTGCCGACGGACCCGACGGCGCTGGAGGAAGCGGCCCGCGCGGTGATGTCCCCCGAGGGCTTCGCGTACGTGGCGGGCACGGCGGGCTCGGGGGCGACCGGCCGGGCCAACCGCGCGGCCTTCGAGCGCCACCGGCTGGTGCCGCGGATGCTGCGCGGCACCCGCCCGACCGACACCTCGGTGACGCTGTTCGGGCAGCGGCTGCCCGTACCGGTCCTGCTGGCACCGCTGGCCGCGCAGCAAGTGGCGCACCCCGAGGGCGAGTCGGCCACGGCGCGGGCCGCCGCGGCGGCCGGTGTGCCGCTGGTGCTGTCGACCTTCGCCTCCCGCACGCTGGAGGAGGTGGCCGAGCAGGCGGGTGAGCACCCGCGTTGGTTCCAGCTGTACCTGCCCTCGGACCGGGCGGTGGGCGAGTCGCTGGTGCGGCGTGCCGAGGCCGCGGGCTACACGGCCATCGTGGTCACGGTCGACGCCACCCACCTGGGCTTCCGCCCGGCCGAACTCGACCGTGGGTACTCGCCGTTCCTGCGCGGCACCGGCATCGCCAACTTCACGGGCGATCCGGCGTTCCTGGCCGGGCTGCCGGCCGGGGCGGACGCCACCGCGGCCGTGCTGCGCTGGGCGCAGATCTCCACCGACCCCACCCTGACCTGGGCCGACCTGGCCTGGCTGCGCGGTCTGACCCGGCTGCCGCTGCTCGTCAAGGGCATCCTGCACCCGGACGACGCCCGGCTGGCGCTGGAGCACGGCGCGGACGGCGTGGTCGTCTCCACGCACGGCGGCCGTCAGCTCGACGGCAGCGTGTCCGCCCTGGACGCACTGCCCGCGGTGCGGGCGGCCGTCGGCCCGGACGTACCGGTGCTGATGGACTCCGGGATCCGGACCGGCAGTGACGTGGTCAAGGCCCTGGGCCTGGGCGCGGACGCCGTCCTCTACGGCAGGCCCTACGTGTACGGGCTCGGGCTCGGCGGCCGGGGCGGCGTCGAGCACGTGCTGCGGTGCCTGCTGACCGACCTCGGCCTGGCCCTGGCACTCACCGGCTGTGCCCGCCTCGCGGACGTCGGGCCGCACCTGCTCGCGGGCACCACCTCGGACACCTCCGGGCCGCACGGGCCCGCGGAGAACGGAGATCGGCGATGAAGCGACCCTACGGCTCCGGCTCGGACCCGACGGGCTGGCTGCGCAGTTACCACCGAGCACCGGCCGGAGCGCCGACGCTGGTCGTCTTCCCGCACGCGGGCGGCTCCGCGACGGGATACCACGGCCTGTCCGCGGCCCTGTCCGACAGCGCCGAGGTGCTCAACGTGCAGTACCCGGGCCGCCAGGACCGGCTGGGCGAGCGCTGCGTCGAGGACATCGGGGAGATGGCCGACCAGGTGGTCGAGGCCCTGCTCCCCCGTACGCACCGGCCGCTCGCCCTGTTCGGGCACAGCCTGGGCTCGCTCGTCGCGTACGAGGTGGCCCTGCGGCTGGAGCGCCTGCACCCGGACCGCGCGCCGATCGGGGTGATCGTCTCGGGCCGGCCGGCGGCCGCCATCCACCTGAGCCGGGGCCTGTCCCTCATGGCGGACGAGGACCTCGCCTCGTCCATCTTCGACCTGGCCGGCACCCCGCCGGAGCTGCTGGCCGACAAGGACCTGATGGCGGCGGTCCTGCCCTCCCTGCGGGCCGATTTCAAGGCCGCGGAGAGCTACCGGGGCGCCGTGGGCACCCGGCTCGCCTGCCCGCTGCACGCGTACTCCGGGGCGCAGGACTTCAACGTGCCGCGCGAGGGACTGATGCGGTGGAGCGAGCACACGACGGCCGCCTTCACGGCGCGGTTCTTCGAGGGCGGCCACTTCTACCTGCAGTCCTCCGAGCACGAGGTGGTACGGGCGATCGCGGACGATCTCCGCTCGTTCGCCGCCGCCTCCCTGGTGGGCAGCGGCCGCTGACCCGGCGGCCCGCTCACCACGGCGAAGGCCCTCCCGATCGGCTGATCGGGAGGGCCTTCGCCGTGTGTACGGTGGGCTATGCGGCGCGTTCGCCGGTGAGGCGGACCTTCAGGGTGGCGTGTCCGTTGGCGAAGTTGGAGAAGAGCCGGGTGGGCGGGGCGAGCAGTTCGATGTCGGCCACCCGGGTGCGCAGCGACTCCAGCATGGAGATCATGTGGACCCGGCCCAGGTACGCGCCGAGGCAGAAGTGCGGTCCGTGGCCGAAGCTGACGTGCTTGTTGGGGGTGCGTCCCAGGTCGAAGGTGTAGGGATCGGCGAAGGCGTCCTCGTCGAAGTTGGCCGAGCTGTTCCACAGGGTGACGATCTCACCGGCCTTGACGACGTGGTCGCGGATCGGGACGTCCACGAGGGCGTGCCGGCCGAAGTGCATGGTCGGCGTGGTCCACCGCATGACCTCCTCGGTGGCGCTTTCCAGGGTGACCTCCGCGTTCTTCAGCCGGCGCCACTGGTCCTCGTACTGGCTGAAGGCGTGGACGATGCCGGAGGCGGTGGCCCGGCTGGACTCGTCGCCGCCCAGGATGAGGCTGTACGCGTTGTAGATGATCTCCTCCTCGCTGAGCGGTTCGCCGTCGATCGTGGCGGTGGCCAGCGTGCTGAGGACGTCCTCACCGGGGTTGCGGCGGCGCTCGGCCATCAGTCCGGAGATGTAGAGCACGATCTCGTTGCGCGCCATCAGCGAGACCTCTTCCCCGTCGTCGGCGCTGTACCGGGAGAGGGTCTGGGCGTTCCAGTCCACGAGCTGCTCGCGGTCCTCGGCGGGGATGCCCATGAGGTCGCCGATGCTGTGGATGGGGATCCGGTCGGCGACCGCGGTGACGAAGTCGACCTCGCCCGCCTCGACGGCCTCGGAGATCAGCTGGTCGGTGAGCTGCTGGACGTTCTGCACGACCGGGGCCAGGACGCGCGGCGAGAAGGACTTCATCATCAGGTTGCGGATCTCGCGGTGGCGCGGGCCGTCGGTGACGGCGAGCATCTTGCCCGCGGCGGAGTCCTCGCCGAGCAGCAGCGTGCTCAGCACGTTGCCCTGCTCCGAGGTGTACCGCTTGTTGTCGCGGTAGGCGGTCATGATGTCGTCGTACTTGGTGAGGACCCAGAATCCGGGCTTGCCGTCCCGTGCCGGGTGCCAGAAGACCGGGTTGTGGGTGCGGAAGGGCCGCCACAGCAGGTGCGGGTCGTTGTCCTCGAAGGTCTGCGGGTCGGTGAGGTCGTAGGCGGCCGGATCGGCCAGCTCCGCCAGGTCCGCGAGGTCCGCGAGGTCCGTGAGCTCGGTCGCCGGCAGGGTGGGGGCAGTCATGGGTGTGTGTCTCCTCCAGGGCCGCGGACCCGGAGGTCCGCGGCGCGGTAGGGGTGGTCTGAGAGGGGGGCGGGGGCCTCAGGCGGCTTCCGCCGCCACCGCGGTGGTGGCGAGTTCGGCGATGGTCTGCTTGCGGAACACGTCCTTGGCGGAGATCACCAGCCCGGCCTTCTTCGCCCGGGCGACCACCCTGATGCCGAGGATGGAGTCCCCGCCCAGCTCGTAGAAGTTGTCGGTGACGCCGACGGCCGGGATGCCGAGCACGTCGGACCAGATCTGGGCGAGCAGCCGCTCGGTGCCCGTGCGGGGCTCCAGGGCGCCCGCGGGGGCGGTGGTGTGCTCCGGGGCGGGCAGGGCCTTGCGGTCGACCTTGCCGCTCGGGGTGAGCGGGAACTGCTCCAGGCACACGACGGCGGAGGGCACCATGTGGACGGGCAGCCGGGCGGAGACGAACTCCCGCAGCTCTGCCGGCTGCGGGTGGTGTCCCGCGGCGGCGGGCGTCACGTAGCCGACGAGGCGCTTGTGCTCGCCGTCGGCCACGGCGAGGACCAGCGCCACCCCGACCTCGGGGTGCTGCTGGAGGACGAGTTCGATCTCGCCGGGCTCGATGCGGTAGCCGCGGACCTTGACCTGGTGGTCGGCCCGGCCCACGTACTCGATGACTCCGGCGCTGGTCCAGCGCACCAGGTCGCCGGTGCGGTACATCCGGTGGTCCGGGGCCTCGCCGTGCGGGTTGTCGAGGAAGCGGTCCGCGGTCAGCTCTGGCCGGTTGAGGTAGCCCTGTGCGACGCCCGGGCCGGCGATGAACAGTTCGCCGGCCACCCCGATCGGCGCCGGCCGCAGCCGCTCGTCGAGCACGTAGGCGGTGGTGTTGGCGACGGCGCGGCCGATCGGGACGGGCATGTTCTCGTCCGCCTCGCGGATGAGGTGCCAGGTGCCGAGGACGGCGGTCTCGGTGGGCCCGTAGAGGTTCACGAGCCGCTGCGGCGGCGCGGCCGCCAGGACCTCGGCCACGCGGACGGAGTTGGCGGCCTCTCCGCCGAAGAGCACGTGGCGCAGCGCCCCGAAGGCGTACGGGTCCGCGGCGACGATCTGGTTGAAGACGGCGGTCGTCACGAACAGCGTCGTGACGCCGCCCCGGCGCAGTGCGGCGGTGAGTTCCGCCGGGTCCAGCAGGGTGTCCTTGTCGATGACGACCATCCGGCTGCCCGCCAGCAGGGGGCCCCAGATCTCGAGGGTGGCCGCGTCGAAGGTGACGTCCGAGCCCTGGGCCATGACGTCGTCCGGGCCCAGCGACACCCAGTCGGCGTTGCGGAACAGCCGGACGACGGAGCGGTGTCCGATCACGGCGCCCTTGGGCGTGCCGGTGGAGCCGGACGTGTACATGATGTACGCGGGGTCGTCGGCGGTGACGCGGACGTCCGGGGCGCCGGCCGGCTGGGCGGCGATCGCCTCGTCCTGCTCGTCGAGGCAGATCATGCGCGTCCCGGCGGCCGGCAGCCTGCCCGTGAGCCAGGACTCGGTGAGGCACAGCGGCACTTCGGCGTCGGAGAGCATGAAGCTCAGCCGGTCCCCGGGGTAGTCGGGGTTCAGCGGCAGGTAGGCGCAGCCGGCCTTCAGGACGCCGAGCAGCGCGGTGACGAGTTCGGGGCCGCGGGGCAGGCAGACGGCGATGAAGGTGCCGGGCCGGACCCCGTCGGCGACGAGCAGGTGGGCCAGCCGGTTCGCGCGGGCGTCCAGTTCGGCGTAGGTCAGCGTTTCCAGGCCGGCGCTGACGGCGACCGCGCCGGGGCGCAGGCGCGCCTGTTCGGCGACGAGCTCGTGGACGCAGCTGTCGGCGGGGAACTCGGCGCGGTTGACGGCCCATTCGGTGGTGAGGAGGCGCAGCTCCTCCTCGTCGGCGAGCGGCAGCTCCTCCACGAGGGTGTCCGGGTCGGCCGCGGCGGCGTCGAGCAGCACCGCCAGGTGGCGGGCGAGCACTTCCACGGTGACCGCGTCGAAGAGGGCGCTGTCGTACTCCAGCGTGCCGGCCAGCTCGCCCGTGCCGGTCTCGGCGAACTCCACGGTGAGGTCGTACGCGGCGGGCACACCGGGCGCGGGGAAGGCCCGTACGTCGAGTCCCGGCGCCTGCGCCGGCCCGGCCGCGCCGGCGGCGTCGCGCAGCACCACCAGCACCTGGACGGCGGGGGTGTCGCCGGCGTCCTTGCCCTCGCCGAGGGCGCTACGGACCTGTTCGAAGGGCACGTCCTGGTGGGCGGCGGCCTCGCCGAGGGTGGCGCAGGTCTGCGCCAGGAGCTCGGTGAACGGCGCCTCGGAGCGTATGTGGGCGCGCAGCAGGAGCGGGTTGTCGAACGCGCCGACCAGGCCGTCGAGCGCAGGCCGGGGCCGGCCGTCCGCGAGGGTGCCCAGGGCCAGGTCCTCCTGGCCGGTGTGGCGGGAGAACAGCACCTGGCAGGCGGCGAAGAGGCCGGCGAACAGGGTGCCGCCGTGCGCCTCGGCGGCGGCGGCGAGGCCCTTGACGGCCCCGGCGGGTATCCGGAACCCGTGGCGGGCGGCGGCCGCGCCGCGGGCCCGGGAGCGGGGCCGGTCGGTGGGCAGCCGCAGCGCGGGCAGGCCGGCGAGGTGGCCGCGCCAGTGCTCCAGCTGCGCGGCGAGGTCGGCCTCGGTGACGCGTGCGCGCTGCTCGGCCGCGTACTGCGCGTATCGCACCGGGAGTTCGGGCAGCCGCGCGGGCCTCCCGGAGACGGCCGCCGCGTACAGCTCGGTCAGGTCCGCGACGAGGATGCCGCGGGAGCGGGTGTCCACGGCGATGCGGTGGGCGCTCAGCACCAGCACGTGCTCGTCGGCGGCGAGGCGGACCAGGAGGGAGCGCAGCAGCGGGCCGGAGGCGAGGTCGTAGGGCCTGGCGGCCAGTTCCGCGATGCGGGCTTCGAGCCGCCGGTCGCGCTCCGGTGCGGGCAGTGCGGCCAGGTCGGCCGATTCCAGCTCCAGCGGCCCGGCCGGCCAGACCTTCTGCACGGGCCGGCCGCCGGCCTCGGCGAAGGTGGTGCGCAGGGGCTCGTGCCGGGCCGCCAGGAGCCGCAGGGCCCCGGTCAGTTCGGTGCGGTCGAGGGCGCCGGTCAGCCGGAGCGCGATGACCGGGTGGTGACCGTACGCCCCCTCCTGCCGGTGGCCGGACCGGATGAACTCCTGCCCGAAGGTGAGCGGCAGCCGGTCGTTCCCGGTCGTCCCGTCGGTCATCCCTTCGTTCCTTTCATGTCCATCTCTTCCATCAGGTCGAGCAGTTCGGGGGTGACGAATTCGTCGATCGGGCAGACACCGGACAGCGTCGAGAAGTACCGGTCCGTCAGCTCACCGCTGGAGGCGATGGCGCGCAGCAGGTCCAGGTGGTGGGCGGGCGGGTCCAGCCGGGCCGTCTTGAGCGTGGCCCGGTACTCGGGCGTGAGGGCCTCCGTCCGCTGTTCGGCGTAGGTGTCGAGGGCCGTCCGCAGCCGGTCGGGGTCGTGCAGGCCGTCGCCGATGCAGTCCGCGAGCAGCTGGGCCTGGTAGAAGCCGTCGGTGATCCCGCGCGCGGTGATCGAGTCCTTGTGGTGGGCGGCGTCGCCGACGAGCACCCAGCCGGGTCCGGTGGCCTGCCGGAAGAAGTTGCGCTGGTCGCCGGTGCCGTAGACGCGTTCCAGGCGGGCGCCGCCCGCCATTTCCTCCCGCAGTTCGGGAGCCGTCTTCTCCACGTTCGTGAGCAGGGCGTTCAGTGCGTCGCCGCGCACGCTGTGGAACTGGTCCTGGGGGAGGTATCCGGCGACGAGGGTCGCCCCGTCGTTGGTGGGTACGGTGCCGACCCAGTGGCCGGGGGTGTCGTACAGCCGGAACCCGGGGCGCAGGCCGGACCAGTAGGAGTAGTAGGCGCACGTCGAGGTCGGGTCCTCGACGACGAGCGGGGCGCCGACCTTCGCGGCGACGGTGGAGCGCATGCCGTCGGCGCCGACGACGAGGGTGGCCCGCTCGACGGCGCCGGTGGAGCCGAGGCGGACGCCGACGACGCGGTCGCCGTCGAAGACGAGGTCGCTCACCGAGCAGCTCTCGCGGAACTCGACGCCCGCGTCGACGGCGCCCTGCGCGAGGATCGGATCGAGGAGGTAGCGGCGGGGCGCGTAGGCGGCGCGCTGTCCGTCGGCCGCCCAGGAGCAGCCGTCGAGGCGGATCTCGCCGTGGGTGTAGCGGACGTTGTCGAGGGCGGGGGCGCCGGTGGCGACGACCGCGGGCAGCAGGCCCCACCGGGCGAGGGCGGCGACACCGGGCTGGTGGATGTAGAGCGTGGAGAGGGTGTCCTTGGGGAAGGTGCCGCGCTCGACCATGAGCACCCGGTAGCCGGCGCGCGCGAGCAGCATCGCGGCCGGAGCCCCGGCGCACCGCGCGCCGACCACAATCACGTCGTAGTGGGTCAAAAGATGCTCCTTGTCCTGCGCCGGCCCCGGTGGCGGGCGTTACGGGGATGCGTGGGGGGCGGGTACGGGGCCGGCGGCCCGGACCGGTCGGGTCCGGGCCGCCGGCCGTCGGCCGCGGCTAGTTCACCCGGATCGGCAGCTTCCAGACCCCGGTGAACTCCGGGGAGGTGAGGAAGGTCGGCTTGTCGTCCGGGTCCACCCGCAGCTTGGGGAAGCGGTCGAACAGGATGTTCATGGCGATCCGCCCCTCCAGCCGTGCGAGCGGGGCGCCGAGGCAGAAGTGGATGCCCCGGCCGAAGCCGATCTGCGGGTTGGGGGTGCGGGCCGGGTCGAAGACGTCCGGGTTCTCGAAGACCCGGGCGTCCCGGTTGGCGGCCGAGAACCAGACCTCCAGCACGTCGCCCTCGGGCACCTTCACGCCGGCGATCTCCACGTCGCGCGTGGTGACCCGGTAGCCCGCGGCGAGCGGGCTCAGGTAGCGCAGCGACTCCTCCAGCAGGGTCGGCACGAGCGAGCGGTCCGCCCGCACCCGTGCGTCGACGTCCGGGAAGGCGTCCAGGCACAGGATGGTGTTGCCCAGCAGCATCGTGGTGGTGATGTGGCCGGCCGAGATCAGCAGATTGGCGAAGTTGACGATCTGCCGGTCGGTCAGTCGCTCCCCGTCGACCTCCGCCTCGACGAGCCGGGACAGGAGGTCCTCCTGCGGTTCGGCGCGGCGCTGGGTGACGAGGTCGAGGATGTAGAAGCCCATCGCCATGGCCGCTTCGGCCTGGGTGTCGAGGGACTCCTCCTGTGCCTGGTCGCCCTGGTGCGTGGTGAGCTGGGTGCTCGCCATGAGCGACTGGTCGGCCCATTCCTTGAGGAGCTCGCGGTCCTCGCGGGGGATGCCGAGCATGTCGCAGATGACGATCACGGGCAGCGGGTAGGCCAGTGCCTCCGCGAGGTCGAAGGTGTCGCCCTTGACCTCGTCGAGCAGCTCGTGGGTGAGCGCGGTGATGCGCGATTCGAGCTCGGCCACCATCTTCAGGGTGAAGGTGCGCCCCACCAGCTTGCGCAGCTTCTGGTGCTCCGGCGGGTCCGCCTGGGTCAGGTTCCCGTCGAAGGCGACGGCGGCCTGTTCCGGGCTGACGTAGCGCGCGGCCACCTCCGAGGAGTACGTGGCGGGATCGCTGAGGATCTCCAGCGTCTCCGGGTAGCCGTAGACGTGCCACATCCCGACCTCGGGGTCGTACTCGATCGGCGCCTCGGGCTGGATCCCGCGCAGCCAGAAGTGCCGGGGATGCATCTCCCACTTGGCGAGGGGGCTGGTCGTGGTGCTCATCGGGGGTCTCCTTCGGTGGCCCGGTCGCGGGCCGCAGAGTGGCGCCTCATCGGACGAGGAGCGGGAGCTCCGAGGTCGAGATGACGTGGGGCAGCGGCAGGAAGGTCGGCGGGTTGTCCGGGTCCGTCCGCATCTTCGGGAAGCGGTCCAGCAGGATGTCCGTCGCGATCCGGCCCTCCATCCGGGCCAGCGGGGCGCCGAGGCAGAAGTGGATGCCCCGGCCGAAGCCGATGTGCGGATTGGGGTCGCGGTACGGGTCGAACAGGTGCGGGCGGGTGAACTGGCGCTCGTCCCGGTTGGCCGCCGACAGCGAGATGGCGACCAGCTGACCCGGGTGCACCGTGACGCCGGCGAGCTCGCCCTCGGCGACGCAGGCCTTGTAGGCCGTCGCGATCGGGCTCAGGTAGCGCAGCGACTCCTCGATCAGCCCGGGGGTGAGCTCCGGGTTCCCGCGGACCGCGGCCAGGTGCTCCGGGTGGGCGTCCAGGCACAGCAGGGTGTTGCCGAGCAGTGCGCTGGTGGTGGCGTGTCCGACGACGAGCAGCTCGTTGGCGAAGTTCACCACCGCGTTGTCGCTGAGCCGTTCGCCGTCGACCTCCGCTTGGACCAGCTTGGTCAGCAGGTCCTCGCGCGGCTTGAGCCGGCGCTCGGCGGCGTGCTCCCGCAGGTACTGGAACATCTCCGGGACCACGCGCATGGCGGCCTGGGCGTCGACGTCCTCGTCCAGGTCGCGGTCGCCGGAGGTGAGGGCGACCGCGCTGTGGGCCATCCGGTCGACCCACGTCTTGAACAGGTCGCGGTCGCTCTGCGGTACGCCGAGCAGTTCGGAGATGACGATGATCGGCATCGGGTACGCCAGGTCGTTCACCATCTCGATGCCGTCCTGGTCGGACACCTGGTCGAGCAGCTCGTGGGTGATCTCGACCATCCGCGGCTCCAGGGCCGCGACCATCCCGCGGGTGAACGCCTTGCTGATGATCTTGCGCAGCTTGGTGTGGTCCGGCGGGTCGGACTGCAGCAGGGTGCCGTCGCTGAACTCCGGGTCGATCTCCACGTCGCCCGCGATCAGTTCGGCGACGTCGCTGGAGTAGGTCTTCGGATCGCCGACGACCTCCAGCACCTCCTTGTAGCCGTACACGTTGACGATGCCGTAGTCGTTGACCTCGACCGGGTGCTCGGGCCTGTGGCCGCGCAGCCAGAAGAACTCCGGATTGATGCCCATGCGGTCGACGAAGGCCGCCGCTTCCCTCGCGTCCGCGCCGGCGGATGTCCCGGTCATGGTCAGTTCCCCTCAAGGTGGAGGTTGATGATGCGGGCGATCTCGGCCGCGGGCTGGGCCTTCGGCATGCCCATGTGCGTGGCGTCGATGTCGTGTTCGTGGATGGTGCCGCCGATGTGCGGGGCCCAGATCGCCGCGTAGGACTCGTCCGGGTTCTGCGTGGCGTTGAAGAAGACCGCGTCGCCGTCGTAGACGGGCGAGTCCCACTCCAGCAGCATCTCGGCGTGCGACTTGAAGAGGTGGCTGCCGTTCTCCACCAGCGCCTCGCGGTCCTCGTCCACTCCGGAGCCGATGAAGAACTCCTTGAAGAACTCGCGGACCTCCGGCATGTTCACCGGGTCCTCGATGTGCCGGAACCAGCCGCTCGGCGGGCTGTCCATGAGGGCCAGCAGCGCCACCTCGTGTCCCCGCTGCTTCAGTGCCGCGGCGAGGGCGTGGGCGTAGGTGCCGCCCGTGGAGTGCCCGACGAAGTGGTACGGGCCCTCCGGCTGGACCGCCAGGATCTGCTCCAGGTAGTCGTCGAGCATCGCCTGGGTGGACTCGGCCCGGCCCGCGCCGTCGAAGCCGCGGCCCTGGATGCCGTACACCGGCCGGTCGCCGAGGAGCTGCGCGAGGCCCACGTAGGACCAGCACAGTCCGACACCCGGGTGGATGAACCACAGGGGCGGCTTCGTGCCTTCGGTGCGCATCGGCAGGACGACCGCGAAGGGGTCGGCGAAGACGGGCGCCTGGGCGGTCTTGACCTGGGACTCCAGGTACTCGGCCAGCTTCGCCACCGTGGTGGCGCCGAACATCACGCGGATCGGGACCTTGGCCCCGAGGACCGCCCGGATCCGGCTGATCAGGCGGGTCAGGCGCAGCGAGTGGCCGCCGAGGTCGAAGAAGTCGTCGTCGATGCCGACCTTCTCCAGCTCGAGCGCCTCGGCGAACAGCTTCGCCAGGGTGGTCTCCAGCGGATTGCGCGGCGCACGGTAGTCCGCTCCGCCGGTGAACTCCGGGTCGGGCAGGGCCTCCCGGTCCAGCTTGCCGTTCGGGGTGAGCGGCAGCTTCTCCAGCGTGACGAAGGCCGACGGGACCATGTACTCCGGCATCCGGCTGGTGAGGTGCTTGCGCAGCGCCTCGGCGACCACGCTCTCGCCCGGTGCGGGGACGACGTAGGCGACGAGCTGCTTGTCGCCGGCCAGGTTGTCGCGGGCGGTGACCACGCCGTGGTCCACCGTCGGGTGGGCCGTCAGCGCGGACTCGATCTCGCCGAGCTCGATGCGGAAGCCGCGGATCTTGATCTGGTTGTCGGTGCGTCCGCGGAAGACCAGTTCGCCGTCCCGGGTCCACTCGACCAGGTCGCCGGTGCGGTACATCCGCTCGCCGGGCTCGCCGAACGGGCAGGCCACGTACCGCTGGGCGGTCAGCTCGGACCGGCCGACGTAGCCGCGGGTCAGACCCGCGCCGGCGATGTAGAGCTCACCGGGGACGCCCGGCAGGACCGGCCGCAGCGCGGTGTCCAGCACGTACACCCGGGTGTTGCGGATGGGGCGGCCGATCGACACGGCGGCCCCCGCGGTGAGCTCGCTCACCGTCGCGCCGATGGTCGTCTCCGTCGGACCGTAGCCGTTGAACATCCGGCGACCGGCCGACCAGGTGGCCACCAGCTCCGGCGAGGTGGCCTCACCGGCCACCATCAGCGAGGTGACGGTGGACAGCGAGCCCGCCGGCATGGCGGCCAGCACCGTGGGCGTCAGGATCGCGTGGGTCACCCCGTACGTGTCGGCGGTCTCGGCGAGCGGGGCCCCCGGCGTGAGCCGGTCCGGGTCCGCCATGACCAGGGCGCCCCCGGCGAACAACGACATGCACATCTCGGCGACGGAGATGTCGAAGCTCGGCGAGGCGAACTGCAGGACCCGGCTGCCGGCGTCGATGCCGAGCAGCTCCGTCACCTCCGCGACCATGTTGGCGAAGCCGGTGTGCGTGACGGCCACGCCCTTCGGCCGGCCCGTGGAGCCCGAGGTGTAGATGACGTAGGCGGTGTTGGCCACCACGAGCGGACTCAGCCGCTGCGCGTCGGTCAGCACGGCGGCGTCCGTCCCGGCCAGGGACTGCGCGAACTCCGGGGCGTCCAGGACCAGCAGCCGCGAGGGCAGGTCGGGCAGCCGGTCCGCCGTGGTCTCGTCGGTCAGGATCAGCCCGATCGCCGAGTCCTCGACCATGTACGTGAGCCGGTCGGCCGGGTAGGCCGGGTCCAGCGGGAGGTAGGCGCCGCCCGCCTTCGTCACGGCGAGCACCGCCACCGGCCACTGCGGCGAGCGCCGCAGGGCCACGCCCACGACCGTCTCCGGTCCGACACCTCGCTCGACGAGGGCCCGCGCCAGCCGGTTGGCCCGCGCGTCCAGTTCCCCGTAGGTCACCTTCTCGTCCTCGAAGAGCACCGCGACCTCGTGCGGGGCCTCGGCGGCCTTCCGCTCGAACAGCGCCGGCAGGGTGAGGGCCGGGGTCTGCGTCGCCGTCTCGTTGAAGGCGAGGAGGAGCCGCTCGCGCTCGGCCTCGTGCAGCACGTCCAGGGCGCCCACCGGGATCTCCGGGTCGGCGATCAGCTGCCGCAGGATGTGCAGCACCCGCTCGGCGATCCGCTCCACCGTCTCCGCGCTGATGGCCTGCCGCTGGTACTGCAGGATCATGCGCAGGTAGGGCTCGGCGTCGGCCGCCAGACCCACCAGGTACGCGGCGCCCGCGGACGGGCGGATACCGGTGAACGAGACGCCCGCCGCGGTGTTGGCCGCGCCCAGGGCCTCCTTGTCGACGGGGAAGGACTGGAACAGCACGATGGTGTTGAAGAGTTCCTTCAGGCCGGCCTCCCGCTGGATGCGGTGCAGGCCGAAGTGGTGGTGGTCCAGCAGCGCGGTCTGCCGCTCCTGGAGGTTCTTCAACACCTGGCCGAGGGTGTCACTCGGCGCGTACTCGGCGCGGATGGGCAGGGAGTTGACGAACAGGCCCACCATCTGGTCGACGCCGGGCACCTCGGCCGGGCGGCCGGAGACCGTGGTTCCGAAGATCACGTCCCGCTTCCCGGTGAGCTGGCCGAGCATCAACGCCCACACGCCCTGGACCAGGGTGCCCATCGACACGCCCAGTTCGGCGGCGCGCTTCTTGAGCGCACGGGCCTCGTCCAGCGGCAGCGGGACGTCGACCTGCCCGACGCGGGCGTCGTCGCCGGCGTCCTCGGGGGTCTCGGCGGCGAGCAGGGTGGCCTCGCCGACGCCCTCCATCTCCTTGGCCCAGGCCGCGGCTGCCGCCTTGTCGTCCCGCCGGGACAGCCAGCGCAGGAACTCCCGGTACTCGGGCACGCGCGGCTGCCCGGAGGCGTCCCCCTCGGACGCGTACAGGTACGCGAGGTCCCGTACGAGCAGGGGGAACGACCAGCCGTCGAAGAGCGCGTGGTGCACGGTCAGCACCAGCTCGGAGGTCTCCTCCGCCAGCCGGACCAGCGAGGCCCGCAGCATCGGCGGCCTGGCCGGGTCGAACTGCGCGTAGTGGTCCTCGGCGAGGATCCGCTCCAGCCCCTCCTCGCGGGCCGCCTCGTCGAGGTCGCGCAGATCGGCGACGCGCCAGGGCAGTTCGACCTCGTCGAGGACGAGCTGGGTGAGGTCGCCGCTCGCGTCGGTGACGAAGGCGGTGCGCAGGTTGGCGTACCGGTCGAGGAGCGCCTGCGCGGCCACGCGCATCCGGGCCGGGTCGACCTGGCCCTGGACGTGGAAGGCCACCTGCACGATGTGCGGGTCGAAGGCGTCCTCCTCCAGGCGCATGGTCTCGAAGAGCAGACCGAACTGGAGCGGGGTCAGCGGCCAGACGTCGGCCAGACCCGGGTACTGCGCCTCCCAGTTTTCGATCTCGCCCTGGGTCATGCGGACCAGTGGCACGTCCGAGGGGGTCAGGCCGCCGGCGCCGGGGGTGGCGACGTGGTGGGCGAAGCCCTCCAGGGCGCGCACCCACAGGTCGGCGAGTGCCTGGGCCTCGTCCCGCGTGAGCACACCGGCCGGGTAGGAGACGCGGGCGTTGAACCGGGGGCCGCGCTCGGTGTCGGTGACGTAGGCGCTGATCTCGACCGTGGAGAGCGCGGGCATGTCCGCGTCCAGGTCCGCGGCGAGGCCGAGCGCGTCGGCCGCCAGGCTCCAGCCGGTGCCCTGCTGTCCGTCGGCGCCGTCGCCGGCGGCGACCCGCCCCAGGTAGTTGAAGGAGATCTGCGGGGTGGCCCGCCAGTCCAGTTCGGCGGCGGTGGACGGGTTGAGGTAGCGCAGGAGGCCGAAGCCGACGCCCTTGTCGGGGATGGCCAGGAGCTGTTCCTTCACGGCCTTGAGCACACCGCCCGCGGCGGCGCCGCCGGCGAGTGCCTCCTGCACGTCGTGCCCGCCGAGGTCGAGCCGTACGGGGAACATGCTGGTGAACCAGCCCACCGTGCGGGACAGGTCGGCGCCGGGCACGACCTGCTCCTCGCGGCCGTGGCCTTCGAGCCGGATCAGCGTCGAGGACTCCTCGACGCCCCGGTCCGCGCGCCACTGCGTCACGGCGAGCGCGAGGGCGGCCAGCAGACCGTCGTTGACCCCGCCGTGGAAGGCGGTGGGCACCGTGGTCAGGAGCGCCTCGGTGACCTGCTCCGGGAGCTCCAGCGAGACCGTCTCCACGGTGGACATGACGTCCACCGCCGGGTTCAGGGGCCGTGCGCCGAGGACGGGATCGTTGCAGTCCAGCAGCTCGGACCACTGCGCCAGTTCGGCGATGCGGTCCGGGTCGGACGCCTCGTCGAGCAGCGCGTGCGCCCACCGGCGGGCGGAGGTGCCGACCGCGGGCAGGCTCGGGGCGGAGCCCGCGCCGATCTGCTCCCAGGCCGTGGCGAGGTCCGGGAGCAGGATGCGCCAGGACACGCCGTCGACGACCAGGTGGTGCAGGACCACCAGCAGCCGGCCGGCGCCCTGCTCCGGGGCGAACCAGACGAACTGGGCCATGGTGCCGGCGGCCGGGTCGAGCCGGCCGGTGGCGGCGTCCAGTTCGGCCCTGGCCGTCTCCAGCCACGCCTCGTCCCAGGTGCCCGGGCAGTCCACCCGCCGGACCAGCGCGGCCGCGTCGACCGTGCCGGGGGCGGAGATCTCCAGGCTGCCGTCGCCGCCCTGGACGAGACGGGAGCGCAGGACGTCGTGGTGGTCGAGCACGGCGGTCAGGACCGCGGTGAGCCCGTCCTCGTCGATGTCCTGCGGCAGCTCGAGCGCCGCGGACATCGAGAACCGGTTGAAGCTGCTGCCCAGTTCGAGCATGTACTTCGCGATCGGGGGCAGCGGCATGACGCCGGTGCCGCCGCCTTCCAGCTCGGCCAGGACCGGGCCGAGGTTCTGGCTGCCGGCGGCCGTGGCCAGCTCGGCGACCGTCCGCAGCTCGAAGATCTGCCGCGGGTTGACCACGACGCCCTGTGCCTTGGCGCGGGAGACGATCTGGATGGACCGGATGCTGTCGCCGCCGATGGCGAAGAAGTCGTCGTCGATGCCGACCCGTTCCAGGCCGAGCACCTCGGAGTAGACCCCGGCCAGCACCTCCTCGGTGCGGCTGCGCGGGGCGCGGTAGCTCTCGCCGGCGAAGTCCGGCTCGGGCAGGGCCGCGCGGTCCAGCTTGCCGTTGGGGGCCAGCGGCAGCCGGTCCAGCGGCACGAGCACCGCCGGGACCATGAACTCGGGCAGCCGGCCGGTGATGAAGCGCCGCAGCTCCCGCATGGTGATGCCGGAGGTCATGTCGGCCTCGAACCGGCCCTGCGCGTCCACCTGGCCGCCGGAGTCCGGGGAGCTGACCACGTAGCCGACCAGGCGCTTGGCCCCGTCGGGGGTGCTCTGGGCGGTCACCACGGCGTGTTCCACTCCGGGGTGGGCCGTCAGCGCCGCCTCGATCTCACCGGGCTCGATGCGGAACCCGCGGATCTTGAGCTGGGCGTCGCCGCGCCCGACGTACTCCAGCTGCCCGTCGGCCCGCCTGCGGGCCAGGTCGCCGGTGCGGTACATCCGCGATCCGGGTGCACCGTACGGGTCGGCGACGAAGCGCTCGGCGGTCAGCGCGGCGCGGCCGTGGTAGCCGCGGGACAGGTTGCCCGCCACGTAGAGCTCGCCCACGGCGCCCACGGGCACCGGCTTCAGGCCGGCTCCCAGGACGTACGCGCGCATGTTGCCCAGGGGCGCGCCGATCGGGGCGGTGTGCGCGCCGTCCCAGTCCTCGTCGGCCGGGAGCCCGAAGGTGGTGGCGTAGAAGCTCTCGGTCTGGCCGTAGGCGTTGACCACCCGGACCCCGGGGACGGCCTCGCGGACCCGGTGGACCAGGGACGCGGGCAGCGCCTCCCCGGCGAACACCACCGCGTCCGCGGTGATCTTGCCGTTGACCTGGTCGAGGAGCTCGGCGAAGACCGAGGGGACCGTGCTGATCACGCCGCCGGTCCAGCCGCCCTCACCGATGACCAGGACGTCGCGGGCCAGCTCGACCGTGCCGCCGGCCGCCAGCGTGGTGAAGACCTCGAAGACGGAGACGTCGAAGTTGACGGAGGCGCCGGCGAGCGTGCGGGTGCCGGAGTCCACGCCGATCGTGGAGGCGAGCCGCAGCACGCCGTTGACCACGTTGGCGTGGGTGACGGTCACGCCCTTGGGTACGCCCGTCGAGCCGGAGGTGTACATCACGTACGCCGCGTGGTCGGGCAGCAGCGCCGCCGACGGGGCGGTGGCGCCGGAGCCGGCAGCGGAGCCGCCGAGGGCCAGGTCGCCGAGGTACAGGCGGGTGATCCCGGACTCCGGCAGGACGCCGGCGGTGGCCGCGTCCGTGAGCAGCAGCCTCGGCCGCGCGTCGGACAGGATGTGCTCCAGGCGCCTGCTCGGGTACTTCGGGTCGATCGGCAGGTAGGCGCCGCCCGCCTTCAGCACGCCCAGCAGGGCCGTGACCAGGTCCGCCGTCCGCGGCAGGGCGACGCCCACGACCGTCTCCGGTCCCACGCCGTGCCCGGCCAGCTCGCGGGCCAGCCGGTTCGCCCGCTCGTCCAGTTCGCGGTAGGTCAGCGACTCCTCGCCGCAGACCAGCGCGACCGCGTCGGGCCGCTGCGCCACCTGGAGCTCGAACAGCGCGGGCACGGTCAGCTCGGGGGTCGGCTGCTGCGTGGCGTTGAAGCCCTGCAGCACCAGCTCGCGCTCGGCGCCGTCCACCAGCTCGACCGCGGACACCCGCTGCTCGGGGGCGGCGGCCAGCAGGCCCACCACCCGTACGAAGCGGTCGGCGACGGCCTGGGCCGTCTCCCGGTCGAAGAGGTCGGTGGCGTACTCCAGGAGACCCACCACGCCCATGCCGGGCAGGTCGGCCATGTTGAAGAACAGGTCGAACTTGGCGGTCTCGGTGCGGACCCGCTCGAACTCCACTTGCAGACCCGGCAGGGCGAAGTCCTTCCGGGCGAAGTTCTGCCAGGCGAACATCACCTGGAACAGCGGGGAGTAGGCGGTGGAGCGCTCCGGGTTCAGCACCTCCACGAGCCGCTCGAAGGGGACGTCCTGGTTGTCGTACGCGGCGAGGGACTTGCCCCGGACCCGCTCCAGCAGCTCCGTGAAGGCGGGGTTGCCCGACAGGTCGACGCGCAGCACCCAGGTGTTGACGAAGAAGCCGACCAGTTCGGCGAGGGCCTCGTCGGTGCGGTTGGCGATCGGGGAGCCGATCGTCAGGTCGTCGCCGCCGCCGAGCCCGTGCAGCAGCACGGCCAGGGCGGACTGGAGCACCATCGAGGAGGTCGCACCGTGCCGGCGCGCCAGGTCCTCGACGGCGGCCGCCACCTCGGGGGCCAGGGCGAACTCCACGGCGTCGCCGCGGTGGGAGGCCTTGGCCGGGCGCGGGCGGTCGGAGGCGAGCTGCAGCGGCTGCGGCACACCCGCCAGCTCGCCGCGCCAGTAGCCGACCTGCGCGGCGAGCGCGCTGGCCGGGTCCTCCTCGTCGCCGAGCACCTCGCGCTGCCACAGCGTGTAGTCGACGTACTGGACCGGGAGCTCCGCCCACTGCGGGGCGCCGCCCTCCTTCCGGGCCGCGTACGCGGTGGCGAGGTCGCGGGCCAGCGGGGCCATGGAGGAGCCGTCGCTCGCGATGTGGTGGATCAGCAGGACCAGGACGTGCTCCTGCGCGCCGAGCCGGAGCACGGGAGCCCGTACCGGGATCTCGGTGGCCAGGTCGAAGAGGTGCGCGGAGGCCTCGGCCATGGCGTCGGCCAGGCCGCCGGGGGCCACCTCCACGAGCGGGACGTGCAGCTGTGCCGCGTCGGCCGGCAGGACGTGCTGGGCCGGGACGCCGTCGGCGTCCTCGACGATCAGCGTGCGCAGGCTCTCGTGGCGGGCCACGACGTCGCGCAGCGCGGCCTCCAGCGCCGGCAGGTCCAGCTCGCCGGTCAGGCGGAGCGGGAAGGGGGCGTTGTAGGTGGCCGAGGGGCCCTCGAACCGGTCGATGAACCACAGGCGGCGCTGGGCGAACGACAGCGGTACGGAGTTCGGGCGCTCGGCGGCGCGCCGCAGCGGCGGCCGCACGGGCGCTCCGGCGGCGAGGTGCTCGACCAGCTCCACGACCGTGGGCGCCTCGAACACGACGCGGATGGGCAGTTCGACGTCGAGGACCTGGCGGATCCGGCTGACCAGGCGGGTGGCCAGCAGGGAGTGGCCGCCCAGGGCGAAGAAGTCGTCGTCGATGCCGACCCGGTCGAGGCCGAGCACCGCCGCGAACAGGCCGCACAGGACCTCTTCCTGCGGGGTGCGCGGGGCCCGGCCGGTGGCCGCCGCCGCGAAGTCCGGGGCGGGCAGGGCCCGCTGGTCCAGCTTCCCGTTGGGGGTCAGCGGCACCTCGGCGATGGCGACGACGGTGGACGGCACGAGGTGTTCGGGGAGCCGGTCCTTCAGGTAGCCGCGCAGGGCGCCCACCAGCGTGCCGATCCGGCCCGCGGCGGCCGGCTCGTTGGCCAGCGTCCGGTCGGCCCGGCCCGAGGGCGTGAACCCGCCGGTGAGGACCTGGTCCGTGACGGGCCCGGCCGGGAAGAAGACCGCGTCGAAGCACTCGGCTGCGGCGGCCGACCAGGTGAGCAGCACGCCCCAGCCGCGCTCGGCGGCCCATTCGCGCAGATCCTGCGGGTCGAGCACCGGGCCGGAGGCGGCGGGCGCGGAGATCACGCCCACGGCCGCGGCGGACTCGACCTCGTCGGCGAGCCGCGCGTTGGGTATGCGGGTGACGCGTACGGGCTGCTCGCCGCCCGCGCGGACGAAGTCCTCCAGGCCGAAGAGGTCGTCGACCTGGCGGCCCCACTGGCGGGCCGGGACCTCGCCCAGCGGGAGCGCGGCCACGGGCGCCTTGTGCAGCAGGACCTCGTAGCGGTGGCGGGTCAGCTCGTTGTGCGGACGGCCGGCCTTCAGCCGGATGTCGACGCCGCCGGCGCCGTGCCGCTCGGCCCACCGGGTGAACCACTCGGGGTCGAGGACGAGTTCCTTCTCCATGAGGATGGCGCGGGCGACCGCGGCGCGGCTCACCGAGGCGGAGGCCTCGGGGTGCAGCGCGCGCTGTACGCCGGAGCGGAAGAGCCGCAGGGTGGCGGCGTTGCGGACGTCGCCGACGAGGATCCGGCCGCCGGGGGCCAGCAGTTCCATCGCGTTGGCCAGGACCAGGTCCATGTACTCGGCGTCGGGGAAGTACTGCACGACGGAGTTGATGACCACGAGGTCGAAGTGCTCGCGCGGCAGACCGGAGATGTCGTCGCCGTTCTGGTGCCGCAGGTGCACGCGGTCGCCGAAGCCGGTCTGCGCCACCTGGACGAGCAGCCGGTCGATGACCGCGGCCGACATGTCGGTGCCCCAGTACTCCTCGACCTGTCCGAGGGTCTGCGACATCAGCAGGCCGGTGCCGACGCCGATCTCCATGACGCGGCGCGGCGACCAGTTGGTGATCTGTTCCACCGCCGCGTCGCGCCACACGGCCATCTCGTCCAGCGCGATGGGCTGTCCGCCGGTGTAGCTGGAGTTCCAGCCGGTGAAGTCCTCGCCCCAGGCCGCGTCGGAGACGGCGTAGAGGTCGTCGTAGATCTCCTCCCACTCGTCGACCTGCTCGGCGGCGCCGGAGGTGTCGGAGCCGTCCACGCGCGGGACGACGTAGCCGACGAGACGGCGTTCGCCGGCCTGGTCCTCGTTCCACGTGACGACGGCCTGGGCGACGCCGGGGTGGGCCGCCAGGGCGGCCTCGACCTCGGCGGGCTCGATGCGGAAGCCACGGATCTTGACCTGGGTGTCCACCCGGCCCCGGAAGACGAGTTCGCCGTCCGGGGTCCAGGCCACCACGTCACCGGTGCGGTACATCCGCTCGCCGGGCTCGCCGAAGGGCGAGGCCACGAAGCGTTCGGAGGTCAGCGCGGACCGGTGGGCATAGCCGCGGGCGAGACCCGCGCCGGCGATGTAGAGCTCGCCGGCGACGCCGGGGAGCGTGGGGCGCAGGCCCGCGTCGAGGACGTAGACCCGCATGTTGTCCATCGGGCGCCCGATCGGGATCGGCTCGCCGACCCCTTCGGGGTCGGGCATCGGGTGGCTGGTGGCGAAGGTGGTGGTCTCGGTCGGGCCGTAGCCGTCGACGACCTTGAGGCCGGGGCAGGCCCGCAGGGCCCGGGTCACCGAGGCCGGGGAGACGACGTCACCGCCGGTCCAGACCTCGCGGACCCCGGTGAGGCACTCGGGGTTCTCGTCGGCGATCACCTTGAACAGACCGGCGGTCAGCCACAGGGCGGTGACCCGCTGTTCGGCGATGACCGCGGCGAGCACGCCGGCGTCCAGCTTGCCGACGGGAGCCACCACGGCGGTGCCGCCGCCCAGCAGGGGGACCCACAGCTCGTAGGTGGAGGCGTCGAAGGACTGCGCGGAGTGCACGAGGACCCGCTCGTGGGCGCCGCCGCGGTACCGGCGGTCCAGCGCCAGGCCGGACACGGCCCGGTGGGTGACGCCGACGCCCTTGGGGACGCCGGTCGAGCCGGAGGTGTACATCACGTACGCGAGCTGGTCGACGCGCCCGTGGGCGGCGGCCGGCAGGGCGTCGGCGGGGGCCGCGGCGACGGCCAGGGCCGTGTCCGCGTCGTCCAGGACCACGTACGGGCAGGTGCCGCCTGGCAGCCCCGCGACGATCTCGGAGTCGGTCAGGAGCAGGGTCGGCGCGGCGTCGCCCAGCATGAACTCGATGCGCTCGGCCGGGTACTCCGGGTCCACCGGCAGGTAGGCGCCGCCCGCCTTGAGAACGGCGAGCAGGGCCACGACCAGCTCCGTGGAGCGCGGCAGGGCCACGCCCACGACGGATTCCTGGCCGACGCCGCGCGCGGCTAGGACGTGGGCCAGTCGGTTGGCCCGGGCGTCCAGTTCGCGGTAGGTCAGGTTCTCGGCGCCGAAGGCGACGGCGATCCCGTCCGGGGTCGCTGCGGCCTGCTCCTCGAACAGCGCCGGGACGGTCTTGCCCGGGGCGGGTACGGCGGTGTCGTTGAACGTGCCGAGGAGCCGTTCGCGCTCGGCGGGCTCCAGGACGTGTACGGAGCCGACCCGGGTGTCGGGGTCCGACACCAGCTGCTGGAGGATCCGGGCGAACCGGGCGGCGATGCCCTCGACGGTCTCCGGGTCGAAGAGGTGGTGCTGGTACTGGAGCGCCACCCGCAGGTGCGGGTCGGCGAAGGCCATCACGACCAGCGGGTAGTGGGCGCCGCTGAGCGGGCTGATGCCGGTGATCGAGATGCCCGCGGCCGAGTTCGCCTCGTTGATGGCGACGCCGTCGATCGGGTACGACTCGAAGCCCACGAGGGTGTCGAAGAGTACGTTCAGGCCGATCGAGCGGTGGATGTCCAGCAGCCCGTGGTGGTGGTGGTCGAGCAGGGCGCTCTGCCGGTTCTGCAGGTCGCGCAGCAGCTCGCCGAGGGTGGCGCCGGGTCCGCACTGCACCCGGACGGGCAGCGTGTTGATGAACAGGCCGACCATCGAGTCCACGCCGGGGACGACGGGCGGGCGGCCGGAGACGGTGGCGCCGAACACCACGTCCTGGCGGCCGGTGAGCCCGGCGAGGACGAGGGCCCAGGTGCCCTGGACGAGGGTGTTGAGGGTCAGGCCCAGTTCGGCGGCGCGCCGGCCCAGGTCGCGGGCGGCGTCCGCGGACAGCGGGATGTCGATCTGGCCGATGCCGGCCGGGTCGGACGCGGCGCCGGCCTCGGGGGCGATCAGGGTCGGGGACTCGACCCCGGCGAGTTCCGCGGCCCAGGCGCGGGCCGAGGCCTCGCGGTCCTGGCCCGCCTGCCACACCAGGAAGTCGCGGTAGCCGGGCACCCGTGGCAGCGCGGAGGCGTCGCCCTCGGATCCGTAGAGCCGCAACAGGTCCTGCATGAGGACCGGGATCGACCAGCCGTCGAAGAGGACGTGGTGGGCGGTGAAGACCAGCTCCCAGCGGTCGGGGGCCAGCATGACGAGGGACATCCGCACGAGCGGGGCCCGGGTCAGGTCGAAGTGCGAGTCGTGGTCCTCGGCCAGGAAGCGCTTCAGCGCCTCTTCGCGGCCCTCCTCGCCGAACCCGCTGAGGTCGAGGTACTGCCAGGGCAGCTCCACGCGGTCGCGTACGACCTGCACCCGGTCCCCCGCCGCGTCGAAGACGAACGCGGCGCGGAGGTTGGCGTACCGGTCCAGGAGCGCCTGGCCGGCGGCCCGCATCCGGGCCGGCTCGACCTCGCCGGCGAGGTGGAAGACCAGCTGCATCTGGTACGCGTCGAAGGTGGAGCCGGCCAGCTGGGCGTGGAAGAGGAGACCGTCCTGCATCGTGGTCAGCGGCCACACGTCCTGCAGGCCGGGGTAGCGCTCCTCCCAGGCCTCGATCTCGCCCTGGGTCGCCCGGACCAGCGGCACGTCGGAGGGGGTGAGCCCGCCCGCGGCGGGCTCGGCGGCGTGCCGGGCCAGGGCCTGGAGGGCGGTGCTCCACAGTTCGGCGAGCTCCTCGACGTCCTCGGCCGGGAGCAGGCCCGAGGGGAAGGCGAGCCGGGCGGTGAGCTGCGGGCCCTGCTCGGTGTCGGTGACGAGCGCGCCGACGTCCAGCGTCGAGAGGGCGGGCATCCGCCCGTCGGGCTGCGCGATCAGCTCGGTGGTGCCCTCGGCGAGGGTCCAGCCCTGAGCGCGCAGGTCCTCGGGCACGTCCGCGGAGGAGGAGAAGCGGCCCAGGTAGTTGAAGCCGATCTGGCCGGTGGGGTACCGGCGCAGCACCTCGGCGGTCTGCGGGTTCAGGTGGCGCAGGAGGCCGTAGCCCACGCCCTTGTCAGGGAGGGACAGGAGCTGCTCTTTGACCGCCTTGACGGCGGAGCCCGCGGCGGCGCCGCCCGCGAGGGCGTCGTCGAGGTCGATTCCGGCGAGGTCCAGGCGGACGGGGTACATGGTGGTGAACCAGCCCACCGTGCGCGACAGGTCGGCGCCGGGGGCGACGCCCTCCTCGCGGCCGTGTCCCTCGACCCGGATCAGGGCGGAGGACTCGTCGATGCCGCGGGCCCGGCGCCACTGGGCGACGGCCAGCGTCAGCGCCGCGAGCAGGCCGTCGTTGACACCGCCGTGGAAGCGGGCCGGCAGGGTGGTCAGCAGGGTCTCGGTGACCGGCACGGGGAGCTTGAGCCAGGTGTGGTCCACGGTGGACATGACGTCCACGGCGGGGTCCAGGGCCCGCGAGCCCAGGAGCGGGTCGGGGCCGGCGACGACCGAGCGCCACAGGGCGAGTTCGGCGACGCGCTCGGGCGACGACGCCTCCTCGGACACGGCGTGGGCCCAGCGGCGCACCGAGGTGCCCACCTCGGGCAGTTCGGGGGTGCGGCCCTCGCGGACCTGCTCCCACGCGGTGGCGAGGTCCGGCAGCAGGATGCGCCAGGACACGCCGTCGACGACGAAGTGGTGGAGGACCAGCAGCAGCCGGCCGGCGCCCTCCTGCGCGGCGAACCAGACGAACTGCGCCATGACTCCGGCCGCGGCGTCCAGCCGGCCGGTGGCGGCGTCCAGTTCGGCGGCGGCCGTCTCGAACCACCGCTCGTCCCGGCGGCCGTCCCACTCGACGCGGTGGATGAGCGCGTCCGCGTCGACCGAGCCGGGCGCGCCGACCTCCAGGCCGGCGCGGTCCGCGCCGTCGGTACCGGCGCCGTCGACGCCGCCCGTGACCAGACGGGACCGCAGGACGTCGTGGCGGTTCAGCACCGCGCCGAGGGTGGCGGCCAGTGCGGCCCGGTCGATGCCCTCGGGCAGCTCGACCGCCATCGACATGGCGAACCGGTCGATGCCCTCGCCGAGCTCCAGCAGGTACTCGCCGATCGGCAGCAGCGGCATCCGGCCGACGCCGCCGCCCTCCAGCTCCGCCAGCACGGGGCCGGTGCCCGCCGCGACCCCGACGACCGCGACCGCGGCCAGTTCGGCGACGGTTCGGTGGTCGAAGATCTGGCGCGGGCTGACCTCCACGCCGCCGGCGCGGGCGCGGGAGACGACCTGGATGGAGCGGATGCTGTCGCCGCCGATGGCGAAGAAGTCGTCGTCGATGCCGACCCGGTCGAGGCCGAGGACCTCGGCGTAGACCGCGGCGAGGACCTCTTCCGCGGCGTTGCGCGGGGCACGGTACTCGCCGCCGCTGAAGTCGGGCTCGGGCAGCGCGGCCAGGTCGAGCTTGCCGTTGGCGGTCAGCGGGAGCCGGCCGACCATGACGAAGACGGACGGGACCATGAACTCGGGCAGCCGGCCCGCGGCGAAGCGCCGGAGCTCGCGCACGGACACGCTGGTGGTCAGGTCGACGTCGAGGTCGCCGAGGCTGGCGACGGTGCCGAAGCCGCTCTGGTCGGCCTCCAGCGGGACCACGTGGCAGACGAGCTGCTTGCTGCCGCGGCCCTCGCGGATGGTGACCACGGCCTGCGCCACGCCCGGGTGGGCGGTCAGGACGGCCTCGATCTCGCCGGGCTCGATGCGGAAGCCGCGCACCTTCATCTGCGCGTCGTCACGGCCGGCGTACTCCAGCTGTCCGGCGGCGTTCCAGCGCGCCAGGTCACCGGTGCGGTACATGCGCGAGCCGGCCGGCCCGAACGGGTCGGCGACGAAGCGGTCGGCGGTCAGCGCGCCGCGGCCGTGGTAGCCGCGGCCGATCTCGCCGGCGACGTACAGCTCGCCCACGACGCCGACGGGGACGGGCCGCAGGCCCGGGCCGAGCACGTAGGTGCGGACGTTGTCGAGCGGGGCGCCGATGGGGGCGCTGCCGGAGCCGTCCCACTCCTCTTCGGCGGGCAGCGCGAAGGTGGTGGCGTAGAAGGACTCGCTCTGGCCGTAGGCGTTGACGACGCGGACCCCGGGGATCGCCTCGCGGACGCGCCGCACCAGCGAGGTGGGCAGGGCCTCACCGGCGAAGACCACGGTGTCGACGCCGATGTTCCCGTTGACCTGCCCGAGGAGTTCCGCGAAGACGGACGGGACGGTGCTGATCACGCCGCCGTTCCAGCCGCCGCGCTCGCCGATCACCAGGGCGTCACGCACCAGTTCGACGGTGCCGCCGGAGCAGAGGGTGGCGAAGAGCTCGAAGACGGACACGTCGAAGTTGACGGAGGTGCCGGCGAGCACGCGCGTCCCCGCGCCGACGCCGATCGCCGAGGCCAGCCCCAGCACGTCGTTCACCACGTTGGCGTGGGTGATCGCCACGCCCTTGGGCGTGCCCGTGGAGCCGGAGGTGTACATGACGTACGCGACCTGGCCGGGCCGGCCCGCGGTGGCGGCGGCGGGCTCCGCGTCCCGCGCGTCCCCGAAGTCGATGTCGCCCAGGAACAGCTGCGGGACCCGCGTCTTCGGCAACACGCCCACGGTCTGCTCGTCGGTGAGGATCAGCCCGGGGGCCGCGTCCTCCAGGATGAAGTCGAGCCGCCGGCTCGGGTACCTCGGGTCGATCGGCAGGTACGCGCCACCGGCCTTGAGCACGCCGAGCAGCCCGGCCACCAGGTCGGCCGTACGCGGCAGCGCCACGCCCACGAGCGTCTCGGCGCCCACGCCGCGCGCGGCCAGCTCCCGCGCCACGCGCGAGGCCCGCGCGTCGAGTTCGCGGTAGGTGAGGATCTCGTCCCCGGCCTCCAGCGCGACCGCGTCCGGGGTGGCCGCGGCCTGCCGCTCGAACAGCTCGGCGACCGTCAGCTCCGGCAGGTCGGCCGCCGTGTCGTTGAACCTCCGTACGACGGTGTCCCATTCGGCGTCGTCGAGGACTGGCGCCAAGGCCACCGGCCGGTCCGGGCGGGCGACGACCTCGCGGATGACCCGCAGGTAGCGGTCGACGACGGACTGCGCCGTGGAGCGGTCGAACAGATCGGTGGCGTATTCGAGGTAGCAGAGCATGCCCGGACCCTCGGGGTCCGAGAAGTAGTTGAACTCCAGGTCGAACTTGGCCGTCGGGGTGGCGAGCACCTCGAAGCGGGCCCGTTCCAGACCCGGCAGGTCCAGCTCGATCCAGGCGTCGTTCTCCCAGGTGAACATGACCTGGAACAGCGGGTGGTAGGCGGTGGACCGCTCCGGGTTCAGGACCTCCACCAGGTGCTCGAAGGGGGCGTCCTGGTTGTCGTACGCCGTCAGCGCCTTCTGCCGGACCTGCTCCAGCACCCCGTCGAAGCTCGGGGCGCCCGAGAGGTCCGTGCGCAGCACCCAGGTGTTCACGAAGAAGCCGACCAGGTCGGCGAGCTCGTCGTCGGTGCGGCCCGCGACGGTGGAGCCGATGGCGATGTCGTGGCCGGCGCCCAGGTGCTGGAGCACCACGGCGAGGGCGGCCTGGAGCACCATCGGGACGGTCATGTCCCGCTCGCGGCCCAGGGCCTCGACGGCCGCGAGCAGTTCGGCGTCGATGGGGAAGCCGACCGTGTCACCGCGGTGGCTGGCCACCGGCGGGCGCGGGCGGTCCGAGGACAGGCGCAGCGGGGTCGGAACGCCCTGCAGCTCGCCCTGCCAGTAGGCGACCTGCGTGGAGACCACGCTGTCGGGGTCGTTCTCGTCGCCGAGCAGCTCGCGCTGCCACAGCGTGTAGTCGACGTACTGCACCGGCAGGTCCGCCCACTGCGGGGCCCCGCCGGACAGCCGGGCCGTGTACGCGGTGGCCAGGTCGCGGGAGAGCGGCTCCATCGACTCGCCGTCGCTGGCGATGTGGTGGACCAGCAGGAGCAGGACGTGCTCCCGCTCGCCGGAGCGCAGCAGGGTCGCGCGGACCGGTATCTCCGCCGACAGGTCGAAGGTGTACTGCGCCGCCTGGAAGACGGCCTCGTCCACCCCGTCGGGGGCCACCTCGACGAGCGGTACGTCGAGCAGTGCCTCGGCCACCGGCAGCACCTGCTGCGAGGGCACGCCCTGCTCGTCCATCACGATGAGCGTACGGAGGCTCTCGTGCCGTGCCACGACATCGCGCACCGCGGACTGCAGGGCGGTCCGGTCGAGCTCGCCGGTCAACCGCACGAGGAAGGGGACGTTATACGTCGCCGACGGTCCCTCGAATCGGTCGATGAACCACAACCGACGCTGTGCGAACGACAACGGGATCATTTTACTGTCCACTCCTGTCCATCTTGCGCAGTCGAGGCCGGCTCGACGTGCCTGCGTTCTTGACCGTGCGCGAAAGCTCTGAAATTGCGTGAGACTCGAAGATCGACCGCAAAGGCACGCTCACCCCGAGCACCTTCCGGATACGGCTGGTGAGCCGCGTCGCCAGCAGGGAGTTGCCCCCCAGTTCGAAGAAGTCGTCGTTCATGCCGACCCGTTCCACGCCGAGCACCTCCGCCAGCAGCTCGCAGAGAGCCGCCTCGTCGGGAGTGCGCGGCGCCCGGTAGGGGCGGCCGGCCGGTTCGGGCTCGGGCAGCGCGGCCCGGTCGAGCCGGCCGTCGGGTGTCCGCGGCAGCCCCTCCAGGGTCACGAGGACCGCGGGGACCAGGGCGGCGGGCAGCTGCCGCGCGGCGTGGGCCCGCACCTGGTCGGCGTACGGTCCGGGTTCGGCCCCGTACGGCTCCTCGGGTACGAGGTAGCCCACCAGCTGCGCGGTCCCGCCCGGCCCGTGGCCCTCGCGGGCGACCACGGCCGCCTGCGCCACCCCGGGGTGCCCGGTGAGGACGGCCTCGACCTCGGCGGGTGTGATCCGCGTGCCGCGGACCGCGGCCTCCGTGTCGGCGCGCCCCAGGAACTCCAGCCGGTCGTCGCCGTCCCAGCGGACCAGGTCGCCGGTGCGGAACATCCGCGATCCGGCCGGGCCGTGGGGGTCCGCGACGAACCGCTCCGCGGTCAGCCCGGCGTGTCCCCGGTAGCCGCGGGCCGGCGCGCCGCCCGCGAGGTACAGCTCCCCGACCGCGCCGTGCGGCACCGGGGTGAGCCCGGCGCCGAGGACGTACGCCCGCACTCCGGCGAGCGGTGTCCCGGCGGGCGCGGCGGCGGTGCCCGGTGGCTCCTCGCCGTCCGGTGGCGAGAAGGCGGTGGCGGTGGCGTGTCCGGTCTCGGGGTGCCCGTGGAGGTTGACCAGCCGGGCCCCCGGGGCGGACTCGGCCGCCCGCCGTGCCAGTGCGGCCGGCAGCGGCTCGCCCGAGAACACGATCGTGGCCGCGTGGACGTCCTCGGCGACCTCGTCGAGCAGGTCGGCGAAGGCCGAGGGGCTCGTGGCGAGCACCCCGCGCGCGGCGGCTCCGGAGGGATCGGGGAGACGGTCTCCGGCGAGGGCGCGGGGATCGGGCAGCACCTCCACGCCCGCGCCGCCGCAGAGCGCGGCGAGGATCTCCACCACGGGCGGTTCGGCGTCGCCGGTGGCTGCGACCAGCAGCCGCCGGCCGGCCGCGGAGCCGAGCCCCGCGAGCAGCCCCGGCACCCGGTCGGCCAGGTTGCGGTGGGTGGTCTCCACCCCCGTCGGCCCGCCCGAACTGCCGCAGGCGTACGAGAGGTACGCCAGCCCGTCGGGCCGCCGGACGGGGGCCGCCGCGACGGATGCGCCGTCCCCGCAGCCCAGTTCGCCCAGGTGTGCGGTGGGGACCGCGCCGTCCGCGGTGGCGGCCGCCGTGTCCGGGTCGGTGAGCACCAGCAGCGGCCGCGCGTCGGCCAGGACGCGCGCGAGGCGTTCGCCGGGGTGGCGCGGGTCGAGCGGCAGGACGGCGGCACCCGACTTGAGTACGCCGAGCAGTGCCACCACCAGGTCCTCCGACCGGGGCAGGGCCAGGGCCACCGGGGTCTCCGGTCCGGCGCCGCGGGCGATCAGGCCGTCGGCGACCCGGTTCGCCCGCTCGTCGAGCTCCCGGTAGGTCAGGGACCGCACTCCCGAGACCACGGCGACCGCCTCGGGCGTCGCGGCGGCCTGCCGCTCGAACAGCTCCGGGACGCTCGCCCCGTCGACGTCCGCGCCTGTCGACCGCGGGCCCGTGCCGAGCCCGTTCAGCAGCCGGTCCCGCTCCGCGGGCTCCAGTACGTCCACGGCGCCCACCCGGCGGCCGGTGTCCTCGGCCAGCTGCCGCAGGATCGCGGCGAACCGGGCGGCGATGGACTCGGCCACGGCGGGGTCGAGCACGGTGCGCTGGTACTGCACCGCCAGGCGCAGCCGGTCGGGCTCGATGAAGGCGAGCACCGTCACCGGGTAGTGGCTGGCGGTGAAGGAGCGGATGCCGGTGATCGAGATCCCGGCCTTGCGGCTGGCCTCGACGATGCCGGCCCGGTCCATGGGGAAGGACTCGAAGCCGATGATCGTGTCGAAGAGGGCGTCCATGCCGGCGGCCTGCTGGATCTCGCTCAGGCCGAAGTGGTGGTGGTCCATGAGCGCGGCCTGCCGGTCCTGCACCGTGGTCAGCAGCTCGGCGAGAGTGTCCGCGGGGGCGCACCGCACCCGTACCGGCAGGGTGTTGAGGAACATGCCGACGGTGGTGTCGGACCCGGGCAGGGCGGGCGGCCGGCCGGCGACGGTGGAGGCGAACACCACGTCCTGGCGGCCGGTGAGCTGGGCCAGCAGGATCGCCCAGGCGCCCTGGACCACCGTGTTCAGGGTGACCCCGAGATCGGACGCGCGCCGGAACAGCTCGCGGGAAGCCTCGACGGACAGCGGCACCTCGGCCTGCCGCATGGCGATGTCCTCGGTGGACGCGGCGGACGCGGCGGACTCGGTGGACGCGGCGGAGGCGACGGAGGCGGTGGACCGGCCGGCCGGGGCCGGGGCGGACACCAGCGGGGCGAGGAAGGTCGGCTCCCCCAGCCCGCTGAGCTCCTCGCGCCAGACCCGGGCGGACTCCTCGGGGTCCTGCCGGGAGAGCCAGGCCAGGAAGTCCCGGTAGTCGCGGGCGGGTTCCAGCCCGGTGGCCTGCCCGGCCGAGCCGTAGAAGGTGAGCAGGTCCTGCATCAGCAGGGGCACCGACCAGCCGTCGAACAGCACGTGGTGCGCGGTGAGTACGAGCTCGTACGTCTCCTCGCCGGTCCGGATCAGCGTCAGGCGCAGCATCGGCGGCGCGATCTGGTCGAAGTGCGTGGTCAGGTCCTCGGCGAGGAACCGCTCGAAGGCCTCCGTGCGCTCCGCTGCGCCGAGCCCGGACAGGTCGAGCTCCTGCCAGGGCAGGGTGACGGAGTCCAGGACGAGCTGGACCAGGTCCCCGTAGGCGTTGTGCACGAAGGCGGTCCGCAGGCTGGCGTGCCGCTCCAGGAGCGACTGCCCGGCGGCGCGCAGCCGGCCGGCGTCCACCCGCCCGGACAGGTGCAGGGCGTACTGCACCTGGTAGGCGTCGAAGGAGGAGTCCTCGAAGATCGAGTGGAACAGCAGTCCCGACTGGAGCGCGGTGGTGGGCCAGACGTCGGTCAGGCCCGGGAAGCGCCGCTCCCAGCCGTCGATGTCGTACTGGCTCGCGGTCACCAGCGGCACGTCGGAGGGGGTCAGACCGCCGGCGCCCGGCCGGGCCGCGTACCGGGCGAGCCCTTCCAGCGCGGCGCACCACAGGTCGGCGAGCTCCCGTACCTCCGCCGGGGTGAGCACTCCCCCGGGGGCGCTGAAGGCGGCGTTCAGGACCGGGCCGGCCGGCTGGTCGCTGACCGTGGCGTTGATGTCGAGCTCGGCGGAGGCCGGCATGAGCGGGTCCTGCGCGGCGTCGAGCTCGGCCAGTTCGGGGATGGCCGCGGCCTCGGGGGCCTGGGTGAAGCCCGCTCCCCGTGCGTCCGCGGGCGGTTCGGAGCCGGCGGCGAAGCGGCCCAGGTAGTTGAAGCCGACCTGCCCGATGGGGTGTTCGGTCAGCTGGGCGGCGGTCTGCGGGTTCAGGTGGCGCAGCAGGCCGTAGCCGATGCCCTTGTCGGGCAGGGAGAGGAGCTGCTCCTTGACCTTCTTGACGGCCAGGCCGGCGGCCGGTCCGCCCTCGAAGGCCTCGTCGAGGTCCACCCCGGCGAGGTCGAGGCGCACCGGGAAGGCGGTGGTGAACCAGCCCAGCGTGCGGGCGAGGTTCGCGCCGGGGGCGGCGGCCTCCTCGCGGCCGTGTCCTTCGAGGCGGATGAGGGCGGAGGTCTCCTCCACGGAGCGGGTACGCCGCCACTGCGCGAGCGCCAGGGCCAGTGCGGCCAGCAGTCCGTCGTTGACCCCGCCGTGGAAGGCCGCGGGCAGGTCCGTCAGCACGGCCTCGGTCACGGAGACCGGGAGCCGGACGTGGGTGACGTGCACGGCGGACCGTACGTCGACGGCCGGGTCCAAACGACGGGCGCCGAGCACCGGGTCGGGCCCCTCGACGATCGAGCGCCAGAGGTCCAGCTCCGCCACCCGCTCGGGGCGCAGGGCCTCGTCGGCCAGCGCGTGCGCCCAGCGGCGCATCGAGGTGGCCACGGGCGGCAGTTCGGGGGTGCGGCCCCGGCGGACCTGCTCCCATGCGGTGGCGAGGTCGGGCATCAGGATGCGCCAGGACACGCCGTCCACGATCAGGTGGTGGAGGACGAGCAGGAGCCGTCCGGCGCCACCACGCCCGGCGCCCTCGCCGGCCGCGCCGCCCTGCCCCTCCCCGCCGCCGGGCGCGTCGAACCAGACGAACCGGGCGACGACGCCCGCCGCCGGGTCCAGCCGCTGCGCGGCCTCCTCCAGCTCCGCGAGCAGCAGGTCCCGCCACGACTCCCCGTCCCAGCGGCCGTCGCACTCGACGCGGCGCAACAGCGGCTCCACGTCCACGGAGCCGGCGGGCGCGACGACCAGGCCGTCGGCCTCGCCGTCGCCCTCCCCGGCGGCGTCGGCGACGAGGCGCGAGCGCAGCAGGTCGTGGCGGTCCACCACGGCCGTCAGGGTGGCGGCCAGACCGGCCCGGTCGATGCCCTCGGGCAGCTCGAGCACCATCGCCTGAAGGAAACGGTCGAAGCCGGGGCCCCAGCCGCGGATCCAGCGGGCGACGGGCAGCAGCGGCATCCATCCGGTGCCGCCGCCGGCGAGCTCCGCCAGGACCGGGCCGGTGGTGGCGCCCTGTCCGTTCGCGACGGCGATCTCGGCGAGGCGGGCGACGGTGCGGTGCTCCACGGCCTGGCGGGCGGTGACCACCAGGCCGCGCGCCCGCGCCCAGGACACCACCTGGAGCGACTGGATGCTGTCGCCGCCGAGGGTGAAGAAGTCGTCGTCGATGCCGACCTGGCCCACGCCGAGGGCCTTCGCGTAGAGCTCCGCGAGGATCTCCTCCTGCGGGGTGCGCGGGGCCCGGTAGGCCTCGCCCTTGAACTCCGGTTCCGGCAGACGGGCCTTGTCGAGCTTGCCGTTCGGGGTCAGGGGCAGCCGGTCCAGCAGGACGAAGGCCGCGGGGACCATGTGGTCGGGCAGCCGGTCCGCGGCGAAGGCGCGCAGCTCGCGGACGCCGAAGCCGGAGTCGAGGGCGATGCTGCCGTAGGCGCTGCCCTGGGGGCCCGTCTGGCCGGGGCGGCCGGAGGCGGCGGCGACGACGTAGGCCACCAGCTGGCGGCTGCCGCGCCGCTCGTACGGGAGGACCGCGGCGTCCGCCACGCCGGGGTGGGCGCTGAGCACCGCCTCGATCTCGAGCGGCTCGATCCGGATGCCGCGGATCTTCACCTGCGTGTCGACGCGGCCGTGGAAGACGAGTTCGCCCTCCGGCGTCCGCTCGACGAGGTCGCCGGTGCGGTACATCCGCGCACCCGGTCCGGCGAAGGGGCAGGCCACGAAGCGCTGGGCGGACAGGTCGGGGCGGCCGAGGTAGCCGCGGGCCAGCGAGGCGCCCGAGACGTACAGTTCGCCGGTCACTCCGGCGTCCACCGGGCGGAGCGCGTCGTCCAGGACGTGCACGTCGGTGTCGGTGATCGAGCGTCCGATCGGCGGTACGCGGCCGTCGCCGGCCAGCGGCGCGCTCATCGTGGCGCAGACGGTCGTCTCCGTGGGCCCGTAGGCGTTGATCATGTGGCGGCCGGCCGACCAGGTGGCGACCAGCTCGGGGGTGGTGGCATCACCGGCGACCACGAGGGTCTCGACGGAGGTCATGGCCCCTGCGGGGAGCGCGGCGAGCACCGGCGGCGGCAGCGTCACGTGGGTCACGCCGTGCCGGGCGATGGTGTCGGCCAGGGGGTCGCCCGGGGCCAGTGCCTCCTTGTCGGCCAGCACGAAGGTGGCGCCGGACAGCAGCCCCATGCACATCTCCCACACCGAGGCGTCGAAGCTCGGCGAGGCGAACTGCAGCACCCGGCTCGCCGCGCTCACCTTCAGCCGCTCGACGTGCGTGGCCAGCAGCGGGGCGAGGCCGTTGTGGGTGACGGCGACGCCCTTGGGGCGGCCGGTGGAGCCCGAGGTGTAGATGACGTACGCGGTCTGCGCCACCCGCTGCGGGCGGATCCGGTCGGCGTCGGTGAGCGGGCCGGCCGCCTCGGCGGCGACGGCCGCCGCGGTCTCGGGGGCGTCCAGCAGCAGTACGGGGGCGGGGAGTCCGGGCAGCAGGCCGCCGGTGGCTGCGTCCGCCAGGACCAGGCGGGCTCCGGAGTCCTCCACCATGTAGCGGAGGCGGTCCGCGGGGTACGCGGCGTCCATGGGCAGGTACGCGCCGCCCGCCTTGAGCACCGCGAGGACGGCCACCCACAGGTCCGGCGACCGCTGCGCGGCCACGCCCACGACCGACTCCGGTCCGACGCCGCGTCCGGCCAGGAACCGCGCCAGGCGGTTGGCGCGCGCGTCGACCTCGCGGTAGGTCAGCGAGGTCTGGCCGAAGACCAGCGCGACGGCGTCCGGAGCGGCGACGACCTGCTTCTCGAACATCTCAGGAATCGTCGCCACCGGCACCGCCGTGTCATGGAACGAGCACAAAGCGACCATCCCCCAATGGTTGGACATGAAGACCGGAATCTCGTGGGTTTGATTTCTCATTGATCTCAGCCGGCGGGCGGTGCGACAAGCCCGAAAAAGCTGCCACACAGGAATTTCCCGCGGAAAAACGCACCGCCGCGATGCGACCCGTTGGGGAGCTTAGGGCTCCAGCACCGTACGGGCGATGAATTCGAGCAGCTCGGAGCTCAGTCCGGACTCGAAGAGATAGAAATGCCCGCTGGGGTAGACACGCAGGTCGAAGGCGGTGTCCGTGTGCGCGCCCCAGGTCTCCATCTCGTGCAGCGGCGCCCGGCTGTCGGACTCGCCGACCAGCGCCGTGATGGGCACGTCCAGCCGCGCGTCGACGGGCATCGCGTGCTGCTCCCAGAGCGAGAAGTCGTCCATCACGGAGGGCAGCAGGGCGTCCATGGCGTCCTCGTCGTCGGCGAGCTCCTCGTCGAAGCCGCCGAGCCGCAGCACCTCGGCGCGGAACTCCTCGTCGGACAGCCCGTGCAGCTGGGGGCGGTCGCGGAAGGGTACGGGCGAGGCCTGGCCGGAGAGGAACAGGTGGGCCGGCCGGGGACCGCCGCGCGACTGGAGCGCCAGCGCCAGCTCGAAGGCCAGCAGGGCTCCGCAGGAGTGGCCGAAGAAGGAGAACGGGCCGTCCAGGACGGGCCGCAGGGCCTGCATCAGGGCCCGCACGAGCGGACCGACCTCGGTGGCGGGGTCCTCCATGATCCGGTTCTGCCGGCCGGGCAGCTGCACCGCGACGACCTCGATGTCGGCGGGGAGTTCCCGCACCCAGTCGGCGAAGGCTCCCGCGCCGCCGCCCGCCTGCGGGAAGCAGATCAGTTGATGGCGGTGCCCGGGCCGTCGCGCCCGCCAAATGAAGGGACTTTCGACGACCAGTCCGGCGCCGGTTTCCGTTGCGTGGCTGCGCGTGTGTATGACCATGACCCCTCTGCGGATTTCGGTGGAGGCGGAAAGCAGAAAGCAGAAAGTGGAATGCAGTACCGGGTGCGCTGGTGCAGCGGGCCGGATCGGTCACGGCCTAATTCCCGCACTTCCGCAATTGATCGTAGGAGTGGCCCCGCAGCGAGGCAAGGAATGCCCGCACAGCCCTGCCGGACGGGCACTGGTGAGCGATTCCGCCTTGCGTTTTCGGCCACGCGCCCCGTTCCTTGCGCTCCCGCTGTCCTGTCGACGGGACGGCGGGGCGGGGGGACGGCGGGACGGCGGGACGGCGGGGCCGGGGGAACACGAAGAACGGGGCTGCCCGGCCTTTCGGCCGGGCAGCCCCGTTCGGGTTCTCGCGCGGTGCGGGAGGGGGTTAGCTCTTCGCCTCGCGGTTGAAGGCGGAGCGGGCCCAGAGGTAGCCGAGGACGCTGAGGACGACGCCCCAACCGAGCGCGAGCCACGCGCTGTTGCCGATCTCCGTGCCCATGAGCAGACCTCGGAGGGTGTCGGTCATCGGGGTGAAGGGCTGGTACTCGGCGAACCAGCGCAGTCCGACCGGCATGGACTCCGGCGGGACGATGGCGCTGCCGAGGAAGGGCAGGAAGGTCAGCGGCATGGGCGCGTTGCTCGCCGCCTCCACGCTGCTGGAGCCCAGGCCGATCGCCGCGGACAGCCAGCTGAGGCCGAAGGCGAGCAGGGCCAGGATGCCGAGGGCGGCGATCCACTCGACGACGGTGGCGTTGGGCCGGAAGCCCACCAGGAGCGCGACACCGATGACCAGGACCAGGCTGATCATGGTCTGGATGACATTGCCCACCACGTGCCCGGTCAGCACCGAGGAGCGCGAGATCGACATGGTCCGGAAGCGGTTGATGATGCCTTCGGTCATGTCCGTGCAGACCGACACGGCCGTCGAGACCGCGCCGGCGGTGGCCGCCATCAGGAGGATGCCGGGGGCCACGAAGTTGGTGTAGTCGCCGCGGTCACCCGTACCGCCGCCGGGCAGTTCGATGCCGGCGCCGAGCGCGCCGCCGAAGACGTAGACGAACAGCAGGAGCATCAGGATCGGCATCGCGACGATCGAGATCGTCATCGAGGGGTAGCGCTGTGCGTGCTTGAGGTTGCGGCGCAGCATCGTCATCGAGTCGCGCATCGCGTACGTGGTGCTCATCGGCGGGCCTCCTGCGCCGTGTCGGCGGGGCTGGGAACGGTGGTCGCGTGGTGGCGCGACCCGTCACCGGTGAGGGCGAGGAAGACGTCGTCCAGGTCGGGCGTGTGGACGGTCAGCGCGTCGGCCGTGACACCGGCGCCCTCGAGCAGGTCGAGGACGGCGCGCAGCGCGGGGATGCTGCCGTCGCTCGGGATCTGGAGGGTGAGCTTCTCCTCGTCGCGGGCGCCCTCGTCGAGGCCGAGCCGGCGGGAGGCGGCGTCGAGGCTGAGCAGGTCGGAGAACTGGAGGCGGATGTGCCCGCCGGGGATGCGGCGCTTGAGCTCGTCCGCGGTGCCCTCGGCGACGATCTTGCCCTTGTCGAGGACGGCGATCCGGTCGGCGAGCTGGTCGGCCTCTTCCAGGTACTGCGTGGTCAGGAAGATGGTGACGCCCTGGGCGGTGAGCTGCTGGATCAGGTGCCACATGGTGCGGCGGCTGCGCGGGTCGAGGCCGGTGGTCGGCTCGTCGAGGAAGATCAGGCTCGGGTTGCCGACGAGGGTCATCGCCAGGTCCAGCTTGCGGCGCATGCCCCCGGAGAACGTGGAGGCCATCTTGCCGGCCACCTCGGTGAGTTCGAACTGCCGGAGTAATTCGGCGGTGCGGCGCTTGCCCTCCGCGCGATCCAGGTGGTGCAGGTCCGCCATGAGGAGCATGTTCTCCTCGGCGGTCAGCAGCCCGTCCACCGCCGCGAACTGGCCGGTGACACCGATCCGGGCACGGATGGCGTCCGCGCTCCGCTCCAGCGAGTGCCCCACCACGGTCGCCTCGCCACCGTCGGCGGCGATGAGCGTGGAGAGGATCTGGACCGTGGTGGTCTTTCCCGCTCCGTTCGGACCGAGCAGCGCGAAGATCGTGCCCGCCTGCACGTGCAGGTCAATTCCGTCGAGTACGACCTTCTCGCCGTACGACTTGCGCAGGCCGACTGCGCTGATCCCCTTGGGCGGGGCCATCTGTTCGGTCGCGGCACTCATCGTGCCCCCTCCATTTCGTAGCTGTTGCGAGGCAGAGCTCTGTCGTCAGGCGCCGTGCGCACGCTGGATGGTGATGTCACCGAGGCTGGTCCTCGCGTGCACCTTGACGGTCTCCGCGCCCTCTGCGGGGCCTTCGGCGGATCCGAGGGTGCTGTAGACCGTCCCCGACTGGGAGTTGATGTCGAGCCAGGCGGCAGTCCCCTGGCGGATCCCGACTTCGAGGTTGCCGGCCTTAGTCTGGAGCTCCACCGTGCCGCGCGCCACTTCCTCGATGCGTACGTTGCCATTCGAGCTCTTTGACGTCACCGACCCTTGCGCACGGCCGACGGTGATGTTTCCATTGGCGACCTTCAGCCGCAGATCGCCCGCCACGTCGTCCAGCCACGTGTTGCCGTTGGAGTTCTTGATGTCGGCGTCGCCGCCGATCGTGCGGACCCGTACGTCGCCCGAGCCGGTCGTGACGTCGACGTCGCCCGTCGCCGTGTCGAGCTGCACGTCCCCGTGCTGGGTCTTCAGCCGCACCGGACCGGCCTGGTCGAGCCGGATGTCGCCGGCGCTGGTGCGGACCTCGCACTCGCCCAGCGTCCCCTTGCAGCTGATGTCGCCCATCTCCAGCGTTCCGAGGAGCCGCGAACCCTGCGGCAGCGAGACCTCGACCAGCACCGAGCCCCGGGCGGAGAACAGCCCGCGCGCCTTCGGCGTACGGACCGTCAGCGTGCCGTCGGAGAAGTCGACCTTGGTCTCGTCGGCGGCGCGCTGGTCGTCCTTGTCCCCGGCGGTGCGCGGGTGGACCTCGACCACCGCGTCGGTCCGGTCGCCGGCGCTGATCCGGGCGACACCGACCTCGACGTGGATGTTCGCGGTGATGGGTCCCTTGGTGTCGTAAGAAGGCATGACTGTCCCGTCCTCGTGAGTCTGGTGATCGCCCCCGCTCCGGGGACGTGAAGATTGACGCGAGAGTGGTCGGCCTCTCGCACGCCGAAACGGTGCTCCGCCGGAGCTAGCTCACCCAGCCCGTGAAGCTCTTCCTGCCACCGCCGCGCTGGGGGGCCGGCGCGTCGGCCTGCCGTCCGCCGCCGGGCTCGAGCGCACCCGAAACGGCCCTGACGAGCCAGGCGTTGAGGGACAGCCCCTCCCGCGCGGCCGCCTGCTCGGCACGTGCCTTGACGTGGCCGGGGAGTCGGAGGTTGATGCGTGCGGTACTGCTGTCCTCTCCTTCCGGCGCGAGCGGCACGGCGGGCCGGGCATGCGCTTCCTCGTAGCCCTGCGCCACGAAGGGCTCGTCCTTCGGGGGCGCCGTCACGACGAACTCGGGCTCGAGCCCGCGCAGCCGTACGTCCACCGAGCCCGGAGCGAGCTCCCGGGTGACCTCGCCCATGGCATCCGACAGGGCGTTCAGGAGGGTGAGTCTGGCTGCCGACTCTAGCGGTGCGGTGATGCGCTCGGCGAGAGCGCGAGCATCGTCGCCACCCGCTTCGGCGGCCACCGCGAGCTCGTGCCGAAGACTGGCGACATAGGGCGTGAGGTCCATGTCCCACAGCATGACACACAGATGGCGCCATGGCGAGCCAATCTGGCGCCACGCGTGCCACCATTTGCAAAACAGCAGGTCAGGTGCGGCGCCATGGTTGCGCCATCCTGAGCCACATGGCGCCACCGCCCCCTCGTTGCTGCATTTCGACACCACGCGGTGCCACACACGGCCGACGGAGGGCGGCACGGCGTCGCCCGTCCCCCGCCGTCCCGTCGACGGGACAAAGGCCCCACCCCGCGCATGGAGCGGAAACGGTGCGCCAGGGGACGTACGGCCGCCGGCGACTTACGGCCGCCGCGGACTCACGGCCACAGCTCCAGCAGCGCGTCCAGGGTGAGCTTCCACATCGGCTCGGCCCCCGTCCCGAACGCCGCGGCGAGCGCGTACCCGACGGCCGCGCCGTCCGCGCCCGGTTCGCCCTTCCACTCGACGGACACCCGGCCGTCCCCGCTCGACGAGAAGACCCCGAGGACAGCTCCGCCCCGAAGCAGCCTGCTCCCGTCGAGCGAGTCGGGGACCAACCGGTACTCGCCGACGTCCACCCGGTAGGACCCGCGCGTCAGGAACCCCTTGGCGGGCCGCAAGGCCACCTCCGCCCCGCCGACGGTCATCGACAGGCGGTCCGGGTCCCGCGTCCCGATCGGCACGTGGCTCTCCACCGCCGCGGCGGCGGCCCGCCTCACCTCGACCCGCACGATCCGCTCCCCGTCCAGGACGAGAGTCCCGCCCTCGTGATCGAGTGCGACGTCCACCACGCCGAACAGCGGGTCCTGGGCGGGTACATACGAGAACGGGTGCATCAACTGGTCCTTTTCCCGGGGGATCCACCCATTGTCAGCTTCGACCAGCCCCGCCCCGTACCGGGGTGCCTCCGTCGGTGAAAGGGGTGACGCTGCCGAGCCACAGCAGGTCGCGCGCCCTTGTCATGGCCACGAAAAGCCGGCTGCGCAGCAGTTCCTCCCGCTCCCGGGCCGTCTGCGACGTCTCCGTACCACCCGCCGTGTCGGCCGCCGGCCCGTTCCCGGACACCGCGTCGTGCCGGGGCAGGAAGACGTTCTTGAACTCCAGGCCCTTGGCCCGGCTGTAGGTACCCAGCTTCACCGCGTCGACGGCGTGGCCGTCGTAGTGCTCCAAAGGGCACACCGGGATGCCCGCCTGGGTGAGCAGCCGCTGGTAGTGGCCGACGGCGCGCAGGGAGGGGCACAGCAGGGCGGTGTCGGCCGGCGCTCCTTCGGGCAGGGAGCGCAAGGCGTCCAGGAGCGCCCTGTCGTGGGCCTCCACCGAGGGCCGGGTGACGCGTACGACGTCCCCGTCGTGGTAGGTGAGGTCGACATCGCGGCGGCCCGGAGTGTGCAGGCCGTCGAGGTCCTCGAACGCGTCGTCGGCCACGACGGCGAGGGCGGCGTCCAGGATCTGCTTGCTGTTGCGGTAGTTGGTGCGCAGCACCTGTCCACGGTCGCCGCGGATGTCGATGCCCGCGTCGGTGAGGCGGAAGCCACCCGGGTACACGGTCTGCTGGCCGTCGCCCACGAGCAGCAGACCGTTGGGCACGTCACCGACGAGTGCGTGCAGCAGACGTACTCCGACCAGGGTGAGGTCCTGGACCTCGTCCACGATGACGGCCGCGTACGGGGGCCGCGCGGGCCGGCGCGTCGCCTCGGCCAGGGCCAAGGAGAGCACGTCGTTGAAGTCGTGGACCCCGCGCTCGCCGCGCAGCGTTTCGTACGCCTCGTACAGCTCCCACACCGACTGCCGGTGCGTTCGGTGCAGGCTCGCCCTCCGGCGCCTCCTGTGAACGGTCGCGTATTCCTCGAAGCCGGTGAGGCCCCGGCCCTTGATGACGTAGTCGATCTCCTCGCGCCAGTAGGTCGGTGCCGGGTCGAGCTCGGCCAGCCGGCTTTCGCGGCCGACGTTCTTCCAGGCGAGGCTGAATGCGGTCTCGGCCTTGTCCCCGTGCAGCCGCACCGGTACGCCCCGCTCCTGCAGGAACTCCTGCGCCCAGGAGTGCAGGCTGCGGAAGTCCACGCGGTCGGCGACGGCCGGAGCCATGGTCCTGAGGAAGGTGCTCTGCACCCGGGGCAGGTTGTTGGCGAAGGTGACGTACAGGATGCGGCCGGTGGTCCGCCTGGCCAGGTGGGCCGCACGGTGCAGGGCGACGACCGTCTTGCCGGTACCCGCCGGCCCGCTGATGCGCGCCGGGCCCGACCAGTTGCGGCGCACCAGCGCGACCTGGTCGGGGTGGAGGAAGGTCATCCACTGCTCGATCGGCGCCCGCATCGCGCCCTCCAGGGCCGCGTCACGCAGCCCTTCCAGATCGAACAGCCCGTCCGCAGCGTCCGGTCGGTGCGGCTCGGGCGCGGAGGACGCCTGCGGGACGACCGCCGACCCCACATGGCCCGGGAACACCCGCTCGAGATGATCGGCGATCGCACGGACCGACTCCGCCCGCAGCCTGTGCCGTTGCGACAGCAGTACCGGACCGATCTCGTGCTCGCCGAGGAGCCGTATCCGGCCGCGTCCCGCGTCGAGGCGCCGGCCGGCGAACACCATGACCGGCTGGACGGCCACGGGCGACATCCCGAGGGACGCCACCGCGCTCTCGGCGGCCTTGGTGGCGGCGAGCAGCCTGGCCGTCTGCCCCTCGCTGGGCTCACCGCCGGCCGTGACGTCGATGACGAAGACACCGCCGGGTCCCACCAGCAACACGTCCGCGCCGGCGGTCCGCGCCGCGGCCGCCCACTGCCTGTCGACGAGCAAGCGCCACCCGCGCGCGGTCAGCACCAACAGCTGCGCGAGAACCCGCTGCTCCCCCTCGCCGGCCGCTTTCCACCCCAGCGCCTGCCGGCGGGCGGCCTGCCACTGTTCGCGGAACAACCGCTCCTGCCGTCGCGCCTCTTGCGCCCGCTGCGATCCCGCCCCGCCTGCCCCCATGCCGAGCCCCCCTCGTACGCGCAGTGGCGATCATAAGACGGAAAGCTACGGCGGCGGCAGAGCGCCTCCCGCTGGGCCGAGCTCCCGGCGGGGTGGGGTCTGTCGCCACGGGTACACCCCGTCCTGCACGTGGACGGGCTCATCGGGTCCCGCCGGAGGCGGCCTACAGGCCTCCGGCGACCCGCAGCACCGCTCCCGTGGCGTACGCGGCGTCGTCGGACAGCAGCCACGCGACGGCTCCGGCGATCTCTTCCGGCCGGCCGGCCCGCCCCATCGGAATGTTCACGGCGACCTTGGCGGGCCGCTGCGGGTCTTCGTGGAAGTCCGTCCACACCGTGCCCGGGGCCACGCAGTTGACCCGGATGCCGTCGGCGGCGACCTCCTTCGACAGGCCCACCGTGAAGGCGTCGACCGCGGCCTTCGCGGCGGCGTAGTGCACGTACTGCCCCGGGGAGCCGAGCGTCGCCGCGGCCGAGGAGACGTTGACGACGCAGCCGCCGCCGGAGGCGCTCATCGCGCGGACGGCCTGGCGTGCGCAGAGCAGATAGCCGAACAGGTTGACGTCCAGGGCCGCCCGCATCCCGGCGGGGTCGGCGTCGACGAGGCGCCCGTTGGGACCGCTCACTCCGGCGTTGTTCACGAGGCCGGTGACGGGCCCGAGCACGGTCGCCGCGGTCGTGAAGAGCGCGGCGACGCCGTGCTCGTCGGCGGTGTCCACGGCGACGGCCAGCGCCCGTCGGCCGGCCGCCTCCACATCGGCGACGACGGCGTGGGCGGCGGCTTCGTCCGACCGGTAGCCGACCACCACGTCATGGCCCTCGGCCGCCAGCCGCCGGCAGATCGCGGCCCCGATGCCCCGGCCGCCCCCCGTGACGACGGTGACCTTCTGTCGTCCTTGCATCATGGTCCTCCGATTGTTCTGAGCCCGGTCAGTGGACAGCACGCTGCCCTGCACCTGGTCGAGGTGCAGGGCGGCGTGGTCGGTCGCGTGCTCTCAGGACTCCCGTGTGCCCTGCTCGGCCCGCGCCTGGTCGATCAGCTCCTGGTACGGGACGCCGTCACCGGCGTCGTCCGTCTCGGCCGAACGGTCGAGCAGGCTGACCGACCAGGGAACGGGGCACGGCGGTGCGTGCTCGGGCTCCGGGCACAGCAGCCGCGTGATGCGCTCCTTGATCTCCTCTGCCTGTGCGGGGGTGGCATACAGGCCGAGGCGGATCTCGTGGACGCGTGGGCTCTCGGATGTCATCGGGTCGCTCTCTTCCCGGTGGGCGACGGGCGCGACTCTGGTGGTCCTACCAGATGCGCTTGGTGTCGCAGTGGCGCTTGTAGTGACCGGACGGGACGGGGATGTTGCGGGCCGCGTCCGTAACGGCGGCCTGCTCGGTGTTGCCCGTGCCGTCGGCCCGGTCGTATCCAACGACATTGTTGTCGCTGATGCGAACGATCTGGCACTGGACCGTGGCGTGCCAGAGCTTCTGTATGCCGAACTTCGCCTGCGGAGCCTCGGACACGGATACCGCGGCAGAGGAGGTGCCCGCCACCGGAGATGCCGAGGCGGTCGGGGCCAGCAGAGCGGTCGCGGCCAGGGCAAGGCCCGCAGCGGCCAGAGTGTGGGAGCGGTACGTCTTGACGAGGGACATCGCAGGTCCTCCAGAGTCGGTAAAGAGCAGTGCATGTTCCAAGTCCGCCGCGGGTGAGCACCAGTGCTGACCTCGGCGGTATCCCGAGCCTCGCATCTCTCGTCGCCGAATTGTGTTCCACGGGGCGGAGTTGGCAGTGCGGTGTCAGGAACCTGCCTTCGGACCCGGGTGAACCGGAAGCGTGAACCGGGTGGGCGGAAAGGGCTACGTACCTCCGTGCACGCGCCTTTTGCCGAACAGGAGAACTTCATGCGCCAAGGATCGGTCGCACCGCCTCGCCCCGAACGGCGGGACGACCCTTCGACGCTGACGGTGGTGGGCACCGAACTCGCGCGAAACAAACGCGGATTCGTGTTCTGGTACCACCTCGTCTCGCCCGTGGTCATCACCATTCCTCTCTTTCTCGGAGCGCTCGGTGCGGCGGACGCGGATACGGAACGGACCTTCGAGGTGTTCCGCAACGTGACGCTGGAGTTCTGGGGGGTCCTCATTCCGATGACCGCCGGACTCGCGGCGGCCCTCTCGGTCCGGGCCGATCAGGACGCCTGGCGTCTGATGCTTTCGTACGGGGTGCCCCGCGGTCGCTACTTCGTCGGGAAATTCGCCGCGCTCGGTGCCCTCGGCTTCGTCTCGTCGACCGTGCTCCTGGCCATGCTGGCGTTGGGCGCGCTGCTCAGCGGCCAGTTCCCCCACGGAATGGGGACGGTCGCGGCGGCCGTCTATCTGCCGTGGCTGGCGGGCCTGGCCATGACGGCGCTGGCCGTGCTGGTGGCAGTGCTGTGGGGAATGGGACCGAGCCTCGGAGCCGGCATCGCGGGACTGCTGTGCGGTGCACTCGTCTCCGACAAGGACTTCTGGTACGCCGTCCCGTTCGCGTGGCCCATGCGGGTCGTACTGCCGTTGGCCGGCATCGGCCCGAACGGCGTGCCGCTTCCGCCGGACAGCCCCGTGCACTCCATGGCAGCCATTCCCCAGGCGATCGCTCTCAGCGCCGCCCTCACCGGGGTGCTGCTGGTCCTGGGTACGATCCACATGAGCCGTAAGGAAATCTGATCATGTATGAGACCACGCATGGTTCGGGTGACGGCGGGCACGGCGGCATCGCCGCCCTGTCGATCAAGGAGCTGCACAAGCACTACGGGGGGCACCGCGCCCTGGACGGGGTGGACCTCACGGTCAGGGCCGGCGAGGTGTACGGCCTGCTCGGCCCCAACGGCGCCGGGAAGACGACCCTGATGAAGGCGCTGCTCGGACTGCAGCGGCCCACTTCCGGAAGCATCGAGATCTTCGGCGAGCCCATCGGCCGGAAGACGCTGGCCCAGGTCGGCGCACTGATCGAAGTACCCGGCCTGTGGCCGAACCTGACGGCGGACGAGACGCTCAGGGTGCACGCCAAACTGCGCGGGGTACCGCTGGAGTGGGCCGAGCCCGCCCTGCGGGTGGTCAGGATGACCGAGGCGCGGGGACGGAAGGTCTCGACGTATTCGCTGGGCATGCGCTGGCGTCTGGGCATCGCCGTGGCTCTGCTCGCGCAGCCGCGACTGATCGTCCTGGACGAGCCGACCAACGGCCTCGACCCGGTGGGCATCCGCGAGATGCGCGGCATCATCCGGACGTTGGCGAGCGAGGGAGCGGCCGTGCTGATCGCCAGTCACCAGCTGACGGAAGTGGCACAGATCTGCGACCGGGTACAGGTGCTCGTCGCCGGCCGGACGCAGTACGAGGGTCCGTTGGACGGGCTGGCGAGTAACGGGGACCTGGAGGCCGGGTTCTTCCGGTTGCTCGAAGGCGCCGACATGAAGATCCGATGAACGGAGCCGCCGGGTGGGGGGCATCCCGTACCCCCCACCCGGCGGCCGGGCAGAACGAGGAGCGGTTACGCGGGCATCGACGCCCTCACCATGAGCTCGGTGCGGCCGCGGACGCCTAGCTCGTTGTAGAGCTGTCGAATGCGGCGGTACATCGACCGTTCGGAACAGTAGTGACGGCGGGCGATTTCGGCGACCGTCATGGGCGTACAGAGCAAGCGCATGAGTTCCGCATCCTGAACAGGGCGGCCCTGCCTCGTGGACGGCGCCGGCAGCCGGGCCGGGCCGTGGTCACGAGGGGTACCGGCGACTTGTGGGGAGCCGGGTGCTTTCTGGGTGAGGCACGTACGGGGTTGGAAATGCGTGTGGAACTGGGCGAAGAGAAGATCGAGCTGACGCTCGGCGGGTATCGCGAGGTTGAGGACGAACTTGGCCCCCGACCTGATGGCGCCGTAAGTGAGATGTCCCGTGACGTCGTCGGTGACGGCGGTGATCAGGGACAGCGGATGACGCGTACGGATGGTCCGTATCGTCTCCGCCTGGAACTCGCTGATCACCGGGACCAGGATCGGCACCTCGATCGGTCGCGTGGCGGCAGCGGTGAGTTCCGCGTCGTCGGCGAAGTCTATGCGGGACACGCCCGAGCGAAGAGCACTGAAAACCGAGGGCGCACTCTCCGGACGGTCGAAGTGCTCCTTGAATCCGGAGTGGACGATTATCTGGAACACGCGGTCCGTCCGGCGTGTTCGTTTGTGTATCCGGTCGGTACTGGTGACGCGGTCGTGCGTTTGCGTTTCACGAAACATCTTTTCCCCCATGATGTTTTGTTCCTTGCTTTGGTGCAGGCAGTTCTATGCGCGCTCCCTCGGTGTGTTCGGCAGCTGCTCAGGAAGGACGGGCGGTCGGAGCCTGCGCCTGTTGGGCCCTGCAGAGCTTCAGGGTCCGGCTGAGCATGGGTCCCAGGCTGATCTCGTCCCCGTTCTCCCCCTTCGCGCGTACCGGCCGGGGATCGGCGTATCCCGCCGCTGCCGCACGGTCGTTGAGTGCGTAGACCGTCCCGTCGGGAACGGTGACGACGGCCTGGTCGCCGCCCCGGCACTCCATGACCGCGCGGTCGACGGTCAGCGGCCAGACGTGGAGCAGGTTCTCCTTCCTCACCTCCTGACTGGTGCCCGTAGGACTGGGCAGCGGCACCGGCTTGTCCGCATCGCTCACCGCCTCACCGCAGGCGGCCAGGGTGGCGACGGCGGTCACGCACGCGAGGACCAGGCCCCCGGTGCGGAAGCGGCGGCCCGTGCTGAAGGGCTGGGTACGGCTCATGGGGATGCCTTTCTTTTCGGAGGAGGAAATGTCACCGGCCACTGGGACCCGCGCTCTGCGCTGCCCGGCGGCCCGCCCCGAGCAGGGCGGCGTACCCGTCCTCCAACGACGGTTCGACCGGGTGTGCCCCGGCCGGCGGACGGGGGGTGACGATCCGGTACTCGGACCCTTCGGCGGTGGCGACGGCGCTCACCACTTCCGCATCGGCCGGGGGCGCACCCTGGGTGCGGTGCAGATAGGTGATACCCGCACCGAGCCCCGCGAGGGCGGAGGTGGTGTCGTGGAAGACCAGGCGTCCGGCGGCCAGCACCGCCACCTCGGGGCACGTCTGGGCCACGTCGTCCAGGATGTGGGTGGACAGCAGGACGGTGCGGTTCTGGCCGAGCCCCGCGAGGAGCGTCCGGAACCTCATCCGCTCGTGCGGGTCCAGTCCGGTGGTCGGTTCGTCGACGATCAGTACGGCCGGGTCGCCCATGAGCGCCTGCGCGATGCCGACCCGGCGTTGCATACCGCCCGAGAAGCCGGAGAGCCGATCGCCCGCCCGGTCGCCCAGGCCGACCTCGGCGAGGCGGCTCTCGGCCTGCGCGCGCCGCTCCCGCTTGTCCTCCATTCCCTTGAGGACGCCGATGTAGTCCAGGAACTCGCGAGCGGTCAGGTCGGGGTACAGGGACAGTTCCTGAGGGAGGTAGCCGAGTGAGCGCTTGGCGCCGGTGAGGCCCGCGGTCGTCGACAGATCGTGCCCGGCGACCTCCACGCGCCCCGAAGTCGGGCGCAGCACGCCGGTGAGGATCCTCAGCAGTGTGGTCTTGCCGGCCCCGTTGGCACCGAGGAGGCCCACGGTGCCCCGGTCGATGTGCAGGTCGACGGAGTCCAGTGCGCGTCGGCCTCCGCGGTACGTCTTGTTCAGCTGTTCCGTGACGATGTTCACGATGCTCCGATTCGGCGGGCACGTACGCGTGCGATGAAGTGGCCGAGCAGGTGGCAGGCGGCGGCCAGGGCGAGAACGAGGGCGAGGTTCAGCAGAGCCGTGCCGAAGGTGACGGTCGGACGCAGGGGGCCGTCGCCCCCGCGCGTCGCCCACACCACGGGGGCGTGTGCCCAGTCGACGAGCGTGTACCCGGCGAGCGGGGACAGCACGGTGCCCGTGGGAGTGGGGACCGGAGAGAAGCTCGGGGGGAAGTGGCAGGCCCACAGCCACACCACGACGGTGATCGCGCGGGCCGCGGCGACCGGCAGGAGCACTCCGATCAGCCCGGCGAACGCAGTGGCCAGGAGCGCGGCGGGCAGGACGGAGGTCAGCAGCGCGGCGAGTGCGGCGCCGAGCGGGGCGAACGAGCCCGAGGTGGCGGTGACCACCGTCGCGTAGAGCAGGAAGAGCACTGCCACGGGGGCGAGCGCCGCGAGCATCGGCCCGGCGAGGGCGCCGGCTCCCCGGGCGAGCGGGGAGGCCGGGGTGGCGGTGAGCAGTTCCGGCAGGCCGGTGGCTCCGGTGCGCCCGCGCATGCGGTCGGCGAGGGCGAGTCCCGTGCCGAGCGAGCACAGGGTGGTGACGAGCACGGCAGCGGCTCCGACCCGTGCGGCCGGGTCGTCGTGGCCGGTCACCACCGGCGAGCTGCCCGCGAGGAGCAGGCTGAGCAGGGTCAGGGGAAGTACGGCTCCCCATACGACTTTGCGGCGCGCGGCCATCAGGGCTTCGTAGCGGAGCGTCCACAGCAGGATGGTCACGGGGGGTCCTCGTGCTCGGGGATGAAGGAGAGGAGAGGGTCGACACGCCTACCGGCCGATCGGGTCACCCGGGCTCGCGGCGGGTGAGGAGCGGACCTGCCTCGTTGGGGGGAGTCACGGTGCGCAGGGCCATGCCGGCCAGGACCGCTCCGCCCAGCAGGGCGGGAAGGGCCTGTGTGAGGCCCTCGGGAAGGACCCGGTCCACGAGCAGGAGTTTGGCGAGGACGGCTGCCACGACGAGGCCGGTGGCGGGTGCCGCCGATCCGGAGCGGACCGTCACGTAGACCGCCGAGCCGCTCAGCAGTGCGGTCAGGCCCAGCAGTTGGAGCAGCATGACCGGGCCGCCGGGGTCCAGCGGAAGGCCGGCGAGTACGGCGGCGGTGAGCAGAGCGACGGCGCTGGCCGTCGCGACCGTCGCGGGCCAGGCCAGTCGTCGGGCGAGGGTCCGCGCATAGGGAGTGGGCAGGGTCAGGTGCAGCTCCGTCATCGGTTCCCGGACCACTACGGCCGCGCAGGCCAGTGCGGTCGCGGCGGGGAGTGCGGTGGACAGGAGGGTACGGCCGAGGAGCGCACCTCCCGCGAATCCCGGGCCCGCGCCGTGCGTCCCGCCCACTGCCGCGTAGGCGAGCGCGGCCGCGACCAGGGGCAGTACGGCAGCTTGTTTCCCGCAGCGGCGGACCTCGTAGCGCCACCACCGTGTTCCGGCCCGCATGAAGCATCTCCTCCCGTCCGTGACCGAGCCCCGTTTCGGGGCTGTGCTCGGTACGTAGCGGTTCGACGCTTTCCGGTTCACACAATCGTCCGCATGGAACGCACGGCCCATCCCAGAAGTGCGGCGGCGGCCAGCAGCGTCCAGGGGGTCGTGGACGCGAGCACGTCCACGACCGCGTCGGCGGGGGTGCTGAAGGAGCCCCGTACGGCACCGAACAGCCACAGGACGCCGCCCGCCGTGGCGCCGGCGGCCGGACCGAACCTGACGGACAGGGCGAGTGCGAGCGAGGTGGCGAGCAGGGCGTGGCCGAGCCAGCCGGACACGACCGGCCACCAGCCGGGCCCGCCCACGAGGGCCGAGCAGCCCACCGCGAGGAGAAGGTCGATGCCGAGTACGAGCGTCAGCCTGGTCAGGAACACCGCGGTCGGGGAGACCGGCAGGGTGAAGAGGAGCTCACGGCGGGGGTCGCGCCGGGGCGAGGCGACGAGCAGGGCTCCGAACAGCATGAGCAGCACGGTCACGGCGCCGAAGAACCGTGCTCCCAGGCTGATCTGAACGTGCGTGGAGGCCAGCAGGGCGGCCGTGAGGAAACCCGCCGCGTTGAGGGCGGCCCATCGGACCGGCATCAGTGTCATCTGCTGGGCGAAGAGCTGGAGGACGAAAGCCGGCCGGAACGGAAGTCGTCCAGATCTCGATGTGACGCGCGCCTCCTTCCGCGCTGCCGCCGGGTGGACGGCGCGCCGGCCTTCGCCGCCGGCGAGCAGCGCCGGCCCCAGAAGCACGTCGAAGGACGGTGGGGCGACGTTCACGGCATCCGTGCGCAGTGCCTCCCCGAGTACGTGCCAGGTGTCGAGCCGCGTACGGCAGTCCGGGCACTGCGCCACGTGCGGGGGCAGGTCGGGGGTGTCGGACCTGGCCAGCAGGGTCAGTACCTCGTCCGAGGGGTGTTCCCCGGGATGTCCGGTCATCGTCGTCCCGTTCCTTCCAACCGCTTCGCGGTGAGCATGGTGCCGAGTCTCCGCCGTGCGTGGGACATGCGGCTTTTGACAGTGCCCACCGGGATGGAGAGCACGGAGGCCACCTCGGGGTAGGGCAGGTCCTCGACCAGCACCAGGGCGAGCACCTCGCGCAGGTGCTCGGGCAGCGCGCGTACAGCGGTGAGAAGTTCTGATTGCGCGGCGTCCCGGAGTACCTGGTCCTCGACGCTCGGTGCGGAGTCCGGGACGTCCAGGGCTTCGGCCAGGTCGACCGACTGGGGTCGGGAGCGCCGCAGCTGGTTGTGCGCCTGGCGCTTCGCGATGCCGAGCAGCCAGCCCCGCACGGAGGACTCGCCCCGGAAGCCCGCTGCCGAGCGCCACACCGCGAGCCAGGTCTCCTGAAGGATCTCCTCGCAGACGCCCTGGTCCGAGGAGAGTCTGCGGATGAGTCGAAGCATGGCAGCGGCATGCCTCTCGTAGAGGGTCCGCAGGGCCGTCTGATCACCGCGGGCGACGGCAGCGATCAGAGCTTCGTCCGTACACATACCTCATACGTATCCCAAAACCTCCGATCGGTTCACCAGCCCCGACGAACTAAATGTACTTTCCAGCCACTTCGGGACGGAGGCGGCCCGTCCGCACCGTCGGCGGGCGTCGCACGGCTTGGCAACTGCCACAACTGCCACAACTGCCAACCCAGTTCGACTCTCTTGAGCACCCCCGACCACCTGTGGTTCGGTGATCAACAGATCGCGATCCATGAACATCCAGCCACGTTCGATGAAGGAGTGTCCATGGGCCTGACCATGTCGCCCCAGCCCCAGAACAACACCAACCTCTTCGACCTCGACCTTGAGATCGGCGTCGAGAAGTCCATCGCCGGCCCGGCCATCACGAGCATTTCGTACTGCACCCCGGGCTGCACCAGCGAGGGCGGCGGCTCCGGCTGCAGCCACTGCTGCTGATCTCACGCATGACGTACGGTCGGGCGGCTCACCCGCCGCCCGACCGTAGGCAGTTCCCGTAGATGACGTGCGTGCGCACCGCGGGCGCGCGCACGTCACCGCGGACGCACGCACGCAGGGACACGAAAGGGAAGGATCCATGGGGGAACCAGAACCGACGGCACTGTTCGAGGCGCGGGACATCTTCCTGCACCGCGCACCGCTGGCGCAGTCCACCGGTCCGGGTGCGGGACCTGTCATCACCGCCGAACACGGGCCCGACCCCCAGGACCTCGAAGCCTGCGCGGCTCTCCTCTCCTCCGTACCGGCCAACCCCCGCCTCCAGGAGGCGCTGGCCCTGGCCTCGCCCAGCCTGGACGCACTGGTCCGCCGCGTCGCCGAACGCGGACCTGCCGGCATCAGGCCGGGCCAACTGCGCCGCGCCGCTCTCGCCGTACTCCGCTACGACATCCGGATGCGCACCAGGCCCACCCCCTTCGGCCTGTTCGCGGGCGTCTCCGTCGGCCGCTTCGACTCGGCCGCGAAAACGGAGCGCGGAAACGACCACCGCACGCGCACGCATGCGGACATGCAGTGGCTGACCCGGATCGGGCACCGTCTCGAACAGGACCCGGCCGTCCTCGCCGGGCTGCCCGTCCAGGCACACCAGGCGCTGGTCCCCAGAGGCGACCGTCTCGTCCTGGCTTCCCCCTCCACCCAGGGGGTGCGTCCGGGGGACAACGGCGAGGGGCGTTCCACCGTTTCGCTGCGCCGCACGCCGGTCGTCGAGCGGGCCCTCGCCGAGGCCGCGTCCCCGCTGCCGTACGCCGAGCTCGTGCAACGCACACTGGCCGCTTTCCCCGGCGCCCCGCTCGACCGGGTGCGGGACCTGCTCGCCGAGCTGGTGCGCCAGGAGTTCCTGATCACGGGCCTGCGCCCGCCGCTGGACGGCGGCGACCCCCTGCACCACGTACTCGGCCTCCTGGCGGGCGTGGACATGGACGCGGCAACCGCCGAGACCCGGCGGATCCACGAGGGCCTGCAGGCCGTCGAGCGCGAACGACGGCTCTACGACACCCAGGCCGTGGGCGAGGGGAGCGCGCAGCTGGGCCGGCTCCTCGCCGCCGCACGAGCCGTCGAGCCGGACGACACCCCCCTGCACATCGACACCCGCACGGACTCCTCGCTCCATGTGCCGCATGAGGTGCGGAACGTCATCGAGCGGGCCACGACCGTCATGTGGCACCTGTCCCGGCCCAAGCTCGGGCTCTTCTCCCTGCGGGACTTCCACCGCCGGTTCCTCGACGTGCACGGAGCCGACCGGCTCGTCCCGATCCTGGAACTCCTGGACGAGTCCACCGGACTGGGTCCGCCCGCCGGCTACGGCTGGCCCAACAGTGAGGCCGCACCCGTCCCGCCCGCCGACCCGCGCACGGCGACCCGGGACCGCGCGCTGGCCCGCCTCGCGGCAGCGGCGCAACGCGGTGGCCACCGGGAGATCGTCATCGGCGACGCCGACCTCGCCGAACTGTGCCATGACGGGGTGGAGGCGCCCGCCACAGCACCCTCCGCCGGCCTGCCCAACTCCTGCGAGGTGACCGTGCAGCTGGTCGCCCCCCGGGTGGAGGCACTTGACGAGGGTGACTTCCTGGTCTTCCTCTCGCCCTCACCGGGCTCCCACCGAGCCGGATCGACCTTCGCCCGCTTCGCGGATCAAGACCCCCAGTGGAAGCAGGAGTTCGCCGCCCTGCACCGTGACAACCCCGTGCACGTCCAGGACGCCGTCCCGGTGGACCTGGCGTTCCGGCCGCGCTCGGGGCGGGCCGCGAATCTCGCGCACACCGTTCCGGCGACCGGCGTGCGGATCAGCGTAGGGGTGCCGAACGTCGCGAACGGCGATCGAAGCGCCGGCGCCCCGGAACCGGGGACGCCGGGCGGCGTCGAAGAGCTCGCGCTGTCCGACATAGGCATCGGCGCCACGCTCGATCGCCTGACGGCCGTCCACCTGCCCACCGGCCGCGAACTCGTGCCGGTTCTGGGCAACATGGTCAGCGCTCCGGCCCAGGCACCCAACGCCATACGTCTGCTGTGGGAGATCGGGCTCGAAGGACAGCGCCTGTGGGAGCCGTGGAACTGGGGACCGCTCGCCGACGCGCCCTTCGTACCGCGCGTTCGGTACGGGCGGTTCGTGCTCGCCTGCGCCGTGTGGCGGCTCGACACCCTGCGCGCCATGGCGCAGGAGCTGCGGACCCGAACCGCCGAACCCCAGCCCGGGGAATGGGCTGCCGCCGTCCGCACGTGGCGCTCGCAGTGGGACGTACCGAACCACGTGCTCGCCGTCACCGCCGACCAGCGCCTGCTCCTCGATCTCGACGACGCCTGGCACCGCGAGCTCCTCCGGGACCAGGTACTGCGCCACCACGACCTGATCGCCCAGGAGGTCCCGGGCGAGTACGAGGGCTGGCTCGACAGCCCCCTGGACGGACACACGTCGGAACTTGTCGTTCCGATGGTGCGCCGGGACGCGGTCGCCGCGGAAGCCGACCCGACGGTCCCCGCTCCTTCGGTCCCGGCTCCTTCGGTCCCCGCCGCTCCTTCGGCCCCCGCCTCCGCCGGGTTCTCCCTGCGGCGTCCCTACGCGGGCAACCGCCAGCTCGCGCGCACCGTCCACGGTCTCGGAGGCGAGTGGCTCTACCTCAAGCTGTACTGCGCGGCGCGCGCTCAGGACGAGCTGATCCGTGATCACCTGCCCGAGCTCGTCTCGCTGGCCGCCGGCCTCGGCTGCGACAACTGGTTCTTCATCCGCTACACCGATGCCGACGGCCACCACCTGCGGGTACGTCTGCACGGCACCGATCCCCGTGCGCTGTGGGGAGAGGTCGCTCCCGCGGTCGGTACGCTCCTGGACCGCTGGCAGCGGTCGGGGCTCGTACGCGGACACGCGGTCGCACCCTACGATCCCGAGATCGAGCGGTACGGCGGCCCGGACGCCCAGCACCTGGCGGAGCAGGTCTTCCGCTTCGACAGCGAAGCCGCCGTCGAACTGCTGCGGCTCGTCAAGAACCCCGTGCCCGCGTCCGAGGGCCCCGCGCGCTTCGAGCGGCTCGACCTCGACGATCTCGCGGTGGTCTCCTGTGCGGCCCTCGCCCACGCCTTCGGCCCGCCCGCACCCGACAACCCCCGGCTCGCGGACATGCCGGCCGACCCCGGGGACGACGCCGCGGTGGCCTGGCTCTCGATGACGGGCACGCGCCGCGAGCTGCCGTCCGCCTTCCGCTCCCGCAAGGCGCACTGGCGCCGTCTGGTCGATCCGTACGACGGCTGGCCCGGGCTCGCCCCGGACCCGACGGGAGCCCGGCTGCTCGCCGTCCTCGAGGAGCGCGACCGTGCGGTGCGCCGGCTGGCCGACGCGGTCCGCGCGGGCGGGCCGACCCCGGAGGGACGCGTGGTGGGCAGCCTGCTCCACATGGTCTGCAACCGGCTCTTCGGCGGCGACAGCGCGCGCGAGATGACAGTCCTCGGCACGGCCCGCGGCGCGGTGCAGGACCACTTCAACCGCCGGAGGCACCAGAACTCATGACGACCGACACGCACGGCACGGACACCTCACGGCCCGCGGCCGACCTCACGACCGCCGGATCCGCACCGGCCCCTCTCACCGCCGAAGCGGCCGTCGCCCTTGTGGCGTCCCGGCTCGCCGACCCCGAGCACGTCGCGAGCGTCGCCTCGCGCGAGGACAACCGCGACCCCATCTACGACGCCGTGATGTGGGGTCCGATGACGCTGGCCAACGGCCTGCCCGGCACCGCCCTGCTCTACGGCGAACTCGCCCGCTCCGACGACGCCTGGCGGCAGGCCGCCCACCAGCACCTGGCCGCCGCGGGCCGCGCCATGAACTCCGCGCCGAGCCTGGGCCTGTTCTCCGGGCCGGCGGCCCTGCTCGCGGCCGCCCAGACCTGCGCCGGACCCGAGGGCCACTACGGGTCGCTCCGCAAGAGCCTCGCCGGCTGGCTCGCCCAGGACCAGACCGACCGCCTGGACGCCTTCCGCGACCGGAGCGGCGCCGGTGGCCCCGGCGTCGACTGGGCCGCGTACGACCTCATCAACGGACTGGCGGGCACGACCCGCCTCCTGCTGGACTCGGCGACGGACGCCGCCGAGTCCGGTCCCGCGGTCGAGGAGGCGCTCGGCCGTTCCCTGCGGCACCTGATCGCGCTCACCGAACCGGTGCGGGTCCGCGGACGGGACGTTCCCGGGTGGTGGGTCCCCGCCGAGCTCCAGGTCACCGATCGCGACCGCACGACGTACCCGCGAGGCGACTTCAACCTCGGCATGGCCCACGGGATCACCGGTCCGCTCGCCGTGCTGACCTCCGCCTACGAGAGGGGGCACGCGGACGCCGCCCTGCGCGACGCCATCGTCCGGATCGCCGAGTGGCTCCTCGGCTGGACGCTCCACGACGCGGCCGGACCCTACTGGCCGGCCCGCGCGAGCTGGGACGACGAAGTCGCCGACCAGCGCCCCGGCCCGCTCTTCACCCGTACCGCCTGGTGCTACGGCACCCCCGGTGTCGCGGCCGCCCTCTTCCGGGCCGGACGCGCCCTGAACCGCCCGGAGTGGACCACCGCGGCCGTCGACGCGCTGCGGGCCGCTCTGCGGCGGGACGAGTCCGAGTGGGCGATCGAGGGCGCGACGGTCTGCCACGGCTACGGCGGACTGCTGAGGATCGTCGCCCGCGTGGCCCGGGACGTCACGGACCCCCAGGCACGGGCCGAACTCGAGGTCGGCCGGGCCCTGCTGCTCAGGCGGACCCTGGACTGTGCGGATCCGGACGCCCCGTTCGGCTTCCGCCACCTCATGCGGTTCGCCGCCGCGGCCCGTTCGCCGGTACCGCACCGGGCCGTCGACACCGCGGGCATGCTCGAAGGAGCGGCAGGTGTCGCCCTGTGCCTGCTTCCCGTGCACGACTCCCCGCTCGCCTGGGACCGCACGCTGGGGCTCGCATGATCCGGCCGCCGCTCGCACCGCGGGAAGACGCCCCCGCGCACACACCCGGCCTTCCTCCCGCACCCGTCGCGGCCTTCGAGACGACAGGTCTGGTGGTGCGGTACGGCAACGTGACCGCCGTCCAGGACGTGTCCCTCAGCTCGCCCCCCGGCCGCATCACGGCCCTCCTCGGGCCGAACGGCGCCGGGAAGTCGAGCCTGTTGGGCGTCCTGTCGACCGCCTCACGACCCCATTCCGGACGGGTACGCATCTTCGGGCACGACGTCGAGGAGGCGCCGATGGCCGCCCGCCGGCGGCTCGGTCTGGTCTTCCAGGAACGCACCCTGGACAAAGAGCTCTCCATCGACCGAAACCTCTGGTTCCACGCCCGCCTCTTCGGGGTGCCCCGAGCGGAGGCGCGCGCCCGCATCGACACCCTCCTCGAACGGTTCGACCTCACCGGACGGCGCCGCCAGCCCGTCGAGGAACTCTCCGGCGGCCTCGCCCGGCGCGTCGAGATCGCGCGTGCGCTGCTGCACCGCCCGGGCCTGCTGATCCTCGACGAACCCACCAACGGCCTCGACCCCGCCGTGCGCGCCGGGGTGTGGTCCGACCTCCGGCAGCTGCGCGACGAGCTCGGCGTCACCGTCCTGTTCGCCACGCACTACATGGACGAGGCGGAGTACGCCGACGACATCGTCATCCTCCAACGCGGACGCGTCGTCCGGCACGACAGCGTCGGCCGTCTCAAGAGCAGCCTCGACTCCTCGCGCATCGTGGTGTCCTGCGCGGACGACGAAGCCGCCGCACGGCAGCTGCGCGCCGCCGGGTTCGAGCCCCTGATCGAGGACGGCGGCGTCGCGGTGCACTGCCCCGACCCGGAGGCCCGGATCGCCGACGTCGTCCGCGCGCTCGACGTACCCGGCCTGACGGTCTCCGTGCACCGCCCGTCCATGAACGACGTGTACCTCGCGGCCGCCGCCCACTCCGACAGCACCCGCCCGCCGCAGACGCAGGAGAGTGTGAGCCCCCGATGACCGTCGCCCCTGCCCCCGCTCCGCCCGACGGACGGCTTCCCCGGCACGCCCCGGACGGCACGTCGCCCCTCACCCCGGCCGACGCCCCTCTGCGCACCGCTCTGCGCGCCATCGCGGTGATCGCCCACCGCGATCTGCTCCGTCAGGTGAAACGGCCCGGAGTGCTCCTCAGCCAGGCCGTGCAGATCCTGTTCTTCGTCCTCGTGTACGCGGTCGGCTTCGACGGGATGATCGGCACCGTCGGGGCCGACGGAGCGGGCGACCCGGTGGAGTTCAGCGCGTACGTCTTCCCCGGCATCATCGCCATCCAGGTCGTCTCGATCGGCATCGCCTCGGGCCAGACCTACGCCTGGGACCGCGAGTACGGCGTACTGCGCGAGCTCATCGTCGCCCCCGTGCCACGGATCTGCCTCCCCTTGGGAAAGGTCGCCGCCGGAGCCGGGATGGTGACCGTGCAGAGCGTGCTGATGCTGGCCCTGTCCCCCCTGATGGGCGTCCATCTGACTCCGCTGCGCTTCCTCGCCGCGGTCGGCTGCTACGGGCTCGCGGCCACCGTCTTCAGTGTCATCGGCCTCTGCCTGGCCACGGTCATCACGCGCGTGCAGACCCTGCAGGCAACCGTCCAGCTCGCGATGTTCCCCATGCTGTTCCTGTCCGGCTCGGTGTTCAGCCCGCAGGACGCTCCCACCTGGCTCGGCTGGATCATGCATCTCAACCCCATGACCTATGCCGTCGACCTGGCGCGTCAGACCCTCCTCGGCAGCAGCGGCCTCCTCCCCCTCTGGGCGGACCTCGCCGTGCTCGGCGCGATCCTCCTCGCCGTCCTGGCCCTGCTGCGGCTGCGGAGCGGCCGATGACCGCCGCCGCCCGGGTGCTGGCGGGTGCGCTCGGCTGGCTGGAGACCAACCTCGAGTGGTTCTCCCCCGAGCGCTGGGAGGAACACCTGCCCCGCCGGCCCTTCCCGCCCGGCACGCTCCTCGAACTACTGGGCCTGGTGCGGCTGCTGAACCGGCCCGGCGTCCCACCGGAGGCCGACGCCGCCTTCACCCGCCGTGCCGTCGACCTGGCCGCGCGCACGGCCGCCGCGCCCTCCTTCGGCGAAGGTCTGCGCACGGCCGGCGAGCTCTTCCCCTACCACCTCAATCTGGTGGCTCTCCTCGACCTCCTCGGCCGCCCCCAGCCCACGGCGCGCAGCCGCTGCCAAGCGCTGCTGGACGCCGATGCCGGCGGCCACACCCAGCTGTACAAACCCGTCCTCAACCGTCTTGAACTGCGCTACTTCCTCGACCGGGGTGGTTTCGCCGCCCCGGCGCGTCTGCCTGACGCCGAGTCGCTGTACGCCCGGAGCATCGCCGCCCTCGGCCCCGACGTACTCCAGCTGACGAGCAGCGAGACGTACGCGCTGACGCACTCCGTCTTCTACGCCACCGACTTCGGGCAGCGCCCCTGCCCGGACACGCCCGGAAGCGAAGCCCTGCGAGAGGCCGTACGCGTACTGCTCGGCGTGCACCTGGCACGCGGGAACCTGGACCTGCTGTCCGAGCTCCTGCTGTGCGCCCGGGCACTGGGCGGACCCACCCTGTCCTTCGAACGGCAGGGATGGGAAGCCGTCGAAGCCGCTCAGCGCTCCGACGGGGCCGTTCCCAGCCCGGTGCACAGGCCCGCGGTCCTCGAGGGCCTGACCGGCGACAAAGCCGCTGCCTACCTCTTCGGCACCTGCTACCACACGACGCTCGCGGCCGCGCTCGCCGCGGTGGTGACCCTGCGTTCCGTCCCCCCGGGACCGGACCTCGGAGTCCCGATGCCCCGCGCGGACCGCACGGAGATGATCGCCTGGGCGCACGAGGTCCGCACGCGCCCCTCCGCTCACGACGCGTGGCGCGAACAGCTCGACCCCCTCCTGGTGATCGCCGTGCAGGATGGCGATCCGGTGCTCCTGGACGAGATCCTGCACGCCGCCGCCCACCTCGGCTCGCAGACCGCTCCCCTGCCCCGCTCGGCAGCCGCGCTGCGCCTCGCCCTCGAGTGGGACTCCCCCGCACCGTGACCACCCCACCGCCCCGCAGGCACGTGTCCCGGTGGATCGGCGGGAATCCGGGCGCTCCGGGGCCGACCAGGACGCGGGAGGGACGCCGGGGGTTCTTCCGCCGGTAGGGCGCCCTTCCATGGGACCGGCAGGGGCAGCGTGTACGCTCTTCGGCCCAGTGCGCGACCACGAAGGTGACCTCCCCTGGCGTGTCCGGTGCTCGCCCCGCGGCGCCGGATGGAGGATGGCCCGCGACGATCCGCCCCTGCCGCCAGGAGACTCCGTGCTGGAACGCAAGCAGCTCAAGGACCGCACCCAGGTCACATTCGTCCTGCCCGCAGATGCGCCCCCCGGCCCGGTCAGCGTGGTCGGTGACTTCAACGACTGGCGGCCGGGCACCCACACCCTGGTGCCCCGCGAAGACGGTACCCGCGCGGTCACCGTCGCCCTGCCCGGCAAGAGCGTGCACTCCTTCCGCTACCTGGCCGCAGGCGACTACTGGTTCGACGAGGACCACGCCGACGGCCACGACGGCACCAACAGCCGCCTGCACACCTGAGTCGAACGCGCGTGGGCGGGCACCCCAGCGGTGCCCGCCCGCCCGGCTTTCCGGGCCCGAGAGCACGGGCATGACGAGACCTACCGAGAGGAGCGGCCGGATGACCACGGCGCGCGAGATCATGACGGAGGGCGCCGAGTGCATCGGCGCCGAAGAGACGGTCCTCGAGGCCGCGAAGAAGATGACGCGGATGGGCGTCGGAGCGCTGCCGATCTGCGGCACCGACGACAGGCTCAAGGGCATGCTCACCGACCGCGACATCGTCGTGAAGGTCCTCGGCGCCGGCAAGGACCCCGCCCAGTGCAAGGCCGGAGAACTCGCCCAGGGCGAAGCCGTCACCATCGGAGCCGACGACGACGCCGCCGAGATCATGCGCACGATGGCCGACCACCGGGTACGGCGCCTGCCCGTCATCGACGGCCACCGGCTCGTGGGCATCGTCGCCCAGGCCGACGTCGCCCGCGCCCTGCCCGACCCCCAGGTCGGCGACCTCCTTCAGGCCCTCTCCGTCGACTGACCGGCGCCGGCTTCGGAGTGTGCGTCCGTAAGCGGGGTATGCGCGCGTCGTGCAACACCCCGCGCGTATGACCACGCGGCAAAGACCGGCCCTCAGGGTAGGGAAACCTGGGTGTTCGTCCCGTAATCCGCATAGACGAAGGATGTTCATGGACGCGATCGTGCTTCTGCGTGACGACCACAAGACCGTGGAGAAGCTGTTCAAACAGTTCGAGAAGACCGGGGACGAGGACACGGCCGAACGCCGGAGGATCGCCGACCAGGTCGTCGAGGAGCTGACCGTCCACGCCTGGATCGAGGAGCAGATCTTCTACCCCGCCGCCCGCGAGGCCGCGCCCGACACCACCGACCACATCCTGGAGAGCATCGAGGAGCACCACGCGGTCGTGTGGATGCTGTCCGAGCTCAAGGGCATGGACGCGGCCGACGAACGGTTCAAGGCGAAGATGAGCGTCCTGATGGAGAACGTCCGCCACCACGTCGAGGAAGAAGAGAAGGAATGGTTCCCCGACGTCCGCAAGGCGATGGGACGAAACCGGCTCACCGAACTCGGTGAGCGGCTGGAAGCCGAGAAGCCGAAGGCGCCACGGGATCCGCTGGCCACCCCCAGCGCCGGCAGCCGATGACACCGGCGGCCGGCTCTCGCGGTGCGGCTCTGACGGCGGCCGGTGCCTCGGCCCTTGCCGGGATGCTCACCGTGTTCCTGACGGGCTGCGGGGCGTCCGGGACGCGCGTGGACGGTGCCCGCGATGCCGGCCGCGCCTTCGAGCAGGCGCTCGCCTCCCGGAACTACGGGGCAGCGTGCGACCTGCTGGCCCCTGAGACCCGCACGCAGGTGGAAGAGGACGAGAAGCAAGCGTGCGGGAAGGCGCTGGAGGGGCAGGACCTCCCGGCCTCGGCAGCGGTGAACGGCGCCGAGGTCTACGGGCGGCAGGCTCTCGTCCACGCCGGCGGCGAGACGCTGTTCCTGTCGCAGTTCACCGGCGGATGGCGGGTCGTGGCGGCAGGCTGCACCCCGCAGGAGGACAAGCCCTACCAGTGCGTCGTGAAGGGCGGATGAGCGTGCGAGGACTTTTCGTTGCCTGCCTGGTCGTGATCCTGGGCGGGCTCGGCTACTTCATCGCGATCGGAGCGATGCAGCGATGAGCGGAAGCCGACAGGGGAGCCGGCAGGACGGGAGCTTCTGGAGGGACAACAGCCTCACTCTCGCCTTCGGTTCGGCGTTCCTGCTGGTCCTGCTCGGACAGGCGCTGGCCGGACACGCCGACTTCAACGCCCAGCTCGCCGACGACGGCCTCCAGCAGATCAGTCTGGGCGAGTACATGACGTCCTCGGACTTCGCCGTGGACGTCACGGAGAACTGGCAGTCGGAGTTCCTGCAGTTCTTCCTGTTCATCTTCGGCACCGTCTGGCTCGTGCAGCGGGGCTCACCGGAATCGAAGGAGCTCCACAAGATCGGTTCCGAGTCCGATCACGAGCAGCGGGTGGGCGATCACGCCGGGAAGGACTCGCCGCGCTGGGCCGGCACCAAGGACTGGCGGCAGCTGGTGTACTCCCGCTCGCTGGGCCTCGTCATGGGCGCTCTGTTCGTCCTGTCCTGGCTGGCCCAGTCCATCACGGGAGTGGCCGCCTACGACGAGCAGCAGCTACGCCAACTCCAGGACCCCATCGGCTGGGGCGCCTACCTGATCGCACCGGACTTCTGGAGCAGGACGCTGCAGAACTGGCAGTCGGAACTCCTGGCCGTGGCCGCCATGGTCATCCTGTCCGTCTACCTGCGCCAGCGGGGATCGCCGGAGTCCAAGCCGGTGGGCGCCGCCCACACCTCCACCGGCGTGGAAGGCTGAGGGCCCGAACGGGCCACGCGCAACCGCCTCGGCCGGCCGGACCCGGGCAGGCCGCGAAGGGCGACCGGCTGGTCGGGGTGGCCTCCTTCTCCCCTTCGCGCACGCTACGGAAGATGCGCTGGACCACCACCTTGGTCAGGACCCTGTCACCGCGGATCCCGACGAGCGCGTGATCTCCGGGACGGGAGCCCGCCGTTCGAGGACGGTGGCCAGCGCCTCGACCACCTGGCCGACGGTGATGCGCAGGAGCCGGGCATCGGGCAGCGACGCGTGTGCGTCGCCCGGCCGCAAGGGGTCCTCGCCCGCGCGGGGACACCACAGCACCCGGTGCTTCGGGTGAGGGGGCGGGCCCCACAGGCAGGGGGCCACCGGGCCGAAGAGGACGACGGACGGGGTACCCAGGGCCGTCGCGAGGTGTGCCAGACCCGTGTCGCCGACCAGGACACAGCGCGCACCGGCCACCAGCGCGCAGAGCTCGTGGAAGGGCACGTCCCCGGAGCCGCCGAACACCGCCTCCTGTGGCAGGCCGGCCTCCCTCGCCACCCGCCGCGCCAGCGCCCCCTCCCCCGCGCCCGCTGTGACGACCACGTCCTCGCCCGCTCGGCGCAGGGCCCGTACGACCGCCGCGAACCGTTCCGGGGGCCACCGGCGCGAGCCGGCGTCCGCGCCGGGGTGGACGACGACCGCGCCCGGGGCGGGCGAGGCGCAGGCCGGGGCGGCGATCGAGAGGTCCGCGGGGTCGGCCTCGATGCCGTACCAGCGCAGCAGACGGCACCAGCGTTCCCGCTCGTGCTCGTCGTCGCGCCACTCGGGTCCGATGATGTCGGGGGTCTCGGCGTGCCGGTAGGCGAGGAGACGGCGCGGCCGCAGCCGCTGGAGGAGCAGGTGGCTGGGTGGCCCGTTCCCGTGCAGGTCCACGGCCAGCTCCGGCGGCGGTCCCTGCCAGCCCAGTTCGGCGGGCACGCCGCGTCCGCGCGCGGTCGTGGGCAGGACACGGTCGACGAGGCCGGTGGCGACCGCGACGGTGGCCAGCCGGCCGGGGGCGGCCAGGACGATGTCGCGGTCCGGCATGCTCCGGCGCAGCGCCCGCAGGCAGGGCACCGCCGTCAGCAGGTCGCCGAGGCCCAAGGCCCGCAGGACCAGTACCCGGGGGCGGCCGCCCGCCGACACCTGGTCGGCCGGAGCGTGGCCTGCCCGCTTGTGCGCACTCATGCCCTCCACTGTCCCGAGGACGGTCCCGGGGGGCACGCCGGGTTGCGCCGCACGGTGTTCGGCCTGTTGCGGGCAGCCGCTGTGAGCAAACACACCGGCTGCCCCGTCGGCCTTGGCGGGCCAGGGCCGAGGGCCCTGTCGGCGGGCCGGCGGGCGCCTCGGGTCACCGATCCGGCCGGGAGGTTCTGCCACCATGGACGGGGCCGTTCCTCCCCCCTTCTACCGCCGGACGTCGCCGTGCGCGTCGGCGGTGCGGAGCGCCCGCTCCCGCCCGCCTGCCGCCTCTCGCGCTTCGCGCTCCGTCCTGGGTCCTTCCTGTGTCTGCCACTGTCTCCGCGCCCTCTTCCGCCCCGACCCCCGACCGCTCTCCGTGGCGGTCCCTCCGCTACCCCAGCATGCGCTGGTGGGCCGTCGCCAACTTCGTGTCCAACGCGGGCACGTGGATGCAGCTGACGGTGCAGAACCTCATGGTCCTCCAGATCACGGGATCGGCAGCCGCCACCGGTTTGTCCGTGTCCATCCAGATGGCGCCCGGTCTGCTCCTGGGTCTGGTGGGCGGCGCGGCCGTCGATCGCCTGCCCCGCAAGCTGACCGCCGCCGTCGCACAGGCCCTGCTGGGTGCCGTGGCCCTGGTCACGGCCGTGCTGGTCGCGCTGGACGGCCTCAACCTCCCGGTGCTGCTCGCGCTGGCGGCGGTGACCGGTCTGATCGCCACCGTCGACGGGCCCGCGTGCGCGCTGCTCGGCAACGATCTCGTCCGCGCCCCGGACGTACCCTCCGCCATCGGAGTGGGCTCGCTCGTGCACAGCGCCGGGCGGCTCGCGGGTGCCGCCCTCGCCGGCGTGGCCGTCGGCTTCCTGGGCACGGCGGCGGCCTACGCCGCCAACGGCCTGTCGTTCCTGTTCGTGGCCGGCGTGATCCCGTTCCTGAAGGCAGCCGACCCCTCCCCGGAAACCCGCCGGGCATCCGCTCCCGCTGTGCGGCCGGCGCCCGAACCGGCCGCGGTGAAGAGCACGAGCGCCCGGGAGGGACTCGCTTTCTTCATGCGGCGCCCGCGGCTGGTCGCCCTCGCCGCCCTCAACGGGGTGAGTGCGCTGTTCGGCCGCAACTACTCCCTCACCCTGGTGGTCCTGGTCACCGGGCCCCTCGCCGGTGACGCCGCTTCCTTCAGCAAGGTCTCCACGGTCCTGGCCGTCGGCGGGATCGTCGGCGCGGTCCTGGGCGCCCGGCTGCGCAGGCCGGGCGTGCGCGTGGTGGCCGCCCTGACCCTGGCCGGGGCCCTCCTGCAGGTCCTCGCCGGGCTGGCCCCCTCCCTCCTGGTGCTCCTGGTCCTCGTCCTGCCCATGGCGGTGGCGGAATCCGTCGGGGACACCGCCCAGTCCACCGTGCTCCAGACCGACCCGCCCGCCCACATGAGGGGCCGGGTGCTCGGTGCCTGGTCCAGCATCCGCACCGTCTGGGGCCTGGCGGCGCCGCCCATGCTCGGAGTGTTCATGGAGCTGGCCGGGGTACGGGTCACGCTGATCGTGGGCGGGCTGGCCATCGCGACGTTCGTGACCACGGGGTACCTGCTGAAGGGCCGGGGGCCCCGCAGCGCGGCGCTCGTCCCGGTGCGCGAGGTGGCCCTGCCCGCCCGGGCCCGGCTGAGCACCGCCGCCTGATCGGCGCGGGCGGGTTACGACACACGCATCGCGTCCCGGTCGCGGCCGCGGCACCCCGCGCACCGGCTTGGTCCGGTCACGGCGAGGGCCGGGCACTCGAGGCCGCCCGGGCGGCGCGACCGGCCAGGCCGGTCGTGGAGCGGCCGTCGAGGTAGGGCAGGACGACGGCCTGGCCGCCCCAGGCGCGCAGCGCCCGCGCTTCCGGGAGATCGTCGGCCGAGTAGTCGCCGCCCTTGACCCAGACGTCCGGTCGCAGCCGGCCCAGCAGGGTCTCCGGCGTGTCCTCCTCGAAGGCCACCACGGCGTCGACGCTGCCGAGCGCCGCCAGCACCCGTACGCGGTCCTCCAGCGGGTTCAGTGGGCGGCCCGGCCCCTTGAGCCGCCGCAGCGAGGCGTCCGAGTTCACGCAGACGATCAGGCAGTCACCGATCCGCCGGGCACTGTCCAGCAAGCCGACGTGCCCGGCGTGGAGCAGGTCGAAGCAGCCGCCCGTGGCGACCACCGTTCCGCCGCGAGCCCGAACGCTCTCAGCCGTCGCGAACGCGTCGCCACCCGCCGGCCGGGTGAAGTCGGGGGCGCGGGACGCCTCCCAGAGGGCGGGGTCGCAGGCGCCGCCCGCCGCCACGAAAGCCGCGGCGGCGGCCACCGCCAGCTGTACCGCCTCCTCCGGCAGGCTTCCGTCCGCGAGTGCGCAGGCCACCCCGGCGGCGAAGCAGTCGCCCGCTCCGCAGGGATCACCCACGGCCCGGTACGGGGACGGGACGAGCATCGGCGCTGCGGACAGCGGCCGGGTCAGCAGAACCCCCCGCTCCCCGAGGGTGACGGCCACCGCAGCGGCGCCCCAGCGCTCCGCCAGCTCCGCGCCGCGCCGGGCGTGCGCCGCCAGGGAGTCCCCCTCGTCGGGGCACAGCGCGGCCGCCTCCGCCGCGTTCGGTGTCACCAGACGGGCTCCGGGCACCGGTGGTCCGCCGCGCGGGTGCGGGTCCCACACCATCGGTACGCGGCGCGCGGTGTCGGCCAGCAGGGGCCGCAGCGCCTGCGCCGTTCCCCTGCCGTAGTCCGCTACCAGGACGGCGTGCGCACCGGAAAGCGCCCGGCACACGGCCGCGTCGGCGGGGCCGACCTCGCCGCCACCCCGGTCGATCCGCACCAGGGGACGTCCGTCCGCCAGGACCCGTGTCTTGACCGGGAGGGAGCCTTCCAGCGGGAGCTCCACCAACCGGACACGGCCGTCCAGCGCCTCCCGCACGCGGTTGCTCGCACGGTCCTCCCCCAATGCCGTGACCAGGACGACTTCCCGGCCGGAACGGGCGGCCAGCACGGCGGCCAATCCGGCGCCTCCGGGCCGTGAGAGGTCGTCCGTGACGTCGACGACGGGCGCCGGGGCGTCCGGAGCGAGACGGGACGCGACCCCGCGGATGTCCCGGTCCAGCAGCACGTCACCGACCACGACCAGCGGTTCGCGGCCGGTCACCTGGTCCTCCTGACAGCGGCGACGGCGGGTCGGGACGCCGGCCTGTTGAGGGCGGCGGCGGAGGCGCCGGAGGACGCGAGGGCCGCGTCGAAGGACTCGCACAGCAGGTGCACGGCCACCAGATGGGCCTCCTGCACGGTCGCCGTCGAGGCGGCATCGATGCACACGGCCTGGTCGGCGGCCTCCGCCAGCGGGTTGGGGGCGGCTCCGGTCAGGGCCCAGACCTCCACGCCCGCGGCGCGGGCCGTCATCGCGGCCGACAGCAGGTTGCCGCTGCGACCCGACGTCGACAGCAGGACCAGGACGTCACCGTCCCGGCCGTGCGCCGCGACCTGCCGTGCGAAGACCTGCTCGAATCCGTAGTCGTTGCCGATCGCGGTGACGCTCGAGGTGTCCGCGTGCAGGGCGATGGCCGAGTAGGCCGGTCGCTCCTCGCGGTAGCGGCCGACGAGCTCCGCGGTCAGGTGCTGTGCCTGGGCGGCGCTGCCGCCGTTGCCTGCGGCGAGGAGGCGCCCGCCGGCCGGCAGCACCGCGGCGAGCCGGTGACCCCAGTGGGTGAGCTGGTCCAGACCGTGGACGCGCAGCCGCCTCAGCGCGTCCTCCAGCGACCGGCAGTGCTCCTGGGCTCCTGTTGTTGCGGGAAATCGGCTCATGGCGTCGGTGCGGCCGCTCGGGGAAGAGGGCGCACCCCACCTCCTTCAGGCGATCGGTACTGAGCGGGGGCCGGCCCGGCCGGGCCGGCCGGAGGCGTGCGTCGGACGGAAGCCGTACGGAGCGATCAGCGCGGGGCTCACGTCCTCGCCCCGGCGGCCACGAGCCGCCCGGCGAGCACCGAACGGTAGGACCGTTCCGTCGCGGCGGCGACCTGGGCCCAGCCGTAACGGCTCAGGACCCGCCGCCGCCCGGCAGCCCCGTACGCCCGGCGTGCGGTGTCGTCGGCCAGCAGTTCGGCGGTGGCCTCCGCGAGGGCGAGCGCGTCTCCGGGCGGCACGAGACGTCCGGTCTCCCGGTCGGCGACGGTGTCCAGCTGACCGCCGACGGCGCTGGCCACGACCGGCCGGCCGCAGGCCATGGCCTCCAGCGGCACGATGCCGAACGGCTCGTAGTCCGCCGGGCAGAGCACGACGTCGGCGCTGCGCAGCAGGGCCGGCACGGCCTCGCAGGTCACCGCGCCGACGAAGCACACGCGGTCGAGGACGCCCGCCGCCCGGGCGACGGCGCGCAGCCGCCGCACCTCGGGGTCGGCGTCGAGGAGGTCGGGCGCGGGGCCGCCCGCGATCAGGAGCTCGGCCTCCGGCAGGTGGGCGAGAGCGGCGATGGACAGGGCCGCCCCCTTGCGCGGGACGAGCCGGCCCAGCTGGAGCAGCCGGTGGCGCCGGGCGGTCCCGCGCTCGGCGACCGGCCCGTCCGGCCGGAACCGCTCGGCGTCCACGCCGCACGGCACGACGTCGGCCTTGTCCTCCGGGATGCCCAACCGGACGAGTTCGGTGACCTCGTCACGGCAGGTCGCCACGATCCGGTCGCAGCCGAACCCCACCTCCCGCTCGCAGCCGATGCGTGAGGGCGGACTCGTGTCGTCGGCGCCCTGGAACCGCCGCTTGACGGTTCCCAGCGCGTGGTAGGTGTGCAGCATCGGCAGACCCAGCTCCTGCGCCGCGGCCAGCGAGGCGAGCCCGGACATCCAGTAGTGCGAGTGGAGCAGGTCGGGCGCACCGGTCTCCTGCCAGTGGCGCATCAGGTAGTACGCGAACTCCCGCATGTGCGGCAGCAGTTCGTCCTTGGGTAGCTGTTCGGCCGGTCCGGCCGGCACGTGGTGGACCGTCACGCCCGGCCGCAGTCGGCTGATCGTGGGCAGGTCCTGGGAATCCCTCCGCGTGTACACCGTGACGCGGTGACCGCGGTCGGCCAGGGCTCCGGCAAGGCAGGCCACGTGCACGTTCTGCCCGCCGGCGTCGACACCGCCGAGTGTCGCGAGGGGGCTCGCGTGCTCCGAGACCAGGGCCAGCGACAGGGGCCGGAGCCGGTTGGGCGACCGTATCGGGCGGGCGGTGGGGGGTGTCATGACCGTACCTCCGTCATCAGGCGCTCCCAGTCGTCCAGGAAGCGTTTGAGGCCGTACCGTTCGAGCGCGGCCTGCCGGGCCCGCCCGCCGTCCTCGGCAGCCGCCTCGGGTTCGTTGAGGTAGTGGACGAGCGCTCGGGCCAGCACCTCCGGCCGGGTGGAGAGGACCCCGGTGCCGGGCAGGACGGCCTCGACGGCCTCCGTGGCGGCCAGCGCCACGACGGGCATGCCCAGGTGCATGGCCTCCAGGAGCGACAGTCCCAGCGAGGTCCAGCGCACGGGGTGCAGGTACACGCGGCGCTCGGCCATCGCCCGGTGCAGCTCACGCTGGGGCAGCTCGTGGGCACGGCAGCGCTCTTCGGGCAGGCCCAAGTGCGCGGCGATGCCCTGGGTGCGCATGCCGAAGACGTCCAGCGGCGCCGCCCGGGCCAGCTCGGGCAGGAGGTCCGTTCCGGTGTGCCGGCCCCGCCTGATGGGTTCGTTCGTCACCACCGCCGCGCGGGGGAGCACGCCGGTGTAGAGGTGCCCGGGGTCCACGATGCCGTGTTCGATGACTTCGGTGCGGGTGGCACCGTTGTCCCAGAACAGCCGGTTGAAGTGGGTGACGTGGACGAGCGTCAGGTCCTCGCGGTCGGCGCAGGGGTGACGGGTGCGCGGTACGTCGCCGTCCGGTGCGTTGTGTTCCAGGTACACGGCGGGGACGTCGCGTCCGGGGCGGCGGCCCAGCCAGCGCTCGGCCAGCTCCAGTTCGTGGGGCCGCTGGAGCACGACGAGGTCCACCGGCGCGTCGGCCAGTTCGGCCGCAGTCACCTCCCGCACCGACTCGGGCCAGTCGAAGGTGCGGGCGCGGCCCAGTCCGTCGGGCCCCCGGTCCGGGGTGACCGGTACGAGGTAGGTGTGCGGCCCCTGGACGAACGCGGTGGTCCAGGAACCGTGCACGTGCCACAGCAGGATGTTCATACGGTCACTCCTCCGTCGGTCCGGCTCGGCTCGGGCGGTCGCGGTCTGCGGCCGCCCGGCGGGCCGGCCGTGAGGAGTGCGGCGACCGCCGCGAGCACCTGGTCGTCGTCCACCGAGTCCAGGCACGGATGCCCCTCGACGGGGCAGACCCTCGCCCTGCTGCCGGCGCACGAGGCCCGCTGATCGCCGAGCAGCACGTGCGGCACCCGGTACGGCCGCCACCGGCCGGCCGGCACCACGGGTGCGAACAGGCACACCACGGGCGTGCCCACGGCGGCGGCCAGATGGGCCGGACCGGTGTTGCCCGCGACCACGACCCGTGCGGCGGCCAGGACCCCGGCCAGCTCGTGCAGGTCGGCCGTGCCGCCGCCCAGGTCGAGCCCGTGACGGCCGGCCACCTCGGCGGTCAGTTCCTTCTCCGCGGGGCTGCCGGTGACCACCACCCGGTGCCCCGCCTCGTGCAGGGCGGCCGCGGCGCGCGTCGCCCTGGCCGGGCTCCAGGCTCGGGCGGCCACCGCGGCTCCGGGATGCAGCACCACGTACGGTTCGGGACCCGTCAACCGCGTCGTGTCGGGCGGGACGGACACGCGCAGGCTGCCGTCGTCGCCGTCGGGCAGCGCGAAACCGAAGTCGCGCACCAGGTCGAGGGCCGCTTCCGCCTCGTGGCGGTCCGGCAGCCGGTGGTGGCGCAGCGCGAGCAGGGATCCCGGGTATTCCTCGCAGTCGGCAGCGACCTGCTCCACTCCCGCGAGCGCGAGCAGCAGCGCCGCCGGCAACGGGCTCTGGTGGTGGGACACCAGGATCACGCCGCGGTCGAAGCGGCCGGCTGCCAGGGCGTCGACCAGCAGGCCGCACTCCTCGCGCGAGGTGCGGCCCGGCTCCAGCCCCACCCAGGGGGCCTCGTACACCAGCACCTGGTCCACGCCGGGCAGCAGCCGCGCCGCGGCAACGCCCTGGGGCCCGCAGAGCAGCGTGGTGTGCGACGAGCCGGCCGCCACCGCGCGCACGGCGGGACCGGCCAGCAGTACGTCCCCGGCGCTGTCGAGGCGTACGACGAGACTGCGCGGGGCGTTCATCCGGCACCGCCGACGCCGCGGAGGCTGCGCCCGCGCCCCCGCAGCGGTCCGGGTGGCGGCACGGTGTCGGGGCCGTCGGCCACAGGGCCGGCCACCGGGTACGAGACGAGCCGGACGGCGGTGAGGAGATCGCGTGCCGTCTCGCCGGCAGCCGCGACCTCCTCGGGACGGGTCACGGGCGTCGGCACCAGCACCCCGCGCGCGCCCGCGGCGAAGGCGGCCCGCACGTCGGCTCCGATGTCCCCGACGACGACGGTGCGTGCGGGGGCGGCGCCCAGCCGCCGGCACGCGGCGAGGATCAGGCCCGGAGCGGGCTTGCGGCACCCGCAGCCGTCCCCAGGGCCGTGGGGGCACACGGCCCACACGTCGAACGGACCGAACAGGTCGTCCACGCGTCGGCGTACCGCCTCCACTTGCTCCTGTGTCAGGAGCCCGCGGGCGACGCCCGACTGGTTGCTCACGACGCCGACCGGAACCCCGAGCTCGCGCAGCGCGGTCACCGCGGCCCGCGCGGTGGGCATGGGAGAGACCCGGGCGGGGTCGCCGTTGTACGGGACGTCGACGACGAGCGTGCCGTCACGGTCGAAGAGGACCGCATCCGGGAGCCGGCCGGCCGGCCCCGGCCGGTGCGGGGTCCTGGCCGCACCGGGGCGGTCCCACAGCCAGGGGACGGCTGCGGACGGGGCCCCGGCGCGGGACGTGCCGGCGACGGGACGGGGCCTCACGACCGCACCTGCTCGCGGGGAGCCGCCTCGGCGGCCGCCGGGAGCCTCCCGGGAGGCTCCGCCGGATCGGCCCGGCGGACGCGGCGGTGTACGACCGTCCCGCGCAGCCAGTGCCAGACCGCCACCGCGGGGATGACCGCACTCGTGACCGCCATGGTGACGGCCTCGTCCCGGGTGCGCGGCCCGGGTGCGATCCGGGCCGCGGCGAATTCGGCGGCGCCCGCCACCCAGCCGGCCGCGCACCACGCGGCGGCGCCCCTCCTGCCCGCGAGCGCACAGCCCACGGCCGCGGCCCCGGCCGCGGTCACCGCGGCATGGCGCGGCAGGCGTCCGCGAGGGGCGCCCGCCCTGCCCCACCAGTCGTGTCCGTGCAGTCGGCCCATGAGGACGTCGTCGGCGTTGCCCGCCTGGAGCCGGACGGAGATCCAGCGATCGGCGGGGCGGACCGGATGAGTGGTGCGGCGGCTTCCGGGGGCCAGCACCCAGCCGCCCCCGATCAGGCGCAGGGCCAGCTCGGCGTCCTCGCGGAAGGCGCGCCGAAAGCGCTCGTCGAAGCCGCCGGCGGCGTCCAACGCCTCCCTGCGGAAGGCCATGTCCGCGGTGATCCAGCGGGCGGTGGCCAGACCGGCGGTGTTGCGCTCCCAGTCCGTGGGACGGCGGCCGGGCGGGAGGGGCACCTCGATCCGGGCCGTGACGGCCGCGGTGTCCCGGGACGCCGAGGCCAGATCACGCGCCAGGTCCTCTCCCCAGTCCTGTCCCGGCACCACGTCGTCGTCGAGGAAGACGATCCAGGGCACCTGACCCGCCGCCCGCGTTCCCGTGTTGCGGGCGGCAGCGGGGCCCCGGGCCCGGCCGGCCACGACGGTGGTGATCGGCCGGAGCGCCGGGGGGACGTCCAGAGCCGGTGGGGTTCCGTCGGGGCCGGGACGGTCGTGTACGAGGACGATCCGTGCGGGGCCGCACCCGGAGGCCGTCGCGGCGGCCACGGCGTCCAGGCAGGCCCTGAGGCTGGGTCGGCCGAGGGTGGGGACGACGATCGCGTACGAAGGCGAGGGCACGGACGCGTGGAGCATCATGGTCAACCTTCCTCGGCGGCCCGGAAGATGGCGCCGCGGCGCACGGCGTACGGCCCGATGGCCAGCAGGTCCACGGGCGACGAGCCGAAGCACTCCAGGGCGTCCCGGGGGTCGTCGACCATCGGCCGGCCGGCGGTGTTCAGGCTGGTGTTGACGACGACCGGCAGTCCGGTGCGCCGTTCGAACTCGGTGAGCATCCGCGCCACCAGCGGCTCACGCTCCGGATCCACGGTCTGGATGCGGGCCGTGCCGTCGACGTGGACCACCGCCGGGATGCGCTCGCGCCATGCGGCGGCCACGTCGTGCACGAACAGCATGTACGGGCTCGGCAGCGGCCCGTCGAAGATCTCGGACGCCCGCTCGGCGATCACCATGGGGGCCACGGGGCGGAACTGTTCACGGCCCTTCACGTCGTTGAGGCGTTCCAGGTTCCCCGCGTGCCCCGGATGCGCCAGCAGCGAGCGGTGCCCCAGGGCCCGCGGCCCGAACTCCGAACGCCCCTGGAACCAGGCCACGATGGCGTTGTCGGCGAGCGCCTCGGCGACGGTGGCCGCGATGTCCGGGGACCGTTCGAAGGGGACTCCCGCCGTCTTGAGCCAGGCGCCCAGTTCCGCGTCCGACCAGTCACGGCCCAGATCCGCGCCGCCCATGGGCTCGGGGGTGTCCCCGGCCCCGGCGGCGAGGAGCAGCGCGGAACCCAGCGCGGTTCCCGCGTCTCCGGCGGCCGGCTGGACCCATACCCGGGAGAAGGGACCCTCGCGCGCGATGCGGGAGTTGGCCACGCAGTTCAACGCGACGCCTCCGGCCAGGGTGAGGACGTCGTCGTGGGTACGGCCGTGGAGCCAGCGGACCAGGTCCAGCAGCGTCTCTTCCAGGACGGCCTGGGCACTGGCGGCGAGATCGGCGTGGGCCCCGGTCCAGGGCTCGTCCGGGCCGCGGGGCGGGCAGAACTCGCTCCAGGGGACGCCGGTGGCGTGGAAGCCGCCGTCACCCGTGGGGTACACGTAGCGGCGCAGCTCGGCCAGCATCCGCGGACTCCCGTAGGAGGCGAGGGCCATCACCTTGAACTCGTCGGAGGACCTCAGGAACCCCAGGTGCTCGGTGAGTTCCTCGTAGACGAGTCCGAGCGAGTGCGGAAGGTCCTGCGCGTACAGCGGCTCCAGCCTGTCGCCGATCCGGCGCGCCGCCAGGTGCGAAGCGCGCTCTCCGCGTCCGTCCAGCACCAGGACGGAACTGCGGTCCGCGCCGTCCGCCGCGAACGCGCCGGACGCGGCATGGGCCATGTGGTGTGCGACGAAGCGCACGAGAGCGGGGTCGAGGCCGGGCAGGGCGGTCGCCAGGAACCCCGGCGCCTCACGCGCGTACGTCTGACGAAGGTGGTCCCACGGGTCGTCCAGACCCATGGCGTCGGCCGGCCGCGCCAGAGCGGGGTCATAGGCGTACGCCACGGCGTCGAGGTCCTGCGGACGCAGGCCGGCACGCTTCAGGCACCAGGCCGCGGCCTGTTCCGGCAGCTCCCAGGCGGAGAAGGGCACCGGCCGCTTGCCGTGCTTGCGGCGGGAGAACCGTTCCTCCTCGGCGGCGGCGACCGTACGGCCGTCGATGACGAGGGCGGCGGACGGGTCGTGGAAGAGCGCGTTGATTCCGAGAATGCGCATCGGGGAAGTGCCCTTTCGGCTGGGGGAACCGGGCGGGAGCGAGCGGGGGCGCGGCCGCCGGTGGAGCACGAGGGAGCCGAAGGGGTCAGCCGTCGCGCTCCGCGCGGAACCAGGCGATCGTGCGGCGCAGCCCGTCCTCGGCCGCCACGCGCGGCTCCCACTGGAGCTTGTCCCGCGCCAGCGTGATGTCGGGGCAGCGCACGGTCGGGTCGTCGGTCGGCCGCTCGATGAAGGTGATCTCCGAGGAGGAACCGGTCAGTTCGACGATCCAGCGGGCCAGCTCGAGCATGGTGAGCTCGTCGGGGTTGCCGAGGTTGACCGGCCCCCGCATCCCGTGGTCGGCCGCCGCGAGGATGCCGGCGACGGTGTCCTCGACGTAGCACAGCGAACGGGTCTGGAGGCCGTCGCCGGTGACGGTCAGCGGGGCACCCGCCAGCGCCTGGCGGATGAAGGTGGGAACGGCGCGACCGTCGTAGCCCCGCATGCGCGGACCGTAGGTGTTGAACAGCCGCACGATGCACACGTCCGTGCCCAGGGCCGAGGCGTGGGCGCTGCTCAGCGCCTCGCCGAAGCGTTTGGCCTCGTCGTAGACGCTACGCGGGCCGACGGGGTTGACGTGCCCCCAGTACCGCTCGCTCTGCGGGTGCTCCTGCGGATCCCCGTAGACCTCGGACGTGGAGGCGAGGACGAAGCGGGCCCCGCTGCGGTGTGCCAGCTCCAGGGCGTTGCGCGTGCCGAGGCTCCCCGCCTCCAGCGTGTGGATCGGCAGCCGGAGGTAATCGGCGGGGGAAGCCGGGGAGGCGAGGTGCAGGACGAGGTCCGGGTCCCGTCCGACGCTGAAGGGCCGCGAGACGTTCGTCTCCAGCAGGGTGAATCGGGGGTGGCCCACCAGTTCCGATATGTTCTCGGACCGCCCCGTGCTGAAGTCGTCGACGCAGGTGACGGCGGTCCCCGCAGCCAGCAGGGCGGAGCACAGGTGCGATCCGACGAAGCCCGCACCGCCGGTGACGACGGCGTGCTCCCAACGGGGCGCATGCGATGAGGCCACGATGATCTCCTCGTGGGGCAAGGACGGCGCGGGACGCAGCAACCGGGAGGGGCGGCGAAAGGCCCCCGCTCGCCCCGGGGAGAAGCCCGCAGGTACGGCCCCAGCCTGCTGGAGCCGCAGGAGCGCGGCACGTGGGAGCAGGCAGTCGGGTGACGGCGGCCGTGTTCAGACCAGGACGACGCAGGCGGCGGCCGGGACGTCCAGCCGGCCCGCGGGGCGCAGGCGTCCGGTCTCCGGATCGACGGCGAACCAGGTCACGTCGCCGGACCACTCGTTGGACACGTACAGATGACGACCCGACGCGTCGGCCGCCAGATGCCGCGGCCACTGACCGCCGCAGCTCGCCGCATCCGTGATCCGCGGCTTCTCGGGCCCGTCGGACAGCGACAGGGTCGTGATGAGGTTGCTGCCCCGGACCGCCGCCCAGACGAAGCGGCCGTCCGCCGAGACGAGCGCGACCGACGGGTACTCCCTGGTGCCCGCCGCCGCGTCGCCCGAGCCCAGCGCGACCTCACCGGTGGGGTACAGGCGCCCGGAGCCGGCGTCCCACCGGCAGACGGTCACCTGCGGTTCCAGCTCGTGGATCACGTACGCCACGTCACCGCGAGGGTGGAAGGCCACCTCCCGGGGACCGCTCCCGGCACGCAGCGGCGTCTCGGCCCGTACACGGAGGGGCCCGCCGGCCGGATCGGGCTCGCACACGCGTACCGAGTCGGTGCCGAGGTCCACGCTGAGCACCCAGCGGCCGCTCGGATCAGGCGTCACGTGGTGGGCGTGCGGGCCCGCCTGTCGCTCGGGGTCGGGCCCGCGGCCGCTGTGGCCAAGGACGGCGGCGGGGCCCTCGGGCCTGCCGTCGGCCGCGATCGGGAGGCTGCTCACGTCGCCGGACGTGTAATTGGCGATCAGCAGCCGGTCCCCGACGACGCTCGCGTGCGCGGGACCGAGGCCGTCGACAGGGACGGGACCGCCCAGCGGAGCCAGACCGTCCGCGGTGATCCGGTACGCGGCCGCCAGCCCGTGATCGGGCCCACCGGCGGCGTAGAGCACCTGCCTGTCGGCGGACAGCGCCAGACACGAGGCGTCCCCCGCGCTCTCGACGACGCCCAGGACGGTGAGCGCGCCCGTGCCGGGGTCCACGGCCGCCGTGGTGATCCCGCGGCCTCCGCCGGAGGTGAACGAACCGATGTGGGCGCGCTGTCCGGCGTCCCGGTACGTGCTTCCCCCGCCGCCCATGGGGTGGTCCTTCCGCCGTCGGTCCGCTGCCACCGGGGGAAACTAACAGCCCGCCGCCGAGCACCCGCCCCGACCGGGCCGGTACGGGACCGCGGGTTGGGCCATCCGGGGAGGTGCGGACCGGTAGGGCGTCCGAAGCCCGGGACCGGTCGCTCAGGGCCGGCGCCACCGGTCGTGGTCCATGTGCGACCCGGCCATGGGACCCATCCGCAGCATGCCCCCGTCCACCACCCAGGAGGCACCCGTGACGTAGGAAGCCGAGGGTCCGGCCAGGAAGGCGATGACGGCGGCGACCTCGTGGGCGTCGCCCGGCCGGCCGGCGGGAACGCCCGGCCGGGGTTGCGCACGCACGTCCTCGTCCTCCTGGCCGGTCATGGGCGTGGCGATCTCCCCCGGCGCCACGGAATTCACGGTGATTCCGTGTGCGGCGAGTTCCAGCGCCATCACCTGCGTGAGGAGGCCCAATCCCCCCTTGGCGGCGCAGTACGGGCCGGCGCCGACCCGTGGCTGGTGTTCGTGGACCGAGGTGACGTTGACGATCCGGCCGCCGGCGCCCTGCCGGATCATGTGCCGGGCCGCCCGCTGACCGCACAGCAGCGGGCCCACGAGGTCGACGTCGAGGACCCGGCGGACGGTGGTCAGGTCCAGGTCCAGGAAGGGCGTGGCGGTTCCGGTGCCCGCGTTGTTCACGAGCACGTCGATGCGCCCGAGTTCGTCGGCGAGTCGGTCGATGACGTCGGCGGCGGCGGGCAGGTCGGTGAGGTCGAGCCGGGCGAGCACGGCACGCCGGCCGCGTGCCCGGACCTCCCGGGCCGTGCGCTCGGCCCCCTCCTCGTCCTCGTGCCAGGTGATGCCGACGTCCAGTCCGGCCGTGGCCAGCTGTACGGCGACGGCACGGCCGATGCCGGAGTCGGAGCCGGTGACCACCGCCGTGGTGGGGGAGAAGTCCAGAGGGCTGATCATGGTCGAGCCTTCCGTCAGGGCCAGGAGGGTTCCCGGCGGGGCACCACGACGAGTTCGCCGACCACGCTCCCGGCGGGTACGGACAGCGCGTACATGACCGTGTCGGCGACGATCTCCGGGCTCTGGAGCAGAGCGGTGTCGGCGTCCGGGAACCGGTCCATGATGAAGGCGGTCTCCATCCCGCCGGCGATGATCCCGGTGACGCCGATCCCGGTGCAGTCCCGCTGCGCCTCCTTGAACAGGGTGTGCGTGAACGCCCGCAGCCCGGACTTGCTCGCCGCGTAGGGGCCCGCTTCCGTCCAGGTCCGGTTGGCGGCGGTGGAGAGGATGTTGACGATGTGACCCCCGCCCGCGGCCACCATGCGCCGGTAGGTGTGCAGGCACAGGTACATCGGCCCGAGCAGGTTGGTGGTCACCACGTGCCTGACCTCCTCGGCGGTCAGGTGCTCGACGGACTTCGACACGTCGACCGCCGCGTTGTTGACCAGGACGTCCACCCGACCGCCGTCCGCCTCGACGTCCCCGAGGACGGCCGCGACCGCGGCGGGGTCGCACACGTCCATCTCGACGAAGCGGGCGCGGCCGCCCGCCACGACGAGGTCCGCGCAGAGCTCCTGAGCGAGGTCCTTGCGTACGTCGGCGACCAGGACGGAGGCGCCGGCCGCGGCGAGCCGCCGCGCGATGGCGGCGCCCAGCCCCCGGGCCCCGCCGGTGACCAAAGCCTGTTTGCCCGTCAGATCGACCTGTGCCGCGCTGTTCATGGTGTGCCTTGCCTTCCCTCGGTTCCGGCGCGCGACGCCAACCGCCCTCGAGGGGAGGGGGGCGGGCGCCGTCGCGTCTCGTGGGACCCACTCTGGGCAGGGACCGGGCACCCGGCGCGCGGGATTAGGCCACCAGGCGGCGCGCGCCCTTTTCGCGTGCTCGACGGCCCAGGCCGCGCCGGGGCGGCGAGGTACGCGCTCTCGTCACCCAGCCGCCCTGGTATCGACGGCCCGCACAGGGGTAGACGCACGGCATGAATGACATGAAGCAAGGGAAACCCCGTGAAATCGCGCCCCACAGCGGCATCCATGCGGGCGACTGAAGGGCTGCCGCCGTGCGCCTACGGACCAGCGACCCCCACGGCCGAGGATGCCGCCGGATACGTCAGGGGCGCGGCTTCCGCTACCTGGACGCGGACGGGCGGTGCCTGTCAGCCGAGGACCGGGACCGCGTGCGCGCGCTCGTGATCCCTCCGGCATGGCAGGACGTCTGGATCTGTCCCTGGCCGAACGGCCACATCCAGGCGGTGGGCACGGACGCCGCCGGCCGGCGCCAGTACCTCTACCACCCTGCTTTCCGCGACCAGCAGGACGCCGCCAAACACGAGCACGTCCAACGCGTGGCCCGCTCCCTCCCCCGACTGCGCGAGCACGTGGCGGACGACCTCCGCGGACGCGGACTGACCCGCTCCCGCGTGCTGGCCTGCATGACGCGGCTCCTGGACCTGGGGTTCCTGCGGATCGGCGGCGAACGTTACGCCCGGGACAACGGGAGCTACGGGCTCACGACCCTGCTGCGAGAACACGCGTCCTGCCGGAACGGCGAAATCCGACTGGACTTCCCCGCCAAGTCCGGCAGGACGGTGACGCGCACGTTCCTGGACGAGCACGCCCATGCCGTGGTCCGGGCGCTGCTCCGGCGCAAGGACGACGGACCGGGACTCTTCGCCTACCGGGAGCACGGAACGTGGCACGAGGTCCACGCCCAAGACCTGAACGCCTACCTGCGCGACCGCTCGCGGCAGGACGTCACGGCGAAGGACTTCCGGACCTGGTACGCCACCGTCCTGGCGGCGGTCGCCCTGGCCGTGTCCGCGAACACCGCCGGCACGACCCGCGCCCGGCGCGCGAGGGTCGTGGCGCGCGCCGTGCGCGAGGTCAGCGACTACCTCGGCAACACTCCCGCCGTCTGCCGGGCGTCCTACATCGATCCCCGCGTCATCGAGCTCTACGAGAACGGCGAGACCATCGCCCCCGCTCTCGGCAAGCTGGGCGAGGACGGCCCCGTCGGGCGTCCGTCCACGCAGGGTGGCGTCGAGCGCGCGGTCCTGGCACTCCTGAGAGCGGGCCGGACATGACGAGCGGCCCGGGTTCCCGGGCCGGCCGGCCCTCGGCTACGCCTTGCGGCGGGTGGGCGGTTCGCCGGCCGACAGTTCGTCGAGGAACCGGGCCAGCGCGCTGACTCCGAGTCGAAGCGCCTGGATCTCGACCCGCTCGTCCGGGCCGTGCCAGCGGTCTCCGGGAAGTCCGGTCCCGAAGAACAGCACCGGCGCGTCGCAGGCGTCGGCGAGCTGCGCGCCGGGAGCCGCACCGCCATTGCCGATGTGCCGGGCCGGAGCCCCGTAGGCATGACTGACGGCCCGGGTGAGAGCGGCGAGCGCCGGGGCGTCGGGGGGCGTCCGGTAGGGGTCCGAGATGGTGGAGGAGATCTCCAGGTCGTAGGTGAAACCCGGCCTCCGGTGCCGGGCCAGCCAGGCGCGCAACTGGTCGGCGACCTGGTCGGCTCGCTGATCGGGTACGAGCCGGAAGAGCAGGTCGGCACTGGCCTCCGCCGGAATGAGGCCGAGTGCGGGTGCGTCGGTGCGGCCGGCCGTGAGACGGGCGACCTCGGCGGAGGGGCGGGTCCACAGGCGCTCGGGAACCGTGAATCCCGCCTCACCGGGGGCGTCGAACGTACCGGTCTCAGCCTGCCAGTCCGTCAGGTCGAAGGGGACGGAGCCGACGCCGGTGCGCAACTTCGGGCCCGGGGCGGTCACCGCGGCGTAGAAGTCGGGCAGGGCGACGCGGCCCGACGCGTCACCGAGCAGGCCCACCATGCGGCACATCTCGACCGCCGCGTTCGCGGCGGCGCCGGAGACGGCGCCGCTGTGGAGGTCGCGTTCGGCCCCGCGGACGGCGAGGGTGGCGGTGACCGACCCGCGCACCGCGGCGCACACGGTGGGCTCGTCCAGGGACCAGAGCATCGAGTCGGACACCATCACGACGTCGGCGTTCAGGTCATCGGCGTGCTCCGACAGCAGGTCGGCCAGGTGTACCGAGCCGACTTCCTCCTCGCCTTCGATCAGGTACTTCACCGTCACCGCCGGGGCGGTGCGCTGCGCGAGGTGCGTGCGCAGGGCCCACAGGTGGCTCATGATCTGGCCCTTGGCGTCCGACGCGCCGCGACCGTGGAGCCGGCCGTCCCGCAGGAGCGGGGAGAACGGCTGGGTGACCTGCCATTCGGAAGGATCGACGACATGCACGTCGTGGTGGCTGTAGACCAGCAGGACCGGGGCGCCCGGATCAGCCGCCGGCCAGGAGGCGTAGACGGCGGGGAGGGCGTCCGTTTCCCAGACTTCGGCGCGCGGGAAGCCGGTGCGGCGCAGTGCCTCGACGAGCCAGCCGGCGGACCGGCGGACGTCATCGGCCCGGTCCGGGTCGCAGGAGACGGACGCGATGCGCACCCACTCCCCCAGTTCGGTGAGCGCGTCCTTTCCCGGCAGGGCGCCGGGTGGGGTGGCGGTCGACGGGAGGCTCATGGCCGGTGTCCGCCGCGGCCCCGGTCCCGGCCGCGGTGGGCACGCCGACCGTCCGGGAGTCGGCTCCCGCCCTCCAGCCCGCTGACCGCCGCTGGAGGACAGCCCTCCAGAAGGTCGAACATCTGGTCGAGGACTCGTTCGAGGTCTTCCCACGGCGTCACCCGGTCGTCCTGACGGGCGGCGGGCGCCTCACCGCGACGAGCCCTGGGCTTTCTCCACTCCATTGCGGCCACCGCCGTTCCTCACCCCGTTCTGCCCTGTCCGACGCCTGTCCGCGTACCGGGACCGGGACCGGGGGTGCTCAGCGGGCGTCTTCCCAGGTGCCGATCGTTCATGCGGAGGTGCTGCGGGCGCCGCGGGCGGTCTCGACGGCCGTCTGGTTCACGACGCCGATCGGGCGTCGAAGGCGATGTCCTTCACCGGGCAGATCTCGGCGGACATGTTGGTGCGCATCATCCGCAGGGCCGCCGCGGCCAGCTCCGGGTCGATGTGGGCGACCCCGTCCTGCGCGACGACGACGTCGAAGTGCCGGATGTGGGCGTCCAGAGCCGAGTACAGCACGCACTGCTCGGTCACCTGGCCGCACAGGACCAGGCGCTCGGTTCCGAGCTGGTTCAGCAGGTACGCCAGAGGGGTTTCGAAGAAGATCGAGTGCCGCGCCTTGACCACGAAGAGGGACGTGTCGTCGGGCGCCACCGGCTCCACCAGGTCGGCGTGCCGGCCGGCGAGGGCGGCCTGCAGGATCTCCCCGTGGTGGGAGCGCCATTCGCCGAAGTTGTCGTTCACGTACACGACCGGCGACGCACTCGCCCGCGCGTGCTCGAGGAGCGTCGTGATCGCGGGCAGGACCTCGCGGACCGACGGGACCAGGGCCTCGGCGTCCTCGTGGTCATAGGTGTTGAGCATGTCGATCACGATCAGCGCCGTACCGGGCATGGGAGTCGCCACTTCTACTCGTCCTGCTCCCCTCACGAGACGGGGCCGGGCCTGGCCGAGCGCGATGCGCGCGTACCACGGCCCGCCAGCGGCACCCTTGAGCACCAGTGTGCCCCCCGGGCGCGCATCCCGCCTCGCCGGCCGGGCCAGGAGGAGACGCATCGGGTCCGGTTACCTGGGCAGCCGCAGGTTATGAACCGACTTCCCGACAGCGGACGGTCCTACTGGATGCGGACCGCGGCCTTTCCGTCCTTCGCCCCTCTCTCCCAGCCCGCCGAAACGGATGTCGCGGTCATCGGCAGCGGCATCGCGGGCCTGAGCACGGCCTGGGAACTCGCCCGGGCGGGCCTCAGCGTCACCGTGCTGGAGGCGGACCGGCTCGCGAGCGGCGTCACGGGCCATACGACGGGGAAGCTCACCGCGCTGCACACGTCCGTTTACGAAACGCTCCGGAGCGAACACGGGGAGCAGGCCGCCCGCGACTACGCGGATTCCCAGAGCGCCGCCCTGCGACATGTGTCCGAGGTGGCCGCGGAACTGGGTGTCGACTGCGAGCTCGAGCCCCGCCCGGCCCTCACGTACTGCCAGCGACCCGACGGGGTCGAGGCTCTGCGCGCGGAGGCCGATGCGGCTCGGTCGGCGGGCCTCACCGCATCGTTCGTCACCGAGACCGGCCTCCCCTTCCCCGTCGCCGGCGCCGTCAGGGTCGAGGACCAGGCCCAGTTCCATCCGCTGAAGTACCTGCGCGGGCTCGTCGACGACATCGTCGCGCGCGGCGGCCGGATCCACGAGGGCACCCGTGTCACCCGCCTCGACACCGGTGATCCTTGCCGACTCACGACGGAGGCCGGGGTGACCGTCTCCGCCCGCCACGTCGTCGTGGCCACCCACCACCCCGTCTTCGACCACGCCGTGCTCGCCACCCGGCTCACCCAGCACCGCGACCTGGTGATCGCGGGCCCCCTGCCCGCCGATCGGGACCCCGAGGGGATGTACATCACCACGGAAGGCGGCAAACGCTCCGTTCGTACCTCTCCCCTCGCTGACGGAAACCGCCTGCTCATCGTCACCGGCGAGGCGTTCACCCCGGGCACGGGTGAAGACACCGAGGCGGGTTACGCCCGCCTGGAGGCCTGGACGGAGGAGCACTTCCCCGGGGTGCGGATCTCCCACCGGTGGGCGGCGCAGGACAACAGCTCCACGGACACCGTGCCGCTGGTGGGCAGGCTTCCCACCGCCGGCGAGAACGTGTACGTCGCGACCGGCTTCGCCGGCTGGGGGATGACCGGCGGAGTCATGGCCGGGGCGCTCATCGCCTCCCTCGTCGGCGCCACGCCCCAACGGTGGGCCGGCCTCTACGATCCCGGTCGTTTCGGCTCCGCCGTGCAATCCGCACCGGCGTTCCTCAAGGCGCAGTGGGACACCGGGAAACACTTCGTCAAGGACCGCCTCGACACGTTCGGCGACGGCACGACGGGCCCCGTCCGGGACCTGCGGCCGGGTGAAGGAACCGTGGTCCGGGCGGATGGCAAACCCTGCGCCGTGCACCGCGACGACCAGGGCGAACTGCATGCCGTGTCCGCCGTCTGCACCCACATGGGATGCATCGTGGCCTTCAACAACGCCGAACGCACATGGGAGTGCCCGTGCCACGGGTCCCGCTTCGGCATTGACGGCGAGGTCGTGCAGGGCCCGGCACTGCGCCCTCTGGAGCGACGGGACCCCGAAGAGCTGTGAGGGGATGCCCTCAGGGCCCTCCCGTTGGACCGCTGGTTGTGCGGGCATGAGCCCACACGTTTGGGGAATTAGCCCGATATGAACCGATTCGCCTCACCGATGGTGCAGCCCCTCAGCCGTTGCTCATCCGAGTACCTGCTCGCGGTAGCCACCGAACTCGGACGGGACCTGGGACGCTGGGAAGCACGCCTGGGGGATGGCGCCTCGCACGGGGCAGGGCCCACGTGCGTGCCCCTGTTCACGGATGACCGGTTCACCGCCTGGGCCATCGCCTGGAACGACGACGGCTACGACACGGGATTCCGCGCCCACCGCGAGCCCGAGGGCGTCTACGTCGCCCGAGGCAGCATCCGTCACGCATGGTTGGCCGACGAACCGATGGAGCGGTGTGTGCATGCCGGGCAGGGCTTCTCCCTGGACACGGAAACCCTGCACCGCATGCGCCGCGAACCGGGGTCGGGGCTCACCGTGACCGTCCACGCGTACGCGCAGGACTCCGACCGCGGATCGTACGGCCCCTTCGCCGACAGGTCCGCACACCGCCAACCGCCCGTCGCAGGGGGGCTCTTCGGGATGCCGTGAGGGCAGCGCATGAACCAGGAACCGTCGTGGGCGTGCAAGGCGATCGGATTCCGCGGGACACCGGCGGGGGACATACCGCTCCTGGTGTTCACCGATGAGGACCGCGACGACCGGTCGGTCTACGAGCAGCTCACGGACATGGGACTCGCGCCCTTCACCGGCGTCGTCGAGGACCTCCTACGGCCCGTCACTTCCTGGTCGGCGGCCGTCAGGAACGGCGTGGTGGTCGTCACCCACCGCGGAGCCGAGTTCTACCGATCTCCTCCCGGTCTCGTGCCGGACTCGTGGACGGAGATGGCGCTCGCGACCGGCCGCGTCGTCCTGGTCTGGCTTCCCGGGCCGCACCGGCCTGACGACGAGCAGGTTCTCCTCCTGCTGCGTCAGGGAGCGGGCCTGTGGGGGACGGCCGCCCTGCTCGGGCCGTGAGTACGGCCGCCGCGCCGGCGGTGGCCGTGCCAGTCCAGGCAGAGCACCGTGGCGTCGTCCTTGGGGGGCCGGCCGTCGTAGGCGTCGGTGACCGCCCCGACCAGGGCGCGCACCACTTCGCGCGGGTGCTCGGCCGCGGTCTTGCGCAGGAGTACGGGCAGGTCGACCGTCGCCGCATCCCGCTCCTGCATGCCGTCTGTGTGCAGTAGCAGGCGGTCACCGGGGCGCAGGTCGAGGTCTTGCACCTGGTAGGCGCCCTGCTCGACCATGCCGAAGGGCATGTCCACAGCCAGGCGCAGTTCGTCGACCGCGCCGTCGCGCACGCGCAGCGGCCAGGGATGGCCGGCATTGACGAGGTGGGCGCTGGTTCCGTCCAGAGCGAGCCGCAGGAGCTGGCCGGTGGCCAGGGTGTGGCGACCGTGGTCGAGGAGGGCTCGGTGGGTCTGGCGGGCCTGCTCGGCGAGGTCGCACCCGGCGCGACGGGCGCCGCGTGAGGCGTTGACCAGGAGCGTCGCCATGAGGGAGGCACTGACGTCGTGGCCCATCGCATCGGTGATCGACAGGTGCAGCCAGTCGGAGTCGAGGCAGTAGTCGTAGGTGTCACCGGCGATGGTGGAGGCCGGGACCAGGGCCCCCGCGACGGTGAACTGGGGTGCTTCGCAGGAAGAAGCCGAGGGCAGGAGCTGCCGCTGGATCTCCGCTGACAGACCGACCGTGGTGGTGCGGTTTCCCCAGTGGTACAGGTCGGTGAAGCGGCGATCGGTGACGATGATGTACGCGAGCGCGTGGGCGGCCTCCTCGACCTGTTCCAAGATCAATCCAGTGACCAGGGGCAGGTGCAGCTCCAGGACACCGATGGTGTCGCCACGATTGGTCACCGGTGTCAGGACCCGCTGCCCCCGCCCCCCGTCCCCTGTCAGCACCTGCCGCTGGCCGCGCAGGACCTCGTCGTACCCGCCGTAGCCGGAGAGGGGGACCTCCACGGCGCGCTCCCGCCGGTGTACGGCCGCGGTGTCATGGACTCGCAGGAGGCGCCGGCCCACGACGTCGACGAACAGGAACGACACGTACCGAGCGTCGAACCGCTCGCGCAGATTGCGCGCCACGACATCGAGGGAGTCCACGGGCGCGGCCGCCTCCGCGGCTGCCAGGACCTCTGCCAGTCCGATCCGATCAGGCGCCACATGTTCCTCCTGAGGACGTCGGCTACTCCGCACGACAGGAGCGCGGCCTCGTTCGTTCGCCGCCGCGCCGGCCGCGGGGGTACGGACCGCCCGCGGCCACGGCTGCGACGAGCGTCTGGCGTCTCAGCGGGTTCCTGACATGGGACGGCGTGTACCAGGGTCGTGCCGGCTGGCGTCGTCGCGGGCCGCGGAGGCGGCGGCGAGGGCGAGGAGGGTTGCGATCGCGCCCGTGATGAGGTTGCTGGTGATGGAGCGGGTGTGCGCGACGTCACCGGCGACGACCCAGGGGGCTACACAGGTCCAGATGCCGATGGCGGCTGCGGCCCAGGCCATGGAATGGGTGCGCTCGTACGAGTTGCCGATGCCGCCCATGCACAGCATGTAGGCGATGCCCGCGATGAGGTTGGTGACGGCCAGCGTGGTGAAGCCGTTGAAACCGGCTATCCAGGGAGATGCCGCGAGGTAGAGCCCCGTGATCAGGGCGAGGGCCTCGACCATCTGAGCGCGGGGGGTGGCTGCCACACGGTCGTGCCGGGCGTGCAGGTCCATGAGGTCGGGGTGCTCTTCGATGGGTGCGCGGTGGGTTGACGCCATGATGACCTCCGAAGAAGGAGTGATGACGGGCGTATACCCATAAAACGACCATAAACATAGATTCAGGGCCGCGAGTACGAACATCCGCAGCCCTGAAGCGCGCTCCACACCGAGCAGGAGCCGGACCGCACGGCCCACACGCCGCAGCGCCCCCGCCCCCGCGCCCAGCGACGGCGGAACGGCCCGTTTCCCCCGGTCAGGCGGCCTTCGCGATGGGTTCGAGGATCGCGACGCACTCCACGCGGTGCTGTACCGCAGCCGCGGCCGTGCCCGCCTGATGAACAGCCCCGCCCGGAGCGATGGCCCGCGCTCGCGCCCCAGCCCGCTTGGGCGCGTCGGTGCCGGGGTACGCCTGAACGCGCTCAGCCGTGTACAGGGACGAACGTGCTCAGTTGGTGATGCGCCGACCACGGGTTCTCGCCAGTCCGCGATGGACGGTCGACGGCGTCAGGCGGCTGGGCACTTCTCATGCCACCTGGATGACGACCTTCCCCGAGGCGTGACCGTTCTCGACAGCGGCGAGGGCGGCCGGGGCTTCGGAGAGCGGACGGACCGCGGTGATCACGGGTGCGAGGACTCCTTCAAGGGCCAGCCGGGCCGACCGCTCCAGGTTCTCGCGGTCGACGCGACGCTCGACGAACCGCCCACCGAGATCGGGCACAGACGTATCACCCACAGCGATGACGTTGCGGGGATCCCGGGCCAGCGGAGCGACCGTCCGCAGCGAGGTGCCTCCGACCAGGTCGACGATCCCGTCGAAGCCGCCCGGAACCAGCTCGCGTGCCGCGGCGGCGACGTCCTCGGCGGTGTAGTCGATGAACCGCACCCCGATGCCCTCGGCGTGCTCGCGTTTGGCAGTACTCCCCGTGCCGATCACGCGCAGCTCGCGCCCGATGGCCAGCCGGGCGACTGCCAGGCCGACCCCACCCCCGACCCCGTTGACCAGGACCGTAGCGCCGGCGGGGAGTCCGAGCTGGTCGAGCACGTCCACCGCGGTCGTCCCGGCCACCGGCAGCGTTGCCGCCACGGTCGCGGACAGACCCGCCGGGATGCGCGCGGCGTTCGGCGCGGACAGCACCGTGGTCTCGGCGTAGGTGCCGCCGCCGGTCAGTGCGAAGCCGAAGACGGCGTCGCCCACCTCGAGCCCGTGGACGTCCTCGCCACGGGCAAGAACGGTTCCGGCTGCCTCCATGCCCAGCACGCGGGGAAACGGACGCCCTCCGTCGAGCCCGTCGACCAGACCTGAGCGCAGAAGGTGGTCGAGGGGATTCACGCCGGCGACGTCGACCCGGATCAGCACCTCACCGCGACCGGGTACCGGATCGGGGCGATCGAAGAACTCCTGCACCTCGGGCCCGCCATACCTGCCAAAACCCCATGCCTGCCCCATCTTCGGCCGCCTCTCATATGACCCACCCGGTGACTCCGGGCGCTGTCGCCATCCTCACCGCTGACATTGATGTCAGGGGCAACCGGCTGAGGCGCAGATCACAGCATCAGGTCGAGTGCGGCGCCGGTTCCGGGGCCCGCGGACAGCTCCGCCCGATGCCGGCTGTTGGCACTGATCAGCGCGTCGAGTGCATTCCGGGTCTCGATCAGGTGCGCGATGTCGGCGTCGATCCGATCGCGTTCGCGCACCATCGCTGTGAACGTCTCCTCGGCGACGCCCAGGTCACTCGGGATGTCCACACACGGCAGCACTGTCGCGATCACCCGGCTGGACATCCCCGCGTCGAACAGCTGTCGGATGAGCGACACGCGCTGGGCCGCAGCATCGGAATAGTGACGCTGCCCCGCGTTGGAGCGTGTGCTGCTCAGCAGTCCCTGGTCTTCGTAGTACCGCAGTGAGCGCGGACTCACGCCCGTGCGCTTTGACAACTCGCCTATCCGCATTCTTGAGAGCCTACGTTCGCGGCCTCCAGGTTCAGACAGCCGATGAGTCGGCGGCCAGCGGGATCAGCCGGGCGGTGTCGAGTTCGGCGGTGGTGATCAGCCGGTCCGTGGCGGCCTGCGCCTCCTCGGAAATGCGTCCGCGCAGGAGCCCGGTGGCGCCCCGCTACGCAAGGGGGCGCCATCCCATCGTGACCCTCGCGACGATCGGCCCGAACGGGCCGAGGGGACAGTTCATCGACCGATCCGGGAACCTGCCGTGGTGAACCCGCCCTGAGCACAGGATCGGTCGACCCGCCGCCTGCGACGCCAGCGGCGTCCCGCTGGGGATCGTCTCCGAGGGGGCACACAGGCATGACTCGCCCCTGCTCGGACTGACCCTGGACGCCGTGCAGGAGCAGGTTGGCATGCTGCCGGGCACTGTGAACGTCAACCTCGACCGGGACTACGACAGCATCAAGTTCGTGCGCAGACAGCCGAGTTGGGGTTCCCTGCCCGAGATCGCCCGCAAGGGTGTGCCCGCCCCGATCCAGGCTGGCAAGCGCCGGCCCGTCGAGCGTATGCATGCGTGGATGAACGGCTACGGCAAGCTTCGGCGCCGCACCGAGAGGAACGGCGGGGTCGTGGACTTCTACCTCTACCTCGCCGCTACCCTCGTCACACTTCGCATGCTGATCCGGCAGGCACGCGGCCGCCACCGTTGGGATGGCCGACCCACCGGCCGCCGCCTCAAGTGATCCATTTGCCGGTCGGTCTTAGTTCTCGCGGGCCGGACTGCGCCCGGTTGCGAGGCGTTTCCGCCCCTCGGGCATGGGCAGGACCGCCAGTGCGGTGTCTGCGATGTTCCGCAGCGTCTGCGGGTCCAGGCCGGCCTTGCCCACCGCCTCGATACCGCGGACCACCGTCAACAGCAGTGCCGCCAACCGCTCCGGATCCGCAGCGCCATCGATGTCGCCGTGGCGCTGGGCGGCGCTGATCTCCGTCCGCAGCAGGCTCAGCAGTGCCGTCATGGTCTCGGCCGACCGTCCGGCGACCGTCGGATCGTGCTGCGCCAGTTCCGCCGCGCCCTTGGCCAACAGACACCCGCGGCGCTCGGTGTCCGAGGCGGTGTTCTCCGCCATGAGGTGCACGTATCCCGACAGCCGGGCCAAGGCCTCTGCGTCCGGGCCACCTGCCAGCCGCCCTTCGGCCACCTCAACGACTGCGGTGCACCAGTCGCCGAACACGCGGTGGAACAGCTTGCCCTTGTCGCCGAACGCGCCGTACAGGCTGCCCTTGCCCAGGCCGGTCGCCTGGGCGATGTCGTCCATCCGGACAAGCACGCCGGCTGACACCCGTGCCTCCCGTAACGCGAGCGCGCACAGCTGCGCGTGCGCGTTGACCATGTCGGCGATCGCCTCGTTCACCAGCGCGGTTGAGAGCGCCGGTTCGCCGTGTACGACAGCGCGTGCCCCGGCGGGGGCGCCTCACAGGCCGCACACCTTGCAGGTCAGGCGCTCTTGGCGATGGGCTCCAGAATCGCCACGCACTCCACGTGGTGCGTCATCGGGAAGAGGTCGAAGACGCGCAGGGTGCGGACCCGGTAGCCGGCTTCCTTGAAGTAGCCCAGGTCGCGGGCCAGGGCTGCCGGGTCGCACGCCACGTACGCGACGCGGCGGGCCGAGAGGCCCGCGATGTGGCGGACCGTCTGCTTGCCCGCGCCCGCGCGGGGCGGGTCCAGGACGACCAGGTCGCACTCCGTGATGCCGGTCTTCGGGAGGATCTGCTCGACCTTGCCCTGCTCCACGCGGACCCGCGGGAAGTCCGCCAGGTTGTGCCGGGCGTCCTCGACCGCGCGCTTCGTCGACTCGATGCCGAGGACCGCGCCCGTCTCGCCCAGGCGTTCGGCGAGGGCGCCCGCGAAGATGCCGACGCCGCAGTACAGGTCGAGGGCCATCTCGCCCTTGCGCGGCATCAGGCCCTGCATGACGGCCTTGATCAGGGTGTCGGCGGCCTGCGGGTGGACCTGCCAGAAGCCGCCCATGCCCACGCGGTACGTCCGGCCGTCCGCGCGCTCGCGTACGAAGGGGCGGCCGTGGACGCGGTGCACGCCGCCGTCCTTCTCCTCGACGCGCAGGACCGACACCGGCTTGTCCAGCTCGACGAGCGGGAGGCGGCCGCCGGGACGGGGGGTGAGGACGACCTGGCGGTCCTGGGAGCCGGTCGCCGCGATGGCCTCGACCGTGGCCATCTGCGGCCAGTCCTGCTGCTCGATGCCCAGCTCGGTGACGCCCGGCGCCGCGATCATGCACTGGTCGATCAGCTCGATGTCGTGCGAGCGGTGCTTGCGCAGGCCCACGCGCCCGTCCTCGTCGATCGCGAACTGCACGCGGGTGCGCCACTGCGGCACCTGACCGGCCGGCAGCTTGTCGCCCTCGGCGGGCATGACGGTGCCGTCCCAGCCGGCTTCCTCCGGGGTGAGTCCGGCGAGCCGCTTCAGCTGCTCGGCGACGACCTCGCCCTTGAGCCGGCGCTGGGCGCCGGGCTTGGCGTGCTGCCAGTCGCAGCCGCCGCACTTGCCGGGGCCCGCGTACGGACAGGGGGCCTCGACCCGGTCCTTGGAGGCGTCGAGCACGGTGATCGCGTCGGCGCGCAGGTAGCGGGAGTCGACGTCGCCCTCGGTGACCTTCGCGACGACCTTCTCGCCGGGCAGGGTGTGGCGGACGAACAGGACGCGACCGTCCTCGGTCCGGGCGATGCAGTGCCCGCCGTGCGCGACGGGGCCGACCTCGACCTCGTACTCCTCCCCCACCAGTGACTGCTTCTCGTTCTGCTCGGCGCTCGTCATGGTGGGAAGACTCCAAAAACCTGAAACGGGGAACGGCCGGACGACCGACCCACCAGTTTACGTGGATCTCGTCCGGCCGTTCACCAACCGGTTCAGCGCTTCGAGGCGGACTCCTTCGGGGGCCGCGGGCTGTCCACCGGGCCGCGGCGCACGGCGCCCGGGGCGTTCCAGTCCTGGCGCTTCTTCGCCCGCTTCTTGGCGAGCTCCGAGGACTCCAGCTGGTAGGGCACCGAGGTGACCATCACGCCGGGCGTGAAGAGCAGCCGGCCCTTGAGGCGCAGGGCGCTCTGGTTGTGGAGCAGGTGCTCGTACCAGCGACCGACGACGTACTCGGGGATGTAGACGCTGACGGCGTCGCGCGGGTTCTCGCTGCGCAGGCCCTTCACGTACTCGACCACGGGGCGGGTGATCTCCCGGTACGGCGAGTCGAGGATCTTGAGCGGAACGTTGATCCCGCGCCGGTCCCACTCGTCGCGCAGCGCCTTGGTCTCGGCCGGGTCCACGCTGATGCTGAGCGCTTCCAGGGTGTCCGAGCGGGTCAGCTTGGCGAAGGCCAGGGCCCGCAGCGTGGGCTTGTGCACCTTGGAGACCAGGACGATGGAGTGGACCCGGGAGGGCCGCACGCTGTCGTCGCTGGGGCCCTCGGCGGCGGCGATCTCCGCGGCGACGCGGTCGTAGTGCTTCCGGATCGCGCTCATGGTGCCGTAGAAGATCAGCATGCCGAGCAGAGCCACCCACGCACCGTGGGTGAACTTGGTGGCGAGGACGATGACCAGCACCATGCCGGTGAAGAAGGCGCCGAAGGCGTTGATCGCCCGGGAGCGGTGCATCCGGCGGCGGGCGGCGGTGTCGCGCTCCGTCTTCAGGTGGCGGTTCCAGTGCCGGACCATGCCGATCTGGCTGAGCGTGAAGGAGACGAACACGCCGACGATGTACAGCTGGATCAGCTTGGTCGAGTCCGCTTCGTAGATCCAGACGAGCAGGATCGCGGCGCCGGCGAGGAGCACGATGCCGTTGGAGAAGGCGAGCCGGTCGCCCCGGGTGTGCAGCTGGCGGGGCAGGTAGCGGTCCTGCGCGAGGATCGAACCGAGCAGCGGGAAGCCGTTGTACGCGGTGTTCGCGGCCAGGAAGAGCACCAGCGCGGTGGCCGCGGCCAGCAGGACGAAGAGGAAGCTGCCGTCACCGAACACGGCTTCGGCCACCTGCGAGATCACCGGGTTCTGGATGTACTCGGGGCCGACAGGGACGCCGTTCGCCAGCAGGTCCTCGGCGGGGTTCTCGGCCATCCGCACGTCGCTGGCCATGGCCAGGCCGATGATCCCGCAGAACATGGTGACCGCCAGGCCGCCCATGTAGGCGAGGGTGGACGCGGCGTTCTTGCTCTTCGGCTTGCGGAAGGCGGGTACGCCGTTGCTGATGGCCTCGACGCCGGTCAGGGCCGCACAGCCGGACGAGAAGGCCCGCAGCAGCAGGAAGACCATCGCGAAGCCGGCCAGTCCCTGTTGTTCGGGTCTGATCTCGAGGTCGGCGGTCGGCGCCGTCAGGGTCTCGCCGAGGACGATGCCCTTCCAGGCACCCCAGCCGATCATGACGAATACGGCGGCGACGAAGACATAGGTCGGGATCGCGAAGAGCTTGCCGGATTCCTTCACGCCGCGCAGGTTCATCAGCGTGAGCAGAAGGATCATGACGGTCGCCGAGAGCACCTTGTGCTCGATGACGAAATGCACGGCGGAGCCGAGGTTCTCGACTCCGGAGGAGATCGACACGGCGACGGTCAGGACGTAGTCGACGAGCAGGGCGCTCGCGACGGTGAGACCGGCCCTGGGTCCGAGGTTGGTGTTGGCCACCTCGTAGTCCCCGCCACCGCTCGGGTAGGCGTGGACGTTCTGGCGGTAGGACGCGACGACCGTGAACATCAGCACGACGACCGCGAGCGCGATCCAGGGGCTGTACTGGTACGCCGACACGCCCGCGATCGACAGGACCAGCAGGACCTCGCCAGGGGCATATGCCACCGAGGAGAGCGGGTCGGACGCGAAGACAGGAAGGGCGATCCGCTTGGGAAGGAGTGTTTCTCCGAGGCGGTCGCTGCGTAGCGCCCGGCCGATCAGGATCCGTTTGGGCACGTCGGTCAGTTTGGACACGCAGAGGATCGTAAGCGTTCGAAATCAGACTGACGAACCCCCACCCCCTCATACCGCAATCCCGCCGCAATTCCTCCCCACCCGCAGCACGACTGCGGCGCAAGAGGCCCCACCGGTGACCGCCCGTGTGTAGCTTGGGCCATGGTCTGAGACCCTGTTAAACCAGAGCATGCAATGAGGCTGGGACCAGCGAGTCGCTGACAGCCGGAAGGACGGCCGTGCACATCGTCATCATGGGCTGCGGAAGAGTGGGCTCCGCCCTCGCGCAAACCCTGGAACAGCAGGGACATACGGTCGCCGTCGTCGACCAGGACCCCACCGCATTCCGTCGGCTCGGCGCCGGATTCGGCGGTCGCCGCGTCACCGGGGTCGGCTTCGACCAGGACACCCTGAGGGAGGCGGGAATCGAGGACGCGGGCGCCTTCGCCGCCGTCAGCAGTGGTGACAATTCCAACATCATCGCCGCCCGCGTGGCCCGGGAGATGTTCGGCGTCGAGAACGTCGCCGCCCGCATCTACGACCCCAAGCGCGCCGAGGTCTACCAGCGCCTCGGCATCCCCACCGTCGCCACCGTGCGGTGGACCGCCGACCAGATGCTGCGCCGGCTGCTGCCGTCGGGTGCCGAGCCGCTGTGGCGCGACCCGAGCGGAGGTGTGCAGCTCGCCGAGGTGCACACCTCCGCCGCCTGGATCGGGCACAAGGTCAGCAGGCTCCAGGAGGAGACCGGCGTCCGTGTCGCCTTCCTCACCCGCCTGGGCGAGGCCATGCTGCCCACGTCGGCGACCGTCCTCCAGGAGGGCGACCTCGTCCACGTGATGATGCGCACGGACGAGATCGACAAGGTCGAGGCGGCGTTCGCCGAAGGTCCTGAGGAGGCACACGCATGAGGGTCGCGATCGCCGGGGCGGGCGCGGTGGGCCGCTCCATCGCGGGTGAACTGCTGGAGAACGGCCACGAGGTGCTCCTGGTCGACAAGGCGCCGACCGCCATCTCGGTGGAGCGGGTGCCGCAGGCCGAGTGGCTGCTGGCCGACGCCTGCGAGATCACCTCGCTCGACGAGGCCGCGCTCCAGCGCTGCAACGTGGTCATCGCGGCGACCGGCGACGACAAGGTCAACCTCGTCGTCTCGCTGCTCGCCAAGACCGAGTACGGGGTGCCGCGCGTGGTGGCCCGTGTGAACAACCCGAAGAACGAGTGGCTCTTCAACGAGTCCTGGGGCGTCGACGTGGCCGTCTCCACGCCGCGCCTCATGTCGGCCCTGGTCGAGGAGGCCGTCAGCGTCGGCGACCTGGTACGGCTGCTGCGCTTCAGCCACGGCGACGCCAATCTCGTCGAGCTGACCCTGCCGGCCGACTCCTCGGTCGCGGGCACCCAGATCAGCGAGATCACCTGGCCCGAGGACACCTCGCTGGTCACGATCATCCGCGGCAACCGGGTCCTCACCCCGCACGGTGAGGAGACCCTGGAGCCGGGCGACGAGCTCCTCTTCGTGGCCGCCCAGGCCCGTGAGGAGCAGCTGGAGGACCTCCTCCAGGCCCGCGGCTAGCCCAGGCGGCGGTGAGCCGGACGCGAAGGGGCGGGGGTGACCGGATGGTCACCCCCGCCCCTTTCACGTCCGGCTCAGGACCCCTGCTTCTCCGCAGCGGCCTCCTTGGCCTCCCACTCCGCGATCACGTCGATCGGCGGCGGCGCCTTCGCCAGGAAGACCCAGGTGAAGTACACCGCGAGCACCATCGGCGGCAGCTTCAGCGCGATCAGCACCCAGCCCAGCTGCGTCGCGTCACCCCACCAGTACAGCGGGAAGAGGATCGCGTACTTGGCGAGGAAGATCAGGCCCCAGGCCAGGCTGGCCTTGGTGTACGCCTTCTTGCGCCCGGGATTGCGGGTGCGCCAGGACAGGTTCTCCTTGAACACCGGGCCCAGGATCACGCCCAGCAGCGGGAAGCCCACGAGCGCGGACAGCGTGAAGGCCACCCCGAGCCCGGCCCCGTAGATCATGCCCGGCAGGTAGAAGCCCTTCGGGCTGCCCGTGAAGAGGGCGAAGGCCACGCCCACGCCCACGCCGAAGACCCCGCTGAAGGCGTGCTTCACCGTGTCCTTGCGCAGCAGCCGGACGATCACCAGGAGCACCGCGACGGCGCCCGCGGCGAAGGCGGACCACTTCAGGTCCTTGTTGATCGTGTAGATCATGACGAAGAGCAGCCCGGGGAGCATCGTCTCCACGGTGCCCCGGATGCCTCCGAAGGCGTCGAACAGCGCCGCCTGCGTCACCGCGCTCTGGTCCTCGGACGGCGTGGCGGCGGGTTCCGGGGTGGTCGGTTTGTCGAATGACGTCACCGGTCAGTGCTCCTGTCCGAGCGGTCGGAGTTCGTACTTCGGGTTGAAGAGCACCCGACGGCCATGACTCATCGAGATGCGCCCGGAAGCGATCATGCGTCGTCCCGGCTCGATTCCCACGATCGAGCGACGCCCGAGCCAGACCACGTCCAGGGCGGCGGAGCCGTCGAAGAGCTCCGCTTCCAGCGCGGGGACGCCCGCCCGCGGCCGCAGGGTGACGGTACGCAGGGTTCCGGTGACCTTGACTATCTGGCGGTCGTGGCAGTCGCAGATCCGCGTGCACCCCGCGGCTTCGGCGTCCTCCTGCAGCTCCGCCGAATGCAGCTCCTCCTGTGAGGTGGACAGCCGCTCGATCATCCGGCGGAACCGGCCCGCCGGCCGGGCCGGCTTCGCGAGCTTCTCGGGACGCGGTTCAGCACTCATACAAAGAAGCCTACCGGCGTGCCCACTACCTCTCGAAGCGGTATCCCATGCCCGGTTCGGTGATGAAGTGCCGCGGGTGCGAGGGGTCCGCCTCCAGCTTGCGCCGCAGTTGGGCCATGTAGACCCGCAGATAGTTGGTCTCGGTGCCGTACGACGGCCCCCAGACCTCCTGGAGCAGCTGCCTCTGGCTGACCAGCTTGCCGCGGTTGCGGACCAGCACCTCCAGCAGGTGCCACTCGGTCGGCGTCAGGCGTACGTCGCGCCCCTCGCGCACGGCCTTCTTCGCGGCCAGGTCCACCGTGAAGCCGTCGGTCTCCACGATCACCTCGTCCTCGCCGGAACCGGCCGGGGGTTCGGCGCGGCGGACGGCTGCGCGCAGCCGGGCCAGCAGCTCGTCCATGCCGAAGGGCTTGGTGACGTAGTCGTCGGCCCCGGCGTCCAGCGCCTCGACCTTCTCGTCGGAGGTGTGGCGGGCGGAGAGGACCAGGATCGGCACCCGGGTCCAGCCGCGCAGCCCCTTGATCACCTCGATGCCATCCATGTCGGGCAGTCCGAGGTCGAGGACGACCGCGTCGGGGTGGCGGGCCGCCGCGAGCTCCAGCGCACTCGCGCCGTCGGCGGCGGCGTCGACCTCGTACTTGCGTGCCTTCAGGTTGATCACGAGGGCGCGGACGATCTGCGGCTCGTCTTCCACCACGAGCACCCGGGTCATTGAGGTCCTGCCTTCTGTCGCGTCATCCGATCACTGCCGTGATCACGTTCCGTGGGTTCCATCGGTTCGGGCGGTCCTTCCGGCACCGGTCCGGGGGGCACCGCCCGCAGGGTGAGCACCATCGTCAGCCCTCCGCCGGGGGTGTCCTCCGCCGCCAGGGTGCCGGCCATGGCCTCGGCGAACCCGCGGGCGACCGCGAGCCCGAGGCCCACTCCGGACCCGCGCGGGGCGTCACCGTACCGCTGGAAGGGGGCGAAGATCCGGTCCCTGGCCTCCTCGGGAACCCCCGGCCCGCGGTCGACGACCCGTACCTCGACGCGGTCGCCGAGGCAGCTGGCCGCCACCAGCACCGGTTGCCCGGGCGGGCTGTACTTGACGGCGTTCTCCACCACGTTGGCCACGGACCGCTCCAGCAGCCCCGGGTCCACCGCCACCATGGGCAGCGTCTCGGGCACGTCCAGCAGCACGCTGTCCTCCGGTACGCCGCCCAGCGCCATCGGGACCACCTCGTCGAGGTAGATCTCCCGGATGAGCGGGGTGACGGTGCCGGTCTGCAGCCGGGACATGTCGAGCAGGTTGCCCACGAGGTGGTCGAGGCGGTCGGCGCCCTCCTCGATGCCTTCCAGGAGCTCGGCCCGGTCCTCCTCGGACCACTCCACGTCGTCGGAGCGCAAGGAGCTCACGGAGGCCTTGATGGAGGCGAGCGGCGTACGGAGGTCGTGGCTGACGGCGGCCAGCAGAGCGGTCCGGATCCGGTTTCCCTCGGCCAGCCGGCGGGCCTCCTCGGCCTCGCCGACCAGCCGCTGGCGGTCCAGGACCACGGCCGCCTGGGCCGCGAAGGCGCCCAGCACCCGGCGGTCCTCGGCGGGCAGGACCCGTCCGGACAGGGCCAGCGCCATGTGGTCGCCGATGGGCATGTCCACGTCGGCGTCCTCGGGCCGCTCGGCGGGGCTCGGGCCGACGCTGCCGGCCGGCTTCCAGGGGTCCGTGTCGTCCTCCCGCTCCAGCAGGGCCACGCACTCCATCGCGAAGGTCTCGCGCACCCGCTCCAGCAGCGCGTCCAGCGTGGTCTCGCCGCGCAGCACGCTGCCGGCCAGGAAGGAGAGGATCTCCGACTCGGCGCGCAGCCGGGCCGCCTGGTGGGTGCGCCGCGCGGCCAGGTCGACCACGGACGCCACGGAGACGGCCACCCCGACGAAGACGGCGATGGCGACGATGTTCCGGGCGTCGGAGACGGCGAACCGGTGCAGCGGCGGGGCGAAGTAGTAGTTCAGCAGCAGCGAGCCGACGGCGGCGGAGGCGAGGGCCGGCCAGAGGCCGCCGAGCAGCGCCGCCGCGACCGTCAGCGCCAGGAAGAGCAGCATGTCGTTGGCGAGGCCGGGGTCCCACGCGACATGCGTCAGCAGCAGGCACAGCAGCGGCGGGAAGACCACGCCCACCAGCCAGCCGGCGAGGATCCGGGGCCGCCCGAGCCGGGCCGCCGAGCGGACCCCGGGCAGGCCGCGCCCCTTGGCGACCTCCTCGTGCGTGACGATGTGCACGTCGAGGTCGGGTCCCGAGTCACGGGCCACGCTCGCGCCGACGCCGGGGCCGAAGACGTACTGCCACGAGCGGCGGCGGCTGGAGCCGAGCACGATCTGGGTGGCGTTGACCCCGCGCGCGAATTCCAGCAGCGCGTCCGGGATGTTGTCGCCGATCACATGGTGAAACGTTCCGCCCAGGTCCTCGACCAGGGTCCGCTGGACCGCGAGCTCCTTCGGCGAGGCCGCGGTCAGCCCGTCGCTGCGGGCGATGTAGACGGCGAGGATCTCGCTGCCCGAGCCCTTGGCCGCCATCCGCGAGGCGCGCCGGATGAGCGTGCGCCCCTCCGGCCCGCCGGTCAGCCCGACGACGATCCGCTCGCGCGCCTGCCAGGTCGAGCGGATGCCGTGCTCGCCCCGGTACTGCTGGAGGTACTCGTCCGCCCGGTCGGCGACCCACAGCAGCGCGAGCTCGCGCAGGGCGGTGAGGTTGCCGGGCCGGAAGTAGTTGGACAGGGCCGCGTCGACCTTTTCGGGCTTGTATATGTTCCCGTGCGCCATCCGCCGGCGCAGCGCCTGCGGGGACATGTCGACCAGCTCGATCTGGTCGGCCCGGCGGACCACCTCGTCGGGCAGGGTCTCCCGCTGCCGCACCCCGGTGATCGACTCGACCACGTCCCCCAGGGACTCCAGGTGCTGGATGTTGACGGTGGACACGACGTCGATCCCGGCCCGCAGCAGCTCCTCCACATCCTGCCAGCGCTTGGCGTTGCGCGAGCCGGGCACGTTGGTGTGCGCGAGTTCGTCGACGAGCGCGACGGCGGGCCTGCGGGCGAGCAGCGCGTCCACGTCCATCTCGGTGAAGGAGGCTCCGCGGTGGGTGAGGGCCTTGCGCTCCACCCGTTCGAGACCGTGCAGCATGACCTCCGTGCGCGGCCGCCCGTGGTGCTCGACGAAGCCGACGACGAGGTCCGCGCCCCGCTCCACCCTGCGGTGGGCCTCGGAGAGCATCGCGTAGGTCTTGCCCACACCGGGTGCCGCGCCGAGATAGATCCTGAGCTTGCCGCGTCCCATGCGCCCATTCTCGGGGACGTCCCGGACGTCGACGTACCGATCACCGCCCCGGCGCCGATCCCTGACGGATCCCTGACGCCCCCGGCCGGGGTCCTCGCGCGGCGGGCGCGGGCGGGCACTGGGAAGGCCGGTGGACCCCACCCCGAAGGAGTGGGGCCCACCGGCCGAAAACATGCGACGGCCCCCTGTGCGCACGGGGCCGTCCGAGGTCAGCGGACCTCGGTGATCTCCGGGCCGCGCTCCAGCTGGCCCATGCCGCCGCCGAAGCGGGAGCCTTCCTGCTCCTCCGTCTGCACGCCGTCCGGCACCATCTGGGCGTCGTTCGGCAGCTTCAGGACGATCGGGTCGCGGGGGGCCATCGGGCCGTCGCCGCGGACGACGACGGTGTCCCGGAAAATCTGCTCCAGCACGCCCGCCGACTCGGGGCGCACCGCGCCCTGGCCGGAGATGACGCCGCGCAGGAACCAGCGCGGACCGTCGACGCCGACGAAGCGGACCAGCTGGGCGCCGGTCTGTCCGTCCGGGAGCGGTACGGGCACCTGTGCGCGCAGCTCCCAGCCCAGCGGACCCTGGGCCTCGTCGATGATGCCGCCCTGCTGGGTGATGCCCGCGGCGATCTCCTCGCGGACCTCGCCCCAGATGCCTTCCTTCTTGGGCGCGGCGAAGGCCTGCAGCTGCACGGCGCTGTCGCCCAGGACCACGGTCGCGGCCACGATCGCGTCACCCGCGACCTCGACGCGCAGTTCCATGCCCTCGACACCGGGTACGAGGATGCCGCCCAGGTCGACCCGGCCGTCGGCCGGGTTCCCGAGCACCTCGGAGACGTCCCACGGGCCGTCGGGCCGCGGGGCGGGGGGCAGGTTCACCCGGCGCGGTGTGGCAGCGCCGTCCTGCTCGCCCGCGTCGTCCGGCTCACCGGATCCGACGCCGTCTACGACCTGCTCGGCCGCGCCGCCGTCCTTGGCGGAGTCGTTCTTCTTGCGACGTCCGAACACGTCACTGTCCTTCCCGGTCGGTTACGACCGAAGCGTAGCCATTCCCACCCTGCTGACCAGCCCCGGATCCGGCCACGGCCGCATGACCGCCGGTGGAGCCGAAGCCCCCCTCGGCCCGGGCGGAGCCGGGAAGTTCCGCCACCTCGTGGAAGCGCACCTTCTCGACCCGCTGGACAACCAGCTGGGCAATGCGGTCGAAACGCTCGAACCGGACGCTCTCGCGAGGGTCGAGATTGACCACGATCACCTTGATCTCCCCACGGTACCCGGCATCCACCGTCCCCGGGGCATTCACCAGGGCGAGCCCGCAGCGTGCGGCCAGGCCGGACCTGGGGTGCACGAAGGCCGCGTACCCGTCGGGCAGGGCGATGGACACTCCGGTGGGCAGCACGGTCCGCTCGCCGGGCGCCAGCTCCGCGGCCCGGGTCGTCACCAGGTCGCAGCCGGCGTCGCCGGGGTGGCCGTACGCGGGGATGGGGACCTCAGGATCGACGCGGCGGATCAGCACGTCGACCTCATGGCGGGGTCCGTTGTGGTTCAGGGACATCAGGGGTTCACCTCGAAGGCGCGTGCGCGCCTGACCTGGTCCGGGTCGGCCATCGCCGCCCGGATCTCCTCGGGCCGTCCGTTGTCGATGAAGTGGTCGACCTTCACCTCGATGAACAGGGCGTCGGCGCGCACGGCGACCGGGCCCTGCGGACCGCCTATCCGGCCGACGGCGGTGCAGTAGATCTTGCGCCCGGCGACGGCGGTGACCTCGGCCTCGAGGTAGAGCACGGTGTCCACGGGCACGGGCCGTACGAAGTCGGTCTCCAGCCGCCCCGTCACGGCGATGACGCGCAGCAGCCAGTTCAGGGAGCCGAGCGTCTCGTCGAGCGCGGTGGCGAGCACCCCGCCGTGGGCGAGGCCGGGAGCACCCTGGTGCGCGGCCTTGACGGTGAACTCGGCGGTGATGCGTACGCCCTCACCCGCGCGGGCCTCCAGGTGGAGGCCGTGCGGCTGGCCCCCGCCGCAGCCGAAACAGTGCTCGTAGTGCGCACCGAGGAGCTCGCCGGGTGCCGGGGCATCGGGGTGCCGGACCGGCGCCGTGGCATCGGCCGGGGGCGTCAACGCTGTGTTTCGTCCACTCACAGCCGCAGACCTTACCCGCGCGGCTACCCACCGGTCGCCCCGTGGCAGGCTTGAGGTCATGCAGCCCTCCCCCGCGCACCACGACGAACGCCTGACCGCCCCCCGCTCCTGGTGGGGCATCGCCGTACTGACCGGTCTCGCGTGCGCGCTGATGCTGCTGCCGCTGGGCACGATGCCGCTGCTGGCCGGCCTGGTCGGGGGCACCGCGCTGAGCGGGCTGCTGGTGAGTTCGTACGGTTCCGCGCGTGTGCGCGTGGTGAACGGGGCGCTGGCCGTCGGCGACGCGCGGATCCCGGTGACCGCGCTGGGTGAGCCCGAGGTGCTGGACGCCGAGGAGGCGCGCGCCTGGCGCACGTACAAGGCGGACACGCGCGCCTTCATGCTGCTGCGCAGCTACGTCCCGACCGCGGTCCGCGTCGAGGTGACCGACCCGGTGGACCCGACCCCGTACGTCTACGTCTCCACCCGCGAGCCGGCGGCCCTGGTCGCGGCGATCCGCGCGGCGAAGGCCCGGGCCGTCGCGGTCGAATAGCGCCCGCCTCGCCCGGCGGCGGCCGGTCTCAGCCGTGGGTGCCGGGATCGCCACCCTCGAGTGCGGCCCTGGTGGCCTCGGGAAGGGGCTGGGTGGGCTGCTCAAGGGGCGGCAGGGCGGGCAGGGCATCCCACGCCACGGCCCTGCCGCGCAGGTCCGCACGGACCTTCTCGGCGAGTTTGCGGGTGTCGCGCCGGTTCATGACCGCGCCGACGGCGGCGCCCACCATGAACGGCATCAGGTTCGGCAGGTTGCGGAACATCCGCTTCATGATCTGCTGGCGCAATTCGCGCTTCATCTGCCCGCCGAGCGCCGCGTTCAGCGTGGTCGGCTTGGTCAGGTCGACCCCGCGCTCCTCCGTCCAGGAGGTCAGGTAGGCGTAGCTGCGCTGTGCGAGGCTGCCGGGCGCGCGGAGCCCGTAGACCTCGTGGAGTTCGGCGATGAGCTTCAGCTCGATCGCGGCGACCCCGGTGATCTCCGCCGCCAGCTCCGCCGGCATCGCGGGCGGGACGGGGAGCATGGCCGCCGCGCCGATCCCGGCGCCGACGGTCGAGGTGGCGTTGGCGGCGCCCGAGATCAGCTTGTCGGCAAGCTGCTCGGGGCCCAGGCCCGGGAACTGCGCGCGCAGGGTCGCGAGGTCCCGAACCGGAACGCGCGGTGCGTTCTCGATGACCCTCTCGGTGATGTAAAGGGCGGCGTGCCTTACACCCTCGCCGCCCTTGCGTACACCCTTCTTGACGGCTTGCAGCCGACGGGCCCCGGGCCTGGGCCGGGCCCCCTCGCCGGGCTCTGTGACCGACGGCACCGCCGGGGCGGTGTCGGAGGGCACGGCGATCGCTTCACTGGCGGAGCCGCCGGGGGCTCCGGAACCCGTTTCCGGGTCCGGGGGTGCCACCTGCGCCTCCGCCGGATCACCAGACTTCCGGAAGCGTCGCTTCCGAAAGGGTGTCGAGCCAGCCACGGCCGACGCCTCTCAGTCGCAGTCGCGACAGATCGGCTGACCGTTCTTCTCACGCGCCAGCTGGCTGCGGTGGTGCACCAGGAAGCAGCTCATGCAGGTGAACTCATCGGCCTGCTTGGGCAGGACCCGGACGGCCAGCTCCTCGTTGGAGAGGTCCGCACCGGGAAGCTCCAGGCTCTCGGCCGAGTCGAATTCGTCCATGTCCGAGGCCGAGGACGACTTGTCGTTACGTCGGGCCTTCAGCTCTTCAATGCTGTCGTTGTCGACGTCGTCGTCGGTCTTGCGCGGGGTGTCGTAGTCCGTTGCCATTGTTCGCTCTCCCCCTCTGGGTGTTAGCGGTGTCTCAGCGCACGTAACGCACGAGAGGCCGGACTTGTGCCCGACCTGAGGCGGAGATTTTGCCTCACATCAAGGTCTGTTACTCAATCGACACCCAGCCGCCCACCTGAAGGGGCGATTGGCTGGGATGACGACCGGGACCGTACACGGTCCGGGGGCCGTCTTGCACAAACGCCACCCCGTGTATTTCCCGCCATACGGGGGGCCGGAAACCCGGACTTCCCGGGCTTTCCGGCCGCCCCAGGGTCACTGAACGCACATGCGCCGACACTCGCAACTGTGATCGATCACACAGGAGCAATTGCTTTTAGAGGGCAAGCGTTCAGCCAACAGCGAACACGGGGTGCCGGGCTCACAAGGGAAGAGTGACACGCATCACGAGGCCACCGCCTTCCCGGGGGGTCGCCGCGATCCTTCCGCCGTGGGCACGCGCCACGGAGCGCGCGATCGAGAGACCGAGCCCGACACCCTTGTCACTGCCCGTGCGCTCCGTACGCAGCCGCCTGAAGGGCTCGAAGAGGTTGTCCACCTCGTACGCGGGAACAACGGGACCCGTGTTCGATACCAGGAGGACCGCCTGACCGTGCTGGACCTCGGTGGTGACCTCCACCCAGCCGTCCTCCGGCACGTTGTACCGGACGGCGTTCTGCACCAGGTTGAGGGCGATCCGCTCCAGCAGCACGCCGTTGCCCTGGACCACGGCCGGCGCGCGCTCGCCGCGGATCTCCACGCCCTTCGCCTCGGCCTCGCCCCGCACCTGGTCGACGGCGCGCGAGGCGACCTCCGCCAGGTCCACGGGCTTGCGCTCCACTATCTGGTTCTCGCTCCGGGCCAGCAGCAGCAGGCCCTCGACCAGCTGCTCGCTGCGCTCGTTCGTGGCGAGCAGGGTCTTCCCCAGCTGCTGGAGCTCCACCGGGGCCCCCGGATCGGAGAGGTGCACCTCCAGCAGGGTCCGGTTGATCGCGAGCGGCGTGCGCAGCTCGTGCGAGGCGTTCGCGACGAACCTCTGCTGCGCCGTGAACGCCCGCTCCAGCCGGTCCAGCATCTCGTCGAAGGTGTCGGCGAGCTCCTTGAGCTCGTCGTCCGGCCCGTCCAGCTCGATCCGCCGGGTCAGGTCGGTGCCGACCACCCGGCGTGCGGTCCGGGTGATCTTGCCCAGCGGCGAGAGCACCCGGCCGGCCATCGCGTAGCCGAAGGCGAAGGCGATGATGCTCAGCCCCAGCAGGGCCATGAGCGACCGGCTCAGCAGGTCGTCCAGGGCGTGCCGGCGCTGTTCCAGCGCACAGGCCTTCATCGCGGTGTTGAACTGTTCGAGCTGGTTGATCCTCGACACCGGGCACGTCGTGCTGGTGACCTGGACGTTCTGGCCGTCGACGATCTCGTACATGAGGGCGTTGCCCTGCCGCAGCGCCTGCGCCGCCAGCAGGTAGATGATCGACAGCAGCAGGATGCCCGCGATCAGGAACATCCCGCCGTAGAGCAGCGTGAGGCGTATCCGGATCGTCGGGCGCAGCCACGGGAAGGGACCCTCGGGCTGGCCGGGGTCCCAGGTCGGTTTCGGTGGCGCCGCCGGTGGCGCCGGGCTGGTTGCCACGCGGTCAGATCCGGTATCCGGAACCGGGCACGGTGACGATGACCGGCGGCTCCCCGAGCTTGCGCCGCAGGGTCATGACGGTCACCCGTACGACGTTGGTGAACGGGTCGGTGTTCTCGTCCCAGGCCTTCTCCAGCAGCTGCTCGGCGGAGACGACGGTCCCCTCGCTGCGCATGAGGACCTCCAGCACCGCGAACTCCTTCGGCGCCAGCTGCACCTCCTTGCCCTCGCGGAACACCTCGCGCCGATTCGGGTCCAGCTTGATCCCGGCACGCTCCAGTACGGGCGGCAGCGCGACCGTGGTGCGCCGGCCGAGGGCCCGCACGCGTGCGGTCAGCTCGGTGAAGGCGAAGGGCTTGGGCAGGTAGTCGTCCGCCCCGAGCTCCAGGCCCTCCACCCGGTCGCTGACATCACCCGAGGCGGTCAGCATGAGCACGCGGGTGGGCATGCCGAGCTCGACGATCTTCCGGCACACGTCGTCGCCGTGTACGAGCGGGAGGTCCCGGTCGAGCACGACCACGTCGTAGTCGTTCACGCCGACCCGCTCCAGGGCGGCGGCGCCGTCGTACACGACGTCCACGGCCATGGCCTCCCGGCGCAGTCCGGTGGCCACCGCATCGGCGAGCAGCTGCTCGTCCTCGACGACGAGTACGCGCACGTCGTTTCCTTCCTCCGAGCCCAGCAGGGCACACGTGTATTGCGTCGCCCATCCTGCACGTTTCGGCCGTAAACCGGCTGTAAGGCGGCTCGTGGAGGGGCTGACGGTACGGAAGTGAGGGATTCCCCGGCCTTGAGAGGTTTCTGGGCCCAGAGCGCCGGGGAGGACGTCAGCACACCCCATCCACTCCCTGACGGCGGACAGCCACGTGCCGCCGCCGACCCACGAAGAGGGGGCGAACCCATCATGGACGCATTCACCGCGGGTCTCCTGCAGCGCATCAGGGCGACGCAGTCGGACCTCATGCACGCCCGCGAGACGGGCGACGACTTCCTCGCGGAAGTGGAACAGGCGGAGCTGGAAGACCTCCAGCGGCTCGCCGCCGAGCACGGGGTGCCGGTCACGGCCGCCGTGCCCGCCTGCTGACCCCGGCCTTGCCGACCCGACCCGAGCCGACCTGCTGATCCCTCACGGCTCCCGCACGACGCGAACCCCGGCCGCCCACTCGGGCGGCCGGGGTTCGCGTGCTTCCGGCGACCTCGGCCCGCCCCGACGGGGCCGGGGCGGGGCGCCGCGGGACCCGGTCAGTCGTGCCAGGCCCCGAACTCCTCCAGCAGCGGCTGCATCGAGGCGAACACCGCGGGGGTGGCGGCCAGGGTCAGCTCCCCCGAGGCCCGCTCCCCCGGTCGGCCGCCCGTCAGGGCGCCCGCCTCGCGCGCGATTAGGTCGCCGGCGGCCAGGTCCCAGGGGTTCAGCCCCCGCTCGTAGTACCCGTCCAGCCGCCCGGCGGCCACGTCGCACAGGTCCAGCGCCGCCGACCCGCCCCGCCGGACGTCCCGTACCAGCGGGATGATCCGGGCCGCGACCTCGGCTTGGTGGGCCCGTCGGGTCTGCACGTACGCGAAGCCCGTGCCGAGCAGTGCCTGGTCCAGCGGCGCCGCCGGCCGGCACGCGAGGCGCGCCGTGCCCAGCCAGGCACCGCCGCCCAGCACCGCGTGGTACGTCTCCCCGCGCATGGGCGCCGCCACGACGCCCACCACGGTCTCGCCCTCGTACTCGGCGGCGACGGACACCCCCCAGCTCGGGAGCCCGTAGAGGTAGTTCACGGTGCCGTCGAGCGGGTCGACGACCCAGCGCACCCCACTGGTTCCGGGGGTGTCCGCGCCCTCCTCGCCCAGCAGTCCGTCCTCGGGGCGCCGTTCGGCGAGGATGCCGGTGATCAGCTTCTCCGCCGCGATGTCCATCTCGGTCACCACGTCGATCGGGCTGCTCTTGGTGGCCGCCACCGCCAGATCGGCCGGCCGGCCGTCGCGCAGCAGAGCCCCGGCCTGGCGGGCGGCCTCCAGGCCCACGTCCAGCAGTTCGGCCTTCAGCTCTTCGGAGATCACGGTTCCTCTTCCTACGCGTACGGACTGTCGGCGCCCGCGGCCGCCGGCCGGGGGCTGCGCGCCGGGCAGCAGCCCACCGCGCACAGGTCGTGGCTCTGCCCCAGCGTGCCCACCCAGCACTCCGCGGCCCGCTCCCCGCGCTCCTTGGCGGCCCGCTCCAGCACCAGCTCCCGTACGGCCCCGGCGAACAGCGGATCGGCGCCGACGGTCGCGGAGCGCGCGACGGGCAGACCCAGTTCGGCCGCCTTGGCGGTGGCCTCGGTGTCCAGGTCGTACAGGACTTCCATGTGGTCGGAGACGAAGCCGATGGGCACCATCACGACGGCGGGGGCGCCCTCGGCGTGCAGGGCCTCCAGGTGGTCGCAGATGTCCGGTTCCAGCCACGGGATGTGCGGGGCGCCGCTGCGGGACTGGTAGACGAGCTGCCAGGGCCGCGCGGTCCCGGTCCGCGCGGCCACCTCGTCCGCGATCACCCGGGCGACGTCGAGGTGCTGCTTGACGTAGGCACCGCCCTCGCCGCCCCCGGTGTGGTCCTCCACGGGGCCGGAGGCGTCCGCGGCGGCCGTCGGGATGGAGTGCGTGGTGAAGGCGAGGTGGGCTCCGTCCCGGACCTCCTCGGGGAGCGCGGCGAGCGAGGCCAGCACCCCGTCGATCATGGGCTGCACGAAGCCGGGGTGGTTGAAGTAGTGCCGCAGCTTGTCGACCCGCGGCAGCTCCAGCCCCTCGTCGGCGAGGGTGGCCAGCGCGTCGGCGAGGTTCTCGCGGTACTGCCGGCAGCCCGAGTACGAGGCGTACGCGCTGGTCGCGAGCACCGCGATCCGGCGCCGGCCGTCGGCGACCATCTCCCGCATCACGTCGGTCAGGTACGGGGCCCAGTTCCGGTTGCCCCAGTAGACCGGCAGGTCCAGCCCGTGCTCGGCGAAGTCCTTGCGCAGCGCGTCCAGCAGCGCGCGGTTCTGCCCGTTGATCGGGCTGACCCCGCCGAAGCCGAAGTAGTGCTGCCCGACCTCCTTGAGGCGCTCGCGGGGGATGCCGCGACCGCGCGTGACGTTCTCCAGGAACGGCACGACGTCGTCGGGCCCCTCGGGGCCGCCGAAGGACAGCAGCAGGATGGCGTCGTACGGGGCGGCGGGCCCGCCGGCGGGCGGGAGGAGCTGGTCTGACATGCCCCGAATCCTGCCACCCGGCGTCCCCGCGGGAGAAGCGGCCCGGCCGGGAGCAGCCCGGCAGCGAAGGTAAGGTAAGCCTTAGTTCCGAGCGCGGAACCTTCCCCGTGCGGGTGCCCCGTAGGCGGTCGTAACCTGTATGGGCGCACGACGTCCCTTACGGAGGGCCCTTGCCCAGTCCCTATCGCGCCATTTTCTCGGCCCCCGGCACCCGGGGGTTCAGCGCCGCCGGCCTCATAGGCCGACTGCCGATATCCATGGTCGGCGTGGGCATCCTCACGATGATCTCCGAGCTCACCGGTCGCTACGCCATGGCCAGCGCGCTCACCGGCACGCTGGCGCTCGCCGCCGCGGTCATCGGCCCCCAGGTCTCCCGGCTCGTGGACCAGTACGGCCAACGGCGCGTCCTGCGCCCCGCGACCCTGATCTCCGTCGCGGCGGTCACCGGACTGCTGCTGGCCGCGGCGCACGGCCTGCCGGACTGGACGCTCTTCGTCTGCGCCGCGGTCGCCGGCTGCGTGCCCAGCGTGGGCTCGATGATCCGCGCCCGCTGGACGGTCATCTACCGGGACTCCCCGCGCGAGCTGCACACCGCGTACTCCTTCGAGTCGGTGGTGGACGAGGTCTGCTTCATCTTCGGCCCGATCCTCGCCATCGGACTGTCCACCACCTGGTTCCCGGAGGCCGGGCCGCTGATCGCCGCCGTCTGCCTGATGGTCGGCGTGTGGCTGCTCACCGCCCAGACCTCCACCGAGCCCGCCCCGCACCCGCACGACAAGAGCGCGGAACGCGTCTCGGCCCTGCGCTCACCCGGCCTGCAGGTGCTGACGGCCACCTTCGTGGCGACGGGCGCGATCTTCGGCTCCATCGACGTGGCCACCCTGGCCTTCGCGGAGGAGCAGGGCAGCAAGTCCTCGGCGAGCTTCATCCTGGCCGTCTGGGCCCTCGGTTCCTGCCTGGCCGGCATCGTCTTCGGCCTGCTGCATCTCAAAGGCCGGACCGAACGCCGTTGGATACTGGGCGTATGTGCGATGGCCGTGAGTATGATCCCCCTCCTACTGGCCGGGAACCTTCCGTTTCTGGCCGTGGCGCTCTTCGTCTCGGGCCTCGCCATCGCTCCCACGATGATCACCACGATGGCCCTGATCGAGGCGCACGTACCACACGCGAAGCTGACCGAGGGCATGACCTGGATCAGCACCGGCCTCGCGGTCGGCATCGCGCTCGGGTCCTCCGTGACCGGCTGGGTCGTGGACGCGGCCGGCGCGCGGACCGGGTACGTCGTCTCCATCTCGGCGGGGGTGGCCGCGGCGGCGGTTGCGTTCGCGGGATACCGCCGGCTGACGAGGCCGGCGCAAGGGGAGGAGCCCTCTAGCGATGGCGACGGCGACAGCGGGGACAGCAGGGAACAGCAGGCAGGCCACCACCTGGCGTAACTGGGCGGGCAACGTCACCGCCACGCCCGCCCGCGTGGTGACCCCGGCCTCGGTCGGGGAGCTCCAGGAGGCGGTCCGCCGGGCCGCCGAAGAGGGACTGCGGGTGAAGGCGGTCGGCACCGGCCACTCCTTCACCGCGGCCGCCGCGACCGACGGGGTGCTCGTACGCCCCCAGGCCCTGGCCGGGATCCGGGCCGTCGACCGGACCGCCGGCACCGTCACGGTGGAGGCGGGCACGACCCTCAGGGATCTGAACCGGGCCCTCGCCCGGGAGGGCCTGTCGCTCACCAACATGGGCGACATCATGGAGCAGACGGTCTCCGGCGCCACCAGCACCGGCACCCACGGCACCGGCCGCGACTCGGCCTCCATCGCCGCCCAGATCCGCGGCCTGGAACTGGTCACCGCCGACGGCCGGCTGCTCGTCTGCTCCGAGAAGGAGAACCCGGAGGTCTTCGCGGCGGCCCGGATCGGCATCGGCGCGCTCGGCATCGTCACCGCGATCACCTTCGCCGTCGAGCCGCTCTTCTTCCTGACCGCCCGTGAGGAGCCCATGGGCTTCGACCGGGTGACCTCGGAGTTCGAGGAGCACTTCGCGGAGAACGAGCACTTCGAGTTCTACTGGTTTCCGCACACCGGCAACTGCAACACCAAGCGCAACAACCGCAGCCAGGGCCCCGCCGCCCCGCCCGGACCGGTGAGCGCCTGGGTCGAGGACGAGCTCCTCTCCAACGGCCTCTTCCAGGTGGTGAACTCGCTGGGCCGCGCGGTGCCCGCCACCATCCCCTCCATCGCCCGCGTGGCCAGCCGCGCCCTGTCGGCGCGCACCTACACGGACATCCCCTACAAGGTGTTCACGAGCCCGCGGCGGGTGCGGTTCGTGGAGATGGAGTACGCCCTCCCGCGCGAGCGGGTGGTCGAGGCGCTGCGTGAGCTGCGCGCGACGGTCGACCGCTCGGGGCTGCGGATCAGCTTCCCCGTGGAGGTGCGGACGGCTCCGGCGGACGACATCGCGCTGTCGACGGCCTCGGGGCGCGAGACGGCGTACGTCGCGGTCCACATGTACAAGGGCACCCCGTACCAGGCCTACTTCACAGCGGCCGAGCGCATCTTCACCGCGCACGGCGGCCGGCCGCACTGGGGCAAGGTGCACACGCGGGACGCGGAGTACTTCGCGCAGGTCTATCCGCGGTTCGGCGAGTTCACCGCGCTGCGGGACCGGCTCGACCCGGACCGGGTCTTCGGCAACGACTACCTGCGGCGCGTCCTGGGCGACTGAGGTCCGCCCCGAGCGCCACTCGGCACCGCCCGGCGGCACGTGGTGTGCAGCCCGTCATGGAGCGCTCTGCCGCGCCGCCGGTGTCGACGCGTCGGGGTTCGGCGGCGGGGTGGGGGGCGCGTGGGTCGGGGTGGGCGTCGGGGTGGGCGTCCGCTCCGAGGGGGAGGGGCCGGGTGTCGGGTCCCCCGATCCGGAGGCGTCGGGCTCGGGGCGTGGACTGCCGCTCGCGTCGTGGCCCGTGCTCGGGCCGCCGGGCGTGGGCGAGGAGTCGGGAGTGGCCCCCGGGCCGGGGGTCCTGCCGCCCTTCCCGTCGCCCGCCGGGTCTTCCCCGGGGGCCGGGGGCCGGTGCTCACCGGCCTTGCGGGTGCCCCCCGAGAAGAGCGTGCCGCCGCCGCTGCTGACGGAGGTGCCGGCCATCGCCTCGTAGGTGCCGAGGCCGCCGATGGCGAGGACGAAGGCGGCGGCGGAGGCCACCGCGGTGCGTTTCCAGCCCCGTATCCGGGTGCCGTGCACGGTGGCCTCGCCGAACTCCCCGCCGAACTCCCCGGCGGGCCCGCTCGTGTGCGGCGCCGTCAGGGCACCGTCCTGCCGCCGCTCCTCACGGGGCGGCGGCACCCGGCGGGTCCCGGTCCGGGTGCTCTCGCGCAGCTGGTCGCCGGTGCGCCGGAAGAAGTGCTGGATGACGGGCCCGCCGGCGGTGGCGACGACGCTGACCACGCCGGCCCCGAGGATGGTCCCGTAGACGCCCAGCTTCGAGGCGAGCAGGGCCGCCGCGACAGTGGCGAGGGAGGAGCCCGCGACCTGGGCCGCGCTCAGGTCGAGCTGCTTCTCCTCCGGTGCGTCCTCGGTGTCCTGCGTCCTCTTGCGACCCGTCGGCATCCCGTGTGTGTCCCGCCTCTCACGCTTCTCCTCTTCCAGCAGTTACTGACCGCTGAGCGAAGCGGATAGTTCCGTTTCGGGTGATTCTGTGAAGCAGGACACCCGAAATCGGACGCCGGGTGCAGGTGGGACCCGAAGGAGGGCAGCCCAACTCCCGCCGTCCGGGGAAAGTTCGGCGGCGCGGCGGTCCACCCAGGTGGCCCGAATGGAGTACTGTGGCGAGCCCTGGGGCCGTCCTTCCTTTCGGATGTCCGGACTCGGGAGAGGGGGCCGACTGATGGAGAACGGCACTCAAGACCGGTGATGCCGCGGTATTGCACGGGCTCCTGCTGCGCACAGTAACCGTTCGGTCACTGTGCGTGCCCAACAGGTAACCGTGCCATAACGGCGATCAAGGGCGCATGCCCGACACGCCGGTTTAACTCGGCAAGGTTGTGGCAGGCTGCACCCGGGCAGGCCACACTCGACTAGCGGAAGCAGCGACGCACGTGACGTCGGCAGGCACCACCCGGGAGGTCCCCATGCCCGAACTGCGTGTCGTGGCCGTCTCAAATGACGGCACACGACTGGTGCTCAAGGCTGGGGACAGCACGGAGTACACGCTTCCGATCGACGAACGGCTGCGGGCCGCCGTGCGCAACGACCGCGCGCGCCTGAACCAGATCGAGATCGAGGTCGAGAGCCACCTCCGCCCCCGCGACATCCAGGCCCGCATACGGGCCGGTGCCTCCGCGGAGGAGGTCGCTCAACTCGCCGGCATCCCCGTCGACCGCGTACGCCGCTTCGAGGGCCCCGTGCTCGCCGAGCGCGCCTTCATGGCCGAGCGGGCCCGCAAGACCCCCGTGCGCCGTCCGGGCGAGAACACCGGGCCGCAGCTCGGCGAGGCCGTGCAGGAGCGGCTGACCCTGCGCGGGGCCGAGAAGGAATCCGTGCAGTGGGACTCCTGGCGCCGCGACGACGGCACCTGGGAGGTCCTCCTCGTCTACCGGGTCGCGGGCGAGCCGCACTCGGCGAGCTGGACCTACGACCCGCCCCGCCGGCTGGTCGTGGCCGTGGACGACGAGGCCCGTTCCCTGATCGGCGAGTCCGAGGACCTGCCGGCGACGCCGGAGCCGAGCTTCCCCTTCGTGCCGAGGATCGCGCGGCTGCCCCGCGACCGTCCGCTGGACCGTGCCCTGGACCGGCAGCTGGAGCGGCCGGACAACAGGCCGGCGCCCGCGCCGGACCCGGAGGAGGAGCGGGACACCCTGACGAGCCTGCTGGAGGCCGTACCGAGCTTCCGCGGCGACATGGTGGTCCCCGAGCGCACCGACCCCCCGGCGACGGAACCGGAAGCGGAAGAGCCGCCGGCCCCGGCCGCCTCCGCGGGCGCGGGCTCCGCGTACGCCGACGTCCTGATGCCCCGCACGGTGGCGGGCCACCGCGACCGCCTGACCGGCACCACCGACCGCCAGGCGGAGGCCGACGGGGTCCGCCCCGGGCGGCGCGCGGCGGTGCCGAGCTGGGACGAGATCGTCTTCGGCACCCGCCGCAAGAAGCAGGAGTAGCACCGCCGCCGGGTCGGCCCGGCGGCGGTTCGCCCCGCTGCGGGCCCCGCTACTGGGGGTCGGGGCCCGTGGCCACCGGACGGGCGGGGTCCGAGGACCACTCCGACCAGCTGCCCGCGTAGAGGTCGGAGGCGATGCCGGCCACCTCCAGCGCGAGGACCTCGTGGGCTCCGGAGACGCCCGAGCCGCAGTACACGCCCACCGGGCCGCCCCCGGAGGCGCCGAGCCCCTCGAACCGGGCCCGCAGCTCGTCCGCGGGCAGGAAGCGCCCGTCCTCGCCCACGTTCTCCGTGGTCGGCGCCGACAGCGCGCCCGGGATGTGGCCGCCGACCGGGTCGATCGGCTCGACCTCGCCCCGGTAGCGCTCCCCCGCCCGGGCGTCGAGGAGTACCCCTTCGCGCGCCCGTACGGCCGCCGCGTCCGCGTCCAGCAGCCCCACCGCCCCCGGTGTTGGCTTGAAATCGCCCTCCTCGGGAGTCACCCGGTCGGCCGTCACTGCGCCTCCGGCCGCCGTCCACGCGTCCAATCCGCCGTCCAGGACCCGCACGTTCGGGTGACCCGTCCAGCGCAGCAGCCACCACGCCCGGGCGGCCGCCCAGCCCTGGCCGCCGTCGTACACGACGACCGGCACGTCCGCCGAGACGCCGGCCCGGCGCATCACCGCCCCGAAGGCCTCCGGGTCGGGCAGCGGGTGCCGCCCGCCGGCCCCGGGCGGACCCGCCAGTTCGCGGTCGAGGTCGACGTACACCGCGCCGGGCAGGTGTCCTTCCTCGTAGGCGGGCCGCTGGTCGGGGCCGCCGAGCTGCCAGCGGACGTCCAGCAGCACCGGCGGCCGGGGCCCCGCCAGTTCGTTCCTCAGTTCGGCGGCGGAGAGGATCACACGTTTCGCAGTCATGCCGGCCATCTTCCTCCCCACCCGGAACCGGCGTGACAACCCCGTCATCGGCGGGGCGCACCGATCCGGTCAACTCCGTGCCGGCACCCCGCGATGCGGCGCGGTCGGGGCGCGCCGGGTCCTCCGGAGTGGAAGCATCAGCACCGGTAAGCGGCGCGACGGAGGAGACGGCTGACATGACCGAGGCAGCGGAAGCAACCCGGCGCACGCCCGGTACCCCGTGCTGGGTGAGCCTCATGGTGCACGGGCTCGGGACCACCGAGGACTTCTACGCCGACCTGTTCGGATGGGAGTACGTACCGGGACCCGAGCAGCTCGGCCCGTACGTACGCGCCGTGCTGAACGGCCGGGAGGTGGCCGGGATCGGCGAGATGCCGCCCGACCGGCATCTTCCGGTGGCCTGGACGACGTACCTCGCCACGGACGACGCCGACGCGACCGCCGAGTCGGTGCGTTCGTGCGGCGGCACGGTCGCGGTGGGCCCGCTGGACGCGGGCATCGCGGGGCGGGTGGCGATCTGTTCCGACCCGCTCGGCGCGATCTTCGGGCTGTGGCAGGCGCAGAGCCGCATGGGCACCGGGCTGCCCGCCGGACCGGGCACACCCGTCTGGAACGAGCTGGTCACCCAGGACACCTCGACGGTCGGGAAGTTCTACGAGCACGTCTTCGGCCACGAGGCGCTGACGCACGGCACGGCCTCCGAGGACTTCGACTACCTGACCCTCAATCTGGAGGGCCGGCCGGTGGCCGCGGTGCACGGCGTGGGCCGCTCGCTGCCGCACGACCGCGGCCCGCACTGGATGGCGTACTTCGAGGTGGCGGACCCCGACGCGGCCGCGGCCCGCGTCGCCGACCTCGGCGGCCGCGTCATCGACCCGCCCCGCGAGGGCCCGCGCGGCCGCCAGGCCACGGTCGCGGACCCGGAGGGCGCGACCTTCACGCTCGTCCGGCCCCGAGGCTAGGCGGGGTTGACGGGGAGGACATCCGGGGAGAGGGCGCCCGCGTGGGCGGCGGCCGAGGTCATGCGACGGCGGTGGTGACGGCGGCAGAGGACCTCGTAGCCGATCTCCCCCGCCGGCCGGTTCACGTCGCCGACGACGACCTGGGCGCCCTCGACGACCATCTCACCGTCTATCGTCCGGGCGTTGTGGGTCGCGCGGGCCCCGCACCAGCACAGCGCCTCGACCTGGAGCTGCTCGATCCGGTCCGCCAGCTCGATCAGGCGCTGCGAACCCGGGAAGAGCTTCGTGCGGAAGTCCGTCGTGATGCCGAAGGCGAAGACGTCCATGTCCAGGTCGTCGACGATGCGGGCGAGCTGGTCGATCTGCTCGGGGGCCAGGAACTGGGCCTCGTCCACGATCACGTAGTCGGCCTTGCCGCCCTGGGAGAGCTGCGCGACCAGGTACGCGTACAGGTCCATGCCCTCCGGCGCCTCGACCGCCTCCGTCACCAGGCCCAGCCGGGACGACAGCTTGCCCTCGCCCGCCCGGTCGTCGCGGGTGAAGATCACGCCCTGCAGCCCCCGCGCGTCGCGGTTGTGGGCGATCTGGAGAGCCAGCGTGCTCTTTCCGCAGTCCATCGTTCCGGAGAAGAACACCAGCTCGGGCATGGGAAGTACGGGACCTTTCGGGTCGGAGGTGGGCGGTGCGGGAGGAGGGGAAGGGAGGGGACGGACGGGAGCGAAGGGTCAGGAGCGGATCTCCAGCAGCGGGACCAGCTGCTCCGCCGCCGTCATGGAGCCGTGCATGCCGACGAGCGCGGACTCGTTCGGCTCGTTGCGCGAAGCCGTGATCGCGACATCGGCCTGGGCTGCCGCGACCACGTCGCCGATGCGGCCCAGCACGCGCTCGTCGCACTCCCCCGGAGCGCCGAACCAGCCCAGTTCCAGGGCCTCTTCGCGGCTCGCGATCCAGAACCGGTCGCCCAGCACCTCGCGCCACACGGTCAGTACGTCGTTCTGCGCGCCCGGCACCGCGTACACGTGCCGGGCGCGGCCCTCGCCACCCAGCAGTGCCACGCCGGCGCCGAGTTCCCAGTCCTCGTCGAAGTCGATCCGCGCGTCCTCGTCGAAGGGGACGTCGACCATGCCGTGGTCCGCGGTCACGTACAGCGCTGTGCGCGGCGGCAGCTGCTCGGCGAGGCGCTGCACGAGCCGGTCGACGAGCATCAGCTGGCCGCGCCAGGCGTCGGAGTCCACGCCGTGGCGGTGGCCGGCCCCGTCGAGCTCGCTGTAGTACGTGTACACGAGTGAGCGGTCACCGGCCGCGAGGCGGTCGGCCGCCAGGTCCATCCGCTCCTCGCCGGTCATCCGGCCGAGGAAGGTGCCGCCGCTCAGCGCGACCTTCGTGAGCGGGGTGGTCTGGAAGGTGGGCGAGGACACCTGGGCGGTCGCCACACCGGCCTTGTCGGCCAGCTGGAAGACCGTCGGGTACGGCTGCCACGGCTTGGGCGAGGTCCACGGGTGCCAGCGGAGCTGGTTCATCAGCTCGCCGGTGGCGGGGTTGCGCACGGCGTAGCCGGGCAGACCGTGCCGGGCGGGCGGCAGGCCGGTGCCGACGGAGGCCAGCGAGGTGGCGGTGGTCGCCGGGAAGCCCGCGGTGATCGGGCGGCCGGTGCCGCCGCGCGAGCTGCCGAGGAGGGAGGTGAGGTACGGGGCCTCGTCCGGGTGGGCCTTGATCTGCTCCCAGCCCATCCCGTCGACCAGGAACACGCAGTTCCGGTCGGCCGGGGTGAGCTCGGCGATGGCGGCGGTGAAACCGGGGACGCCCTGCCCGGCCGCGAGCGTGGGCAGCAGGTCGGCGAGGGATCCGGTGCCGTACTCCGGGACGGGGGCACCGGCCAGGTCCAGCAGCTCCGGCTCCGGCCACTCCTGCGCCGCGGAGTACGCCATCAGCGGGCGGGGGTGGAGGACGTGGCCGCTGTGGCCTCGCTGAGCGCCTGTGCGAAGACCAGGGTCTGGCGCACCGCCTCGGGGCCGTCGCCGGCCTCGCTGACCCGCAGGCTGAGGTCGTCGGCGGTGGAGTTGCCGGTGTAGCCGTGGTCGGAGTCGCAGTTCGGGTCGCCGCAGGCGGCCGGCTCCAGGTCGATCCGCGAGACCGCGCCCCAGCCGATGGTCAGGACGACCTCGCGGGGCAGGGTGCCCGGGGTGTAGGACTCCGGGTTGGCGACGACACGGCTCAGCACCACGGAGGAGATGCTGGACAGCTTGACCGACTCGGTGGAGGTGGTCGCGTACGGGGACGGGGACCCCGCGTCGGCGGCCTGCTCGTCGGTGTGGCTCACGATGAAGCGGTTGCCGGTGAGGACCAGCACGGTGACGTGGCGGCGCACCTCGTTGGAGTCGAAGGTCGTCTCCTGGTGGACCAGGTACGACGAGATCGGCTCGCCGCCCACCGCGGCCTCCACGGCCTCGGCCACGAGGGCCGGGTAGTAGCCGCTGCGCTCGATCGCCGTGCGCAGCCCCTGGGTCGTCGTACCGGATTTCGCCATGAGGTCCATCCTAAGGCCCGTACGGGGCCCCCAGGCCGCGCCGTACGCGCTCAGTAACTGGGGAGGGTGCGCGGGCCGAGGTCGCCGCGGGCGGGCGGGTGCGCGACGCGGACGGTGGCGCTGAGCACCGAGAGGCCCTCGGCCGCGACCACGACGGGCTCCAGGGAGACCCCGATCACCTCGGGGTGGTCGTCCACCAGGCGCGACAGCCGCAGGAGCAGTTCCTCCAGGGCGGGGGTGTCCACGGGGTCGCTGCCGCGCCAGCCGAAGAGGAGGGGTGCGGCCCGGATGGAACGGATGAGTCCGGCGGCGTCCCGGTCGGTGACCGGAACCAGTCGGTGCGCGGTGTCGCCGAGCAGCTCGGAGGCGACGCCGGCGAGCCCGAAGGAGAGGACGGCGCCCGCGGCCGGGTCGATGACGGAGCGGACGACGGTGTCGACCCCGCGCGGCACCATGGCCTGGACCACCGGCTGGAGCTCGGCCGGCTTGCCGAGCAGGTCGGTGAGCTCCTCGTACGAGCGACGCAGACCGGCCTCGTTCGTGAGGTCGAGGCGTACGCCGCCCAGGTCGGCGCGGTGGCGCAGGTGCGGGGCGGTGGTCTTGAGGGCCACCGGGTAGCCCAGGATCCCGGCGGCCCGGACCGCCGCGTCGGCGCTGGGGGCGGGCAGGGCGGAGCGGACGGTGATCCCGTACCGGGCGAGCAGCTCGCGGGCGTCCCATTCCGCCAGGGTCAGCACCGCTGCGTCCTCGACGCCGGCCAGCAGCCCGGCCAGCTGGGCGGCCGCCCCGGCCTCGTCCACGTCCTCGAACTCGGGGACGTGCCCGCCCTCGGCGAGGCCTCGGCGCCACTGCCCGTACCGGACGGCTTCGGCGAGGGCCCGTACGGCCCGCTCGGCGGCGGGATAGCTGGGGATCCGGTCCTCGGACGCCGGGCCGGCGGCGATCGGCCCCGCCGGCTTGTGCGGCGCGGCGTCCGCGACGGGGGCGGGGTCGGGCAGGCCCCGCGCGGCGGACAGGGCTTCGACGAGCGCGCCGAGCTCCACGTGCACCACCGCCACGGGCTTGCCCGGCACCTCGGCCACGGCCTCCCGCAGTGCGTCGGCCAGGTCGTCGGCCAGTGCGTGCTCGCTCACCCAGGGAATGGCCGTGACCACGACCGCGTCGCAGTCGTCGGAGGCGAGGGCGGCGGCCAGCGCGGCCCGGAAGTCGGCCGGCGCGGCCGCCGTGGTCAGGTCCAGCGGCGGCAGCGGCCGCAGGCCTTGGGCGAGGCAGGCGTCGTAGGTGAGGACCCCGAGGGACTCGGAGTTTCCGAGGATGGCGACCCGCGGCCCGGCGGGCAGCGGCTGTGCGGCCAGCAGGAGGCCGACGTCGACCAGTTCCGTGACCGTGTCGACCCGGATGACGCCGGCCTGCCTCAGCAGGGCGGAGACGGTCGCCTCGGGCAGCCTGGTGTCGGGGACGACGTGTCCGGCCGGGGTGTGGCGGCCGCCCTTGGCGACGACGACCGGCTTGACCGCGGCCGTCCGGCGGGCGAGGCGGGTGAACTTCCGCGGGTTGCCCAGGGTTTCGAGGTACAGCAGGGCGACGTCGGTGGCCTCGTCGTCGTACCAGTACTGGAGGATGTCGTTGCCGGAGACGTCGGCGCGGTTGCCCGCGGAGACGAAGGAGGACAGTCCCTCGCCGCGCCGCAGCAGCGCGGAGAGCAGGGCGATGCCGATCGCCCCGGACTGCGTGAACAGGCCGATCCGGCCCCGCATCGGCATGGGCGCGGGCGTCAGCGAGGCGTTGAGCTCCACCTCCGGCGCCGTGTTGATCACCCCGTAGGCGTTCGGTCCGATCAGCCGCATCCCGTACGAGCGCACCTGCCGCACCAGTTCGCGCTGGCGGGCGAGTCCTTCCGAGCCGCTCTCCCCGTACCCGGCGGACAGGACGACGAGGCCCTGCACCCCGTGCTCGCCGCAGGCGGCCACGACGTCGGGAACCCGCTCGGCGGGTACGGCGATCACGGCGAGGTCGACGGGGGCGCCGATGGCCCCGATGCCGCGGTAGGCCCGTACGCCGTCGAGCAGATCGCGCGTCACGGCCTCGTTGACGGCGTAGAGGTGGCCGCGGAAACCGCTGTCGCGCAGGTTGCGGAGCGCGGCCGCACCCACGCCGGCGCCGGAGCGGCTGACCCCGATGACGGCGACCGAGCCGGGGGCCAGCAGCCGCTGCACCGAGCGGGCCTCGGCGCGCTGCTCGCGGGCGCGCTGCACGGCGAGGGACTCGGCGGTCGGTTCGAGGTCGAGGGTGAGGTGGACCGAGCCGTCCTCGAAGCTGCGCTTCTGCTGGTAGCCGACGTCCGTGAACACCTTGATCATCTTGGTGTTGGCGGGCAGCACCTCGGCGGCGAACCGGCGGATGCCGCGCTCCCTGGCCACCGCTCCGATGTGTTCGAGGAGGGCGGAGGCGACCCCGCGGCCCTGGTGGGCGTCCTGGACGAGGAAGGCGACCTCGGCCTCGTCGGCGGGCGCGGAGGCGGGCCGGCCGTCGGGGCCGATGCGGTCGTAGCGGACGGTGCCGATGAACTCCCCGCCGATGGTCGCGGCGAGGCCGACCCGGTCCACGTAGTCGTGGTGCGTGAAGCGGCGCACGTCACGGTCGGAGAGCCGGGGGTAGGGCGCGAAGAAGCGGTAGTACTTCGACTCGTCGGAGACCTGCTCGTAGAAGCTGACGAGCCGGCCCGCGTCCTCGGTGGTGATGGGCCTGATCCGGGCGGTGCCGCCGTCACGGAGGACGACGTCGGCTTCCCAGTGGGCCGGGTACGAGGGGTCCGACTCGATGGTCATGGGGCCACCTTAAGGCCGGGAGGGGCGGTGCAGCCCCCGCGCGGCGCATGCGGCAACCCGGGACGAATGAGTGCAAGCTGGGGAAGGTCGAACGGCGGCAGATCCGGGCCGAAGGCCGGTCGGAGCATTCGGGGCGTCGTGAGAGACTGGTCTAGACAACCGTAAGAACCTGAAGGGCATCACCATGGCAGAGCGCCGCGTCAACGTCGGCTGGGCCGAGGGCCTGCACGCTCGTCCCGCCTCGATCTTCGTCCGTGCGACGACCGCTTCCGGCGTCCCGGTGACCATCGCGAAGGCCGGCGGCGACCCCGTCAACGCCGCCTCCATGCTGGCGGTTCTGGGTCTGGGCGCCCAGGGCGGCGAGGAGATCGTCCTCGCCTCCGACGCCGAGGGCGCGGACGCCGCGCTGGACCGCCTCGCGAAGCTGGTCGCCGAGGGTCTCGAGGAGCTCCCCGAGACCGTCTGACCTTTCGGGTTCGATCCCGCACGCACCGCGCGCACGACGAAGCCGCGGCCCCCGCAGGACCGGGGGCCGCGGCTTCGTCGTGCGCGCGGGAATCCGAGCCCCGCGGGCGGGAAAACAGCCCGGCCCGCATCCCGGCGCCCCGGAATTCAGCTCCACCGAATTCACCGGGCAGCGGCAGGGTGAATTCACGCCACAATTCACCCCACCCCTGCAGGGCGAATTAGCGCGACGCCACCTTTGTATACGGCTCCTGTTAATGCCGGCCGCTCGACATGTTTACGGCAGGTTGCGAAGTGCTCACCGCCGGACGGAGCCGCAGCCGGTGCGCCCCGGCCGCCCGGTCGGCGTGGACCACGGTCAGCGCCCGCGCCCGCTCCGCGTCGCCGCGCGCCACCGCGTCCACGATCGCCCCGTGCTCCGCCCAGGACTCCACCGGCCGCGCCGGCGCCTCCACCACGTACATCCACGCCACCTTGTGCCGCATCTGCGTGAGCAGCGCGATCAGCCCGGGGCTGCCGGAGGCCTGGGCGAGCGTCTCGTGGAACCAGCCGCCCAGGGACCGCAGATCCTCCCCCTGACCCCGCCTGGCCCGTTCCTGGCCCAGCCTGACCAGTCCGCGCAGCACCTTGAGGTGGGCCTCGGTGCGCCGCCGGGCGGCCCGGGCGGCCGCCAGGGGCTCCAGGAGCATCCGCACCTCCAGGAGGTCCGCGGCCTCCTGCTCGGTCGGCTCGGCCACGCAGGCCCCCGCGTGGCGCCGGGTGGTCACGAAGCCCTCGGACTCCAGGGTCCGCAGCGCCTCGCGGACCGGGACGCGCGAGACTCCGTACCGGCGGGCCAGCACCTCCTCGGTCAGCCGGCTGCCCGGCTCGAACACCCCGGAGACGATGTCGTCGCGGATTGCCGTGCATACCGCGTGCGCAGGAATACGCAAGACCGAACCTCCGCCTATTTCCGACTGCCAGCCCCATCGCACGCACATGCGCGTGCTGCGACTCTATTGCAACACACGATAATTTCCGAGAGCGGCCGAAAATGCGAAACATTTGCACAGAGACGCAACACGAAGGCCCCGGCTCGGGGAGCCGGGGCCTTCGGAAAAGGTGCGGGACGGGGTCAGAGGCTGACGCCGTGCGAACGCAGGTACGCGATCGGGTCGATGTCCGAGCCGTACTGCGAGCCCGTGCGGGCCTCGAAGTGCAGGTGCGGGCCGCTGGAGTTGCCGGTGGAGCCCGACAGGCCGATCTGCTGACCCGGGGTGACCTGCTCGCCGACGGAGACGTTCAGCGAGGTCATGTGCCCGTACTGGGTGTAGGTGCCGTCGTTGTGCTTGATGACGACGTTATTGCCGTACGCGCCGCCCCAGCCGGCCTCGACGACGGTGCCGAAGCCCACCGCGTGGACCGAGGTGCCGGAGGCCGCGTGGAAGTCGATGCCGGTGTGGCTGCCGGAGGACCACATGCCGCCGCCCGCGTGGTACTGGGTGCTGACGTACGAGCCGTCGACCGGGGCGACGAAGGTGTTGAGGCGCTTGCGCTCCTCCTCGCGGGCCGCCCGCTCGGCGGCGTCGCGCTCGGCCTTCGCCTTGGCCTCGGCGAGGCGCTTGGCCTCGGCGGCCTTCTGCTTGGCCTCCGCCTCCGCCTGCGCCTTGGCGGCGGCGTGCTCGGCGGCGCGCTGCTGGGAATCGGCCTGGTCGGCGATGTCACCCGTGAGGTCCTCGGCGACGACCACGGCACCCAGCCCGTTCTCCGGGGCGGAGCTGCTGTGATTGTCCGCGGCGAAGGCCGGGGCGGCGAGGGAGCCGACGACACCCGTGGTGGCGATCGCGGCGATACCGGCGTAACCGGCGGTCTTCTTGCTCAGACGGCTGGAGCCACGGTGCTTACCGGTACCAGCGGGACGACTGCCAAACGCCATGAAGGGTTTGATCCTTTCCTTCCTTCTCGCCTACCGGGTTAGCTGACGGGTTCGGAGCAGGAAGGTCTCCTACGGGCCTCCTCTTGCGAGGGGGTCCGATTCACCCCAGGGACTCATGTGGGTCCCCGGCTCCCCAGGCTCGCGCCTGACGGGGACTCGGCGATCGCTGTCCGGTGCCGCGGGTGCGGCGGGCACAACTGACGGACAGCACGGCCGACGCTAGGCGGATCATCAGTCAATCGCCAAACAGACGCGCCTTTTTGTTGCGTACGCCACACCCCATACGAGCAACCTAGCCACCAAACGGACAAAAGGGGCTCCGACGGATATGCCCGCCAGAGCCCCTGCGCGTTCCGTCGGTCGACCGTCAGCCGGCCGTCACCGACAGGTCAGTTGGTGACGACGGAGACGTCCCCGATCCCGAGGGCGCGCACCGGCTCCTCGATCACTGCCGCGTCGCCCACCAGGATCGTGACCAGGCGGTCCGCCGGGAAGGCCTTCACGGCGGCCGAAGTCGCCTCCACGGTGCCCGTCTCGGCCAGCCGGGCGTACAACTGCGCCTGGTAGTCGTCCGGCAGCTCCTGCTCGACCTGGTCGGCAAGGGTGCCGGCGACCGAGGCCGCCGTCTCGAACTTCAGCGGGGCCACGCCCACCAAGTTCTGTACCGCCACGTCGCGTTCGGCGTCGGTCAGACCGTCCTCCGCGAGGGTGCGCAGCACCTTCCAGAGGTCCTCCAGCGCCGGACCGGTGTTCGGGGTGTCCACCGAGCCGCTGATGGCCAGCATCGAGGCGCCCTTGCCGTCCGCGGTGGAGCGCAGCACCTGGCCGAAGGCGCGCACGCCGTAGGTGTACCCCTTCTCCTCGCGCAGCACCTTGTCCAGGCGGGAGGTGAGGGTCCCGCCCAGGCAGTACGTGCCCAGCACCTGGGCCGCCCAGACCTGGTCGTGGCGGTCCGGCCCGATCCGGCCGATCAGCAGCTGCGTCTGGACCGCGCCGGGCCGGTCCACGATGACCACGCGGCCGGTGTCGTCGGCGGTCACCGGCGGCACCGGCAGGGCCGCGGCGGTGTTGCCCGTCCACGCCCCCAGGGTGTCCGCCAGCACGGCGTCCAGGTCGATGCCGGTCAGGTCGCCGACGACCACCGCGGTGGCGGTGGCGGGGCGTACGTGGGCCTCGTAGAAGGCGCGTACGGCGGCGGAGTCGATCCGGGCGACGGTCTCCTCGGTGCCCTGGCGCGGCCGGGACATCCGCAGGGACGCCGGGAACAGCTCCTTGGAGAGCTCCTTGGCGGCCCGGCGCTGGGGGTTGGCCAGCTCGTGCGGGATCTCGTCGAGCCGGTTGCGCACCAGGCGGTCCACCTCGGCGTCGGCGAAGGCGGGGGCGCGCAGCGCCTCGGCGAGCAGGCCCAGCGCCTTGGCCAGCCGGGAGGCCGGGACCTCCAGGGAGACCCGGATGCCCGGGTGGTCGGCGTGCGCGTCGAGGGTCGCGCCGCAGCGCTCCAGCTCGGCCGCGAACTCCTCGGCGGAGTGCTTGTCGGTGCCCTCGGAGAGCGCCCGCGCCATGATGGTCGCCACGCCGTCCAGGCCCTCGGGCTCGGCGTCCAGCGGGGCGGCGAGATTGACCTCGACGGCGATCACCTGCTGGCCCGGCCGGTGGCAGCGCAGCAGGGTCAGCCCGTTGGACAGCTGTCCGCGGTCGGGGGCCGGGAAGGCCCACGGCTGCGGCTCGCCGGCCTGCGGGCGCGGGTGGAAGGTCATCGTGACGGCTGCGGTGTCGCTCACTGCTCCGCCCCCTCGTTCTCGTCGGACTCGTCGTTCTCGTCGTCGTCTGCCGCGATCGGCTCGTAGACGAGCACCGCGCGGTTGTCCGGGCGCAGTCGGGCCGCGGCCACGGCCTGCACCTCCTCGGCGGTGACGTCGAGGACGCGCTGGACGGCGGTCAGCGCCAGCTGCGGGTCGCCGAAGAGCACCGCGAAGCGGCACAGCTCGTCGGCGCGGCCGGCCACCGTGCTCAGCCGGTCCAGCCACTCGCGCTCCAGCTGCGCCTGGGCCCGCTCCATTTCCTCGGCCGTCGGGCCCTCGGCGGCGAACCGCGCGAGCTCCTCGTCCACGGCCGCCTCGATGGCGGGGATCTCCACGCCGCTGGAGGTCTTGACGTCCAGCCAGCCCAGCGAGGGCGCGCCGGCCAGGCGCAGCATGCCGAAACCGGCCGCGACGGCGCTCTGGTCACGGCGTACCAGCCGGTTGTGCAGCAGCGAGGACTCCCCGCCGCCCAGGATCGTCAGCGCCACGTCGGCGGCGTCGCACTCGCGGGTGCCGTCGTGCGGCAGCCGGTAGGCGGCCATCAGCGCTCGCGCCGGAACCTCCTCGACGATCTCCTCGCGCAGCTGCTCCCCGATGATGTCGGGCAGCGAGCCGTCGCGGGGCGGCTGCTTGCCGTCGTGCGCCGGGATCGTGCCGAAGTACTTCTCGACCCAGGCGAGCGTCTGCTCGGGGTCGATGTCACCGACGACCGAGAGCACCGCGTTGTTGGGCGCGTAGTACGTACGGAAGAAGGTGCGCGCGTCCTCCAGGGAGGCGGCGTCCAGGTCGGCCATGGAGCCGATGGGGGTGTGGTGGTACGGGTGGCCCTCGGGGTACGCCAGCGCCGTCAGCTTCTCGAAGGCCGTGCCGTACGGGACGTTGTCGTACCGCTGGCGGCGCTCGTTCTTGACGACGTCGCGCTGGTTCTCCATGGACTCCTCGTCCAGGGCGGCCAGCAGGGACCCCATCCGGTCCGCCTCCAGCCACAGCGCGAGCTCCAGCTGGTGGGTCGGCATCGTCTCGAAGTAGTTGGTGCGCTCGAAGCTGGTCGTGCCGTTGAGGGAGCCGCCGGCTCCCTGGACCAGCTCGAAGTGGCCGTTGCCGGGGACGCTCGCCGAACCCTGGAACATCAGGTGCTCGAAGAGGTGAGCAAGGCCGGTACGCCCCTTGACTTCATGGCGCGAACCGACGTCGTACCAGAGGCAGACCGCGGCGACCGGGGTCAGGTGGTCCTCCGACAGCACCACGCGCAGGCCGTTGGCCAGCCGGTGCTCGGTCGCTGTCAGGCCGCCGGAGCCGGCCTGGGCTGTGGCCGTGTGACCCATGGGCATGTGGTCCCTTCGATCGCGATGCAGAGATTTCTGTCAGACCTGCCACTGTATGCAAGCGCGTCGGCCGCCGGATAAGTTCCCGGGTCACTCCCCCGGGGTCGGAGTCGGCGTTGTCGGTGCCTCGGGCCACAATGGTCCGCGTCGTACCCCGTCCGGACACCCGCCCACCCGGCAAGACCGGCCAAACCGAGCCAGACCCCAGCAGTCCCGCCAGACACCCAGCACACCCCATTCTTGGTTAAGGAGCCGCGCAGCGATGGCCCGCCGCAGCACGAAGACCCCGCCGCCGGAGGATTTCGAGGAGAAGATCCTCGACATCGACGTCGTCGACGAAATGCAGGGCTCCTTCCTCGAGTACGCGTACTCGGTGATCTACTCCCGCGCCCTGCCCGACGCCCGGGACGGCATGAAGCCGGTGCACCGCCGCATCGTCTACCAGATGAACGAGATGGGGCTGCGGCCCGACCGCGGCTACGTGAAGTGCGCCCGGGTCGTCGGCGAGGTCATGGGCAAGCTCCACCCCCACGGTGACGCCTCGATCTACGACGCGCTCGTCCGCATGGCCCAGCCCTTCTCCATGCGGCTGCCGCTGGTCGACGGCCACGGCAACTTCGGCTCGCTCGGCAACGACGACCCGCCGGCCGCGATGCGTTACACCGAGTGCAAGATGGCCGACGCCACGTCGCTGATGACGGAGTCGATCGACGAGGACACCGTCGACTTCGCCGCCAACTACGACGGCCAGGAGCGGGAGCCCGTCGCACTTCCCGCCGCGTACCCGAACCTGCTGGTCAACGGCGCGTCCGGGATCGCGGTCGGCATGGCCACCAACATGCCCCCGCACAACCTCGGCGAGGTCATCGCGGCCGCCCGGCACCTGATCCGCCACCCGCAGGCGGACCTGGAGGCGCTGATGCGCTTCGTGCCGGGTCCCGACCTGCCCACCGGCGGCCGGATCGTCGGCCTGTCCGGGATCAAGGACGCCTACGAGAACGGCCGCGGCACCTTCAAGATCCGCGCGACGGTGGCCGTGGAGAACGTGACGGCGCGCCGCAAGGGCCTGGTCGTCACGGAACTGCCGTTCACGGTCGGCCCCGAGAAGGTCATCGCGAAGATCAAGGACCTGGTCGGCTCGAAGAAGCTCCAGGGCATCGCCGACGTCAAGGACCTCACCGACCGCGCGCACGGTCTGCGCCTGGTCATCGAGATCAAGAACGGCTTCCACCCGGAGGCCGTGCTGGAGCAGCTCTACAAGCTGACGCCGATGGAGGAGTCCTTCGGCATCAACAACGTCGCGCTGGTCGACGGACAGCCGCTGACGCTGGGCCTCAAGGAGCTGCTGGAGGTCTACCTCGACCACCGCTTCGAGGTCGTCCGGCGGCGCAGCGAGTTCCGCCGCGGCAAGCGGCGCGACCGGCTGCACCTGGTCGAGGGCCTGCTGGTGGCCCTGGTCGACATCGACGAGGTCATCCGGATCATCCGGGACAGCGACAACTCGGCGCAGGCGAAGGAGCGGCTCATCGAGCGCTTCTCGCTGAGCGAGATCCAGACGCAGTACATCCTGGACACCCCGCTGCGCCGCCTGACCCGCTTCGACCGGATCGAGCTGGAGTCCGAGCGCGACCGGCTGACCGGCGAGATCGACGAGCTCACCGGGATCCTCGACTCCGACACGGAGCTGCGCAAGCTCGTCTCCACGGAACTGGCGTCGGTCGCGAAGAAGTTCGGCACCGAGCGCCGTACGGTGCTGCTGGAGTCGGCGGGCACCGCCGTGGCGGCCGTCCCGCTGGAGGTCGCCGACGACCCGTGCCGCGTGCTGCTGTCCTCGACGGGCCTGCTGGCGCGCACGGCGAACGGTGAGCCGCTGCCCGAGGAGGAGGGCGGCCCCCGCGCCAAGCACGACCTGATCGTCTCGCAGGTGGCGGCCACCGCCCGGGCCGACGTCGGCGCGGTCACCTCGTACGGACGCCTGCTGCGGCTGTCGGTGATCGACCTGCCGCAGCTGCCGGACACGCACGCCGCGCCGAACCTGGCGGGCGGCGCCCCCGTCTCGGAGTTCCTTTCCGGGCTGGAGGCGGACGAGAAGGTGATCTGCCTGACCTCGCTCGACGAGTCCTCGCAGGGCCTGGCGCTGGGCACCGAGCAGGGCGTGGTCAAGCGCGTCGTGCCGGACTACCCGGCCAACAAGGACGAGCTGGAGGTCATCACCCTCAAGGACGGTGACCGGATCGTCGGCGCGGTGGAACTGCGCACGGGCGAGGAGGACCTGGTCTTCATCACCGACGACGCCCAGCTGCTGCGCTACCCGGCGGGCCAGGTCCGCCCGCAGGGCCGCCCGGCGGGCGGCATGGCGGGCATCAAGCTCGCCGAGAACGCCAAGGTGATCCACTTCTCGGCCGTCGACCCCGGCAGGGACGCCGTGGTCTTCACGGTGGCGGGCTCGCACGGCACGCTGGACGACTCGGTGACGTCCGGGAAGCTGACCCCCTTCGACCAGTACCCGCGCAAGGGCCGTGCCACCGGTGGTGTGCGCTGCCAGCGGTTCCTGAAGGGCGAGGACGTGCTCGTGCTGGCCTGGGCGGGCGGCACCCCCGTCCGCGCGGCGACGGCGAACGGCACTCCGGCGGAGCTGCCGGCCGTGGACCCGCGCCGGGACGGCTCGGGAGCGGCGCTGCCCGCGGCGGTCGCGGCGCTGGCGGGTGCCGCGCTGTAGGAGGTACGCGGTCATTCGGGTGGTACGTCCGGGGGACGTACCACCCGAATGGCGACTAGTGTTTTCCCTCTTGGCACTGTCGGGTGGGGCGGGAGAACACAGAGCTGATGAGTCGTCGGTCGGGCGGAGTGATCGGGGACTGGGCCGAGGCCCAGCGCCGCATGCAGCAGACGCAGCAGATCCAGCAGCGCGAGGCGGAACGCCGGAGGCAGAGCCAGCGCACCGCCGACAGGCAGTACCGCGACGCCGAGGCCCGGCGGCGTACGGAGCGCATCGAGGCGGAAGTCGCCGCACTGCAGGGCCTGCTGGCCGCTGGGTGCGGGGCACCGGCGTTCCGTATGGCCGGGCTGGTCAGGCCCGAGCAGATCGAACCTTTCAACCCGGGCACGCTGGCTCACCCCGTGCCGATGCCGCAGCTGCACCAGTTTCAGCAGAGCACGGGCTGGACGCTCGGCTCGAACCGGCGGGCGCAGGCCGAGCGCGAGGCACACGCACGGTACACGCAGGCCTGGCAGGCGGCGCACGCCGCGGAGGCGCAGCGTCAGCAGCAGCTGGCCGCTTACCGACAGCAGTACGACCGGTGGGCGGCGGAACAGCTCGCCGGGATCCGGGCGCACAACAGCGGTCTGACCGAGCTGGCGGGGGCGCTGCGTGCGGGCGACGCCGCGGCCGTGGTGGAGTACTTCTCCGCCGCCCTCTACGCCTCGACCGCGTGGCCCGAGTCGCTGCCGAGGCAGCTCGCGGCCGCGTACGACCCAGGTGCGCGCCAGCTGGTGCTGGACTGGGAACTGCCGGGGTACGCAGTGATACCCGCGGCCAAGTCCGTGCGTTACGTGCAAAGTACGGACCAGGACAAGGAGACGGCCCGCCCGGTCACACAGCGGCGGGCGCTGTACCGGGACCTCCTGGCCCAGTGCGTGTTGCTGGTGGTGCGTGATCTGTACGCCGCGGACGAGTTCGGCGTACTGGAGTCGGTCGTGGTCAACGGCTTCGTGGACGACCACGATCCGGTGACGGGACAGGAGGCGCGGATCGTACTCGCCGCGGTGTCGGCGGCCCGGTCCGCCTTCGCCGGGCTGCGGCTGGAGCAGGTCAGCGCCGTGGACTGCCTGGTGGAGGGCCTGCGCGGGCAGCTTTCGGCCCGCCCGGACCAGTTGGCCGCCGTACGGCCCGGGCGTCGTCCCGGCGAGGTGGGCGGCGTCGTCAGTCACGGCGGGCACTCGGGCGGCGACGAGGACGAGCCGGACCTCTTCGAGATGGACCCGATCGCCTTCGAGAACCTCGTGGCGGAGCTCTTCCGGGCCATGGGCATGGAGGCGGTGACGACCCAGCGGTCCGGCGACGGCGGCGTCGATGTCGAGGCGAGGGACCCGGCACCGATCCGGGGCGGGCAGATCGTGGTGCAGGTCAAGCGCTACCGGAACACCGTGCCGCCCACGGCTGTGCGGGACCTCTACGGCACGGTCCAGGATGCAGGGGCGAACAAGGGGGTGCTCGTCACCACTTCGTCCTTCGGGCCGACGTCCTACACCTTTGCCAACGGCAAGCCGCTGGAGTTGGTTCCCGGGGCCGAACTCGTGGAGCTGCTGCACCAGTACGGGCTGCGCGGCCGCCTCGGGGGTGGTCGGGCCTCGCAGCGCACGGCCGAGCCCGCTCCCCCGGCGGATCACAACGTGCTCGGCATGTCCTGGTCGGGCCGGGTCGCGCTGGACGTGTGCGCGCTCGTCTGCACCGGCAACCGGGTGCTGAGCGAGGACCACTTCGTGTTCTTCAACAACCCGCGGACGCCGGACGGTTCGGTACGGGCCCGCGCGCACGCAGAGCCCGACAAGGCCGCCCTGGAGGTCTCCTTCGACTCCCTGCCGCCCGAGGCCGACCGGCTGGTCCTGGTGGCCGCCGTGGACCCGGAGGTCGACCCGCACGCCGACCTCGCCGGCTTCACCGACGCCCGGATCCGGCTCCTCGAGCCGTCCGGCGCGGAGGCCGGGCGGCTGGAGGTCTCCGACGGACGGGCCGGCGAGACCGCGCTGGTGCTCGGCTCGTTCCGGCGTCGGGCGAACGGCGACTGGGACTTCGTGATCGGCGGCAAGGGCTACCGGGGCGGCCTGGGGGACCTGCTGCGGGAGTACGGCGTCGAGGTCGCCTGAAGGGTGTTCAACACCCCTTAGGGTCGAGCGCATGACTCTTGCCCATGACGCAGCCGGAGATGGCCCTGCGGTGGTGCTGCTGCACTCCGCCGTTTGTGACCGAAGGATGTGGGACCCGCAGTGGCCGGCCCTGGTCGATGCCGGATACCGGGTGGTGCGGTGCGACTTCCGGGGCTTCGGCCAGAGCCTCTTGCCGGACCGGCGTCACAACGACGCGGAGGACGTACTGGACCTGCTGGACTCCCTCGGCGTGGAACAGGCGGCGCTGATCGCCTCCTCGTACGGCGGACGCGTTGCCTTGGAGATCGCCGCACGCCGTCCGGACCGGGTGTCCGCCATGGCCCTGTTGTGCTCCGGGCTGCCCGGGCACGAACCGAGCGATGAGCTCCGCGCGTTCGGCGAGCGGGAGGACGCGCTGATCGAGGCGGGTGACATCGCGGGCGCAGTGGAACTGAACGTGGACACCTTCCTGGGCCCGGAAGCCGAGGAAGCGGTCCGGGACGAGGTGCGTGCGATGCAGCGGCGTGCCTTCGAGGTGCAACTGGCCGCCCCCGAGGGGGCCGGGCGGAAGAACGTGGACATCGACCTCTCGGCGGTCAAGGCCCCCGGTCTGGCGCTTTCGGGCGGCCTCGACCTTGCGGACTTCCGGGAGATCGCGGCTGGGCTGCCGGGCCTGCTCGACGACACACGGCACGTCGAACTGCCCTGGGCCGGCCATCTCCCCAGCCTGGAGCGGCCCGCCGCGGTGACGGACCTCCTGATCGGCTTCCTGGGCGAGACGGTTCCCGCGGGCTGAACGGGACCTCCGGTGTACCCGGTCAGGTCACCAGGCGGCCCGGGCCTCGACGCCGAGTCCGGACTCCGGCTCCGCTTCGCTCTCGGCTTCGGCGTCGGCATCGGCGCCGGCTTCCGGGCCGGCCGCGGGCCGGGGCTCGGCGACGTACCGCAGCACGCCCCACATGCTCTCGGGTGACGCGTGCTGCGGTGCCTCCTCGCGACACGCCTCCAACTCCCGTACCAGTCCCGGGCCGTCGGTGCCGGCGCCGATCAGGACCAGCTGCGTCCGCCGGGCTTCGCCCCGCTCCCAGGGCTGCGGGGCGAAGCGGAGGAACCGGCCGACCGCGTGGACCTCGTACTTCTCCTCGTGGCCGGGGATCCCGAACCACACGAAGCCCTTGATCCGGTAGAGCCCGGCCGGCCGCCGGTCAAGGAAGTCGATGAACCGACGCGGGGAGAGTGCCTGGTCGGAGCGGAACTCCGTGCTCTCGTAGGCGGCGTGCGCGTGGGCGCAGTGGTCGTGGCCCTGGGCCTGCGCGAGGAGGTCCTCGAAGGAGAGCTGCCCCCGCGTCTCGGTCCAGGGGCGCTTGTCGAAGAGCAGTTCCGGGTCGATCCGGCCGTGGTCGGCGCCCACGACCGGGGTGCCGGGTGCGCAGAGCGCGTCGAGTTCCCTCTCGATCCGGGCCCGTTCGCCGATGTCGACGCGGTCGGTCTTGTTGAGCACCACCAGGTCCGCGACGGCGAGGTGGCGGTCGGTCTCCGGATGCCTGTCCCGCGTCGCGTCGAATTCGGCCGCGTCCACGACCTGCACCAGCCCGCCGTACCGGATGGCGGGGTTCTCGCTGGCCATGAGCATCCGGATCATCTCCTGGGGCTCGGCCAGCCCGCTCGCCTCGATGACGATCACGTCGATGCGGTGGGCGGGGGCGGAGAGCTTCTCCAGGTACGCGTCCAGCTCGCTGCCGTCGACGGCGCAGCACAGGCAGCCGCCGCCGAGCGAGACCATCGAGTCCCCGACCTGTCCGGCCACCGACATCGCGTCGATCTCGATCGATCCGAAGTCGTTGACGACGACCCCGATGCGGGTGCCCCCGCGGCCGGCGAGGAGGTGGTTCAGCACGGTGGTCTTGCCGGATCCGAGGAATCCGGCGAGGACGATGACGGGGATGGGCTGCCTGCTGTTCACCCTGTCGATCGTAGCCAGGCTCGGCCCGTCATCGGTCGGTCGGCCGGCCGATCAGTCGATCAGCGGCACCGGCTGCGGCGGGGTGGGGCCGCTGTACCGGGCGGCAGGGCGGATGATCTTCGAGTCCGCGGCTTGTTCGAGGATGTTCGCGCTCCAGCCGACCACGCGGGCCGCGCAGAAGGTCGGGGTGAACATCTCGCGCGGCAGCCCGCACAGCTCCATGACCACACCCGCGTAGAACTCCACGTTGGTGTGCAGCTCCCGGCCCGGCTTGAGCTCGGCGAGGATCTCCTCGACCTGCCGCTCGACCTCGACGGCGAAGTCCACGAGGGGCCCGCCGAACTGGAGAGCGATCTCGCGCAGCATGCGCGAGCGGGGGTCCTCGGTGCGGTAGACGGGGTGCCCGAAGCCCATGATCCGGTCACCCGCCAGGACCCGTTCGCGGATCCACGGCCCGATCCGGTCCACGGTGCCGATGGCGTCGAGCGTGTCGAGGGCGCGGCTGGGTGCGCCGCCGTGCAGCGGGCCGGAGAGGGCGCCGATCGCCCCGGTGAGGCAGGCGGCGACGTCGGCACCGGTGGAGGCGATGACGCGGGCGGTGAAGGTCGAGGCGTTGAAGCCGTGGTCGACGGTGGATATCAGGTACCGCTCGATGGCGCGGGTCTCGACCGGGCCGGGCTCCCGGCCGGTCAGCATGTAGAGGTAGTTGGCGGCGTAGGGGAGGTCCTCGCGCGGCTCGACGGGCTCCAGCCCCTGACCGAGCCGGTGCAGGGCGGTCAGCAGGGTCGGTACGGCGGCGCAGGCGGCCAGCGCGTCGGCGGCGCGGCGGGCGGGGTCGAGGTCGTACACCGGGCGGAAGCCGGCCGAGGCGCCGAGCAGCGAGAGGGCGGTGCGCAGTCCGGCGAGCGGGCCGGAGAGCCGGGTGGCCCGGGCCAGGCCGGGCAGGGCGTCCCGCACCTCCTCGGGCAGTCGGCGCAGTGCGGCGGTCTCGGCGGCGAAGGCGGCCCGCTCGGCGGTGTCGGCGGGCAGGGTGCCGCGGAACATCAGGTGCCAGACGTCCTCGAAGCCGCGGTGGGCGGCGAGCTCGACGGCGGAGTACTGGCGGTAGTGGTAGAAGCCCTCGCGACCTCGGACGTCGCCGAGCTCGGTTTCGGTGACCACGACCCCCGCGAGGCCGCGCGGTCCTTCGATGGTGCTGTCGGTGGTGTTCATGGATCGACCATCCATGATGGATTGAATCCTTGTCAATGTTGATTCAATCAATACTTTCGTCCATCTGTAGGGTGTCGGTCATGAGCGACGAGAGGGACGGCGGGCGCAGGCTCAGCACACAAGAGGCGGCGCGGGTGCTCGGCGTGAAACCGGCGACGGTGTACGCGTACGTCAGCCGGGGCCAGCTCAGCAGCCGCCGCGACCCGGCCGGGCGGGGCAGCAGCTTCGACGCGGCCGAAGTGGAGGCGCTGGCCCGGCGGAGCCGGCGCGAGGCGGCGGCTCCCGCCGGGGAGCTCTCCATCCGTACGGCACTCACCCTCATCGAGCCGGACCGGTACTACTTCCGGGGCGTGGACGCCGTGGCGCTGGCCTCGGAGTACCGCTACGAGGAGGTCGCCGAGTGGCTCTGGACCGGCGCCGTCGCGCGGGGGGCACGCTTCACGGCTCCCCCGGAGGCCCTGGCGGCGGCCCGGCGGGCCGTGGCCGCGCTGCCGGCCCACGGCGGCCCCATCGACCGGCTTCGGGTGGCGGTGGCCGCCGCCGCGGTGGCGGACCCGCTGCGCTTCGACCTGTCCGAGGAGGCGGTACTCGGCTCCGCGCGCTGCCTGATTCCCACGCTGGTCGGCGCGCTCCCCGCGGTGGGCGCGGCCCAGTGGGCCGGCGACGGCCGGATCGCCCGGCAGTTGTGGTCCCGGCTGACGGCCGAGGATCCGGACCCGGACGCCCTGGCCGTGCTCGACCTGGCGCTGGCCCTGCTGGTCGACCACGACCTGGCGGCCTCGACCCTGGCCGTACGGGTGGCCGCCTCGGCGCGGGCCCATCCGTACGCGGCGGTGTCCGCCGGCCTCGGCGCGCTCGAAGGGCCCCTGCACGGCGCGGCCGGGCGGCTCGCGCACCGGATGCTGGTGGAGGTGCTGGAACAGGGCGGGGCGGCGCCCGTGGTGGCGGAGTACCTGCGGGCCGGGCGCCGGGTCCCCGGGCTCGGACACCGCCTCTACCGGGGTGAGGACCCCCGCGCGCGGGCGCTGTTCGCCCGGCTGGAGGGGCTGGAGCAGGCCGCGCCCGCACTGGGCGCGGCGCGCGAGGTGGCCACGGTGATGGCCCGGCAGGGCGGGCTGCACGCCAATGTGGACCTGGCGCTGGCGGTGCTGACCGTGTCGTGCGGGATGCCCGCGGAGGCCGGGGAGACGGTCTTCGCCGTGGCCCGTACGGCGGGCTGGATGGCACACGCCCTGGAGGAGTACCAGGAGCGGCCGCTGCGGATGCGGCCGAGCGGGCAGTACCACGGGCCCCGCCCGCCCCAGCCGATGCCGTGACGCCACTTCACCCGCAGTGAGCCGCGCGCCACGGCCCGAACATGACAGAAGTGGCGAACCCGACAAGCTCGGCGCAGGCGTTCCCCTCCTGCCGGGCCGGACCTACCGTTGCTGCCCATGCGGTTCCCCCTCGTGAGCGCTTGGCGCCTCGGGCTGCCCAGACGGGCCGCCTCCCAGATCCTGCTGACCCAGCTGGCCATCGCCGCCGGGGTCGCCGTCCTGGCGACCGGACTCTTCCTGGCGCCGCTCAGCGCTCAGCTCGACGACCAGGCCATGCGGCGCGCCCTGGCGATCGCGCAGAGCGCCGCGGCCGACCCCTCGCTGGCCGCCGGCCTCCTGGACTCCGGGGCCTCGCCGGACAGCCCCGTCCAGTCCTCGGCCGAGCGGATCCGCCGGGCCACCGGGGCCGAGTACGTGGTCGTCCTCGACCTGGACGGCATCCGCCGCTCGCACCCGAGCGCCGACCGGATCGGGCTGCCCGTCTCCACCGACCCGAGCGACGCGCTGGCGGGCCGCGAGGTCATGGAGATCGACGACGGCACCCTGGGGCGCTCCGCGCGCGGCAAGGTCCCGTTGATCGCCGCCGACGGCGAGATCATCGGCGCCGTCTCGGTGGGCATCGCCTACGACAGCGTCCGGGACCGGCTGCTCGGCGCCATCCCGGGCCTGCTCGCCTACGCGGGCGGCGCCCTGGCCGCGGGCGCCCTGGCCGCCTTTCTGCTCTCCCGCCGGATCCAGCGCCAGACCCGGGACCTGGCCTTCTCCGACATCTCCGGCCTGCTCGCCGAACGCGAGGCGATGCTGCACTCCATCCGTGAGGGCGTCATCGCCCTCGACCGCGAGGGCCGCGTCCGGCTCGTGAACGACGAGGCCGCCCGGCTGCTGGGCCTCGCCCCGGACTCCGCCGGCACTGTGGCGGGTCGCCCACTGGACGACGTACTCGGCGGCGGCCGCACCGCCGACGTGCTCTCGGGCCGCGTCACCGGCCGGGACCTGCTCACCGTCCAGGGTCCCCGGGTGCTGGTCGCCAACCGCATGCCCACCGAGGACGGCGGGGCCGTCGCCACCCTGCGCGACCGCACCGAGCTGGAACGCCTGGGCCGCGAACTGGACTCCACCCGGGGCCTCATCGACGCCCTGCGCGCCCAGGACCACGAGCACGCCAACCGCCTCCACACCCTCCTCGGCCTGCTGGAACTGGGCCTGCACGAGGAGGCGGTGGAGTTCGTCACCGAGGTCGCCGACGTGCACCGCACGACCGCCGAACAGGTCACCGAGAAGGTCCACGACCCGCTGCTGGCCGCCCTCCTCGTGGGCAAGGCGACCGTCGCGGCCGAACGCGGCGTGCCCCTGCGGCTGGCCGAGACCACCCTCCTCCCCGACCGCCTGGTGGACCCGGGCGGCCTCGTCACGATCGTGGGCAACCTCGTGGACAACGCCCTGGACGCCGCCGTCGGTACGACGACGCCCCTGGTCGAGGTGGAACTGCGGGCGGAGGGCCGTACCGCCGTGCTCCGCGTGCGCGACAGCGGCCCCGGAGTACCCGCCGCGCACCGCGAGGAGATCTTCACCGAGGGCTGGTCGACCAAGCAGCCCAGCGCCCACCGCGAGCGGGGCCTGGGCCTCGCCCTCGTACGCCGCCTCGCGGAGCGGCAGGGCGGCAGCGCCCGGGCCGGTGGAGCGGACGGAGGGGCGGAATTCTCCGTCGTACTCCCGGAGGCCCTGCGATGAACGAGGCGGTGCACGAGATGGTGAACGAAGCGGGGAGCGGGTCCCCGATCCACGTATTGGTCGTCGACGACGACATGCGTGTTGCCCGTATCAACGCGGCGTACGTGGCGAAGGTTCCCGGTTTCCGGGTGACGGCGCAGGCCCATTCGGCGGCCGAGGCCCTGGAGTTCCTCACCTCGCGGGTGGTGGACCTGGTCCTCCTGGACCACTACCTCCCCGACGAGAACGGCCTGGACCTGGTCCGGCGCCTGCGCCAGCTCGGCCACCACACCGACGTGATCATGGTCACGGCCGCCCGCGACCTCGCCACCGTGCAGGCCGCGATGCGCCTCGGCGCGCTCCAGTACCTGGTCAAACCCTTCACCTTCGCCGGGCTGCGCACCCGGCTGGAGGCCTACGCGGCCCTGCACCGCACCCTGGAGACGGGCGGCGAGGCCGAACAGGCCGAGGTGGACCGGATCTTCGCCGCCCTCGCGGCCGCGGGGCCCGCGAACGAGCTCCCCAAGGGCCATTCCCCGACCACCGCGGAACTGGTCCGCCAGGTCCTGCGCTCCGCGGAGGGCCCGCTGTCCACCCAGCAGATCGCCGACCGCGCGGGCATCAGCCGCCAGACCGCCCAGCGCTACGTGAAACTGCTCGAACGCACCGCCCGGGTCACCCTGGCCCTGCGCTACGGCGAGACCGGCCGCCCGGAGCACCGCTACACCTGGCTCCCCTCGGAGGGGCCGGCCTGAGGGCCCTCAGACCGCTCCGGCGCCGGTCAGCGAGCGGACCTCCGTCTGCGCGTGCTTGGCCTCGTCCGGCTCCTCGCCCGAGGTGACCGTGCCCAGCCAGCCCGCCAGGAACCCGAGCGGGATCGAGACGATCCCCGGGTTCTGCAGCGGGAAGTACTGGAAGTCCACACCCGGGAAGAGGGATTCCGGGCTGCCCGAGACCACCGGCGAGACCAGGACCAGCAGCACCGCCGGGACCAGGCCCCCGTACACCGACCAGACGGCTCCCCGCGTGGTGAAGCCGCGCCAGAAGAGCGAGTACAGGAGCACCGGCAGGTTCGCCGAGGCCGCCACCGCGAAGGCCAGCCCGACCAGGAACGCCACGTTGAGGTCCTGGGCGAGCAGTCCGAGGGCGATCGCCACCGCCCCGATGCCGACGGCCGCGACCCGGGCCACCGAGACCTCACTGCGCTGCCTGGCACGGCGCCGCTTGAGGGAGGCGTACAGGTCGTGGGCGACGGAGGCCGACGAGGCCAGGGTGATGCCGGCCACCACGGCCAGGATGGTGGCGAAGGCGATGGCCGCCACCAACGCGAACAGCACCGCGCCGCCGGTGGATCCGGCGCCCCCGCCGAGGAAGGCCGCGAGCAGCGGAACGGCCGTGTTGCCGGAGGCGTTGGAGGCCCGCACTTCGTCCGGGCCCACCAGCGCCGCCGCCCCGAAACCGAGCACGATGGTCATCAGGTAGAAGCCGCCGATGAGCGCGATCGCCCACACGACCGAGCGGCGCGCCGCCCGCGCGGTGGGCACCGTGTAGAAGCGCGACAGGATGTGCGGCAGCCCGGCGGTCCCGAGGACCAGCGCGAGGCCGAGGCTCATGAAGTCGACGCGGGCGGTCCAGTCCCCGCCGTACTTGAGGCCGGGCCCGAGGAACCTGGACCCGTGCCCGCTGCGGTCGGCGGCGCTGGTGAGCAGCTGGTCGAAGTCCCCGTGGAAGCGCAGCAGGACGAGCACGGTCAGCGTGATCGCCCCGCCCATCAGGAGGACGGCCTTCACGATCTGGATCCAGGTGGTGGCCCGCATCCCGCCGAAGGACACGTAGACCACCATCAGCGCCCCCACCCCGATCACGGTCAGGGTCCGGGCCGTCGCGCTCGAACTGCCGAGCAGCAGGCCGACCAGGCTGCCCGCGCCGACCATCTGTGCGACCAGGTACAGCACGGAGACGACGACCGAGGAGGTGCCGGCCGCGATCCGCACCGGACGCTCGCTCATCCGGGCGGCGACCACGTCGGCGAGGGTGAACCGCCCGCAGTTGCGGACCAGTTCGGCGACCAGGAACAGCACCACCAGCCAGGCGACGAGGAATCCCACCGAGTAGAGCATGCCGTCGTAGCCGAACAGGGCGATCAGACCGGAGATGCCGAGGAAGGAGGCGGCGGACATGTAGTCGCCGGCGATGGCGAAACCGTTCTCCATCGGTGAGAACAACCGGCCGCCCGCGTAGAACTCCTCGGCCGACCCGTGCCGGTTCCGGCTGACCCAGGTGGTGATGCCCAGGGTCACCGCGATGAAGACGCTGAACAGGATCAGCGCGAGGGTCTGGTGTTCGGTGGTCACCGGCCGGCTCCCCTCGCCCGGGTCCGCTCCTGGTCGCGTTCCTGCTCGAAGACGGTCCAGCGCAGGTCGAGCGCGGCCCGGTCCCGGCGCAGTCGCGCGTGCCGGGCGTAGGCCCAGGTGAGCAGGAAGGTGGTGAGGAACTGGCCGAGGCCCGCCAGCATGGCCACGTTGACCGCGCCCACCACGGGCCGGGCCATCACCCCGGGCGCGGCGGTGGCGGCGACCACGTAGGCGACGTACCAGAGGAAGAAGCCGGCGGTCGCGGGGACGACGAACCCGCGGTAACGGCTGCGGACCTCCTGGAAGGCGGCGCTGCGCTGCACTTCGAGGTAGATGTCGGATGCCCCGTGCGCGGGGCTGTTGCCGGGGGCCGGGCGCGGCGGGAGCGTTTCCTCGCCTTCGCCCCAGCCGACGGCCAGCGCGTCGTACCAGGGGTCGTCCAGCCGGATCGTTCCGGCATCACGACCTTCGTGCTTGTCCACCGAACTCTCCTTGTCCGCTGCCGCATTGGCCGCGTGCCCACAAGGATGTGCTCAATAGTCGCTTTCCGGACTGGTGTACCGGCGCTCTTCACTCCAACAGGTGATGGAGGGAGGAGCGCCGGTGTGCCGTGGACATCTCGGAGCCGTTGGCGGCGGGCTCCGCCGGCCGTCGGCTCCGGCCGGGTCAGGCGTCGATGCGCGAGCGGTCGAGGGTCGCCGCCGAGCTCGTGATGAACTCCTTGCGCGGTGCCACCTCGTTGCCCATGAGCAGGTCGAAGACCTGCTCGGCCGAGTCCAGGTCGCCGATGTTGATCCGGCGCAGGGTGCGGTGGCGGGGGTCCATGGTGGTCTCCGCCAGCTGGTCCGCGTCCATCTCGCCCAGACCCTTGTAGCGCTGGATCGAGTCCTTGTACCGGATGTTCTTGCGCTGGTACTCCAGCAGGGTCTGGCGCAGCTCGTTGTCCGAGTACGTGTAGACGTACTTGTCCTGGCCCTTCTTCGGCTGGACCAGCTCGATCCGGTGCAGCGGCGGCACGGCCGCGAAGACCCGGCCCGCCTCGACCATCGGCCGCATGTACCGCTGGAAGAGCGTGAGCAGCAGGCAGCGGATGTGCGCGCCGTCCACGTCGGCGTCGACGAGCAGCACGATCTTGCCGTAACGGGCCGCGTCGATGTCGAAGGTCCGGCCCGAGCCGGCTCCTATGACCTGGATGATCGCCCCGCACTCGGCGTTCTTGAGCATGTCCGAGATCGAGGACTTCTGAACGTTGAGGATCTTGCCGCGGATGGGCAGGAGCGCCTGGAACTCCGAATTCCGGGCGAGCTTCGCCGTACCGAGGGCCGAGTCGCCCTCGACGATGAAGAGCTCGCTGCGCTCCACGTCGTCGCTGCGGCAGTCGGCCAGCTTGGCGGGGAGCGAGGAGGTCTCCAGCGCGGTCTTGCGGCGCTGCGCCTCCTTGTGCTGCCGGGCGGCGATCCGGGTCCGGGCGGCCGCGACGATCTTCTCCATCACCGCGCGGGCCTGCTGCTTCTCGTCGCGCTTGGTGGAGGTCAGGAAGGCCTTGAGCTCCTTGGCGACCACGGCGGCGACGATCCGGGTGGCCGCGGAGGTGCCGAGCACCTCCTTGGTCTGGCCCTCGAACTGCGGCTCGGCGAGGCGGACGGTGACGACGGCGGTCATGCCCTCCATCGCGTCGTCCTTGACCACGTCGTCCTCGGCGACGCGCAGCAGCTTCGCCGAGCGCAGCACCTCGTTCACGGTCTTGGCGACGGAGCGCTCGAAGCCGGTGATGTGGGTGCCGCCCTTGGGGGTGGCGATGATGTTCACGAAGGACTTGACGTTGGTCTCGTAGCCCGTGCCCCAGCGCAGGGCGATGTCCACCCCGAGCTCGCGCGTGACCTCGGTGGGCGTCATGTGGCCGCGGTCGTCGAGGACCGGGACGGTCTCCTTGAAGGTGCCCGTGCCGCTCAGGCGCAGCACGTCGCAGACGGCCTTGTCCTGGGCGAGGTACTCGCAGAACTCGCTGATGCCGCCGTCGAAGCGGAACGTCTCCTCGGTCTTGCCGGCGCCGTCGATGCCGCGCTCGTCACGCACGACGATGGTCAGGCCGGGGACGAGGAAGGCGGTCTGGCGGGCGCGCTGGTAAAGCGTCTCCAGGGTGAGCCGGGCGTCCTTGAGGAAGATCTGCCGGTCGGCCCAGTAGCGGATCCGGGTGCCGGTCTTGCCCTTGGCGATCCGCTTGATCTTGCGCAGGCCGTTGGCGGGGTCGAACGGGCTGTCGGGGCCCTGCTCGGTGAAGATGCCGGGGACGCCTCGCCGGAAGCTGACCCCGTGGGTGGAGCTGCCCCGGTCCACCTCGACGTCGAGCCGGGCCGAGAGGGCGTTGACCACGGAGGCGCCGACGCCGTGCAGGCCGCCGGAGGCCGCGTACGAGCCGCCGCCGAACTTGCCGCCGGCGTGCAGCTTGGTCATGACGACCTCGACGCCGGACAGGCCGGTCTTGGGCTCGACGTCGACGGGGATGCCGCGGCCGTTGTCCCGGACCTCGACGGATGCGTCCTCGTGGAGGATGACCTCGATGTGGTCGCAGTAGCCGCCCAGGGCCTCGTCGACGGAATTGTCGATGATCTCCCACAGGCAGTGCATCAGGCCACGACTGTCGGTCGAGCCGATGTACATGCCGGGGCGCTTGCGGACGGCCTCCAGCCCTTCGAGGACGAGCAGGTGCCGCGCGGTGTAGTTGGAACCGTCCCGGTCTGCTCCGGACAGCAGCGCGCTGGAAGGCACGGACGTGTCGGCGGTCACGCAGTTCGCTCCTCGCTGAATTTCTTTTCTGGCCCTGTCGGGCGCAGGGGTGGCTCGGCTGCCGCTCGAAGGGTACCGAGGCCAGGTAGAGCCGATGCAACGCCACCCTCGCGTGGTGCTCACCCTAGTCCAGATCCGCACGAACGTTCGATCCCCCGGGCGGGTGAAGGAAACATCACGTTCCCTTCCGCGCATGAACCATTTAGGGTTCGGGCACGTCCTCATGAACAACCTGGCACTCACGCCGGGGGAGGATGGAACTGCAACAAGCGCACGACTGACAACGCGAAACCGTAAAGCAACGCAATACGGCTCCTTCGCCGCCAACCGGCAACAGCCGGCCAGCTTCGGAAGGAAGTTTCGAGGAAAAGCCGCGAGCGGGAACGTTTTCGGCCTGGTTGGATGTTGACCCTGGTACGACAGCTCGTCGAGCTAGAGAAGAGGCGACGTGACTACTGTTCTGACACCCGCGACCCCGCTGACGGCCGCTGACCGATGCGACCGTTGCGGCGCCCAGGCATATCTGCGCGTCGTCCTGCTGAGCGGCGGTGAACTGCTCTTCTGCGCCCACCACGGTCGCAAGTTCGAGCCGGAACTCAAGAAGATCGCCGCGGAAATACAGGATGAGACCGAGCGGCTTACGTCCGCTCCGGCTGCCAATGCCGAACCCGAGGACCGCTGACACAAGGCCTACACCTCGCATCCGACGAGCCAGGACCGGCGATGCCGGTCGACGGGCGGCACCCCTGAGACCCAGGGGCGCCGCCCGTCCTCACATCCACGGCCGCCCGCGCTCGGGGCGGGCGGCCGTACGTATGGTCGCTAGCCCGTGCGGTGCCCCCGTACGGGCCCTGCACCCGGTACGGAGCGCCTGCGGGCCTCCCATGCGGTGTCCTGGACCCCGCCGGGCTGCGCGCCCGTCTCCGGGGCCGTCACGAAGCCGGCGAGGGGAGCGATGCGCGTGTACACCCCCGGGCTGTCCGCTCGCCCGCAGCCGCGGCCCCACGAGACCAGCCCGATGAGCCGCCCCTGCGCGACGAGCGGTCCGCCGCTGTCGCCCTGGCAGGCGTCCCGGCCGCCGCCGCTGTCCCCCGCGCACACCATGGACTCGGCGCGGTACTGCCCGTCCGCGTCCCCGGGGTAGGCCCGCCCGCACACCTCGTCCGCCAGCACCGTCACCCGGGCGGCCCGGAGCGCATACGCGTAGTCACCGAAGCCGCTGGTGTCGCCCCAGCCGTAGACGGCCGCCTCGGTCCCGGCCTCGTACGCGGAATGCCCCGCCTCCGCCATGGGAAGCACGTGGAGGGCCGGCACGGCCTCGCCCAGTTCCAGGACGGCGAGGTCCCCCGCGTTGCTCTGCGGATCGTAGGCCGGGTTCACCCGGGCCCCGCGCACGGCGATCTCCCGGCCGCCGGCCGCCGTCAGCTCCGTACGCCCGACGATCACCCGGAAGTCGGGCACGGATTCGACCGGGCCGCCCAGCACCTGGCGGCCCAGGCAGTGGGCCGCGGTCACCACCCGGGTCGGAGCCACGACGACTCCCCCGCAGAACTGCCCGCCCCGCGTACCCCCGAACCGGTCACGGCTGGCCAGCGCCACGACCCAGGGGCTGTCGGCCACGCTGACCGGCTTCCCGCCGATCACCACACTGTCCGCGGCCGCCTGCGGCATCTGGGCCAGCGGCGCCGCGGCCGCTCCCGCCGCCAGGGTCAGCGCTCCCGCCAGAGCACGGGCAAAGGGACGACGCATGAGGCCTCCTGACTCCGAGTGTGCATGACTCCACCCAGAGTGGGATGCCCGGTGGCCGAGCGCACCCTCGCGGCCACCCGCCGTCGTCCCCGTACCGGTCAGTCCAGGTAGTCGCGCAGCACCTGGGAACGGGACGGGTGCCGCAGCTTCGACATCGTCTTCGACTCGATCTGGCGGATCCGCTCACGGGTGACCCCGTAGACCTTGCCGATCTCGTCGAGGGTCTTGGGCTGACCGTCGGTGAGGCCGAAGCGCATCGAGACCACGCCGGCCTCGCGCTCGCTCAGCGTGTCGAGCACCGAGTGCAGCTGCTCCTGCAGGAGCGTGAAGCTCACGGCGTCGGCCGGGACGACCGCCTCGGAGTCCTCGATGAGGTCACCGAACTCGCTGTCGCCGTCCTCGCCGAGCGGGGTGTGCAGGGAGATCGGCTCGCGGCCGTACTTCTGGACCTCGATGACCTTCTCGGGGGTCATGTCGAGTTCCTTGGCCAGCTCCTCCGGGGTGGGCTCGCGGCCCAGGTCCTGGAGCATCTGGCGCTGCACGCGGGCGAGCTTGTTGATGACCTCGACCATGTGGACCGGGATGCGGATGGTGCGGGCCTGGTCGGCCATGGCGCGCGTGATCGCCTGCCGGATCCACCAGGTCGCGTACGTGGAGAACTTGTAACCCTTGGTGTAGTCGAACTTCTCGACCGCGCGGATGAGGCCCAGGTTGCCCTCCTGGATCAGGTCCAGGAAGAGCATGCCGCGGCCCGTGTAGCGCTTGGCGAGGGAGACCACGAGGCGGAGGTTGGCCTCCAGCAGGTGGTTCTTCGCCCGCCGGCCGTCCTCGGCGATGATCTCCAGCTCGCGCTTGAGCTTGGGCGCCAGCTTGTCGGAGTTCGCCAGCTTGTCCTCGGCGAACAGGCCGGCCTCGATGCGCTTGGCGAGCTCCACCTCCTGCTCGGCGTTGAGGAGGGGGACCTTGCCGATCTGCTTGAGGTAGTCCTTGACCGGGTCGGCGGTGGCGCCGGCGACCACGACCTGCTGGGCGGGGGCGTCGTCCTCGTCGTCGGAGATGACGAAGCCCTTGTTCTCGCCGCCCTCCTCCTCTTCCTCGGCCTCGGCCTTGGCGGCGTCGGGACCCTCGTCGGGGGCCTCGTCCTCGCCCTCGTCGGCGTCCTTCTTGGCCGCGGTCTTCTTCGCCGCCGTCTTCTTGGCCGCGGTCTTTTTGGCGGGCGCGGCCTTCTTCGCGGCTGTCTTCTTCGCCGCCGTCTTCTTGGCCGCGGGCTCGGTTCCCGGGTCCTCCGCGAGGACGTCCGCGATCTCCGGGTCCGCCGTCCCGGCTGCCGGGGCCGCGGCGGGCGCGGTCGCCGCGGGCTGCGCTGCCGTCGTCCTGGCCGCGGTCTTCCTGACGGGCTCGGTGGCCGTCCGCTTGGCCGGGCTCTTCGCTGCGACGCTCTTGCGGGGGGTGCGCTTGGGCGACTCCGCGGCACTGACCATCAGCGTCACACCCTCTTCCTCGAGGATCTGGTTGAGGCTGCGCAGAACATTCTTCCACTGGGTCGCAGGAATCTGGTCAGCCTCGAAGGCCCGACGCACGTCATCGCCGGCGATCTGCCCCTCGGCCTTGCCCCGCTCGATGAGCGCCATCACAGACTCGGAATCGGCGATCTCCGGCGGGAGCGTACGGGATGTGCTGGCCGACACGAACAACCTCTCGGAACGATGGGAACGGCTTCCGACGCCGGGCCTGGAGGTGCTGGACCGGAGCCGACGACCACTGACCGGGATGGGCCGGCGGCGCGGGCAGGGGCCGGGGAGCTGCACAGCACCCCCAAGGGCTGCTGTCTTCCCTCCGTCGGCCATCACCTCTTAGGTCATCGCGTGACCTCGCAGAGTGTTACGCCCAATCTTCGTGGCCCGAGTCACACCTCGTACGGACGGACGCCGATCAGGGGGTCGTCACGCGGTCCGGACGGGGTCGGACCGCCGTCGCGGAGCGCCCCACACGGGTGTCGCCGGACCCGACCGGGCCCGGCGACACGTCCTGCACACCCCCACGCCCCCGCGCGTCCGGCCGTCAGTGCTCGCGCGGGGCGGGGACCACGCGCTCTACCTCCGGATGCACCGTCAGGAGCTGGCGCATGGCGTTCTCGGCGCCGAGCGCGTCACCCGCTGCGAGGGCCTCGACCATCCGCGCGTGGTGGGCGACACAGGCCTCGCTGGGCCGGTCGCAGGCGGTGATCGGGCTGCCGGAGACCTGGAGGGCTGCGGAGACGATGCCGGAGAGGTGCTCCAGCATGCGGTTGCCAGCGACCTGGATGAGGAGCGCGTGGAACTCGTTGTCGGCGCGCGCGAAGGTGATCGAGTCGCCCTGGCCGAGCGCGTGGCCCATGATCTCGACCATGTCGGCGAGGCGCTGCTGGATGTCAGGCCGGCCGTGGCCGGCGGCGAGGCGGGCGGCGAGCGGTTCGATGGTCCAGCGCAGCTCGCCCAGCTCGCGACGCTGGTCGTCGCGCTGGGGCCCGAAGGCGCGCCACTCGATGATGTCGGGGTCGAGCAGGTTCCAGTCCGCGACGGGGCGGACCCGGGTGCCGACGTTGGGGCGGGCACTGACGAGGCCCTTGGCCTCCAGGACCCGCAGCGATTCGCGGACGACCGTACGGGAGACCTCGAAGCGCTGGCCGATCTCCTCGGGGACCAGGGGCCGGTCCGCTCCGAGGTCACCGGAGACGATCATCTGGCCGAGCTGCTGGACGAGTTGGCCGTGCAGTCCGCGGCCGCGGCTGCCTGCCGCGCGGCGGCCGACCCGGCTCAACTCGACGTCGGCGCCGTCCCAGTGGGGCGCTCCGACGCGGTCGGACCCGGGGGCCTCCGCGTAGGGGTAGCGGTCGAGTTCGCCCGGGCCGGCGAGGCCGGAGTCGGCGTGGCGGGCGGCGGTCATCATGGTGTGCGCAAGGGTACTCACGAATCCTTTGTCGGCCTTGCCTCCATGACCCTTGAGGTCTTTGGTGAAAAGCACACGAAAGGGTGATCGGTGCCACCTACGCAATTGACGACTTATCGTAAAGAACCGGGCCTTTTGCGGGGAGTTGCGGTCCGCTTGACGCGACACGGACGGCATCGGTCCCGTCCGTGACTTCTCCGGCATCGGAACGATCACCAACGGACCCTGTTGCGCAGTCCGGTGAACCCATAGGCGCACAACAGGACCATCAGCGACAACACCAGCGCGGTCCCGACGGGTTGGGCCATCACCCGCAGGGCCCCCACGAGCAGCCGGTCCGCCTCCGGCGGCCACTGCACCCAGGTCAGGCCCCGCAGCCGGGGCCCGAGCCCGGTGACCGGGTAGGCGGACGAACCCTCCAGGGCCTTGCGCACCAGCGGCACCACCATCACCGGTACGGCGAGCACCGCGGCCAGCCCGGCGGTCGCGGACCGGAAGACACCGGAGGCCAGTACGCCGGCCCAGGCGCAGCCGATGAGCAGCCCGGCCCAACTCACGGCCGGGGACAGCCACTCCACCGGGGTGCGCAGCGGGCCGCTGTCGAAGACGAGCGCGAGGGCGGCGACGTCGGCCGCCACGGCCAGGGCGCCGAGCAGAAGGGCGAGGACCCCGCAGACGCCGAGCTTGGCGGTGAGCAGCCCCAGCCTGCGGGGCACGGTGCCGCGGTCGGCGGCGAGCGCGGGGTAGCGGTACTCCTCGCCGAAGGCCAGCGCGCCGAGCAGCCCCGCGCCGATTGCGGCCGGAGGCAGCGGCAGCAGCTCGGGCCAGGCGGCGAGCAGCCTGTTCTGCGGGGGGGTCTGCCCGGCCCGGGCCAGCACCAGGCAGGTGAGCACGGAGACGGCGACGACGAGGGCGGCGGTCAGGACGGGCGTGGCGGTGCCGAAAACCCGCAGGAGCTCGTAGCGCAGCGGCCGCAGCGGCCCGCCCACGCGACGCACGGCCGAGGCGGGCCGCCGGGGACGGTCCTGCCGGGGGCGCCGGCCGGAGTCCCCGTCTCCGGCCTCTGCGAGCTCCGGCGAGCTCGAAGAGGCGGAGGCGGCAGCGGAGGCGGAGGCGGCTGCACGGGCGTGCGGGACCGGAGCCGTCGACGAGCCGGCGTCACCCGTCTCGTCGGCGAGCTGGTGGACCAGCACACCGTGCCGGAACGCTGCCTCGCCGACCTCGGCGCAATTGCTGCCGTACACCGAGAGCCGGCTGCCGCTCTCCTCGACGATCTCCACCGAGCGCTGGGCCGCCCGGGCCTCCCGGCCCAGCACGTCGGCCAACCGGGCGGCGTGCGGGGTGCGCACGGCGACCCGCGGCCGCAGTCTGGTCCGGGCGAACTCGGCGGCGTCCTGGTCCGCGACGAGCCGGCCCGCCTCGATGCTGACGACCCGGTCGGCGCTGCGGGCGGCCTCCTTCGCGTCGTCGGTGGTGAAGAGCACGGCTCCGCCTTGGGAGGCGTGGCCGCGCAGCAGCCCGTGCAGCCAGCCGCGCTCGCGGGGGGAGAGTCCGGCGCCGGGCTCGTCCAGGAGCAGAGTGCACGGATCGGCGAGCAGCGCCGAGGCCAGCGCGACCCGGCGCTCCATGCCGAGCGAGAGCGAACCGAGCCGCTGGTCCCGGAGGCCTGCGATGCCGACGACCTCCAGCATGGTGTCGGCCCGGGAGGCGGGCACCCCGGCGGCGGCGCAGAGCATCCGCAGCTGGTTGCGGACGGTCCGTGAGGGGTTGCCGGGCACGTCGCCCAGCAGCACGCCGACCTCACGGCCGGGGTACGGGAGCCGGTGCAGCGGGCGGCCGCGGAAGTAGGTGACGCCGCGGCCCGGTTCGAGTTCGAGCATGAGCCGCAGCGCGGTGGTCTTGCCCGATCCCGGCTCTCCGAGCAGGGCGGTCACGTGCCCCGGGCGGGCCTCGAAGGTGAGGTCGTCCACGAGGGGCGGGGCGTCGGGGCGGTGTTTGCTGGTGAGTCCGATGGCCTGGAGCATCGCTTCTCTCGCGGGGGGTGAGACCGCTCTGCGGCAGGGTGAGTACCGCAAGCAAGATAACGCGATATGTCCGATTTTCTATGCAACCGGTCCGATGGTGTGCCGATATTGCCGTCAGACTCGGTACGGCTGCCGGACCCGGTCCCCGCGCCGCCCGCCCCGCCCCTGCGGGCGCATGGGGTGCGGTGTCAGACTTCGGGGCGCAGCATCGGCGGGTTGAGCAGCGTGGCCCCGCCGGCACGGAACAGCTGGGCCGGACGCCCGCCCTGACGGGTCGTCGTCCCTCCGGCCGGTACCAGGAACCCGGGGGTGCCGGTGACCTTGCGGTGGAAGTTGCGCGGGTCCAGGGCCACGCCCCAGACGGCCTCGTAGACCCGGCGCAGCTCGCCGACGGTGAACTCGGGCGGGCAGAAGGCGGTGGCCAGCGAGGAATACTCGATCTTCGAGCGGGCCCGCTCCACGCCGTCGGCGAGGATCCGGGCGTGGTCGAACGCGAGCGCCGTGGCCGCCTCGTCGTGGGCGGCCAGCAGCTCGTCCACGGGGGCCCAGCGGGCGCTGTTGGCGTCGCCTCCGGCGCGCGGCGCCGGAAGGTCCGGAGCCAGTACCAGGTGCGCCACGCTGACGACACGCATCCGCGGATCCCGCTTCGGATCGCCGTACGTGGCCAGCTGTTCGAGGTGCGCCCCGTTGCCCGCGCCGGGCAGGGCGGGATCGTGGGCGCACAGGCCGGTCTCCTCGGAGAGCTCCCGCGCGGCGGCACCGGCCAGGTCCTCGTCCCCGCGGACGAATCCGCCGGGCAGCGCCCAGCGCCCCTGGAACGGCTGCTCACCCCGGCGGACGACCAGCGCGCAGAGCGCGTGGCGCCGTACGGTGAGCACGACCAGGTCGACGGTGACGGCGAAGGGCGGGAAGGCCGACGGGTCGTAGGGCGACATGCCGCGATCATAGTCGTCTGCCTGACGATAAACAGCTCTTTGGTGACCTTGAAGAGACGGTTCCGGAGGTGGGAGGGCGGCGGCCCGTCCTGCTGCCCGCCGCGACCGGCCAGGGCACTAGCCGCCCAGCTGGAGCGCATCGGCCGCCTCCTCCACCATGCCGAGGCCGAGCCGGCTGATCCGGACGGCGAAGGGCTCGCCCGACACCCGCAGGCCCGAGAGCCGCAGCGCGCCGAGGGGGGCGCCGGGCAGCGGAGCGAGGGCGACCGTGCCCGCGGGGGCGTCGGGGCGGATCCCGGCGAGGGCGGTCAGCACGTGGATCCCGGCCGCCGCGGCGACGGCTGCGGGGCGGCAGGCCGCCGGGTGCGGGACGGGGGCGCTGCCGGCGGTGCGCTGCTCGGCCGCGAACATCTCCGGCAGCCGGTACCCGAACACCTCCGCCGCGTCCAGCAGGCCTCGCACCAGGCCAGCGGCCTCCTTCTCGAAGCCCGCCTGAGCCAGTCCCGCCACGGCCACGGCGCTCTCGTACGCCCGCACCGCGCCCGAGCGGTGGCCGAACGGGTTGTGCCCCGGCTCCCGGGTGGCCATGCTCCGCAATCCCCATCCGGAATCCATGGCGGGGGCTCCGAGCAGCCGGGCCAGCTGCTCCGAACGCACCCGGTCGAGAAGTCCCGGCGCCGGCCGCCCGCCGCCGAGCAGTCCGGTGTCGAGCAGGTGGGCGGCGGCTCCCGTGAGCCGTGGCAGTGGCCGCCCGTCGGGATGCAGGGCCGAAGCGGGCCGCCCGCCGTCCGGGCCGTCGATCCAGAACCCCGCCCGGAACCGCTCCCGCAGCTCGGCGGCCCGCTCCAGCCACTCCTCGGCTCCGGGCCGCCCGCATCCGGCGAGGAGGTCCGCGCCGAGCACGGCGGCCCGGTGGGCGTGCGCCTGGGTCTCGCACCGCCGCGGACCGGGGTCGGGATCGGCCAGGAGGCCGTCCTCCCCCAAAGCCCCGCGCAGCCAGTCGAGGCAGCGCTCGGCGGCCGGCAGCAGCCGGACCACCTCGTCTTCCGGCATGCCCCAGAGCCGGGCTTCGGCCAGCACCGCGGGGAAGGCCAGCGTCGCCTCCGTGCCGGTGCACCCGGGCGGCAGCTGGGGGCCCGCTCCGCGCAGCGGCCCCGGGATCTTCCCGGCGTCGGGCCCGCGCCCTTCGGCCTGGGTCCGGGCCAGGACGCGCAGGGTGGCCGCGGCGAGGCCGGTCCCGAGGGGCAGCGCCATCCGCGCGGCCCACAGTGACTCGGCCGGGGCGAGGCCCAGCCGCCAGGGTGCTCCGGCCGCAGCGAAGGCGTCGCCCGGCGCCTCGGGGTCCCTCAGGAGGAGCGCGCCCAGGTCCTCGACGCTGCTGCGGAACCACGCCTCGACCCTCGGGTCGTCCCCCTCGGCCCGGGCGTCGGCGAGCGGATTCGCCACTTGCCCGGCCGGGGCCCGCGCGGTGCGGTCCTGAGTGGTGCGCAGTTCGATGGTGCGGGATTCGCCGGGACCCAGTTCGAGCTGCCAGCGCAGCAGCCCCGCGGAGGCCAGCGCGTCGTCCGGCGGCGGCTCGGCCGCGGTGACCGCCTGCGCCTCGCCGGTGCTCCAGCGCAGCCCGGCGGCGTGCACCCCGGCGGGCAGTTCCGGCCCCGCCCGGCCGGCGCCCACAGCGGCGAGCTCCGCCAGGTCGGTGCCCAGCAGGACCTCCACGGGCAGGCGTACCGGCCGGGCCGTGAAGCTGCGCAGGGTGATCCGCTCGGTGCCGTCCGCGTGCCTGATCCGTTCCACACCGATGTCCGGGTCGGGGCCGGGCTCGGCACCGGTGCGGACGGTCGCGGTGAAGGCGGCCCGGTCGGCGCCGAGGCTGCGCCCTTGGACGGCGACCGGGTCCCGGCCGCCGACCCGCAGCACGCAACGGGAGAGCAGCCTGCGCCCGGAGCGGTAGATCCCGTCGATCCCCCGCCCGGTCAGCTGGCCGTGCTCGGGCGAGATCACCAGACACGGTGCGGCGACGCAGATGACGGCGCCGTGCACGGGCGGCAGTTCGGGCCTGCGTGCGGCGGGCACGCCGGACGGGCGGGGAGGTGCGGGGTGAGACATGCGTCGCCTTGTCTGCGCTCCGGTCGGTTCAGCTGGGCGGCGGCGCGGCCGGTCCCCCACCACCCCACACCTGAACGCCCCCACCCCCGCCCGGGTCACGGTCTCCTGCCCCGCCCGGGGTACGGCCCCCGGACGCGGCGGGGTCACCGGTCCCGGCCGCGCACGCCGGGGACGGAGCCCGCGCCGCCCGGTCAGGCCCAGGGCGCTCCGGAGCAGCCGCACCGGACCGCTGCCCCAGGGCCGGCGCGCCTTCACTGTTCGCTCCCCGCGGTGCGGCGGGACCCGCGCCGGGGCGTGGTCCGTCCCCGTCGGCCGGGAGGGCGCGTACCGGCCGAGGAACGCGCCCGCCGGGGCTCGCGGCGGCGGCGCTCCTCCCGCAGGCACTCCCGCAGTCCCTCGGGGTCGAGCCCCTCGTTGCAGGCGTGGTGGAGCAGCTGGGCGAAGCGGTACTCGGCGTCCGCCCGCAGGGCCAGGCCGAAGGCGATCCGGGCCGTCGGCTCGTCCCCGGTGGACCAGGAGACCCAGCCGGCGAGGGTGAGCGGGGCCGCGGCGTGCTCGTTGTAGGCCCCGACGCAGCGCCGGGCCAGGGCCCGCCACAGCCGCAGGGCGGGGGCGGCCTCCTCGTCCTCCATCCACTCGGCCGCGATGTCCCGGATCTCGCGGTCCTGGAGGCCCAGGATGAGCGAGGCGGCCTCGTCGTGGCCGAGCAGGGCGTCGTCCCAGTCGTCGGCGTGGGTGCCGCCCTCGACCGGCGGGGCCAGCGTCATGCGCCGCATCAGGTCCCGCGCGAGGGAGATCGTCTCGGCGCCGACCTCCTCCCGGGTGGCCCCGTCCAGGATCCTCGGCATCAGGGCTGCGGCCGCCCGGTCCAGGGCCCTCTCCGCCTCCGCGGCCACGGGCCCGCGCAGCGGTGCGAGCCGGTCCTCGATCTCCTTGAGGGAGCCCCGGACCTGGAGCCCGGCGAAGGTGGCCGCCGCGGCCATCACCGAGGTGCCGACCGCCGCCAGCCGGGTGCCCTCGGCCGGGCAGCACCGCTCGTCCGGGCACACGTAGGACCAGAACCGGCCCTCGGAGAGGCACAGAACCTCCAGTACCGGCACGTCCAGGGCGCCGCAGGCCAGCCGGATCCGCTGGGCGAGCGGCCGCAGCCGGGTCATCACCCGCCGGCCGCCCTCCTCCCCCCGCGGTTCCTGGCAGAGGTAGACGACGATGCCGTCGGGCTTGCCGCCGCGCCGTTCGCTGCCCCGGATCAGGCAGTCGGCGACCTGCCGGGCGGTGTCCTCCCATTCCGCCGGCGTGGTGGGGATGCCGACCCGGAGCCGGCCGCCGAAGCGCCCGCCCTCCCCGTGCACGGCGACCAGGACGAGGGAGTCGCTCGGGTGGAACCCGAGCATGTAGGGCAGCGCGTCGGCCAGCTCGGCCGGGCTGCGCAGGGTGATCTGGGGGCCGGTGGCTGATCCGGCCGGAGTGAAGGAGGGCTTGTCGGACGGGCTGCGTGATTCCTGGTTGTTCGTCATGGCACGAAGGTCCCGCGCAAGATCCGATCCCGAAAGCCCTGTGGATAACTGTTGACGATTCAATTTCCACAGGCCCAGAGCGGCATTGGCGCGATGTCACAGGCATCGGGTTGCATGGGGGCATGAACGCAGACCTGAGGTCCTCGGCCGACTCCGTACTAGCCCGTCTCGTGGGCGACCCCACGGGAACCGCCCGGCTGCGTGAGGACCAGTGGCGGGCGATCGAGGCCCTCGTCGCGCACAAGCGACGAGCGCTGGTGGTCCAGCGCACGGGCTGGGGCAAGTCCGCGGTGTACTTCGTCGCCACCTCGCTGCTGCGGGCGAGCGGCGCGGGCCCGACCGTGATCGTCTCCCCGCTCCTCGCGCTGATGCGCAATCAGGTCGAAGCCGCGGCCCGGGCCGGGATCCGCGCCCGCACCATCAACTCCGCCAATCCCGAGGAGTGGGAGGGCATCCAGGCCGAGGTCGCCGCCGGCGAGGTCGACGTCCTGCTGGTGAGCCCGGAGCGGCTGAACAACCCCGACTTCCGCGACCAGGTCCTCCCCAAGCTCTCCGCCGCGACGGGTCTGCTCGTGGTGGACGAGGCCCACTGCATCTCCGACTGGGGGCACGACTTCCGCCCCGACTACCGCAGGCTGCGCACCATGCTGGCCGACCTTCCGCCCGGCGTCCCGGTCCTCGCCACCACCGCCACGGCCAACGCCCGCGTGACCGCCGACGTCGCCGAACAGCTGGGCACCGGGGCGGGCACAGACGCGCTGGTGCTGCGCGGTCCGCTGGACCGCGAGAGCCTGAGCCTGGCCGTGCTGACCCTGCCCGACGCGGCGCACCGGCTGGCCTGGCTCGCCGACCACCTCGGCGATCTGCCCGGCTCCGGGATCATCTACACGCTGACCGTGGCCGCGGCCGAGGAGGTCACCGCGTACCTGCGCCACCGCGGGCACACGGTGTCCTCGTACACCGGCAAGACGGAGAACGCGGACCGCCAGCAGGCCGAGGACGACCTCCAGGCGAACCGGGTCAAGGCGCTGGTGGCCACCTCCGCCCTCGGCATGGGCTTCGACAAGCCGGACCTGGGCTTCGTCGTGCACCTCGGCTCGCCCTCCTCCCCCATCGCCTACTACCAGCAGGTCGGCCGCGCCGGCCGTGGTGTGGAGCACGCCGAGGTGCTGCTTCTCCCCGGCCGCGAGGACGAGGCGATCTGGCAGTACTTCGCCTCGGTGGCCTTCCCGCCGGAGGAGCAGGTGCGCCGCACGCTCGACGTCCTGGCCCAGGCCGGCCGGCCGCTGTCGCTGGCCGCCCTGGAACCCCTGGTGGACCTGCGGCGCACCCGGCTGGAGACCATGCTCAAGGTCCTCGACGTCGACGGCGCCGTGCACCGCGTCAAGGGCGGCTGGACCTCGACCGGCGAGCCGTGGACCTACGACGCCGAGCGCTACGCCTGGGTGGCCCGGCAGCGGGCGGCCGAGCAGCAGGCCATGCGCGACTACGCGGCGGCCACGGAGTGCCGGATGGAGTTCCTGCGCCGCCAGCTCGACGACGAGGAGGCCGCGCCCTGCGGCCGTTGCGACAACTGCGCCGGTGCCCGGTTCACCGCCGAGGTCTCCACCACCGCGTTGGACACCGCCCGCGGCGAGCTCGGCCGCCCGGGCGTGGAGCTGGAGCCGCGCAAGATGTGGCCGACCGGGCTCGCGGCGGTCGGCGTCGACCTCAAGGGGCGCATCCCCGCCGGGGAGCAGGCCTCCACGGGCCGGGCGCTGGGCCGGCTCTCCGACATCGGCTGGGGCAACCGGCTGCGCCCGATGCTCGCCCCGCAGGCTCCGGACCAGCCGGTCCCGGACGACGTGGCCCAGGCCGTGGTCGCAGTGCTCGCCGACTGGGCCCGGGGCCCCGGCGGCTGGGCCTCCGGGACGGCGGACGCCCCGGCCCGGCCGGTGGGCGTGGTCGCCCTGCCCTCGCGCAGCCGGCCCCAGCTGGTCGGCTCGCTGGCGGCGCGGATCGCGGAGGTCGGCCGGATGCCCCTGCTCGGCACGGTCGCCTACACGGATCAGGCTCCGGAGTTCGGGGTGGCGGTCTCGAACAGCGCCCAGCGGGTCCGGGGGCTCCACCAGGCCCTGACCGTGCCCCCGGAACTGGCCGCGGCACTCGCGGAAGCCTCCGGTCCGGTGCTCCTCGTGGACGACCGCGCGGAGAGCGGCTGGACCCTCGCGGTGGCCGCCCGGCTGCTCCGGCGCGCAGGCGCGAAAGCGGTGTTCCCGCTGGTGCTGGCGCTCCAGGGGTAGCTGAATGCGTCATCTCCGGCGTGGCGGGGCAAGGATATGAACGGCATACCGGCGAATTCCGGTCTGCGGCGCCAATTGCTCGTTGCCGCACGCTCGGGAGCCACGCGAGAATTGGAGTGCTCCCGCACGGCGCCTCGGCACTCTCCAAGGCCGCGCCGCGGCGCGCCCTGACTCCAGCCGTGCCCGTCCGCGGGCGTGTACCCGAAGGGAGGACCGTGACCTTCGGATTCGCGCCGCCCTCGACCACGTCCCTGACATCGGCCACCGGCGCCGCCAGCCGGCACGGCCGGCTCCTGGAACCGTCCGAGTGGACGGCGGCGGGCATTCCCCTCCTCCGCAATCCCCGAGAGGTCGTCAGCGGCCTGCACTCCCGCCACGCTCCGGTGCCCTCGACCGCCGTGATCGCCGTCCTCGGCCCGGAGGAACGGCTCGTGGCGAGCGCCTCCTTCGTCCAGCGGTCGACCTCGGCGGACGGCTGGGAGTACCGCAACGCCCTGCTGTCCCGGCTGCGCCGGGTCCTCCCGCACGACCTGCGGCGACGGACTCCGGTGCGGACGGCGGTCCTGCTCTACTGCCGCGAGGGCGACGAGCGGTGGACCGAGGAGGACGGGGCGTGGATGTGGGGGCTGCGGGACGCCTGCACCCTGCACGGGCTGCGCTGCGGCGCGTACATCACGCTGACCCGGGGCGGCTGGCAGGTACTGGGCGAAGGCCGTGGCGGCCGTCAGCCCAGCTCGGACTCGCGGCCCCAGCACCTCGGCGACACCGTGGCCGAGTTCGCCCCGCTCGCCCTGCACACCGGCGGCGGCTCGGGCGAGGCCCTGCGCCGTACCGCCGCGCGCTGAACCACGTACGGGCAGCAGGCAGCAGGCAGCAGGCAGCAGGCGACGGTCCATCGGTGCACCGGCCTCCGCGAACGGATCGGAGGCACTCGGGCAGGCCTCACGGCCGTACACCCGGAACCGGGCGTACGGCGGATCAGGCCTCGGACCCCAGCCCGGACTTCGGCTCGGTCCCACAACGGACACCGCGCCGGCTTCGGCCCGGAAACGGACCTCGGCCCGGGCTTCAGCGGGGCCGGCCCGAGGCCCGCCCCGCCCCTCGCCCGTGCCGGGGTACAGGGCGTCAGACGCCCGCACCCAGCACGGAGTTGATCTGCTGCGCGTCACCGCACACGATCAGCAGCGCACCGGCCCGGGTGAGCGCGACCGGCAGGGCGCCGGCAACGCTCTCGACCGCTCCGCCGTTGACCGCGAAGACCACGACGGGACGGCCCGCGGCGCGCTGGACCTGCGCCGCGTCCGCGTAGAAGACGTCGTCCCCGGCGTCGTGCAGGGCCCAGTACGCGGCCTCACCGAAGGACAGTTCGTGAGCGGCCCACGGGTGCGGGTCGCCGGTGGTGAGCACCAGGATGTCACCGGGCGCGCGCCCGGTGTCGAGCAGCAGGTCGACGGCCTCTTCGGCCGCGTCCAGCGCACCCTCGACGGAAGCCGGGATCAGCTGGATCTGGGGGACCGCGGCGGAGACCGACGGTGCGGTGGGGGCAGCGGCAGGGGCTGCGGGAACAGGTCCGGGGCCGGCCTGCGGCGCGCGCTGGGCGGGCGGTGCGGGCCGGGCGGGACCGGGGCGGCCGGGCCGCGGTACGGCGGCGGGACGCGGACCAGGTACAGGGCGGGGGGTCTGCGCGGTGCGGCTCGCGGCCGGCGTGACGCGGGGACCCTGGGCACTCTCGTGAATCTGAGGCTCCTCGATGGCGGGGGTGAGAGGCATGAGTTGATGTCTATCAAACACCGGTACGAAACGTACCGGCCGGTGGCACATGGGTGCGATCAGAAATCGAAGCCGAGTTGGCCTCCGTTTTCGAGCTCCATCGATTCCTCGCTGCGGCGCACCTTCTTGAGGTGGCGCCACCGGGGCAGCCCGTCGAGGTACGACCACGAGAGCCGGTGATAGGGGGTGGGCCCCCGTTCCTCCAGCGCCGCCCGGTGCACGGGCGAGGGGTATCCGGCGTTGGCGGCGAAGGCGAAGTCCTCGATTCCGCCACCCTGTTCGCCCAGTTCGGCCATCATTCGGTCGCGCGTGACCTTCGCTATGACCGAGGCCGCGGCGACGGCGACGCAGGACTGGTCGCCCTTGATCACCGTACGGACCCGCCAGGGTTCGCCCAGGTAGTCGTGCTTGCCGTCGAGGATCACCGCGTCGGGCCGCACCGGCAGCGCCTCCAGGGCCCGCTCCGCGGCGAGCCTCAGGGCGGCCGTCATCCCGAGCTCGTCGATCTCCTCGGGCGAGGCGTGCCCGAGGGCGTAGGCGGTGACCCAGCGCTCCAGGACGTCGAGCAGGGCGTCGCGTCGCTTGGCGGTGAGGAGTTTGGAGTCGGTGAGCCCGGCAGGCGGCCGACGCAGGCCGGTGATCGCCGCGCACACGGTGACGGGACCGGCCCAGGCCCCTCGTCCGACTTCGTCGACCCCGGCGATGACCTTGGCGCCGATGGTTGCACGGAGGGAGCGTTCGACGGTGTGGGTGGGTGCTTCGTACGGCATGGCGCCAGCAAGGGTACGCCGCCCCGAGCCGACTGCACACCCCCGCCCGGCTCCGACGCCCGTCCGATCCGGCACGGAGACCCTCCTCGCGCCCCGCGCCGCGCCCGCCGCGTCTCACGCCCGGAGCAGCGGCACCATCACCTCGTCGATCAGCTCGGCGATCTCGGCGTCTCCCCATTCGCTACCGCACACCTTGGCGCGGTACATCAACATCGCCGGAATGACATCCACGACAAACGGACCCGTCGCGTCCGCCCGTACGTCGCCCCGCACGATTCCCCGCCGCACAAGCTCCCTGATCAGGAGCTGGGCCGGCTCGTGCAGCCCCGACCAGATCACCCCGTGGAACCGGTCCGCATGCCTGTGATCGCATTCGTGAAGCACGGACCTCAGGGCCTGACCGGCGCGGGAGTGCATGACGTCCCGCGTGCGCACGCACAGCAGGTGGAGGTCCTCGCGGATCGACCCGCCGTCGGGAATCTCTCCTATCTGCGGCAGACCGCTCCGCAGCGCGTCGGCCACCAGGTCCGCCTTCGACGGCCAGCGCCGGTAGAGCGAGGCCTTGCCGGTGTGCGCGCCGGCCGCGACGCCCTCCATGGTGAGCGCGTTCCAGCCGACCGTGCTCAGCTGCTCCAACGCGGCGTCGAGAATCGCCCGTTCGAGTTCGGGGCCGCGCCTGCGCCCCGACGACGCCGCCGACCAGCGCGAACCCACCATCTCTCCACCTTCCGACCGGCCCCCGCGCCCGACGCACGTATTTTCGGCCTTAGAGAACGCTTGCGTTCCCTAAGGATCGGCTCCTACCGTAGCCCCGTAGTGAACGAATACGTTCACTATTTCACTTTGGGGGGGATCCTCAGTGACAAGCTCTCAACTCGCCACACCCCGGATACCGGGGGCGGCGCGCCGCGAGGGGCGCCCCGGAGTGGCCCTCACCGTCATCGCCGCCTGCCAGCTCATGGTGGTCCTCGACGCGACGATCGTGAACATCGCGCTCCCGCACATCCAGGACGCCCTCAGCTTCAGCACCACCGACCTCTCGTGGGTGCTCAGCGCCTACACCCTCACCTTCGGCGGCCTGCTGCTGCTCGGCGGCCGAGCCGGAGACATCCTGGGCCGGCGCCGCGTGTTCCTGACCGGCATCCTGCTCTTCACCCTGGCCTCGCTCCTCGGCGGATTCGCCCAGGAGCCCTGGCAGCTGCTCGCGGCCCGCGCCCTGCAAGGGGTGGGCGGCGCGATCGCCTCTCCGACCTCGCTGGCCCTGATCACCACGACCTTTGCCGAAGGCCCCGAACGGAACCGGGCCTTCGGCGTGTTCGCGGCCGTCTCCGCCGGTGGCGGCGCCATCGGCCTGCTGGCCGGCGGCATGCTGACCGAGTGGCTCGACTGGCGCTGGGTGCTCTTCGTCAACGTCCCGATCGGCGTGCTGATCGCGGTCCTCACCCCGCTGTACATCACCGAGTCCGAGCGCCACCCCGGCCGCTTCGACGTCGCCGGAGCCCTCACCTCCACGGGTGGCATGGCCTCGCTCGTCTACGGGTTCATCCGCGCCTCGGAAGACGGCTGGCGCGACTCGCTCACCATCGGCTCCTTCACCGCGGCCCTCGTCCTGCTCGCGCTCTTCGTCGTCATCGAGTCACGGGCCCGCGAGCCGATCATCCCGCTGCGCATGTTCGCCGACCGCAACCGCACCGGCACCTACGTGATCATGCTCGGCCTCGCCGCCGCGATGTTCGGGATGTTCTTCTTCATCGTCCAGTTCGTACAGAACGTGCTGGGCTTCTCCCCGATCCAGTCCGGGCTCGGTTTCCTGCCCGTGACCGTCGCCATCGTCACCGCCGCCGGTCTCTCGCAGCGGTTCCTGCCGCGCTTCGGCCCCAAGCCCTTCATGGTCATCGGGTCCGCGCTCACCGGAACCGGGCTGACCTGGCTGACCTTCCTGCGGACCGACAGCTCGTACGTCTCCGGCGTGCTCGGCCCGATGCTGCTCTTCGGCTTCGGCATGGGCCTCAACTTCGTGACCCTCACCCTCACCGCCGTCTCCGGGGTGGCACCGAAGGAGGCGGGCGCGGCCTCCGGGCTGCTCAACGCCAGCCAGCAGGTGGGCGGCTCCCTGGGCCTGTCCATCCTGGTGACCGTCTTCGGTACGGCCAGCCGTGGCGAGGCGGAGAAGCAGGTCCCGGCCTTCATGGCGCAGGCGAACCCCGACCAGCTGGCCGCCTTCCAGGAGACCCGCCAGCTGCCCGACCCCTGGGGGGACCTGGTCCTCGCGCAGGGCATCTCCACCGCGTTCCTCGCCGCCGTGGCGATGGCGGGCCTCGCCCTGGCCACCGCCCTGCTGGTGATCCGGGTGCGCAAGAGCGACCTGGAGGCCCTGGCCGGCGCGGCCGCGAAGGGCGGCCCGGCCGCCTGAGCTCCTCCCGTACGAGGGCCCGGGTGCGGGGAGCGGTCCGCACACCCGGGCCCTCGTACGGGTTCTCCGGCGGCGCGCCCTAGTACTCGACGCGGCTGCCGAAGGTGCCCAGGCGGGAGCAGACCTCGTACGAGGCCGTCACCGGGCGCTCGCGCAGGATCTGCCGGGCCCGGTACTCGCCCAGGCTCATGGCGTACCACGGGACGTCCCCGGCCCTGGACGTCTCGTCGTTGATCCCGCGCAGGGCGCAGGACCGCTGGGGCTCGGGCAGCCGGTCCAGGGCGGGCGCGGCGTCCGCCGACAGGGACTGGAAGTAGGCCAGGTCGATCTTCTTGGTGGTCTCGAAGCGGGCGACGTTGCTCTCGGCGACCATCCCGTCCGGGGAAAGCAGGCCGAAGGCCAGGACGGCGGCCGCCGCACTGCCCACGACCGCGCGCGGCAGCCAGCGCGCGCCGAACACCCCGGCCGCCATGATCAGTACGATGACCAGCCCGAGCCACAGCTCCATGGCGGCGACCGACACGCGCAGCGTGGTCAGCCCGTACGCGTCTACGTAGAGGTCCATCCGGCGCAGCGCGGCGGCGACCACGACCAGGGTCAGCGTGCACAGCACGCCGAGGACGATGCGGACGAAGCGGCGGTCGCCCGCCCCGGAACGCGGGGCCCAGCGCAGGGCGAGCGCGATCACGGCGAGGGTGAACAGGGTGGCCCAGAGCAGCTGCCAGAAGCCCTGGCGGGCGTACTCGGCGTGGCTGAGACCGGTGCTCTCCAGGACCTTGTCGTAGCCGCCGAACAGGACGGCCAGCTGGACGGCGTTGAAGCCGGCGAAGAGCAGGTTGAGCACGACGAGCGGAAGGGCCCATTCGATCCGGGAGCGCGGCTTGCCCGGGGCCACCTTGATCCGGTCCCAGCGCAGCGGGGCCGCGGCGGTGCGGGCGGCGGCGAGCGCGAGGAGCGTGCCGAGGAGGAAGAGCAGGAACCGGATGGGCCCGTTCTCGGTCGACACGTCGGGGATCAGGCCGCCGAGGAGGCCGGCGAACGCGGCGTCGGCTGAGGCGAACAGCGCGCCGAAGACCACCAGCAGGGCCACGGCCACGCCGGTCGCCTTGACGACGGGCAGCCAGCGGTCCTTGCCGACCCCGCCTCGTGACCGCAGTCCGACCAGGGCCCAGGCGAGCCCGGACACGGCGGAGTCGAAGAAGCCGAGCGGGCTGAGCAGGACGCCGGGCCAGCTGCGGCTGCCGTGCAGGGCCAGCGCGCCCAGCAGGACGGCGGACAGGATCGCGAGCGTGGACGGCCAGGCGGAGTCACGCAGAGCGGGTACGGCGAGAAGGGCCAGGCAGCCGATCGCCCAGACCACCGTCCAGAGGCGGACAGTACGCCGTGCCGTCCGGGCGGCGACGTACGCGGCGGCGACGGCGGGCACCACCGCGAGCAGCAGGCCGGGGCCCATGCCGTCACCGAGGAGCAGCGCGGCGGCGATGCCGGTGGCGAGGGCGGCGAGGAGGGTCGCGGTCGCGATGGGGGCGGCCTCGGCGGGGCGCACGAGCGTGGCCCACGAGGGCGACGCGGACTTCGCCTGGGCGGCGGCCCATTGGCGCTGCTGGTACAGGTGCACCTGCCGGGCCTGCCACGCGGCGGCGTCGGCGGGCCCCGCCGGCGGTGGCCCGGCCGGGCCGGAGGACGTGCCCCCGGCCGGAGCGGCCGGAGCTGCCGCGGCGGCCGGAGGCGTCGTGTCCGCACTCGCTGCCGCCGGAGGCGCCGTGTCCGGAGTCGCTGCGGCCGGAGTAGGCCTCGCGGAGGTGTCCCCGGCCACGGCTCCTGCGTCGACCGTGCCCTTGGGAGCCTTCGAGGCTTCTGGTTCCTGCAGGTCCTCTGACGGGGCTGCGTCCGCCCCGCCGGTGTTCTCTGACATCGGGTTCCCTCCCCTGTCGGCCGCCCCGTCGTTCCGGGGGGCGGCGCAGCGGACAGAGTAGGCCGATGGCAGCAGGTTTTGAACAGGATCAAAAGAGCCTGTGCCAGGACCGTGACAATCGGAGGGGCCGTTTCACCTGCGCCGGAAGCCCGGTACGGCGATCCGTCAGCGCGCCGCAGTCTGCGGCAGCCAGGCCGGCAGGGCCTCGGTGCGCGCCATCCACGCGGCCGGCAGCACCGCGTCCCCGCGGGACGCCAGCACCCCGCCGACGATCGCGCAGGTCGTGTCGACGTCTCCGCCCACCTGTGCGGTGGTCCAGAAGGCCCGCTCGTAGTCGTCCAACGCACGCGCCGCCGACCACAGGGCGAACGGCACCGTGTCATGGGCGCTCGTGCGCCGACCGCAGCCCAGGACCGCCGCGACCGTGGTCGCGTCGCCGTAGTCCAGCATGTCCCGCGCCCGCCGCAGCCCGGCGCCCACGGCGCTGCGCGGCACCAGCGCGATCACTCCGTCCAGCAGGTCGGAGGCATTCGGCGGTCCGGCGGGCGCGGCGGCCAGCGCAGCCGCCGCGGCGACGGCCATCGCCCCGCACACGGCCTCGCGGTGCTGGTGGGTGGTGTAGGCGGAGATCTCCGCCTGGTGGGTGGCCTGCTCCGGGTCGTCGGCATACCACGCGCCAAGCGGCGCGATCCGCATGGCGGCGCCATTGCCCCACGAGCCCTGCCCGTTGAACAGTTCCGCGGCCAGCGTGCGCCAGTCCTCGCCCTCCCGCACCAGCCGCAGCATCCGGTTCACCGCGGGCCCGTAGCCCCGGTCGAAGTCGTGGTGGTGGGCGAAGGAGAGCGCGAGCGCGTCCTGGTCGATCCGTCCGTGCTCGGCCAGCACCGCCACGACCGAGCAGGCCATCTCGGTGTCGTCGGTCCACTGCCACGTCCCGGTACCGGCGGGCAGCTCGCGTCGTTTGAGCAGGGGGTAGTTCACGGGGACGAAGTACTGGGAGCCCAGGGCGTCACCCAGGGCCAGCCCGCGGAGGCTGGACATGGCGCGTGCGTAGCGCCGTTCGGGAGTGGAATCAGGCGTCATCGCGGGTCACTCTAGCCGTCCAGGTCATAAGGCTCGGGTGTGGTCCACCGCTCAAACGGGCGGTCCAACCGGTACCGGCCGTCAGGACCCCGCAGGAGCACCCGGAATTCGCCGTTGCCGGGGTTGGACAGGGCCTCGAACTCGGCCACCGACCAGTGGAACCAGCGCATGCAGAACAGTCGCATCGTCAGCCCGTGCGTCACCAGCAGGACGTTCTCGGGATGGTCCGGGGCCTCGAAGCTGCGGTAGAGGCTTTCCAGGAAGGACCCGACCCGGTCGTACACGTCCGCCCCGGACTCGCCCTGCGCGAACCGGTAGAAGAAGTGCCCGTACGCGTCCCGGTACGCCTTCTGCAGCCGTACGTCGGTCCGGTCCTGCCAGTTCCCCCAGTCCTGCTCGCGCAGCCTCGGCTCCTCGCGCATCCGGACCCGCGTCGGGTCCAGCCTCAGTTCGCGGAAGGTCTGCAGGGTCCGGCGGTAGGGGGAGACGTACGCGCTGATCGTCTCCTCGCCGAAGAGCTCGCGCAGCCGCAGCCCGGCCGCCGCCGCCTGCTCGCGCCCCTTCCGGGTCAGCCGCAGGGCATGGTCGGGCTCGCGTTCGTACACCGAGTCGTCGGCGTTCCCCTCCGATTCCCCGTGCCGTACAAGGACGATGCGCCGTGGTCGAGCCATCCCACGACCCTATTCGGCCATCGCCCGGTCGGCGCACCGGGCACGCCGACCAGCCCGGCGGGCAGTCGTACGGTCATACCGTCCAGGACGGCTCGAGGTCGACGACGTCACCGGTGAGCGCCTCGACATCGGCCTGGATCTGAGCGCGCAGGGAGAGCCGCTCGACCCTCTCCTGCCGGTACTTGCCGTGCTCGGCGGCGGCGTGCCACATCGACAGCACCAGGAACTCACGCCCCGGGGCCTCCCCGAAGAGGCCGCGGATCATCCCGGGCGAGCCCGCCATGGCCGGGTTCCACACCTTCTCCTGCATGAGGGCGAAGTGGTCGACCCGGCCCTCACGGACACGGGTGTGCGCGACCCGCACCACGTCGGCGTCGGTGAAGCGCGGCTCGAAGCCGGTCTTCACGTCGAAGCGGTGATCGAAGAGGGTGACCCGCAGATCGGTGTAGGTGCCGTTCTGCGCGGCGGCCAGTCTGTCGTGCGAGCGGGCCATGAAGGAGTCGTAGAAGGAGCGGCTCTCCCAGAACGCGAAGACATGCGCGACCCCCTGCCGGCCCCGGCTCCAGCCGCCGCCCTGCCCCCGGAATCCCGGCTCGCCCGGCAGCCCCGCCCATTTTCGCTGCCCGCGCTCGAACCCGCGTCGGTCCGTCACCGTGCAGCGAATCCACTTGACCAGCACTGCGCCATCGTACGGGCCCGGCGCGGCCCGGGTCAGTCCTCGGCGCGGTGGATCCGCACCAGTTCCGCCGCATCCCGCTCGGGCAGGCGAAGCCCGAACTCCCGGTCGAGGACGGCGAGCAGTTCGTCCGGGCCGACGTCCCGCCGTTCGGTCCGCCCGTCGGGGTACAGCAGGGTGAACTCCCGCCCGACGAGCGCCCTGCGGACGGCGTCCCCCGGGTGGTGGACGACGAGCCGCCCCACGAAGGAGGAGCGGGGGTGGCCGGAGCTGTAGTGGTTGAGCAGGATGTAGTCGACGGGGTGGTAACGCTGCGGGGAGAAGGCGTACAGGTCCCGCCAGGTCCCGCCGCGCAGGAGGCACAGCACGAGGATGCCGTCCTCCTCCTCGCGGACCCGGTACGTCCACTCCCCCTGCTCCAGCGCGACGCCGGGGCGGCCCAGGGGAACCGGCTCACGGGGGCCCTGGTGGCCGAACCCCACGTCGCACAGCCAGGGTTCGCCCCCGACGGTGACGACGAGGACGGCGTGCGTCACGGGCATCAGGGAGTCACCGCGGGTGCGGTTGCGGGCACCGCGCCCGGAGACCTCGAAGCCGAGCCGCTCCAGGGCAGCGGCCAGCAACGAGTTCTGCTCGTAGCAGTAGCCGCCGCGGCCGGCGTGCACGAGCTTGTCCTCGATCGACTTGACGTCCAGCGCGACGGGGCGGCCGAGCAGGACGTCCAGGCTCTCGAACGGGATGGCCGCGGTGTGGGCCCGGTGCACTGCGTACAACGTGGAGAGGTCCGGCCGGAGTTCCCGGCCGTCCCCCGCGTTCTCCCGAAGTCCGATCCTCGCCAGATACGCCTCCAGGTCCAGCTCTTCACCGCTCCACATGACTCCCCGCTTCCCCGTTCCCCCGTGCCGTCGGCATCGCACCGCCGTGCATCCCCGGCCGCCGGTTCGCCGAATCCCGCCCCATGATCCCCGTGACGACCCCTGCACACCAACCCGGCGATCGTCCCGCTCGACGACGGTATGGGGTGATGCGCGAGGCGGGCAGGTCTCCCGAGAGACCCACCCGCCTCGGCGGTTCACGATGTCAGCCTGATCCCCCGCTCGGTCGTCAGGCGCGGCAGCGCAGCATCTCCAGCGGCGGGTTCGCCCGGAAGTCCGCCCAGAAGTCCTGACCGAACTCGCGCACCCCGGCGTCGGACACCTCGAACGGGACCCAGGTCAGCTCGCTGAACCCGGCCGCGGGCAGGCACTTCTCGTAGATCTCGCGGCGCGGGAGGTTGGCGACGAACGAGACCGGCGGGTCGAGCAGCGCCGTGGTCCGGACCTGCGGTCCGGTCTCGCCCTGTCCGCCGGTGAGCACGCTGCGGAAGCCGTACCGTTCCGGGGTGGGCCCGTCGAAGCGGAAGTCGGGCGACTGGTTGAGCAGGAAGAACTCTCCGCCGGGCTTCAGACTCCGGTGCACGTTGCGGCACATCCGCTCCGTGGTGGCCACGTCCGGCGCGTAGTTGAGCAGCTGGACCCCCAGGGCGATGTCGAAGGCCTGCTCCAGGGGCCGCAGTTCGGCCACGTCGCCCACCTCGTAGCGCACCCCCAGCGGATCGCCCTCCTCCAGCTGCTGCGCCACGGCGATCATCTCACCGGAGATGTCGACTCCGAGCACGTCCGCGGCTCCGCGCCGCCTGAACTCCCTGCTGTAGAAACCGGTGCCGCAGGCCAGGTCCAGGATCGACTTGCCCCGTACGTCCCCGACCAGGGCCAGGAAGCCCGGCACCACCACGTACTGCTCCAGCGGCAGGGACTTGAAGCCCTCGTACGCTTCACCGATCTCGTCGTACTGCTGCGTGCTCACAGTTCTCTCATCCCCCATGCCTCATGCCTCATCGGCTCATCGGCCGCGGGAAAGCCCCTGTCACGGGGTGCGCCGCGGCCTCTGGCGGGCAGTCTCTCCCAAGCTGACGGACCGTTGTACTTGGCGGAAGCGACGAAAAACCGGCTCCCGTCCCGGCTCGCCGTACGGGCGGCTACGGGAAGGCCGGCGACGGGAAGGCGGCGGGCACGACGAAGGGGACCGGCCTGGGGCCGGTCCCCTTCGTGCGCGGTGAGCCGCTGGTCAGCTACCCCTGCGGGCTACGCCCGGTGTCAGCTGCAGCCGCTGGTGGAGCCGCAGCCCTCGCAGATGTAGCAGGAGCCGGCGCGCTGCATCTTCGTACCGCAGGAGAAGCAGAGCGGGGCGTCGGCGGAGACGCCGAGCTGCATCTCGACCAGTTCGGCGCTGCTGTGCGCCGTCTTCGGGGCCGGGACCGAGGCGGTGACGGCGGGCTTCGGCGCCGACGGCACCGCGGCCAGCGGGACCGACTGGGTCAGCGACTCGGTGTCCAGCTCGTCCTCGAGGGGCTCGTAGGAGCCGGTGTCGAGGTGGCGCTGGCGCTCGTCGGCGGTGTGGATGCCGAGGGCCGAGCGGGTCTCGAAGGGCAGGAAGTCGAGCGCCAGGCGGCGGAAGATGTAGTCGACGATCGACTGCGCCATCCGCACGTCCGGGTCGTCCGTCATGCCGGCCGGCTCGAAGCGCATGTTGGTGAACTTCGAGACGTAGGTCTCCAGCGGCACGCCGTACTGCAGACCGACCGAGACGGCGATGGAGAAGGCGTCCATCATGCCCGCGAGGGTCGAGCCCTGCTTGGACATCTTCAGGAAGACCTCGCCCAGACCGTCGTCCGGGTAGGAGTTCGCCGTCATGTAGCCCTCGGCGCCACCGACCGTGAAGGAGGTGGTGATGCCCGGGCGGCCCTTGGGGAGGCGCTTGCGGACGGGGCGGTACTCGATGACCTTCTCGACGGTCGCGCGGATGGTCTCCTCCGCCTTGGCGGTGACCTCCTCCTTCTCCTCTTCCTTCTTCTTCGCGGAGAGGGGCTGGCCGACCTTGCAGTTGTCGCGGTAGATCGCGAGCGCCTTGACGCCCATCTTCCACGCCTCGAAGTAGATCTCCTCGATCTCCTCGACGGTGGCCGTCTCCGGCATGTTGACCGTCTTCGAGATCGCGCCGGAGATCCAGGGCTGGATCGCGGCCATCATGCGGACGTGGCCCATCGCGGAGATGGAACGCTCGCCCATGGCGCAGTCGAACACCGGGTAGTGCTCGACCTTCAGGCCCGGGGCGTCGACGACCACGCCGTGCTCGGCGATGTGGGAGACGATCGCCTCGATCTGCTCCTCCTGGTAACCCAGGCGGCGCAGGGCCTGCGGGACGGTGCCGTTGACGATCTGCATCGAGCCGCCGCCGACGAGCTTCTTGAACTTGACCAGGGCCAGGTCCGGCTCGACACCGGTGGTGTCGCAGGACATCGCGAGACCGATGGTGCCGGTCGGCGCGAGGACGGAGGCCTGGGAGTTGCGGAAGCCGTTCTTCTCGCCGAGGCGCAGGACGTCCTGCCAGGCCTCGGTGGCCGCGGCCCAGATCGAGCTGTCCAGGTCCTCGGTGCGCGGCGCGACGGCGTTGGCGTCGGCGTGCTGCTTCATGACGCGCTTGTGGGCGTCGGCGTTGCGGGCGTAGCCGTCGTACGGGCCGACGATCGCGGCCAGCTCGGCGGAGCGCTTGTACGCCGTACCGGTCATGAGCGAGGTGATCGACGCGGCGAGGGTGCGGCCGCCGTCCGAGTCGTACGCGTGGCCGGTGGCCATCAGCAGGGCGCCGAGGTTGGCGTAGCCGATGCCCAGCTGGCGGAAGGCGCGGGTGTTCTCGCCGATCTTCTGCGTCGGGAAGTCCGCGAAGCAGATGGAGATGTCCATCGCGGTGATGACGAGCTCGACGACCTTGGCGAAGCGCTCGGCGTCGAACGACTGGTTGCCCTTGCCGTCGTCGTTGAGGAACTTCATCAGGTTGAGCGAGGCGAGGTTGCAGGACGTGTTGTCCAGGTGCATGTACTCGCTGCACGGGTTGGACGCGGTGATGCGGCCGGACTCGGGGCAGGTGTGCCAGTTGTTGATCACACCGTCGTACTGGATGCCCGGGTCGGCGCAGGCCCACGCGGCCTCGGCGAGCTTGCGGAAGAGCGCCTTGGCGTCGACCTTCTCGATGACCTCGCCGGTCATGCGGGCGCGCAGGCCGAACTCGGTGCCGTTCTCGACGGCCGTCATGAACTCGTCGTTCACACGGACGGAGTTGTTGGCGTTCTGGTACTGGACGGACGTGATGTCGTCGCCGCCCAGGTCCATGTCGAAGCCTGCGTCGCGCAGGGCGCGGATCTTCTCCTCTTCCTTCACCTTGGTCTCGATGAAGGCCTCGACGTCCGGGTGGTCGACGTCCAGGACGACCATCTTGGCCGCGCGGCGGGTGGCGCCGCCCGACTTGATCGTTCCTGCGGACGCGTCGGCGCCGCGCATGAAGGAGACCGGACCGGAGGCGTTGCCGCCGGAGGAGAGCAGCTCCTTGGAGGAGCGGATGCGGGAGAGGTTCAGGCCGGCGCCGGAGCCGCCCTTGAAGATCATGCCCTCTTCCTTGTACCAGTCGAGGATCGACTCCATGGAGTCGTCGACGGACAGGATGAAGCAGGCGGAGACCTGCTGCGGCTGAGGCGTGCCGACGTTGAACCACACCGGGGAGTTGAAGCTGAAGATCTGGTGCAGGAGGGCGTAGGTCAGCTCGTGCTCGAAGATCTCCGCGTCGGCGGGCGAGGCGAAGTAGTCGAAGTCCTCGCCGGCCTTCGTGTAGGTCTTCACGATGCGGTCGATCAGCTGCTTCAGACCGGTCTCGCGCTGCGAGGTGCCGACCGCGCCGCGGAAGTACTTACTGGTGACGATGTTGACCGCGTTCACCGACCAGAAGTCGGGGAACTCGACGCCACGCTGCTCGAAGTTGACCGAGCCGTCGCGCCAGTTGGTCATGACGACGTCACGGCGCTCCCAGCTCACCTCGTCGTACGGGTGCACGCCGGGGGTGGTGTGGATGCGCTCGATCCGCAGGCCGCCCTTGGCGGCCTTGGTCCCCTTGGCGCGGGAACCACGTGCCGAGCTGCTCGCCGTCTCTGTCATGCCAGGCCTCCCATATGCGGGCAAAAACGCCCTTAAGTGCCAGCGTTATTCCGCGGCACGGTGCTGTGTCTCTGTATCTACGTCTCTTCGCGCGACCCACCGGCCTCCCCGCGGCGCGCGCGCCGTGGCGAGGGCCGTCCGGTCAGTCGGCGGCGGAGGCGGGCACGGGGACCGGGGCGGCCCCTCCGTGCTCGCACTCTTCGGGGTGAGGCCGCGGCTCGCGCAGTTCCGCGATGGCGGTCTCGAAGTCCTCAAGGGTGTCGAACGCTTTGTAGACGGACGCGAAGCGCAGGTAGGCGACCAGGTCGAGCTCCTGCAACGGGCCGAGAATGGCCAGACCCACGTCATGGGTGGTCAGCTCGGCACTCCCGGTGGCGCGCACCGCCTCCTCGACCCGCTGGCCGAGCTTGGCGAGGGCGTCCTCGGTGACCGGTCGTCCCTGGCACGCCTTGCGCACGCCGGAGATGACCTTGGTACGGCTGAAGGGTTCCGTCACCCCGCTGCGCTTGATCACCATCAGCGAGGCCGTCTCCACCGTCGTAAAACGACGGGAGCAGTCGGGGCACTGACGGCGCCTGCGGATCGACGTGCCGTCGTCCGTGGTGCGGCTGTCGACGACACGACTGTCGGGGTGCCTGCAGAAGGGGCAGTGCACGCTTCCCTCACCCTCCCTCTTGGCACGACAGAATCACCCCACATGCCCCTCAACGGCGGAGACGAACTCTGCCGGGGGCTCGTGGAGCAGCCACCAGCATATGCGATCCCAGGAGCCTCAGCAGACTCCAGGACCACTACTTGTGGGTGGCAGCGCTCATCCAACCACTAGATCTTGGGTTGGATTGGATTTTGGTGGCTCTGCGTGTCGTCGTGTCGGCCAGCGGTCACGAGGCCCCTCGATGCCACACTGGACACAGGCCCCGACGGTGGCGATCCGAGCGGGAAGGGTACCGTAAGCAGCGGACGTCGGATCGAACCCGCGTTCGGTGGACCGATCGTCCATACACCCCTTGATATGCCCACGCCGGACGATCCGCGATTTTTCACTCGAACGTGTGTTTGGCGCAACCTTTCGAAAGCTACTACCGTTGTCCAGCTAGGGAGAACATTTCGAGAGGGGCCGACGTGACCACCACCGCAGACAGTGCCACCATCACTGCCCAGAACCGCTCCCAGAGCCGACTCGAGCCGGTGCATGCCATGAACGACGCAAGCCTGAACCCGGATGCGGAGCCCGTAGTACGCCCCGCACGCTCGCTGCCAGGTCGACCTCCAGGCATCCGCGCCGACAGCTCCGGGCTCACGGACCGGCAGCGGAGGGTCATCGAGGTCATTCGCGACTCCGTGCAGCGTCGGGGTTACCCGCCGTCCATGCGGGAGATCGGTCAGGCGGTGGGCCTGTCCAGCACGTCGTCGGTGGCCCACCAGCTGATGGCCCTGGAACGCAAGGGTTTCCTGCGCCGCGACCCCCACCGCCCCCGTGCCTACGAGGTGCGCGGATCCGACCAGCCCAGCTCGCAGCCCACCGACACCACCGGCAAGCCCGCCGCCTCCTACGTTCCCCTGGTCGGCCGGATCGCGGCCGGCGGCCCGATCCTCGCCGAGGAGTCGGTCGAGGACGTGTTCCCGCTCCCCCGCCAGCTCGTCGGCGACGGCGAGCTCTTCGTCCTCAAGGTCGTCGGTGACTCGATGATCGAGGCCGCGATCTGCGACGGCGACTGGGTCACGGTCCGTCGCCAGCCCGTCGCGGAGAACGGCGACATCGTCGCCGCGATGCTCGACGGCGAGGCCACCGTCAAGCGCTTCAAGCGCGAGGACGGCCACGTCTGGCTCCTCCCGCACAACGCCGCCTACCAGCCGATTCCCGGCGACGACGCGACCATCCTCGGCAAGGTCGTCGCGGTACTGCGTCGGGTCTGACCCCCGCCGCCTCCATCCGGCCCCCGGGATCCACTGCGCCGGTCCCGGGGGCTTTCCCCTGTCGCTTGTCCTGCGGCCTACTTGCCGTCGGCCTTGGCGGTCGCGTCGATCGCGGCCAGGGAGCGGCGGGCCTGGTTGCGGTCCGTGGTGTACCAGAAGTCCGGCAGCGTGGCCCGCAGGAAGCTCCCGTACCGGGCCGTGGCCAGCCTGGGGTCGAGCACCGCGACGACGCCGCGGTCTCCCGTGGCCCGTACGAGGCGGCCCGCGCCCTGCGCCATCAGCAGGGCGGCATGCGTGGCGGCGACCGCCATGAAGCCATTGCCGCCGTGCTCCTCCACCGACTTCTGGCGTGCGCTCATCAGCGGGTCGTCGGGACGCGGGAAGGGGATCCGGTCCATGACCACGAGCTGGCAGCTGGGGCCCGGCACGTCCACTCCCTGCCAGAGCGAGAGCGTCCCGAACAGGCAGGTCTTCGGGTCCGCGGCGAAGGCCTTGATCAGCTCGCCGAGCGTCTCCTCGCCCTGGAGCAGGATCGGGTTGTCGAGCCGGCCGCGCAGCTCCTCGGCGGCCGCCTTGGCGCCGCGCATGGAGGAGAACAGGCCGAGGGTGCGGCCGCCGGCCGCCTCGATCAGCTCGGCGAGCTCGTCCATCATGTCGCCGCGGGTTCCCTCACGGCCCGGCGTGGCCAGGTGCTTGGCGACGTAGAGGATGCCCTGCTTCGGGTAGTCGAAGGGCGAGCCGACGTCGAGGCCCCGCCAGGCGGGGACGTCGTCGCCCTCGACGCCCTCGGGAGACAGGCCCAGGGAGGCCGCGACACCGTTGAAGTCGCCGCCCAGCTTGAGGGTGGCCGAGGTCAGGACCACCGAGCGGTCCTCGAACAGCTTCTCCCGCAGCAGGCCGGACACCGACAGGGGGGCGACCCGGAGGGTGGCGCCGAAGCGGTCGTGTCGCTCGTACCAGACGACGTCGTACTCGGATCCGGTGGTGATCCGCTCCGCCACCCCGTGGATGCTCTCCACCGCGGCCAGGGCCTGCTTGCGGACCGCGTCCTCGTCGTGGACGGACTTGTCGCGGGTCGCGCCGATCGCGGAGATCACATTGCGCGCGGCGTCACGCAGGGACATCAGCGCGTAGCCGAGGTCCTCGGGGAGCACCTCCAGGCGGCCCGGGAGCGCCAGCTCCATGACCCTCTCGAAGGACTCGGACGCCGTCTGCAGGGAGTCGGCGGTCTTCTCGTCGACCAGCTTGGCCGCACGCTTCACGGCCCGGTTGACCTGCCCGGGAGTGAGCTCGCCGGTGGCGACGCCGGTGACCCGGGAGACCAGCTCGTGGGCCTCGTCCACGATCAGCACCTCGTGCTGCGGCAGCACCGGGGCGCCTTCGATGGCGTCGATGGCGAGCAGCGCGTGGTTGGTGACGACCACGTCCGCGAGCTTGGCCCGCTCGCGGGCGGCCTCCGCGAAGCACTCGGCCCCATACGCGCACTTCGTCGCGCCCAGGCATTCGCGCGAGGAGACGGAGATCTGCGACCAGGCCTTGTCCGAGACGCCCGGGGTCAGGTCGTCGCGGTCGCCGGTCTCCGTCTCGTCCGCCCAGTCGCGCAGGCGCAGCAGATCCTTGCCGAGCTTGCTGGTGGGGGTGGCCGCCTCGAACTGGTCGAAGAGGCCCTCCTCCTCGTCCTGCGGAGCGCCCTCGTGCAGGCGGTGCAGGCACAGATAGTTGGACCGGCCCTTGAGCATGGCGAACTGCGGACGGCGGCGCAGCTGCGGATGCAGCGCCTCCACCGTCCGGGGCAGGTCGCGCTCGACGAGCTGCCGCTGGAGGGCGAGGGTCGCGGTGGCCACGACCACGCGCTCGCCGTGGGCGAGGGCCGGCACCAGGTAGCCGAGGGACTTGCCGGTGCCGGTACCGGCCTGGATGAGCCGGTGGGAGTTGTCGTCGATCGCTTCGGCGACGGCTTCGGCCATGGCCACCTGGCCGGGGCGCTCCGTGCCGCCGACGGCGGAGACGGCGGCGTGCAGCAGGTCGGGGAGGGAGGGCTTCGTCATAGCACTGCCAACCCTACGGGGCGCCACCGACAGCGAGCGCATCAACGAGGAATCACGGCCGGTACAAGGGGTTGGGTACGGTGCCGTGCTGCACGGCGTGCGGGCGGTCGGGGCGGTCGCGGTAGCCGTCCTCGTAGAGCCGGTTCCGGTTGAGGCAGAGGCGGCCGATGCGCTCGCCGAGCAGGTCGAAGAGCTCGTACCGGTCCTTGAGCTCAGGGAAGCGGGCCTGGTGGCGCAGGATCTCCGCCCGTACGAGGGACCAGAAATCGTCCTCGGGGACACCTAGGCGGTCCTCGCACACGGCCGACAGGTAGCGGAAGACACCGACGAACAGCCCGGAGTGGATGAACTGGGGGAGGAAGTCGGCGGGCTCGGTGAGCAGGGCCGCCCGGACCTCGTCGGGCAGGGAGGCCAGCTCGGGCAGCGGCTCGTCGCTGATGTTGATGTCGTCCACGAAGTCCTTCACCCCGAGCCGGACCGGTACGTCGTGCTCGTCGAAGATCACGATGGCGTTCTCGCCGTGCGGGGAGAAGACGGTGCCGTAGCGGTAGAGGAAGTGCAGCAGCGGGGGCAGGAGGGCGGCGAAGAGGCGCTGCAGCCAGACGGCGGGGGTGAGCCCGGACCGGGCCACGAGCTCGGCGGTGAAGGACCGGCCGCGCGGATCGGTGTGGAGGAGGGAGGCGAGGGTGCGTGCGCGCTCGCCGGGGGCGAGGAGCCCGGTGAGGGGCTCGCGCCAGATCGCGCCGAGGAGTTCCTTGTACTGGTACGGGACCTCGGGGAGCTCTTCGTAGACCGGGTGGCGGACGGTGACCGAGGCTACCTCGCCGAGCAGGACGACCCGGCACTCGTCGCGCAGGAAGGGGTCGCCGTCGCGGAGGGAGTGGATCCAGGCGGTGACGGCGGGTGCGGCGAGGGCGAGGTCGGAGGGGAGGCCGCGCCAGACCATGGTGTTGAAGACGGACAGCGGGAGTTTGACGCTGTGCCGGTCGGGGCGGCTGAGATTGAGGAAGGTGCGGATCGACTGCTGGGGCAGGCGCAGGTCGGGATCGGCCGGGAGCGGCACGAGGGTGCCGGAGGCGAGCGCCGGGGCGAAGAGGGGGAGGACGACCTCGTCCCACTGCCAGGGGTGGAGCGGTAGGTAGAGGTAGTGGAGCGGGTCGAGGCCGCGATCGCGCAGGGTTTGGTCGAAGGCGGCGCGGGTGACGGGGTCGAGCTCGGCGGAGTAGAGGCGGACGGGGTCCTCCAGCCCGGCGGTGCCGCGGTAGGCGGCCAGCGAGGTGTGGGCGGCGAGCCAGGGCAGGCGCTGGCGGGTGCGGGCTTCGGGGGCCCAGGCGGCGGTATCGGAGGCGGAGAGTCCGATGCGGCCCTTGTTGAGGACGAGCCAGGGGTGGCCGGTCTGGTGCCCTTCGAGGGCGGCGTAGTCGAGGTCGGCGAGGACGTCGGCGGTGAGGGCGGTGTGGTCGATACGGGCGTCGGCGGTGAGGGTGGCGCTGAGCTCGCGGACGAGGTGGCCGAGGGTGGGGCCGTCGAGCCCGAGGAGGGTGCGGGCGCGGATGAGGAAGCCGTACGGGTCCCCGAAGGCGGTCGGGTTCCCTGAGGGGGTGGGGTTTCCGGAGGGGGTCGGGTGCCCTGGGGGGGTCGGGTTTCCAGAGCCTGTCGGTGTCTGTGGGGAGGCCGGCGGCGGGGTGATCGTGATGGTGTCGGGGGCTACGTGCCAACTGCCGTACGAGCGGCGGCGGGCCCGGAAGCCGAGGCTGCTGCCGTCGTCGAGGGTCAGGGTCCATGCGTCGCCGGCGGCGGACGGGGCGGCGACGGGGGTGATGATCTCCTCGTAGGCGAACTCGGCGAGCATCTTGGCGAGCAGTCGACGGGCGGCGAAGTCCCAGGTCGAACGGTTGAGTTCGGGTGGCGTGCAGGGGTGCTGGGGCGACGGTGGCACGGTGGGTTCCGCCGCGTCGGGGGTTGCGTGGAATTTCGGCACGGGACTCCTCGAAGATCGGGAACTTTGCTGCGCGACGCAGAGTTTTCTAAGGGAGAGGTGCGAAGCGGCGACGACGGTCAGGGCTTGCGGGGCGGCACTCAGAGGAGATTGCGCAGCGCCCGCTCCCGGATCATCAGGGCGGCGCGCTTCTCGGGAAGGTCGATTTCCGCGGAGCAGCGGAAACCGGAGCTCAGGAAGGCAGATACGGAGGGGGTGTTGCGGATGTCCGGTTCCGCGATCACGCGGGTGCAGCGGGGGCGGTTGCCGAGGACCATGTCGGCGACGGCGCGCAGCAGGGTCGTGCCCAGGCCGCGGCCTCGGTTCGTGCCGTCTCCGATGAGCAGGTGGATACCGGTGTCGTGGGGGCGCGCCGGGTAGTGGCGGGAGAGCGGGTCGAGGTCGGCCCGGTAGATCTCCCAGTAGCTCATCGGCGTGCCGTCGAGGAGGCCGAGGCAGGGGATGCTGCGGCCGTCGCCGTCGAGCTGGGCCCGTAGGTGGGCTGCGGTGACCGCGGCGGGGCCGGCGAGTTCCCAGTAGGCGGCCACCTCTGGGTCGTTCATCCAGCCTGTGAGGAGCTCCAGGTCCCGGCCCGGCCGTACGGGTTCGAGACGGAAGGCTCCGGCGGGCGTGGCGACGCTGCCCCAGATGGCCGGTGAGTCGAGCAGGTCGGCTTCGGCGAGCTGGGGCAGCAGGTCGGCTTTGAGCCGTGTTTCGACGGTGTGCTCCACCACCTTGGGGGGGCCGAGGGCGTCGGTGGCGGATCCGGCGGAGTGGGCGGGTGTGTCGGTGGAGCGCATCGGGGGCTCTTCTCCGCGTCGGCGCCGACGCGTCAATCGTGAAGGGGGTTGGTGATGGTGACGTAGACGGACTGGGTGTCGACGGGGCCGACCAGCTCGTCGAGACCTCCCAGGCGGGTGAGCAGATTCGCCTTGCAGCGCAGGGTGGGCGAGTCGAGCAGCCGTGTGGGGAGCGGGCCCAGGCCCGCGGCCTTGGCGAGGAAGCGGCGGAAGGCAGCGAGGAGCACGCGCTCGTCCGCGAGCCGCTGGGATCCGAAGGCGCCGATGAGTCCGAGCACGTTGTTGATGCCGAGGTAGTAGGCGAAGCGCTCGTCGGTGACGGCGTCGGAGACGAAGGTGTCGCTGGCGCTGCCGATGCCGGGCAGCCGTTGCTCCAGTTCCGCGCGGCGGGATGCGCGGAAGTAGTAGCCCTGGTTGTCGCGGTAGCGGCCGCCGGCCGGCCAGCCGGCGGCATCGAGGAGCACCAGGGTGTTCTGCTGGTGCGCTTCTAGGGCGATGCCGGCGAGCGCGTCGAAGGCGAGGACCGGCAGGACCACGTGGTCGAGGTAGCGCAGGAACCACTCGGCGGCGACGGCGGACGTGCTGCGTCCGGTGGCGGCGGCGAGGCGGGATACGAGTTCGGCGAGTCGGGAGCTCATGGTGGGCCGGCCGGGCCATGGGCGGGGAGAGGTCAGTGCGGCGATGCAGACGGCGTCGTCGCCCGAGCGGAAGGGGTTGTGGCGCAGCAGGGCGTCGAGTCCGGGCACGGGGGTTCCGTCCGGGGCGTCCACGGCGACCCAGGCGGGGTCGCGGACGATGTCGAAGCGGGGGTGGCCCGCCTGCCACTGCTCGGCGAGGCCGGTGCGGAGCAGCCGGTGGACCTCCACGCCTCGGTGCAGTTCCTTGCGGAGGTTCTCGCGGCGGGAGTTGGTGATGCGCAGGCCCAGGGAGAGCTTGATCATCGCGGGGTCGCCGGGACGGTGGACGGTGCGGACGGAGGAGGTGGGGTACCAGGGCTTGCCGTGCGGGCCCAGGTCGTGCAGAAGTCCCGCGTCGCGGAGGGCGGTGACGGCGGGGCGCTGGAGCAGGTCGCGGGCCTGCCAGGGGTGCAGGGGAAGGGGGGTTGCGCCGTCGGGCAGCGGGAGCCCGGGAGCGAGTCGGCCGAGCAGCTGGGGCGCGGAGACGGGGCGGCCGCGTTCGGTCCAGGCGGATTCGGTGGCGAGGACGGAGGAGTCGACCGCGAACCAGTGCAGGGGGAAGGAGCCGTGGAGTTCGGGCGAGTAGTGACGTGCCTCGGCCTCGGAGAGTCCTTCGCGGCTCTTCGGGTCGGGTTGGAGGGGGTGACCGAGGAGGAGTGACTGTTCGGCTGTGAGGAAGCGGTCCCCGCCCACGGGGGCCGGGGCGGTGGGGCGTTCTCGCCGGTCGGCGATGAACTCGGTGGTACGGCGCACCGAGTCGGCGACCCGGCCGACGAGGTCGGCGCTGCCTCGGCCGCCGCCGGTGCCCTCGCGGGCGATGAGGGAGGCGAAGGTGACGGCGTCCAGGCAGGGGGCGCCGGCGGGGGCGCCTTCGAGCCGGGCCGGACCGAATCGGTGCCAGCCGGTCTGGGACCAGTAGCGGACGGCGACGAGCGCGGCGGTGCCCGAGGCGGGGAGGGAGACGCGGAGGGGGGTTCCGACGGGGCCGTCGGGGTGGCCGATCCCGGCCTCGCGGACCCAGCACCGGAGCAGGTTCTCCACCGCCGCGGCCTCGGCTGCGACGGCCGGGTCCGGGTGGTTCAGGAGGTCGGGCAGCGCGGCCGGCTCGGGCCAGACGGGGCCCGCCCAGCCGGCACGGGCTCTGGGCGTGCCGTCCTTCTGCCGCGGGACGGTGGCCGTCGCCCCCGCGGCGGTCACGGGGAGCGGCCCTCCTTCGGCCTCCCGCGGGGCGGCCGGGGTGCCCGCCGGGCCCTCGTCCGGACGCTCCGGCGCGACCTCGCGGGGCTGGGCCGACGCACCGGAGCGGAGCCCGTCGGACGGGTCGGCGGGAGTCCTGTCCGGTCTTCCGTCCACAGCCGCCTGCCCTTCGGCGTCCAGCGGTGCGAGGGGCGGCACTGGTGCCGGGCCGCCGTCGGCGGAAGCGGCCTGCGCCGTGGCCGCCCCGGTACCGGCCATGGCGTCGGGAAACGCCATGGCACCCGCCCACGGCTGCCGACCGTCGATCGAGCTCACGCCCGACCCAGGGGCGATGGCGTCGGGAGACGCCGCTGAGCGTTGCAGCTGTCGGCTCTCGGTCGCACCGGCCGGCGGGCTTCCTGCGGAGCCGGGGGCGGCGGTGTCGGGAGACAGCGCTGAAGTCGCCCAAGGCTGCCGGGCTTCGGCAGGGCTGCCCGGGACGCTCAAGGCCGGGCCCGGGGCAGCAGGGTCGGGGGTATCCGCAGAGGGCGGCTGCGGCTGCCGGCGCTCGGTCGCGCCGGCCGACGGGCTCAGGGCCGAGCCCGGGATAGCGGTGTCGGGAGACGGTGCGGCCGCCCGTGACTGGCGGGCCTCGGTCGGGCCGGCCGACGGGTTTGCGGCGGCGTCGGGAGACGTTGCCGAGGGCTGCCGGTGTTCGAGTGGGCTCGGGGGCGGTGGTGCCGGTGGCGTTGTGGGGGTGGGGTTCGACAGCGGGGGCGGCTGGTGGGGGTTCGGGGTGGACTGGTGCGGGTCTGGCATCGCGGGTCCTCGGGGTGCGGGTCAGTGGGGGCGGCGGGCGGCGGCCGGGATGGCGTCGGCCAGGCGGTCCAGGACCGCGGCGGCCTGCTCGTCGGTCAGGGTCAGCGGGGGGAGCAGGCGGACCACGGCGCCGTGGCGGCCGCCGAGTTCGACGATCAGGCCGCGGTCGAGGCACTCCTGGCGGACGGCCGCGGCCAGGGCCGGTGCGGCGGCCCCTGTCTCGGGATCGACGAGTTCGACGCCGATCATCAGGCCCCGGCCCCGGACGTCCCCCATGCACGGGTGGTCGGCGGCCAGCCCGCCCAGGGCCGACAGCATCCGCTCGCCGAGGACGGCTGCGCGCTCGGCGAGGCGGTTCTCGCGTACGAAGGCGAGCGTGGCGGTTCCGGCGGCCATGGCGAGCTGGTTGCCGCGGAAGGTCCCGGCGTGGGCTCCGGGGGCCCAGAGGTCCAGGCCGGACCGGTAGACGATCACCGCGAGCGGCAGGCTGCCCCCGATCGCCTTGGACAGGACCATCACGTCGGGGACCACCCCGGCGTGGTCGACGCCCCAGAAGGCGCCGGTGCGGCCGACGCCCGTCTGCACCTCGTCGGCGATCAGCGGGATGCCCCTCGCGGCGGTGATCTCGCGCATCCGGCGCAGCCAGGCGTCCGGGGCGGGGATGACCCCACCCTCGCCCTGCACCGGCTCGACGATCAGGCCGGCCGGAGCGGGCACCCCGCCCTTGGGGTCGTCCAGCAGGTTCTCCGTCCAGCGCGCGGCGAGTTCGGCTCCCTCGGCGCCGCCGACTCCGAACGGGCAGCGGAAGTCCTGCGGGTACGGCAGCCGGGTCACCCGTACGTCCGGGGCGCCGCCCGAGGCGTCCAGCGCTCCGGCGGTCATGCCGTGGTAGGCCCCGGTGAAGGTGAGCAGGCCCGAGCGCCCGGTCGCGGTGCGCACCAGTTTGAGGGCGGCCTCCACGGCGTCCGTGCCGGCCGGCCCGCAGAACTGGATCCGTGCGTCGGCGGCCAGCGCCGGCGGCAGGTTGGTGAACAGCTCGGTGGTGAAGGCGTCTTTGACGGGGGTCGCGAGGTCGAGGACGTGCAGCGGGGCTCCGGAGTCGAGGACGCCCCGGACGGCTTCGAGCACCACCGGGTGGTTGTGTCCGAGGGCGAGGGTGCCGGCGCCGGAGAGGCAGTCGAGGTAGCGGCGGCCGTCGGCCCCCTCGATGGTCAGTCCGCGGGCGCGCACCGGGACGATGGGCAGGGAGCGCGCGTACGTCCGGGCGGCGGACTCCCGCTGCGCCTGCCTGCGCAGGATTCCGTCGGCGGCGACGGAGCCGCCCGGTCCGCCGCGCCCCTGCACCCGGCTGCCCCGCAGCGGCACTTGAGGCTCCTGCGGCGGGATCTGTGTCGCGGCCGCCGCCGCGGCCGGCTCGGTCAAAGCCACGAGTGTCGGTCCTCCCGCACTGAACGCTCTTCCGGATTGCGCCTCGAACACCAACGCTGCTCCCCCATCCCCCGTACGTACCAACGACGGTGACGCCGACGGATCACGGGTGGCCCCAAGATCCTTGCGGCGCAAGGGGCGAGCGACAGGAACCACGGCCCCGGCCTGTGTCGTCCTGGGCGGCAGCGGCATAGTGGGGGGCTGCACTCCACGCCTCGAACTACCAGGGGGACGAACGACATGCGACCGAACCGACCGGTCACCGCGATCCTGTGCGCGGCCGCGCTCGCGCTGACCGCAGCTGCCTGCGGCCCCGGCGACGAGGAGGCCGGCGGCGACGCCAAGCCGACCGTGGCGGCGAGCCTCCCGGGCCCGGACGGGATCAAGATCCCGGACCAGCTCAAGGAGAAGCTCAAGGAGCGCGGTATCGACCTGGAGAAGTGGAAGGGGGGTGAGTGGAAGAACTGGAAGAAGGAGGACTGGCTCCGCGAGGCGGGCGACTACATCAACCCGATCATCGAGGGCCTGTGGGACCCGGACCGCATGCGTGACGCCGAGCAGCCGCAGCGCCCGGCCGTCGACCCGGACGCGGGCAAGGACCAGGGCGTCACCGACCCCACTCCCGCCCCGGTGGCGGCCAAGCCGGCGAATGCGCCCTACCACCAGAGCGTTCCGGAGTCCGGCAAGGTCTTCTTCGACGGCCCCGAGGGCTCGATGGTCTGCTCCGCGACCGTGGTCAAGGACCCGGCGCACCCCGGTAAGTCGAACATGGTCTGGACCGCGGGCCACTGCGTGCACGCGGGCAAGTCCGGCGGCTGGTACCGCAACATCGCCTTCGTCCCGTCCTACAACAACGCGGGCAAGCCGTCGGCGCAGCTCAAGGGCGCGCCGCGCGAGCAGGTGGCCCCGTACGGCGTCTGGTGGAGCGACTGGGCGCAGACCTCGGACCAGTGGATCGCGACCGGTGGGCCGACTGGCGGCGCGGGTGCCCCGTACGACTTCGCGGTGCTGCACGTGACGCCCGAGAAGGGCAGTGGCAAGTCCCTGGAGGAGGTGGTCGGTTCGGCGCTCCCGGTGGAGTTCGCCGCGCCGGCGGTGCCGAAGGTCGCGAGCATCACGGCGACGGGCTACCCGGCGGCGGCTCCGTTCGACGGCCAGAAGGCCTTCCAGTGCACGGACAAGCCGGGCCGGCTGTCCCTGAACGCGACCGACCCGGCGATGTACCGCATCGGCTGCACCATGACCGGCGGTTCCTCCGGTGGCGGCTGGGTCGCGGCGGGCGCGGACGGCAAGCCGGCGCTGGTGTCGAACACCTCGATCGGCCCGGCCAAGGCGGGCTGGCTGGCCGGACCCCGGCTGGGTCCGGAGGCGAAGGGCGTCTTCGAGGCCGTCAGCCGCAAGTTCAAGTAAGTCGGAACCTGAACGACCGAGGGCCCCCTGCACGTGGTGCAGGGGGCCCTCGCCCGTCAAGCCGTCAAACGGTCCGGCCGTTCAGCCGCTGAGCCATTCAGCCGCTGAGCCGTCCGGCCCGCTTACTGCTTCGCGAGCGCGTACGGCGCCAGGTCCGCCGCGAGCTCCTGGTGGACCCGCGCCCTGAGCAGGGTGCCGTCCGGGGTGTGCTCCTCGGAGATCACCTCGCCCTCGGCGTGTGCCTTGGCGACCAGCGAGCCGCGCGTGTACGGCACCATGGCCTCCACCTCGACCTCGGGCCGCGGCAGCTCGGAGTCGATGAGCGCGAGGAGCTCCTCGATGCCCATCCCCGTCCGCGCCGATACGGCGATCGAGTGCCGCTCGATCCGCAGCAGCCGCTGCAGGACGAGCGGGTCCGCGGCGTCCGCCTTGTTGATCACCACGATCTCGGGCACGTTGACCGCGCCGACCTCGCGGATCACCTCGCGCACCGCCGCCAGCTGCTCCTCCGGCGCCGGGTGCGAGCCGTCCACGATGTGCAGGATCAGGTCGGAGTCTCCGACCTCCTCCATCGTGGAGCGGAACGCCTCGACGAGGTGGTGCGGCAGGTGTCGGACGAAGCCGACCGTGTCGGCCAGGGTGTAGACCCGGCCGCTGGGCGTCTCGGCCCGGCGCACGGTCGGGTCGAGGGTGGCGAACAGGGCGTTCTCCACCAGGACGCCCGCGCCCGTGAGGCGGTTGAGCAGCGAGGACTTGCCGGCGTTGGTGTAGCCGGCGATGGCGACCGAGGGCACCTTGTTGCGGCGGCGTTCCTGCCGCTTGATGTCGCGGCCGGTCTTCATCTCCGCGATCTCCCGGCGCATCTTCGCCATCTTCTCGCGGATCCGTCGCCGGTCGGTCTCGATCTTGGTCTCACCGGGGCCTCGGGTGGCCATGCCGCCACCGCCGCCGCCACCCATCTGCCGGGACAGCGAGGCACCCCAGCCGCGCAGTCGCGGCAGCATGTACTGCATCTGCGCGAGGGCGACCTGTGCCTTGCCCTCTCGGGACTTGGCGTGCTGGGCGAAGATGTCGAGGATGAGGGCGGTCCGGTCGACCACCTTCACCTTGACGACGTCCTCGAGGGCGATGAGCTGGCCGGGGCTGAGCTCGCCGTCGCAGACGACGGTGTCGGCCCCGCTCTCCATGACGATGTCACGCAGCTCCCGCGCCTTGCCGGAACCGATGAAGGTGGCCGGGTCCGGCTTGTCGCGGCGCTGGATCACACCGTCGAGTACGAGAGCGCCCGCGGTCTCGGCGAGGGCGGCGAGCTCCGCGAGGGAGTTCTCCGCGTCGTTCACCGTGCCGGAGGTCCAGACACCGACGAGAACGACGCGCTCCAGGCGCAGCTGCCGGTACTCGACCTCGGTGACGTCTTCGAGCTCGGTGGAGAGGCCGACCACACGGCGCAGGGCCGCGCGCTCGGAGCGTTCGAACTGCTCGCCGTCCCGGTCTCCGTCGATCTCGTGGCTCCAGGCGACGTCCTCTTCCATCAGGGCATCGGCCCGAAGGCTCTCGGTGAAGCTCTGCGGGTCCCGCACGTCCTGTGCGTCCCGCGCGTCCTGGGAAGGGGAAGAAGAGGAGGTCATTGGATCCTTACGTCGATTCGAATAGCGCTGACACGTTAACGGGCACGCTAACTGTCACGTCCAACGTGTCACACCGCCGGGGGATTCCCCGAACGGCCTCGTCGATGGTGACATGCCCGTTCCTCGGCGGTCACACGCTTTATTCGGCGGACGCACCGGACACACCGGTCACGCCGGACGCGGCAGGCTTGCCGGAGGCGCCGGTCTTGCCGGTCTTGCCGGTCTTGCCGGTCTTGCCGGACGGGGCCGGGGTGCTCCACTCCGGGTGCCCGGGCATCGCCGGGGTGGTCTTGCCGTACAGCCACGGCTCCAGGAAGGCCCCGAGGTCCCGGCCGGCCTCCTGCGAGGCCAGCCGTACGAAGTCCGCCGTGCCCGCGACGCCGTCCCGGTACTGCGACACCCAGCGGCGCTCCAGCCGGTCGAAGGCCTCGGCGCCGATCTCCTGCCGCAGCGCGTAGAGGATCAGCGCGGCGCCGTCGTAGACCACCGGCCGGAAGAGCCCGATCTTCTCGCCGGGCGGGGCGGGCTTCGGGGCGGCCGGCGGCCCGCCCGCCGCACGCCACTGGTCGGAGCGCTGGTACGCCTCGCGCATGCGCCGCTCCAGGGAGTACTTGCCGAGCCCGTCGGCGTACAGGGCCTCGTACCAGGTGGCGTGTCCCTCGTTGAGCCACAGGTCGGACCAGACCCGCGGGGTGACGCTGTCGCCGAACCACTGGTGGGCGAGCTCGTGGACCATCACGGACTCGACGTACCACTCGGGGTAGCCCCCGCCGGCGAAGAGGCTGTTCTCGAAGAGCGAGAGGGTCTGCGTCTCCAGTTCGAAGCCGGTCGTCGCCCGCGCGATCAGGACCCCGTAGTTCTCGAAGGGGTAGCGGCCGACGCGCTCCTCCATCCACGCGATGTGCCCTGCGGTCTTGTTCAGCCAGGGGGCCAGCCGCTCCCGGTCCGCCTCGGGCACCACGTCGCGCAGCGGCAGCCCGTGTGGGCCGGTGCCGTGCACGACGGCGGACTTGCCGACCGATACCTGGGCCAGTTCGGTCGCCATGGGGTGCTTGGTGCGGTACGTCCACGTCGTCGAGGGGCCGAAGCGCAGGGTGGGGACCACGGGCACCCCGTTGGCGACGGCCGTCAGCCCGGCCGGGGCGGTGATCCGGAAGGTGAAGAACGCCTTGTCGGCGGGGTGGTCGTTGCAGGGGAAGACGCGGTGGGCGGCGTCCGCCTGGTTGGCCATGGCCAGCCCGTCCTCGGTGGGGACCCAGCCGCCGTCGCCGCGTCCGCGCGGGTCGCTGGTGTGCCGGACGGTGATGTGCAGCGGCGCCTTGTCGACCACACCCCGGGCGGGGGTCAGTACGAGGTCCTCCCCCACGGTCTCGAACCGGGCCGGCTCCCCGTTGACCTCGGCGGACGCCACCTTGCCGTGGGTGAAGTCGAGGTTGATGCGCTCCAGCGGCTCCAGCGCGCGGGCTTCGATGACGGTGACCGCGTCGAGCGGGCTCCGGTTGTCCTTGTAGGCGAAGGACAGGTCGTATGAGAGCACGTCGTAGCCGGGGTTCCCGAGCTCCGGGAACAGCGTGTCGCCGATGCCCAGCGGCTTCGGCGGGGGCAGTACGGCGGCGACGAGGGTCAGGGAGGCCGCGGCGAGCAGGGCGGCGCGCAGGCGGGGGGAGGAGTGCATCCACCACCGCTTACCAGTGACCGCAACACGGCCGTGCACGACGCGCGACGGATCCACCCGAACGGGGACTTCCGCGGCCGCCCCGGCCTACGCCCGGGCCCGTCCCCGTGGTCGTGCCGGGCCCGCGGGGGGCCGTCCCGGACTACGCCCGGCTGACGTCGTACACGCCCGGGACGTCCCGCATCGCACGCATCAGCGCGGGCAGCCCGGTCGCGTCCGGCAGCTGGAGGGTGTAGGTGTGCCGGACCCGCTGCTCGACCGGGGGTTCCACGGTCGCGGAGACCACCTCGACCCCCTCGCGGGCGATGGCCTCGGTGAGGTCAGCCAGCAGGTGCGGGCGCCCGAACGATTCAGCGAGCAGGGTGACCCGGCAGTCGGCGGTGGCCCGCCAGTGCACGGCGACGGAGGTGCGCCCCACGGCGCGCATCTGCGCCACCGCCGCGCAGTGGACGCGGTGCACGGTGACGGCCCCGCCGCGGACCAGGAAACCGGCGACGGCGTCGGGCGGTACCGGGGTGCAGCACCCGGCCAGCCGCACGGTGGCGTCCGGCAGGTCGGCGACGGCATTGCCCCCGCCGCCGCGGGCGCCGACCACCGACAGCGGCGCCCGCGCGGCCGAGGTGGTGGACATGGCCCGGTCGGGATGGGATTCGAGCCAGCTGCTGATGGCGATCCGGGCGGCCGGGGTCCGCGCGTGGTCCAGCCATTCGGCGGCCGGGCCCGAGGAGGCGTCCTGTGCGAGCAGCAGCTGCACGGTGTCCCCGTCGGACAGCGGGGAGGACAGGGAGGCGAGGCGCCCGTTGACGCGGGCGCCGATACAGCCGTGGGCCGCCTCGCCGTGCTGGGCGTAGGCGGCGTCGATACAGCTGGCCCCGGCCGGGAGGCCGAGCGTGCCCCCGTCGGCCCGGAAGACGGTGATCTCCCGGTCCTGGGCCAGCTCCGCGCGCAGCACACTCCAGAAGGTGTCGGGGTCGGGTGCGGACTGCTGCCAGTCGAGCAGGCGGGACAGCCAGCCGGGCCGCGTGGGGTCCGCGCGCTCCTCGTCGGGGTCGGCGGCGGCGTCGGGCGTGGCGGTGGCGTAGGGGTTGCCGAGGGCCACCACGCCGGCCTCGGCGACGCGGTGCATCTGCCGGGTCCGCACGATGACCTCGGCGACGTAGCCCTCGGGCGTGGCGAAGGCGGTGTGCAGCGACTGGTAGAGGTTGAACTTCGGGGTGGCGATGAAGTCCTTGAACTCCGAGACGACCGGGGTGAAGCAGGTGTGCAGCTCGCCCAGGACCGCGTAGCAGTCGGCGTTCTCGCCGACGAGGACGAGGATGCGGCCGAAGTCGGAGCCGCGCAGTTCGCCGCGCGTGCGGGCGATCCGGTGCACGGAGACGAAGTGCCGTGGCCTGACCTGTACCTCGGCGGCGATGCCGGCGTCGCGCAGGACGGCGCGTACGGAGTCGGCGATGCCGGGCAGCGGGTCGCGTTCCCCGGCGTGGGCCGCGATGAGCGCGCGGGTGCTCTCGTACTCCTCGGGGTGCAGGATCGCGAAGACGAGGTCTTCCAGCTCGGTCTTCAGGGCCTGGACGCCGAGCCGTTCGGCGAGCGGGATGAGGACGTCGCGGGTGACCTTGGCGATGCGGGCCTGTTTCTCGGGGCGCATCACGCCGAGGGTGCGCATGTTGTGCAGCCGGTCGGCGAGTTTGATGGACATGACGCGGACGTCGTTGCCGGTGGCGACGAGCATCTTGCGGAAGGTCTCGGGCTCGGCGGCGGCGCCGTAGTCGATCTTCTCGACCTTGGTGACGCCGTCGACGATGAAGCAGACCTCGTCGCCGAACTCCGCGCGGACCTGATCGAGGGTCACTTCGGTGTCCTCGACGGTGTCGTGGAGCAGAGAGGCCGTCAGGGTGGTTGTCTCGGCGCCGAGTTCGGCGAGGATCAGGGTGACGGCGAGTGGATGTGTGATGTACGGCTCACCACTTTTTCGCATCTGGCCGCGGTGTGAGGTCTCCGCGAGGAGGTACGCGCGGCGCAGAATGGACAAATCGGCGTCCGGATGGTGGGCGCGGTGCGCCTCCGCCACGTGGCCGATCGCGTCCGGGAGCCGGTCCCGGGACGTCGGCCCGAGCAGGGCCGCGCGCCCGAGCCGGCGCAGATCGAGCCTGGTCCGGCCCCGTCTGCGGAGCTCAGGGCGCGCTTCGGGGTGTGCTTCGGGGTTCGTGGCCTCTGCACTCATGGGCACCTCCGGCGGCTTCGACCGGCGGTGGCGGGCATGGGGTGAGCCCTCAGGGCCGGTGCCTGATGTTACCGACCCCACCACGTGGCGCAGTCCACCTCTCGCTCAGCGTGAAACGGATCACCCATTAGAGGGAAGCTTCAGGCGAAAGCCGTTTCGGTGAGCCAGGCCTCGTCGAACTCGCCCGTGGCCACGATCACGGCCGGTCCGGTCATGTCGATCCGCCCGTCGGGGTGTTCGGTGATGAGCAGGGTTCCGCCCGGGAGGTCGACGGTGTACGTGACCGGTGCGCCGGTGACGGCCGGGTCGACGCCGTCGCGGCGGATGGCGGCCACGGCGACGGCGCAGGCGCCGGTGCCGCAGGAGCGGGTCTCGCCGGAGCCGCGCTCGTGGACGCGCATGGCCACGTGGCGCGGGCCGCGGTCGACGACGAACTCGACATTGACACCCGTCGGGTACGCGGACGCCGGGCTGAAGGGCGGGGCGGTGAAGAGGTTCCCGGCGTCGTCGAGGCTTTCGACGAAGGCGACGGCGTGCGGGTTCCCCATGTTCACGTTGCGCGCCGGCCAGCTCCGGGAGCCCACGCTGACGGTCACCTCGCCCTCGGGGAGCTCGGCGCGGCCCATGGAGACGGTGACGTCGCCGGTCTTGTCGAGGTGGACCCGCTTGATCCCGCCGCGGGTGGCGACGGCGAGGTCCCCGGGCTCGACGTGGCCGGCGTACTGGAGGTAGCGGGCGAAGACGCGCACACCGTTGCCGCACATCTCGGCGATGGAGCCGTCGCTGTTGCGGTAGTCCATGAACCACTCCGCCTCCTCGGCGAGGTGCGCCGCCTCGGGGTGGGCGGCGGACCGGACGACGTGCAGGACTCCGTCCGCGCCGATCCCGGCCCGTCGGTCGCACAGCCTGGCGACCGCGGAGGCGGGCAGCTCGACGGCGTTGTCCGGGTCCGGGACGATCACGAAGTCGTTCTCGGTGCCGTGGCCCTTGAGGAAGGAGAGGGTGCGCTGAGTCACCCGCCCATGGTAGCCAGGCGCAGCTCGGGGGCACCGCGCGGTCCGGTACGCGGACCTCTGCGGGAGGGCCGGTCAGCGGAGCCGGGCGACCCGGTACACGGCGAGGGACACGACGGCCAGTGCGATCACGGCGTACAGCGCGGCCATGCGCCAGTCGGGGCGGCAGCCGCTCCCCCGGGCCGGGAGGCCGGGCCAGGTGTAGCCGACCCGTCGGGCGGCCATCATCCCCCAGCCTCCGGCGCAGCAGCTGATCAGGAAGCCCAGCATGGCGACCACGGCTCCGCCGTCGCCGAATTCGAACGCGAGCGGGAAGGCGAACATGAGGGATCCGGCGGCGGCCAGCACCACGATGGGGGCGATCTGCCACAGGCGCAGGCGGCGCTGCGGACGCAGCTCGACCTCGAACTCGGGGACGGCGGCCGCCTCGGCCTCGGCGTTGTCCGGGGCGTCCGGGCCGTCGGGGGTCAGCCGCGCGGGGTCCGCGGGCAGCCCGAGGCCGGCGGGACCGTCCGTGCCGTCGAGAAGCGTCGGATCCGCTTCCCGCCGGGTGTCGTCCCGCCCGGTGTCGCGAGGGCCGGCCTCCATCGCCACGCGCCCTCCCCACTCGGACTCAGTGCGCCGCCATTCACCGCAGGTGACCGCACCCGCAGGAGTTTGATGATGGCACGCCCCCGGCCCCGCAACCGGCGCGCGGGGCGTCCCGATGCCATCACGTGATCAGGCTGTGACCGCTCGTTCGACCAACGACTGCGCGAGTCCGGGGAGTTCCCCCCGGTCGGCGGCGGCTCCGCTGAGCCAGTGCACGCGCGGGTCGCGGCGGAACCAGGAGTCCTGGCGGCGGGCGAACCGCTTGGTCGCCCGGACGGTCTCCGCCCTGGCCTCGTCCTCGGTGCACTCCCCGGCGAGCGCGGCGAGTACCTGCTGGTAGCCGAGCGCCCTGGAAGCGGTGATTCCGTCGCGCAGCCCGCGGGCTTCCAGCGCGCGGACCTCGTCCACCAGCCCGGCCTCCCACATCCGGTCCACGCGCAGCGCGATCCGCTCGTCGAGCTCCGGCCGGTCGACGTCGACGCCGATCTGCACGGTGTCGTAGACGGACTCGTGGCCGGGCAGGTTGGCCGTGAACGGGCGTCCGGTGATCTCGATGACCTCCAGCGCGCGCACGATGCGGCGGCCGTTGCTGGGCAGGATGGCCCGGGCGGCGGCCGGGTCGGCGGCGGCGAGCCGGGCGTGCAGGGCGCCGGAGCCGCGCAGCGTGAGCTCGTCCTCCAGCCGGGCGCGGACCTCGGGATCGGTGCCGGGGAACTCCATGACGTCCAGGGCGCCGCGGACGTACAGGCCGGAGCCGCCGACGAGGACGGGCGTACGGCCCTCGGCGAGCAGTTTGTCGATCTCCAGGCGGGCCAGGCGCTGGTACTCGGCCACGTTCGCGGTGTCGGTGACGTCCCAGATGTCGAGGAGGTGGTGCGGGACCCCGCCGCGTTCCTCGGTCGTCAGCTTGGCGGTGCCGATGTCCATCCCCCGGTACAGCTGCATGGAGTCGGCGTTGACGACCTCGCCGTCGAAGTGGCGGGCCAGGGCGACGCCCAGGTCGGACTTTCCTGCCGCGGTGGGACCGACGACGGCGATGACCCGCTGGGCGGGGGCTGCTTTCCTCACCGCCCCAGTCTCTCAGCCCCTGGTCAAGACGCGGGCATGTACCCGATCGAGTTACGTGACGGAGTGGGGGCGGGGTCGTTGCCCTGGCGAGGTTCCGGCCCGGTGTGCGCCCTGCGTACCCCCTGCGCATGCCCGGCGTACGCCTTGCGGGTTGGCCGGTTCGGTCGCGGCGGAACTTCATTCACACGAGTATCGTTATAGGAGGAGACATGGGCGTTTTTGACTGGTTTTTTCGTCGTAAGGACGAGGTCGCGACCGAGGAGGTCGCTGCCGAGGCCGTGACGGCGGAGTCCGGTGCGGCCGAGGAGGCCGAGGCCGAGCCGGCCGTTGCGCAGGCTCCGGCGGCGGAAGCCGTGGAGATCCCGAAGCAGCAGTCGGCGGAGGTTGCCGCGGACAGCGAAGCCGGCGAGGGCGCCCGCACGTAGCGACCGCCAACGGAAGGTGACCCATGGGCCTGCTGGACAATCTGAAGGCCAAGCTCGGTCCGGCGAAGGACAAGGTCGGCGACCTCGCGCAGAAGAACGAGGGCAAGATCGCCGAGGGCCTGGACAAGGTGGCCAAGGCCGTGGACTCCAAGACCCACGGCAAGTACAGCGACCGGATCACGAGCGGCACGGGCAAGGCGAAGGACGCCCTGGGCAAGATCGCACACAAGGACACCCCCGGCGGTACGACGCCGCCGGCCACGCCCTGACGCACTCCCGAAAGGGGCGCGGGACCAGCAGCTGCTGCCGGTCCTGCGCCCCTTCGCCGTTTCCCGGGCCCATGGCCGGTGCGCGTCCAGGGCCGGTACGCGGCTACGACCAGGCGGCGACGAAGTACCCGACCCCGTACGGCGCGTCCTCGTACAGCAGCCGGCCTTGAAGGCCGGCGCCGTCGGCGGCGCCGGCCAGCACCTGCCAGGGGGCCCGGCCGGCGGCCTGGAGTTCGGCCGCGAGTTCGGCGTCGAGGGCGGCGAGGGCGGCCGCGTCGGCGGTGCCCAGGGCGCGGGCGGCGGCCGCGTCGAAGGCGGCGGCGCGCTCGTCGAGGTAGCCGGGGGCCTTGAGGGTCCGGCAGGCGCTGCCGTCGCCGAGGACCAGCATGGCCACGCGTTCGGCGGAACCGCCCAGGTCCGCGCCGAGCAGGCGGCAGCCGTTCGGGGCGAGGTCCGCGGCGACGGCCACACCGGCGACCGGGGCGGACGACCAGCGGGCCTGGCCGAGCAGCCAGCCGGCCACCGCGAGGGAAGCCGGCAGGGTGTCCCCGGTGGCGTGGCCGCTCGGCGGTTCGCCGAGGTCGGGGCCCAGGGTGACGGTCAGGTCCACGCCGAACCCGGCGAAGCCGCCGGGGGTGCCCTGGTCGTACGCGCCGCCCTCGGCGGCGGCCCCGACCACGACCAGCAGGTCGGGCCGGGAGGCGGCGAGCACGGCCAGCGCGTCGGAGCAGGCGGTGCGGGCGGCGCCGAGTTCGGCGGCGGCCCCCGCGGCGACCTCCGGCACGAGCAGCGGCGGGGCGGGGCAGACGGCGGCGGCTACGAGCATGATCCGCAGCCTAACGCCAGTGCCGCGCGGGCGGGACGGCCGTGCGCTGCGCTGGGCCGCGCCCGACTGCGCGCCCCGAGCCCCGGCGGGGCCGGACGTGGTTCCCCCAAGCGGCTCGGTGCGGCTTCACACCTCTGGGGCTCCGCCCCGGCCCCCGCGCCTCAGACTCCGGCGGGGCTGGAATCCACCGCGCAGCCCGACGTGGTGACCGGGAGCGGGGCCGGGACGCCGAGGGTCGGGATGCCGAGCATGACGCCCGCGGGCTGGGCGGGGGCGGCGTTGCGCTTCTCCCAGGCGTCGCCCGCCCGGGTGCGGCGCACGGTCAGGGTCGGGCCCTCGGCCAGCAGGTGGTGCGGGGCCGCGTAAGTGATGTCCACGGTGACCACGTCGCCCGGGCGGACCTCCGCCTCCGGCTTCGTGAAGTGGACCAGGCGGTTGTCGGGCGCGCGGCCCGACAGCCGGTGGGTGGCGCCGTCCTTGCGGCCCTCGCCCTCCGCGACCATGACCTCCAGGGTGCGGCCGACCTGCTTCTTGTTCTCCTCCCAGGAGATCTCCTCCTGGAGGGCGACCAGGCGCATGTACCGGTCCTGCACGACCTCCTTGGGGATCTGCCCGTCCATCTCGGCGGCGGGGGTGCCGGGCCGCTTGGAGTACTGGAAGGTGAAGGCGTTCGCGAAGCGGGCCTCGCGCACGGTGTGCATGGTCTGCTGGAAGTCCTCCTCCGTCTCACCGGGGAAGCCCACGATGATGTCGGTGGAGATCGCGGCGTGCGGGATCGCGGCGCGGACCTTCTCGATGATGCCGAGGAACCGCTCCTGCCGGTACGAGCGGCGCATCGCCTTGAGGATCGGGTCCGAGCCGGACTGCAGCGGCATGTGCAGCTGCGGCATCACGTTCGGGGTCTCGGCCATCGCCGCGATCACGTCGTCCGTGAAGTCGCGCGGGTGCGGGGAGGTGAAGCGGACCCGCTCCAGGCCCTCGATCTGGCCGCACGCGCGCAGCAGCTTGCTGAAGGCCTCGCGGTCGCCGAGGTCCGAGCCGTAGGCGTTCACGTTCTGGCCGAGCAGGGTGATCTCCGAGACGCCCTCGGCGACCAGGGCCTCCACCTCGGCGAGGATGTCGCCGGGCCGGCGGTCCTCCTCCTTGCCGCGCAGCGCCGGGACGATGCAGAAGGTGCAGGTGTTGTTGCAGCCGACGGAGATCGAGACCCAGGCGGCGTACGCGGACTCGCGGCGGGTCGGGAGGGTGGAGGGGAACGCCTCCAGCGACTCGGCGATCTCGACCTGCGCCTCTTCCTGGATGCGGGCGCGCTCCAGCAGCACGGGGAGCTTGCCGATGTTGTGCGTACCGAAGACGACGTCGACCCACGGGGCCTTCTTGACGATCGTGTCGCGGTCCTTCTGCGCCAGGCAGCCGCCGACGGCGATCTGCATGCCGGGCCGCTTGGTCTTCATCGGGGCCAGCCGGCCGAGGTTGCCGTACAGCTTGTTGTCGGCGTTCTCGCGGACCGCGCAGGTGTTGAAGACCACGACGTCGGCGTCGCCGTCGGAGCCCTCGGGGGCCCTGACGTAGCCGGCGTCCTCCAGCAGACCGGAAAGCCGCTCGGAGTCGTGCACGTTCATCTGGCACCCGTAGGTGCGCACCTCGTAGCTTCGCTTCTCGTCCACTGCCTGGCTCCGGTCGCTGCTGGTCATGCAACAAGAGTAGGCGGTACCCGGGAGCCCTCCGGCCCCCCGTGCAGCCGGCCCTCGGGGAGCCGGCGGCCGAAGAGGAGCAGCAGCAGGTCCTGGGCGTTCCCGTAGAGGGGGGTTCCGTTTCCGTGGGACCAGTCGAGGTCGTCGGCGCACAGCCGGAGGCCCGTCAGGTCGGCGCCGAAGAAGCGCAGGGTGCGGGGGGTGACGGCGTCGAGGAGGAGCCGCAGCCGGTCCTCGGGGACGCGGCGCGGGTGGCCGAGGGCGGTGGTGATGTCGAGGCCGTGGACCACGTCGTGGGCGAGGGCCCCGGTGGGGCCGGCGGCTGGGGGCTTCCAGGGGTGGCCGGCGTTCTCGCGGAGCAGCGCGGCGAGCTCGCGCGGGCCGAAGGCGGCGGCGTCGCGGCGGGCGGTGCGGTCGGTCATCCGGTGCAGGTTCCCGCGGGCCCGCAGCAGCTCGGCGGCGAAGCCGGGGAGGGAGGTGCGGAACCCGAGCGACATGTGGGCGGCGACCTCGCGGACGCGCCAGCCGCCGCAGAGGGAGGGGGCGTCCCACTGGGCCGGGGCGAGGGCGTCGAGTACGTCGGCCAGCTCGCGGCGTTCGGCGGCGACGGCCGCGGCGATCGTACGGCGGTTCTCGGCTCGGCCCACGGGACGGGAGGCGGGGCCGGACGGGGGTTGCGGTGTCGATCGGCTCATGGAACAAGGCTCGGCCGGCGCTCCGCATAAGTCCAAGAGCGGGTTCTTCTGCGATCTAGAATCAGCGGTTATGGAACTGGCTCAGCTGCGCTATTTCGTGGCGGTGGTGGAGGAGGGCAGCTTCACCGGGGCCGGGGCGCGGCTGCACGTCTCGCAGCCGGGGGTGAGCGCCCAGATACGCCGGCTGGAACGGGAGCTGGGGCAGCGGCTGCTCGACCGGTCCGGGCGTCGGGTCACGCCGACCGAGACGGGCGAGGCCGTCCTCTCGTACGCGCGGGCCGCGCTCGCGGCGGTGGAGGGGGTGCGGCGGACGGCCGAGGAGTTCTCCGGGCTGCTGCGCGGGCGGGTGGCCCTCGGGCTGATCCCGGGCGCGGCCGGGGCGGTGGTGAACGGGTTCGACGTGGTGGAGGCGCTCGGGAACTTCCACGACGAGCACCCCCGGGTGGAGATCGCGCTGTCCGAGGACACCTCGGAGCGGATGCTGACCGCCCTCCTGCGCGGGGAGCTGGACCTGGCGGTGGTCGGCCTCGGCGGGGAGCCGCCTCCGGGCATCTCCTGCCAGGTGCTGCTCGACGAACCCCTGGTGGCGGCGGTCCGGGCGGACGATCCCCTCCTGGCGCAGACCGTGAACGGCGGGATCCCGCTCGCGGCCCTGCGCGAACGGGCGCTCATCAGCCTGCCGCGCGGGACGGGACTGCGCGCTGTGCTGGAGCGGGCGTGCGCGGAGGCGGGGTTCGCGCCGCGGGTGGAGTTCGAGGCGGCCGCGCCCACGGTGCTGGTCCGGCTGGCCGCGCGGGGGCTGGGGGTGGCCGTGGTGCCGTCCGGGGCGGAGTCCGGCGCGGGCTCCGGCCCGGAGTCCGGTGCGGGGTCACGGGCCGGCGGTGCGCTGTGCGCGCTGCGGATCACCGAGCCGGCGCTGAACGGGCGGGTGGCGCTGGCCTGGCGCACGGCCGGGCCGGCCGGACCCGCCGCCCGCAGGCTGCTGGGTCGGCTGCGCGCGGAGGCCCCCGGACGACCCGCGCCGTGACAGGAGGGCGGACGGGTGGCAGGATCGCGCCATGCCTCTCGTACCGCCCCGGATCAGCAGGCGCCACGCCCTGCGGGTCCTGGTGGCCGTACTGGCCGTGCTCGGGGTCCTGACCTGGTGGCTGAAGCCCTTCGGGGAACCGGAGCTGCACGGCGAGCTGACCTTCAGCACGGGCGCCCGCACCGGGGTCTACCACCGGTACGGACAGCTGCTGCAGCAGGCGCTCGCGCGGGACGCGCCCGGCGTGGACGTCCGCCTGGAGACCAGCGAGGGCTCGCAGGAGAACCTGAAGCGGGTGGCCTCCGGTGAGGCGGACTTCACGGTGGCGACCGCGGACGCGGTCGCCAAGTACCAGCTCGACGGCAAGCCGCGCGCGGACCTGCTGCGCGGGGTCGCCCGGCTCTACGACGACTACGTGCAGCTGGTGGTGCCGGCCGATTCCGCGGTGCAGTCGACCCGGGACCTGAAGGGCAAGCGGGTGGCGATCGGCCAGCCGGGATCCGGGGTGCGGCTCGTCTCGGAGCGGCTGCTGAGGGCGGCCGGACTGGACCCGGTGCTGGACATCACACCGGTGTCCATAGGGATCGACACCATGCCGGCCGAGCTGGAGGCGGGCCGGATCGACGCCTTCTTCTGGTCCGGCGGCCTGCCGACGAACGCGGTGCGCGAGCTGTCGGAGCGGTACCAGATCCGGCTCGTGCAGCTCGGCGACCTGGTGGAGCAGCTGCAGGGCAGCGGCAGTCCGGCGCGCTACTACCGGACGGCGGTCATGCCGCAGGACGCGTACGCGCGGGCGCGCAACACCAGCACGGTGACGACGCTGGCCGTGCCGAACCTGCTGGTGACCACCGCGGAGACGGACCCGAAACTGACGGAGCAGCTGACGCGGACGGTGATCCTCAGCCGCGACCTCGTCGGGCGCGAGGTGCACGCGGCGCAGCTCGTGGACCTGCGGACGGCGATCTACACCGACCCTCTGGACCTGCACGAGGGGGCGGGCCGGTACTACCGGTCGGTCAAGCCCTGAGGCCCCGACCAGCCTCATGAGCCCTACGGGGCGGAGGCCGAGGTCGGGGTCGAGGACGCGGCCCTACGAGGAGGGCGGTGACGGCAGCAGCATCATCGCCGCCGCGGCCGCGCCGATCAGGCCCGCGTGGGTGCCCAGGCTCGCCGGGACCACCTGGAGCTCCTTGACGAAGGAGAGCGTGGCGTAGGCCGCGAGGTGGCTGCGGATCGGGGCGAAGAGGATGTCGCCGGAGGCGGCGACCCCGCCGCCGATCACGGCGACGTCCGTTTCGACGAGGGTCGCGGTGGCGGCGATGGCGGCGGCCAGCGCACGGCCCGCGCGGTCGAAGGCGGCCAGGGCGATCGGGTCGCCCGCGGCGGCGGCCGCGGCCACGCCGGCGGCCGAGGCGTCGCGCGCGCTCCCCGCGCTCCCCGCACCGTTCGCGCGGTTCGCGAGGTCCGACGCGCTCCCGCCCTCCGCTCGGATCCCGCCGTTCACGGCCCCGGCCGGGGTCCAGCCCTGCTCCCGGGCCCAGCGGGCGATCGCCGTGCCGGAGGCGATCGACTCGACGCAGCCACGGCTGCCGCAGACGCACGGCTCGCCGTCGAAGGCCACGCTCATGTGGCCGATGTGCCCCGCGTTGCCCGTGGGGCCGGGGTGCAGCTGGTTGTTCAGGATGAGCCCGCCGCCCACTCCGGTGGAGACCACCATGCAGAGCGCGTTCGCGTGGCCCCGGGCCGCGCCCAGCCAGTGCTCGGCGGCGGTCATCGCCACGCCGTCCCCGGCCAGTACGGTCGGCAGCTCGGCCCCGCGCGCCGCGAGCTCCGCCGCGACCCGGGCCTGGACCGGGAACTGGCGCCACGCCCCGATGTTCACCGGGCTGACCGTGCCTCGGGAGGTGTCCACCGGGCCGGCGCTGCCGATGCCGCAGCGGACGGCCGAGGCCCACAGCGGGGAGGCGGACAGGTCGGCGACGACCTCGGCCACCGCCGCCATCACGCCCTCCGCGTCCACTCCGCGCGGGGTCGCCCGGCGGGTGGTGGCGGTCATCGTGCCGTCGGGGTGCACCAGCGCGCCGGCGATCTTCGTACCGCCGATGTCGATCGCCACCGTGAGACCGGCGGCCGCCGCGGCGGCGCGCGGTGCGGGGAAAGGGGCGGTGGGGGTGATCACGGTGGCGGCTCCAGGAAGGGTTCAGGATTCAGTATGCGCCGGGGGCGGCGCCGTGCTCTCGCGAGGCTCCAGTCGCGGCCGCTCGCTGATCCGGACCCCGGGCGAGCCGCCCGCGAGGACGGCGAGGAGTTCCTCGGCGGCGAGCCGGCCGAAGCCGGCGGTGTCGCGGACGAGGGCGGTGAGCCGCGGGTGGGTGACCCGGCAGAGCGCGGAGTCGTCCCAGGCCACGATGGAGAGCCGGCGCGGGACGGGGATGCCCAGCTCGGCGGCGACCGCGCTCCCGGCGACGGCCATCACGTCGTTGTCGTAGACGAGCGCGGTGGGCGGCCGGGGCTCGGCGAGGACCCGGCGGGTGGCGGCGGCGCCCTCGGCGTCGGAGTAGTCGGTGACCACCGAGCGCACCCGGTCCGGTCCGAGCCCGCGGCGCGCCGCCTCCGTCCGCAGGGAGTCCATCCGGCGGACCGTGTGGGCGAGGCCGGGGAGGCCCGCGATGTGGACGATCCGTCGGTGGCCCAGCCCGTGGAGGTGGTCCAACACCTGGGCCATGGCTCCGGCGTCGTCGGCCCGGACCGAGGACACCACCGCGGGCACGGGGACGGCCGGGACCGCCGGCTCCCGCGCCGGCTCCGGCTCGCCGATGGTGACCGCGGGCAGGCCCAGCTGCCCGAGGAGCGACGGGCGCGGGTCCCGCGTGCGCGGGTCGACGACGAGGACCCCGTCGACCCGCCGCTCGGCCCACCAGCGCCGGTATACCGCGCATTCGGCGTCGATGTCCTCGACGACCTGGAACAGCAGGGCCGTCCGGGCGGCGGAGAGGACCTCCTGGATGCCGGAGACGAGCTGGAGGAAGAACGACTCGACGCCGAGCGTGTGCGCGGGCCGGGCGAGGACCAGCCCGACGGCGCCGGACCGTTCGCCGGAGAGGGCGCGGGCGGCGCTGTTGGGCTGCCAGCCGAGTTCCTCGGCGACGCGGCGGATCCGGGCCCGGGTGTCCTGCGAGACGCCGGGCCGGTCGTTGAGCGCGAACGACACGGCGCTCTCCGACACCCCGGCCTGCCGAGCGATGTCCTTGATCGTGGGTCTGCGGGCCATGGCCTGCCTCATTCGTCCTTCGGGTGCGTCACGCGTGGCGGAATACGGACGGCAATGGCCGGACCGTACGCGATCCCGCCCTGGCAGGCGGCCCTGATGGCGAACCCGTACTCCCGGGGAGGGATGCCCAGCCGCGGCCGGAGAGCGGGACGCGTGCGTACCCGCCGGGGGCCGTGGCCATCGCAGTGGTGACCGCCGTGACCGAGAAACCGCTTCTCATTTCCACGCGCCACCCTGGGGCATGTCGCAGCTAAACCGCATTAGTTCCGCCAGCTTCCAGCGAGAAGAACCCTTGTGTCAACTGGACTGAAGCGCATAAGTAGCCGCGCAACAGGCCCTGTTGACTTTCCCCATCGGCACCGGCAGGTTGTGGCCCACCCGGTGAATTCCCCCGAACTCCAGGACGCCCCGTGCACGATCACGCGCTCCGCTTCGGCGCCAACTACACGCCGGCCCGCGGCTGGTTCCACCACTGGCTGGACTTCGACCTCGACGAGGTCAGGGCCGACCTCGACTCGATCGCCGCGCTCGGGCTGGACCACGTCCGCGTCTTCCCGCTGTGGCCGGTCTTCCAGCCGAACCGGACGCTGATCCGGCCACGGGCCGTGGAGCAGCTCGTCGCGCTCGCCGACGCGGCCGCCGACCGCGGGCTCGACGTCAACGTGGACGGGTTGCAGGGCCACTTGTCGAGCTTCGACTTCCTGCCCGCCTGGACGCGGACCTGGCACCGGGGCAACCTCTTCACCGACCCGGACGTGGTCGCCGGGCAGCAGGAGTACCTGCGCACGCTGGCCGCCGCGCTCGCCGATCGGCCGAACTTCCTGGGCATGACCGTGGGCAACGAGATCAACCAGTTCTCCGACGCCCCGCACCCCGACCCCGACCGCATCACGCGGGACCAGGCCGCCCGCTGGCTGGAGCGGATGCTCGCCGCCTGCGAACGGGGCGCGCCCGGACGGCAGCACGTGCACGCCGAGTACGACGCCGCCTGGTACCGGGACGGGCACCCCTTCACCCCGGCCCAGGCGGCCCGGCTGGGCGCCGCCACCGCCGTGCACTCCTGGGTGTTCAACGGCACCGCGCAGCGCCACGGCGGACGCGGGACGGCGACCGAGCACCACGCCGCGTACCTCGTCGAGCTCTCCAAGGCCTGGGCCCTGGACCCGCACCGCCCGGTGTGGCTCCAGGAGGTGGGCGCCCCGGCGCCGCTGATCCGGCCGGAGCACGCGGCGCGGTTCACCGAGGCCACCGTCACGAACGCGCTGGACTGCCCGGACCTGTGGGGCGTGACTTGGTGGTGCTCGCACGACGTGTCCCGCGAGCTCGCGGACTTCCCCGAGCTGGAGTACGGGCTCGGCCTGCTCACCAACGACCGCCGGACCAAACCGGCCGGCGCCGCCGTGGCCCGCATCGCCCGGGAGTGGCGGGGCCGGACGCACCGCCCGCCGGTGCGCTCGACCGCGCTCGCCGTGGACGTCGGCGGGGAGCACGAGGCCCCCGGCCGGTCCGTGTGCGCCCCGGGCGGCACGTTCTTCGAAGCGTGGGCCGCGCTGACGGCCCGGGGGGTGCGCCCCGCGGTGGTCCTGGCGGAGCGCGCCGAGGACCCGGCCCACCTGTCGGCGCGCGGCATCACCGAGGTGCTGCGCGTGCACGACGTGACCTGACCGATCGATCCGATCCCTCGTGAGGAGCCCCGCATGGCCCGCACTGACGAGACCGACGAGACCGACGAGACCGGCACGCCCGACGAGAACCGCGAAGCCGACGTGCCGCGCGTGACCGCCAGCGGCGTCGCAGGTCGTACCCCGGCCGCCCCCTCACGGCCGACCCGGCGCGCGGTGCTGGCCGCCGGGGCCGGGGCCGCGGCCCTGCTGGGCGCGGCGGGCGGGGCCCCGTACGCGTCCGCCGCGCCGGCGCCGGCGTCCGCCGCGGCGACCCCGGCCGACCTGGCCCCGTACGCCTCGTACTGGTTCCCGGACTCCCTCCCGGCGGGCAGCCCCGGCCCCGGGATCGTGTGGCGCTCGCTCCTGCGGTGGAGCCCGGAGAGTGATCCCGACCTGGCTTACAACACCGCGACCGTGCCCCTGGCGCAGCGGTTCACCCCGGTGCCCGCGCACCGGGACGCCCGGGCCGGCCAGGCCCGGATCTCCTCCCTCGTCTCCTTCGGGCCCACCGCCGGCAACCCCTCCCAGGGCTCCGCGACCGCGGACTACTACGCGCTCACGCACTGGGCGTACATCGACGAGCTGGTCTTCTGGGGCGGCTCAGCCGGCGAGGGCATCGTGCTCGCCCCGAACGCCCCGGTGGTCGACGCCGCCCACCGCAACGGGGTCCGGGTGCTGGGCAACGTGTTCCTGCCTCCCGTCGCCTACGGCGGCGATCTCCAGTGGACCCGCGACCTGGTGCGGCGGGACGGCGCCGGCCGCTTCCCGCTCGCGGACAAGCTCGTCGAGGTGGCACGGACGTACGGCTTCGACGGCTGGTTCGTGAACGCCGAGACGGACGGCGGCGACAGCGCGCTCGCGGCGCGGATGCGGGAGTTCCTGCGTGCCCTGCGTGCTGCGGGCGCGCCGTACGGGCTGCGCATCACCTGGTACGACGCCATGAACGCCACCGGTCGGGTGGGCTGGCAGGGCGCCCTCAACCAGCTCAACCAGGAGTTCTTCGAGGACCGGGCCGGGAGGGTCGCGGACACGGTGTTCGTGGACTTCCGCTGGACCGCGCAGACCCTGGCCGCGTCGGGGGCGCTCGCCGAGCGGCTGGGCCGTTCCCGCCACGAGCTGTGGGCGGCCGTGGACACGGAGTCCCGCGGCTGGGACTCCGCCGTCCCGTGGGACGCGATCGTCCCGCGCGACCGCGAGCACGTCGTCAGCTACGGCTTCTACCGGCCCGAGTGGACCCGCAACCACCTCGCCGACCGCTCCCCCGGCGCGTTCCACCTCGCCGACGACCGGTTCTGGACGGGCGAGTCCCTGGACCCCGCCCGGCCCACACCCGAGTCGGGGTCCGGGTCCGGCTGGCGGGCCCCGGCCACGGCCGTCGCCGACCGGTCCACGGTCACCGGGCTCCCCTTCGCCTGCTCCTTCAACACCGGGCACGGGCTGCGCTGGTACGAGAACGGCACGGCCGTCTCCGACACGCCCTGGAACCACCTCGGGCTCCAGGACCGGCTCCCGGGCCGCCGCTGGGTGGTGGACACCGCCGGCGAACGCCCCTGCGTCACCCTGGACTTCGCGGACGCCTGGCGCGGCGGCTCCAGCCTGCTGGTCACGGGCGCCCTGACCGCTCCGGCGGTCGTCGGGCTGCACTCCACGCGGCTGCCGCTGACCCGCGCGAGCGTCCTGGAGCTGGTGCACGCCGGCGGGTCGGGGCCGGTGGCGGTGGAGGTCGGCGTGGCCACCCGCGAGCCCGCTGCCCCCGGCGAACCGGTCCCGTACACCTGGCTGCCCGCCGGGAGCACGGACCGCGGGCGGGGCTGGCGCACGGCGCGGGCCGGACTGGGACCGCTGGCGGGGAGGACCGCGTACGGCCTGGCGGTACGGCTCACCGCGCTCGACACGGTGCCGGTGGTGTGGCGGCTCGGCGCCCTGTCGGTCCACGACGCCCCCCGCGCCCGGCGGCCGGCCCCGCCCACCGCGCTGCGGGTCGACGCCTCGGCCCGGCAGGACGGCAGGGCCCGGCTCCGTCTGTCCTGGCGCGCGGCGGGTGGAGGGGAGCCCCGGCCGCGCCACTACGAGGTGTCGCGCGTCCGGCCCGACGGCACCCGCCGCTTCCTCGGCGGCACCTGCGGCACCGCCCTCTACCTCCCGGCCGTCCCGCGCGCCGGACGGGAGCGCGCGGCCGCCTTCGAGGTCCGGGCCGTGGACGAGCTGTACGCGGCCTCGACCCCCGCCCGCACCACCCTCTCCTGGTAGCGGCTCAGGAGCCGTGGGGACCGGTGCGCGGCACGGACACGGTCACCCGCAGCCCGTGCGGCGGGTTCGTCCCGTACGAGAGGGACCCGCCGCCCGCGGCGAGCAGCGCGCGGGAGATCGACAGGCCGAGCCCGGAGCCCTTGATGTTCTGGTGGCGGCCGCTGCGCCAGAAGCGGTCGCCGACGCGGAGCAGCTCCTCCTCGGTGAGGCCGGGTCCGCGGTCGGCGACGACCACGCGGGCCACGCGCCCCTCGGCGGCGACCGACACCTCGACCTCCTCACCCTCGGGGGTGAACTTGAGGGCGTTGTCGATGACGGCGTCGAGCGCGCTGGACAGGGCGATGGGGTCGGCCCAGCCGGTGACGGCGGAGCGGCCCGTCTCGGTGAGCCGTACGCCCTTCTCCTCGGCGTACGGGCGCCATGCGGCGACCCGCTCCGCGGCCAGTGCCCCGATGTCGGTGAGGCTGATCTCGGCGGAGGCGTGCTCGGCCAGCGCCAGGTCCAGGAGGTCGTCCAGCACCTGCGTCAGGCGTTTGCCCTCGGTGCGTACGGAGGCGATCTCCTCGTTCCCCTCGGGCAGTTCGAGGGCGAGCAGCTCGATCCGCAGGAGCAGTGCCGCGAGCGGGTTGCGCAGCTGGTGGGAGGCGTCGGCGACGAACGCCCGCTGCTGCTCCAGTACCTCTTCGACGTTGTCGGCCATCTCGTTGAACGAACGGGCCAGGCGTTGGAGTTCCGGGGGGCCGCCCGCGGCCGCGACACGCGAGTTCATGCGGCCGGTGGCGATGCCGTGGGCGGCCGCGTCCAGGGTCTGCACGGGCTTGAGCACCCAGCTGGTGAGCCGCAGGGCGGCCGCGAAGGCGACCAGCATGGCGGCGGCGAGGCCGGCTGCGATGAGCAGCCAGCCCTGCAGGATCCGCCCGCGCATCAGGTCGGTCGGCGAGTCGGTGGCGACGACCGCGACCACGTCGCCGTCGAGGACGACGGGGGAGACGACCAGCAGTCGGCCGTGGGTCTGCCAGGGCCACACCTGCGGCGGGTCGTGGCTGCGCCGGCCGGCGAGGGCCTCCTCGAAGGCACGGCGGCCCTCGCCGGATTCGGGGAGCTGCCACCAGCTGGGCGAGCGGGCCATGTCGTTGTCGTCGCGGTAGAAGATGCCGACGCGGATGCCGTACAGCTCCTGGTAGCGGGCGAGTTCGAGCTGGAGGGTCTCGCGGCGGGCGTCGGCGCCGGTGGATCCGGAGCCCTGGGCGTCGATGACGAGCTGGGCGAGGGCGGCGAACCGGGCGCTGTCGTCGATGCGGTCGACGACCACCCGCTGCTGCTGTCCGGCGGCGAGGCTCACCGCGAGCGGGAAGCCCAGCGCGAGCAGCGTGCCCGCCATCAGGATGACGAGCAGCGGGAGCAATCGGGCGCGCACGGCAGAAGACCCCTAGGGGGCGGACGGGGCGGTCGGGGCGGTCGGCGTGACGAGCCGGTAGCCCACCCCGCGGACGGTTTCGATGAGGGCGGGCATGCGCAGCTTGGAGCGCAGCGAGGCGACGTGGACCTCCAGGGTGCGCCCGGTCCCCTCCCAGCTGGTGCGCCAGACCTCGCTGATGATCTGTTCGCGGCGGAAGACGACACCGGGCCGCTGCGCGAGCAGGGCCAGCAGGTCGAACTCCTTGCGGGTGAGCGGTACGTCGGCGCCGTCCACGCTGACCCGGCGGTTGGGCAGCTCGATGCTGACGGGACCGAGCCGGACCGTGGCGGGCGTACCGGTCCCGGTGGCCGCGGCCTCCTCGGAGGCGCCGGTGCGGCGGGCGACGGCGTGGATGCGGGCGAGGAGCTCGCCGGTGTCGTAGGGCTTGACGACGTAGTCGTCGGCGCCCATGTTCAGCCCGTGGATGCGGGAGCGTACGTCGGCGCGCGCGGTCACCATGATGACGGGGGTGGCGGTGCGCTTGCGGATCTTGCCGCACACCTCGTACCCGTCCTGGTCGGGCAGCCCTAGGTCGAGCAGGATCACTCCGAAGGGAGAGGCGCCGGGCAGGGCGCCGGCGGGCAGCAGCGCCTGCAGGGCCTCCTCGCCGCTGCGGGCGTGGGTGACCTGGAAGCCGTGCCGGGCGAGGATCGCGGACAGGGCGGCGGCGACGTGATCGTCGTCCTCGACGAGCAGCAGTCTCATGTCGTCCCCCTCTCCTTCTTCTCACTCGCGGGCTTTCCCGGGCATGGTCACACGGATGGCCGCAAGGTGGCCATCATGCATACACGCCGATGCGGAGTCCCACGTCAAGAGGGTTCCGGCACGGCGCGCCTTCCGTTACCCACCCGGTACGCGGCGCATTCGGGCCGCGCCCGGGGCCGCGCACGGAGCGTATCCGGGGGAAGCCGGATCGTTATCCTCAATTCTCCCTCAGATGTGATGACGTTGTGGACGTGACGTCACTACTGTCCTCCCAACCGAGGAGGACGGAGCAAGAAGCCGATGAGCGGAGTATCAGTGACCAAGGACGTGCAGGACGCGGCCGGTGCCGCGGACGACCTGGTCGTACTGAGCAACGTCAACAAGCACTTCGGCGCGCTGCACGTGCTTCAGGACATCGATCTGAGCATTGCCCGCGGTGAGGTAGTCGTCGTGATCGGTCCCTCGGGATCGGGCAAGTCCACGCTGTGCCGGACGATCAACCGGCTGGAGACCATCGACTCGGGCACCATCACGCTCGACGGCAGGGAACTGCCCTCGGAGGGCAAGGAGCTGGCCCGGCTGCGCGCCGACGTCGGCATGGTCTTCCAGTCGTTCAATCTCTTCGCGCACAAGACGGTGCTGGAGAACGTCATGCTGGGCCAGGTCAAGGTCCGCAAGACGGACGCGGCCGCGGCGCGCGAGAAGGCGGTGGCCCTGCTGGACCGGGTGGGCGTCGGCTCGCAGGCCGACAAGTACCCGGCGCAGCTCTCCGGCGGCCAGCAGCAGCGCGTGGCGATCGCCCGGGCGCTGGCCATGGAGCCGAAGGTCATGCTGTTCGACGAGCCGACCTCGGCCCTCGACCCGGAGATGATCAACGAGGTGCTGGAGGTCATGCAGCAGCTCGCCCGTGAGGGGATGACCATGGTGGTCGTCACGCACGAGATGGGCTTCGCCCGCTCCGCGGCCAATCGGGTCGTCTTCATGGCCGACGGCAAGATCGTCGAAGAGGCCACCCCCGAGCAGTTCTTCAGCAACCCGCGCAGTGACCGCGCCAAGGACTTCCTGTCGAAGATCCTGCACCACTGAGGTTCTCGTCTGGTAGTCATCCGTATGCGGATCGCCGCCGGATCGGTTCCTGTCGGCCGCGCGTACGCCGTAAGCGTCGCTCGTCGTTCAACAACGTCTCATCCGAGGGAAGTTCACCATGAAGATCTCCAAGGCCGCTGCGGCCGCGGCCGTCGCCGTAGCCCTTTCCCTGACCGCGACCGCCTGTGGCGGCAGCGAGAAGGACGCCGCCAGTGACGGCGGCGCGTCCGGTGGCGCGAAGGACAAGATCGTCGTCGGCATCAAGTACGACCAGCCCGGCCTGGGCCTGAAGACCCCGGACGGCAAGTTCACGGGCTTCGACGTCGACGTCGCCACGTACGTGGCCAAGGAGCTCGGCTACGAGCCGAACCAGATCGAGTTCAAGCAGGCCCCCAGCGCCGAGCGCGAGAACCTGATCTCGAACGGCGACGTGAAGTTCGTCGTCGCGACCTACTCGATCAACGACAAGCGCAAGGAGAAGGTCGACTTCGCCGGCCCGTACTTCCTCGCGCACCAGGACCTGCTGGTCCGCGCCGACGACACGAGCATCACCAAGGTCGAGGACCTGAACAAGAAGAAGCTCTGCTCGGTCACCGGCTCCACCTCGGCGCAGAACATCAAGAAGACCCTGGCCCCCGAGGCGGACCTGCTCGAGCAGGGTGGCTACTCCGAGTGCCTGACCGGCCTGGAGAACAAGGCCGTCGACGCGCTGACCACGGACAACTCGATCCTGGCCGGTTACGCCGCGCAGGAGAAGAACAAGGGCAAGTTCAAGCTCGTCGGCCTGAGCATGAGCAACGAGAACTACGGCATCGGTCTGAAGAAGGGCGACAAGGAGCTCCAGACCAAGATCAACGCCGCGCTCAAGAAGATGGTCGAGGACGGCAGCTGGCAGAAGGCCGTGGACAAGAACCTCGGTCCGGCCAACTACAAGAACGAGCCTGCCCCGCAGATCACCGAAGGCAGCTGATTCATCGGTGAGGAGCGTCGCCGCCCGCCTGCCGCGGGCGGCGGCGCACCTCACCGGCCATCCTGGGGAGAGCGCAGGGCATCGTGTTCGATTTTCTTGATTCCGGGCAGTACGACGTGCTCGGAGCCTTCTGGGTGACGGTTCAGCTCACCCTCTACTCGGCGGCCGGGTCACTGATCTGGGGCACCGTCCTGGCCGGAATGCGGGTCAGCCCGGTCCCGCTGCTGCGGGGCTTCGGCACCGCGTACGTCAACCTGGTGCGCAACACCCCGCTGACGCTGCTGATCATCGGCTGCTCGCTGGGACTCAACCAGACGCTCGGCATCGCCCTGGGCGGCGAAACGTTCAAGGAGACCGGCTTCCGGCTCGCCGTCCTCGGACTGATCGCCTACACCGGCACCTTCGTCTGCGAGGCCCTGCGCTCCGGCATCAACACCGTGCCCGTCGGCCAGGCCGAGGCGGCCCGCGCACTGGGGCTGAGCTTCTTCCAGGTGCTCACCCTGATCGTGCTCCCCCAGGCCTTCCGGGCGGTCATCGCACCGCTCGCCAACGTACTGATCGCGCTCACCAAGAACACCACGGTGGCGGCGGCCATCGGCGTGGCCGAGGCGGCCCTGCTGATGAAGGAAATGCTCGAGAACGAGGCGCAGGCGACCTTCGCGGTCTTCGCGGTCTTCGCCCTCGGTTTCGTCCTGCTGACCCTGCCCACCGGCCTTCTGCTGGGCTGGGTCGCCAAGCGAGTGGCGGTGAAGCGATGACCTCCGTGCTGTACGACGCCCCGGGCCCCAGGGCCAAGGCGCGCAACTGGATCTACAGCGGCATCTTCGTCGTGCTGTTCGGGCTCGTCCTGTGGTGGGCGCTGTCCCTCATGGGCGAGAAGGGCCAGCTCGACGCCGACAAGTGGTCCCCCTTCGTCACCGACAGCCGGGTCTGGACCACGTACCTGCTCCCGGGCCTGATGGAAACCCTCAAGGCCGGCGCGCTCGCCATGGCGATCGCCCTCCCGCTCGGCGCGGTGCTGGGCATCGGCCGGCTGTCCGACCACGCCTGGGTGCGGGCGGCGGTCGGTGCGTGGGTGGAGTTCTTCCGCGCCATCCCGGTGCTGATGCTGATGCTGTTCGGCAACGCGCTGATGGCGCCGCGGTTCCTGGACGTCCCGTCCGACACCCGGCCCTTCTGGGCCGTGGTCACGGGCCTGGTCCTCTACAACTCGGCCGTCATCGCCGAGATCGTCCGGGCCGGCGTGCTCTCCCTGCCCCGCGGCCAGACCGACGCGGCCAAGGCGATCGGCATGCGCAAGGGTCAGACCATGACCTACGTGCTGATCCCGCAGGCCGTCACGGCGATGCTGCCGGCCCTGGTCAGCCAGCTCGTGGTGATCCTCAAGGACACCGCGATCGGCGGCGCCCTGCTCGGCTTCGCGGAACTGCTCTCCGCGAACCGGCAGATCTCGGCCAACTACAGCAACACCATCGCGACCCTCGTCGTGATCGCCCTGATCTACATCGCGGTGAACTTCGCCCTCACCACCTTCGCCTCCTGGACGGAGGCCCGGCTGAGGAAGTCGCAGAAGGGCACCGGCGCCGTGCTCGGCGCGGAGGAGATCGACGACGCGGTCCCCGGCGCCAACACGGCGGCCGGAGCCTGACGCCGGGTCCCCCTTCGGACGACCCCCCGGTCTGACATACGGTCAGCCGGATTGCGTAGCCTGTGTGGTGCGGCGGAGCTCATCCGCCGCACCACACTGCGTTGTCCCGACGGGGGGCACTTGACGCAGGCACCTCCAGTGGGTTGCATACGTTCTGTGATCACATACCGGACATCGGGAGCCACATCATGGACCCGGTGATCGTCGTCGGCGCGGGGCCCGTCGGGCTGTCCCTGTCCCTCGCCCTGGCCGGCCAGGGCGTGCCCTCCGTCGTACTCGACGAAGGGCCCGGCAAGGAGGAACCACGCCCGGCCCGTACGGTCGTCCTGCACGCCGACACGGCGGCCATGGCGCACCGGCTGGGCTGTACGACGCTGCGCGACGAGGGGGCGTACTTCGCCGCCTGGCGCACCATGCGGCGCGGCCGCGACACCCAGCGGATCACCTTCGAGGACCACCCGGCGCCCCTGCACGTGCCGCAGCACGCGCTGGCCCGCGGGCTGCGCGACGCCGCCGCGGCGCACCCGCTGGTCCAGCTGGTCGCCGAGAGCCGTCTGGACGCCCTGGAACAGGACGGCCGCGGCGTCACCGCCCACACCCGAGGCGCCGAGACCACCTGGTGGCGCGGGAGCTACCTGGTCGGCTGCGACGGCGCCCGCTCCACCGTGCGCAAGCTGCTCGGCATCCGCTTCCCCGGCCGGACCGCCGTGGAGCGGCACGCCGTGGCGGCGCTGCGCACCGAACTCCCCTGGCCGGGCGAGGCCTTGCTGCACCGCAGCGCGCCGCGCGAGGTCACCTCCCGGCCCCTGGCCGACGGGGTGTGGCGGCTGGACTGGCTGCTGCCCGCCCGCGGGGAGCTGGTGACTCCCGACACGCTGGTGACCCTGATCCGGGACACCCTCGCGGTGTGGTGCGGCGGCAGCACTCCCCCCTACGACCTCATCGACACCGGGGTCCACACCCTGCACCACCGCCTCGCCCGACGCTGGCGCGACGGCCGCGCCTTCCTCGCCGGCGACGCCGCGCACCTGCTGGGCGCCCTCGGCACCCAGGGGGTCGAGGAGGGGCTTCGGGACGCCGAGAACCTCGCGTGGAAGCTGTCCCTGGCCTGGCACCAAGGAGCCTCCGAGGCCCTGCTCGACAGCTACGAGGGCGAGCGGCGCACCGCGGTCGCCTCCCGGCTGCGCGCCGCCGACCAGGCGATCCCGACGCTGCGGTCAGGAGGCGGGCTGCGCACCTACCTGCCCGGAGCTGCGCGCTCCGCCGAATCCCTCCTCACCGACGGCCACCTCGGGCGCGGGCCGCTGGGCGCGGAGCCGACGTACGCCCCTCCGGTCGCCGTACGCGAGGTTCCGACGGCCACGGAACCGGGCGGTCCGGTGGCGAACGTCCCGGTGACCGCGCCCGACGGTTCGACGGTGCCGCTGCGGGACCTGCTGGGGCAGGGGCGGCTGCTGGTGGTCCTGGTCGCCCCGGGCACCGGGGTCTGGGACCGGCGCCACTGGCTCGGCGCCGGGCTGATGCCCCGCCTCGCCGCGGCGGTGAGCGCCCTCCCCGTCCGTACCGACCTGCTGGTCGCGGACTCCTACCCGGGGGCACCGGCCCACACCGTGCTGCTCGTACGGCCCGACGGGCACCTGGCGGCGACCTTCGCGGGGGTCCGCCCGGCGGAGCTGTACGAGGCGGCGGACACGGTCCGGGCGGGCGCGCCCGCGTCCCGGCTGCCCGCCCGCTCGACGACACCGACCGTGGTGATCGATTGACCGCTCTCCCGGAGTCGTGGTTCACTCGCCGAATGACCGGCAACGACGTACGCCTGTGGCGGAGGGTCCATATGGACCTGCTCCGCTATGCGGGCTGCGTGTGTCGCCCTTCCTGTTGATTCGCCCTTCCCTCCGCGCGCCCCGTGCCGTCCACCGGCCTGCGCGCATCTCCGCGAACCCAGGAACGGTCCCCCTTCATGTCTGCACCCGCGTCCACCGCACGCCCGTACGTCCCTGAGCCGGCGTCGGCCGGGGGCCCCACGGCCGCCGAACTCCTCGACTTCGCCCTGCGCACGGCGGCCGACCCCGCCGTGGTGGCCTCACTGCCGCTCGATCCCGAGGGCCGCACCTGGATCCGGCTGGACGGGCCGGGCGGCAGCGAGGCCTGGCTGATCGGCTGGCCGCCGGGCACCGGCACCGGGTGGCACGACCACGCCGACTCGCGGGGCGCGTTCGCCACCGCCCGGGGCCGGCTCACCGAACATTCGCTGGCCGTACGCCTGCCCTCGGAGGGCTGGCGCTCGCTGGAGCTGGCCCCCGACGTCGACCGCAGCCGCACGCTGGACGCGGGCACCGGGCGGGCCTTCCTGGAGCACCACGTGCACGAGGTCCTCAACGAGTCCCCGACCGAGCACGCGGTCTCGGTGCACGCGTACTACCCGCCGCTCCCGCTGATCCGCCGCTACAGCCGCAGCGGGCCCGTGCTCCACCTGGAGCACGTCGAGAGCCCGGCGGACTGGCAGTGAGCGCCCCCGTCGGCATCGACGAGCTGCTGGAACAGGTGCGCGCGGGCTACACCCGCGTCGGCCCGGAGGAGGCGTACGCCGCCTCACGCGCCGGCGCGCTGCTGGTGGACATCCGCTACCAGGCCCTGCGCGAGCGCGACGGCCTGATCCCCGGGGCGCTGGTGGTCGAACGCAACGAACTGGAATGGCGCCTGGACCCGCGCGGCAGCCACCGCGCCCCCGAGGCCACCGGTCACGACCTCCAGGTGGTGGTGATCTGCAACGAGGGCTACGCCTCCAGCCTCGCCGCGGCCTCCCTCCACACCCTGGGCCTCCACCGCGCGACCGACCTGACCGGCGGCTTCCAGGCCTGGAAATCAGCCGGCCTCCCGGTCACCCCCGCCTGACCCCCTCCCGCCCCGCCCTTCCAGCCCCGCCGGCGTTTGAGGCGCGGGGTCCGGGGCGGAGCCCCGATCCTCAGCCCCGCCGGCGTTTGAGGCGCGGGGTCCGGGGCGGAGCCCCGATCCTCAGCCCCGCCGGCGTTTGAGGCGCGGGGGCTCGGGGGCGGAGCCCCCTGGGGGTCCCCCCGGACGGAGTCTGGGGGAGGCGCCGCACCGGCGGGGCTCCGGCGGGGCTCCGCGGCGGGTTAGCCCTTGGCCGTGGCCACGTCCACCGGAGCCACCCTCAACGCCACCCTCCCCGGGAGGGAAGTCGCCGCGAGGGCCAACAGCCCCGCCACCCCCACCACCCCCGCGTACGCGACCGGCAGGACCGCCGGCGCCGCCACCCCCGTCATGCCCACGCTGAACGCGGTCAGTACGGCCAGCGCGATCCCCGACCCCAGCACCACCCCGATCAGGACCACCGCCAGCGCCTCCGCCCGGAGCATCCGCAGCACCTGGCGCCGCTTCGCCCCGGCCAGCCGCAGCATCGCGAACTCCCGGAAGCGTTCGGCGGTCGACATCGCGAGCGTGTTCACCACCGCGATCGCGGTGAAGGCCAGGACGAGCCCCATCGCCAGCAGGTTGATCTCCGCTCCGGCGTCCTGCCGCCGCGCCAACGCCTCGTGCGCTTCCGCCGCGGACAGCACCCGCACCCCGGGGAACTCCCGTACCGCCGCGGCCAGCCGCTCCCGCCCGGCCTCCGACCCCGGGCCCGCCCCCGCCCCCGGCCCCGCCGCCACCAGGACACTGCTCGCCAGCGGATTGTCCGCGTGCGCGGCCACCAGCCCGTGCGGCAACGTCAGATCTCCGAAGCCCAGCCCCCGTGCGTACACGGCCGAGACCGTCAGCGTCACCGGGGTCCCGTCCCCCAGCGTCAGGCTCAGCGGGCTCCCGGGCTTCAGCCCGAGCTGGTCGGCGGCGAGTTCGCTCACCGCCGCCGTACGGTCCCCGAACCCGTCCAGGCTGCCGGCCGTGACCCGGGGGTCCCAGGTCCGGGTCAGCCCGGCCGGGGTCACGCCCTGCGCGGCGTACTTCGCCAGCCCCACCCGTACCGACGTGTGCACGATCTCGGTGGCCGCCGTGACGCCCGGCGTCCGCCGGATCCGCTCTGCGGCCTCGCGCGTGATGCCGGGACCCTGCGCGGCCAGCACCCAGTCGGCCCGGATCCCGTCTCGGGCCTGCGCGCGGGCTGCGTTCCCGAGCGTCGGGGTGACGAAGAGGACGGTGCAGGTCATGCCGACCAGCAGGGCGAGCGGGGTGACGGCGGAGGCCATCCGGGTGGCGTTCCCGCGCAGGTTGGCGGTGGCCAGGTGGCCGCCCGGGCCGGTCAGCCGCAGCGGTCCGGCGAGCAGCGCGCCGGCGCCCCGTACGAGCAGCGGTCCGAGCAGCGAGACCGCTCCGGCCAGCACCACCACGGCCAGGAAGGTGACGGGGGTCGACGCGGGCTCGGTGCGCAGCGAGCCCAGTACGACGACCAGCACTGCCCCGCCGGCCAGCAGCAGCACGCCGAGCACGCTGCGGATCCAGCCGGGCCGGCCCCGCTCGACGGCGGCTTCGGCGAGCGCCTCGGCCGGGCGGATCCGGGCGATCCGCCGCCCGGTGATCCGCGCGGCGGCCCAGGCGCCGAGCAGGCTGGCCCCGACGGCCGCGCACATCGGGAAGATGCCGGCGGTGCGCTCCAGGGTGACGGGGACGACCGCGGCGTCGACGAACCGGCCGTGCAGCCAGGCCGCGAGCGGCTGCCCGGCGAGCGCGCCGGTGATACCGGCGGCCAGGCCGACGAGCAGCGCCTCCCGCCCGATCATCCGCCGCAGCTGTGCGGGGGTGGCGGCGACGGCCCGCAGCAGGGCGAGTTCGCGGTGGCGCTGCTGGACGGAGAGCGCGAAGGTGCCGACGACGACGAGGATCGCGACGAGCAGTGAGGTGCCGCCCATCGCGCCGCCCAGGGAGACCAGCTTGGTGCGGGCACCGGCGGCATCCAGGAATTCCACCGGTCCGCGCTCGTCCCCCGTGCTGACCTGCGCCGTGGTGCCCTTCAGCGCCTGTGCGACGCGGCCGGCGAGTTCACGGGCGTCGACGCCCGGCGCGGGCAGCACCCCGATGGCGCCGACCTGCCCGTCGCGGGCGGCGAGCCGGCGGGCCTCGTCGTCGCTGAAGAAGAGCGCGCTCTGCCGGGCGAGGTCGCCGCGGGGGGTGGTCGCGATGCCGCTGACCTGGTACGTCCTGGGCTCGCCGGTGGACTGGACGGTGAGCTCGGAACCGGGCTTCAGCCCCGTGCGGGCGGCCAGCGCGCGGTCGACGACGACCTCGCCGCCGCTCCGGGGCGCCCGGCCGTCGGCGATCGTGAAGGGGGTCAGCGCGGCCGAGGTCCAGGCGTGTCCGTACGAGGGCTTCGGCTCGCCGGAGGCCTTGACCAGCGGGACGGCCTGGAACGTGAGCTCGGGCACGGCCCGCTCGACGCCGGGCACGGCACGGACCGCGTCCACGGTGGTGTCGGGGAGCCAGGCCCGCTCGGCGACGGGCTTGGCCTTGTGCTTGGCCTTGGCCTTCTTCCCCTCGCCCTTCTCTTTGACCGTGGTCTCGTGGACGTTCTGGTCGGCGGAGACGAGGACCGGCGCGGACGCGTAGCGCTCGGTGCCGATCCTTCCGCGGAGTCCCGTTTCCAGGAGGGTTCCGCAGGCGGTGACGAGGGCGGCCGCGCACACGAGTGCGATGAAGGCGCCCAGGAAGCCGGCCTTGCGGTCCCTGAGGGTCTGAAGGGCGTAACGCAGCATCATGCCGTCAACTCTGCTGGCGGGCACGGCTCCTGACACTGGCGTACCCCGGCATCCGCACCCGGGGGCTACCCCCACCCCGGGCCCGGCGGTTCACTGCCCCGGGTACCCGAGCTCGTCGGCGTCCTCGCCCTCCGCCTCCAGCGCGCGGCGGACCACCCGCAGGGCCATGCCCTCCGGGTATCCCTTGCGGGCGAGCATCCCGGCGAGGCGCCGGATCCGCTTGTCGCGGTCCAGGCCCCGGGTGGCGCGGAGCTTGCGCTCCACGAGCTCCCGGGCGGTCTCCTCCTCCTGCTCGGAGTCGAGCAGTTCCAGGGCCTCCTCCACGAGAGTGGCGTGCACCCCCTTGGTCCGGAGCTCCTGGGCGAGCGCCCGGCGGGCCAGGCCCCGGCCGCGGTGCCGGGACTCGACCCACGCTCCGGCGAAGGCGGCGTCGTCGATCAGGCCCACCTCCTCGTACCGGGAGAGGACCTGCTGCGACACCTCCTCCGGGATGCCCCGCTTGTGCAGGGCGTCCGCGAGCTGGCGCCGGGTGCGCGGGCTCCCCGTGAGCAGGCGCAGGCAGATCGCCCGCGCCTGCTCCTCGGGGCTCTGGGGCGGCAGTTCCTGACGGTCCTCACGACCGCGCCTGCTCCTGCCGCCCCCTTCCTGCTCCCGCACGGGTCAGCTCTTGGCCACGGCGGCCTTGGCCGTCGTCTTGGCCTTCGACGCGGGGGCCGGCACGGCCGTGGCCTCGGCGGGCGCGGCGGCACCGGCGTCGGCGGTGGCCGCGGCGGCGTCCTTGCGGACACCCACGCCCAGCTTCTCCTTGATCTTCCGCTCGATCTCGTTGGCGAGATCGGGGTTGTCCTTCAGGAAGTTACGGGCGTTCTCCTTGCCCTGGCCGAGCTGGTCGCCCTCGTAGGTGTACCAGGCACCGGCCTTGCGCACGAAGCCGTGCTCCACGCCCATGTCGATCAGTCCGCCCTCGCGGCTGATGCCCTGGCCGTAGAGGATGTCGAACTCGGCCTGCTTGAACGGGGGCGCGACCTTGTTCTTGACCACCTTGACGCGGGTGCGGTTGCCGACCGCGTCCGTGCCGTCCTTCAGGGTCTCGATGCGGCGGATGTCGAGGCGCACGGAGGCGTAGAACTTCAGCGCGCGGCCACCGGTGGTGGTCTCCGGCGAACCGAACATCACACCGATCTTCTCGCGGAGCTGGTTGATGAAGATCGCCGTGGTCTTGGACTGGTTGAGCGCACCGGTGATCTTCCGGAGCGCCTGGCTCATCAGTCGGGCCTGGAGACCCACGTGCGAGTCGCCCATCTCGCCCTCGATCTCCGCGCGCGGCACCAGGGCCGCCACGGAGTCGATGACGATCAGGTCGAGGGCACCGGAGCGGACGAGCATGTCCACGATCTCCAGCGCCTGCTCGCCGGTGTCCGGCTGCGACAGGATGAGGTTGTCGGTGTCGACGCCGAGGGCCTTCGCGTACTCGGGGTCGAGCGCGTGCTCGGCGTCCACGAAGGCGACGGTGCCGCCGGCCTTCTGCGCGTTGGCCACGGCGTGCAGGGTCAGGGTCGTCTTACCGGAGGACTCGGGCCCGTACACCTCGATCACGCGGCCGCGGGGCAGCCCGCCGACGCCGAGCGCGATGTCCAGCGCGGTCGACCCGGTGGGGATGACCTCGATGGGGTCGTTCGGCTTGTCGCCGAGGCGCATGACCGCACCCTTGCCGAATTGCCGTTCAATCTGTGCGAGCGCGGCGTCGAGAGCCTTCTCGCGGTCGGTGCCTGCCATGGGTTCCACCCGGTTTGCTTGAGTCGATCGCTTCACGCCATTGACGCTAATGCCTGCCACTGACAATGCGCCTCCACGACCGGTTCAGCTGTGGATAACTCATCAGAATGGATGTTCGATTTTCCTGTCAAGCGCACCACGCCCACCGGCCCGGGACGGCTGTCCGGTCTCACTGAACCTTGACCGATCTCACTGAACTTTGACCGGGTCTGCGGTTGGTCAGGGGGGCCTGGGGTCCGAAGGAGGCCGTGGCGAAGGATATGCACCATGTACGAGACCTTCCGCTTCCGCTACCTCCGCGCAGGTGTGGGCCTGGCCGCCGACCTGCGCGCCGACGCGTACGAGACGGACGGGCCCCCGCCCCCGCCCACCCTCCTCATCTACCGCTCGCTGTACCTGCGCCTGCCCACGGACCGAACCCCGAACTGGCTGGAGGCGGCCTGGCTTGCGTTCGGGGCTTCCCTGCACGCCGAGCAGCTGTTTGACGGCCGGGCCCTGGTCCTCGACGTGGATGCATTTACGTACCCAGGCGCCGACTTCCGCGCGGAGGTCGCTGCCCTCGCCCTCGACGGCTGGGTCCACCGTCGCTTCGGACTCGCCCCCTGCGGTGCCTCGGTGACCTACGACGGGCCCTCTCGCCGCTTCGCCTTCACCTGGCCAAGCCCGATCATCCCCTTCGCCGACGAGTTCCCGGCACCAGGCCCGGCCCGAGTTGCCGCGGCTGCTTGCCGATGCGGGACCTCGGCGCCCGGACCTCCCTGACCAGTTGCGGAGCCGGTCAAAGTTCAGTGAGAACGGTCAAGGTTCAGTGAGACAGGACAACCGCTTCCGGCCTGCGGCTACGGGCTGCCGGCTACCGGCTGAGCGACTTGAGCGCCGCCGCGTCGTACGGCTGCAGCTCGTCGAAGCGGTTGCCGAGGACCTTCGCCGCCCACTGCGGGTCCTGGAGCAGCGCCCGGCCGACGGCGACCATGTCGAACTCGTCCCGTTCCATGCGGTCCAGGAGGTTGTCGATGTCACCGAGCGCCGCGCCCTCGCCGGCGAAGGCGCGGATGAAGTCGCCGTCGAGGCCGACGGAGCCGACGGTGATCGTCGGGCGGCCGGTGAGCTTCTTGGTCCAGCCCGCCAGGTTCAGGTCCGAGCCCTCGAACTCCGGGAGCCAGTAGCGCCGCGTGGAGGCGTGGAAGACGTCGACGCCCGCCGCCGCCAGCGGGGCCAGGATCGCCTCCAGCTCCTGCGGGGTCTGCGCGAGCCGCGCGTCGTAGGCCTCCTGCTTCCACTGCGAGTAGCGGAAGATCACGGGGAAGTCGGCCGGGACGCGCTCGCGGACCGCGGCCACGATCTCCGCGGCGAACTTCGTACGGGCCACCGCGTCGCCGCCGTAGGCGTCGGTGCGGCGGTTGGTCCGCTCCCACAGGAACTGGTCGAGCAGGTAGCCGTGGGCGCCGTGCAGCTCGACGCCGTCGAAGCCGATGCGCTCGGCCTCCGCGGCGGCGTCGGCGAACGCGCCGATGACGTCGTCGAGGTCGTCGCGGGTCATCGCCTTGCCGGTCCCCTCGGTTCCGTCGACGCGGATGCCGGAGGGGCCGACGGCGGGGGCGTCGGCATACGGCGCCTCGCCCTGCTTGCGCACCATGCCTATGTGCCACAGCTGGGGCACGATCGTGCCGCCCGCCTCGTGCACGGCCGCGGCGACCTTCTCCCACCCGGCCAGCTGGTCCTCGCCGTGGAAGCGCGGCACCCGGTCGCTCTGCCCGGCGGAGTCGTGGCCGACGTAGGTGCCCTCGGTGACGATCAGGCCGACGCCCGCGGCGGCCCGGCTGGCGTAGTACGCCCGCACGTCCTCGCCGGGCACGCCGTCGGGGGAGAACATCCGCGTCATCGGGGCCATCGCGATGCGGTTGGGGACGGTCAGGCCGTTCAGCCGGACGGGCCGGGACAGGATCTCGGCCGCGCGGGAGGCGGTGGACGTGGTGACGGTCATGCGGATCCTCCGGTGTGAGGCTGTGGCTCGTCGGACGGCAACGAGAAGTGCATAGTACACATGCTATGTATCATGCATATTGCTGCGGCCCGGCCCGCAGAGGTTCACCGGTCCGCCGGTCCGCGATAATGGAGCGCCGGAGGGAGCGGGAGGCGCAGTGCTGGAGAAACTGGAGCGGGAGCTGATGCTGCTCTCGCGGCACCAGGTGCTCGCCCGCCGCGAGCGCGACCCCGAACGCCTGGAGCGTTCGGCGTACCTGCTGCTCAGCCGGATCGACACGCAAGGCCCCATGTCCATAGGGCAGCTGGCGGAGGCCTTCGGGCTCGACACCTCGACCGTGAACCGCCAGACGGCCGCGCTGCTGCGCTGCGGACTGGCCGAGCGCGTCGCGGACCCGGACGGCGGCATGGCCCGCAAGCTGCGCATCACCGTCGAAGGCGGCCGCCGGCTCGCCGAGGACCGCGAGGTCAACCGTTCCTGCCTGGCCCGGGTGGTCGCCGACTGGTCCCCCGAGGAGGTTCAGGAGCTGGAGGACGCCCTGGTCCGCCTCAACCGCAGCGCCGAGGCCCTCGAAGGACGGTACTGGCCGCGCGCGGAGGAGGACGGGGGCCCTTTCGCGTGCTCGACGCCGTGAAAGACGGCTGGACGGTCGAGGACCGAAGGGGCTGAGCCACACCCGCGGCCGCAGGAACCCCGGCCGGCGGGCGGGCGAGGGTCAGGCCGTCCGGGCGCGCCGGTCGGGTCCGCCCGGCGCGAGCGTCAGCTCACGGCCCGCTTGACCAGCGCCGCTATCCGCTCCTCCACCTCGGCCGTCACCTCGGTCAGGGCGAAGCCGGCCGCCCACATCGCGCCCTCGTCCAGTTTCGCGAGGTCGCTGAAGCCGAGGGTCGCGTAGCGCGCCTTGAACTTCTCCGCGCTCTGGAAGAAGCAGACGACCTTGCCGTCCAGGGCGTAGGAGGGCATGCCGTACCAGAGCTTCGGCGCGAGGACCGGGGCGCTGGCCGTGACGACGGCGTGCACGCGCTCGGCCATGATCCGGTCCGAGTCCCGCATCTCGGCGATCTTCGCGAGGACGTCCCGCTCCGCCTCCTCCGCCTTGTCCGCGCGGGAGCCGCGGCGCGCGGCCGCCTTCAGCTCCTGCGCGTGGTCCTTCATCGCGGCCCGTTCCTCGGCCGTGAATCCCTCGTGCGTGCTGCCAGTGGTCTCGCTCATGACGGATCTCCCCCTTGAGGCTCTCGATGCGCGCCTTGGGAGAGACCTTAAGCCCGCCCACTGACAGCGCACCTGTCGAGGCGTCACATACACAGGACGCGCAACGCCGCACGCGCGAGCAGCACGGACTGACAACCCAGGGTTGACACCCTCTTGACTGTCAACCTACGGTTGCATCCATGACGAACCCTTCCGTGGAACCCGTTCGCATGACCAATCCGGTCCGCCTCGACGACCTGATCGAGGCCATCAACAAGGTTCACACCGACCCCCTGGAACAGCTCAGCGGCGCCGTCGTCGCCGCCGAGGCCCTCGGGGACGTCGCGGACCACCTCATCGGCCACTTCGTCGACCAGGCCCGCCGCTCCGGCGCCTCCTGGACCGACATCGGCCGCAGCATGGGCGTCACCCGCCAGGCCGCCCAGAAGCGCTTCGTACCCAAGGCGGACAAGGAGGGTGCCGCCGCGCTCGACCCGAACGCGGGCTTCGGCCGCTTCACCGCCCGCGCCCGCAACGTGGTCGTGACCGCGCAGAACGAGGCCCGCGCCGCGGGCAACAGCGAGATCGGCACGGCGCACCTGGTCCTGGGCCTGCTGGCCGAGCCCGACGGCCTCGCGGGGGTCATCCTGCGCACCCAGGAGGTCTCGCCGGACGACGTACGGGCCGCCGCGAGCGCCGCGCTCCCGCCGGCGCAGGACGAGATCCCCGCCCTCGTCCCCTTCGACGCCCCGGCGAAGAAGGCCCTGGAGCTGACCTTCCGTGAGGCCCTGCGCCTGGGACACGACTACGTCGGCACCGAGCACGTCCTGCTCGCGCTCCTGGAGCTGGAGAACGGCGAGGGCCTGCTGAGCGGCCTCGGCCTCGACAAGGCGGCCGCCGAGGCCACCGTCAACGAAGCCTTGGCAGCCGTACTCGGCGGCGAGGACGCGAAGTAGAGGAGTCCGCCGCCTCCGTCAGTGCGTAGCGCTTCACGTACACGCCGAGGAAGGCCTGCAGCGTGGCGACGGCCGGGATCGCGATCAGCGCCCCGACCGCGCCCAGCAGGGCGGTGCCCGCGATGACCGATCCGAAGGCGACCGCCGGATGGATGTCCACGGTCTTCGAGGTCAGCTTGGGCTGCAGGACGTAGTTCTCGAACTGCTGGTACACCACCACGAAACCGAGGACGTACAGCGCGTACCAGGGGTCGACGGTGAAGGCGATCAGAACCGGCAGCGCACCCGCGAGATAGGTGCCGATGGTGGGGACGAACTGGGAGACCAGCCCCACCCACATCGCGAGGGCGGGCGCGTACGGCACCTCGAGGACCGCCAGCACGATGTAGGTGGCGATTCCGGAGACCAGCGCCATCAGCCCGCGCGAGTACAGGTAGCCGCCCGTCTTGGCGACGGCGATCTCCCAGGCGCGCAGCACCTCGTCCTGCTTGGCGGGCGGCAGTACGGAGCACAGGGCGCGCCGCAGCCGCGGTCCGTCGGCGGCGAAGTAGAAGGAGAACAGCCCGATCGTCAGCAGCTTGAAGAGTCCGCCGAGCACGGTGGCGGACACGTCGAGCACGCCGGACGCGCTGTTCTGCACGTACTTGCGCAGCCAGTCCGAGCGCAGCACGCTCTCCTGGATCTCCAGCCGGGACAGTTCGGTGTGGAAGGTGGAGTTGATCGCCTTGATCACCGCGTCGATGTAGCCCGGGAAGCCCTCGACCATGGCGACGATCTGCCCGGCGAGCAGCGAGCCGAGCAGTGCGAGGAAGCCGGCGGTCACGATGAACACCGCGAGGAACATCACGAAGGTGGCGAGCCCGCGGCGCATACCGCGGGCCGCCATCCCGGACACCGCCGGTTCGACCGCGAGCGCGAGGAAGAACGCGATCAGGATGTTGACGAGCAGCCCGATGAGCTGGTGGAAGGCCCAGCTGCCGAGCTGGAAACAGGCGACGAGCGCCAGGACGAGGATCACGGCGCGCGGCAGCCAGCGCGGCATCCGCGCCTGCGCCCCTGCGGGGGCCGCTCCGGCCGGGGGGAGGCCCGCCCCACCGGATCCGGCCTGCGGGACGGGGCCGCCGGGGGCTACCGGACGCCGGGGACCGCCGGGGCCGTCACCGGCGCTGCCGGTACGCGCACCGCCCGGATCGGGGACGTCGGCGGTCTGGTCGTCGGTCGTCGTCTCATCACTGGCTGCCACGCCGCCCAGTCTGGCCCACCGACCGCCCGAACCACGAAGTGGTGCGCGGCGGCGTCAGCGCAGCGAGGCCGGCACGTCCATCGCCGAACACACGGCGCGCCACACGTCCTTGGCCTCCCAGCCCGCGTCCAGCGCCTGGTGGACGGTCCGCCCGCCCAGCTCGGTCATGACGTGGTCCCGCGCGAAGGAGTCGGCGTAGCCCGCGCCGAAGTGCTCGGCCATCCGCTCCCAGAAAATCGTCAACCGCATGCCTCCAGTATCCCGCCCCGGGAGAGTGCACCGGCCGCGTTCGCCCCTCCCGGCCGCACCGCCGCGTCCTACGTTGCACGCATGCCCGGAGACGAAGCTTCCTCGCAGACGTCGCACACCCCACGGCCCACGCAGGCCACGCGGGCCGCTCAGGCCCGGCAGCTCGCGCATCCCCCGCAGCCCGCGCAGAGCCCGGAGAGCCCGCAGGGCCCCCAGAACCCGCAGAGCCCGCTGGCCCGCGCCGAGCAGTTCATCTGGCTCACGGCCCGCGTGCTGGAGCAGCGGCGGTTCGCGTTCCACTTCCTGGGCGGGGACGCCGACCCGGTGGACACCGCCCTCGGTTCCTACCTCAACGGCGACGGCGGCTACGGTCACGCCCTCGATCCGGATCTGCGCGGTCCGCTCAGCCAGCCCCTGCACACCGCGCACGCGCTGCGCGTGCTGGACAGCCTGGGCCGCTGCGCAGGGCAGCGCATCGAGCGGCTCTGCCGCCACCTGACCGGGGTCTCCACCCCGGACGGCGCGCTCCCGGTGGTCTCCCCGGGCCCGCGGGCCTACCCGGCGGCCCCGTACCACCCCGCGTACGACGCCCCGCCGGGCGAGCTGCTGACCACGGGCCCCGTCGTCGGCCTGCTGCACCGCAACCGGGTCTGGCACGCCTGGCTCTTCCGGGCGACCGACTTCTGCTGGGACCGGGTCGAGGGCCTGCGCCACTCGCATCCGTACGAGGTCCAGAGCGCGGTGGCCTTCCTCGACGGCGTCCCGGACCGGGCGCGCGCCGCTGCGGCCGCGGACCGGCTGGGCCGGCTGGTGCGCGAGCAGCGGCTCGTGGTGCTGGACCCGCGGCGGCGGCCCGAGTACCCGCCGGCTCCGGGCTATGCGCCGGGCGAGCAGCTGTTCCCGCACGACTTCGCGCGGCGGCCCGAGTCGCTGGCCCGCGGCTGGTTCACGGACGAGGAGATGCGCCGCTCGCTGGACTTCCTGACCGCCGCCCAGCAGGCGGACGGCGGCTGGCCGGTGCGCCGCGAGGCCTGGGCGCCGGGCAGCTCGCTGGAGCGGCGGCCGATCGCCACGCTGGAGGCCCTGCTGACCCTGCGGGCCTACGGGCGCCTGCCGGACGGGATCAGCCGCCCAGGGCCCGTACCCCAGCGGTGACAAGGACGGCGGCCGCGACCACGACCAGGAACGGGGCCCGCAGCAGCAGCGCCAGCCCGGCGGCGGCGAGCCCGGCGGCGCGGGCGTCGACGACGAGGGCGGACCCGGTGCTGAAGGTCTGCTGCGCGGTGAGCGCGGCGAGCAGCGCGACCGGCAGCAGGGCGGCCAGCCGGCGCACCGCCGGCCGCTCCAGGGCCCCGGCGGGCACGAGCAGCCCGGCGAGCTTGACGGCGTAGCAGCCGACGACGGTGACGGCGATGGCGATCCAGACGTTCACGGTCGGCGTCCCTTCATCCACAGCACGACGGGGGCGGCGAGGGCCGCGATCAGCACGGGCACCCCGGCGGGCAGCACGGGCAGGAAGCCGAGCCCGAGCACGAGCGCGAGGGCGGCGACGGCCCGTTCGGTGGCGGTCTTCAGCATCGGGGCGAGCAGGGCCAGGAACACGGCGGGCCCGGCGGCGTCCAGCCCCCACGCCTTGGTGTCCCCGATGGCCTCGGCGCCGAGCGCGCCGAGCAGGGTGGTCAGGTTCCAGAGTGCGTACAGGGTGAGCCCGGTGACGGTGAAGCCGAGCCGGGCCGACTTCCGGTCGGGCTGGGCCAGCGCCACGGCGGTGGTCTCGTCGATCACCCAGTGCGCGGCGAAGGGCCGTACGGCGCGGGGCAGCGCGAGCAACTGCGACAGCCGCAGCCCGTAAAAGGCGTTGCGGGTCCCGAGGAAGAAGGCCCCGGCGGCGGCGGTGAACGGGTTCCCGCCCGCGGCGAGCGCTCCGACCAGGGCGAACTGCGAGGCACCGGTGAAGACGAGCAGGCTCAGCACGCACGCCTGGAGGGTGCTGATGCCGGCCCCCGCGGCCGTCACCCCGAAGGCGAACCCGGACAGTCCGACGGCCACCCCGACCCCGAGCGCGTCCCGGATCACGGCGGCCCGCGGCCGCTCGCCGGGCGCTGGCATCTCTCGTATCTCTGGCTCTGTGACCAGCTGCTTCTCTCCCACGCCCCGAAACTACGCGGAGCCCACCGAGTGGGTCTTGTACGTTCTTGCACGCAGCCGGCATCAGCCGCGCCGCCGCACCGGACCGCCGAGCAGCCCCTAGAAGGCCCGCCCCCGCCGGTAGGCGCCCGGCGGGACTCCCACGATGCGGGTGAAGTGGCGGTTCAGGTGCGGCTGGTCGGTGAAGCCGACGGTGACGGCGGCCTCCGCCGGCGGGGTGCCCGCGTCGAGCAGTCGGCGGGCCTGGCGGACCCGGGCGTCGGTCAGCCAGGTGTGCGGCGGCATCCCGTACTGCTCGCGGAAGGCCCGCAGCAGTGCGAAGGGGCTGGTCCCCAGGTCCGCCGCCAGCTGCTCCAGCGACGGCGGGGCGGCCATCCGCTCCGCCAGCACCGCCCGGGCCCGTTCGGCGTCGGCGGCGCCCGCGCGCCGTACCGTACGGGCCGGCAGCGGGCCCGCGTGCCGGTTCAGCATGCGTGCCACGACTGCCCGCAGCAGCGTGTCGGCGGCCAGCGCGTTCCCCGCCTCGGCGGCCCGGTGCACCTCGGTGATCGTCCGCGAGCCGTGCGGGTCGGTGACCACGTCGGCCGTGAAACCGGGGGTGCCGCGCAGGGTGCCGATCTCGTCGGCGACCTCGGTGATCAGCTCGCGGGAGGGGTAGAGGGTGGCGTAGGCCCATCCCTCGGGCGCCCCGGCGCGCGCGGTGTGCGGCACCTCGGGGTTGATCAGGACCACGCTGCCCGGTCCGGCGCGCACGACGTGGCCGGGCAGGCCGACCTCCTCGACGCCGCCGGTGACGGCCGCGATGACGTACCCGTCGTGCGCGTGGCGCGGGAACGTGTGGCGTACGTAGTGGGCGCGCAGCAGGTCCAGCCCGGGCAGCTCCGCGTACTGCCAGTGCCGCGCCCACTCCCGGCCGCCCTCTTCCGTCCCCATGCCCCCATTCTGCGCCCTGGCGGCGACGCACGTTTCCCCAGGTCCGGGCCGTTGTCAGTGCCCGGGTGCACGATGGGGGCATGGCAGGCGCTGCGCTCGACTCGTTCTCCCCCGCGACCCGCTCGTGGTTCACGGGGGCCTTCCGTACGCCCACCACCGCACAGGAGGGTGCCTGGCGGGCGATCGGGGAGGGCTCGGACGTGCTGGTCGTGGCTCCGACCGGCTCCGGCAAGACGCTGGCAGCGTTCCTCGCGGCCCTCGACCGGCTCGCCTCGACCCCACCGCCCGCTGAGTCGAAGAAGCGCTGCCGCGTGCTGTACGTGTCGCCCCTGAAGGCCCTGGCCGTCGACGTGGAGCGCAATCTGCGCAGCCCGCTGACCGGGATCCGGCAGGAGTCGGTCCGGCTCGGCCTGCCCGAGCCGGACATCCGGGTCGGGATCCGCTCGGGTGACACCCCGCCCGCCGAGCGGCGGGCGCTGGCCACCCGGCCGCCGGACATCCTGATCACCACCCCCGAATCGCTGTTCCTGATGCTGACCTCGGCGGCCCGAGACGCCCTCACCGGGATCGAGACGGTGATCCTGGACGAGGTGCACGCGGTCGCCGGGACCAAGCGCGGCGCCCACCTCGCCCTCTCCCTGGAGCGGCTGGACGAGCTGCTGCCGCGTCCGGCGCGCCGGATCGGGCTGTCGGCGACGGTCCGGCCGGTGGACGAGGTGGCCCGGTACCTCGCGCCGCGCGGCAAGGTGGAGATCGTCCAGCCGCCCTCCGCCAAGGAGTTCGACCTGTCGGTGGTCGTCCCGGTGCAGGACATGGGTGAGCTGGGCGGTTCGCCCGCGACGGAGGGCAAGGAGGGCGGGGACAAGCCGTCGATCTGGCCGCATGTGGAGGAGCGGATCGCGGATCTGGTGCAGGCCCACCGCTCGACGATCGTGTTCGCCAACTCCCGCCGCCTCGCCGAGCGGCTCTGCAACCGGCTCAACGAGATCGCGTACGAGCGCGCCATGGGCGAGCGGCTGCCGGAGGGTTCGCCCCCGGCCGAGATCATGGCCCAGTCGGGCGCCGCCCAGGGCGCCCCGCCCCTGCTGGCCCGCGCACACCACGGCTCGGTCTCCAAGGAGCAGCGGGCGATCGTGGAGGAGGACCTGAAGGCGGGCCGGCTGCCGGCCGTGGTCGCCACCTCCAGCCTGGAGCTGGGCATCGACATGGGTGCGGTGGACCTGGTGGTGCAGGTGGAGTCGCCGCCGTCGGTGGCGTCCGGGCTCCAGCGGGTGGGCCGGGCCGGCCACCAGGTGGGCGCGGTCTCCACCGGGGTGGTCTTCCCCAAGTACCGCGGCGACCTGGTGCAGGCGGCCGTGGTCACCGAGCGGATGCGCACCGGGGCGATCGAGTCCCTCCGCGTCCCCTCCAACCCGCTCGACGTCCTGGCCCAGCAGCTGGTCGCGATGGTGGCGATGGACACCTGGCAGCTGGACGACCTGCTCGCCCTGGTGCGGCGGGCGGCGCCGTTCGCCGCGCTGCCGGAGTCGGCGTTCACGGCGGTGCTGGACATGCTGGCGGGCCGCTATCCGTCGGACGCTTTCGCCGAGCTGAGACCGCGCGTGGTCTGGGACCGGGTGGCGGGGACGATCACCGGGCGGCCGGGGGCCCAGCGCCTCGCGGTGACCTCCGGCGGCACCATCCCCGACCGCGGTCTCTTCGGCGTCTTCCTGGCCGGCTCGGACCCGAAGAAGGGCGGCGGCCGGGTCGGCGAGCTCGACGAGGAGATGGTCTACGAGTCCCGCGTCGGGGATGTCTTCACCCTGGGCACCACCTCGTGGCGGATCGAGGACATCACCCGCGACCGCGTCCTGGTCACCCCGGCCCCCGGGGTGCCGGGCCGGCTGCCGTTCTGGAAGGGCGACCAGCTCGGCCGCCCGCTCGAACTGGGCCGCGCGGTCGGCGCGTTCCTGCGCGAGCTCGGCGGCCTCACCGACGAGGACGCCCGACTGCGGCTGCTGGCGGCCGGCCTGGACGCCTGGGCCGCCGAGAACGTCCTGGCGTACCTCGCCGAACAGCGCGAGGCCTGCGGCCACGTCCCCGACGACCGCACCATCGTCGTCGAGCGCTTCCGCGACGAGCTGGGCGACTGGCGGGTCGTGGTGCACTCCCCCTTCGGCGCCCAGGTGCACGCCCCGTGGGCGCTGGCGCTGGGCGCCCGCCTCGCCGAGAAGTACGGCATGGACGCGCAGGTGATGCACGCCGACGACGGCATCGTGCTCCGCCTGCCCGACGCGGACCTGCTGTCCATGGACCTGCTCGATCACGACCCCGCGGCTCCGCAGCCCTTCGAGTTCGACGACGAGCAGGCCCCGCTGGGCGCGGCCGACGTCGCCTTCGACCACGGCGACATCAACCAGATCGTCACCGACCAGGTCGGCGGATCCGCGCTGTTCGCGTCCCGCTTCCGCGAGTGCGCGGCCCGCGCCCTGCTGCTGCCGCGGCGCAGCCCGGGCAAGCGCACCCCGCTGTGGCAGCAGCGCCAGCGCGCCTCCCAACTGCTCCAGGTGGCCTCCGAGTTCGGCTCCTTCCCGATCGTGCTGGAGGCCGTACGCGAATGCCTCCAGGACGTCTTCGACGTGCCCGGTCTGACCGAGCTGATGGGGGACATCGAGGCGCGCCGCGTGCGCCTGGTGGAGGTCACCACCCCGGAGCCCTCCCCCTTCGCCCGCTCCCTCCTCTTCGGGTACGTCGCCCAGTTCCTCTACGAGGGCGACTCGCCGCTCGCCGAGCGCAGAGCGGCCGCGCTGTCGCTGGACTCCCGGCTGCTGGCCGAGCTGCTCGGCCAGGCGGAGCTGCGCGAGCTCCTCGACGCGCAGGTGCTGGAGGAGCTGGAGCGCGAGCTCCAGTGGCTCACCGAGGACCGGCGGGCCAAGGATCCCGAGTCGGTGGCCGATCTGCTGCGCATGCTGGGCCCGCTGACGCAGGACGAGCTGACCGAGCGCGGGGCGGAGCCCGCCTGGGCCCGGGAGCTCGCCGCGGCCCGCCGCGCCATCCCGGTCCGGATCGGCGGCGCGGACCACTGGGCGGCGATCGAGGACGCGGGGCGGCTGCGGGACGCGCTGGGCACGGCGCTCCCCGTCGGAGTCCCGGAGGCGTTCACCGAGCCGGTCAAGGACCCGCTGGGGGACCTGCTGGCCCGGTACGCCCGGACCCACGGGCCGTTCACCACGGCCGCCGTCGCCGCCCGCTTCGGCCTGGGCACGGCGGTGACCGAGGGCGCCCTGCACCGGCTCGCCGCGGCCGGCCGAGTGGTCCAGGGCGAGTTCCATCCGGCGGGCATCGGCCAGGAGTGGTGCGACGCGACGGTGCTGCGCCGGCTGCGCCGCCGCTCCCTCGCCGCGCTCCGCCAGGAGCTGGAGCCCGTACCGCCGACCTCGCTGGCCACCTTCCTGCCCCAGTGGCAGCACCTCGGCGGGGCCCTGCGCGGCCTCGACGGGCTGGCCCGGGCGGTCGAGCAGCTCCAGGGCGCCCCGGTCCCGGCCTCGGCGCTGGAGCGCCTGATCCTCCCGTCCCGGGTGGCGGGCTACTCCCCCGGCCTCCTGGACGAGCTGACCACTGCGGGGGAGGTGGTCTGGGCCGGCGCCGGAGCCCTCCCGGGCAAGGACGGCTGGATCTCCCTCTACCTGGCGGACGCGGCCCCGCTGCTCCTGCCGCCGCCGCACCCGCTGGATCCGAGCCCGCTCCACCAGGCGGTGCTGGCCTCCCTGACCGGCGGGTACGGCCTGTTCTTCCGCCAGATCGCGCAGTCGATCCGCGCCGACTTCCCCGAGGTCTCCGACCTCGCCCTCTCCGAGGCGGTGTGGGACCTGGCCTGGTCGGGCCGGCTCACCAACGACACCCTGTCGCCGCTGCGCTCGCTGCTGGGCTCGGGCCGCACGGCGGGCTCCACGGCCCACCGGGCCCGGCGCACGGTCCCCCGCGGCCGGTACGGCACGCTCAGCGCGACCGTGTCCCGTACCGGCCCGCCCACCGTCTCCGGGCGCTGGTCGCTGTTGCCGTCCCAGGCCCCCGACCCGACCCACCGGGCCCACGCGCTGGCCCGCACCCTGCTGGACCGGCACGGCGTGGTCACCCGGGGCGCGGTGGCCGCGGAGGGCGTCGAGGGCGGCTTCAGCGCGGTCTACCGCGTCCTGTCGGCCTTCGAGGACAGCGGCCAGGCCCGTCGGGGCTATGTGGTCGAGGGGCTGGGCGCGGCGCAGTTCGCGATGGACGGCGCGGTGGACCGCCTGCGGGCCGCGGAGCGGACCCCGCCCCCACTGGCGGCGGTGGTCCTGGCGGCCGCCGACCCGGCGAACGCGTACGGCGCGGCCCTGCCCTGGCCCGAGCCGCCGGCCGGGGCCACGCACAAACCGGGCCGCAAGGCGGGCTCCCTGGTCGTCCTGGTGGACGGCGAGCTCACCCTGTACCTGGAGCGTGGCGGCAAGACCCTGCTGGCGTGGCCGCCGCCGGAGGACCCCCGCCTCGCGGCCGCCACGGCGGCCCTGGCCGCGGCCTCCCGTGCGGGCACCCTCCCGGCCCTGACGGTGGAACGTGTCAACGCCACCGCCGCCCTGACCTCCCCCCTGGGCCGGGCCTTGGAGGCGGCCGGCTTCCATGCCACCCCGAGGGGTTTGCGCTTGCGTTCCTGACGGCTGCAAATCGGCGCCGACTGTTCCGCTCACGTCCTGGACATGTCACAGAACCGTCGTGGCCCGCCCTCTGGGCTGGCACATCCGCTTACTCGTCCTTTATCAAGATGATCACAGGCATTGCGTTGGCGATGCACAGTCATGGGGGAGTAGAAGAGTGAGCACCATCAGCATGCGTACCACCACCCTCGGCGCGGTCGTCCTGGCGGTCGCCGGCACCCTGGCCCTGACGGGCTGCAAGAACGGCAACGAGGAGCTGGCCCCGGCGCAGCCGAGCGGTTCCGCCTCGGCCGCAGCCCCGTCCGCCGCGCCCGACGGCCCGTCCGCGTCGGCCAGCCCCAGCGCCGCCGCCCCCTCCACGGGTGGCAGCGAGGCTCCCGCCGGGGCGAACGGCACGGCGAAGTCCGGCCAGACCTTCAAGATCGGCGAGGCCGCGGAGGTCCCGTTCAGCTACGGAAACAACAAGGGCGGCCAGATCGCCCTCACGGTCACCGCGATCGAGCAGGGCAACCCCGCCGACCTGGACCCGCTCAAGCTCGGCGACAAGGTGAAGGGGATGATCCCGTACTACATCCGCTACTCGGTCAAGAACACCGGCACCACGGACCTGTCCTTCTCGTCCGTGACCCAGGTCAAGGGCCTGCTCGGGGACGGCACCGAGGCTCAGCGCGTCTCGATCATAGGCAAGTTCGAGAAGTGCCCGAACGAGTCGCTGCCGAAGGGGTTCGTCAACGGCCAGACGCAGACCAGCTGCGCGGTGGCCCTCGCCCCGTCGGCCCAGACGAAGGTCAGCGCCGCCGAGTACTGGGGCAACCCGTACGGCTACCCGAACAAGGGTCTCGTCTGGAAGTGACGAGCGGCCCCTTCGGCGCCTCCGGCCCCTCACCCGGCTCCTGACCCACCCCTGCCCACCCCGGCCGTCCCGCGGCCGTCCTGATCCGGAAGAGAGCCCCTGCGGCCGCACCCCGCCGCAGGGGCTCCCGCACTCACCCGGGCCGTCGGCGAGTGAGAATGGCCCCATGCCCGAAGGCGACAGCATCCGGCGCGCGGCGACTCGTCTCCACGCCGCCCTGGCAGGCCGCGAACTCACCCGCAGCGACCTGCGCGTCCCCCGCTTCGCCACCGCCGACCTCACCGGCCGCGTCACCCTCGACGTCACCCCCCGCGGCAAACACCTCCTCGCCCGCTTCGAGGGCGGCCTGACCCTGCACAGTCACCTCCGCATGGACGGCGCCTGGCACGTCTTCGCCACCGGCCAGAAGTGGCGCGGCGGCCCCGTCCACGAGATCCGCGCCGTCCTCGGCACCGACGGGCACACCGCCGTCGGCTACCGCCTCCCCGTCCTGGAACTGATCCGCACCGCCGATGAGGACCAGGTCGTGGGCCACCTCGGCCCCGATCTCCTCGGCCCGGACTGGGATCCCGCGCGAGCCGCCGCCAACCTGCTCGCCGCCCCCGAGCGCCCCCTCGGCGAGGCCCTGCTCGACCAGCGCAACCTCGCCGGGATCGGCAACATCTACAAGGCCGAGCTCTGCTTCCTGGCGGGAGTCACCCCGTGGACACCGGTCGGCGCGCTCCCCGAGGCGACCCTGCCGCGCCTGGCCGCCGCCGCCCACCGGCTGCTGTCCGCGAACACCGGCGCGCGGCCGGGGCCCCGCAACACCACCGGCCTGCACCGGCCCGGCCAGGACCTCTTCGTCTACGGCCGCGCCCACCGCCCGTGCCTGCGCTGCGGCACCCCCGTCCGCAAGGCCCAGCAGGACGACCGCCCCACCTACTGGTGCCCCCGCTGCCAGCCGGGGCCCACACCGTAGGCGGTGTCCAGGCGACGGGACGCACTGGTTGACGGTCCGTCAGATCCAGTCGTACCGTCCCGGCATGCCCACACCCACAGCCTCGTACGCCCTCACCGGCCGCACCGCCCTGGTCACCGGCGCCGCCAGCGGCATCGGCCGCGCCACCGCCGTCCTCCTCGCCGAGGCGGGCGCGCACGTCCACTGCGCGGACCGCGACGAGCAGGGCCTCGCCGAGACGGCCGCCCTCGTCACCAAGGCCGGCGGCGCCGCCGGCGTCCATCCCCTCGACGTCACCGACCGGGCCGCGCTGCGGGCGGCCGTGACTGCGGCGGGCCCGCTCGACATCACGGCCGCCATCGCCGGAGTCATGCACACGAGCAGCGTCCTGGAGACGACCGACGAGGACCTCGACCGGGTGCTGGACGTCAATTTCAAGGGGGTGCTGCGCACCTGCCAGGAGGCCGCCCGCAGCATGATCGCGGCGGGGCGCCGCGGCTCCATCGTCACCATGGCCTCAGGGGCCGTGGACGCCGCCCAGCCCGGCCTGCTCTGCTACAGCGCCGCCAAGGCCGCCGTGGTCCAGCTGACCAAGACCCTCGCCACCGAGGCCGGCCCGCACGGCATACGCGTCAACGCCGTCGCCCCCGGCTGGATCCGCACCCCGATGACCGGCCGCCACGGCCCCGAGGCCCAGGAGCAGACCGAAGCGGCGATGGTCCGCATGTCCCCCCTGCGCCGGGTCGGCGAGCCCGAGGACATCGCCCAGGCGGTCCTCTACCTGGCCTCGGACGCCTCGTCCTTCATGACGGGCCAGATCCTTCGCCCCAACGGGGGCGTGTCGATGCCGTGGTAGACCCGGCACCACCCGAGCCACCCCCACCGGACGCACCAGCCGCGTCTCCGGAGCCCCCCGGGCCCCCCGACCCGCCCGATCCCCCGGCGGCTCCGCCGCGGACGCCGGCACGCGCCGGCCGCCGGGCCTTGCGCACCGGGCCCGGCACGCAGTGCACCGGCAGCAGCCCCAGCCCCCAGCCGCCCACCGCCACCGCGCCCTCGACCGCCCCGGACTCCTCGGGCGCCAGTACCAGCCGCAGCACGGCCCACCACCACAGCACCCCCACCGTCAGCGCGAGGGCCAATGCCGCAGGTATGCGCGGTAACCGCCGCACGGCTGCCTCCCTGGGGGTCCCCCCAGACGGAGCCTGGGGGCCGGGACCCGGACTGCCCCATCCTCCCGCACCGCCCCCGGCACCGCACCCAGAACGGCCGGGAGCCCCGGCCGGTGCTTCACGCACCGGCCGGGGCTCCGGCCACGCTCAAACGCTCACGTGCTCGCTCACGCGGCTACGACATTCACCGCTTCCGCAGGCGCCTTGATGGTCACCCGCTCCGGTCCACCCGTGACCGAAGCCATGGAGACCGAATTGAGCATCGGGCGGACCGGTACGCTCACCGGTTCGCTTGCCGCGGCCGACTGTGCCAGCTCGGCCAGCGACAGTTCGTCACTGACTTCGCGCATCAACTCGGACATCCGTACGTCCAACGCGTCGCAGATCGCGGAGAGCAGCTCGGAGGATGCCTCCTTCTGCCCCCGCTCCACCTCGGAGAGATAGCCGAGCGAAACTCGGGCCGACGAGGAGACTTCGCGCAGAGTACGGCCCTGGCGCTGGCGCTGCCGACGCAGCACGTCACCCAGCAGGCGACGGAGCAGAATCATCGGTGGCTCCCTCCTCTGACCGTGTAGCCGCATCCTTCACGCCCCACCGTACCGCCTCGCGCCGCGGCCGTGCGGGGAGCGATGTCGTGTTCACTCAGGGCTGCAAACATCAAATCCCCCCGTTCTGTTCCGTATCCTGCCTCCGCGCATTCTCACGGAGTTGGCCTGAGAGAAGCTCGAGCACTGTGCGTGCACTCTCCCTACGAATTTCCGCACGGGAGCCGTTCAACCTCAGCCGGACCGTTTTCCTGCCCCCCGGGCCGTCCACCGCGACGAAAACCGTGCCGACCGGCTGCCCGTCCTGCGGCTGCGGACCCGCCACCCCCGTGGTCGCGATTCCCCACGAAGCGCCCATCACCCGCCGCACACCGGCGGCCATCTCCGCCGCGACCTGCGCGTTCACCGCGCCTTCCGCCGCGAGCAGCTCCGCGTCCACCCCGAGGACGCGGTGCTTGATCTCCGTGGCGTACGCCGTGACCGATCCGCGGAAGGACTGCGAGGCGCCGGGGACCGCCGTGAGCTCGGCGGCCACCATGCCGCCGGTCAGGGATTCCGCCACGGCGAGCGTCTGGTCACTTTCCGTGAGCAGACGCAGCGCCTCCGCGGCCAACTCGAACACACGATCGATCGACCCGGCCGCGCCGACCCCGCCGGACGTCTCCGCTCCGCCTCCGGTCACCGGAAGGAATCCCCCGCCCCGTAGGTCACTTCGCGGCCCGCTCCGCCTCGAGACCCTGGCGACGCAGGACGACCGCCTGCCGGATGTAGTCCAAACCGGTGACCACGGTCAGCACGACGGCGATCGCCATCACCCAGAAGCGCATCGTCGCCAGCGCCCCGGTCAGCGCGAGCACGTACATGCCCACAGCCGTGCCCTGCGCCAGGGTCTTGAGCTTGCCGCCGCGGCTGGCCGGAATCACCCCGTAGCGGATGACCCAGAAGCGCAGGAGCGTGATCCCGAGCTCCCGCCCGAGGATGACCCCCGTCACCCACCAGGGGAGGTCACCGAGCCAGGAGAGGCAGATCAGCGCCGACCCCATGATCGCCTTGTCGGCGATGGGGTCGGCGATCTTGCCGAAGTCCGTGACCAGGTTGTACGTGCGGGCCAGGTGCCCGTCGAAGATGTCCGTGATCATGGCGACGGCGAACGCCGCCCAGGCCCAGGCGCGCCACGCCGGGTCGTAGCCGCCCTCGGCGAGCAGCAGGAAGACGAATCCCGGCACCAGGACGAGCCGGATCATCGTCAGGATGTTGGCGATGTTCCAGAGGCTGGCCTGATTGACCGCCGCGGCCCCCAGCTTCGCGCCGGGTACGGGCCGGCGATCGGTCCCGCCCGCCGCAGATGCCGGGACTCCGGTCATCCGGCCGCCTCCTCAAGATCCATGCCCAGGGGCTCCGCCACCAGGTCCACACCGAGGGTGCCGACCACCTTCGCCGTGACGATACGTCCGGGGACCAGGCCCGTGCTGTCCGTGAAGACGACCTGGCCGTCGGTTTCGGGGGCCTGGTGGGCGGCGCGCCCGTAAGCCCCGTCGCCGTCCTCGTCGACGCTCTCCACGGACTCGACGAGTACCTCCAGGGTCTCTCCGATCCGCTCCTCGGCGCGCTGCGAGGTGAGCTCCTCGGCGAGCCGCTGCATGTGCGCCAGCCGCTCGGCGATGGTCTCCTCGTCCAGCTTGTGGTCGTAGCCGACGGCCTCGGTGCCGTCCTCGTCGGAGTAGCCGAAGATGCCGATGGCGTCGAGCCGCGCGTGGGTGAGGAAACGCTCCAGCTCGGCGAAGTCCGACTCCTTCTCGCCGGGGAAGCCGACGATGAAGTTGGACCGCACACCGGCCTGCGGGGCCTTGCTCCGGATGGTGTCCAGCAGCTCCAGGAAGCGGTCGGTGTCACCGAAGCGGCGCATGGCCCGCAGCACGTCGGGGGCCGAGTGCTGGAAGGACAGGTCGAAGTACGGGACGACCTTGGGGGTGGAGGTGAGTACGTCGATCAGGCCCGGCCGCATCTCGGCGGGCTGCAGGTAGCTCACGCGCACGCGCTCGATGCCGTCGACCGCGGCCAGCTCGGGCAGCAGGCTCTCCAGCAGCCGGATGTCGCCGAGGTCCTTGCCGTACGAGGTGTTGTTCTCGGAGACCAGCATGACCTCCTTGACGCCCTGCTCGGCGAGCCAGCGGGTCTCGCCCAGCACGTCGCTGGGGCGGCGGGAGATGAAGGAGCCGCGGAAGGACGGGATGGCGCAGAAGGAGCAGCGCCGGTCGCAGCCGGAGGCCAGCTTGACCGAGGCCACGGGGCTCTTGTCCAGGCGGCGGCGCAGGGGTGCGCGCGGCCCGGAGGCGGGCGCGAGTCCGGTGGGCAGGTCGGCGGGGCCCTCGGCGGGCTCCTGGGCGTGGCCCGGCAGGGCCACGTCGGCGCTCTGCCGCTCCGCGGGGCTGATCGGCAGCAGCTTGCGCCGGTCGCGCGGGGTGTGGGCCTCCACGCTGCCACCGTTCAGGATGGTCTGGAGGCGGTTGGAGATGTCGGCGTAGTCGTCGAAACCGAGGACTCCGTCGGCTTCCGGAAGGGCTTCGGCGAGCTCCTTGCCGTAGCGCTCGGCCATGCAGCCGACGGCGACGACCGCCTGGGTCTTGCCGTGATCCTTGAGATCGTTGGCTTCCAGGAGGGCGTCTACGGAGTCCTTCTTGGCGGCTTCGACGAAGCCGCAGGTGTTGACGACGGCTACGTCCGCGTCGGCGGCGTCCTCGACGAGCTCCCAGCCATCCGCCGCCAAGCGGCCTGCGAGCTCCTCCGAGTCCACCTCGTTACGGGCGCAGCCAAGAGTGACAAGGGCGACGGTACGGCGTTCGGGCATGGACTCAAGACTACTTCGTCCCGGCGTCGGCCCCAGCCGCAAGTCCCCGTACAGCAAGATCCCCGGGGTGCGGCGCAGCACCCCGGGGATCCGGAATTCCCTGTTCCGCCCGGGGGCGGCCTCCGCTCAGCCCGCCTGGGGCTGATCCTGAAGAGGATCCGCCTTGGTGTATGTGAGACGTTCCACCTGCCCCGGCTGGAAGTCGTCCTTGATCTCCTTGCCGTTCACGAAGAGCTTCACGGCCCCGGCGTCGCCGAGCACGAGGTCGACGGACTCCTTGTCCGTGAAGGTCTTGGACTGACCCTGCGTGAGGGTGCCGTCGAAGAGCAGCCGGCCGGTGGAGTCCTTCGCGGAGATCCAGCTCTCGCCGGTGTCGGCCGTCAGGACGACCGTGACGAGGTCCTTGGGCGCGGCGGCGATCGCGCTGTCCGAGGGCTCCGGCTTGGGCGCGGCCGGGGTCTGCTGGGGCTGCGCGGCCGGCTTGCCCCCGGTCTGCTTGGGTGCTGCCGGCTTCGGGGCGGCGGAACCTTCCGCCACCGGGCGCTTGTCCTTCGCGTCGCCGCCGCTGAAGGCGGTGAAGCCCACGAAGCCGATCACGGCGACGATGGCGGCGACCATGGCCGCGGTCCAGTTGGGCCGCTGCCGTTCGGGACGGATGCGCTCGGCGTCGAACATCGGCGCGGCGGGCGTGGGTGCCGGCCGGCCGCCGTGGGCCGCGTCGTAGCTCTCGACCAGGGGTACCGGGTCGAGGTGGACGGCGCGGGCGAGCGTACGGATGTGACCGCGGGCGTACACGTCGCCGCCGCACCGCGTGAAGTCGTCCTCTTCGATCGCGTGCACGATCGGGATGCGCACGCGGGTGATGGAACTGACCTCGTCGACGGTGAGCCCGGCGGCGATGCGGGCCTTCTTGAGGGCGGTCCCGATGGACGGGGTCTCGACGGGTCGTTCGACGATGCGGTCCTCGGACCGGTCGTCGGTCGAAGGCCGCTCTTCTTCGGGGGAGTTGGCGTTGCCGATGGACACGTGGGCGCCTTTCGAGCGTGTAGCCACCTGCTGGATGTCCAGTCTAGGGGGGTGACGAAAGGGTGGAGCAACCGGAGGGTGCACTTCATACGCCATACGAATGGCGAAGGGAGGTCCGCTCCGGCGTGGCGGACCGACGCCGTACACGGGGTCGTGCGCGGTACCACTACCTCCCTTCAACTGGACGTGGGCCCAAGGGAAACGGTTGCCCGGAATTTGGTTACGGATGCGCCTCGCCGCGGATGACCGCGAGCACGTCGTCCAGCTCGTCGGCCTTCAGCAGGACGTCGCGCGCCTTCGAACCCTCGCTCGGGCCGACGATCCCCCGCGATTCCATGAGGTCCATCAGCCGCCCGGCCTTGGCGAAGCCCACCCGCAGCTTGCGCTGGAGCATCGAGGTCGAGCCGAACTGCGTGGTGACCACCAGCTCCGCCGCCTGGCACAGCAGGTCCAGGTCGTCGCCGATGTCCTCGTCGATCTCCTTCTTCTGCTTCTGCCCGACGGTGACGTCCTCCCGGAAGACGGGCGCCATCTGGTCCTTGCAGTGCTGGACGATCCCGGCGATCTCGTCCTCGGTGACGAAGGCTCCCTGGAGGCGGACCGGCTTGTTGGCGCCCATCGGCAGGAAGAGCCCGTCGCCCTTGCCGATGAGCTTCTCGGCGCCCGGCTGGTCGAGGATGACCCGGCTGTCGGCGAGCGAGGAGGTGGCGAAGGCCAGGCGCGAGGGCACGTTCGCCTTGATCAGGCCGGTGACGACGTCCACCGAGGGCCGCTGGGTGGCGAGCACCAGGTGGATGCCGGCCGCGCGGGCCAGCTGGGTGATCCTGACGATCGAGTCCTCGACGTCGCGCGGGGCCACCATCATCAGGTCGGCCAGCTCGTCGACGATCACCAGCAGGTACGGGTACGGGCTGAGCTCCCGCTCGCTGCCCGGCGGCAGTTTGATCTTGCCGTCCCGGATGGCCTGGTTGAAGTCGTCGATGTGCCGGTAGCCGAAGGCGGCCAGGTCGTCGTAGCGCAGGTCCATCTCGCGCACGACCCACTGGAGCGCCTCGGCGGCCCGCTTGGGGTTGGTGATGATCGGCGTGATCAGGTGCGGGATGCCCTCGTACGCCGTCAGCTCGACCCGCTTGGGGTCGACGAGCACCATCCGCACGTCCTCCGGGGTCGCCCGGACCATCACGGAGGTGATCAGGCAGTTGATGCAGGAGGACTTTCCGGAACCGGTGGCGCCGGCCACCAGCACGTGCGGCATCTTGGCGAGGTTGGCCATGACGTAGCCGCCCTCGACGTCCTTGCCGAGCGCGACCAGCATCGGGTGGTCGTCCTCGGCCGCGTCCGCGAGTCGCAGGACGTCGCCCAGGTTGACCATCTCGCGGTCGGTGTTCGGGATCTCGATGCCGACCGCCGACTTGCCCGGGATCGGGCTGATGATCCGCACGTCCGGCGAGGCCACGGCGTAGGCGATGTTCTTGGTCAGGGCGGTGATCCGCTCGACCTTGACCGCGGCGCCGAGGGTGACCTCGTACCGGGTCACCGTCGGCCCCCGGGTGAAGCCGGTGACGTCGGCGTCGACCTTGAACTCGCTGAACACGTTGCGCAGCGAGGCGACCACCGCGTCGTTGGCGGCGCTGCGCGTTTTGCCGGGCCCGCCCTTCTCCAGCAGGTCCAGCGAGGGCAGGGCGTACGTGATGTCCCCGCGCAGCTGGAGCTGCTCGGCGCGCGGCGGCAGCGCCTGGGCCTGCGGCGGCGCCTTGGTCAGGTCGGGCACCGACAGCGTTCCGGAGGCCGCGGCGGTGGTGGCGTGCGGCTGTTCCGCGGGGGCCTCGGGCGCGGTCGGGGCCTCGGGGGCCTCTGCGGCGACGGGTGCTGCGGGGCGCTCCCCGCGGGCGGTCGGCACGGGCGCGGTGATCTCCGCGCTCTCCCGCTCGGCGGTGATGCCGTGCGTGAGGTCGGCGACGAGCGGCGAGGGCGGCAGGCCGCCGTAGACCACCCCGTCCAGCGCGGCGGCGGCCGCCGCGGCCACGTCGACGGCGTCCATCTCCCGGTCCATGGCCGGCCGGGCGGAGCTCCTGCGCGGCCGGCGCCGACGGGCCAGCGCCTCCTCCTCGGCGGCGTCCGCCGGGTCGTCGGAGCCGGCGAACGCGCCCGTACGGGCCCGCCACTGCTCCGCATCGTGACGGTCCCGCCGGTCCCGGCGGTCGGCGGCGCCCTCGGCCTCCGCGTACCCCTCGTCGTAGGCGTTCGGGGCGATGATCCCGAGCCGGATGCCGAGCCTGCGCAGCCGCTGCGGGATCGCGTTGACCGGGGTCGCGGTGACCACCAGCAGCCCGAAGATGGTGAGCAGCACCAGCATGGGCACGGCCAGCGGCGCGCCCATGGTGAAGATCAGCGGCTTGGAGGCGGCCCAGCCGACGAGTCCGCCCGCGTTCTGCATCGCGGTGGTGCCCTCGTCGCGGCCGGGCGCCCCGCAGGCGATGTGGACCAGGCCCAGGACCCCGATGACGAGGGCGGAGAGCCCGATGCCGATGCGGCCGTTGGCGTCGGTCTGCTCGGGATGGCGGATGAAACGTACCGCCATGACGCCGAGCAGGATCGGCACGAGCAGATCCAGTCGCCCGAAGGCACCGGTGACCAGCATGGTCACCAGATCCCCGACCGGACCGCTCAGGTTCGACCAGGTACCGGCGGCCACGATCAGCGCCAGGGCGAGCAGCAGCAGCGCGACGCCGTCCTTGCGGTGGGCGGGGTCGAGGTTCCTGGCCCCCTGGCCGATCCCGCGGAAGACCGCGCCGACCGCGTGCGCGCAGCCGAGCCACACCGCGCGCACCAGCCGCACCACGCCTCCCGTCGGGGACGGCGCCGGCTTGGCCGTGGCCTTCTTGGCCGGGGCGCGCTTGGCGGCCGCTGCCTTCTTCGCCGGGGGCTTGCGTGCGGGGGCCGCCTTCTTGGCCGGCGCCGTCGTACGGCCGGTGCGGCCCTTCGCGGTGCCCGCGGTGCTCTGGGAACCCTTGCCGGACGTACTTGAGGCCATGGGCCCGAGGTTACCGGTGCGCGCGCCGGTGGACACGCGTGCCCACCCCTTCACCCGTTCGTGTCGTCGGCTCCGCAGGCGCTTTGACGCACCGCCAGAGCCGACGCCCGCGCGGTCAGTTCTGCGACGGCAGGGCCGGAGCCCCTCCGGCGGTCCCGGGCTCCAGCGCGTCGAGCGCTCGCCGCAGTCCGGTGAGCTTGCGCTCCAGGTGGGCCGCGGTCGCCACCACGCCCGCGTCGGCCGAGTCCTCGCCGAGCTGCTTGGTCAGCGCCTCGGCCTGCTCCTCGACCGCCGCGAGCCGCGCGGAGAGCTCGGCCAGCAGCCCGGCCGTCTCCTTGCCGGCGTCCACGCCGTTGGAGCTGCTGCCGCCCTCCAGCTGGAGGCGGAGCAGGGCCGCCTGCTCCCGCAGTTGGCAGTTCTTCGTGTACAGCTCCACGAAGACCGAGACCTTGGCCCGCAGCACCCAGGGGTCGAAGGGCTTCGAGATGTAGTCGACCGCACCCGCCGCGTAGCCGCGGAAGGTGTGGTGCGGACCGTGGTTGATCGCGGTGAGGAAGATGATCGGGATGTCCCGGGTCCGCTCGCGCCGCTTGATGTGCGCGGCCGTCTCGAAACCGTCCATCCCCGGCATCTGGACATCCAGCAGGATGACCGCGAAATCGTCCGTCAGCAGCGCCTTGAGCGCTTCCTCCCCCGACGACGCCCGGACCAGTGTCTGATCGAGCGCGGAGAGGATGGCCTCCAGCGCCAGCAGATTCTCCGGCCGGTCGTCGACCAGGAGGATCTTGGCCTTCTGCACCATGCCCTGTCCTCCTCGCCCCGGCGCGGGGCCTCCCCGGCTCCTGGCTCCGGCCTGTGCGCCGGGCCCCGCCCCAGAGGGCGGCATCCTCGCGCCGTCCGTCCTTGTGCCGGTCATCGTAGCCCCAGTCCCGAGATCGCCACACCCTGTCACCAGGATGTCACTGTGCACGAAGCAGAAACGTGGCGGGAGAGCAGAAGGTTCCCCGTTCACCGGGGTCCCACACCGCTCCGGCCACAGTGAGTCAGCAATGGGTACGCACCGCGCTCGCGGCGATCACTTGCCCCGCATCCACTGTTCCATCACCGACAGAAGGTAGTCGGGGTCGACCGGCTTGGTGACATAGTCGGAAGCACCGGAGTCGATCGCCTTCTCCCGGTCGCCCTTCATCGCCTTCGCCGTCAGCGCGATGATCGGCAGCCCCGCGAACTGCGGCATCCGCCGGATCGCCGATGTCGTGGCGTATCCGTCCATCTCGGGCATCATGATGTCCATCAGCACGACCGTCACGTCCTCGTGCTGTTCCAGGACTTCGATGCCCTCCCGCCCGTTCTCCGCGTACAGCACGGCCAGTCCGTGCTGCTCCAGCACGCTGGTGAGCGCGAAGACGTTGCGGACGTCGTCGTCCACGATGAGCACCTTCTCGCCGTGGAAGTCGTACGTCCGGGGCACCACCGGAAGTTCGTCCTCCGCGCTGCCCCAGCCGTCGTCGGGCGCCACCGCGTTCGGCTGCCCCGGCACCGCCGTACGCGGCTCCAGGTCGCTCAGCGCCTTGCGCCGCCGCCGGAACAGCGCCGCCCCGCCGTTCTGCCCCGGCCCGCCCGGCTCGGCGGCCGACAGCGCGGGCCGCGCCGGCTGGGACGGCCCCGACGGTACGGCGGCGGGCCCGGCCGGGGCCGAAGGCAGCACCGGCCGCGCACCGTCCAGGGACCTGCGGTACAGCTCGCCGCGGCCACCCCCGGGCGTGGGCGGCGCGTACCCCTGCGGAGGCAGCTCGCTCGGGTGCAGCGGCAGGTACAGCGTGAAGGTGGACCCGCGGCCGGGCTCGCTCGCCGCGTGGATCTCCCCGCCCAGCAGCCGGGCGATCTCCCGGCTGATGGACAGGCCCAGCCCGGTGCCGCCGTACTTGCGGCTCGTCGTCCCGTCCGCCTGCTTGAACGCCTCGAAGATCACCAGCATCTTACTCGCCGCGATCCCGATCCCGGTGTCGGTGACCGAGAAGGCGATCAGGTCCGCGTCCGCCTCCCTCAGCGAACCGGCCTCCAGCAGCTGCTCCCGGATCGCCGTCGGCACATCGGCCCCGGCCGGCCGGATCACCAGCTCCACCGCGCCGCCGTCGGTGAACTTCACCGCGTTCGACAGCAGGTTGCGCAGCACTTGGAGGAGCCGCTGCTCGTCCGTGTGCAGGGTCGCGGGCAGCTCCGGCGAGACCCGGACCGAGAAGTCCAGGCCCTTCTCCGCCGTCAGCGGCCGGAAGGTGGCCTCCACGTAGTCCACGAGCTGGACCAGCGCGATCCGGGTCGGCGAGACGTCCATCTTCCCGGCCTCGACCTTCGACAGGTCGAGGATGTCGTTGATCAGCTGCAGCAGGTCCGAACCCGCGCCGTGGATGGTCTCGGCGAACTCGACCTGCTTCGGCGACAGGTTGCCGTCCGCGTTGTCGGCGAGCAGCTTGGCCAGGATCAACAGCGAGTTGAGCGGGGTCCGCAGCTCGTGCGACATGTTCGCCAGGAACTCGGACTTGTAGCGCATCGAGACCGCGAGCTGCTCGGCGCGCTCCTCCAGGACCTGCCGGGCCTCCTCGATCTCGGTGTTCTTCACCTCGATGTCCCGGTTCTGCTGGGCCAACAGCTCGGCCTTCTCCTCCAGCTCCGCGTTCGCGGCCTGCAGGGCCTTCTGCCGGTTCTCCAGCTCGTCCGAGCGCTCGCGCAGCTGCTCGGTCATCTCCTGCGACTGCTTCAGCAGCATCTCCGTCTTGGAGTTGACGCTGATGGTGTTGACGCTCGTACCGATCATCTCGGCGATCTGGCTGAGGAAGTCCTTCTGGATCTGCGTGAACGGCGTGAACGAGGCCAGCTCGATGACGCCGAGCACCTTCCCCTCGAAGAGCACCGGCAGCACGATCACGTGCGCCGGCGGCGCCTCGCCCAGACCCGAGGAGATCTTCAGGTAACCGGGCGGGGTGTTCTCGACGAGGATCGTCCGCTTCTCCTCGGCGACGGTCCCGATCAGCCCCTCCCCCGGCCGGAAGGAGATGGGCATCTGGCCGCCCGCGTACGCGTAACTCCCGCGCATCCGCAGCTCGTACGAGCCGTCCGCGCCGCCCTCCGTCCCGATCTCGGTGGTGCCGCCGGTCGGCAGCGCCAGGAAGAACGCGCCGTGCTGCGCGGAGACCACCGGCGTCAGCTCGCTCATGATCAGCGAGGCCACGTCGTCGAGCTCCCGGCGGCCCTGCATCAGCGCGGAGATCCGGGCGAGGTTGCCCTTGAGCCAGTCCTGCTCCTTGTTGGCCAAGGTGGTGTCGCGCAGGTTCGCGATCATCGTGTTGATGTTGTCCTGGAGGACCTGGATCTCGCCCGCCGCGTCCACGTCGATCTTCAGGTTGAGGTCACCGCGGGTCACCGCGGTGGCCACGGCCGCGATCGCGCGCACCTGCCGGGTGAGGTTCCCGGCCATCTCGTTCACGGACTCGGTCAGGTCGCGCCAGGTGCCGTCGACGTCCCGGACGCGCGCCTGGCCGCCCAGGATGCCCTCGGTACCCACCTCGCGGGCCACCCGCGTCACCTGGTCGGCGAACGAGGACAGCTGGTCGACCATCGTGTTGATGGTGGTCTTGAGCTCCAGGATCTCGCCGCGGGCGTCGATGTCGATCTTCTTGGTCATGTCGCCCTTGGCGATGGCGGTCGTGACCATGGCGATCTGCCGCACCTGACCGGTGAGGTTCGAGGCCATGAAGTTCACCGAGTCGGTGAGGTCCTTCCACGTCCCCGAGACCCCGGGAACGTGCGCCTGACCGCCCAGGCGGCCCTCCGTGCCCACCTCACGGGCCACGCGCGTCACCTCGTCGGCGAACGAGGACAGGGTCTTCACCATCGTGTTGACCGTGTCGGCGAGCTGCGCGACCTCGCCGCGCGCCTCGACCGTGACCTTCTTCGTCAGATCGCCGTTGGCGACCGCTGCCGAGACCTGGGAGATGTTGCGCACCTGCGAGGTCAGGTTGTTGGCCATCAGGTTGACGTTGTCGGTCAGGTCCTTCCAGATGCCGGTCACCCCCCGGACCCGCGCCTGACCGCCCAGGATGCCCTCGGAGCCCACCTCACGGGCCACCCGCGTCACCTGCTCGGCGAACGAGGACAGCTGGTCCACCATCGTGTTCACGGTCGTGACCAGTTCGAGGATCTCGCCCTTGGCGTCGACGGTGATCTTCTTCGAGAGGTCGCCCATGGCCACGGCCGTGGTCACCTCGGCGATGTTGCGCACCTGCGACGTCAGGTTGTTCGCCATGAAGTTGACGGACTGCGTGAGGTCCTTCCAGGTACCGGAGACCCCCTTCACCTCCGCCTGACCGCCGAGGATGCCCTCGGTGCCCACCTCGCGCGCCACCCGCGTCACCTGCTCCGCGAAGTTCGAGAGCTGGTCGACCATCGTGTTGAGGGTGTTCTTCAGCTCCAGGATCTCGCCCCGGGCGTCCACGTCGATCTTCTGCGACAGGTCACCGCGCGCCACCGCCGTCGCGACCTGCGCGATGTTGCGCACCTGCGAGGTCAGGTTCCCGGCCATGCCGTTCACCGAGTCCGTCAGGTCACGCCATACGCCGGCCACCCCGGGCACCTGCGCCTGCCCGCCGAGCCGGCCCTCCGTACCCACGTCCCGGGCCACCCGGGTCACCTGCTCCGCGAAGGCGGAGAGCTGGTCGACCATCGTGTTGATGGTGTTCTTCAGCTCCAGGATCTCGCCCCGGGCGTCCACGTCGATCTTCTGCGACAGGTCGCCCCGCGCCACCGCCGTCGTCACCTGGGCGATCTGGCGCACCTGCGAGGTCAGGTTGCCGGCCATGAAGTTGACGGAGTCGGTGAGCTCCTTCCACGTGCCGGAGACCCCCTCCACCCGTGCCTGGCCGCCGAGCCGGCCCTCCGTACCCACGTCCCGCGCCATCCGCGTCACCTGGTCGGCGAACGAGGACAGCTGGTCCACCATCGTGTTCACGGTGTTCTTCAGCTGGAGCATCTCGCCCGAGACGTCCACGGTGACCTTCTGCGACAGGTCGCCGTTGGCCACCGCCGTCGTCACCTGCGCGATGTTGCGGACCTGCCCGGTCAGGTTGCGGAAGGCGGTGTTCACCGAATCGGTGAGGTCCTTCCACGTCCCCGCCGCACCCGGCACCTGCGCCTGACCGCCCAGCTCGCCCTCGACGCCGACCTCGCGGGCCACCCGCGTCACCTCGGCACCGAAGGACTGGAGCTGGTCCACCATCGTGTTGACGGTGTTCTTCAGCTCCAGCATCTCGCCGGCCACGTCGACCGTGACCTTCTGCGACAGGTCGCCGTTGGCGACGGCGGTGGTGACCTGCGCGATGTCCCGCACCTGCGTGGTGAGGTTGCGGAAGACCGTGTTCACCGAATCGGTGAGGTCCTTCCACGTCCCCGCCGCACCAGGCACCTGCGCCTGACCGCCCAGCAGACCCTTCGCACCGACCTCGCTGGCCACCCGCGTGACCTCGTCCGCGAACGTCCGCAGCGTCTCCGTCATCTGGTTGATCGTTTCGGCCAGCTGCGCCACCTCGCCGCGCGCGCTGACCCGCACCTTCTGCGACAGGTCGCCGTTCGCGACCGCCGTCGTGACCTGCGCGATCCCGCGCACCTGGGCCGTCAGGTTGCCGGCCATGGTGTTGACGGAGTCCGTCAGGTCCTTCCACACACCCGCGACCCCGGGCACCTTCGCCTGGCCGCCCAGCTCGCCCTCCGTACCCACCTCACGGGCGACGCGGGTCACCTCGGAGGAGAAGGACGACAGCTGGTCCACCATCGTGTTCACGGTGTTCTTCAGCTGGAGCATCTCGCCGGCCACGTGCACCGTGACCTTGCGCGACAGATCGCCCTTGGCGACCGCCGTCGTGACGAGGGCGATGTCACGCACCTGAGCGGTGAGCCGGTACGCCATGGTGTTGACGGAGTCGGTCAGGTCCTTCCACGAACCGGACATACCGCGCACCTGGGCCTGGCCACCCAGCTTGCCCTCGGTGCCCACCTCCAGCGCCACCCGCGTCACCTCGTCGGTGAACGCGGACAACTGGTCGACCAGGTTGTTGACCGTGCGCCCGACCTTCAGGAACTCGCCGCGCAGCGGATGCCCCGCCCCCTCGGCGGCCTGCGTCCGCAGGTCCATCCGCTGGTCCAGATCGCCCTCGGCCACCGCCGACAGCACCCGGCCCACCTCGGACACCGGGCGGGCCAGATCGTCCACCAACTGGTTCGAGGCGTCGATCGCGGCCGCCCAGGAGCCCTCACAGGCACCGGTTTCCAGCCGTTCGCTGAGCTTGCCCTCGCGGCCCACCATCCGCCGCACCCGGGACAGCTCCCCGGTCAGGTGGAGATTGCGGTCGGCGACCTCGTTGTAGACGGCGGCGATCTCCGCCATCACGCCCTCGCCGGACACCGTCAGCCGCTTGCGGAAGTTCCCGTCCCGCATCGACACCAGGGCCGTGAGCAGCCGGTTCAGAGCGGCGGTATCGACCTCCGTCGTGCCGCCGCGCCGGGGACGTCCGCCCTTCGGCCGCGTTCCCGTACGCCGCACCGCTGCGCCAGACTCCACCGTGTCCCTCCCGAAAGGGTCGACCGCTGTTCCGCCGGGCTTCGAGTACCACTGCCCGGCTCTTCAAGCCTGCCCAGTGTTTCACCCTGGCCGAACCCGGCCATAACACTTCGGCACCATCGCACACCCGCCGTACCCTGCGGGTGGATTCCCGGACGACGGCACCATGCCGACCGCGAAGGTAAGTAACCTGGCAACCGATGTCCAACCGCGTCGAAGGAGATTCGTGATCACGGCACGGGCGGCTGCCAGCTTCGACCCCCTCGGGCGCTCGGTCGCCGCCGCTCGCGCGTTCGTCCGCGACACCCTGCAGGGCTGGGGCTTCGCGGACATCGTCGACGACGCGGTGGTGCTCACCAGCGAGCTCGTCACCAATGCCGTGGTCCACGCCGGAACCCGGGCCGAGGTCCTGTGCCTGCGCACCGAGGACGGCGTACGCGTCGAGGTCGCCGACCGCTACCCGGAGCGAGACCTCCCGCTCCGGCACCCCGACGAGCGCCCGTACGCCGATGCCGAGAGCGAGAACGGCCGCGGCCTGATGCTCTGCGCCGCCCTCGCCACCCGCTGGGGCGTCGAGTACACGGCCACCCACAAACACGTGTGGTTCCGCCTCGACCTGCCAGACCGGCCGGTCGGTACCCGCTCCGCCGGCCCCGTCGTCCCGGACCGCATGCTCCCGCTCGCCGACAGCCGCGTCCGCGTCGCCGTCCTCCAGATCGACGCGGCCGACACCATCTCCGCCTGGAACGAGGACGCCGAGCACGTCTTCGGCTACCCCGCCGAGAAGGCTCTCGGCCGCCCCCTCGCCGAGCTCGCGGCCTGGCCGCAGACCCCCGGCACCGGAACCGGCATCGCCGAGGCCCTGCGCCTGTCCCGCTGGGAGGGCAGCTACGGGGTCCGCGGCTCCGACGGCCGCGTCATCCCCGTCTACGCCTCCCACCTGCGCGTCCGCGACGCCCACGGCGAACCGTCCACCGTCTGCCTCCTCGTCCACGACGACGAGCGCGCGCTGCTCCAGAGCCCGGTACGGGTGCCCGTCACCGACAGCGGCCACTTCACCGATCCGCGCCCCGCGGACCCCTTCGAGGTCTTCATCGGCTCCCCCGCCCCCGACGACCTCGACGGCCTCCTCCAGCGCACCGTCGAACGCGCCCGCGACCTCCTCGACGCCGACGCCGCCTTCCTGCTGCTCGCCACCGACGACGAGACGGAGCTCGAGGTCCGCGCCACCACCGGCCTGCCCTCCACCCGCCAGCGCTTCGCCCGCGTCCCCGTCGAGGCCGGCACGAACCGCTACGGCTCCGCCCGCATGCCCGCCGTCCACGACGACCTCACCGCGGTCCCCGGAGCGGTCCCGCTCCTGGAGGCCACCGGCATGCGCTCCGCGGTCACCGTCCCCCTCAAGGTGGAGGGCCGGCTCACCGGCTCCCTCGGCGTCGCCGCCGAAAGCCCCGGCCGGTACTCCAACGAAGAGGCACTCCACCTCCAGTTCGCCGCCGACCGCATCGCCCTCGCCGTCGAGTCCGCCCGCCTCGGCGAGCTGGAACGGCTGCGCCGCGGCTCCCTCTCCTTCCTCGTCGAGGCCTCCGACCTGCTGGCCGGCACCCTCGACCGGGACCAGACGCTGGCGCTCATGGCCCAGATGACCGTCCCGACCCTCGCCACCTGGTGCGCCGTCTACACGATCGCCGACCAGTCCTCGGACCCGTACCTCTCGTACGTCCTCCACGAGGACGAGGAGCGCATCGACGGCCTCAAGGCCCTGCTCTCCCGGGTCAGCCCGCCCGACCCGGTCCGCGAGGCCGGCGCCCGCCCCTGGACGGAGGCGACCCTCGCGGTCGGCGGGGAGACCGTGGTCCTGCCACTCCTCGCCCGCAACCGCGTGATCGGCATGCTTACCCTCGGCAAGCCGCGCGAGGAGCACTTCCGCCAGGAGATCCTAGAACTCGCCGAGGACCTGTCCCGCCGGGCCGCTCTCGCCCTCGACAACGCCCGCCTCTACTCCGAGCGCACCGCGATCAGCCGCTCCCTCCAGCGCAGCTTGCTGCCGCCCGGCTCGCCCGCCATCCCCGGCATGGAGGTCGAGGTCATCTACCGCGCCGCCGGCGAGGGGAACGAGGTGGGCGGCGACTTCTACGACGTCTTCCCGATCCGCGACGGCGCGTACGGCTTCGCCATCGGCGACGTCTGCGGTACGGGCCCCGAGGCGGCCGCCGTCACCGGCCTCGCCCGGCACGCGCTGCGCCTGCTGGCCCGCGAGGGCCTCGGCGGACCGGCCGTCCTCGAGCGCCTCAACGCCGCCATCCTCGACGAGGGTGCCCGCAGCCGCTTCCTCACCCTCCTCTACGGAGAGCTCCACCCCCAGCCCGACGGCGGAGCCCTCATGAAGGTCGTCTGCGCGGGCCACCCGCTCCCGCTCCGTCTGCGCCCGAACGGCCAGGTCGACGCGGCCGCGGACCCGCAGCCGCTGCTGGGCGTCATCGAAGACCTGGACCTGTACGAGCAGACCCTCACCCTCGACCCCGGCGACGTCCTGCTCTGCGTCACCGACGGTGTGACCGAGCGCCGCGAGGGGACCCGCATGCTCGGCGACGACGGCCTCGCGGAGGTCCTCACCACCTGCACGGGCCTCACCGCGGGCGCGGTCGCCTCGCGCGTCCTGCGCGCCGTGGAACGCTTCGCGGCCGAGCCGGCCTCGGACGACATGGCCATCCTGGCCTTCCGCGTCCCGGAACAGCGCACGGGCGACTAGGAGCTGTCCGGCCGATCATGCGACTGGCTGCTCATCCGGTCATTGTTCTGCGTATGGGTGGAAATCGGCGTGGTGAGTTGTCGGAGGCCGAGTGGGAACGGCTGCGGCCGTTCCTGCCGGTGAGCAATGGCCGGTGCGGGCGTTGGCGCGACCACCGTCAGGTGATTGACGGGATTCTGCACCGGGTGCGGACCGGTGTGCACTGGCGTGATCTCCCGGAGCGGTTCGGTCCCTGGAAGACCGTCTACGAGCGCGACCGGCAGTGGTCGGCCGACGGCACGTGGGAGCGTCTTCTGCAACAGGTCCGGGCCGAGGCTGACGCAGCCGGCGAGATCGACTGGGATGTCTCAGTGGATTCCACCAGCGTGCGCGCCCACCAGCACGCGGCTGGCGCCTGAACCGCTGCACCACCCGCCCTGACGCAGTCAAAGGGGGCCGAGGTCGTGGAACACCAGGGCGAACCGCCGTGGCAGAGCCTGGTCGCCCGCCTGGTGGAGGTGGTGCGGGAGGTGAGGGCCTGGGCCGCTCGCGCGGCGGCTTCACCAGCAAGATCCACCTGAGCGCCGACGGCCGCTGCCGCCCGCTTTCCCTGATCATCACCCCCGGGCAGCGGGCCGACTGCACCCAGTTCGTGCCGGTGCTGGCCAAGATCAGAGTTCCCCGCCAGGGGCCCGGCCGGCCCCGCAACAAGCCGGACAGCGTCGCAGCCGATAAGGCCTCCAGCAACGGGCTTTGTCGTCAGTACTTGCGGCAGCGCGGCATCCGGCACACCGTCCCGGAGAAGGCCGACAGCCAGGCCGCCCGCCTGCGCAAAGGATCACGCGGCGGGCGGCCACCGGGCTTCGACGAGGCACGGTACAAGAAGCGCAACACCGTCGAACGGGCCAGCAACAAGCTGAAGAACTACCGCGCAGTGGCCACGCGCTACGACAAGCGCGGCTACGTCTTCCTCCGCACCGTCACGGCAGCCGCACTCGTCATCTGGATCCGGTCGTGACCACAGCGCCTGCCCGAGCGGTCAACATTGCCTGTGCTTCGCTTCCGCAGTCTGGATGAACGCTCGTGCCCGCTCACGCACCATGTGGAGCCAGCCCTGCGGATCAGCATCGTAGAGAGCGCAGTTATCCTTCCATCGGATGAGGCCGCCGGTGATGTCATCGAGCGAGTGGTACCACTCGCCCTCACCCGATGTGCCGTGCCAGACGACACCGGGACGGCCTGGATCCTGGCAAAGGTCGAAACCGTGCAGGTGCTGCAGGGCCGTTTCGACCAAAGGGTCCTCGAAGTCAGCGAACGCTCCTTCGCCCTCCACCCATGGAACCACCCACGCATGCATCGCTTCGCGGGTCACCTCCCCCCGAGCCAGTGCATTCCACTGAGCAGCCACCTCCACACGGCCGGGCGGAGCTGACGTCACATCCAGGTCACTCATGCACCCACCCTCCCAGCCGAGCTGCCCAACGGGCCACACCGATTCGCCTCTAGATCGGCCGGACAGCTCCTAGTCGGCGGTCTCAGTTCACGAGGGGACCGCGGGTGGGCGGGCCGACCCAGACGCCGTAGTCGAAGTCGTCCGAGGGCACGCCGCCACTTCCACCACCGAAGTCGGTGTCGCCGCCGCGAGCCGCGTCACTCGAACCGGTGGACCCGGGATCGGTGTCGCCGCCGGTCGCCCCGTTACTGCCGCCCGGGAGCCCGGGATCGGTGTCCCCGCCTGTCGCGTCCTGCCCGCCCCGGCCGAGCCCGAAATCGATGTCTCCGCCGAACCCTCCCCGGGCGAGGTCCGTGAGGATCTTGTAGCGGCCGACGGGATCGTCGGCGTCGGAGGTCGGCCGCGCGGGCGCGGTGCTCGGGGCGGCCGACGCCGAGGAGGACAGGGAGACGCCGCCGGCGCCCAGGGCGACCACGAGGACGAGGACGAAGCGTCGGAACTTTGCGATGGTCATGAAGGGTCCTTCCGCAGCTCGGGAGATCGGACGGTCCACTCCATTGCGCCCCGCCCGAGCTCCCGGGTCACGGCCCGGAAAGTCGGGACTTGACAGCGCCGGAAGCACGGCCCGGAAACGCAAGAAGGCCCCCGCCAAATGGCGGGGGCCTTCTTTGTTGGAGCCCTTTAACGGAATCGAACCGTTGACCTTCTCCTTACCATGGAGACGCTCTACCGACTGAGCTAAAAGGGCGGGTTGTTCGGCGGCGTCCTACTCTCCCACAGGGTCCCCCCTGCAGTACCATCGGCGCTGAAAGGCTTAGCTTCCGGGTTCGGAATGTAACCGGGCGT